>NZ_JAJKBJ010000001.1 GCF_023618015.1 Legionella maioricensis
CCCTTATTTGATTATTTAAATAAAACCAACCAATTAACAATTTCACCAACAAATAAAGAATACAGAAATTTATTTTCGAACTATATAAATCAGCTAATTTCATCAGACACATCAGATATTTGGAGTAAAACAGATAAAAAGAAATTTTTAAAATTTTTAACAGAAAGTATAAAAAAACATTTTTTTGATAGATTTACATTAAAAGAAAAATTACATGAAATAATTAATATTTTTGGAAAAGAGTTATTTTTCAGAGAAATGTCTAAAGACTCCGAGCTTACAGAGTTACTTAAGAAATTTATAAACACTAGAAATAGAGTTTTTCACATAATCGATAATCAAAAGAACTTTTTAAATGGCTGTGAATGTGCAGCATATGGTATGAAACTTTCGATCTTATATAGGCGTATACTTCTTGAAATTTTAGGAATTGATTTTAATTCATACTCCCTGCAATATAATTCACTTATTGATTCTATTGATAAATGGATAAAACGTGAATGCTAATTTTATCATTTTGTAGTGCCCCCCATTTAAATACATTCCCGCACCTCAGAAATATGAGATTTAACTGATATCTGACCGTGTTTGTTATTGCAATACTTTAATTACGTCCTTCATTTGTAATAATAAATCTTCAAGTCCTCTTCCTTCGAGAAATTGTTTGTAACTTTCTTGAGATTCATAGTGCTTATCAGAAGGGAGCCTCGAGGAGATCTTTGGCATCTTCTATTTCGTTAATAGATGTAGTCAAAATACTGATCACGATTTCTCTAAATGTATGTAACTTCAAATTATTGTCATCCATATTAATTCTTCCATTTATAAAGTTAGCACAATTTACAATTTTATTGGTTAATTTTAGAACGGAAATTCGGATCAAAGATCTGTGACAAACAGAATGCTCGTAAAAAAATATAGAATATGTTTCAACTGAAAGTAATTATTTCGCTTATTAATTATTCCAACCTTCGACACATATTCGACACGCGGATAAAATTTAATTTTTAATTCTCGTAACCCATTGATTTTACAATGCCGCTGCGCGGAATCGAACCGCAGACCTTTTGATTACGAATCAACTGCTCTACCAACTGAGCTACAGCGGCATAGGGAAAGTATACTGTAGTTTATTGAGGTTGCAATACTGGTTTTAATGGGAGATCTCTAAATAAAATATCGAGTTAACTGTTTGTCTTAGAGGCCTATTTTAAAAAACAGGCTCTTACAGTTCTGAGTTGTTTTCATGATGAAGTAAGCGTAGGTTGGGCTGAAAAGCCCAACACGGATCTATGATGTAATGACAAGCTTGGTTATTGGACTTCGTATCGCTGAATGCGAAGTCCAACTCAGATTCATACGCAGCATCAACGCTGGGCTTTTCAGCCCAGCCTACGCTTGCTTTCTTCTATCATCAAAAGATAATCGATATTGATAAATATCTTCCACACTGAGGAGAGGTAAACCTTTAGTTTGTGCATAGTGGATTAGTTGAGGTAATTTTTTCATAGTCCCATCTTTATTCATAAGTTCACAAAGAACAGCGCTTGGCTGTAGGCCAGCAATCATCATTAAGTCAACACTTCCCTCAGTATGACCACGTCTTTCTAACACACCTTGCTTGCACGCAACCAGTGGAAAAACATGACCAGGCTGATTAAGCTCTGCAGGGGTGCAGTCTTCCTGAATTGCTGTTTTTATAGTAGTCCATCTATCGCTTGCTGATACCCCTGTTGTAACACCTGTTTTGGCTTCGATTGAAGCAGTAAAAGCTGTTTGATATGAACTTGTATTATTTGTTACCATAGGCTTGAGAGATAATTTTTCCACTTTTTCAGGCGTTAAGCATAGGCAGATAATACCGCTGCAATCCTGTATCAGGATATTTACATTTTCAATAGAAATTTTTTCAGCTGAAAAAATAAGATCCCCTTCATTTTCGCGATCTTCATCATCAACTAATATAATTCCTTTGCCTAAAGATAGCGCCTTGCAAGCTGTATTAACTCGCTCAACAAAATTATTACCAAACATCTCTAAATTTGACATACCTATATCCTTGCTTATGTTTAATGGACATAGGGCGACAAGACAACGATCAAAATGATGTCTATGAACAAATGATGAACGTTAATCTTCTTTCATCCAGACTATAACTGTTGGCTCTGGAATTACACCAGATCTGCTGACCCTTAATAATTTAAGGCGCTCGTGGGCTTGCATGATGCTTACCACCAGTAGGGACTTTCACCCCGCCCTGAAGATTGCGTTTAGAACGCCGAGTCATTATGGCAAAACTAATTCTTATTACAATAGTTTCTATTTGGCTGATGACAAATCAACGGCTCTACAAACTGAGCTACAGCGGCATAGGGAAAATATTCTTATAGGCCTATTTCAAAAAACAGGCTCTTACAGCTGAGGGTTCTTTTCATGATGAAGCAGTCGAGTGAATAGACTATTGCTCATTATTGTTTGATGAGAGAACATCTCGAACGAAGTAGGTTGTTACTTTTTTCAAGATGGTCTCTTTGCATAGATCATATGCTGGTTGTAGCCGAGTCTTTCGTAAATGGAGTTTCTATGGATTTCGGTAAGGTAGCCTTGTTCTTGCAGGTACGTGGCAAGGTGTTCGACTCGGTTGTCGATGTTATGCACCTCGATGCATAGCTGTTTAATCATGGAGAATTGGGAGGGTTTTATGCTTTTTACTACCTCGAATTCTGCTCCTTCAACATCAATTTTTATAAAATCGATGTGATTTATTCCATTTTTTTCAATAAAATGACCGAGTGAGGTAAGGGTACATTGGACTTTTTTTTCTGCTGTTCTTTTTTTAAAGTTTCTTTTAATCAGATAGTTGCGCATAAAAGGCAAAAATTTCAGTTGGTAATACAATAATTTGTCCCGAACTTTAGAAATTTTTAATAAGGTCTCATAATTTAAAAGAGGATTATAATTAGAAATAAATTTATCCCCTGGTTTATAGGTTGCAGTCGTCGTATCCCTTCCAAAAAGAGTAAATTCAACAGAACACTCTTCGCTGACATCACTAATTCCCATGTTATAAAGGCGCGTTTGGTCTTTAAATTGCGCTAAATTCCTTTTTAAACATTCAAACGTGGCCGGAATAGGCTCAAAGCTATAGATCAATGCATCGTATTCACATTGTCTCAGGGCAAATAACGAAAAAAGCCCAATATGTGCTCCTACGTCAATAATAATCGAACCAGGCTTTAAAGTGAGGCAATTTAACAAATAAGAGCTTTGATAAAAAATTTCATAGATTAAGGCGCGCGTCTCAAACTCATTGATGAAATATAATTTACCAATCGTAAATTCTTTACTTAAAATTTGAGGCATCTAATTTAACCCTTTGGTCATAAATCATATATCGGATGATATATGAGACACCGCTTTTAGCGCCTTAAAATTAACAACTGGCATAGAGAGTATTAGCTTAATAATCACATAAAATCAATAAGCTCAAAGTTTATTATTCTTTCTGTAACGTTGGTCATATAGATTCAATCCATATGCTATTTGCTCCTTATCACGTGGAGTTATGAATCAATCAGAGCAGAGTCGGTTGGTTTATAACTTTGTTTTTTTGAAAAACAGACCATAAATACGTTTCAATGGTTGTTTTTGGTATTCCCCTGATAAATAAGCTGAAATATTAGTTTTCTTTTAAAAGTTCAAAAATTATGCTATAAACGCTTAAAATATTCATGTTGAATATAAATTTTATCCAACCTCTAAAATAATTTGTTATTTAAATCATATAGATAACATCTTTTATGATTTTTTTTAAGTTTGGATGGTTTTATTATTTTTCATATGAATATAACATTACCACCCTACTTAATTATTGAGAGAAATAAACAGCCCGTGAAGAAGAATATTCCAACTATGTCCAAACCTATTAAAGACAGTGGCTATCGCCGGGGTTTAAAGGATCGTCATGTTCAGTTAATCGCCTTGGGGGGGATCATTGGATCAGGTTATTTTTTAGGAACTGGTGAGGTTATTAATCTCGTAGGCCCTGCTGTATTTATCGCCTATATGCTGGGCGGTTTGATAATTTATTTGACCATGTTGTGTATGGGTGAGTTGGCAGTTGCCATTCCCATTTCAGGATCTTTTGTTACCTATACCTCTGATTTTATTTCCCCTGCGGTGGCTTGTGGCGTCGGGTGGTCATATTGGATTAGCTGGGTGGCCTATATTCCAGCGGAATGTGTGGCCGGTGGCATCCTTATGGAAATGTTTACCGGGATTAATGGCTATATATGGGCAATTTGTTTCGGTTTATTAATTACTTACATTAATCTGGCCAAAGTAGATACTTTTGGTGAAATTGAATTCTGGCTGGCTTTAATTAAAATTGTAGCGTTGATGGGATTCGTTATCTTAGCCTTTTTGATCTTTCTGGGTGTTTTCAATGGGAATGAACCCCCTGGTTTTATAGGCCTTAGATACATTTGGGGTGATGGCGGCTTGCTTCCCCATGGAACGATGGCTTTGTTAACGGCCATGGTTTTGTTGCTGGTTAACTATCAAGGTTCAGAAATTATTGGTCTTGCTGCGGGAGAGTCTGAAAATCCTGCACGAATGATTCCTCATGCTATTCGTAATGTCACCCTTAGAATTCTGTTTATTTACATTATCCCGGTCTTTTGTCTGGTGCTAATCTTTCCTTGGCAGAAGGCAGGTTTATCTAATTCTGTATTTGCAGATGCCCTTAATTTCTATGGCTTAAAATGGGCAGGGTCGGTAACCAGTTTTGTCACTCTTTCAGCGACTCTTTCTTGCGCTAACTCAGGCTTTTACGGCACCGTTCGTTCATTAAATGCCCTGGCGCGTGATGGAATGGCACCTCATACTTTTGCTAAGTTTAATCAAAACTCGATTCCTCAAAACGCAGTAATTGCCACCCTCATTGGCGTTTGGATTCTCTTAGGCGTCGGATACTTCTTTGGCCAAACGAAGCTTTATATCGCTTTATTACTTGTTTCTGGATTTACCGGGGCTTTGGCATGGATTTCTTTATGCGCCTCGCAAATCAGCTTTAGAAATCGATTGTATCAGGCGGGTTATAGCACTAAGGATCTCCGCTATGTGACGCCCTACTCTCCGTACACCGGCATTTTAGCAATTGTATTAATGCTCATTGCTTTATTTTTCCTCGTCCTCAATAAAGATCCGATGTATAAATTAGCTTTTGGCATTGGCATGGTAAGCTTCCTTGTGCCTATTGGTATTTATAAGGTCTTTGATATTTCCAAAAAGAGACGTAAGGCTTTGCATGTTAAAAGTCGGGTTAAGTTTCAGGATTTGTTTCCTCCTCTTTAGGCTTGAATTGGGATTGTAGGAAAGAGATATCCCTTCGCCCCAGGGCGAAGGGATAATTGTTCAATGTATTCATCCTAGAGCTTATGCTCGATAGTTATTCCGTCACCGCGTAGAAGTATTCCGTCATCCCGAACGTAAGTGAAGGATATCCTTGTGTGGGCACTGTGCTTTTGTCAGGAGATCTCTCGCTGACGTTCGAGATGACGTGGGGGGCTCGAGATGACGTGAGGGGAAGCTCGAGATCGCGTGGAGGTCTTGAGATCACGTGGGGCACATGACAATTAATGCAGTTTTTGACCGTTGGGTACTTTGGGATCCGTGGTAATCAGGCAGATGGCTCCGTTCTCATCGGAAAAGCCGGCCAGTAGAAATTGGGAGGTAAAGCCAGCGATGTTCTTTTCCCCTAAATTCACACAGCCGACTACTGAGCGGCCTAATAAAGACTCAGGGGTGTAGTGTACGGTGACTTGAGCAGAGGTTTGTAATATACCCAGGTCTTTTCCAAAATCAACCCACACCTTATAGGCGGGCTTCTTGGCTCTTGGGAACTCTTCTACTTTAACTACGGTTCCGGAACGTAGTTCTATTTTTTCAAAATCATCGAAAGTCACAATCATTGGCTCACCCCTTTTAAAAACAAAAAAATTAAAATTAGCATAGTTGTTCATTATTGTCTTGCTGATATTAAGCTAATCGGGGCGTGTTATAATCGCTGGCAATATTCACGAAAAGCCAAACGAACTCCATCAGGGTTATCAATCCAGGGAAAATGGCCAGATTGAGGAATTTCTCTTATCAAAATGTTGTCACGATGAAACCCTGAGGAATCACTGAATAATTTTAATGGGGTGATTCGATCGCTGTCACCAGCCAAAATCAAGGTAGGGATTGTTTCAGGTATCCATTGGCAGGTGTAATCACCATCAAAATACTGGGCAGACCAATCACAAGTGCGATAGTTGAAGGGTAACAACTCGAGAAAAGAAAGATCTTTTTTTAATCCAGCAGGGGTAAATAAATAAGGAGCTGAAACAATAACCATCTTTTTGAGGGTTTCATTGCCAGGATGTTCGAGATATTTTTCCTGCAGTTTTTCCAGTGCTGCGATAGGATGTTTTTTAACGTATTCTCCAAAAATCTGTTGCCATGATGCATCAGGTGCAGAGTCCATTAAAACCAGACCTGACAGCAAACGCTGTAGTTTTATGGTGGCCAAGGCATACATGCCTCCGGTTGAATGGGCGACAAGAATCACCTTATCCAGAGATTCAACCGCCTCCACAAGAGCATCGGACCAGTGAGAAAAATAATGGCTGTCGTCTTCTGTAATGTTGGATCCATCTCCAGGAAGATCAAGATGCCAAATGGTTCCTGGCAGTTGCAGTAACGAGGTTAACTCCGAAAGTGACTCGGAGCCAAGGCCAGGGCCTCCCGGCAAGAAGACCCAGTTATATGGCTTGCCTTCGCTGCTCTTAATATAACGCAAACGCGCTTTTAATGAAGTCCAAAGACAGCTCACGTCCTTACTCCAGCTCATTTAAAGAACATACCCATCATTAGAATGGTATGATAAGAGTGAGGATTAATGTCAAATCACCACGAAATCATTCAACTGCAATTCAGGGACAAGGCTTCTTAATAAAATTAATAGTTCATGTTCCTGATAGTCAGCACAGGCACTATTCAACATTCGCATGGTCTGAGTTAACTCATTCCAATCCAGCTCACGGAATTTAGCCTTGAATAATTTCTCATGTTCGGTAGGAGCTAATTGTTCTGACTCATGGAACAATTCTTCGTATAATTTCTCTCCCGGGCGTAATCCAGAGTATTCAATCAGGATGTCTTTACCTGGCTCTTTTCCAGCCAGACGAATCATTTGTTCGGCCAGATAGCTTATTTTTATCGGTTCACCCATATCCAATACAAAGATTTCGCCGCCGCGCCCGTTCACCATCGCTTGCAATATTAACTGACAGGCTTCTGGTATGGTCATGAAATAGCGTTGCATGTCGGGATGAGTTACCGTTAATGGGCCCCCTGCTTGTAATTGTTTTTGGAATAAGGGAACCACACTTCCTGCTGAACCAAGGACATTACCAAAACGAACCGTAATAAATTGAGTTTGTACCTTGTCATTTAAATTCTGACAATAAATTTCTGCCACACGCTTGGTAGTACCCATAATGTTGGTTGGATTCACCGCTTTGTCTGAAGAAATTAAAATAAACTTCTCCACACCGTAGGTCACACTGGCTTTAGCAACCGTTTGCGTACCCAATACGTTATTATATACCGCAACGCGTATCTGGTTTTGTAGCATGGGAACATGTTTGTATGCCGCAGCATGGAATACGATTTCCGGTTGAAAACGGGCAAACAGATGATTAATGGCCACTTCATCAGTGACACTCACCAGGCCCAGCTCAATAGGAATTCCAGGGAAATTCTCGCTCAGTTCCTGCTCGATTTTATAAAGATTGAACTCACTATTTTCCACAATAATTAAACTGGCAGGTTTTAAAGCCAAAACCTGTCGACATAATTCAGATCCTATTGAGCCGCCACCGCCAGTGATTACCACTCGTTTTTGGAAGATGTTCGCCGCAATTTTATCCCATTGCAAGCTCACCTGATCTCGACCTAATAAATCTTCTATATTGACTGGTCTTAAGGCATTTACTTCAACTCGCCCAGCAGCTAAGGCAGAAATACTGGGCAAGGTCCTAAATGGCACCTGACTCGCTTCACAATAAGTGACAATACGTCTCATGGTTGAAGATCGTGCGGATGGAATGGCGATAAAAATTAAATCTACCCCGTAAAGGCTAACAAACTCCACAATCTGGCGAGTTGTTCCCAATACTCTGACCCCATGAACCTCTAACCCGGTCTTGCTGATATTATCGTCAACAAATCCTATGGGTTGATAAGTCGTGCTCCGTTTTAAATCCCGTACCAATCCTTCTCCGGAGTGTCCTGCCCCAACGATCAGCACTTTCTTAAGGTCACCGTCTTTTTTGCCCCCTTCCCGCTTATCCCAGTGAAGACGAAACATTAACCGTCCACCGCAGAGCAAGGTAGCCAGAATAATGCAATACAAGGGAAAAACTGATCTGGGTAGATAATGTAATGAAGAGGTCACGTAAAATACGGGGATGACTAAAACGATGGCACTGACTGAGGCTTTTAAGATGCGCACTACGTCATTTAAAGAAGAAAAGCGCCATAAACCTCGATACGTTTTAAAATAATAATAACAACTGATTTGAACAACGGTTAATGAAGCCAGAGCAATAAAAGAATGAGTGGATGTTAAAATACTGGGATAAGGATGCATATTATAACGCAACCAATATGCCGCATACCAGGCGATGGGAATAGCCGCTACGTCAAATAAAATCACGGGCAACTTGGAAAGCAGTTTTCTTAGAAATAAAATTATTTTTTTCATCATAAAATATACAGTATTAAATCCATTCTATATAGAAAGGATGGTACACCATGTTAAAGGGCATCGCATCAAAAATTAGTAAACAATTCATACTGATATTTTGAATCGGCAGATCCGGTAAAAAATGTTTTGACTAATTTGTAATCACCCTGCCTATTAAGTAATGCTTTTAAACAAATATCACTTGGAATATAGATTACTTGCCCCTGTTCAATTAAAGAAGTCAAAATAATTACCTGGGGTTTTTCTTTTAAAATCTGATGACAAAACTGATCATACATCTGTGCTTTAGGGTATTGAGTCATCGCCAAATTATTCAGACAATAGGAATCAACAAAATTTAGCTTACTATGATACGGAATATATCCTGCATCGACTAAAACAACAGTATCCTGTTCCTGGGTATGACTATTTAACCAGTGCACCACCTTTTTCCGTAATTGTTCTCCTTGTACCGGATTATTAGTGAAATAACGATATTCCTCAAGAGTCGCTGTGGGAATGAAAAAAAAGGCCATGCAGAAAGAAACGATATATAAAGCTCGAATAAAGGTCTGATCCCTTTGCTTTAGATACATTAAAACAGCCTCACTGATGCCCAGAAGCGCTAAAGGGAGTAACAGCACAAAGGCCGGTAAAAAAAGACGATTATCAAAAGCAGCCACCGGATCTGAACCCAGCAGCGTTAATAAATAAAGCAGACTGGGAAAAACCAGGAAGCAATAGCGTTTATCTGGTTTTCTGACACAGGCGAAGCATGCAAAAATAGCAAAAGGCCAAATGAGTTTCAAATAGTTTTTATCCAATACGGTAGCGCTATTCACCAGGCTTTTACAATAAACCGAGTTAGGAAATAAAAATCCATAGTAGTGCCAACGCCATAAAAAATAAGGCAAGTAGAGGAATAAAAGAGGAAGCACAAAAAGAACCATTCCTCGCCAAAACATTTTTTTCTCTATTTGAGGTCTATCCCAAAGCATCAAGATAAAAAAAACGGCCATAAAAGCAGGAGTTTCAGGACGCGTCATCCCTGCTAATGAGAGAAATACTCCTGAAAAAAAGCAAGAGGTTGGTTGGGAAGAACCACGAGAACCAGGAAAAGAATGATAACCTAATCCGCGAAGAGCAAAATAAACTGCACCACAAAGTAATGCTTGATAAACAGTGGTTTCCAAACCAGCCACCGTCCATATAATTTGTCCCTTATAAAGCAGAATACCAATGCAGGGAAGCAAAGACTCACGTCGTTCGAACCAAAATCGGCTAATAAAAAATATAAAAAAACAGGTAAAAAAAAGACCCACCACGCCCGCAGACTTCAGTACCAAAACGGGATCACTATTTAAAATTAAAGCCAATGCCCCCAGGACAACAAAGCTAAAATTTGAATACCCTTCGACAGGAGGCGAATGAAGATTCCACAACAGGCCCTCTCCTGCCACCCAATGTCGGGCATAACGCAAAGAGATAAACATGTCATCTATAGTGAACGGCCAAATCGCCTGTATTTGTAAAACAAATAAATAGATGAAGAGTAAAATAAAAATACTGTCATACCAATGAACCCCCTTTCTCATTGGGTTAAAGCCATAAAGGTTAATGCAGCAAAACAGTATAAATTTACTCTTGATAATCTATCACTTATAAAGACATTTACCGGATCATCATTATCTATATTCTGAGTAGAAAGCCAGGAAAAACGCCATAAGGCAATAGCGGCAAAAGGCAAAGTCAACACGAAATAAAATGACTCATCTCGGGCATAAATGGTATAAAAAAGGTAAGTAAAAAAGCAGGCAATCCCGGTACTGATAATCAACCACTGAAGAAGTAATGGGTGATATTTTTTCAGTACTTTTCTTGTGGAATGTTTTAATCCCAATTGCATTTCCAGGCGACGTTTATTTAAGGCAATAAACAAGCTCAGCAAAGTTGCCGCCACGGTCAACCATCCTGAAATAGGCAATCCTATCCCTATAGTACCTGCCAGGACTCTTAACATAAAACCTGTTGCAATACAGGCAACATCTAAAATAGGTATTAATTTCAAGACATGGTTGTATGACAAATTGACCACTAAATAGACCGTCAGAATAATAGCCAATTGTTTTGAAATGAACCATCCAAGCGTAAGCCCTGTCACCAGCAGCAGAAATAACATGAAAATTGCCTCGGAAACTGACACATTATCACTGGCTATGGGGCGACGACATTTATGAGGATGCAAACTGTCTTCTGAACGATCTTGTATGTCGTTATAAATATATACTGCGCTTGAAATCAGACAAAAAGCTAAAGCAGCCAAAAGAGCAGGTACCAGATATCCTGATGCAGGGGTGTAAAAAAAACCCAACATAACAAAAGCGGCTTTACTCCAGTGAGAAACTCGCAGAAGTAAAAAAAAATGGGTCAACCGTTCCATGAAACTCACCCTTATGATGTTATTCACTAATTCGATCATACGATATATTCCTAAAGCTCTAAAACAATGCTGCTAATTACCTTTAAGTTAAAAGTACCATAATCCTGTAAAAAATCATCATTTCAATGACTTAATCGATAAATAAAAAAGAAGAAGCAAAGAGAATGCAACAATTTAGTAAAAATTAATCAAATAACATTGCATTTAACCAATGAGTAAGTAAGATAAAATATACGAATGGATTATTCTCAACGGACATGAGAGGTAAATTATGCGCTTAGTTATCCCCACAGAGGCCCTAGATAAACTGCCTTTTTTACGCGAACAATACCAAAAAGCAAGAAGTGTTGATATAGAAGAAACTCCTTCCATGATAGGAATGCCAACTATGTTTGGAGGAACAGACGTAAAATCACGGAAAAAACAGATTGTATTCCTGGAAAAATTACTCATCATCCTCCGCCCTAATCTGAAAAAATTGGAAGAAATTACCAGTCCAGAAGAACTACAGGCCAATATTACCGCCTGGAGAGTCTACCTGACAGCGTGTTGGTATGTACAATCGCAAAACAACAAAAACTCAAAATTATCGCGAATCATTAATGAAGATTTAGGGATAACTGCCGAGAATTACCCTGATGATGAAGATAAAGAAAACTGTTACGCCACTGCCAAGCGATTCGTCAATACTAAAAATGCTTTGGAAGATGCTAATGTAGCCCTGATTAAAGCTAAAAAGAGACCCTTCTCTGAAAAAGACTGGAGCGAGTTTACTCAATATCTAAGCGCATTTCAGGTTAAAAAAGTATCTACCAATTCCTACACTAATTATCCTATTACCTCAATTACCCAACCTTTATTCAGCGCTACGTTTGCATACACTGGAGCCACTGTTGGTTTATTAAGCGGTGATGTTCTCAGTAAGTCTACCAAAGGCATGGCGGTAAAATATCAGCTCACCGCATTGATAGGAAGCAGTCTTTTACTTTTTGGCCCTACCGGTCCTACAGGAGTTGCCTTATTTGCCCCTGTTATAGCCAGTAAATTAATTACTTCCTTCTGTAGTATCACTCTGGCTCATGTCCTTGGAGCGACAATGGGAATTCTCGGATATGGAGTAGGTACTATGGTCGGTTTACCTTTGGATCTGGCCTATCATTTACTTTGGAAAATATGTGCTGAGGTGGGAGGTTATTATTATCCAGACTCAGAAAAACCGACAATCTCCGGCATACGTATTTCAGATGGTGTGGCATTGGTAGGTGGTATCGCCATTAATATTACTCCAGTAGATCAATTAGCTGAAATCGCCCATAAAAAACAAATAATAGAACTAAAAGAAGATGGCTCCTTACATGTTGATGGGAAACCCGTCTTCACAGAAAAGAACGGAGTTCAGCTTCCGCCTATGGTCATTGAGGAGTTGAAAGAAAAGTTAAAAACATACTCAACAGGAATGGTCGAGGAGCCAAAAATAGTACAGGAAGAAGAAGTATCGGCAGTAGAAGATACAGGGCGAGACGATCGGCCGGAACCTCTTTCACAAGTTTGTACTATGTGATGTTTTATGAAGAACAACTTTGATAATTGTTTTAACCTGTAATCAATTTTGATTACAGGTTATCGCTAATATCTCATGACAACTTGATCTTCGCCTAAAAGATTAGTCATAAGACCAAGTAATTCATCAGTTGGTGTAACGTGCCACTGCTGCGGCAAGCTCAAATGGGCTTTTGCATACTCATTCATATAGCTCAACTGGACAATGCAACGTCCGGAGTGTGACTTTAAAAGCGCCTGGATTGAACCTACAAGAGATTGACTGTTTTGGTTTACACGTATTTCCAAACAACGGGCGAACTTGGTCCGGGCAGAAGCAATATTATGGAGCTGAGTGGCGGTCATTTTCACGCCCCCATTATAATCATCGTGGGCGACTTCCCCCTCAACAACAAGCATGTCTCCGGTTGCCAGTGGATCGGTAAACTGTTCAAAAATTTCACCAAAAACCACTACATCCATTCTAGAAGTAGAATCATCCATCCCAATGATTACCAACTTTTTGCCACGTTTGGTAATGATTTTTCTAATTCCCGAAACCTGAGCACAAATATTTGCCTTTTTTTGCATGGATGGATTGAGTTGACTGATGGGGACGATAAAATCACCAAACTCACGCCGGTATTGATCGGCAGGATGACCGGTGAGATAGAAGCCCAAAACCTCTCGCTCTCCCTCCAGTCTTTGCGCTTCAGACCAGGGTTTGCAGGAAACATAGCTTTGTTCGCTGGCATTATCTTCAAGCAATGAGAATAAATCAAATTGGCCGCTGGATTGATTCTGATGTTCTTTTTCCGCAACTCGCAATGCTTTTTCTAAAGATGCGGTCAGTACTGCTCGCTCCACTTGCCAATCATCAAAGCCACCACTTTTAATTAAGGCCTCAAGTACTCGTCTGTTCACTTTACGTAAATCCAGTCTTTGACAAAAACTGAATAGATCGCTGTAGGTACCGTTTAGTATTCGCTCCTGGGTAATGCAGTCAATAGCGGATTCCCCTACTCCTTTTATAGCTCCAAGCCCATAGATAATGGTTTTCTCATCGTTAACTGTAAAATGGTATAAAGAGAGATTAATGGATGGAGGCAGTACCTTTAATTTCATATGGGCACATTCATCAATAAAGGTGACCACTTTATCGGTATTATCCATATCGGAAGACATCACCGCAGCCATAAATGCAGCGGGATAATGCGCTTTTAGCCAAGCGGTCTGATAAGCTACTAATGCATAGGCTGCGGAGTGTGATTTGTTGAATCCATAGCCCGCAAATTTCTCCATCAAGTCAAAAATATGAGTAGCAACCTGCTCATCTACCCCTCTCGCCGTTGCTCCCTGAGTAAAAATTTCCCGCTGCTTGGCCATTTCTTCGGGTTTTTTCTTACCCATAGCTCTTCGTAACATATCAGCAGCACCCAAGGTGTAATTAGCCAATACCTGAGCAATTTGCATTACTTGTTCTTGGTATAAAATGACCCCGTATGTTGGCTTTAGAATGGGCTCCAAATCGGGATGTGGGTAATCCACCAAAGCCCTGCCGTGCTTACGGTCAATAAAATCATCAACCATCCCGGATTGCAAAGGCCCGGGTCTAAAAAGAGCAACCAAAGCAATAATGTCTTCAAAACAGTCAGGCTGCAGCCGACTAATCAGCTCTTTCATTCCTCGGGACTCAAGCTGAAATACGGCAGTAGTCTTACAGGCTTTTAATAAATCAAAGGTCGCTGGGTCATCGGTGGGTATTTGACTAATATCTACCAGAGGTAATCCAGCGTGTTGGCACTGCTTGTTTACGGTGGCTAATGCCCAGTCAATGATGGTCAACGTTCTTAAGCCTAAGAAGTCAAATTTGACTAAACCGGCTGCCTCCACATCATCTTTGTCAAACTGACTGACTATTTGATTGGAGCCTTCTTCACAATAAATCGCAGTAAAGTCAGTAAGTTGAGATGGAGCAATGACCACGCCCCCCGCATGTTTTCCTGCATTACGGGTTATCCCTTCCAGTTTTAATGCCAGATCGATTAACTCTTTAACATCTTCTTCCTCTTCATAACGTCTCTGCAATTCAGGCTCAAGCTCCATCGCCTTGCTTAACGTGATTCCTATTTCAAAAGGAATTAATTTTGCCAGTTTATCGACAAAACCATAGGGATGGCCAAAAACACGGCCCACATCGCGGATAACCGCTTTTGCAGCCATGGTGCCAAAAGTAATAATCTGGGATACGCTCTGCCTGCCGTATTTCTCTGCAACATAATCAATAACCCGATCACGTCCTTCCATGCAGAAATCGATATCAAAGTCCGGCATGGAAACCCGTTCAGGATTCAAAAATCGCTCAAAAAGCAGTTCATACTCTAAAGGATCAAGATCGGTGATCTTCAAGGCATAGGCCACCAGAGAGCCCGCGCCTGAGCCTCGTCCAGGACCAACTGGAACCCCGTTTTGCTTGGCCCATTGAATGAAATCGGCAACAATTAAGAAATAACCGGCAAAGCCCATGTTGTTAATAACTTCTAATTCAATCTGCAAACGCCGATCATATTCCCCACGAATCGTTAGTAATTCTTCTTCTGATTTTGTGCGGAATAATTGCTTTAAACGCTCCTCCAGGCCCATTTGGGATAAATGAGATAAGTAAGCTTCAACCGTTGATCCTTCAGGAATAGGGAAATTAGGCAGGTAGTTGTTACCCAAATCAATTTTCAGGCTGCAGCGTTTGCTAATTTCCACCGTATTGGCTATTGCGCTGGGTAAATCCGAGAACAAAGCCTCCATCTCGTCTGCAGAGCGCAAATACTGTTGGGAACTATAACGTTGAACCCGCCTGGGATCTGCTAAACTATATCCTTCATGGATGCATACTCGAGCTTCGTGAGCATCAAAATCATCTTCATCAAGAAAACGCACATCATTCGTGGCAACAAGAGGCAAATTGAGTTCTTCTGCCAAAGCAATTAATTTCTCGCTATAAAGTGTCTCGTCCTCTCGTCCAGTACGTTGAATTTCCAAATAAAAGCGATTGGGAAACAAGCTCATCCAGTGCTGGGCACGCTTTTTAGCCAAAGCCTCATCATTAGCTAACAACGCTTGGCCAATATCACCAAACTTCCCACCTGATAAAGCAATTAATCCGGCTGAATACTCATCTATCCATTGATTTTGGACACGCGGTTGCCCCTGATACTGGCCTTCTTGATACGCTTTGGAAACCAGACAGGTTAAATTCTTGTAGCCTTCTGAATTCATGCATAAAAGTACTAAAGAGAAAGTCGCCTCAGGATTTTCAGGATCGTGACAAGGCAAATCACTGCCGATGATGGGTTTTATCCCGGTATCCACCGCACTCTTAAATACTTTCACTGCGGCAAATAAATTACAATAATCAGTCACTGCTACAGCACACATTCCTCTGGCCGATAAAGCCTTCATCAATGGCTTGACACGCACCAGACCATCAACTAAAGAAAACTCCGTGTGAACTCGCAAATGAACAAATCGTTGTTGCATAGAGGATAAACTCATTAAGCATAATTGGGGAACTTTAACCTAAATGGGGTGAACTAATCTAGGGTCTATTGACAATTCATCTTTAAAAATCACGACGCATCGCAACTTATAAATCTTCTGTACCCCCACGTCCCGTTGCTATACACAAGCCGCGGGACGTAAGAGAACTGAGGACAACAACGCCGGACAAATCGAAGGACATAGATTAAAGCTTGATGAAAATTAATTCCCACATTCTATGTAGCTTAATCAATCCTGAAAGAAAACTACAAATTGGATTGATGGGGATCAAATGCATCTCGGACGGCATCTGCAAATAAATTAATGGCAAGGACTAAAAGAAACATCAATAAAAATGCCGCAAACATAGGCCACCAAACTAAAGGATCGCGCGTTAATTCAAGTCGAGCACCATTAATCATGTTGCCCCAGCTGATGGTCATGGGCGATACCCCCACTCCCACGTAAGATAATACTGCCTCTGCCATGACTAGAAAACTAAAATCCAGAACCAGAGTAATTACGACTATATGCATCACATTAGGCAGCAAGTGTTTGCGAATAATTGTAAACCAGTTACTCCCCTGTGCCCGTGCTGCGGTAACATAGTCTACTTCACGTAACTTCAAGGCTTCAGCCCTTAACAGACGGCATAAACTGGTCCAGCTGGTGACCCCCAGAATGAGACAAAGCGCCAATAATCGAGCATCAGCGCTTTGAGCCAGGGTGGTAAATTGATCAGGATGACTGGCGATATAAGTTTGTAAGGATAAAACGGAGGCGGTAATTAATAAGACCCCGGGAATAGAGCTTAAAGTAGTATAGATATATTGAATAATATCGTCGATTACCCCACCAAAGTATCCTGCAGCTATTCCTAGAAACAAAGCCAAGGGCAACATAAATAAAGTAGTTAACAAGCCAATAATTAACCCCGTCCGTATGCTTTTGATACTAAAATAAAATATATCCTGTCCAATTTGTCCCGTACCAAATAAATGAAGCGATCGGGAAATCCAATAAGAAAACAAAACGGCAAACACCAGAATCCCCAGGGTCATTAAAGCGCTAACTCCCGTAGCGCTTAAAGCATAAACCTGCCCGGAGTGCAGACTGATTTTGATGATAATGCTGACCAGCCAGCAGCCTAAAACGATGAACAAAGCATATTTTAAGGACCGGCTGCTCACCGCTTTGATGATTTCATCCCTATCTGCTTTAGTTTGTATCGAATTGGGAAGATAGTTTAAACGGGGATACACTTGTTTGGCCACCCCATCAATTAATTCGGTCTCGGTGACAAACATCGTTAATGCTAAGGGAGCAGAATACGTTTTTTCATAAGTACTACCCAATGGAGACAATACTTTATCCAGAAGAGACTCTGAACTTTCAGTTCCATTCTGTAATGAATTAATATGAATGGAGTCCATTACCCCTATAGTCAAAAAAAATAATAATACAATGCCGGCACTCACTGCCAGAGGCCGGTGTAAAATAATGGCAAAAGACATCCTGATATGCCTTTTGCGCAGACTGGCCAAAGTCATAATGCAGCCCAAAACTAAAAGGGTCAGAAAACACTTGTCTGTCCATAGCAATTGAAAGGTCATCGCGCTCCTCGCCACACATTCCGACTCATGATAATCGTATCCTAGGGTCGACGAGCATATAGGAAAAATCAGTTAAAACTAAGCCGACAATATAAAGAATAGAACCTAAAAAAACCATGGCTCTGACTATGGCGAAATCCTGTTGTTGGATCGCATCAATGATATAGCTTCCCAGCCCTGGCACGCCAAAAAAAGATTCCAGAACCAAACTGCCCATAAATAATGAAGGAATAATGACCACGATACCAGTCAAAATAGGCAGCATGGCATTTTTTAATACATGTATAAAAAGAACTCTCTGTTCGGATAAACCCTTCGCTCGAGCTGTTTTAACATAATCTTTGTGAATTTCTTCCAGAAATAAAGTTCGATACCAGCGGGAACCCGCTCCAATCTGCGCCAAAACAGCCACAATTACGGGCAGCATAATAAATTTTAGTGCGTCCATACCGCCATCATAACCCGAGATAGGGAATAATCTTAATAACTTTCCAAACAGATACTGGCCGCCAATAATATAAAATAAACTGGAGATAGACATTAAGACAATACAAATAATTACCCCTGTTAAATCAAGGTAAGTGGTGCGAAAAAAAGCCATGGCCATAGCAAAGATAATGTTCGTTACTATACCCAATAATAAAACAGGTAAGGCAATAGCCAGGCTAGGCCACATTCGGTAACTAATATCATGACTGATATCCCTACCCTCGTCCGACACGCCAAATTCAAAGGTAAACAGCATCAATGATTTCTGGAAAAATAAGGTGTTTTTTATACGATTAAAGCCTGATTGAGATTCATTAAAAAATAAGGGGAAATTGTAACCATGAACCTCTTTCCATTCGTCAACTGCTTTTTGCTCTACATGTTTATTCCCTAACTGCATCCGAGCGATGTCATCAGGTGTATTCACCATAAAAAATAAGGCAAAAGTAAGGAGGTTTATACCAAAAAGAATAGGAATAGCATACATAACTCGACGAAACATGTACTTAATCATGATGATTTAATCCTCGTTGCAGGTGACTTTTCCTTTTTCAAATAGGCAATGAGTAAGAAAATGATTAATGCAAGAATGATGAGGGTCAACAGACCTAAAGGCCATAGAACAGGTTTATTCCAGGCAAGGCGTAATTTATTGCGCTCGCCTACATTGATCGACACATATTTTAAAGTATTAGGCGAAACAGTATTTACTTTAACCTTGGTAACCCAACTCTGCAGCAGAGTAAAATCTTGCGGATGCATTCCCCACACCCAAGGAGCATCATGTCTTACTATCTCTAACATTTGGTCAATGATCTCCTGCCTTTGCTGATCATTGCTACGATTTTTCATTAAGTTGAATAATCGGTCAAACTCAGGATTCTTATAGTTTGCTGCATTCTCACCGCCATACTTTACTTTGCCATTAGGACCGTACAGTTGAAATAGAAAGTTTTCAGGATCAGGGTAGTCTGCATTCCACCCCCAACTAAATATTTGCATATTACCCGTACGCATCTTTTCCTGAAAACGATTGTAGAGCGTGGCTCGAATATTCAGATCAATGCCAATGCTGGCAAATTGCTTGCGCATCCAATCCAATATGGATTTGTCCTCTGGACTGCCTGTGGTAGTGACGTCGTAATGAAGAATTAAATTAGCCCCTGTTTTGGGATCAATGCCATCGGGATAACCCGCCTCTACCATCAGTTTTTTAGCATCATCCAATGAACGCCTTTTCATGGCATTATTACTCCATTCATACACATAAGGATTCATCCCCGCCTGCCCTTCCTTATATCCATAAATTCCGGGAGGAATTGGGCCTTGCGCCGCACGTCCCCGCCCATTATAAAAAATAGCGATGTTTTCATCATAATTAACGGCAATAGAAATAGCCTGCCTTAACTTTCGTGCCTGCTCACTGGTGCCGCCCACCACATTATCAAACATATTGAATCCCATATAATAAATGGTAGGCTCCAAAGTCTGAATTAAATATATTTTTTTAGCTGCCATTTCCTCACTTAACATGGGCTCACCAAACTGATTAATGCGAATGGCCTGATCAAAACTATCCGAGCTAACTCCTGAAATATCATAATATCCCTGTAAGAATTTATTCCAGCGTGGTATGGATTCTTTTTCCAAGGTAAAAATAGCTTTATCAATTAAAGGTAAACGCTTTCCTGCATTGTCGAAATAGCCTGTTTTTTTGTCTTCATCAGAAGCATTTAAAGGAAAATAAACCTCCCGATAATTAGGATTTTTCTCCAATATCATCCGCCGGTTCGGATTATTTTCAGTTAACATAAAGGGCCCCGTTCCAATAGGATACCAGCCAAAAGTTATATTTTTATCCTCCATCCCATTTTGCGAATAAAATAAATCGACCTCCCAAGGGACGGGTGAAAAAAAGGGCATGGCCATCCAATATAAAAATTGGGAATATTGCCCTTTTAAAGTAATTTCAACAGTATAATCATCCAGTTTTTTTATACCTTTTAAAGGATAATTCCGCAGATCAACATAACGTTTTTCACCTGACTCGGATGGAGGAAGGGAATCAGCAAACTCCTTAAAACCAAGGATATATTGGCTCAACAATCCATAAACCGGCGAACTTACTGCAGGATTAGCCAATCGTTTGATTTGATAAATATAATCATCAATGACCAATTCGCGAGTGCCCGTGTATTTAAAATCGGATAAGCTGCTGATGTCGTGATCGTCCAGATAATCTTCGTTTATTTTAAAGTAACGATAAGCCCCTTTTTTATCTTTTGCCAAAGCAGGATGGGGTTGATACATAATACCTTTTTGGATTTGCACCGTATAAACACTATAGGCGGGTTCCGTCTTATCTCCAATAGGAATAACCGCTCCATTGGCATCGAGATATTTAGGTTGAGGTACTTGAGTGGCGGTCAAGGGAGTTAATTGATAAGGACGACTAAAATAATCATAGGCCAGCAGGGGTTCATAAATCTGCGTAATAAACAAATATTCATTAACGGAATAAGAGCGCGCCGGATCCAGCGTTTTGGGTTGTTGAGTGAAGGAAGAATAATAAATATTTTCTTTAGACTCACTTTCCGGATAAGGATTATTCATCATCCAGCCGTCAGCATATGCTAAACCCCAGTTTTTTAGCATAAAAACCAACAATATTCCTGTAAAGGTGAGTCGCTGCACCTGAGTTTTCCCTGTGCCAATTAACCACGTTAACTCTGAAGTATATCCTTAATTGAACTTTTTCCAAACTGGAATTAAACGTCTGTATTGATCCTGCCTTTAATTAAAGCGTGGGAATTTATCTGTACTTCTTGTCAGGAATGCTGCCATAGATAATGCGAAAGCATCAATAATAGCCTATTGAAAGTATGGATAATTTTGCCAACATCAAGTATGGTTAGTCATAAAAATAAAATTCAACTAGCGGCAAGTTAATACGTGAATAGTGCCAAAATGCAAGGACTTAAGTGATTTTTTGGAATTCTAAGATGAGGTTAACTTCGAGCACTCCATGTGCAAACAAATATAATTTATTTATCATTTGTTTTCTCCTTGCAGGAATTGCAATCCTTTCAGGGTGTGCGAATTATATTGGTATTCGTAGTCATAAAAAAATAGCACACCCCGCTCAGTTTCAGACACAGAAGAGTATCCCCAAACAAAATGGTCATTGGCCAACAACGAACTGGGCGAAGCAATTTGGCGATCCGCAGCTGGTATTTTTAATTAATGAAGCCCTTGCCAATAATCCCAGCCTACAGGTTGCCCAAGCGCGTATTGTGCAAGCCCAAGCCCTTGCTGATAGCCGGGCCGCAGCATTTTTTCCGACAATCAATTTATCAAGCCAGGTAGCACGTACCAGGATATCAGCTAACGTTCTCCCTCCGGACCTGGGAGGCGGAAGATGGTTTACCTTTGGTGAGTTTCTGGTTCGTGCAAATTATGAAATTGATATTTGGGGGAAAAATTTAGCCAATTACCGCCAAGCTATTGCCCAAGAAAAAGTAAGTGAAACAGAGGCACAGCAATCCCGATTGATCATTTCCACTACAGTGGCCTCCTCTTATAACCAGCTTGCCTATTACTACGCTTTACGTGAGGTACTACGCAGTACTGTTGCTCAAAGGGAAGCGCTGGAGAAAATTTCTGCTGTCCGCTTACGCACTGGTTTAGATACTCGAGTTCAGCTTTATCAATCGCGTAATACCACAGCAAATGCTCGAACTCAGTTACTTGATGTAGAAGGACAAATTTTACTTACAAGACAGCAATTAGGTACTCTGCTAGGCGGGGGGCCCGACAGAGGACTCCAAATCAAACGCCCTCGCTTAAAGTCAATTAATACCCCTGAATTGCCGCCCAATTTACCATTGAGTCTATTGGGGCGGAGACCCGACATCGTAGGGGCGCGTTGGAATGTAGAAGCAACCTGTCAAGGTGTAAAATATACTAAAGCAAAATTTTATCCCAATGTGAATCTGGCTGCTCTTGCAGGCTTCCTTTCCCTGAGAATTGACCGTCTTTTTGAGAATCCCAGTACCGCTTATCAATTTGGACCAGCACTGAGTTTACCTATTTTTGATGGGAACAATCTGCGTTCCCAACTGCGTGGACAATATGGGTATTATGAGGAAGCAGTAGCCAATTATAATAACACCTTAAACAATGCCTTATCTGACGTTGCTGCTCAACTGACTTCAATTCATTCAACGGATAATCAGATACGTACCCAGAAAGAGGCTCTTTATACTTCGGAGCACGCTTATAATCTGGCACGATTTCAATATCGTACAGGCCTGGCATCACAATTAGTGGTTTTGGATGCAGAAACCCTTTTCTTAAACGCGCAACAAACACGTTTGCAACTCATCGCCAACCGACGTAATCAGCAAATCGCATTGATTAAAGCGCTCGGCGGTGGATTTGATGCCTGTTGCCATGCCCCTGGTAAAAAAATGCACGAGGATAAGTAATGAATGACAGTGAAAAAAAACCGATCGTTGTTTTGCCTAAAGAAAATGATCCGCTAAATAAGAAAAGGCAATTTTACCTTATTGTCATGACCATCAGTTTCCTGGCTATAGGTTTACTTTTTTTCTTGTATTGGGTACTCGTGGCCCGTTTTTATGAAGAGACTGACAATGCCTATGTCAGCGGTAATATTATACCGATTAACTCACAGGTTGACGGCATTATTATTGCCGTCAAAGTGGATGATACCCAGTTTGTAAAAGCCGGACAACCGCTAGTCCAATTAGATCCCATTGACAGTCGAATAGCTTACGAGCAAGCCCAGGCCAATCTCGCCCAAACCGTACGAACCACTCATCAATTCTTTCTCAATAATAGTGGCCTGCAAGCAACAGTCAATGTTCATGAAACATCTCTGCAACAGACAATTCAAGATCTGCAACGTCGTACTAATGCCATAGGGTATGGGGCGATTTCCAAAGAAGAATTAACTCATGCACAAGATGCATTTAAAAGCGCTCAGGCATCACTTGCTCAATCTCGCGCAGCCCTTTTAGCCAATAAAGCATTAACGGATAATGCAGATCTGGAGCATCATCCCAATGTTCTTGCTGCGGCAGCACAATTACGTAAGGCCTATATCGATTACGTACGCACCACTATTCGTGCTCCAGTTGCTGGTGAAATATCGAAACGCACCGCTCAGGTAGGTCAGCGTATTACTGTTGGTACCCTACTCATGGCAATTATTCCCTTAGAACAAGTATGGGTTGATGCAAATTTTAAAGAAAAGCAATTACGCAACATGCGCCTGGGACAGAAAGCTACTTTAACAGCAGATGTCTATGGTTCTTCTGTTGAATACCACGGGAAAATTATGGGCTTTGCAGCAGGAACCGGCAGTGCGTTCTCTCTTTTACCCGCTCAAAATGCAACAGGAAACTGGATTAAGGTGGTACAGCGCCTACCAGTACGCATCCAGTTAGATCCTAAAGAACTTCAAGATCATCCCTTGCGTATTGGCTTATCTATGGAAGTAACAGTCGATACCCATGACCGAAACGGAAAGTTCATCGGTGAAACGGCCAATCCACCTGTTTATAAAACATCAATTTATGAACAGTTAGAAAAAAAATCCAATGAGATGATAGCAAAAATCATTAAAGAAAATATTGGAAAAACGGCCAGCCTTAATCAAAATGTTGAGAGCTCTGCAGAAAAGACTGAGAAAGAAAAAAGCTCTTCCAAAGGATTATCTCAATGAGTGCAACCCCTCCTCTTGCTGCAACCATGAAACTGCCGCCCCCTTTACAAGGGCTGCAGCTGGTTATAGCAACAATAGCCGTTGCTCTGGCTACCTTCATGATTGTCCTTGACTCATCAATAGCAAACGTGGCCCTTCCAACAATTGCCGGCAACCTTGGGGTTTCTGCAGATGAGGGAACTTGGGTCATTACCGTGTTTGCAGCAGCAAATGCCATTGCCATTCCGTTGACTGGCTGGTTAACGTTGCGTTTTGGTCAAGTCAGGTTGTTTGTATCTGCTATTGTACTCTTCGTTCTTGCCTCCTGGTTGTGTGGTTTAGCGTCAAGCTTTCCTTTTTTATTAGGTGCTCGAGTACTTCAGGGATTGGTTGCAGGTCCGTTAATTCCTTTATCTCAAGCTATTTTACTGGGCTCCTATCCCAAGGAAAAAAGCTCGCTGGCTTTGGCTTTTTGGGGCATGACTGCAACGGTTGGTCCTATAGCAGGGCCGACTCTTGGCGGATGGATAACAGACAGTTACAGTTGGTCATGGATATTTTACATCAATATACCTATTGGAATATTTGCTGCAGGTATCACCTGGCTTATTTACCGTAATCGAGAAACACCTAGATTATCACTTCCTATTGATGTGATGGGACTTATTCTTTTAATCATTTGGGTGGGCGCATTACAAATCATGCTGGATAAGGGCAAAGATCTGGATTGGTTTAATTCCCCGACCATCATTACTCTTGCCATCACCGCGACAATTGGTTTTTGTTATTTTCTGGTCTGGGAATTAACAGAAAAAAACCCCATCATTGATCTGACCCTTTTCGCCAATCGCAACTTTACCGGGGGAACCATTGCTATATCGGTTGGATATGGAGTGTTTTTTGGTAATTTAGTCCTATTACCTCAATGGCTTCAGATAGATCAAGCCTATCCTTCAATTAACGCAGGATTAATTATGGCACCGCTAGGGATCTTTGCGGTGATTTGCTCACCCATTGTAGGTAAAATTCTACCTAAAGTTGACGCAAGAATCCTGGTCACCATCGCCTTTCTTCTGCTTGGCCTGGTCTTTTATATGCGCTCCCTCTATACCACAAATGTGGATACCTGGCATTTAGTAATACCCACTTTATTGCAGGGGATTCCTATTGCGATGTTTTTTATTCCGCTTTCCATGATTATTCTTTCGGGACTGCCGCCCGAAAAAATTGCCGCGGCGGCAGGACTATCCAATTTCGCCCGGATATTCAGTGGAGCTATTGGTACCTCCATTGCAACCACTGCATGGAATAATCGCTCCATACTCCATCATGCTCAATTAACCGAGGAAGCCAATCCCTACAACCCTAACTTTACTGGATTTATGGAGTCAAGCCGTGCCCTGCTTCAGCTTAAAGCGGAACAAGGTTATAGACTTTTTAACACCATATTAAATGTTCAGGCGGACATGCTCGGATTAAATGATATTTTTTGGATATCCTCTCTTATCTTTATTGCGCTTATACCTGTAGTCTGGTTTACTACAAAACCTAAAAAAGGAGCTGCAACCGAGGTCACCGCTGGAGCACATTAGTTGCCAAAAAAACAAAACCACCTATAATAGTCCATTTGTAATACAATTTGATGTGAATAAATATGAAAGCAAAACAGGATAAACATCTTCTGGCAATACAGGATTGCGAGAAGAAAATCTCGTCCTTGCCGGCAGGCGAAATTAAATATCATTTGTTCATTCTGCTTCATTCCATTAAAGAAAAAAATAATGAAGCTTCTCAAAAGCTTATAGTAGTACTTTCAGAACTTCTGGATAATTTAAATGACTTGCATCAGCTAATCTCATTTGATCTGACTCTTTTTAATAAAATTTATGAAAATTACAATAAGTTACAAACCATTGCTCAGATAAATAGCTATGGTTATCAATTCAAAATCATTGTCCTCCATATAGGTGGCGCTATCGCTGCAGTAATTTGTGGTATTGCAGGTGGATTAGTAGGCGGCATTGTTGGCCTGGCACGAGGAACCTGGAATCATGAGCCGCATAAAGGTTTAGGCATCGGTTTATTCACCGGCTATTTTGTAGGGGCAATTGTTGGTTTCAGGACTCCTAAAAAATTGTGTAAGGATGAATTTCAAAGACAGCTTGAGTTTGGTCTTAATGGTTTTGGTAGAGGTTTGGAAAATCTACGCCAAACCTTGAATCATGAGCGTGAGAACCTTAAACCTTTTGAAGATTATTTTGAAGAGGAAAAAGCGCTCATTCGTAATCAATGTTTTGCCAGCGATTCTGAATTCGAAGCATTCCTTGATGAAGATATTACTTATGAGATTAATAGTTTCAAAGCCGGATTTATAGGTGGCGCCTCCCTTCATGGCTATTTGGGACATCATCTGTATATAGTCATTAAAATTAAAGAGTCGCAACATTTAATTGAATTCACCCGCCAGCCAGCAGACACCAGTATACCGCCTGACCAGCAGGAAATGAGGACGGTTAAAGGGAAAAAGATAATTGAAATGCTCGCCACTTATAAAAAATTACAGGAAACCAACGCGTGTACTTACGATTATATATTAACCCGCATGAAACCTGGTGATAATGATTGTCATACCTTGGTTAATAAAGTACTTATTGGCACTGATCAACCTGCTGCAAGACTCTTGCGATACCAAGGCATGAATACTGTGGGAGCCACGATAGGCTTTTTTATAAGTAAATTAAGTCCATTTAAAGAAGAGTTCTTTACTACACCGGGGCCGAGTTTAGAATATTAGGTTTGGGATCTACTTTAATCACCTCTCCTTCGCGCGAAGCGTGGGGGACATTGTCATTAAATTAAGCTTTTATAGCCTGGATTAGCGCAACGTAATCCGGAATTTCGTGCCAGACAACAAGAACATTTATGGGTGCAGTGTGCTCATACCAGGAGATCTCTCGCTGACGCTCGAGATGACGTGGTATTGTTCAGGATGACGTGTATTAGTGAAGTACACCGTCATCCCGAGCGAAGCGAAGGATCCCCACTTGTGGAGACGGTGCTCATAACAGGAGAGCTCTCGCTGACGCTCGAGATGACGTGGTATTGTTCAGGATGACGTGTATTGGTGAAGTACACCGTCATCCCGAGCGAAGCGAAGGATCTCCTGAAGGCTCCTTTTTCTTTCTTTAATAACTCAACATCTTGATCAACTGCTCTTCATCTAAAACAGCAACCCCAAGTTCTGTTGCTTTTGCTAACTTAGATCCCGCTTCGCTTCCGGCAATGACATAATCTGTTTTTGCAGACACGCTGCCACTAACTTTAGCACCTAAAGCCAATAGTTTTGCTTTTGCATCCTCACGCCCCATGCTCTTGAGGGTGCCAGTTAATACCACCGTCTTCCTGAATAAAGGATGTTCTTGATTAACGGTTTTTTTCTCAGTTTTAGGCCAATGAATCCCCAACTCTAATAAACGATGAATCACCTCAAGATTGTGGGGTTGTGCAAAAAAATGTACCACGTAAGCAGCACCGACTGGACCTATATCGTTTAGAGTCATCAAATCATCTACGGTGGCTGATTGAATCGTATCAATATCTGAAAAATGTTCAGCCAATACTCGAGCGCTGGACTCACCAATTTCTCTTATTCCTAATGCATAAAGAAAACGATTAAAGGTGGTTTTCTTGCTTTGCTCCAAAGAGGCCAAAAGATTTTTTGCCGATTTCTCACCCATGCGAGGAAGATTGGCCAAAGTAGACAAATCAAGCTCATATAGATCGGATAAATGATGCACTATGCCCTCATCGACCAATTGCTCTATAAGCACGGATCCCAATCCGTCTATATGCATCGCTTTTCTTGAAGCAAAGTGCCACATCATTCTTTTTAATTGGGCTTTGCAAAATAATCCGCCAATACACCGTGCAACAGCTTCCCCTTCCTCGCGTATGACTTCAGATCCACATACCGGACATCTTTTCGGAAGATGAATCATTTCGGTATTGGGTGGGCGCTTGGCTAACACGACGGATACTACCTCAGGAATCACATCCCCTGCTCGGCGAATAATAACCGTATCGCCAATCCGAATATCCTTGCGGGCAATTTCGTCAAGATTATGTAAGGTAGCATTACTGACAGTAACGCCCCCCACGCTCACTGGTTCCAAGCGGGCAACGGGAGTTAATGCCCCGGTTCGCCCCACCTGAAAATCAACAGCTAATAATTGAGTCATTTCCTCTGAGGCAGGAAACTTATGAGCACAGGCAAAACGAGGGGCACGAGACACAAAACCTAATTGTTGCTGAAAGGGAATACTGTCAATTTTATAAACCACCCCATCTATTTCAAAGGGTAATTGCTCGCGTTTGGTTAATATGTAATGGTAATAATTCAAACATCCCTCTATTCCAACTTCTTTCCTCGTTTCCGAAGACACTCTAAAACCAAAATCCTTGAGTAATTGCAATTGGGCTAAATGACTGTCCGGTAAACGATACCCCTCACAGGCACCAATCCCATAACAATAAATAGCTAAGGGTCTAGTGGCAGTAATAGCGGGATTTAATTGCCTTAAGCTACCTGCCGCGGCATTGCGCGGATTAGCAAAAGTCTTTTCTCCTGATTCTCGTGCATTCTGGTTATAAGCTTCAAACCCGGCTTTAGGCATATAAACCTCACCGCGTACTTCTATAAACTTAGGTGGCTTATCGGTTCTTAACTTTAAAGGAACGGATGTAATGGTCTTGATATTGGCTGTAATGTTTTCCCCCACTGCCCCATCCCCTCGTGTCGCAGCATGGGTTAATATTCCCTCTTCATAGGTAAGATTTACTGCTAAGCCATCCAGCTTGGGCTCACAGGCAAAAATTAACTGTTGATTAGGCTCATCCAATTTTTCCGTTGCACGTTTAATAAAGGCCTGTAGTTCCTCGGTAGTAAACACATTGGAAAGTGATAGCATGGGTTGCTTATGAGCAACAGGCATAAATGCCTCTAAAGGAGTACCACTAACTCGTTGGGTTGGGGAGTCTGTGGTTAAAAATTGTGGGTACTCAGCCTCTAGTTTTTGTAAAGCGCGAAAACAGCGATCATATTCCACATCAGGTACAAGAGGTTCATCAAGTGCATAATAATGATAGTCATAATTTCTTATTTGCTCTTTAAGTGCTGCGATCTGTCCCTTTATCTCATCGTCACCCATCAAAAAACCACCTAAAAATTTAAAACATCAGTTTATCATTATTATGAACACTTTCGAACAATCCTCTTATGAACCGAAGAGATTTTTCAATAATTTTCAGCACTTATCTTGCTCAATATCACTCCTTGAATCTCACGTAAAAAGCATGCTATAGATATTGATGGGTCAGACAGGAGGCATGAAAGAAATGGATCTTCAGCGCGCTTTAATTACTCTCTTTTTATTTATATTTTACAGTTTAATCCAAGCAACTCCGGCACCAAAGGATAATCAAGGGATCGCCTTTGTACATGGCACACGAGATCATCGAGAGGATGCCTATGGAGGCTATTGGAAAACTGATTTTATACAAAGTGTCACTCAACGTATGGAAAATCCGGACAATTATTATGTAGTCCACTGTGATTTTAGCCAGTATATGTGGCATGAAGACGCGGCTAATTGTACAGCCGAACAACTGTTAACCTTTATGGCAGATAAAAATATTAATTCCCTCACCGTTTATACTCATTCGAATGGAGCCAACATCGTGAGGTGGATCCTTTCTAATCCAACCTATGATAAAAAATTCCTGATGTTAAAACGCAAAATCAGACAAGTGATTGCTATAGCGCCATCAAGTGGTGGAACTCCTCTGGCGGATGAAGTGCTGAATGGCGGTGTTTTTGAAACCAGTCTCGCCTGGCTATTAGGTTACACTTCTGACGCTGTAAAACAACAGCGTGTCGCTGACATGCTCATTTTTAATCAGGAACTGTTGTTAGGGGGGAAAGGTCGTCCCTCTTTATCCGTGCCTTTTAAAGTAATTGTAGGCACTGACGTGTATGCCTCCCCTTTTTCTTCATCCAGTTATTGCAATGGTTATTGGCATAACAGCGGTCTTAAAATCGCTAAATTATATCTTGAACCATGCTCTGATGGCTTTTTAAATTGTTCTTCTCAAGCAGAGGCTGGCGATGTATGGTTTTATGATCGGGATAAAACAGAAAATAATATCCCTTTAAGTCATAATCAAAGCCGTCATTCCTGTTTTGGTTTGGATGGCGTTCTCATCAGTGCCTTGGCCGCAAAAGGAGTTGCACAATGAAAACTACTCATCTTGTTTTGATGTCCGCATTTTGTTTCTCGCAAACTCATGCATATACCTTACCCAGTCAACCTACCAAGGCTTACGACTGCGATGTGTGCACCAAATTATCGCATGAAAAGTTGCAGGATAAATGGAGTATTTCAGATGTGCCATTGGATAAGAAAGTCACCAATATTCAAAAGAGTTTTGGTTATAAAGAGCGCGTGACGGCCAAACAATTACAAGCGGGTGTATCCATATCAACACTGGCGCCCGGGGCGGTAATTCGCATTACCCCCTTACAAAAAAAAGCCATGCCTCAATTATTATTTAAAACCCCTACCAATAAACTAATGAATTTGAAAGAGGCATCTTCTCTATACAGTGAAAACGAAACATCAGGAGATGAGTTTTTTGCAACAAAATACCAAACCATGCTGCAAATTAAACCGGAATTGGGCGCTGGAAAATTTATCATCAAAAGCAAAACCATTGGTGAAAAAAATTCGGACGCTTATCTGATTAATGTTTTGGATAAATTTTCCTTGCTTTATTTACAAGTCGAATCTGATTCCATTCATTATCAATACGGTGATAAATTAATCTCAACGATTACCCTTAAAGATAATGATGCTGATTATTCCATTGACGATATAGATTTGGCCCTGATTGGTCCCCAAGGACAAGTGAATCCCCTGAAATTAACCAGACTGAAACGAAACAAATTCGAGGCCATTACCACTCTTGATTCCGAACTGAATGATCACGGAGAAAATTGGTATATTGAAGCAAACATAGAAACCGATATAGGGCAAACGAGAATTAAACGTAGTGGGCACACCGCTTTTTCTTACTCTATTCCATCCGCCAGTTTATTGACCTTAAAAAAAACATCCTCCCACCCTTTAACCTTTACAGCAACTATGGATGTTGCAACCGCAAGTAGATATGCATTACAAAGCGTTTTATTCTATAAAGACAGCAATGGTGAAATTAAGCCTATTGAAACCTCTCAAAAAGCTCAATGGTTTGAATCAGGCCAGCAGGTAATACAATTTACCTTTGACAATTTAAGCCAATTATCAGACGATAGTCTCTACTTAGGTTATTTGCGCTTGTTAGATTACGGACAATTAAAAACTGTATATCAATATAACCAACCAATTAAGGTTACTCAATTACTGGAATAATGAATGTTATTTTTTTCATCTATCACGCTTATGGAGGGCATAGGTTGCGCCGTTGCTCTCCATTTCATTCTTCTGCTCTGGTTTTTAAAAAAACAAAATCAGCAAAAAATTTTAACTGAGCAACTCCATGAAAAAATGCAACAAGCCTTAACGACACAGCTTCACCAGTTGCATCTTGATTTAAGCCACTCGTACCAAAACAGCCAACATTCTATTAATGAAAAAGTGGCTCAAGGCCAGCTTGCTATGCAATTACTCATTAGTGATACCATCCAAAAACAAATGAGTGATATAAGAGAACAAATGAGCCACAGTTTTAAACAGCATGCGAGCTCGCTTACCTCCCATTTACAAATACTCACTGAGGAAATTCGTACGCACCTGCATAGTCTGACGCAACAAGTAAATCACAAACTGACTGAAGGTTTTGAAAAAACATCCTCTACTTTCATTGATGTAGTAAAACGATTAACCATTATTGATGAAGCACAAAAAAAAATCACTGAACTCTCTAATCATGTAGTCAGTCTGCAAGACGTATTGGTAGACAAAAAAGCCAGAGGCGCTTTTGGCGAAGTCCAGCTTTCAACCCTAATAAGTAACATGATTCCAAGCGCTCACTATCAAATGCAATATACCTTAAGTAACCAAAAACGGGCTGACTGCATTTTGTTTTTACCCGAACCCACGGGTAATGTAGTGATTGACGCCAAATTTCCCCTGGAAACCTATCAACGCTTAATCAACACTGATGCAGTTTCTGTTGAGCGAAAATCGCTGCAACAACAATTTCGCCAGGACATTCAAAAACATATTAAAGACATTGCGGAAAAATACATTATCCCAAATGAAACTACTGATGGTGCCATGATGTTTATTCCGGCCGAATCCATCTTTGCGGAAATTCATGCTAATTATCCGGATTTGATTTCCCTGTCTCAAAGACTGAAGGTATGGTTGGTTTCACCTAGCACTCTAATGGCAGTCCTTACCACTGCGAAGGCGGTATTAAAAGATGATGCGACCCGCAAGCAAGTGCACATCATCCAAAAACATTTACATGCCCTTGCTGATGATTTCCAACGCTTTGAAAAACGAATGGATAAATTATCCAAACACATTGATTTGGCTCATCAGGATGTTAATGAAGTGAATACATCCGCTAAAAAAATCACTTCCCGTTTTCAGAAGATTGAATCGGTTGAAATGGATTTAAAAGAACTGGAAACATCGATAGTGGAGTTAGAAACCTAAGGGTATACCCATATCCCGTTTTACCTTATAGGGACGTAGGGTATGTTACAAGTTGCTGGACCTTAAAAAGGAAACTACTGTGCTCAAACGTGATATCTCGACAACTAATATACTCATTGCTTCAGCAGGGGGTATGATTGGCTCCGGATGGCTTTTTAGCCCCTTTATTAGCGCTCAAATGGCGGGTTCCAATGCGTTAATCAGCTGGGTAATCGCGGCTCTTTTTATGTTATTTATCGCCCTACCCTTATGTGAACTCGGTACGATGTTTCCTGTTTCAGGAGGGATGTCTAATTACCCTACGTTCACTCATGGCCAAGAGGTTGGCTTTTTATTCGCTTGGACATCCTGGCTTTCCTATGTAGTGATGACTCCAATCGAAATCCAGGCCATTCTCCAATATTCCAGCCATTTTTTTCCTGCTTTAATTGTGAATGACCCGACCACTCTCAAATTGTCAGGCTATGGCTATCTTGTGGCTATTGGGATCATGTTTTTTGTTGTCATCCTGAATTCTTATGGTATTAAAATGCTGGCTGAATGTAACAAATACGCCAGTATCATTAAATTTGCGCTCCCCAGTATTGCCATCGTTACTCTGTTACATAGCGCCCCCAGCATGGCCAATGTCAGTATCCATTTAGGAGATAAAACCAGCTGGGCAAATATATTTGCCGCTCTTTCTGCCGGGGGAGTTGTATTTGCTTTCACCGGGTTCCAGAATGGTTTAATTTTAGCCGGAGAAGTTAAAAATCCGCAACGAAATATTCCCATAGCCATTTTAGGCGCTGTTTTGATTGGCTTTATCTTATATTTCATGTTGCAATTAAGTTTTATTGTGGCAATGCCCCAAAAATATCTGGCCAATGGTTGGAGCGCACTGAGTTATCCGGGCGATAGTGGTCCTCTGGTGGGATTAACTTTATTACTCGGATTAGGAGTGGTCGCAACTCTTTTAATGATTGATGCTGCATTCTCTCCCTTTGGTACAACCCTTGTCTATACTGCTGCAACTTCGCGAATAGTGTATGGAATGGCTCTAAACCATCACTTACCCAAAGTGTTTTTAAAAGTGAATCGTCATAAAATCCCTTATATAACGCTTTATGCTAATTTTTTAGTGGGTGTTTTTTCTTTCTTGCCTTTCCCCGGCTGGCAAAAACTGGTCGCTTTTCTTTCTTCAGCCAGTATTCTTTCTTACAGTATTGGGCCAATTTGTCTTCTAGCCATGCGAAAATTACAACCAGAAACCCACAGACCATTCAAACTGTCCGGTCACCTGTTTTTCTCTCATCTCGCTTTTTATATTTGTAATTTAATGTTGTACTGGTGTGGATTCTCCATTTTGTGGAAACTTGATGTAGCATTATTGGTTGGTCTTTTTATTGCCATAACCTATCATGGTAAAAGCCTTTTTACGCCGAATTACCCACTGTATTGGTTCGTGTTTTATATGGTCTCTCTGCTGATAGTCTCTTATTTGGGTACCTTCGGTGGTATAGGAATACTGCACTTTCCCTTGGATTTAGTATGCCTTTTACCGCTTAGTATACTGACTCTTTACTTGTCACAACGTGTTTTAAGCAGCGATACTCATAAGGAAATCATTTGTGAAGTGGACGCATCCCCGGCTTAAAGCAAATATCGTCATCTCGAGGAAAGTCACGTCATCTCGAGCCACCTTACGTCATCCCGAGCATAAGCGAGGGATCTCCAAGTGCAGGCACTATGCCAGCATTCAGGAGATCCCTCTCTTCGCTCGGGATGACGTGACTTTGCTCGGGATGACGTGACTTTCCTCGAGATGATGTGATTTCGCTCGGGATGACGTAAGGTGGCTCGAGATGATGTAGGTTGGCGCTGAGCTTAGCGAAGCCCAATAACATAACAGCATCTTTAAGATGCAGAAAATTAAATATAAAGGTATAATCATCCCCCTTTAAGTCATGATCTGTTAATCCCATGGTGACCAAAACGCTGCTCTTTCAAACCACGCCAACCAGACAAACCAAACAAATATGGGGACAACTGTATGGGAGTAGCTTGGCGCTTGCCTTGGCAGAATATTGCCAGCAAACACCTGGAGTAAAATTACTGATTGCTCAGGACAATCTCAGTGCCAGTCAACTCCAGGATGAACTGCAGTTTTTCCTCAATGAGCAAAATGCCCCCCAAGAACTATTATTTTTTCCTGACTGGGAAACCTTACCCTATGATCAGTTTTCACCTCATCAGGATATTATTTCAGAACGGCTGCATACGCTAAGCCGCGTACAGCACGTCACCAATGCGATAATTATTACCTCCGCCAGCACCTTAATGCATAGACTCTGCCCGCCTGAGTTTTTAAATCAATATGCATTAATGCTCAGGGAAGGCCAAAAGCTGGAGCTCAATGCCTTTAGAAATCAGCTGCAACAATCCGGATATCATTGCGTCAATAAAGTTCTGGAGCATGGCGAGTTTGCTTTACGCGGATCGATTATTGATGTTTATCCCATGGGCAGTGGCCTCCCCTTTCGTATTGAACTATTTGATGATGAAATAGAAAGCCTAAGAGAATTTGATGCTGAAACACAACGTACCATAGAAAAAATATCAGAAATTAACGTCTTACCCGCTCGAGAATTCCCTTTAAATGAGCAAAGTCAGACTCTTTTCAGAAGAGCATTTAGAGAGCTCTTTCCAGGCAACCCGAGCCAATGCCCTATTTACGAAGCAATAAGCAATGGTCAATTTCCTTCAGGCATAGAATATTTTCTCCCACTATTTTTTGAAAAAACGGTTACTTTTTTTGATTATTTACCCCAAAACGCCAAAGTTTGTCTGATTGAGGATATTCAACAAAATGCAGAACAGTTCTGGCAAGAATTAACGGAGCGGTATGAACAAAGACGCTATGATATCACTCGTCCCCTACTCGCCCCGACTGCTTGTTTTATTAATCCAACCGAATTATTAACTCAAGCGAACACTTACGAACAAGTACGCTTGTTTCATAGACCATCAGAAAAAAAAGGCGCAGTGATCAACTTTGATATCGCAATGGCACCGCAATTGCCTATAGATCGAAAAACGCCAGAACCTCTGAGCCTTTTACGTGAATATTGTGCTGATTCCTCTCGTCGTTATTTAATTGTGGTCGAAAGTGCTGGGCGCCGTGAGGTCTTACTTGATTTGCTAAAACTGAGTGGACTTGCTCCTAAAGTACAACCGTCCTGGCATGACTTTATTAATGATAATGCCCCCCTTAATATAACGACTGGTCCATTGATTTATGGTTGTGAATTAAGTAACAAAAATATTGTAATCATTGTTGAGTCACAATTATTTGGTGAACAAAGCACTCCTCAACGACGTAGCTCTCAAAAAGCTGTTGATCCAGATTTAATTATTCGGGATATGGCCGAGTTACAGTTAGGCGCACCAGTAGTCCATCTGCAATTTGGGGTCGGACGCTATCAAGGTCTGCAATACATCACCACTAATGATATGTCGAGTGAGTTTTTAGTTCTGTCCTATGCAGGCGAAGATAAAATTTATGTGCCAGTTACCTCTCTTCATTTAATTAGCCGCTATACCGGAGTTGACAGCGAACACGCTCCCTTACATAAACTCGGCTCCGAACAATGGCAAAAAGAAAAGAAAAAAGCAGCTGAAAAAATCCACGATGTTGCCATTGAATTACTGGATCTTTATGCCAAAAGAGAAGCCCAGCCAGGACATCAATATGATTTTAATCAGGCTGAGTACATCAAATTTGCCAGCGGGTTTCCCTTTACGGAAACCACAGATCAGTTAAACGCAATAGAACAAATCATTAAAGACATGCAATCCTCTCGTCCCATGGACCGATTAATTTGTGGTGACGTAGGATTTGGCAAAACAGAAGTTGCCATGCGCGCGGCTTTTGTGGCGGTTCAGAATGGAAAACAAGTGTGTGTCCTGGTACCTACAACACTTTTGGCTGGACAGCATTTTGAATCGTTTAGAGATCGTTTTGCAGACTTCCCTATTAATATTGAATTATTATCTCGTTTTCGCAGTGGCAAAGAATCAGAAGCAGTCCTTTCAGGACTATCCTCTGGGAAAGTAGATGTAGTAATAGGCACTCATAAATTATTTCAAAGTAACATCGCTTTTAAAAATCTGGGCTTATTAATTATTGATGAAGAACACCGTTTCGGGGTAAAGCAAAAAGAGCACATGAAATCTCTGCGGACCCATGTTGATATTTTATCCATGACAGCCACCCCGATTCCCAGAACATTAAACATGGCAATGGCCGGAATTAGAGATATTTCCTTAATAGCCACTCCCCCGGCCAAACGATTGGCCATCAAAACATTTTGGCAAGAAAAAAAAGACATTGTCGTACGGGAAGCGTTGCTGCGTGAAATTTTAAGGGGTGGGCAGGTATTTTTCCTTCACAATAATGTACAAACAATTGATAGAGTGTGTGAGGATTTGCAAACCCTGGTCCCTGAAGCAAAAATCCGTAGCGCTCACGGACAAATGCGCGAACGAGAATTAGAACGGGTGATGTCCGATTTTTATCATCATCGATTTAATGTGCTCGTTTGTACGACCATTATTGAAACCGGGATCGACATCCCTACCGCCAATACCATTATTATTGATCGTGCCGATAAATTTGGTTTAGCCCAATTGCACCAGTTACGTGGTCGTGTTGGACGCTCTCATCATCAGGCCTATGCCTATTTATTAACCCCTGATGAAAAATTATTAACTCCTGATGCGGTCAAACGCCTCGAAGCTATAGTATCGCTGGAAGATTTAGGCGCTGGATTCACTCTGGCAACTCATGATCTTGAAATTCGCGGTGCTGGAGAGTTATTAGGCGAAGATCAGAGCGGAAATATGCACGCCATAGGCTTTAATTTATTTATGGAGATGCTCGACAGAGCCGTAGAGGATTTAAAAGCAGGTAAAGTACCAGAATTATCAGCGCCCATGCATCAGGGGCCAGAAATTGATTTACGCATCAGTGCTATTATCCCAGAAGATTATATAGGCGACATTCATAATCGATTAATCATGTATAAGAGAATTTCCAATGCGAAAACCACTCAGCAATTACATGATTTACAAATTGAATTAATTGACCGCTTTGGATTGCTACCCCAGCCAGTGAAGCATTTATTACTCATTACGGAATTAAAATTAAAAGCAGACCAATTAGGCATTCAAAAAATTAGTGCTGCATCAGAAAAAGGTAAGTTGGACTTTAGCGAAAAGCCATCTATCAATCCCGGGGTATTAATCAATCTGATTCAAGTGCATGCCAAACGCTATCAGATGGAAGGACCACAACGCTTACGCTTTACTTTAGATAGTACTACTCCTGAAGAACGTATATTTGAAATCAGTTCTTTGCTCAGTAAATTAGCTTCTTAATCAGGGCGTGTTGACAGTCTTTACCGCCGCTACGTACTACGACTTGTTCTAGAGTGTACGACCCGTAAGTGGGGGCCCATAGCCCAACATTGAGTTCTTGTGCGGCCTAATGCCTTTTGTTGGGCCAAGGCCCAACCTACAATTGCTGTAAGTCCCGCAAGCTCATCCGGTGTTGTTGCATCAATCCCCTTCCCCTACGTCCCGCGGCCGCGGGACGTAGGCATGATTTTTATTACTCCCAAATAATACGCTGAGATTGAGCTAATGCAGATTCAATGACGCCAGCATAGTGTTGCTCCACAACGCGGCGCTTTACTTTAAGGGTTGGCGTTAACAAATCGTTTTTAGGCGTCCATTCTTCTTTTGCAATAATGATATGGCTGATTCGTTCATATTTAAGTAAACCACTGTTAACATGGTGTAAAATATCTTCCAGCAATTTGTTGATCTCTTCTTTTTTCTTACGAATCAGAGCGCCTTCACTTAAAGTGATTAGTAAAACATTGCTGGGTAAGCCGCGTCCGACCAAGCATAATTGTTCGATTATCTCATTAATCTCAAATTGTTGCTCTATGGGAGTGGGAGCCACAAATTCGCCGCTTTGATTTTTGAAGTTTTCTGAAATTCTTCCGACTATTTTAACTCGATTTTGATCATCCAGTTCGACTACGTCGCCGGTTCGCAGCCATCCTTCAGAGGTAAATGCCTTTTTGGTTGCTTCTTTATCTTTATAATATCCAGACATTAAACAAGGGGAGTTAAGCAACAACTCTCCGTCCTCGGCTGTTTTAATTTCAACCTCTAACCGCGGAGTTCCGACATAACCCGGCCTTCTCTCATTTAATATGGATAAAGTGGCGTAGGCTAAATTTTCTGTTTGTCCATAGCCCTCTTGGATACGAATACCTATTTTTTCAAAAAATTTTATAATTGATACAGGTAGAGGCGAGGCACCAGAAAAAGAATTAGTACATGCATTTAATCCTAATTCTTTAATGATTTTATTTTTTATATAACGCGAAATAAAAGGAATTTTCAATAAAAAATTGAGCAATGAAGGTGAGAGTTTTTCTTCAATTTTTTGCTGAAATATGCCCCATATACGGGGAACTGCCGTAAAAAAAATAGGCTGAATGCTGCGTAAATTTTTGGAAAATTGAGCCAGACTTTCTATAAAAGACACATCACAATGAATAGTTACACTAGCCAATTGAATTGCGGACCGCTCATATACATGGGCCAGTGGCAGATAGGAAATCAACTTATAATGCTCCAATTTTCTAATTCTAAGCAGATCTTCTGGAAAAAGATTCAGATAATTGGTTATAGACTGATTGGTGAACATAGCCCCTTTTGGCAAACCCGACGTTCCAGAAGAATAAATAATGGTATATACATCCTCCGGTGATGGTTCTGTTAATTCTATAAGCGGTTGAGTAGCCAGTACATCTGACCAAAGATGATTTACTTTCAGGTCCTTATGGTAGCCAAAGCTAATGGTCATATGCTGTTCAGGAATATAACTACGCACTAACTGATGCTCATCAAGTTTACCTATAAAGACTGCATTGACATCACCATGTTCTAAAATATAGTGAACACTTTTTTCATGTTGATTAGTAAAAAGAGGTACGCTGACCATACCCGCCAGATAAATACCAAAATCAGCGATAAACCACTCGGCACAGTTTTTAGAAATAATGGCCACATGATCGCCTTTTTTAAGTCCTAATTGATATAAAAATGCAGCTACTTTTCGGGCTTGCAACATCGTCTCAGCCCAAGTTAACTCATGCCAAATTCCTTTTTTAGGTTGTCTTAAATATATCCTGTCAGCTGCTTCCTTTTCATTTTTTAACAGTAATTGGCATAATGAATTCAAATTAGAGTCTTTTGACATGTCTCATCCCTTTCTAAAATAATCCTTGAGCACGCGCAAAATCTGTTCCCTATGTTCAGTCTAGACCAACTGATTATGAAGTATAAATTTTTTTCTTTTATCGAGACGATTAACTGTTTGCTCTAATGCTAATAATGTATATTTGTTTTTAATTTTTTAAAACGGAGTTCAAAGAATTCAATCATGCCTGACACTACAGCCGACTTATTAAAAAAATTAAAAGTGGAACACAATCCAATTAAGGACTCCCCTTTATTAGGTATCCCTCTCTCTTTATTTGAAGAAAAACAATACCCTGATTTACTCGTTATTCTCTGGCTGTATGAGCAAAAATGGATTGATGATGCGAAAACACCAAAATCGGGTGTAGTGATGGGGCAAGTTTCCTACGATCACGTCAATCGATTTTATACCTCATTAAAAAAAGAAGCGTTTCAGGCAATACTACGCCGTAACGATCCCAATTCAGAAGAGAACAATAAATTACTCACCCTCTCCAGTAAACCAGTCATCTGGGTCAATCCTACTCAAGTTACTCACTACATTAGTAATAATCCCGTCTTTCAATTAATGAAAGATAGTTCCCAATGCCTTAATGAATTAATTTTTTTCTTAAGGTGGATTGGGAAAATTTCTGCATTAGATAAAACTGACGTGGTAAGTGACTGGGAATGTCTTAAAGAAACGGGAAATTACCAATTAAACATTCCCAAACTTGTTTTAACTTTGATGCAAATAGAGCCTTTTAAAAACCACCCCAGTCCTCAAAGTTTAATTTATCAATTTCTTAGCGAAATAAATGCACAACTGGCTCTAGTTGACGAAAATAATTTGATTCCTGAAATATTAAAATATTATCAGGAAATATTAACTTCCCTAGCTAAAAAATATCCGCCCACCCTGGAAGCGTTGCTGATCGGACAGGGCATTAAAATACCTGATACTTTGAGTCTTGAATTAAGTTTATTAATTAAGCTGAATCTCAAGCTTGTTCCTGGTTTAACTGAAGAACAATGGCCAGAGCTTATTTATTATGTTTCCCTATTTCTATTTGACCACGCAAGCGTAGATCGGCCCCTATTATTTTTTACCTACGCAGGTACCGAGCTTCCCGCAGCACTCAAAACTTTGGCACAAAAATATGGTACATCCATGCCAAAACATACCGCGACTTCAAAGCAAAACATGAAAACAGCTGATGTCACTTTTGGTGCTATTCTGAATACTCAATTAAAAGAAGCCGGCCTTGATCTTCACCCCATGCTTCTGTCTCTCATCTGTTTTGAAAATTGCGAACCGCTCAGAACTTTATTTATTATGATTTGGAGGCAACAAAATTTAAACGTAGCAGGTAATAAAACAATTACCCTGAAGCCCTCACCCAATAAATTCCTCTTTGGTGAATCTTATAATAGAGGCCCCAACCTTATACCCTTTAAAATCAGTAAGCATGACGTCGTTCTATTAGAACAATTAATTCTTTTATCTAAAAAAGTACTTCCTTTTGATATTTCTAAAGCATCAGAATCAGAGCAATTATTAATAATGCGAAAACTACTGACCTCTCAGGGTAAAAAGATTCCCTTTTTTGCTGCTAGCCCAGAAATGACACCTCATCAAGTAGAATTTAATGCCCTTAAAAGCCAAATTGAAGATCCTGTATTGCGAGAATCATTATTTATTAACACGATGAGCGAGTTTTGTTCCGTGAAGCAAATTAACTTCGCGGCCATTACTTCATTTCTCATCGAACATAGCAGTGAAGCCAATCAGACCCCGCCCACCACTCAAGACCTGCTCCAGCTTTGTGAGGTAGTGTATGATGCGGATACTCGAGATCTGGTTATCAGTGAACTGGCAAAAACCAGGTTATTTATTAATTTAAACTCACCTAAGACTTTAAAGGCCCAAATAGATGGGCTCAGCAAATCAATCGCTAAATTAGATGATATGATAAAATCACTCGTCCAAACGCCTGAAAACAAAGAATTTGAGTTAAGAATGTGGTGGCTTGAAATTCAAAAACAAATCCACATCCAATGGAAAGAAATGGCATTAAATAAAATAGAGCAAACTGGTATTCATCAGCAAAAAAGAGAGCAAGAAGAGGTTTATGAAAGAAGCTTCAAGCTCTGATTAATACTTTGGATGGCAGAAGGGTAAAACATCCTTCTGCCGCCGGATTGTGTAGGTAAACGGTAAAATTAATTCGTTCCGCCCACAGTCAACGCATCTATCTTCAAGGTGGGCTGCCCAACTCCAACAGGCACTGATTGACCGTCTTTACCGCAAACGCCAATTCCTTTATCCAAGGCTAAATCATTCCCTATCATACTGATTTTTTTCATTACATCAGGACCGTTGCCAATTAAAGTTGCTCCTTTAACTGGTTTAGTCACCTTACCGTTTTCAATTAAATAGGCCTCACTGGCTGAAAACACAAATTGACCTGAAGTAATATCTACTTGGCCTCCACCAAAATTAACAGCATATAAGCCATGTTTAACAGAACGAATAATTTCTTCCGGATCATGCTGTCCCGCCAACATATAAGTATTAGTCATTCGCGGCATGGGCACATGCGCATAGGACTCGCGGCGACAATTACCCGTAGATTGCATCCCCATCAATTTGGCATTCAATTTATCCTGCATGTAATTCACCAAAACCCCATTCTCAATTAACGTAGTGCACTGGGAAGGAGTTCCTTCATCATCAATGGTTAGAGAACCGCGTCTATCGACCAATGTGCCATCATCCACGACAGTGACCCCGGGCGCTGCAACTTGTTGCCCTAATCGACCCGAAAAGGCTGACAAGCCCTTACGATTAAAATCCCCTTCCAAACCATGCCCCACCGCTTCATGCAATAAAACCCCTGGCCAACCAGGGCCTAAAACCACAGGCATGGTTCCGGCAGGAGTGGGTTGAGCCTCAAGATTAATAAGCGCTTCACGTACGGCTTCACGCGCATAACTCAGCGCATTTTCCTTCTGGGTAAAATAAGAATAGGCTACTCGGCCACCACCACCGGAACGTGCAGACTCTCTTTTACCGTTTTTGTCTTCAACTATGACACTTACATTAATACTAACTAAAGGTCTAACATCTGCTATCATCTGTCCATTCATGGCAGCGACCATCACCACTTCGTAACACCCACTTAACGAGGCATTGACCTGGATTACACGCGGATCAATTCGGCGCGCTTCTTTATCAACGGCTTCCAGTAAAGCGATTTTTTCCTGTTTACTCATGCCTTCGATGGGATTTAACCCCTGATACCGGCTAATAGGGGCACTATTGACTTGAATGGCCTGCACTGCTTTAGTTCCAGAAAGGGCAATAGAACGAGCCGCATCGGCAGCACGAAGCATAGAAGGCAATAAAATATCGTCACAATAAGCAAAACCTGTTTTATCCCCGCTGACGGCACGGATTCCCACGCCTTTATCAAGAGAAAAACTACCGCTTTTTACTTCCGAGTCCTCCAGATACCAGGACTCATAACTACAACTTTGAAAATAAAGATCGGCATCATCTATATGGCGACTCGCCATTGTTTTAAACAACTGTTCTATTCCGGTTTCATCTAAGGATGCGGGAGACAGTAAAATTTTTTTTGCAATTGTCAGAGCTTGTGTCATTTGATTACCTTTTAATAAGCTTTCTAAAGCAGGACATGATGATCAACACAAGGAAAGTGTCGTCTTAATTGTTGCAAACGCTGCAAGTCAATGTCAGCAGTCAGTAATCCAGTTCCTGCTTCTTTCTGGACAATGACTTTACCCCACGGTTCTACCACCATGCTATGGCCATAAGTCTGTCGTCCATTTTCATGTTGACCCCCCTGATTTGAAGCCAGCACATAGCATAAATTTTCTATTGCCCTCGCCCTAAGCAAAATGTCCCAATGAGCAAGGCCCGTTACTGCTGTAAAAGCCGACGGTACTGTAAATAACTGGGCGCCTTTTAACAATAATTGCTGATAGAGCTCCGGAAAGCGAAGGTCATAGCAAATAGTGAGTCCAATCATACCTACTGGAGTATCAACAACGACAACCTCATTCCCCCGCTCTACTGATAAAGATTCTTGGTGTGCTTCCTGTTCTGAAACACGTACGTCAAATAAATGAATTTTATCGTATCGCGCAACACTTAGACCGTTATCATCATAAACAATACAACTGGCACGGACTTTTGAGCCTGCGCCTTTGAGAGGGATTGTTCCTGCGACAACCCATAAACCAAATTTTTTAGCTAACTGGCTTATTTTTTGCTGGATGGGGCCCTGTCCATACTGTTCGGCCACCTGAAATTTATCCGTTTCATTAATTCCCATAAAGGCAAAATTCTCGGGAAGCACCACCAGCTCTGCTTCTTCCTCTTTGGCCTGAAGCATATAGCGTTCCACTTGCTGTAAGTTATCCGCAACCCGAGCGGAAGAAACCATTTGTAGCAGCGCAACTCGTGCCATAAATATCGTCCTGAGTAAATTTTAAATTATATATTCATCTTACTATATTGACGCATAGAACCCCAAAACAAAATTGACATAAAAGACGTTTCACATTAATAATAACCTGTCTATTATTCTTTAAATAAAGACTAATTAGAAAATTTCAAGCTACAAACTTGAAATACAGGAAACTTGCCCATAGATATGCTAGACTAATTATAAATAACTGGAGTTCTAAAGAATGAACCGAAATAATGTTAACATCCTTACCCAGCGCGGTGAGTCTGTTCTTTCAACCAATAAGGTGCTACGTAATACTTACCTGTTACTCAGCTTAACCTTCTTGTTCAGCGCGTTCACAGCCTATTTATCTTTTGCTAGTGGTGCTCGACCAATGAACCCACTTCTGATGATAGTCGGTGTTTATGGTTTGATGTTTTTAACCCAGGCATTAAGAAATAGCGTTTGGGGATTAGTCAGCGTTTTTGCTTTCACAGGTTTTCTGGGATATACCCTGGGACCGATATTGAACTTTTACATCACCAGTTTTTCTAATGGTCCTCAATTAATTGCTACCGCTTTAGGTGGTACAGGAATGATTTTCTTTGCTTTATCAGGTTATGCCCTGACAACCAAAAAAGATTTCAGCTTCTTGGGCGGATTCTTATTTGTAGGCACTATGGTTGCTCTACTGGCTATGATAGCAGGTATTTTCTTCCACATGCCCGCCTTACAATTAACAATTTCTGCGGTGTTTGTACTCATTTCTTCCGGTTTAATCCTGCTGCAAACCAGTGAGATAATCCACAACGGTGAAACAAACTATATCTCGGCTACTGTTGGATTATTTGTATCAATTTACAATTTATTCGTCAGCCTGCTTAACTTGCTGAGTGCTTTTTCAGGCCGTGACTAATACCGTCTCCTCTACCTGAATCCCGGCTTCTGCCGGGATTTTTTTTGGATGCGTGTAAATCTCACGGAGTATTATGGTGCACCATTGCGAGCCTTGGCGAAGCAATCCGGAGCGATACTTCGTTAAAAATATGAGCTGGTTTGCTTCACTTTGTTCGCAATGACGACTTTTTTGGGACTCTCAAAACAGCATAGGTCACGAACACTTACGCTTTATGATGAAGCCAGGGGGCCGCCAAAATAAAAATGATACATTTGGTCGGAATGAATTTTATGTAGCTTGATTGGTGTTTGCTGTGAAATCATAAAGTACATGACCTAACCGGCATAACGATCGCTATCAAATTGACTAGGCAATACACTTTGAGGAATACGCGTTTGGCTTATATAGGTTTGTTTAACTAATCCGCAAGTAGGGTGAGGCACTAAACCAAGCAAAGCAATTACCTCTTGTTGTGACAGTCTCATCTTATTTCCTTATAGCTGCCCTAAGAACAAGTAATAAGTGAAAACAAGTAAATGCTCATGGCATATGTCATTTTTTTGGGAATCAGATAAAAACAATCGTCATTGCAAACACGGTGAAGCAATCAATTCAGATTTTCAGCGAAGTATCGTTCTGGATTGCTTCGCCAAGGCTCGCAATGACGAAATATGCATACTCCGTTTGCAAGGGCTCCAGATGAGCCTTAATCCTTGCAATGTTCCGCATTACCTCGCCTGTTTTATGATCATTTTAAAATTTTAACCATGGGCAAGATGGTTTTGATGATGCCAAAAAATTGCAGTATATAGATAATTAAAACAATTAAAACCAATACATTTAAGAGGCTTTTAATTGCTCCAGGCATGGGAATAAAGGCATTAATTAACCATAAGCACACCCCAAAAACAATAATGAGTGCGATTAAATTCAATAGCTCGCTCATAAAATATCCTTATTAATTAACTACTAAATCTAGTATAGCAGATCCCCCAGGTTTTTGATTAAAATCAAACCAGAGATGACCAAGCTTTTAAGTTGGCTTGCTCTTGCCTTTTAACAAATCGCGAATTTCCATCAATAAAACTTCTTGATGAGATAATATGGGAGTCTGTTCCTGCCTCTCCTCGTCTTTCCTCTTTAACATATTCACAAATTTTATTGCTACAAATATGGCAAACGCGATAATGGTAAAATCAATAATAGCTTGAAGAAATCCGCCCCATTTAACCACTGCGTCACCCAGAGTGAATGATTTATTGGCGATATTAACTCCCCCCAACAATAAACCAAGAAGAGGCATAATAATTCCATCGACAAAAGCGGTAATGATCTTACCAAATGCAGCCCCTATAATGACGGCAACGGCTAAATCAACTACGTTACCGCGCATAACAAACTCTTTAAACTCCTTTATAAAACTCATCATTTACTCCCTTAATGAATGAAGGCATTGCACTCTGGCTTGCCCAGACTAAAAAGTAAATACCGTCTTTAAAGACAATTTTTACAGGGGTAACCCGGTTGTTGCAACCGGGGTTGCCAGCTACGGTTTTCAAACAGATACCGGCTGCAAGCAGCCGGGCTACGTTTACTTACTGATGACGTGCAAGATACGTTTAAGCAATACACCCGCCCCAAGTGTTTCAGCTTAAGAATTTTCTACCATTGTTTTTATTTCTTTTATTTTCTCAGCCAAATTGTCGGGAACGGCTCCCCCACCTTGAGCCATATCATCTCTCCCGCCACCTTTTCCGCATAGATGGCGTACTAACATCGCAGCGGTTGGCGCTTTGCCTAAAATATTTTTACTTACCCCGGCAATGACATTCATCTTATTTTGATCTACGGTAAATAATACAATGACTGCTGAATCTAAAGTGGATTTAAGCTGATCCAGAGTAGTCCGTAGCGTTTGATTGTCCATGCCATCAAGTTGTTTTACCAGTAGATTAATCCCATTTATATTCTCGACCTCACTTACAAGATCAGCACCTGATTTCTGTGCCTTCTCACTAAGAAGTTTCGCTATTTCTTTCTCCTGACTTTTATTGTCAATGAGTAACTGGGACAACTTATCGCGTAAATTACCTACAGTAGTCTTCAGACTTGCTGCCAAGTCGCCTAAAAGATCTTGTTGTTCATTCACCCAGGCCAATGCATAACTACCGGTAACCATATCGATACGTCTTACCCCACTGGCGATTCCATACTCCGCAATAATTTTAAATAAGCCTATATCGCCTGTTCTTCGCGCATGGGTACCCCCACAAAGCTCTTTAGAAAACTCTCCCATAGATAAAACACGCACGGCTTCAGCATATTTTTCACCAAAAAGGGCAACAGCTCCACTTTTCTTGGCTGCTTCTATATCCATAACTTGGGTGACTACTTCATTGTTGGCCCTAATTTGTTTATTAACCAGGATTTCAATTTGGCGAATTTGTTCTTGAGTCAATGCTTCAAAATGAGAAAAATCGAAACGGGCTCGCTCAGCTTCCACTAAAGAACCTTTTTGTTGGACATGAGGGCCAACTATAGTTTTTAGTGCAGCATGCAATAAATGAGTTGCGGTATGATTCAAACGAACTGCATCTCGTCTTGCTTTATCGATTTCCGCCCTAACCGCCAAATGTAAAGTTAAAGTGCCTTCAATGACTTCACCATGGTGTACTATCGCTTGACCTACTTTTTGAGTGTCCTCTACGCGAAAACTAAATCCTTTTCCGGAAAGAATACCTTTATCGCCCGCTTGCCCACCGCTTTCTGCATAAAACGGGGTATTATCAAGAATAACGGCCCCCTTTAACCCTTTACCCAGAGTTTTAACTTCATGCCCTTCTTGAAGCAATCCGATGATTTTTCCTTCCGTCACTTCTTTATCATAACCATGAAACTCGGATTGATGATCCAACTGAGACGTTGCATGATAATCGATGGTAAATTGGCTGGCTGCTTGAGATTGTTCTCTTTGCTGTTGCATTAATTGGTTAAAACCATCCATATCAATATGCAAACCCTGCTCTCGAGCTATATCAGCAGTAAGATCTACAGGAAAACCATAGGTATCATATAGCTTAAATGCAATTGCTCCGGATATTTCATCCCCCCCCATGGTGTGCATTTGCTCGTGTAACAAACGGAGTCCCTGCTCTAAAGTACGGGCAAACTGATTCTCTTCTTGCATTAATATTTTTTCTATATGCGTTTTTGCCGTAACTAACTCAGGATATGCATCACCCATTATTTTAATTAATGGCTGAACCAGCTGAGAAAAAAATGGACTGGATAACCCTAGTTTATTGCCGTGTCTTACCGCTCTTCGGATAATTCTTCGCAATACATAACCGCGGCCCTCATTACCCGGCACTACGCCGTCCACTATTAAAAAAGCACAAGAACGAATGTGATCCGCAATGACCTTTAAAGACGTATGATTTAAATCGATGCCACTTCCAAGGTTTGCTATGGATTTAATTAAGAATTGGAACGTATCTATTTCATAATTACTATGTACTCCCTGCACTACAGCAGCAAGCCGCTCCAATCCCATACCGGTATCTACAGAGGGTTTGGGCAAGGGATGAAGATTACCTTCTTTATCCCTGTTAAACTGCATAAACACCAAATTCCAAATCTCTATGTACCTGTCCCCGTCTTCCTCAGGACTTCCAGGAGGACCGCCAGCAATATCAGGACCATGATCATAAAAAATTTCGGTACAAGGACCACAAGGGCCAGTATCCCCCATAGACCAAAAATTATCTTTTTCTCCGCAGCGGGAAAAGCGTTCAGCAGAAACGCCCATTTCCTTTAACCAGATGTCCTCTGCTTCCTGATCTTCTTTATATACGGTTACCCATAAACGCTCTGCAGGTAAATGCAAGACTTGAGTTAAGAAGTCCCAGGCAAATTGAATGGCTTCTCGTTTAAAATAATCACCAAAACTAAAGTTACCTAGCATCTCAAAAAAGGTATGATGCCTTGCGGTATAGCCAACGTTTTCCAAATCATTATGTTTACCACCGGCACGAACACAACGCTGAGCACTAACTGCACGCTGATAAGGACGAGTTTCAAGTCCTAAAAATAAATCTTTAAATTGCACCATACCTGCATTAGTAAATAATAATGTAGGATCATTGGCAGGGATCAATGAGCTGGACTCTACTAACTGATGACCGCGTTGTGCAAAATAATCAAAGAATGCCTGTCTAATTTCAGAACTTTTCATTTTTACTACTTACCAGTTAAGTTAATTAAATAGCGTACCACGCTATTTAATTAGCGTTGGTTAGCGCTGAACGAAATGAAGTCCGACACGGGGCTTCTTTCACTACTTATTGTGCTCAAATGAGCAATTGGGCTTTGTCTATCACTCAGCACCAACTGCAATGACTATACCATTGCATGAGTCTATTCGAGAATAATAGTGGTGAATTGTTACCTTAAATTTTTAATGATAGTCTAAAAGTTTACTTCAATTCCTTTACGACCTTTGCGATTATATCCATACTAAAGCCGCGGTAAAGTAAAAAGTGCTGTAGTTTTTGCATCTCATCAAACGATAAATCAACTTTTCCCTTACTCTTTTTCTGCCATACCTTCATCGCATAGTCTACCCAGTTGTCTTGTTCCTGCTGTAATTCGTACTGGATAAGTTCGCTGTCAATACCTTTGATTTTTAATTCCTGCCTGATTTTTAGCGGTCCATATCCCTGGCGAATACGTGAGCGACTGTAATTTTCTACAAAACGCTTGTCATTTTGTAAACCAAGACGTTGGCAAGACTCCAACGCATCTTTAGCCTCTTTAGGACTAAATCCTTTTTGTTCTAATTTATCACATAATTCTATAGCGCCATGCTCACGCCTGGTTAACAGGCGTAAGGCGCTATCAAATGCTTTAGTCATTAATAGTCTCAAAGCTATCTTCAGTTGCCGCAGCAAGCATGGGTAATTTCTTTTCTAATAACTCAGCACGAATCTGCCGTTCAAGCTCTGCAGCTACTTGAGGATTATCCTTCAGATATAATCGGACATTATCCTTGCCCTGGCCAATTTTTTCCTGCTTATAGCTATACCATGCACCTGATTTTTCAATTAGATTCAATTGAACGCCCAAATTAATAACTTCACTTTCCCGTGAAATACCTTCGTTATACAAAATATCAAATTCTGTCATTTTGAAAGGAGGCGCAACTTTATTTTTAACAACTTTAACGCGTGTCTCACTACCTAATATTTCTTCACCTTTCTTAATTGAGCCGATGCGACGAATATCCAAACGCACTGAAGCATAGAATTTTAATGCATTACCGCCTGTTGTTGTTTCGGGACTGCCAAACATAACCCCAATTTTCATTCGAATCTGGTTAATAAAAATAACCAGAGTGTTAGAACGTTTAATATTAGCGGTTAATTTACGTAATGCCTGGGACATCAGTCTTGCTTGTAAGCCAACATGAGTATCCCCCATTTCCCCTTCAATCTCCGCTTTAGGTGTTAAAGCAGCGACTGAGTCAATAATCACTACATCCACAGCCGCAGAACGAACTAGCATGTCCGTAATTTCCAGAGCCTGTTCCCCGGTATCTGGCTGAGAAACTAACAGCTCATCGACATTCACTCCCAGTTTTTGAGCATAGCTTGGATCCAAAGCATGTTCTGCATCAATAAATGCTGCTGTACCACCCATTTTTTGACATTCAGCAATAACTTGAAGCGTTAATGTTGTTTTACCAGAGGATTCTGGACCATAAATTTCAACAATACGACCTTTAGGTAAACCGCCAATTCCTAATGCAATATCCAGGCCTAAAGACCCTGTAGAAATAGCTTCTATATCACGCGATACATTACTATCGCCCATACGCATTACCGATCCTTTACCAAACTGACGCTCAATTTGCGAGAGGGCTGCCGATAATGCTTTTTGTTTGTTCTCTTCCATAATTTTATCCAAGTAGTAGTGTGCAAGACCAAAATTATCACACAGATGTGGGTGAGCAGCAAAGTGAATTAATCGCGAATTAGTTGAATTTTCTTAATCATCGTAAGAGCGCCTTGTAAAGCCTCATGGCATGCGGCCAAACGAATTTCCTGCCTCGTCCCTGCAAATTGTTTTTTTACAGTATTTAATGAACCATCGCGAGTAGCCCAGGCAAACCATACTGTGCCAACAGGCTTATCAACAGTTCCCCCATCTGGGCCAGCAATACCGGTCACGGATAAAGCAATATCGCCAACGCTGCGTTGTAAGGCCCCCATAGCCATAGCCGAAGCAACCTCTTCACTTACTGCTCCAAACTCTTCTATTAGCTCTTTGGGCACGGCAAGCATCTCCTGCTTGGCTAAATTACTATAAGTAACAAACCCTCGTTCAAACCAGAGAGAACTACCTGGTATTTCAGTGATATAACTTGCAACTAATCCGCCCGTACATGATTCTGCGGTAACTAATTGCCAATCATTCTTTTTTAAAAGCAGAGCTATTTCTTTAATTAAAATAATTAAACGATTCATTAAGAAAACCCTGTAAAAGAAAAAACTCCATGCAGTAACAACATGGAGTTTTCTTGGATTGAATCAGCAAAAACCAGCGAGTTTCTTAGTGGCTTTGACCATCTGTTTTAGCTGGTGTTGTCTGATCAGTGGTTTGGCTAGCAGGAGGATTAGTAGCACCTGCTGTTGGCTTTGGTGTACTTTGTTGGCCACAAGCAGTTAATACGAAACCCAAAACGCAAGTTACAGCTATCATAGCTAAACGATTCATAACTATTCTCCCTATTTATTTAACATTTATTATAAATCTCTTTATAGTGTAGCAAATGGTAACATTAAATGAAGGACATATCTTAAATCTAAGATAAATATAATTTTTTCAAGAAAGGGTGGTTAACTAATAAACAAAATAATGACATAAGAAAAGCCTCTGGCTGGGATCCAGAGGCTTTTGGTACGCTTACAAACAAAAATGCTGCACTGTTTGGTCGCAGATTCCTTGCTCCCTGCTGTTTTCTTTCCTGAAGGTCAGTGACTCTAAAGTGGCTGATTGAAAAAAAGTTCCGCCAAAACGCTTATAGCAATCGTTAAGGAGTCGATTATCATCCTTAGTCACGGTTTGGATAATTTTAGACTGCACCACAATATTAGGAGCTTTGCCCTCTTTATTAGGGAGAAGACAGGACAAAATATTGCTTGCCACATCAAAAGTAAAAAGATGGCTCTTCACTGCAGAAAGTAAAGGCAGGAGAACTCGAGCAAAAGCCGATTCGCCATTATAGGAAAGGATAAGACGTCCATCCTGCTCTAAGGGCTTTAGAGCCTTTAATAGTTCATCACGTTCGATTGCTGTTTTTCCCACAAACAACCGATTATTACCCAAATTGATGCGCGTTACAGTTGTCGGAATAGACTGCAAAGCCAGGAGCAGGTCAGCTGAACTTAAGTTGTTTAATTCATTATTACTTAAATCAAGGAAGCTCACGTGAGCTGGAATTCTCGCAAAGACTTTCACCAATTCAGCACCAGCTTTGCTGCCCAGGTTGTTGCTGCTCAAATCAAGAAAGGTCACATGTTCTGGAATTCCCGAAAAGGCAGTCGCTAATTCAGCACCGGTTTTTGTGCTCAGCTTATTGAAGCCCAAACCAAGGGCAACCACTCCGACAGGAATTCCTGCAAAGGCTTTCGCTAACTCAGTACCGGCTTTGCTCCCCAGATTATTGCCTCCCAAGTCAAGAGCGGCCACGTGAGTTGGAATTCCCGAAAAAGCAGTCGCTAATTCAGCACCAGTTTGACTATCCAGATTATTGACGCGCAAATTAAGAGCGGCGACTCCGGATGGAATGCTCGCAAAGGCTTTCGCTAATTCAGCACCGGCTTTGCTCCCCAGATTATTGGCGATCAAATGAAGGTTGGTCACGCCGGTTGGAATTCCCGCAAAGGCGGCCGCTAATTCAGCACCACTTTTGCTCCCCAGATTATTTCTGTCCAAATTAAGGGAGGTCACCCCATCTGGAATTCCAGCAAAGGCGGTAGCTAATTCAGCACCAGCTTTGCTCCCCAGGTTATTACTGCTCAAATTAAGGGATCTCACGCTGGATGGAATTCTCGCAAAAGCTGCCGCCAATTCAGCGTCGGATCTACTCCCCAGATTATTGCCACGCAAATTAAGGATCGTCACGCCGCCTGGAATTGATGCAAAGGCTGTTACTAATTCTTCCGCACTAAGATTTTCAAGGTTGCTTAAATGGTGATTCATTGTCAATTGCTCCTAAAGGTTCCAAGACAGGGCTTAACCTGGCTTAAAAATGAAATAGAAGGCAAGAAACCAAAGAGTATTGAGCAGAAAGGCTAAACAAGGGCTCGCCGAACTAAAGCGCAATGAAAACAGGCAGTATCGTTCAATAAGAAGTGATACCGATATACCCGTTCCTTTGGTCTTTACCTCGACGACGAACCCGTTTATTAATTAAAACTAGGGGGATGTTGCATTACCAGTTCTCCAGCTGTCCTTAGGGAGAAGACTAGTCGTCTTATGGGGCACGTTTTACCTGAGGCTTAATCTTTGGTTCAAACCTCAGAGGTTAAACATTGTCCCGTAATGTTTTTTATTGCACCACCCGGGTCAATTTTAATCCGCCCACAGCGGTTCTTTATGTCAGAAATAGCCAGAGGTGGCCGGCTATCTGACACCAAAACACAGGGCCACTTCACTATGCGCTAGTTTATAGTAGAGGAAACTACGTCATCCCGAACAGCGTGAGGGAGCTTCTTATTAAGGACGGAGCCCCTTTTTAGAAGATCCCTACGCTGTTCAGGATGACGTTTTTGCCAATGTTTAAAAAGTAAAATAAATTATTTTACAAACAAAAATGCTGCAGGGTTTGCTCGCAGACTCTTTGTTCCTCGGATTTTTCTTGCCTGGTCGTCAGTAATTCCAAAGTGGCTGGTTGAAAAAAAGTTCCGCCAAAACGCTTATAGCAATCGTTAAGGAGTTGATTATCATCCTTCGTCACGGTTTGGTTGATTTTAGACTGCACCACAACATTAGGAGCTAAACCCTCTTTATTCAGGAGAAGACAGGACAAAATATTGCTTGCCACATCAAAAGTAAAAAGATGACTCTTCACTGCAGAAAGTAAAGGCAGGAGAGCTCGAGCAAAAGCCGATTCGCCATTATAGGAAAGGATAAGACGTCCATCCTGCTCTAAGGGCTTTAGAGACTCTAATAGTTCATCACGTTCGATTGTTGTTTTTCCCACAAACAGCCGATTCCCACCCAAATTGATGTGAGTTACAGTTGTCGGAATAGACTGTAAGGCCAGGAGCAGGTTGGCTGAATTTAATTTGTATAATTCATTATTACTTAAATCAAGGGAGGTCACGTGAGCTGGAATTCTCGCAAAGACTTTCGCCAATTCAGCACCGGTTTGACTTCCCAAATTATTGCCGCTCAAATCAAGAAAAGTTACCCCAGCAAGAACTCCCACAAAAGCTTTCGCCAACTCATCACTGGTCTGGCTCCCCAGGTTATTGAAGCTCAAATTAAGGGAGGTTACCCCGACTGGAACTCCCGAAAAGACTTTCGCCAACTCATCACCGGTCTTGACCCCCAGGTTATTGAAGCTCAAATTAAGGGAGGTTACCCCAACTGGAATTCGCGCAAAGGCTCTCGCCAACTCATCACCGGTTTTGTTGTAAAATATATTCAAGCTTAAATCAAGGAAGGTTATGTAGGCTGGAATTCCCGCCAAAGCGGTCGACAATTCAGCGTCGGTTTGGCTGCCCAGTTGATTCACGCTCAAATTAAGGGAGGTAACATGGGCAGGAACTCTTGCGAAGGCTGTCGCTAATTCGGCACCGGTTCGGCTGCCAAGGTTATTACCGCTCAAATCAAGGGAGGTGGCGTAGGCTGAAATTTCTGCAAGGGCTCCCGCTAATTCTACGGCATTAAGATTTTCAAGGTTGTCTAAATGGCAATACATCGTCAATTGCTCCTAAAGATTCCAAGACAGGCTTAACCTGGCTTAAAAATGAAATAGAAGGCAAGAAACCAAAGGGTACTGAGCAGAAGGGCTAAACAAAAGGTTCGCCGAACTAAAGCACAATAAAAACAGGCAGGATTGTTCAATAAGAAGCAATACCGATATACCTGTTCCTTTGGTCTTTACCTCGACGACGAACCCGTTTATTAATTAAAACTAGGGGGTGTAGCGTTACCAGTTCTCCAGCTGTCCTTAGGGAGAAGACAAGTCGTCTCATGGAAAACATTTTATCTGGTTAATAAATACTATTGGATTAACCATTTTAATCACCATTAATAGTGCTTCATTTAGTTGCTCTAAATGCCCACATTCTTTATGATGATTACCTTATGCTTGATTTCTTGTTCAAGACTATAAGTTAAATGTTTCATTATTGAATCAACATTATACTATAACGATTACTTTTTATGCAAAACATCCTGTAAGTAAGCTGCTTCTTTAAAGCAATTTGGGCTTTAAAAGCTTACGGTGTCGCGATTGGTGATCTCTATCTGTCATGCTGGGTATATGATTTTATACGATGAAACTGTATGTTGATTTAATCCTATCCCAAGCATTTATCGACAACTCCTTTTACTGACTTACACCTATGATTTTGTTAGAATCACCCCAATTTCATTTTAGCCAGCACTCATGACTACTTCTCATACCCCAATGATGCAACAATATTTACGCATCAAATCAGAATATCCCGATATGCTCTTGTTTTATCGTATGGGTGATTTTTATGAGCTGTTTTTTGATGATGCAAAGCGCGCATCCCAATTACTGGACTTAACTCTGACTCATAGAGGACAATCTGCTGATAAACCAATTCCTATGGCAGGCCTGCCCTATCACGCGGTAGAAAACTATTTGGCTCGCCTTATTAAGAAAGGAGAATCGGTAGCAATCTGTGAACAAATAGGCGACCCAGCTACCAGCAAAGGCCCCGTTGCACGAGAAGTAACGCGCATTATTACGCCCGGTACAGTAACCGATGAAGCTTTTCTGGATGCCAAAAAAGATAATCTGTTATTAGCCATCCATCAACAAAAACAGAGAATAGGCCTCGCCTGGGTAGACTTAAGTAGTGGCCGTTTTCATTTAATTGAGTTGCAGGAGAACAATCAACTTAGTGCTGAGTTAACACGGTTGCAACCTGCAGAACTTCTGCTGGAAGAATCATCGCCCCTACGCGATTACTGCAGCAATTTCCCGGTTAAAGTCAGACCAGGCTGGGAATTCAATGCAGACAGTGCTTATAAATTGTTATGCAATCAATTTGGCGTTACTGATTTATCAGCATTTGGTGAACAAGACCATCCTATAGCCCTAATCGCAGCAGGTGCTTTACTTGCCTATTTACAAACCACTCAAAAACAGGCATTGCCCCATCTGACTTCCATTACGCTTGAAAATTCGCAAGATTACTTGCAACTGGACGCTTCAACACAGAAACATTTAGAGTTATTTGAAAATATTAATGGAAAAAGTGATCACTGTTTACTCTCGGTTCTGGATAATACCGCCTGTACCATGGGAAGTCGTTTACTAAAGCGTTGGTTGGGAAGACCACTCAAACAACAGCATTTAATCCAGGCTCGTCAACAGGCCATTAAAGAAATCATACATCTTCAACAGGATACAATGCTCCATCCGCTACTCAAACAATGCTGCGATGTAGAGCGAATCGTGTCACGGATTGCTTTAAAATCGGCCCGGCCACGAGACTTAATTGCTTTACGCACCACTTTAAGTTTGCTTCCAGAAATAAATGCTTCTATTCACAACAATCAAACACCACTTATCAACCAATTAAAAGAACATATCAGCCCATTTCCTGTCCTCCAGGAATTGCTGGATTCGGCAATAGTCGAAAATCCCCCCGTGCTCATTCGTGATGGTGGCGTGATTGCTCCTGGTTTTGATGAGGAGCTGGATGAATTAAAAATACTAAGCACCAATGCTAACGAAACCTTGGTTCAGCTGGAACTGGAAGAAAAACAACGCACCGGTCTATCCACCTTGAAGCTGGGGTTCAATAATGTTCAAGGCTTTTACATAGAATTGTCTAAAGCACAGGCAGAAAAAGCACCGGTTAATTATCAAAGAAAACAAACATTAAAAAATGTAGAACGCTACATCACTCCTGAACTTAAAGTATTTGAGGAAAAAGTTCTTTCCGCCCAGGTTAAAGCCTTGGCACGGGAAAAATGGTTGTATGATAATTTGCTGATTGAAATTCAGACCTATATCAGTGAACTAACCCACCTGGCTCAGGCATTGGCACAATTAGATGTATTGGCTACCCTGGCGGAGCGGGCGCAAAGTTTCAATTGGAATTGCCCTAGACTAGTGCCCGAGACAGGTATTTCTATTCAATCAGGACGTCATCCGGTTATTGAGCAATTACTGCAGGAACAATTCATTGCCAATGATCTCCATCTTAAATCTGATCAAAATATTTTATTAATCACCGGTCCTAATATGGGTGGAAAATCTACTTACATGCGACAAACCGCCTTAATAGTTCTCATGGCTCATATAGGCAGTTTTATTCCCGCACAATCTGCCACTTTAGGCCCTATTGATAGAATTTTTACGCGTATAGGTGCCAGCGATGATCTGGCTTCAGGACGCTCCACTTTTATGGTGGAAATGACTGAAACGGCGCACATTTTAAGACAAGCGACCTCAGAAAGTCTTGTTTTGATTGATGAAATCGGACGCGGTACAAGCACCTATGACGGCATGGCTTTGGCCTATGCCAGTTGTGCTTATTTGGCGACAGCAATTAAAGCATACACTTTATTTTCTACTCATTATTTCGAACTTACTAATCTCCCGGATCAATGGCCTTGTATTCGCAACGTTCATTTGCAGGCTTCTGTAGAGACCGGGCGTATTATATTTTTATATCGGGTCGAAGCGGGGCCTGCCAATCGCAGTTATGGCCTTGAGGTTGCTGCACTTGCGGGTATCCCAGCAGAAGTTTTAAAGCTGGCGCATGCTCATTTAAACCATATGCAAGATGCGAAAGTGCCTGTTACTACACATCCAATTCAGGCCCCACCCGCCTCCCCCATCTTAGCTGAATTGGCTGGAATTGACCCAGATAAGTTGACGGCTAGACAGGCCTTGGATTTAATTTATCACCTAAAAAACATGGAGGCAGCGGATGCTACTTAATAGTACAATGGCCACATGAAGAAATTAGTCTGCCTCATCATTATTCTTGTTTGTTTTCCTTTAATTGCAGCAAATGCCAAACTGCTTTCTCTGGACATTAATGGAGTAAGCGGTAAGGTGCTTGCTAATGTTGAAAAACGCTTGAATGAATTACAAGAATTAAAACCATTAAGTGAAATCAGCCCAGATGAATTACGCAATCAAATAATAAAAGCCATTCAACCATTCGGCTATTTCAAAGCAGATGTCGCTCTTCGGATAGTAAGTCATCAAAAAATATCCATTACCATTTATCCCGGCCCCCAAATTCATATTTCATCTCTTAAAGTAGAACTGACTGGAGAGGGCTCGCAGAATCCCATCCTCCTTAAAACAGTAAAGCAATTACCATTGCATGTAGGATCACCTCTGTTTACTGAACTTTATAATCAGGCAAAGCAGAGCCTGGTCAATACTGCAGAGAACTTAGGCTATTTACATGGAACATTTCAAAAGGCTGAAATTTTAGTAGATGAAAATAAAAATACGGCCGCAATTACGCTTATTTTTGACACGGGGCCACTCTATTATTTTGGTCAAGTGCAATTTGATCCAACGAATATAGACCCTGCTTTATTACATCGATTCGTGCCCTTTAAAGAAGGACAAGCATATTCTACTGATCAAATTCTTAAATTTAATAATTATCTATCCAACAGCGGTTATTTTAGTTCGGTACTTGTTAAACCGCAGATCTCCGATGTTCAATCAGTTCCTGTTCTTGTTCATTTACAGCCTGTATCAAAATATACTTATACCTTGGGTGCAGGTTATGGAACAGATACAGGAGTTCGCGGTAGAGCTGGTCTTAATATCATACCGGTCAATCGCCAGGGACATAAATTTAATGCCTTGGCTCAGGGCTCGTTTACTCAGAACGCACTGCAAGCTCAATATATAGTCCCCGGTAAAAACCCTGTGGCGGATCAATACAGTCTTACAGGCAATTTTTCCAGTTTAAATTATAATAGCGGCTATAGTAATGCCTTCCTTTTATCCTTGGCCCAGCAACATAATGTAGAGCATTTCAAGCGTGTTTTATCAGTGAATGGATTGTATGAGAGTTTTCACTACTCATTGCAACCCAATACCGAGCAATTCATGCTCTATCCAAAGGCTGCATTTACATTCAATAACACCACCAACCCTCTATTTTCGCCATCAGGTTATAGTATTACTTTAAATGGTCTGGGAGCCAGTCACCTCACTCTGTCTAAAATCAGTTTTGCCCAAACCTCTATAGATGCAAAAGCTGCATTCATGATAGAGCCCTGGCGTCTTCGACTCTATGGGCATACGATTCAAGGGGTTACCGCAACAAGTAATATTAATCAACTCCCTTTATCACTGGCATTACTTTTGGGAGGAACAGACAATTTGAAAGCATTCAGTTTGAATTCCATAGGTCCCGGAAAAATAATCACGTATAGTGGCTTTGAAATTCAAAAAGAAGTTAAAAAAAATTGGTTCCTGGTAGGGTTTGTTGATTCAGGAGATGTATATAATCCGGTGCCGAGGAATATCCGATATGATGCAGGTGGTGGTTTAATGTGGGTTTCACCTATTGGACCTATTAAAATAGGATTAGCACAAGCAGTAACCAATCGACTACAAAGGGAAGGCACTAATCCACGATTGGTCATTAGTATGGGGCCAGATTTATGAGGAAATTAATCAGAAGGACGTTCTATAGTATCTTGGCGTTTTTAATACTATCAGTGGCTCTTTTGTCTTTTTTCCTATCCACAACCCCTGGTTTATATACACTAATTAAATTAAGTGGGCTTTATCTTCCTGGCACCATCAAAGTTCATCATTTAAACGGTAATTTATTGAAGCAATTTACAATCGGTGGTCTTGATTATGAAATCGATAAAACCACAATAAAAATTAATCAATTAACCTTTAACTGGCAGCCTCGTTATTTACTGCGCCGTCAAATTCTGATCGATAGTTTCAAGGCTGACAGCCTTGAAATACAACAGGCCACTTCAGCAACCCTCTTTAAAAAAATTAAATTAAACGGACAACTGAATGAACAACGTTTGATTATTAATTCGTTACACTTTGATTATGCAACTCAATCCATTGGCACTCAGCTGCAAATTGAAACCCAATCTCCTTATGCTTTATCAGGTAAAATAAAACTTAATCCCCACCCCAAAACAAAAAAGAGCCTTACAGGAATTTTAGATATAGGTGGCGAGCTCAATCAACTGCAATGGACAGGTGAGTTCCATGGTCCGGCAAACATCTCTTTAAAAGGAAGTTTAAAAGAATTATCTCAGCTCAATCAAATCATTAAATGGCGCGATCTTCAATGGCAAAATGACTCAGAAAATACGGCCAATAGTCCAGAAGGAAGAATCAATCTTTCTGGTATCTTACCTAATCTAAACATTGAGTTGACTTCTAAAATATACAAGACGTCCAAGGACAATTGGCAATTAACGGCAAACATTCATGGCTCCGCTCCCTGGAAATGGAATTTTGATGCTAATTTATCGCAAACCTTAAACCCGTCTTCCAAACATGAAGGATTGTATACCAGCCTAACTGCCAAAGGAGTAATTAAAGAGAGCAATCAAGGCAATATAATACTGACCATAAACCCTGGCCAGTATCAGATGCCTGAAGACAGTCTTATTCCCTCACTCAAATTTCAAGGGGGAACATTAAATGCGACTCTGTCTCCCCAACAATTGAGCGGAAAGGGCTCATTAGCCATAGATGAAAACAAAAAATTAAACTTAATCTTTAAGCTACCCAAGTTTGATCTTGAGAAAGGGTTATCAGACAATCAACCCATATCTGCTAATCTGACACTGCTGTTAAACTCATTTGATTTTTTAAAAAATATTAGCCCGGACATCAGTAACCCCAAAGGTCATTTAACAGCTTCACTGAAAACGACAGGAACTTGGGGTAAAAAAATCATTGAGAGTACACTCACCTTGAATCAAGCAAGTGTGGCTTTACCCGGATTAGGTATTCATTTAAATTCTATTGATTTTACTGCCCATGCAAAAAAACAACACTGGGAAGTTGAAGGCTCATTAATTTCTGCAAATAAAAAATTAATTCTTAAAGGACAGGGGCCACTAACGACCTCTTTTATGGGGGCTCTCTCGCTGCAAGGCACCGATTTTCAAATCATGAACACCAAAGAATATCAGATTAATATCTCGCCTCAAATGAGTTTGAATTTCACCCCTTCAGGCCTCAATATTTCCGGCTCGATTTTAGTTCCCTTTGCCCAAATAAAACCACAAACATTTTCAAACAGCATCGCCTTATCTGAGGATGTGGTCTTTAAAACTAAAAATGAAGCCCCCCCTACTCCATTTAACACAAACCTGGATTTGCGTGTAGAAATGGGTAATGAAGTAGAGCTGACCTTCAAAGGATTGCATGCTACGTTGGCGGGAACAGTCAATTTAAAGAAGCTACCGCAAGGTCCTGTAAATGCAACTGGCGAATTAAATGTTAAAAAAGGGGAATATAAAGCCTATGGCCAGGATTTAGCAATTGAGCAAGGAGAATTAATTTTTACTGGTGGGCGGCTGGATAATCCCGGAATTAACTTACGAGCCTCAAAAAAAATTGATACAACAACGGCCTCCACTTCAGGGACAAATCAATCGTTCGATTTTAATAATAATAATCTTCAAAACGCGAATGTCCGCGGTAATATAAGCGTGGGAGTTGAAGTAACAGGACGTTTAACGGATCCTAAAATCATATTATTTTCCAATCCGTCTATTCTTTCTCAAGCTGATATTCTATCCATGCTGGTCTTGGGTCGCCCTGCCAGTCAAGCCAATAAGGCGGGCGGGCAGTTATTATTGGCTGCCATATCCTCAATGAATCTGGGCAGTGGAACCAATGGAGCGCAACTGTTAGAACAATTAAAAAAGAATCTGGGCTTTGATTTGAACGTGCAGACAACCAGCAATTACAATCTGGCTACCAATCAAATCAGTGATTCCACAGCAGTTGTGGTAGGCAAATCGATATCCAAACGAATTTATTTAAGTTATAACGTGGGTTTATCCCAATCCGATCCGAATGTGCTCACCTTAAAATACTTACTTAATAAATTTTATAGTATTCAGGTCAGTAGCAGTACCAAGAGCAGCGGTATTGATATTTTATACACCTCTAGTAAATAATGAGCCCCATTGAGAGCAGTTTAATAAATTACAGTTCCTAAGGATAAAATTGATGAGTCACTATAATATCCCTCTTAGAATGACCCGCTTGCGACGCAGTCCAATGTCTCGAGCCATGATGAAAGAAACCCGATTACATGTTCAACAATTTATAGCCCCCTTATTTATTAGCGAGCAATTAACTGAGGCTAAAGAGATCAATGCCATGCCCGGTCAATTTCAACTCAGTCTTGATTGCCTTCCTAAAGAAATTGAAACACTAAGCGCATTAGGCATTCCGGCAGTATTACTTTTTGGCATACCAAACCACAAAGATGGCTGTGGCAGCGAATCATTCAACAAAAATGGAATTATTCAAAAAGCCATAAAAAAAATTCGCTCGGTAAATAAAGAAATATTAATTATTTCTGACTTGTGCTTTTGTGAATATACCGATCATGGTCATTGTGGCGTCCTGCAGGGCGAACGTATAGATAATGATCAAACCCTGGCGTTGCTTGGCAAGCAGGCAGTAAGCCATGCTGAGGCAGGAGCGGATTGGGTCGCGCCCAGTGGCATGACGGATGGTATGGTCGGTGCCATTCGACTCGCTTTAGATTCGGCCGGATATCATCATATTCCCATATTAAGTTATAGTGCCAAGTACTGCTCTTGTCTGTACGGCCCCTTTAGGGAAGCCGCCCAGGGAGCACCGCAATTTGGTGACCGAAAAACCTATCAAATGGATCCTGCCAATAGCGCTGAAGCCTTAAGAGAAACAGCTTTAGACATTGATGAAGGAGCTGATATAATTATGGTTAAACCTGCAGGATTCTATTTGGATATCATCTATAAACTCAAACAACATTTTTCTGAAGTGCCCCTTTGTGCCTATCAAGTAAGTGGGGAGTATTCCATGATAAAAATGGCGGCAAAACATCATCTTATCAACGAAGAGCAGGCCATCGTAGAAAGTTTAACCGCGATAAAACGTGCTGGAGCAGACTTTATTATCTCTTATTTTGCCAAAGATATAGCTCGGATTTTGAAATAAACGTTTAAGAGTACGATGAGAAATAACTATTTTTGTTGGTAAGAATAACAATTACATGTAAATAAAGTTTAATGCTTGCCTCATGATAGACAATAACCTATAGTAATCTCGGTTGGTTACTGCCAACCGCCTACAATCTTAATGGAGAAATTGATGAAGTTAATGCTTAAAAGTTTATCGGCAATAGCCCTGAATTTGGTTGCTGCCACTGCTTTAGCAGCACCTGCTTATTTAACAACACACAATAATACTGATGAAGAATCAAATGCCTATGTTGCAGGCACTATCCCTTCTCCTTATTCAACTCCTGCACATACCACGCGTCAAGTTTATTGGAATATGGTAAGAATGGCGTGTTATGGTCATACTACTAATGGCAAATGCACCGCTCTGATTAAAGTGGCAACGGATAAACCTACTCCAATAGACATAGGAACTGTAACTATGGATCTGGACACTGGCGATATCACTCCAAAACGAATAGAAAATCAAGGTTATACCGTAATTATAAACGGGCCTGGGGAAGCAACCATCAATAAGAATTAATAATAAAAAATCCTGCCATAAAGATCATAGAACATTCATTGCTTCCTGGGCTTGCGATAAATAAATCATACCGGCCTCAGCTTGGAGAGCACCGTCCTAAATTAAGAAAAAACATCATTTCGAGCATAGCGAGAGATCTCCTGAATAGGAGATCCTTCGTCGCAAGCTCCTCAGGATGACGAAAAAATTCCTTAGTTTAATATGACAGTAATCCTGGGAAGTATCAAACAGTCACATTCATGTAAATATCAGACAGATATTTAAAATAAGGCAGCAATTATACTTTTCGATAAAAATAAATGTAAAAAAAAGCCACGCTAAACGTGGCTTTTTTATCAACTGACAATTATTTTGTTGCTGCTGCTATTGGTTGATCAATAGTCCAAACCACTTGTGCACCCACTAAATCTGCATAGGCATTACCAGTCGCATTTACAGTAAATGTAGAGGTTGAGCTCAGTCTATCAAAACGGTTAATCACTGGATCACTTGCGAATAAATGCGTGTAACCTACATCAACCCCAATACTGGGACGAGCCTGATAATGAGCACCTACAGATAATGCCCAACGATTTGAATCAGGTAAACGAACATCTCTATCAATGTTATTAGTAGGAGTAGCATCATATCCACCGCCTACACGTAACATCAACGCTGGATTTACTCTATAGTTAGCGCCGACAGCAAAACGCCATACGTCTGAATAATTTTGCGGCGAAACACTATTAACTTTCACCAAATTAATCGTTGTATTGGGATTAATCGCTGGTGCTGCAACATTATCCAACTCAACAAACTTAAATGAACTCCATGCGGTATAAACAACAGAACCTAGTAAAGCAATGGTTTCATTGACATCCTGGTAGGCACTTAAAGTCACTATATCAGGTAAATCTACAGGATTACTGCTTAACTCATTGTTCTTGAAAACCGAACTGGGATTGGCTGTAAGAACAGAGTTAGGGAGACCCAGTACGATACCAGGAGACGCCATGTTTCCTGTTAATCTACTTTGCCCATGGAATTTGTGTCTCATTTTAGATTGGTAATTCAAACCAACACGAGTATGTTGATCATTAAACATAGTCATCACACCAGTATGAAAACCCACGCCGATGGAGTTACCATTATTATAACTTAATGTATCCACAGCAGCAGGATTAAAAGGTGCATATAAGGTTGGAGTCCCAAGCATACGATTAAATTTCACCCGAGCATATTGGAAATCAATTCCAGCGCCCACAGCAAAATGTTCACTAATTCTTGCACCAATTTCTGGTGAAATATCCATGGTCAATAATTCGGTAAAAGTTGCTTGATAACGAACGGCTGAATTATCCCAGTCGGTTGCTAAGCCAAAAGGAGAAACAGCACTTAAACCAAAAGTAGCATTCTCACCCAAAGGCAATGCGTAATGGAATGAAGGAACAAATGCATTCTCAGCACCATTCAGCCCATTATAAGATTGCACAAAATTATGAAGTCCGGTTGTAGTAAATGTACTTGTCCCAGTCAATTTTGATGAAGGGAAAACACCCACTCCACCGCCGACCATTTGTTGCTTGTGAATTAATGCCAAACCTGCGGGGTTATACCAACCCGTAGACGCATCAGCGGCTTCAGCAGCAATACCTGCAGCATAATTTCCAATAGCAGAACCGGTGCCTTCAGTATACAGCGAAAATCCCCCAGAATGAGCAGCACTGGCGCTTAAAATTCCAACTACTGCAACACTAACCAGCGTTCTTATGGGTTTGTGCATGTTCTTCACTCCACACTCCTTAAATTATAAGTACTTCCAATTCGGATTAATTCTTCCGATAATAAATGAAATTACCCTAATTTCAAACGATTAATCAGAATTATTTTGTAATATATTCAATGGATAACAAATTTAAATTCATGATGCTCCATTAAGATGCATCATGGTTAATTTAAGCCCCAAAGGGAAATTTATTCCTAATCACTATTTCTTCCAGAACCTTGACTCATACCATTTCCCCCTCCCCTCAACTCCGTCATCCCAAACGATACTACGTCATCCCAAACGATACTACGTCATCCCAAACGATACTACGTCATCCCAAACAATACTACGTCATCCCAAACAATACTACGTCACCCCGAGCAATACTACGTCATCCCGAGCAATACTACGTCATCCCGAACGAAGTGAGGGATCTCCCAAAGTAAGCACGGTGCCCATGTCAGGAGATCTCTCGCTAGTGCTCGAGATTAGGGTTGGATCAAGATGACGTGGGCTTGAGGTGGCGCGAGATGAAGTGGATGCGGCGACAGGAAGCAAGAGACTACTTGGATGTGTCTCCAGATAACGTAGTTAAGAGACTTTACATGGTGTAGTTAAAAATTTTTTTAACAAAATGATTGGGTTTTTTTGTAAGTCCTAATATAGTTATAAATACTTGTGCAGACACTTTAGTCCATGCTAATGTGCATTAATTTTGTGCGGAATCTTATCATGCAACAAATAGTTACGAAGTTTGGTGGAACCAGTGTTTCAACTCGGAACACTTGGAATAATATTGCGGCCATTACTAAAAAGCATATAAGTGCCGGAATACAACCCGTCATTGTCTGTTCGGCATTGACCCAAATTTCTAATAAGCTTGAAAAAGCCATAGACGCCGCACTGCTAGACGAACATCACAGCATTTATACCGACATTCGTAACAGTCACCTGAATCTTGCCGAAGAACTTGAAGTCAATCCTGAACTGATTGCCGCAGATCTCCATCAGTTGCAACAATGGCTAACCGGTATTGCTTTATTAAAACAGGCCCCAGCCAAAACCCACGCTCAAATTTTGAGTCTGGGTGAACTGATGATGACCCGTCTTGGCCATGCATTCCTGGAAAACCAAGGGATTTCCAATCAATGGTATGACGCTCGGGAACTATTAATCAGCACCCCTACTCTTGGCGGAGAAGCGGTTAATTTTCTTTCCGCTCGTTGTGACCATGAATACGATCCGCAATTAGTAGAAAGGTTTTTGGCCACGGGAGCTCAGGCAATTATTACCCAAGGGTTTATTGCTGCGAATGCTCATGGTGAAACCGTATTGCTAGGAAGAGGCGGATCGGATACTTCCGCAGCCCTTCTTGCAGCAAAATTACAAGCTACTTCATGTGAAATTTGGACTGATGTACCTGGAATTTATACTGCAAACCCACATCAACTCCCCCATGCTCGTTTATTAAAACAATTAAACTACGATGAAGCTCAGGAAATTGCTTCTATGGGTGCCAAAGTACTGCATCCCAATTGTATTCCGCCCGTCAGAAACGCCAATATTCCGATGACGGTTAAGTATACTCATATGCCTCAACATTCTGGGACGCTCATTACGAAAGATACCGATGAATCCTCTCCTTTAATTAAATCCATTCAGGTAAAACACAGTATCTTATTGATCTCAATCGATACGCTCAACATGTGGCAACAAGTAGGATTTCTGGCTGATGTATTTTCTGCGTTTAAAAAACACGGCTTTTCAGTAGACTTATTATCTTCTTCTGAATTTAACGTCACCTTATCATTAGACACTAATGCAAAATTTTATGACCGGCCAGCAATCAATGCCCTCTTAGCTGAATTAAATCAATTTGGCAGAGCCAAGTTGATTGAACCATGCAGTGCCGTAAGCCTTGTTGGACATCATATCAGAACTGTATTGCCCCATCTTGGCCCAGCGCTGGAGGTGTTTGAAGCCAAACAAATTTATTTGATGTCACTGGCGTCTAATGACTTAAACCTGACTTTCGTAGTTGATGAATCTCATGCAGATAAATTATGCCAAAAACTCCATCATTTGCTTATCGAGAGCAACCCACAAATTTATTATTATTCTAAAAGTTGGCATGAGGAATTTGGCAAACCTAATAAACGTAACATTCCCTGGTGGGAAACCGAAAGAGATCGTTTACTAACGACCAGTGCTCTTTATTCCCCTTGTTATGTTTACCATAGCCCAACTCAGGCGAACAGAGCAAAACAATTATTGGCATTAGAATCTATAGATACTTTATTTTATGCCATCAAAGCAAATCCACATGCTTCCATCTTAAAAACCCTGGAAAAAGAAGGAATTGGTTTTGAATGTGTTTCCATTCAGGAGTTGGACTTAGTATTAGAACTCTTTCCCAACATCAGTAAAGAAAGAGTTTTGTTTACCCCTAATTTTGCTCCGAAATCCGAGTATGAATATGCTTTAAAGAAAGGCTATTATGTCACCATAGACAGTTTATATCCCCTGGAAACCTGGCCTGAATTATTTAAGAACCGTGAAGTAATCGTGCGTATAGATCCGGGGTCAGGAGCTGGTCATCATAAACATGTCTCCACAGGCGGTAACGAATCAAAATTTGGTATTACTCAAAGTGATGTAGGAAAAATCCTGGCATTGACCAAAAAACATAACATCCAGGTCATTGGATTACACGCTCATTCAGGAAGTGGAATTCTCACTCCTGAATTATGGCAACAAACTGCTTTGATGTTAGCGTCCTTAACAGAGCAATTTCCTCAAGTACGTTCTATTAATCTGGGAGGCGGCTTGGGTATTGTTGAGAAGCCTGGACAGCATCCACTGGATTTCAGTGCTCTTGATGCTTCCTTACTTGCAGTAAAATCGAGATACCCTCAATTACAAATCTGGCTTGAACCAGGCCGTTTTTTTGTGGCGGAAAGCGGGGTTATTCTTGCCAAAGTAACCCAATGCAAAGAAAAAGGTAAAGTTAAGTTTATAGGGATTGAAACAGGGATGAATTCTCTAATCAGACCGTCTCTCTACGGCGCTTACCATGAAATTGTTAATTTAAGCCGCCTTCATGAAGAAAAGGCGGGGTTTTCTCATATAGTTGGCCCCATTTGCGAATCAGGAGACACTCTTGGTTACGATCGATTATTACCTGTCACCCGAGAAGGGGACGTTCTGTTAATTGCCAATACAGGAGCCTATGGGCATTGCATGAGCTCCCATTACAATTTAAGGCCGCCTGCTCAAGAAGTTGTGCTGGAATAAGTGAATGACCCTTATAGATAGCGAACAGCGGAGTCAAGCCACTGACCCTGGTTTATCATTCATAGTACAGGCTCCTGCCGGGTCAGGAAAGACAGAAATCCTGACCCAGCGGTTTCTGCGTTTATTAAGTACCGTCACTGCCCCAGAACAAATTATTGCTTTAACATTTACTCGCAAAGCAGCCAGTGAAATGCGTGAGCGTATCGTATTAGCCTTACAACAGGCGGCATCTGACCAACAAGCCGCCAGTCCTCATCAACAAATGACCCTGGATTTTGCAAAACAGGCATTAAGTCGTAGTGAACAGTATCAATGGGATTTGCTCCACCAGCCTAATCGATTAAAAGTTATAACTATAGACTCATTATGCCAAAGTATTAACCATTCCATTCCCTTATTGGAAAAACAAATAGCTTACCCTCAAATTACTGATACCCCGGAAAGCCATTATCTCAATGCTGCTCGGCGTTGTATTCAATTTGCTATTGAAACTCCCGAGTACCAGCAAGCAATAAAAACGTTGCTTTTGCATGTGGATAATAAACAAGAACGGCTGCTGAGTTTATTTAAAACACTTTTGTCGCAAAGAGATCAGTGGTTATCCCCGCTGTTTCAAGCCAGAGCACAAAAAAAATCAACATTTGAACAGGCCTTGCGTCACATAGAACAACATGAGCTGACTCGCTGCAAACAGAGTCTTCCCTTCCATTTGGCTGCAGAGGTAACCCAGCTAACGCGCGAGTTGGCTGTTATAGAAAATAATCCTGATTCACCAAGATATTTATTAAAGGAGTGGAATGATTTCCAACAAATCAACCAAGAGATTGCTGCAGCATTAAGCAAAACACTACTCGTAGGTGACAACGGTTTTCGTAAAAGCTTTGATCATCATGTCGGTTTAAAACAAGGTATATGCGCTGATGCCGATTACCGCAGGCTTAAAGCAGCCAGCAAAGAATTATTAACCCAGTTAAATGATCACCCGGATTTTCTTAACTCCTTATTGCAGGTGAGTCAGTTACCTAAACCAGAATACGATCAGGAACAATGGGAGGTCCTTCAGGCTTTATTTGTCTTACTCCCTCTTCTCGTGAGTCATCTCCATGTTTTTTTTAGTGAGCATAATGAAGTTGATTTTACAGCTATTTCCCAACAGGCCTTGACTGCTTTAGGTGATGAAGATAACCCCACCGACCTGGCATTATATTTAGATAATGCCATACATCATTTGTTAGTTGATGAATTTCAGGATACGTCCATTACGCAATTTGAGTTGCTGACAAAACTGGTCCAGGGCTGGCAAAGCAATGATGGAAAAACCATGTTTGTAGTCGGTGATCCGATGCAATCTATCTACCGTTTCAGACAAGCAGAAGTAGGATTATTTTTTCGCGCCAAAGAACAAGGTATTGGTCCCGTACAGCTTAAATCGCTCGAACTGCGTTGCAATTTTCGCTCTACAGAAACAATTGTTAATTGGGTCAATCATCATTTTTCAAAAATATTCCCGCAGCAAGTCGATATAGAGTCCGGAGCTGTTTCTTTTCATCCTTCGGTAAATGTCATTAAAGATAAACAGCTGAGTGCCATTCATGCTCTGCAATTTAAAAATCGGGAACAAGAGGCTGAAAACCTGATTCACTTAATCAATAAAGAATTAAAAAATAATCCCGATCAAACTTTAGCCATTTTAGTACGCTCAAGAACGCATCTGGTTGAAATTATTAACCTGCTGAGACAACATCAAATTCCTTATCAAGGTACTGATATTGATTTATTAGCAAATTTAGAACATTTACGCGATGTTTGGTCTTTGACTCACGCTTTATTATTACCGGGAAACAGACTCTCATGGTTAGCAATGCTTAACAGCCCTTATTGTGGCTTATCGCTAAATGATATTCTCTCTATTGCTCAATTTAATAAAAATAAATCCATCTATCACGCCCTGTTACAACTGGATAAAATTCAACAACTAAGTGAAGAAGGCCGTATTCGCGCTGGCTTTTTTCTTCAGGTAATGCATCAAGCGCTGTCACTAAGATATCGAGGTAGATTATCTGATTGGGTGGCACAGACGCTAAAAGAACTGCATGTTGAAAACATCTTAAATCAAAGCCAGTTAAATGATTTAGATCAGCTATGGGCACTGCTGGATCGCTATGAACAAGAAGGTCGCTTACCGGATATGCATGAGTTCCTCATGGAATTCAATAAACTCTACTCCCAACAAGCCACCCCCTCCCGTTTACAGATAATGACCATTCATAAATCCAAAGGGTTAGAATTTGATACTGTTTTCCTTCCTGGGTTAGGAGCTCAACCCAATCGAGGAGATAATCCCATGTTGCGATGGCTTAAGATACCCACCCAAAACCATGGCAATTTATTGCTCGTATCACCGATCCAGGCAGCCCATCAGGAACGTTGTGCTTTATATGATTATTTAAGTCAATTAGAGGAAGAAAAAAACCATTATGAGTCGCAAAGGCTGTTATACGTTGCCGTTACTCGTGCGAAATCCCGATTATATTTAATGGACAGTTCGTCAAAGTCATCCAAAGGATCTTTTTGTAGTCTGCTCAAACATCAGGAATTCCTTGATATCGCGCATACAGCTCTTTCTGAAGACACGACTTTTTCTTTACCACAATTAACGAAACTTCCTCTGGGGTTTTATAGTCACAATAAATTACCCTCAATGACTCCTTTAAATGCCCCTGTGCCTGAGTTATCAGCAGGTATTCCCCGTTTGATCGGTATAGTAGCTCATCGGTTCTTACAATGGATCTGCGATCATCATCCCCAAACTATAGAGCAAATGCCTTGGAATCTGGCGCGAGACGAATTTAAAAAACTCGGTTTTAATCAAGAGATGCAACAAGTAGCTCTATCCACATTACAAGATCAAATAACCCAAATGTTTCATAATGAAACAGGAGCATGGATTATAGCCAGGCATCATAAAGAACGAAACGAATATGAATTACTGGTAGAGGTTCAGAACAACTTAGTCACCCGCATCATAGATCGTACTTTTGAAGACAATGGAGCACTTTGGATTATTGATTTTAAAACCGGAAAAGAAGATTTGATTGCCTCAAAAAAACATCAGGAACAATTAAATGAGTATGGATATTATTTATCCAGCCGAACCGATCTTCCCATACAGTGCGGACTTTATTACCTGAATAACGGTCATTGGGTAACCTGGCAATATGAAGCAGCACTGATTGACTAGTGATTCATTAATTCCTGCGTTATCATGCTCTTTTTTGTATTAATAAGGTTAATCAAATGACTGTGGAACACACTGTAACAAACCTTTTAGACTCATTAAAAGATCCTTTGCTAGGCTTAAATGGCAAAGAAATGAATTTACAGTATCATGTCGAGTCTACACCCAGTGAGCTTCTCATTAATCTGACAGCCGGGTTTCCCAGTAGTTTATTAGAAAAAAACTTTAAGGCTTTGGCGCTTGTCAGTTTGCAAAATCAATTCCCTAATCACCAAATTACGCTCAAAATTAATCAATTTATCAGAGCTCACAAAACGCAAATGGTGGGCAAAGGGTTGCGGGGCGTTAAAAATACCATTGCTGTTGCCTCTGGTAAAGGAGGCGTGGGAAAATCTACGGTAACGGTTAACCTGGCGACAGCCTTGGCTCGATTAGGTGCTCGAGTTGGCATTTTGGATGCGGATATTTATGGCCCCAGTATGCCTTTAATGTTAGGGCAAACTGATCCAGTACAAATTAGTGGGGATTTTTATTTGCCAGTACAAGCCCATGGAATACAGGCGATGTCGATTGGTTACCTTACAGGCAGTGATCAAACATTAATTTGGCGGGGACCAATGCTTGCCAAATCGTTAATCCAGATGTTAGATATCACCCTTTGGGATGAATTAGATTATTTATTTATCGATTTACCGCCAGGAACTGGAGATATTCAACTTACTTTAGTACAAAAAATTCCTCTTACCGCAGCTATAGTCGTTACTACGCCACAAAATGTAGCTACTTTGGATGCTCAAAAAGCGATTACTATGTTTGCTAAAACAGGGATTGATGTACTGGGAGTAATCGAAAATATGTCTACCCATATTTGCAGCCAATGTGGTCATGAAGAAGCAATATTTGGAGAAGGCGGAGCAGCTGCGCTTTGCGATACCCACCACAGTACTTTATTAGGACAATTGCCTCTAGACAGCCGTATCCGCCAACAATGTGATGAAGGGATACCTACGGCAACTCAACCACATGATGAATTAACGGATGCATTTATCAAAACAGCGCTACGCTCTGCTATTGAACTGGCAAAAAAACCAATCAATTATGCAGATAAATTCCCCAAAATTGTTGTTGAGTAATACGACGTTAGAAAGGTAGCTTAAATGTCATCAATTGGTCTATTACGAGCGTAGCCAGAGGGAGCACCAGATTTTTTATAATCGTAACCCGTATTAGCACAACGAAATACGGGTTTCAAAACAACTTCAGAACTTATATAAAAACTATTCTCATATTACGTTGCACTAATACGGCTGCAACTGATGCAATATATCATAAGGGCCCGTGACCTAAATTTTTAAATCACTAATCTATTTTCTTCTATGTATTATTTCGACTAGATGGTTATAATACAAAAAAATAAAAATGAGGAAGCCATGTTAAGATTATTTATATTAACAATCAGTATTTTATACTCTTGCTTCGCTCTGGCTAAATCAAGCTACCAAGTTGATTTGATTGTTTTTGCCTACCCGCAAAATGGCGATAAAAACAGTAAGCTGGCCTTAGACTCGCCATTGATTCCAATCAGCAACAATGCAATTACTCTTAAAGCCGATTCAACCAAGCCTTATGGGTTACTCCCAGCGTCAAAATCAGGATTACGCGATCAATATTATTTACTCAGTCGAAAATCTCATTACCAAGTCCTGGGTCATTATTCATGGAAACAGCCGAGTAATAATCAAAACAGTGTTGCTTTACCTAATATCAGTCATAATGGATGGCAAATGCAGGGCACGGTTCGTGTGCGTCAAAGCAACTACTATCTGTTCGACGCGGATTTACAATTATCACCTCCGAATAATCCTCAATCTTCTTTTGTCGTGTCACAAAAACAACGGTTAAAAGGCAGTCAGGTTTATTTTCTCGATCACCCGCAAGTAGGCATGTTAATCAAAATACATAAATTAGCTTAAAATTGATTTTAATTTGGGCGTAATTAATTGAATTATAAGATCTGCCAGAGCACGCAAGCATTTATTTTTTGGGGTACCCGAGCGCCAAAACAAAGCTAAAGTACGAGTAGGAACCGGCTCCTCAAAGGGAATACATTTTAATAAATCAGAAGACTCAGTACCTACAGCTAGTGCAGGTAATAAAGTTACTCCCATTCCGGCCTGTACCATTAATCTTAGTGTCTCTAGGCTGGTGGCGGTAAAATCAGCCACTTCATTCGCCTTAGCCATTTGACAGACAGCCATAGCTTGATCACGTAAACAGTGTCCCTCGGCTAAAAGCATGACTTGCTGATTTGCCAAGTCGCTAATTGCAATATGTCGGGATTGAGCTAAAGGATGATTATGAGCACAGGTAAAATAAAAAGCTTCCTTAAACAAATGGTGATGAGCAAAATTGCTCGCAACCGGCTGAGCCATGATTGCAGCATCGATCTCCCCTCCTTCCAGCTTACTTATTAACCTATGGGTTTGCTCTTCCACCAACCATATTTTTAAATTAGGAAAAGTGTTTTTGATGGTGGGCATCACTGCAGGAAGTAAATAAGGGGCGACTGTGGGAATAACCCCTAAATGTAAATCACCGGCATAAGGATCTTGTGAATGTTGGGCTATTGCTTTCATCTCTTCACAAAGGATAAGTATTTTTTTAGCTTTAGATAACAACTCGTAGCCTTCATCAGTTAAAAAAACCTGTTTGTTGCTTCGCTCGAATAATGCCACTCCCAAGGTTTCTTCCAGCTTTTTAATTTGCATGCTTAAAGTAGGTTGACTGATGTAGCAACGTTTAGCAGCCTCACCAAAATGTCTTAACTCTGCTAAAACCACAAAATAATTCAAGTCTCTTAAATTCATAAGCCACTTCTTTCGATTGGTATTATCTATTAATATAGCAAAATAATGTATATTATCCTATCGATAGAGTTTTACCCCTATTTTCTCTCAAAAATAACGTAAAAAAATTTACACCACTCTTAATGTCCTATATATTCGCTTTTTTTCTGAGGATATGATGGCATTAACAAACACAATGACTTCCAATAAATCAAGAACCATCATTTGGCTGGTTGGAGTCTCCTTCTTATTATTCCAATTCTTTTTGCAATTATCTTCAGGAATTATTATTGGTTCTATCATGCACGAGCAAAAACTTTCAGCGCTGTGTGCAGGTATTTTAAGTAGTGCTTTTTACTATGTTTATACTTCTTTTCAGATTCCAGTAGGACTGCTTTTCGATCGTTATAATGCCCGAACCCTATTATCTGTAAATGCCGTCCTATGTGCGACAGGTTGTTTTCTGTTTGCTTCTGGCCAGTCAGTACTGACCCTGTTTCTAGGGCGGTTGATTATTGGCGCTGGCTCTTCTTTTGCTTTTGTGGGGCTGACCAATGTGCTGCGGCAGAATTATCCTCTGAAACAATATGCATTTATGATAGGAGTATCTGAAACTTTAGGATTTACTCTTACTGTCTTTGGAATGATCGGTATGGGTTCATTCATCGGTCATTTTGGCTGGCGCTATTTTATTGTTGGTGCGGGCATTCTAGGGCTATTGATTGCTCGCTTATGCTGGAAATACATTCCGAGTAATAAACCGGTAGTCACTACTCATCTTCACTATAAAAAACAACTCATTTTGATTTTAAAAAATAAGTTAGCCTGGGCTAATGGACTATTTGTTTGTTTGGAGTTCTCGGTTATCACCGTTTTTGGCGCCATGTGGGCAGTTCCCTTTTTACAATTAAAACTGGATTGCAGCCTTAAAACAGCAAGCATTCTGACATCTATGATATTATTGGGAGCTGGCTTGAGTTGCCCTCTTTTTGGTCAATTATCAATTCGCTTCACTAACCGCAAACCATTAATCCATTTTTCATGTTTATCAACCGCAGCCTTACTACTTATCACGTTATATTTACCCATCCATAATATAATTTTGATCGGTTTTGTACTCTTCGCTATAGGACTTTGCTGCGGAGCTTACATGCTGGCTTACTCCATCTCAAATGAGTTGGCTCCTCCAGAGTCCTTAGCAACCTGCACTGGCTTTACTAATACTCTGGCCATGCTCTCTGCACCTCTTTTTCAACCTCTTATCGGCTATTTACTGGATCTTTTCAGCACTACACCCGGTCTATATACCTTAAAAGATTATCAAACGGCTCTTTTAATCATTCCCATTTCCTTGGTCTTGGCCAGTATACTCGCTCAATTTCTTCCAGAAAAAGCAACACGAGATACCACCGCCCCCTCTTTAGTTCTTAATCCTGACTTATTATCTTGATGTGGTTAACTGTAGTCCTCAATCTAAGAAAATATATTATTGGATTAAGCAAAAGAATATTATTTAGCCCCTTCACTTGCCAAAGGCCTTACCTTCGATATGATCAATAACCTCCTCTTTTTCACTCAACGGAGTATAAAGATTTTCTTGCGATGTCAATTTGCCATAGAGCTTAACTAGTTTGCCTATCAATTTGGGAAAACTATCCTCAAGACCCATCTTATTTTTCACATTCTTATCATGCTGCCATCGAGTGATTACATCAGGTTCACCAAGTGTTCCATACGCTTTTTTGTGAGTTTTTTCGAAGGTGATTTTTGCCTTTTCCAGGTCTATTATATTTTTATTGAACTCCTTAATTAACTTACTCAGCTGAGGTGAAAATTCAGCGTTTTCACCTTCACGCAATTTTATTTTAAGGGTAATTAATTCAACAAAAATATTAAACAGCCATTGATAATGTACCAAATCAAAGTAAGCCATTTTATAGCAAAGGCAAGGATTTAAATCGTGTTCCAGGAGTTTAATCGCTTGCTCTGAAGAGCAAGGGCTTTGAAATAAAGGCAGTTTTTTTTGAACAGTACTTTTAAAAAAAGGAATAAACGAATATTCAGTAGTTTCTATAACTGGGGACTTGGCACTTAATTCCTCATTTACCCACGGCATGGATTCTTTACAGAGAAAGAGATTGAGTTTATATTGTCCTTCTGCCTGCTTAAGGTAAAAATCCAGTTTTTCTTCCTCTGTAGTTGCTACCCCAGTGTTTATAACCTCAATTTTTAGCCGGTCACTTTGAGACTGATAATGTTCTATAACAGTCTTAGGCTCCATATGATCAAATACCACAAACCTGGTTGTATGCGCCTTTCTAAACTCATCTTCATTGAGCAAAATAATTATATTATAAATGCCAGCCTTATCAAGTTGATGTAAGTGGCCAAAAGGAATGTTGATGTATTCTACATTCGATAAAATTACTGCGATTTTCATCCCAGATTCTCAAAAACTATAATATAACGTTAAGTATAGCCCAAGGCTCTGAATGAGATTTATCAAATATAAAAATCCACTAGAAAGCAAGAGTTGCCTTGATGCGGTACCCCATCAAGGCAACTCTACTTCTTTACGCCATTAGCGTATTATTGATAAGCTACATTTTAACTCGCGGCAGCGGCAGCTTCCTCGATTGGCTCTTCCATTTGTGCAAAGGATTGTTCTGTGACAAAACAAAATCCTCTGGGGTTTTCTTTGGAAAATCCTGCGATAGAAAGCGGAGAATTATCTACCTCTTGCAATGTGTTTAATACCTTTAAATTCAGCTTGGGCAGCCCTAGACTAAGCAAACACTGATCTTTGGCTATGGATTTTATGGAAAGAAATTGCGACATTTTTACCTTGTTGCCTAAAGCATCTCGCCAACCAGCTACAGCGGCACCGGTAGCATCAGCTTCTTTAAGATTAGCGGAATAAAATCCATTATCATCGCTCAGCCGGCAAAAGGTAGTACTAATATCATGTGATGATTTTTGGTGTTTACTAAACCATAATTTACCAAACCAGGCATTGTTTCCAGTAACAAACTGCTCTTTATTTCCTGTGCCCGTTTGCACATGGCCATTCAAACGACTGGTCTGCAACGCTTGTAACTCTACTCCTGGACGTAATACTAAAGTCTCATGGGCATTATTAACATTAGCCTGTTTTAGCATATCTACTTTAAAATTAAAGCCTTTTTCATTTTCAGCTTTTACTCCAAAAACCCAACTATCATTAATCGGATTGTAACGAATAAAAGAACGTCCTACATGCCAATTAAGCTGGGTCGATTTATCTATTTTCTCACTGCCTTCATAAAATAATACCAACTTATTTGTTTGCCCATCAATCAAAGCTGTTTTGGCATGAAAATCAGAACCCTGTCGCTGGATTTGAAAGAAATAACCGTATCGTTCACCACTTTCATTGGTAACCATACCAGAAAAAGTCCAACTTCCCACCGTAGGCTCAACCGGTTGAAGTATTTTCTCAGGCTCTATCTCTGTTCCTTCAACTGCATATACGCCCGTACTAATAAATAGAATTATGAAAAATAAGACAGACCAAATTCTAATTAGCATCATATTAGCAATAACCTTTTAATTGTTGATGTGACCACAGTGCCTGCCAAAATGCATCATTCAAATGGGCCTCCACTGGCAAATAATACAGCCTATCGGAATTAAAGGAACGACATTTTACGGCATCCTTTTCCGTCATGATAATTAAAGACTCCGAATGGTTTAAATCATGGGATTTAAACTGATAATGATCAGGGTAAGAATACGAATTGAATTCTATCCCTAATTGACTCAAAGTGGAATAAAAACGTTGTGGATTTCCAATAGCCGCAACAGCTGCAATTGTGCCACTTATAGAATCAGGATTAATTTCTTCTTGAGTAGACAGTTTTATTATTTTACCAGGTATTAAATTCATTGGATAAGCATTTTCCCAAATGCCCTCGTTAACGACAATGAAATCCACCTGTTTTAAGCGTGCATCTGATTCTCTTAATGGCCCTGCGGGTAAGCATAAGCCATTACCTAGACCTCTTATTCCATCAATAACCGCAATTTCAATAGCTCGCCCCATTCTATAATGTTGCAATCCATCATCACTAATAATAATCTGGGCCTGATGTTTTTTTAAAAGATAGTCTACTGCCTCAGTACGTGCAGGAGAGATAATTACAGGACAATGGGTTTTTTGAGCGATCATCAAAGGCTCATCCCCTACCTGCTCCGCAGAATCATTTAATTGAATCTCATAGGGATAATGCTGAATTTTTGCACCATAACCACGACTGACTATCCCAACCCTTAAACCTTTTTGCTGCATTTTTTTTGCCAATTCAATCACTAAAGGGGTTTTACCAACCCCACCCACTGTCAAGTTACCCACCACGATAAGCGGCACAGGACAACTAACCTGGCAAAAATGTTGTAGATACCAACGTCTGACTCGAGTAATAAATTGATACCCCCAAGACAAGGGTCGCAGCACCCATTGTAAGGGGTGTTTACCGTACCATAATTTATCAAGAGTTAAGGGCATCAAACTACGGCTTCCTCATGAACCAAACCTAACTGTTGTACTTTATAAAGCTGGGTATAATGACCATTTAAATCGAGCAGCTCCTGATGACTACCCTGCTCGACAATGCGACCATTCTGCATTACGACAATTTTATGGACGTGTTTAATCGTTGATAAACGATGAGCAATCACTAAGGTAGTTCGACTCTTCATAACCTGTTCTAAAGCCGCCTGGATGTATTGCTCAGACTCACTATCCAAAGCAGAAGTAGCCTCATCAAGGATAAGAATAGGGGCATCTTTTAATATAGCGCGGGCAATAGCCAGTCTTTGCCGTTGTCCACCGGATAGTAATACGCCATTTTCACCTACACGAGTGTCATATCCTTGGGGTAACTGACAAATAAACTCATCGGCATAGGCTAATTTAGCGGCCGCTATAATTTGTTCCCGCGTCACATCAAAACGACCGTATGCAATATTATTAGCCAGAGTATCATTAAAAAGAGTCACATTTTGACTAACTAGCGCCATCTTCTCACGCAGACTGGCTAAACTGAGCTCATTTATTGGCATACCATCCAGAGTAATCATACCCTGAGTCACTTCATAGAACCGTGGTAATAAACTGGCTACAGTTGTTTTACCACTTCCTGAATGCCCAACCAGAGCAACAGAGGTACCTGACTCTATGGTAAAATTTACATCATGCAATACTGTTTTACCTTGTCTGTAGGCATAGGACACTTGTTTAAACTCAATTTCACCGGATGTTTTGTGCGTCGCTAAAACTGCCCCCTCATCCCCTTCAATAGGCATATCCAATAAATTAAAAACACTTTCTGCCCCTGCTAATCCTCTTTGAATGGTGACATTCAAAGTAGTTAGCCTTTTCATCGGTTTAATCAACTGCAACATGGCTGCAATAATCGCTAAAAATGAACCCGCAGTGATGACAATTACGGTAGACAATTGAATAGCCACCATAACGATCATGGCAATTCCAAGCGCGATAACGAACTGAACGCCAGATACGTTAACTACGTCACTCACTGCAACTTTCATATCATTTTGCCGAGAACGCTCGGTCGCTTGATTAAATTTTCCTATTTCGTATTTTTCTCCGCCAAAAATACGTACTACACGATATCCTTCGATTGCTTCACTGGCAATTTCAGTAACTTCACCCATCGTTTTTTGGACTTTATGACTAATTCGCCTGACTCGTTTATTAGTATAATTAACAATTAAACCGACAAAAGGAACCGTCAATAAAAACATCAGAGACAATTGCCAATTGATTATCATCATTACCGTGATAAGGCCAATAACCAAGCACACATTTTGGACAAAATCAGTTAGGGCATCAGCACTAACCTGAGCCACTTGCTCCACATCATAGAGAATTTTCGAGAGCATCTGCCCTGAAGTTGCTTCATCATAAAAATCTGCAGGTAAACGGATAATATGAGCAAAGACTCTTTGTCTTAAGACCTTAACCACTGAGCGAGCCACCCAGGTCATGCAGTAACTTCCCAGAGAACTGACTATCCCCCTAAGAGTAATACCTATTAAAACAATAAGAGGGATTTTATTAACGAAGTCCATATCCAAATGGATAAACCCCTTATCCAAGAAGGGTCTTGTCATATAAGTAAAGCCTGCGTCTATACCGGAATAAAGCATGTTGGCGAATATGCCCAAAAGCAGTATTGGCCAAAAAGGTTTGACGTAAGAGAACAATCGTTTATATAAATAGCCGTTTTTTACAGGTACTTTATTAGTCATTAATTATAGGGTCTAAGGTGGGCAAAATGTGTGGAATTGTAACTCTTATTCAGCCCAAGTGCCAATATTCTTGAATAACTGTAGCAGCAATTTAGAAATACCCCCTTTGGGGCCTCGCTGAAGTTAGTCTCGAATCAATCTTATCAAGGTTTGAGCGAAGAACTTACCTCATGTTGATTCAATGCCACAACCTCCCAATCATCAAATGATTTTTGAATTTCCTTGACTGTTTTTTGACGTTCTGTTTGAGAAAAAAATCCACTTCCTGTTACTGCCAATTTACCAAGTACTAAAAATAAACCAACAAGGGTAGCCGCAATGGCTATGTTAATTAAGATAGGCTTCCAGATTTCGCGGTGTGTTCCCATTTTGGTGTATCCATCATTTAACGCACTGCGAAATAGATTCCGGCACGTCTCTTGGTCTTCCAAACCAATTCCATCGCTCGTAAATAAACCGGCAATGGCTTTTAATTCATTAGCTAAATTTTGAGCTTTAGTTCCTTCTGCAATGCTTTTTACCTCATTTTTTTCAACCAGCATCGTCCCGTAGCTAAATAATTTCTCTATTTGCTCATATAACTGGATAAGTTCTTTCTGTTGTAGGCTTGGATCTTGAATTTGTAAGCTTGGATCTTGAATAGGTTCTTTTAAAATCTGGTCTTTTTCCTCTATAGAGGTTGAATAAGAGTTAATCACATTTCGAGCAACACGTAATACATCTCGGAAAGTGGGCTCAGGGGTCAAGTGCTCCAGGCGCGCTTTTGCCAAATTGGTTTCAAATGCCCTCACCAATAGCTCAGCATCCCGTTCCTTCACTCCTTTCGCTATTAAAATAGCCTTATTTTCAGCATGAGGACAAGGAGGTAAACTCAAATGAATCAAACGGTGTGCTAAGGCCGTACCCGTAAGACGACGTCCTGCCATATTCACTGAATTTTGAGTTCCGATGATTAAAAATCCTGGTTTTAAAGGCGGGGCTCCTTCGGGTGTTTTACCCATCAATAAATCATTAAGCAGACGCTCCATCATGGGTGCACTGTTAATTTCATCCACGACAACAACCGCCCCTTCATGAAACGCTTTTAATAACAGCTTTTTCTTATCTGCAATTTGCATACTAACCGGCATGCGATAAAATGCTTTATTGGGGCCGTTAAGGTTAGGCTCGCCTTCATAATCATGAATCTGTACATAACCTCTTGCAATCAAAGAGGAAATTACCATTTCACTTTTGCCCGAAGCAGGGTCGCCTTCTAATATAATCCCCCCTACCCCACCGTATTTTTGCGTTTCATTAAGCGTCGTGCGTCTTAAATCCCGTAAGTCTAATAAGTCATGCAACCGACGGGCAGCTGCGTCCCTGGAAGGGGTAATGAGAAAATCAGGACTCACCACCAAGGGCGATTGAGGCAAACTCTGTTGCGGTTTAAATTGAGCATCAAGCTCAGAGCGATGAGACTCAGCAACCAGAGTACGTGCCAATTGATAGGCATAATGTCGCGATGCTAAAATACAGTCTTGCGTGCTGGCTTTTGGGTGCTGATGCGCGTAAGACACTACAAATAAAGCCATCATTTGAAGTTCACGAATCGCATCATGAGAATATTGCCCCATAAAACGATAGATATCTAAAATAGGGGTGACTATCTTCAGCGTATCGTGTTCTAATCGCGTCCCCACAAATACCGGCTTTAACAATTTTTCGTAAATAAATTCCAAAGGCATGGGTTCAAAAACCACGGCATTTCCATGCTGAGTAAAAAAGGGCGATAACTGCCGCTCCCCACCATAACTTAAGGGATTACCCGCAAAAACCACTTTATGGCGAGCAGTCAACGGATAATATGTACCCTCAATGACAATTCCTGGCGGAACATCGAATAAGCCCTCAAAATTACTCCATTTATTAGGAGTAATATTCGCCTCATCAATGAACAGAATGGCCTCATTAGCGGAATCGTCTAGTGCCCAGTCCCGCATGCGCGACTCACTCTGATACAAGGTGATATTGGGCTGTGCTGCGAAATGCTCGCTTATGAAGGTGGATTTACCTACCGCAGTGGGGCCTGTGAGGTAAACATAAGGAGAATGGGCTAAAACCGCATTCACTTCATTCAATCGTTTTTGAATAAAAGCGTCTGCCTTTGCTTTGCTGTTTGCCGCATCAAAAGCACTAGGCCTAAAGGTCCGTGGTAAATCCTCCATTCCCTGCCAAGGATTTCGCCCCACCTCATTAGGAAAAGCACGTGAATAAGTGATGCGCGCAACCAATCGGCTGTAAGACTCTTCATAATAAGGAGTAAGCAACTGCAACTCAGTGGCCGTAGCCTTAAACCGGGTTTTAAGAAGGCTCAACTTTTCCTCTAAAGTCACATCATGATGCTGCACATTAGAACAATAATTAAATGAAGTGGTGGACTCATCACCCACCAGCACCAATTGCCCATCTAACTTTTTAGAAGACAAGAGCAAAGAAGCAAAATCATCCATCAACTCTGCTGAGAAATGGCCGTGCAATACCACTTTTTTATGGTCGGCTAATCCCGCCAAAACTGCACTGATTTTTTGCTGGAATTCAAAACGCAAGGTATTGGGATTCAGTCTCCCATTCAGATTCATCAGTAAACCTGCAGCCTCACACTCTGAAACATCAATAATTTGACACTCTTTATCATGCTTAGTAAGCATCCTTACCGTAGCCAAAGAATCACTACTGGTCATTATCAGGGGATTACCCTGAACGGATTTGTCCCAAGGTTTACGAATAGGTTTAGTCAATACCGACTCATCAACTAAAGAAGGGGGCAAGCTCACTCCAGGGGCTACATGACACTGCAGTTTTACCTCATGTCTGATGCACTCATTCAGTAATAAACCCCATTCATCTTCAGTTAAACTCCGGGTGAGATTCACATCAAGAGTACTGCCAGAGCACTGTTCTAAAACTCCAGGCAAAGTATCTAACGCAGCCTCTTCATTCGAGCATTGGTATTGACGAAAATAAGTACTTAATTGTTTGGGATTTAACAGGAGACTGTCTACTTTAAGACCCGAGGTAAAGGCCACATGGGGAGTTAATTTGCTCCATTCATAACCTTGAGTCCTGCTCCACTGTTGAGATGGAGGAATTTTAATAATCCGGCCTGCATGGTGAATTTCGCCGCGAATCATCATCTCATGCCACATTTCCTGAAAACGTGCACGGCCCCATAACCCGTTTTGAATTTGAATCGGCTTCCCAAGCGCTAAAGCTTTTTCTAAAGCCCCTTCTTCAAACTCCAAAACGTCTTTTTTAATACGCCAACGTCCTAGCAACCGCTCCTCCCAATCGCCGGCCGCACCTAAATTAATCACCGTACTCTCTTCGGCCAATTCCCCAAGAACAACCTCTTTGGGAAACTGGGGCAATCGATTCATTAGGGCCTCTTCGGAAAGAGGACACTTTTCTCTCTTATCAAGACGGGAATAAAAATCAGCCCCCTGATAACATCCAGGCTTATTGGGATTAATAAAACCAATCACCTGTACGTGAGCAGATAAAGGGGTTCCATCTGCTAAACGCTCTTGGTCAAGCAAACTGTTATAACGTACAATGTCATCCGCATTGAACGCATCATAATTGACTAAAACCACTGGCGGATTTGCGACATCTACTGGCTTCATTAGAAAATCATAAAAAGGACCACCAGGTCCTTTCTGTAAAATACCCTTTTCTCCCTCACGACGTATAAAAGGGGCTGAGCACACCAAATCATCCGGAGAATTAATACAATACACAGGGCGAGACACAGAAAGACAATGATTTAAAACAGCCAATTGCAGTGCTTTCACCTCTCCTGCAGAATTCAGCTCCACCAAGCGTTTTTTATGTTCATCAACCGCAACTAAATTCTGACAGTATTCAGACAAAGACACCTTAGGCGGCTTGTCACGATTCCAGGTTTCCAGTTGACGCGAATAATCACTCGCCTCACGAGCACGTAGTTGAACCGTCACATCAGCAACAAAGGACGGGAGCTGAGAATAAGAGGACGTCAAAGTACTCAATGCTTCGATACAAGCGTGACGCTCAAAAGAGGATAATGCATCCATACTCTGATGCAATTGAGCAATAAAATTTTTATTCTTTTTTGAAAACTCCTGCAATAAACTTAAGGTATAGTTCGCCACATGGGGAGTCTTAATTGCTAAAGCCCACGCAGGCTTCCCCTCGGTATTTCGGATAAGTAATCCCTCTAATGCATCGAATGAGTAATGACTGGCCGGCGGTAAATTTTGCAATAATAAATCAGCCTGAGAAGAGTCAATAAGAGCTAATAGCCCACCCTCCTGTAAAAAAACATTGCTGTTTGTAATACACGGGGTCTTAATAGTATAAGAGCCTTGTACAGAAACTAACTCACCAAGACTCTTTTTAATTAAAGCTTTTAACTCATCCCTACTGCTTACTGTTTTAGGACCTTCGACACCATTGGGGTCGTAAATTTCCCACGTACCTCTTCCCAGGCTTTTGACACCAATAACGTGCCAGGGATTATTGAAAAAGAAGGAACCTTGAGCGTGTTGCATCAAAAACTCATCTAAAGCATCTCCTAAATATTGCTTTGGCGCTGAGCAGAACTTGAATTGGTACTCCTCCACATAATCCAATATCTCCCTAAAATCATTATGGAGTAATTTATCTCTGTTTAAAGTATCCAAATGGCCGTTCCAGGCGTTAACACGACCCATTAAGGAATTCCATTCGTCTTTGTTTTTACTTAAAAATAAATGAACTAAGGAAGAACATATTCCGTCTTGTAACTCAAAAATCCGTTCTCTGTGCTGATTGGTTAAATGTAAATATTGCGACAGCTTCTCAATTACCATGCCCTGATTTAAACTCTTATTCGTTCCTTTAAAACGAAATTCGAAATCCTGTGACGTGGGTTTTTGGTGGAAAAAAGAAGACCTATTATGAGTTGGATCTTTTAAAATAAGAGTTTCATTTTTATTAGACTCAGGACCGAGCTCAGGAGTTTTGATACCGTCTAAAACCAGTACATTTCTGGAGTGAAGCAACTCTAGGATTTTTGGAGAAACATTTTGACAATCAGTTAAATGAACCTCCTTTAAGTTAGGGGCACTGAGTAATAATTGGTATAAAGTCTCTGAAGAAATCTCAGAGCATGCTAAAGATAATTTCTCCAAATGATTTAAGGGAACCATTGTGCTTTTAAAATCGCCCAACTCCACTTCATTTAGAGTTAGAGTTTTAATATTGGGAGTACTCATTAAAAATTGTTGCAGGTTTGCTATAGAGATAGTCGCAGAAGAAAGGAATGCCTCTTCTAAAGAAGGCAGGTAGAAACAATCTTTACGAAAATCACTAAACGTAACACCATTTAAGTGAATCGTTTTAAGATTAGGTGTGCCAGCTAAAAAGCGCTCTAAATGGGGCGTAGGAATCGTAACCCCATGCAAATTCAGTTTTGTAAGAGATGCCAAATTTAAATCCTGGGCATCGAAAGAAGATAGATTACACTTGACTAAATCTAAAGTTTGTAGATTTGGGCTTCTCCTTAACAATTTATGGAGATTTACTCCCGAAATAGTGGAAAAACTTAAAGACAACTCATTCAATTTTAATAAATTAATATCTAATACTTCTAAATCGTTTAAGTTACGGCAGAAATTTAAATCCAACTGTTGTAGATTAGGAGCATTAATCAATAATTGTTTTAAATTTACGCCGGAAATGTTACTACCATTTAAGTTTAATGTTTCTAATGACCTTAAATTACAACCAGAAAAACCTAAACTATCCAGAGTTGAGGCATAATTTAAATCCAGGGTTTTAAGGTTGGGTGTTGCAGACAGAAGTTGTTGCAAATCTGTTGGGCTAATAATAGCGGATGGGGCGAATCTAAGTGTTTCCAAGGCAGATAAACTCAATTTAGACCCATCTAAATTCTTTAGTAAGATCCCAGATAAATCAAGATTTTTAAGATTAGGAGCATTAAGAAAAATTTTATACAAAGTAGGCAGCGAAACATCGGTAGAGACGATTTTTAATTCGTCAAGATTATTCAGTCTACCCACATCAAAATTGGCTAAGTCAGAACATTGATGAAGGTATAATATTTTTAAGTTGGGTGTATCAGCTAATAACCGGCTTAAGTCCGATCCGGAAATACTTGAGTTGTACAACAATACGTATTCTAAACATGGGAATGAAAATGAGCGCGGTTCAAGAGTTTGTACTTGTCGATTTCCAGCGAACGTAATTGCTTTTAATTTGGGAGAGCTTAATAATCGTGATACAAGTAAAGGAGGCGTGGCAGCTATATCTACATATTCAAGCTGGGGTAAATTAAACGATATTTCAGAGTCCAAATCATGCTCTAAATATCGTAGAGTAACGGATTTAAGTTCTTTTATCTCAAGGAAAACTTCTTGTAATTTTTCAGGAGTTAAGAAAGAACCTGGTGAATCTATCTTTAATTCTTTTATCTCTCGAAGCTGGGGCCATTCGAATGTTTCATTAGCAGTAGTGACTACTTTTTTTTCCAATAATGTTTGTACCTCATCTTTTTTTAATGTCAATTCCCTATATTTTCTACCAGGTTTTGCTAAGGGAAAATTAACTTCTAATTCTTTTTGAACTGGCATTTTTGGTGCTGAATTACTTTCAAATCCATCATCCGATGAAAAATTACTGGATATAATCTCTTCAACAGGTGGAGTCGCCTGCTGTAAAATAGAATAAATCTTATTCCTAACAGCGTCTGATCGATTTGAGCATAACCGATCTAAATTAATCCCTCTTGGTAAAGAATCTACTCCTGAAAGTAAACATTCCATTGCATGATCATCTAGAATACAGGTATTGGAAATCGATAGTAGATTGGGATGTTGCCTAATAGCACAGTCAATCACCTTACCGGGAAAAGCAGGGGCCATTTTTTGCTGGACATCATTATTACTTAAGCGATCTATAGAGGTTTTAGATAGTTTCTCAACGATTCCATTTTGCCAAATATAAATAGAAAAACCGTCAATCATTAGTTGATTTAATTTAGCTTTAATTTCATCAATTCTGACTTTGGAGGAATTATAAATAGTCCAATCTGCCACTATTAATGATTTAGGTTTTTTACTTTGAGAAGAATACTTTTTCCAATAAGGTTTACTTTTTACGAGCTGATTTACATCCAGGGAACCTTGAGGGGTAGCACTGAATAACGGCTCACCGGAGCTTTCAGTGTAATAAAAATCAGCGGGATAAGGCATGCCTTGTACCAAAATATATGCACATGATCATATATTAATCTAATTGATTGTTTTTTTCAAAAATCATGATGATAGCAGCACTTTAGAAATTATCCTCTTTAGCTCTCGCTAAAGCGATCTTCATCGAGGACGGCAAAGCTCTTATTCAGCTCGAGCCCAATGTTCTATTTTCCTCATTATCCTTCGTTACATTCATATCAAACTAAGAGAAAAATCCCCGTAGTTGCTGCGAACGGTGCGATCCAATCCTCCAGGTAAAATGACTTCTTTCATCAAGCATATAATGCCTTAATATTGTCTTAAGGATTAAATATTAAAATATCGGCCAATGTGCGTATATTTTATCCATAATTTTACATTTATAGTGCTGGAGCGAATCTATATACATTATTATCCACTAATTGGAGGTGGAGCATTCAACTCAATCCATGTTCATAAGGGATTATGATATGAGAGATCCTATAAGGGTATCAGCAGAAATGAAAGGTAAACAATCTATAGAAGGCTCCAGGAATAACCCTAATACTGGTCAGTATCATTTCGGGCAACAAGCAGAGACTCGCACTCAATTGTTCGAATTAGATGATTTAGAAAATAGTGCATTTCTTGGGCTACCAGAAGAACTCCAACTCCAGATCTTAACTCAATTATCCTTAACTGATTTATTGATAGTGAAACAAACTTCGAAGGCATTAATGCGATTAAGCGATATTGCCATTGCTGATATTACTAAGCCGCAAAACATCATTAAGTATCTTAGTCAAGCCAGCGGTATTGAGGGTAATCAATTTATTACTGTTTATCAACAAACCCCCAGATATAAAGAATTAAAAACCAAAGTTGCAAATAATGATAATTCATTGACTAATGAGGAAAAAATTTGCTATGCCATCGCACGTGACAGCAGCGAGTTACCAGCTGGCTTAGTTGATGCCATGGAGGCTTTGGATTTAGATAAGCAAACCCGTAATCATTTGGGGCTGATTGTTGAAGTTACCGAGACTCAGTCAAAAATGCCAGACAAGGTTCTTGAGCTGTTCGAGGCGAATCATCCCCGGAATTTCGTTAACATTTTGACTGGTATTCAATTTAATGGAGCTAAACTGGTCGCTAGGAATTTATCTTATGCGCTGCTTGTCAATGCAAGGTTCAGTAACCCTTATACGAATACGGATATGTCCGACATTAATTTGCGAGGTGCTAACCTAACTCATGCCCGCTTAGAAAAGTGTTTATTACGGAATGCGGACTTAACTCATGCTAATTTAAACCATACCAATTTAAAGGGAGCTGATTTAACCAATGCCAAGCTTAGTGGGGCTAATTTGCGCAATGCGGATTTAACTCTTGCTCAACTGATTAATGTGGATCTTCGCAATGTTGACCTAAGTGATGTAAACCTCGAATGGACGTATTTAAAAAACGTACGCTTAGTACCTGTAGAAGCCTATGAAAGTCCTGAAGCAATGAAACACTTTCTCGCCAGTTTTCAGACATCTATTGCGAGTCATAGTAAAGGCAGTCAGCGTAATCTACAAGAACAGTTATTACATGATGTGGCATCCCAGATTGCCAGCTCTAATACTATGACTAAAATGGCGAAAGAAGAACTACTTCAAACTGTACTAGCACAATACAATCCAAAAACGATGCCTTCCAGCATCATTTTTTTTGAGAATCCCTGTCAGACCTTGTTGTATGGTAAGCCCAAGAAAGAAGAAATTGTGGAACATCCGCTTAAAAATGAGTTCTTAAAGTTGATCAATAGTATTCTGGATGATTTTGATTCTCCAGTTGCTGCTATTCCCGCCAGGCGAAACCGGCGTAGAGGTAACGTTAAGCCTGAACGAACTCTAAACCATCTAGTGTTAGATAATATAAAAGCGATTAATGAATGTCTTGCCAAAGATCCAAGTTTAACTTCCAGCTCAAAAATCTGCCAGGCTTTTGGTATAAGTGCATCCACCTGGCATCTCATATTTCACCTGAATAATTCTCCACTGAGTGAGCCCGAGCAGTACCCTGCGATTGATTATCCTTACGTGGCCCCCTCCGAAGGTGATGCTAAAAAACATTATGCCAGTGAAGTATTTAATGGCGCCTTATTTGATGTAAAAAGTCTACAACAAATCAAAAGAGAGGAACTTGATGATTACTTATATGGTGATGAAGATTTTGCCGTTATCGTCCAATATGGTAACCATACTGTAAAACTGGGAGACCTGTTAATTACTTATGAGCCGAATGGTCCAGGTAGCATGTCCTTGTTAGTACAAGCCATTGATTTCGAAAACAAACAATTAAAGCCTTATTTTAATTTTGACTTTCAAGCTAAGGTTTCTCTTATGCCTGAGATTTATATTCCCGTGATGCTCTTTAGCAAATATTCTGTACCTAATCCAAATACAAAACCTTGCCACTTACGTGAAATTGAAGCCGGTTATGCTATGAAACAAAGGATTATTGAGCGAGTGTTTGCAACTCAGAAGGGCCCTCTTCCGCAATTAGCTACAACTCAGCAAACAATTGAGGAAGAAGCGCTTTCTGGTGAAAAAGAAGCTGATAATAAAGCATTAGTTGGATATAATCGATATACACTTCATGGAAAAAAGCAACCGAAGACTCCTTCTTCCGAAGCGGCATCGACCGATCCCGAAAAGCGTAATGAGAGTGTGAAATCTCCTAAGCGCTCAAATTAGATTTATTATATTGGCCGTCATTCCACATTGGCTGGAATGACAGTTCTTTTTTAATGATACTCAAAGCTAAAAAGGAATCAGGATCACTGAATACCGCGATGAGTTAATTAGAAATGTGCCTTTTATTTCAGAAATTCCGTTACAACTCTCCAAATGTCATCTTAATCCTTGTATATGCACAGTGAAAGCCTGCTTTTTGAATATTCAGATCAGAGATAGTACCTGGTTCAGTAGTCACGGTTGCTAATGCCAGATCATGCTGTTTGGCAAAATTTAAGCGCGTGAACAACAGTTTTTTTTGCAACCCCCTCCCTCTGTAAGCAGGCATGGTACTGGTAACGCCTAAATCGCAGACATCACCATGCATGGCAATGGTCGCCCCGGCAACTATCTTATCTTGGTCAAAAGCAGCAAAGGCTTTAATACCTTTTGCCCGAGCATAATGAGAAAATTGTTCCTGGGCTTCAGGGTAACCAAAACCTGAAGCCACCCTTTTTGCCCACTCACCCAATTCATGTTGTTGTACTTCTCTTATAAGGAAGTCCTCTTCAAAATTACCCATTATCTTATAGTTTTTTAAATCCAGGGCCGACACATTACTTAATTCGGTAACACCATAACCTCGTTGATTTAAAAACACGGCTAAATCATTTCCTGCAAAGGGACATAACTCAATATCAATACGTGAATGTCCTAATGATTTATAAAATTGTTCTATAGTTTCAATTTCGGCTTTAAACTGTTTCGATTTAGTGGCAAACCCCCACCCTACTACCTGTGATAAAAAAGAGTCAAAACCGGAGAAGCAGGCAGCCCCCTCATTAATTTCAAGTATCCTGCCCTGAGCGTATTGTTTCGTAACCTCAATATGACTTTGCTTAATACACCCCTCCATTCGCGCTGCCAAATCTTTAGTAATATACATCATCTTGTTCCATTAAAGGCTCTTTAATCCTGATACTATTCGCGAGACCAAACCCGGTCCCTGATATATCAAACCACTATACACCTGCACTAGTGATGCTCCCGCATTAAGCTTTTCCTGAGCACTGAGACTACTATCAATCCCCCCTACCCCGATTAAAGTAAGGTCATCTCCCACATATTGTTTTAACAGCCGTAGGCATTGGTTAGATAAGTCGGTTAAAGGTCTACCACTTAAACCGCCTTGCTCTTCAGCATGAGGCATTTTTTTAACCAACTCTCGCGAACAGGTGGTATTGGTAGCAATAATACCTTCCGCACCATGATGCAAAATAATCTCGGTCATTTGTTTTAACGTTTCATCAGTCTCATCCGGAGATACTTTAACTACCAATGGCACATGACGTTGGAATTGATCGGATAATTTAATTTGTTCGACCTGCAATTGAGATAATAAATCAGCAAAATACTCCCCTTGTTGTAGCTGGCGTAAATCTGGAGTATTAGGTGAAGAAATATTAATGGTGATGTAGGATGCATGCTCATATACTTTACGTAAACAATAAAGATAATCGTCAGCTGCCTTATTCAAAGCAGTATCTTTATTTTTTCCAATATTGATCCCTAATATTCCCTTATAGTTTGCCTTCTTTACATGAGTTATCAGAGCATCTACGCCCTGATTGTTAAAACCCATTCGGTTAATTATTGCTTGAGCCTCAGGTAAGCGAAATAAACGGGGTTTAGGGTTACCCTCTTGCGGCCTGGGTGTTACCGTGCCTAATTCAATGGAAGAAAATCCTATTTTTGCCAATCCATCGAGGTACTCTCCATTTTTATCCAGACCAGCCGCTAAACCTACAGGATGAGGAAAATCCAATCCCATTGCTTTAACAGGCCTCCCTTGTGGTTTTCTAAAGTAAACTTGAGGCAGATAAGACAAAGCTGATAAAGCAAAATCGTGGGCTCTCTCTGCTTCCAATCTAAAAAGCAAAGGACGTAACAATGAATACATAAACTACTCCGCAACTGAATTTATTGACGTGATATAGATTTGGAAGATGGTTTCTTTAAGGTTTTAATGAATAGGGAAAGAGATTTTATCTGATGTTAAATAAAAATCCTACTGATGTAAGAAGATACTTTCTGTCATATTTCAAACAAGTGGGGAGTCGCTCTGGAACAAACCGAAAGATACCAAGTCCCCACGAATTCTAAAAACTAAATAAGACACTCTTGTGCCCATACTCTAAGCATGGCATTACCCGTTTTATGTAAGTGAAAAGCCACTTCTCTGACTTCTACCCCATAATTTTCCTGCTGCAGCCCCAACAATACAGGTCCAAGAAACTCGGATGTATTTCCTTCTCTATCAATCAAGGGGAAAATTCTGACCTCTTTTGCAACTCGGGCCAACTCACGAATAACTTCCAAATGGAACGCTACAGTCTGGTCGTCCAGATCAGCAAATAAATAATGCGAACTTAGAGCAAAATCAAAAGAAAAATCGGCAAAGGGCAAATGATAATCAGCAACGCCAAGATATCTTCCTTGAGCTTTTCCGGCAGTATAATCTGCAAAAAATTGCTTCATACCCTCTTTTCTTTCTGCTACCAGATTTTCATAACTACCACTGCGGGTAAAATCAAATCGCTCCTGTTCTTTTTTTACCTGTTCAGCCATATCAGCAAAAATCATTATGGCTTTAGAAGACAAGGTATCTTTATCCAATACAAAGAAAGGATCACAACTGACTACCTTATGATCTTTTTGGGTTTGCTGGTAATTAACCGCGCTAGGTCCACAGCCATATTCTAAAATATTGGAATTCATCTCATCTTGAGATAAATCAAACATTTCACGATATTCCTCTACACCGTGCCCCCAGAGTACCAGTTTACGCATGAGCAACTCTCCTTATATATAAACCTGATTTCACTGTTAAATCGATTACCAATCACAACCGCAGTGAATCCAGGATAGCACCAACAGCAATCCATAAGGATTAAGCTTTTGACCTTAGATTAGGTGATTTTTTAAATCAGGTAAAGGATCATTATTAAAAATAGAAACATCAAGATAGAACCAAACGTAAGTCGTCAGGATATGGCACTCTTTGAGAACCAGATTAAAAAACAGTCGTCATCGACAAAATGCATACTCGTGAACGGTTAATGAAGCAAAATCGAAAGATAAAACTCACGAAAAAGCACTATGAGCCGCAGGTACATAAGCATTCTTCAACAACGAAAACCAAACTGCCAGGGGAAGAGCCAAGGTCGAACAAAAAAGCCTCCCGAAAAAGCGCGGTGTACACCAGGTACATGAGCATTTTGCGGGAGGCTTTTTCTTGCGAGATTGGCCTTCAATGGCAGTTTGGGGTTGCAAGTTTAATTCGATTGGGTATAGTCTAACGTTATTTATCAATAAGTAACAGGAAGTCATCCATGCACTCAGGGTTACACTATCAATTAGGCGAAACATACGACATGTTAAGAGACAGTGTCTATCAGTTTGCCCAAGCAGAAATCGCGCCTATTGCAGCTCAAATCGATGAGAAGAATGCCTTTCCTAATCACCTGTGGCAAAAATTAGGGGATATGGGATTACTGGGTATTACGGTCAGCGAAGAATATGGCGGCGCTAACATGGGCTACTTGGCTCATGCAATAGCTATGGAAGAAATATCCAGAGCGTCTGCTTCCGTAGGTTTAAGTTATGGAGCACATTCCAATTTATGTGTTAATCAAATTTATTTAAATGGTACCAGTTCGCAAAAACAGAAATATTTGCCTAAACTTATTAGTGGAGCCTATATTGGCGCTCTGGCAATGAGTGAATCTAATTCAGGATCTGATGTAGTCAGCATGCAATTGCAAGCACGTCAATCAGGAAGCAAATACATTCTGAACGGCACTAAAATGTGGATCACTAATGGTCCAGATGCTGATGTATTGGTAGTTTATGCTAAAACGGATAAGCACGCTGCAAGTAAAGGTATTACCGCTTTTCTTATTGAAAAAGGAATGGCTGGATTCAGAACAGCTCAAAAGCTGGATAAATTGGGAATGCGTGGTTCAAATACGTGTGAATTAGTCTTTGAAGAGTGTGAAGTTCCAGAAGAAAATATACTGGGCGAAATAAATCGAGGCGCTAAAGTACTCATGAGCGGCCTTGACTACGAACGCACCATCCTCGCTGCAGGCCCTGTGGGTATCATGCAAGCCTGTATGGATCTTGTTTTACCCTATGTGCATGAGAGAAAACAATTTAACCAGCCTATAGGTGAATTTCAATTCATTCAGGGCAAATTAGCTGATATGTATACGGAGATTAGTGCGTGTAGAGCCTATTTATATACCGTTGCTAAAGCCTGTGATCAGGGTATGGTCAGTCGCAAAGACGCAGCAGGAGTTATTTTATATACGGCTGAAAAAGCAACGCAAATGGCACTACAGGCAATACAAATATTGGGCGGTAATGGATATATTAATGAATATCCTGCCGGTCGATTGTTGCGGGATGCAAAACTGTATGAAATTGGAGCTGGCACTTCTGAAATCAGAAGAATGCTAATTGGACGTGAACTTTTTAAAGAAACAGCATAAGGAATAGGGATATGGAACATAATGATATAGTAATCGTTGCGGCAAAAAGAACGCCTATGGGTGGAATGTTAGGAAGTTTATCTTCTCTTTCAGCCCCGGAATTAGGTGCTGTAGCACATCAAGCCGTATTATCCCAATCAGGAATGTCACCCGCAGAAATAGATGAAGTAATCAGCGGTTGTGTATTACAAGCTGGTATTGGTCAGGCAGCGGCCAGACAGGCTGCAATTAAAGCCGGCATCCCTAACTCTACAGGCGCTACAACCATTAATAAAATGTGTGGTTCTGGAATGAAAGCAGTCATGCTGGCTCATGACTTAATTCTTGCAGGCTCCGCTAATGTCGTTTTGGCCAGTGGGATGGAAAGCATGAGTAATGCCCCCTACTTGTTAGCTAAAGCGCGCTCGGGCTATAGATTGGGCCATGGCGAATTAAAAGATCATATGTTCCTTGATGGACTTGAAGATGCCTACAACAGAGGGCAGCTAATGGGATGTTTTGCAGAAACTACGGCCAGTCATTTTAAGTTCAGCAGAGAACAACAAGATGAATATGCTGTTCAATCGATGACTAAAGCACTTAAAGCGATGGAAAATGGCTCGTTCTCTGAAGAAATTGCTACCGTAACATTCAATACTCGCAAAGGCGATGTTACTGTCAGTATGGATGAGGGGCCTGATGCAGCAAAACTGGCTAAAATAAGCCAGCTCAAACCTGCGTTTAAATCAGACGGAACAGTCACCGCAGCGAACTCCAGTTCTATTTCCGATGGAGCTGCCAGCTTAATAATAATGAGTGCAGCAAATGCGCAAAAACGTGGGGTAAAACCTTTAGCAAGAATCGTTGCTCATGCTAGCCATGCACAAGCTCCTGAATGGTTCACTACTGCTCCAGTTGATGCAATTCGCAAAGTGATGAATAAAGCAGGCTGGAATCAAAATGATGTAGATCTCTTTGAAATTAATGAAGCTTTTGCGGTTGTTGCTATGGCAGCAATAACTCAGCTTGAATTAAATCCAGAACAGGTTAATATTCACGGTGGTGCTTGCGCATTAGGCCATCCCATAGGTGCTTCGGGTGCACGTATCCTGGTCACATTGATCCATGCATTAAAGCAGCAACGTAAAAAACGCGGCGTCGCATCTTTATGTATAGGCGGCGGTGAAGCCACGGCTATGGCAATTGAATTGTTATAGATTGAGGTAATAACTGAAGCATTACCTGGCGTAATACGGGAATAAGGTTGTATCGCTCCCGTATTACGCTTTGCTACATAAAGGCTATGGAAATAAGATAAAAAGGCGCGAACAATAAAATAATAAGAAAGGATGTACATGTTAAGACACAGTCTCATTTACCTGTTACTCAGTATTTTGGTAGTAATTTTTGCGCGATACGCGCATCTTCTTATCGTTTATATCGATATGTTTTTCACTTATGTCAATTACCACTTAACGCCTATTTTCAGCCAAACAGGCTGGGGACTTATCATTAGAAAAATTCTGGTTCTGATGCTAATGCCAATAGTCATCACTGGAATCCCTGCGCTTCTTTACAGGGTGATTAAAGGTCATGATATGCCCCATTTTATCGCTATTGTTTGGGTAATCTGGACTGTCATCGTTTTGAGCGATATATTGATACGGTAAGGATACAAAAATGGCCACGTTAATTAGTCAAATCAATACGAACAGCCAGGAGTTCAAAGACAATCAAAAGGCCATGCAAGCCCTGGTTGACGAGCTGCGTGCAAGAGTCAATCAAATTGCCTTAGGTGGTGATGAAAAAGCTCGAGCCAGACATCTCCAGCATGGCAAACTACTCCCAAGGGAGCGGTTACAGCAATTGTTAGACCCAGGAAGCCCTTTTCTCGAGTTTTCTCAACTTGCGGCCTATGAAGTCTATGAAGATGTGGTTCCAGCTGCCGGGATTATTACGGGGATAGGCCGCATTGCTGGTACTGAATGCGTCATCGTGGTAAACGATGCCACAGTCAAAGGCGGAACTTACTATCCTTTAACAGTAAAAAAACATTTAAGGGCACAGGAAATTGCCCTAGTGAATCATCTGCCCTGTGTTTATTTGGTGGATTCAGGTGGTGCATTTTTACCTCTTCAAGATGAAGTATTTCCTGACCGCGAGCATTTTGGCCGTGTTTTTTATAATCAGGCACAAATGTCAGCTCAAAATATCCCTCAGATTGCGGTCGTTATGGGCTCATGCACAGCGGGTGGCGCTTATGTTCCTGCGATGGCAGATGAATCCATTATGGTAAAAAAGCAGGCCACTATTTTTCTTGGCGGTCCCCCGCTGGTTAAGGCAGCTACAGGAGAGGTAATTAGTGCAGAAGAACTGGGTGGCGCGGAAGTGCACTGTAGACATTCCGGTGTTGCAGATCACTATGCAGAACATGATGCCCATGCGCTCCATTTAGCACGTGTTGCTGTGAGTAACTTAAACCGAAAAAAAATTGATCCCCTTCATCGTATAGAGACTGTAGAGCCACTCTATGATAGTAAAGAACTTAATGGCATTATTCCGACCGATCTAAGAAAGCCTTTTGATATCCGGGAAATTATTGCACGCATAGTTGATGGTTCGGAATTTGACGAGTTTAAAGCACTCTATGGAACGACTGTGGTTTGTGGTTTTGCTCGCCTGTATGGTTATCCGATTGGCATTATTGCCAACAACGGCATCCTGTTTAGTGAAAGCGCTTTAAAAGCAAGTCACTTTATCGAGCTATGCTGTCAACGTAAAATCCCCCTGATATTCCTGCAAAATATTACCGGCTTTATGGTTGGCTCTAAATATGAAGCATCAGGCATTGCCAAGAATGGAGCAAAAATGGTAACCGCGGTCGCCAACGCCAACGTCCCCAAATTAACAGTTATTGTAGGAGGAAGTTTCGGTGCTGGCAATTATGCCATGTGTGGACGAGCATATAATGCCCGATTCCTCTGGACTTGGCCTAATTCGCGGATTTCAGTAATGGGTGGTGAGCAGGCGGCTAACGTTATGGCTCAGATTAATAGAGATAAATGTACCAAGCAGGGCAAAAATTGGCCGGCGGATGAAGAAGAGCTCTTTAAAACCGAGATGCGTTCTCAATACGAGGCTCAAGGTAATCCTTACTATGCCAGCGCGAGGCTCTGGGATGATGGCGTTATTGCACCTGAAGACACACGCATGATCTTAGGACTTAGTTTATCTGCGGCGCTAAACGCACCAATTAAATCAACACGCTTTGGCGTGTTTCGTATGTAAGGAATACTCCCATGAGCGATTTATTCAGCGAAGTCCAGGAAAGAATATGTTTACTTACCATAAACCGTATCAGTAAACACAATGCCTTTGATAATTATCTTTTAGCTGAAATGCGGCAGCAACTTGATGCTGCCATTAGTAATCCCGACGTTCGAGTTATAGTCCTTAAAGCCAATGGAAAACATTTTTCTGCTGGCGCGGATTTGACCTGGATGCAAAACATGGTTCAGTTTACCGAGGAAGAAAACCTAGAAGATACTATGGTGCTTGGAAATTTAATGTATTCCTTAAATCAAAGCCCCAAGCCCACCATAGCGATGGTTCAGGGATCTGCCTTTGGTGGCGGTGCAGGTCTGGTTGCTGCGTGCGACATTGCTATAGCGGCCACCTCAGCCCGTTTTTGTTTTTCAGAAGTAAAATTAGGCCTGATTCCTGCAGTGATTAGCCCTTATGTCGTTAAGGCCATTGGAGAGCGAGCCGCTAAGATGCTGTTCATGAGCGCCGAGATTTTTGACGTGAAGCGTGCTATGGACTTAAATTTAGTACAACACTGCGTTGCAGAAGAAGAGCTATTAGAATTTACTCTCAAATATGCAAAACAAATAGGCAACAATGCACCTGAAGCAGTTAAAATTGCGAAACAATTGGTTCATGATGTAGCGAATAAAAAGATAAACGAAGAGTTAGTGCGTTATACCGCATCCCTAATCGCTCGTAAAAGAGTTTCCGCTGAAGGGCAACAAGGGCTCAAAGCATTCTTAAATAAAGAAACCCCCAACTGGAACTAGAGGCTTGCATGTTTAATAAAATTCTTATTGCTAACCGAGGTGAAATAGCCTGTAGAATCATCAAAACGGCGCGTTCCATGGGCATACACGCTGTCGCCATTTACTCTTCTGTAGACAAAGAAAGTCTCCACGTGCAACTTGCAGACAGCGCTTACTGTGTTGGAGAGGCACAAGCCAAAGACAGCTATTTGAATATAGAGCAAATTATCAAAGTGGCTCAGGAAAGTGGCGCTCAAGCCATTCATCCTGGCTATGGATTTTTATCTGAAAATCCTAAGTTTGCAAAAGCCTGCGAGCAGGCCGGTATTATTTTTATTGGTCCATCGATTGAGGCCATGGAAGCAATGGCTTCAAAACAGTTAGCCAAACAACTTCTTGAGCAAACTAAAGTTCCCTTAACGCCGGGTTATCACGGCAGTGAACAAGGGGAAGATGAACTATTGGCCGCCGCAAAAAAAATCGGGTTCCCTGTTTTAATTAAAGCCGCAAATGGTGGCGGTGGTAAAGGAATGCGTGCCGTTCATAATGAAGCAGAGTTTAGCGAATCCCTTGCTGGAGCTAAAAGAGAGTCTATGGCCAGCTTCGCTGATGACACCATGATTATCGAAAAACTGGTTCTTAATCCACGCCATGTTGAATTGCAAATCATGGCGGATAATTATGGAAATGTCGTTCATCTCTTTGAAAGGGACTGCTCTATTCAACGCAGACATCAAAAAATTGTTGAAGAAGCCCCAGCACCTGATTTATCTTCTTCAATGCGCCAAAATCTAGCTGATGCAGCCTGTGAAGTAGCGCGCTCCATTAATTATAGAGGTGCAGGGACGGTAGAATTCCTGGTTGATGGTAATGAACACTTCTATTTTATGGAAATGAATACAAGACTTCAGGTAGAGCACCCGGTAACCGAAATGATAACCGGCCTTGATCTGGTCTCCTGGCAATTAAAAATTGCTGCAAATGAACCACTTCCTTTGACTCAGGAGCAGATTCAGCCCAATGGTCACGCCATAGAGTGTCGTATCTATGCAGAAGATCCGTTCAATGGCTTTATTCCTTCAATTGGCCAACTTCATTTTTTAAGAGAACCCTCCTTGGAAGGGATTCGTATTGATACCGGAGTTACCCTTTCATCACAAATAACCAAGTATTACGATCCTATGATTGCTAAACTTATTGCTTGGGGACAAAACAGAGAAGAGGCGTTACAACGATTACAACAAGCCCTGACCCACTACTTTATTGGCGGAGTAAAAACTAATATTCCTTTTCTAAAAGCGATTTGCAAACATCCTAAATTCTATCACGCGCAACTGAGCACTGATTTTTTAAGCAAAGAAACAATTGATTTAACCACTCCGGATAAGGAAGTGGCGTTACTGATGACTATAGGTTTTGATTACCTGAGCGCCGTGGACAGTATTAAAGATCCGTTATTGCAAGCAACCTTCTCCTGGCAAATGCATGTTTTAGGTCATTGGACATGGCGATATCAAGATAACGGTGAGTTAATAGAGGCAATAATTACCCCATTAACTAAAAATCAGTTTAGCGTCAAATTAAAAAATAAAGAACATAAAATCAGTGTAAATCTATCTAATGACACCCTGAAAGTTGAAATAGAAAATCAAAGTTACAAAGCCCTGACGGAAAATACAAACCAATCATTGACCTTATATACCGAGCAAGGTCAAATAACTATTGAACGTTTTCATTGGAATAAACTAGACGCTCAAGCCACATTACATAAAGGACAACTCACCGCGCCAATGCCCGCTACAGTAGTGGCTGTCCTTAAAAAAATTGGTGAGCAAGTTAAAGCTGGGGAACGTCTCATTATTTTGGAAGCAATGAAAATGGAGCACACCATTCATGCACCTGCTGATGGGGTCTTATTGGATATATTTTACGCTGTAGGTGCCCAAGTCAGCGAGGGAGCGGAGTTACTGTCGCTAAGTGAAACAGACTCCTAGAGACGTAGGACAATCAAGAGATAATTATGGACTATCCTCAACACGTGACAATAATAGAAGTAGGCCCTCGTGATGGTCTGCAAAATGAATCCTCTTTTGTATCCAGTGATCACAAAATTGAGCTTATCAACTTGCTAAGTGAAACAGGTTTAAAACACATTGAAGTCACCAGTTTTGTTTCAGCAAAATCTATTCCTCAATTAGCCGATAATGAGGTAGTTTTTTCCGCCATAGATAAAGCGCCAGACATTCATTATTCAGTATTGGTCCCTAACGAGCGGGGAATGAATAAAGCACTGGAAGTAGGAGCTAAAGAAATCGCTGTATTTACTGCCGCCAGTGAGTTATTTAATCAACGCAATATAAATTGCTCTATAGAAGAAAGCATTGCTCGTTTTCAACCGGTTCTTGATCTGGCTAAAGCCCATAATGTAAAAGTCCGCGGTTATATTTCCTGCGTCCTGGGCTGCCCTTACCAAGGTGAAATCGATCCCCAAAAAGTTGCTGATGTCACTCAACGGCTTATCGATCTGGGCGTAGATGAAATTTCTTTAGGAGACACTATAGGTGTAGGTACTCCCAAACAAACTCAAAACGTACTTGATAAAGTGTTGAAAATATTACCCCTAAATCAATTAGCCATGCACTTTCATGATACTTATGGTCAGGCAATAGCTAATATTTATGCTTCATTACATTATGGTGTGCACCGTTTTGACAGTTCTGTCGCCGGCCTTGGAGGTTGTCCTTACGCTCAAGGGGCTAGTGGTAATGTGGCTACTGAAGACGTACTTTATTTGATGCATGGTTTAGGAATAAATACAGAGGTTGATATATTTAAAATCGTGGCCGCTGGAGACATGATTTGTAAGATATTGGGACGCAAAAATCAGTCTAAAGTTGCTAATGCAATGCTGGCTAACCCATGTAATTGAATATTATTAATCACCGCCCTCCCTTTTATCTTAAAAAATCAAACCAAGGGGAGCAAATTGCAAGAGAGAACTATTGATGAACGATATAGTATGGACACCCAAACATCCGGAAAAAACCAGAATGTGGCAATTTATGGTCTATGCCGCAGAAAAAAATGGGCAAATTTTTGAGAGTTATCAAGATCTTCATACCTGGTCCATTAAACACCCCGATTCATTCTGGAAGACTCTCTGTGATTTTTTTCATTTAAGTTTTGATACCCCTCCTCATCAGATTCTAAATTATTATAAAGAAATGCTTGAGGCACGCTGGTTCTCAGGAGCACGATTTAATTTTGCCCAAAAACTATTATCGCGAAGAGATAATCACCCTGCTTTAATCAGCTTAAATGAGAATGATAATAAACACATTATCAGCTACGAACAATTGTATCTTGAAGTGGCTCAATGCGCAGCGGGACTAAAAGCAGTTGGGGTAATGGAGGGAGACCGAGTAGCTGCATTGATGCCTAACACGTCCTTTACTATTATTGCAATGCTGGCAACTACCTCTTTAGGAGCAATTTGGTCCTCTTGCTCTCCTGATTTTGGTGCACAAGCCGCCTTGGATCGTCTTGGACAAATTGATCCCAAAGTACTTTTTATTTGTGATGGTCACCAATATCAAGGTAAAAAACACAATGGGGCGCAGAAAATAAAGCAACTCAATGATGAAATTTCATCATTAGTACAAATTGTTATTTGTCCTAATATTGATGAAGAAATCAACCTGTCCGCTATGCCCAAAGCCTTATATTGGAAAGACTTCATCAAACCAGCTAATCATTGTGAATTTGTTTCTTTGCCTTTTGATCACCCTCTTTATATTTTATTTTCCTCTGGTACCACGGGAAAACCCAAGTGCATTATTCATGGCGCAGGGGGAACTTTAATCCAACACCTTAAAGAATTAGGCTTACATACTGACTTAACAGACCAGGACAATTTATGCTTTTACACAACCTGTGGCTGGATGATGTGGAACTGGACTGTTTCCGCCCTGGCATTAGGTGCCACTCTGACTTTATATGAAGGCTCCCCTACTTACCCGGAAAATAATCGTTTGTTTCGCTTGATAGAGGAAGAAAAGGTTACCGTTTTTGGAACCAGCGCTAAATTTCTATCGGCCATAGAAAAAGCAGGAGTTAAACCAAAATCCGAATTTAAATTGGCTCATCTACGCTGCATCCTTTCGACTGGATCACCCTTGTTACCTAAAAACTATGATTTTGTCTATGAGCAAATAAAGTCTGAGTTACAGCTAAGCTCTATATCAGGAGGTACCGATATCATTTCCTGCTTTGCTTTAGGCAATCCAATTCTTCCTGTATACAGAGGCGAATTGCAGTGCATTGGCTTAGGAATGGATGTTAATGTATTTAATGAAGACGGGCAGCCAGTGCATCAAATACGAGGTGAGCTTGTATGTACCAGACCTTTTCCTTCCATGCCAGTAGGATTCTGGAATGATAAAGAGAAAACAGCATACACCCGTGCCTATTTTGAGCGATTTCCAGGAGTTTGGGCCCATGGTGATTTTGCTGAAATAACTGCTCATCATGGCTTAATAATTTATGGACGCTCAGATGCCGTATTAAATCCTGGTGGAGTACGTATTGGTACTGCTGAGATCTATAGACAGGTAGAAAAGATAGATTCAGTCCTTGATAGCATTGTTATTGGACAAGATTGGCAGGATGATGTGCGAGTTGTTTTATTTGTTAAATTACGCGAAGGAGTGACGCTTGGTGAGGAACTAATCAATACCATCAAGCAAACCATCAAACAAAATGCATCCCCAAGACATGTACCAGCAAAAATTCTGCAAGTGGCAGATATTCCGCACACTATTAGCGGCAAAATAGTTGAAATAGCCGTGAGACAAGTGGTTCATAATCAACAGGTAAACAATTTACAATCCCTAGCCAATCCTCAGGCGTTGGAGCATTTCAAAAATCGGGAAGAGTTGAAGAGCTAGTTGGATGAATGCCGTTCAGGTCAAGGTAAGCCGAAGAGGAACACTACATGCAGAGAAATCTGCTATAAATTAACCGTCGTTGCGAGCATAGCGAAGCAGTACGATATTTCAAATAAAACTCCGTTTGGATTGCTTCGCTATGCTCGCAACGACGGGATTTTTTCCTTAGCTATGGTTGCTGTAGACCGGGTGAAAATGACAGCTGAAACCCGAGATTAATGGACTAAATCTCCGAGTTACAACTGAATATAATCCAGGCTACCACGCTTTCCCCTTACCCTGTAGCCCATTACACAGAGCTACTTTCGTTTCAACCAAAAACCTTAAATCCTTCACCCAATTCACAGTGAATCAAATGACTGACTAATACCTCATAATTACTGGCATTCATCATGGTCATTTTTATTGACGCCCCGCCTTCAGAATCAATATTAAATTTGCTGTAATCGAATACAGGAGTACCCGGTGCAATAGGATCATCAAGCGTAAAATGCCTGTCTGAGGCAGTGATTCTTTTATTAGCTACAATCATTACCGCATTAGGTGTTATTGAAGCAGAAACAAGGGGCAGTGGCATTTGGGAGCGACACTCTTTGAAATTAATAACAAAAGTAACCGGCTTACCTTCTGCTACTACTGAAGCGATATCATTAAAAGTGGATAACTCGTCTGCGTGAACGGCAAACGAGAATAAAGTAAAAACAGACAAAACGATTTTTTTCATCACCACGACTCCTTGTATTAAAATTAGGACTAAGGGTGCCAATTAGGATAAGAATTGTCAATTGTCATAACCCAGACAGAAACTCTCAGGATAAAACAGCAACCACCCTCTTTGTTTACCAAAGCACTTTGTGTATACTGTTACAAAGCGTCGATTTGAAAACTCAGCTTGCGGACGCTCAAAAGAGTTCTCTTTTTTGAAAATACGGCTAAAGCGGGCATTGATACTTATCCCCTCTTAGTCTTCCGCCAGCTACAATCCCAGGTTAGAACAATGATAGAATTGAGTGGATTAACTAAATCCTTTTCAGGCAAGCCAGCAGTACAAGATGTTAATTTATTTATTCAAGAAGGCGAAATTTTTGGCATTATCGGAAAAAGTGGTGCAGGAAAATCGACTTTATTAAGATGTATCAATTTATTAGAACGCCCTGATGAAGGCGAAGTCATCATTGATGGTCAATCTCTAATGAATCTTTCAAGAAAAGATTTGGCTTTGGCTCGTCATAAAATAGCAATGATTTTCCAGCATTTTAATTTATTAAATTCAAAAAATGTCTATGACAACATTGCACTTCCCATGAGGATTCAAGGCATAGATGAGGCGTCGATTAAACAAAAAATTGAAGAACTGCTCCCCGTCGTTGAATTAAACGATAAAAAAGAGGCTTATCCCTCACAACTCAGTGGTGGTCAAAAACAACGAGTAGCAATTGCTCGCGCCCTCAGTTGTTCTCCTAAAATTTTGCTTTGCGATGAAGCAACGTCGGCCCTGGATCCCGAAACAACAGACGCCATCCTGGTCTTACTAAAAAAAATTAATTCCTTATATGGAATTACTATAGTCCTTATTACTCATGAAATGGACGTCGTTAAGCGAATTTGTCAAAGACTTTCTGTAATGGTTAATGGAGAAGTGGTAGAAACAACTGCTTTATCGAATGTATTTAATAAACCAGACAGTCTCGCGAGAAATATGCTGTACGCGCAACTGAGCCCAGAGTTGCCGGAATGTCTCACCAGCAGACTCGCAAATTATGCAACAATAAATCCACTACTTCGTTTATTTTTCCAGGGAGAAGAAGCTACTGTTCCCTTTATTAGTCAAACAAGTCGTGAACTCAATATAGATATCAATATATTATTAGCTAATATTGATCGTTATGATGGAGTCACTTGCGGAGTTTTGGTTATTGAATTAACGGCACATCAATTGTTACTTGAAGCATTCCTTGAACGTTGTAAACGAGCCGAATTAACTGTGGAGATTTTAGGCTATGTCCTACCAGATGGTATATAACTTACTTAGTGCAACAGGCGAAACTCTTTATATGGTAGTCATTAGTACCCTGTTTGCTATTTTGTTAGGATTGCCTTTAGGTACCCTACTCTATTCATCCAAATATATTAAGCCCAATCCCAAGCTACACAAAATGTTGTCCGCTTTGATTAATATATTTCGTTCCATACCTTTTATTATTTTATTGGTTGCTATCATTCCTTTCACTCGACTTTTAGTAGGTACCTCTATAGGGATGAACGCAGCTATTATGCCTTTAAGTATCGGCGCGACACCATTTTTTGCTCGACTGGTTGATAATGTCTTTCAAAGTTTATCCACTGGTCTTATAGAAACTGGTTATGCTATGGGTGCAAATACCCGCCAAATTGTTCTCCATATTTTACTTCCCGAAGCAACATCAGGATTAATTCATGCGGTCACTGTAACTGCCATTACTTTAGTCAATTACTCAGCAATGGCGGGGACTGTTGGAGCCGGCGGCCTGGGCACTTTAGCCATTAATTACGGTTATCAACGTTTTGATGCCGGAGTCATGATATCAACAGTTATTGTTTTAATTCTAATGGTCCAACTGATGCAAATGTTGGGAGATTATTTAGCAAAACGTTTCATACATCACTAATGTTGGAGTCTAAAAGATGCGAATTTTAAGTTATATACTTTTAATAGTCAGCCTGGTCGCTTGTAGTAATAAACCCTCACCTAATACTTTAGTCGTAGGAACTATTGCCGGACCTGAAACTGAACTTATAGAAACAGCAAAAAAAGTCGCTGAAGCAAAATATGGATTAACCATTAAAATTGTAGAATTTAATGATTACAATTTACCTAATGAAGCTTTACAAGATGGCAGCCTGGACGTTAATGTGTACCAACATTTACCTTATTTAAAAGCAGCTATTCTTTCTCATGGTTATAATTTACAAGCAATAGGAAGAACCTTTGTTTACCCTATGGGCATTTATTCCAAAAAATTTAAATCACTTCAAGACTTGCCCGAGGGTTCAGTTATAGCTGTTCCCAATGATCCCTCTAATGAAATGCGTGCCTTTTTATTATTAGAAGAATCCCATTTAATTACTTTAAAAAATACCACCAATAGCGGTATTCCTGAAATAGAGTCTAATCCTAAGAAACTCCAATTTAAAGAAATGGATGCCGCACAATTACCAAGAGCACTGCCCGATGTTGCCGCAGCAGTAATTAATACTACCTTCGCATTACCTGCTGGATTAATCCCTACGCGCGATGCCTTATTTACCGAAAATAAAGATTCGCCTTACGCCAATATTATCGTTATTCGACGTGATACTCAAAAAAGACCTCAATTGGAATTATTTGTTAAAGCACTCAATTCAGATGAAGTAAAAGAAAAAGCCAAAACCCTCTTTGGTGATTCAGCAATCCCTGCCTGGTAAAAGTACTAGCCCATAGCCGTCCAAGGGTTTTCCCTTGTTCTGACGGCTATGGCCTATAACTCCTTCATAATATTGTGTAGTTTGACTTATAAAGCAGTCCAATCTTTGCTCTCATTTTTTTCAGATAAGCAGTAATTTTTTTTATAAACCATCTTTTTAAATTTAATTTTTACTTAATAAAAAGGTGTTATACTTTAAATAAGCAAATCTATAGGTAAGTATTATGGCTTTCTACAATGGTTTACCTCTTTTCGGCCCACATTTAAAATCAGACAGTCGCTTGAAAATGTTCTCTGTTGAGGAACAAAAAAAATTACAAGCAGATTATAGAGACGCCTTGGGTATTGGCAAAAATACTACCTTCAGCGCTGACGCGTTTGATACCCTGGCTAAGGGCAGCATTCGAGACGTTCATCTTTTTGAAAAAACCAAAGGCCCTGGTAATGTAGACATTCATAAGAAACTCACTGGCGAGAAACTGACAACCGAAGAAGATAAAGAGGCGGCCAAAGCAGTCAGAGATGCTATTGATAAAGCCTTAAAAGCCTCTCCCGAATTTAATAAAGCCCAAACAGACTATACTGAGTCGGTAGCTACTTTTAGACAGCTGGCAGATAAAGTACCAGGTGAACTCAAAGCACGAGCCCTGATAGACCTGATGGCTGAATTAAAAGACGATGCAATAAAAGCAATCAAACTACAACAAAAAAATGAACGAGCATTATTAGAAGAGCAATTTAAAGATGAGAATTTCAAAGCCAATTTATCCAAGGTTTTAAGTCTCAACAGTCCATCAGATATTGATGTTGTTAAAGGCAATATGCTCAAGGACCTGGAAGCGAACCAGAAAAAACAACTGAAAGCATTTGAAGACTCTACTACCAAGTCTGAAACCACCCTGCATAAAGCAGCTGCTGCAGAGCAGAGCGAATTACTATTTATTGCTAATTTGCATAAAAATAATGCGGAAATGCGACAAAGAATTATAGATATTGCGGAACAGAAACGACAAAAAGCCATTCAAGATGCAATAGCTAAAGGAGAGACACCTCCTCCATCTCCTCCAGCAGTTACTGCAACCATTGGAGCAAGTGCGAATGGATTAGTTCTTTCTGGCATTACTATGGCCGACATAGGCACAATAAAAACTCTTTCTGGAAAATACGATATCGTACCCGTTCCAGGACAGGCAGGTTCTTATACAATGGACATGGGTTCAAGTGCTCTTTTTGGTGCAACTCTTTTCAATCCGGGTTATTATCAGGATCCTCGCCAAAATGTTCTGGCTGATTTTACCCTGATGGCACAGGCGGTGCGTGCTTCTGGTTATGAAAAAATTAAACTGGAAATGGATTTTGAACCTGAAGAAGTAGCTAAGGAGCGAGCAAGACAAGCATACGAAGCAGCTATTAATACTGGATTTCCGCGCCAAGTATCGCCAAAATCTGATAAAAATCCAGATAATATAGTGATTATGGTCAATGGAAAAGAGATGAGGGCAGACGAGCTCTTTAAAGGTCATGAAAGCGAGTTGCAAAGAATTCATGGAAATGCAAATAGAGTCGCCGAGGAGCTAAAAAGCATATCTCAGATACCTAAAGGGGCTGTTGATCTCGCTCCAATTAAAAACACAATGAATGAAATAAGAGCAGCAAACAAGCAAGCAAAACAAGAGGCGGAGAACCAAGAAGACGAGCAATTGGATACGTCTACATCCCTATCAATGCAATAACACCAGTTTGTGAGTAACTTGGCAATGTATTCATTGCCAAGTTACCTTATTGCTCTTTTTTACTGCTCAAAAAATTCCACTATTCCTAGCGCCTAATTTCTGTTATTTTAAATAGGAAAACCACAGTTCAAAAAACTATAGTAGGATGCGTATGTCATTAATTTTTATACGCTTTTTATAAATGCAATGACAAATAAAAACCCAATGTAATTCTTTTGATCTAAAATGGAATTCGACTGGTTTGGCTAAGGAGATGGCTATGAGTGCACGTCGTTTTGATGAGTTTGAAAATGAAATTGAAGATTTTAGTGATAAGGAAACAATTGTCCCTGAATCAAGTCCCTCTACCAAGTTAGAACGAAGAAGAAAAATCGAAGATTTATTTGAAGAAAAACGCTTAAGGGAAGAGCTTGAAGAATTTGGTTAATTAAACGCACCTAATGTGACTTCTCAATAACTCCGTGAAGCACCCATCTCAAAATGCAACTGGCGTGGAGCCTGCATTTGGAAATGTTAGTGTTCGCGGCATATGTCACTATTTTGAAAGCCAGATAAAAAACAGTCGTCATTGTGAACAAAGTGAAGCAATCCAGCTCGGATGTCAACGAAGCATCGTTTTGCTTCGCCAAAGCTCGCCATGACGAAATAGGCATTCCCCGCGAACATTTTGAAGATCACTGTGTTCGAAATGACAAATCCTCAGAATTATTGGGAAGGTTTCTAGATTTTAGGCAAATAAATATCAAAGCGGACGGTTTTACCTTCGATACAAGAGTTAGCTGGTAATAAAGCAGTAGCCTTTTGCGGCCACTTAACCACAACTCTTTGCTTGACCCGAGTAGTGGCCAGATTTAGCAACGCCAGGGCATCTTGATCGGCCCCAATCATTTGCTGTAATGCCTGCAGTTCTTTTTTCACTAAAGCCGATTTATTGCGCTCTGGATGCATGGGATCGATATAAATTACATCTGGATAATCTTCCCTAGCCAAATGATTTAAATAAGAATAGGCATCTGTTTCCTTTAAGGACAATTGCATTTTTTCTTTATCCAAAATACCTCTATGTTCCAAGGCATCAGCAAGCAAAGTGGCCATCACCGGATGACGCTCAAGCATGGTCACTTCAGCACCAAAACTTGCTAAAATCGCCGCATCCCTCCCCCACCCAGCTGTTGCATCAATTATTTTAAGACCTTTAGTCGGTTTACAGGCTCGAACCAAGCCTTGTGTCTTTCCTTCAGCTCGTCTTTGATTCCATGCGGCAAGGGTAAAATCCGCAAAGAGTAGAGAAAAGGTCGGTATTTTTAAAGCAAGTTTTTCAGCGGTGACAAATAAACAAGGATTAGCATCCTTATCCAAAAGATAATTTAATCGTTCTGCAAGCAGACGTGCTTTCTCCCGCAAGGTGTCGTTTTCATATCCAATGGAAGTAATAAAACTCATGATTGCACTAATAAGAGCTGATCAACATATTCCGCGAGAGAGTGAAACACAGGTACTTCGGGATATGCTTTTAGGTCGACAACATCGGTCATGCTGGAAAGCACCATAACAGGATCTGCCTCAACTGCAAGAGCGGCTTGAATATCAGAAACTCTATCTCCGACAAAAGGGACATGCTTTAGCGAACAACCAAGCCGTTTCGCTAAAGCATATAACATTCCAGGTTGCGGTTTTCTACACAGACATCTTTCTTCAGGTAAATGAATGCAATATTCTATAGCATCAATTTGACCACCTGCTTTTTGTACTGCCAAGATCATTTTATCGTGTATTGCATTGAGCTCTGCCTCAGTATAAAGACCTCTTGAGACCCCTGATTGATTCGTTGCAATACCGATTTGATACCCTGCCTCTTTTAAACGAACAATAGCTTCTACAGCCCCAGGAATTAAAATAAACTCATCTTCATTTTTGATATAATGAAGAGAGTCCTGATTAATCACCCCATCTCTATCCAAAAGAATTAAACGAGTCATATCAGCTGTAGCATAGAAATATCTGCAACCCCTTGTAATAATTTCTGTAGACGGGCGAGAATGGCTAAGCGATTCTTTTTTACTTGCTCGTCATCAACCATAACCATCACCTGATCAAAAAATGCATCTACAGGCTCTCTAAGACTGGCCAATTGCTTCAACACCGAGCCGTAATCTTCCGCAACATATAAAGACTCTATTGATTGAGTCACCTTATTCAGATGGTCGTAAAGACTTTGCTCTGCTCCCTCTTCTATCAATTGTTCATTAATATCCATTGCTGAAGTTATTTTTGCCTGGCTTATTAAATTATTAACGCGCTTACATGCTGCCGAAAGAGAGGCTGCCTCAGGCATAGTAACAAAGGATTTTAATGCATTTAATCGTTTGTCTAAGTCATAGAGCCATTCATCCTGGCGAGCCCTCACCGCATGAATTAAATCGACGCTAATACCCAAACTTTGATAATAAGATTGTAATCGCTCAAGAATAAACGGTTTTAATTCAAGAATTAATGCCTTATCTTCAGGTAATGTGTCGCCATAATTCTTTATGGCCTCTTCTATCAATGTAGCGATATTTAAAGTCGCAGGCGTTGCAATCAATAAACGAACAACCGCCAAAGCATGTCGACGCAATTTAAATGGATCTTTTACTCCAGAAGGTTTTTGGCCTATTGCAAAAATACCCACTAAAGTATCTATTCGATCCGCTAATGAAAGTGCCATACCTAATGGTGATTCAGGTAAATTATCTGCGGAAAAACGAGGCATGTATTGTTCATTTAATGCGTGTGCAACAGCATTATCTTCACCGTCGTTCAGAGCATAATAATATCCCATCAATCCCTGTAACTCCGGGAACTCCCCAACCATCCCTGTTAATAAATCACATTTACTCAATAAAGCAGCTCGTTCTGCCTGTTGCTGGGAAATACCCAGTGACCGGCTTAAGTAAACCATTAACTCTTTTACTCGTCTGGCTTTATCCTGCAAACTGCCAAGACGAGCCTGAAATACCACTTGTTCCGTTGCAGGAATATGTTGACTTAAGGGGTGTTTTTTATCTTGTCGGAAAAAGAATGCGGCGTCACTTAAACGTGCCCGCATTACTTTTTCATTCCCCTGAATCACCTGCTGTGGATTAGTGCTTTCTATATTGGCAACTGTAATAAAATGAGGTAATAACTTACCCTGTTGATTCTTTAAGGCGAATGTTTTTTGATGAGATTGCATGGAAGCGATTAAAGCCTCTGCGGGGACTTCAAGAAACTCTTCTTCAAAATTAGCAATCAACGCCTGAGGCCATTCCACGATTGAAGTAACTTCATCAACTAACTCTTCTGGCATAATCACTGTTGCATTATAAGGAACCGCCAATTGTTGCACTTGCTCTTTAATCATTTGGCGTCTGGCTGCAAAATCGGCAATTACAAAAGAGTCACGCATTTGAGACTCATAACTTTGAGCGGATTCAATAGTAACTTCCTGGGGATGGTGGAAGCGGTGTCCTTTACTTTGACGACCAGTTTTAACACCAAGAATGTTATGCTCAAGCAGTTCATTACCATAGATCATCACTGCCCAATGCACTGGTCTGGCGAATTCTTCTTCACCATTCCCCCAGCGCATGGGTTTAGCAATAGGTAAAGAAGCGATACACTGACTAACCAACCCAGGAAGTATTTCTTTTGTCTGGCTTCCTGAGTTTTTTATTTCGCAAACCATCCAATCGCCTTTATCTGTTTGTATCTTTAACAGCTGATCAATTTCCACGCCGCATGATTTGGCAAACCCCAACAGAGCGGGAGTAGGTTTTCCCTCCTGATCATAAGCAGCCACAGCAGCTGGGCCGCGACGAGTTACAATTTGACTTTCCTGCTCAGTTTGCAAATCGCAAATCATAATAGCCAAGCGTCTTGGAGTAGCAAAGCGTTTTACTTCGCCATAATGCAACTGTGCTTTATCTAAAGCCGCTAATAATTGATTGGCAAATTCGTTAGCCAAGGGCCAGACTGCTCCTGAAGGCAACTCTTCACAACCTAATTCAAATATAAAATCATTGACCATCACACACCTTTTGCATAGGGAAGCCTAAAGCCTCACGCGCCTGATAATAAGCTTGTGCCACTGCTCTTGACAGTTGTCTTACCCGTAAAATAAAACGTTGTCGCTCGGTAACGGATATCGCTTTACGAGCATCGAGTAAATTAAATGAATGAGATGCTTTCATTACCATCTCATAGGCAGGAAGTGGCAACTGCAAAGCAATTAACTTTTGCGCTTCACACTCATAATAATCAAACTGCTTAAATAATTCGTCAACATTTGCATGTTCGAAATTATAAGCCGACATCTCTACTTCATTTTGATGGAATACATCACCATAAGTAACTACTCCATTAGGGGTTTTACACCAAGGTAAATCAAATAAATTATCTACCCCTAAAACAAACATGGAAATACGCTCAAGACCATAAGTTAATTCACCAGTAACGGGTTTACAAATCAAACCACCGACTTGCTGAAAATAAGTAAATTGAGAGACTTCCATACCATTTTGCCAGACTTCCCAACCTAGTCCCCACGCTCCTAAAGTAGGAGACTCCCAGTTGTCCTCAACAAAACGAATGTCATCAGCCAGGGGATCAACGCCTAAAGCGCGTAATGAATCCAAGTATTTGTCTTGAATGTCCAATGGAGACGGTTTTAAGACCACCTGAAATTGATAGTAATGTTGTACGCGATTAGGATTTTCCCCATAGCGCCCATCCGTAGGTCTTCGAGAAGGTTGAACATAAGCGGCAGACCAAGGTTCGGGACCTATTGCCCGCAAAAAAGTCGCAGGATGAAAAGTGCCTGCGCCAACTTCCATATCGAGAGGTTGCAAAATGACACAGCCCTGGGCCGCCCAATATTGCTGTAAGGTTAAGATAATATCCTGAAATGTTGTTGGTTTTATCATGAGAATCTCAAAATTAACATTTATGACATGCATATCGCATAGGTTAATGCGGAACCAAGTAAAGATTGGGAGGAACCGGTAGGTATTATAAACATAGAATTAGAACAATATAAACTGTACACCTAAGCCGGAAAGTGTTGGACTTCACCTCATCCAGCGCTCACTGCCATTAAGTTAAGGAAAAACGTCATCTCGAGCATAGAGAGAGATCTTCTGAATATCAGGAGATTCTTCGTCGCGACCTCCTCAGGATGACAAAAAAATTCCTTAACTTAATGGCAGCGCTCCAGCACCAACCTACTTTTGTAAAATAACCTGGCGGCAGGGCAGCCAGGTTAGGAAAACCTAGTTTCCAGCTGCTTTTTTAATTAACTCTTGTAATGATTCTTCGCTTGCAGCACCCGGAATAAATGAAGGCTCAGTACCTGCTTTAAGTTGGCCATCTGGTGTAGATGCTATTATAAATGCAGGCGTACCCATCAAGTGTAATTTTTCAGCCAACTGACGATTAGCATCTAAAATATCACTGACTTCTTTACTTTCCATATCCTTCTTCAACTTAGCCATATCCAAACCTAAAGATTTGGCGGTGTTCATCACAACTTGGCTATCGATACGCTTGTCAACTTTAAATAAAGCTTCGTGCATGGCTTGATATTTACCTTGCATGCCCGCAGCCAGCGCAGCTCTTGAAGCCATCTCAGAACTCTTACCAAAAATCGGGAACTCTTTATAGATGACTCGTAAGTCTCTGTCTTTTTTAACCAGATTACTCATGGTTGGAGACATTTTTTTACAATGAATGCATTGATAATCAAAAAACTCAACGACAGTTACATTGCCTTTAGGATTGCCAGCGGTAGTCAGCTTACCTTGAAATAATTGTGCTGCATTTTCCTGAATAGCAGATTGCGCTTGTTGCTGCATGTTTTGTTGTTGCTTTTGTTGTAAGGCTTGAGATGCTTCTAACAATACTTCAGGATTACTCACCAAATAATCGTGAACCAGTTTTTCAATTTCTTTCTTTTGAGCATCGGACATAGGAGGGGTAGTTGTAGCATCAGCTGCCATAACTGCTGGTGATACTAAAGATGTTGCCAGTGCTCCTGCCGCTAGTAAATTTGTAAATTTCACTCAATTCCCCTTTTTAATAGTTAACTAATAATTTTAAGTCAATTTCCTTCACCAAACGGCACCCTAGCATCCAGTTGAGAAAAATTCAATATTTTAATGTATTAAGTCGAGTAGATTAACCTCAAAAGTGAGAGCACTCATCAACTACGGTTAAATTAGCATAGGCGAGAACTAACCACTTAACTCCATGCTCCCTGAATTTGACCTGCACCCTGGTGTGTGCTCCCGCGCCCTCAACAGCCAATACAACCCCTTGACCAAATTTGGCATGAACCACATTTTGTCCCAAAGGTATTCCAGCTGTTTCAGCTGCAGAAGGAATTGAGGAGCGTGCACTTGAAGGAGATTGAAAACGAGCCTTAACACGTACCTCATCAATTAATTCCGCAGGTAACTCACGTAAAAACCTGGAAGGTCGGTGATACTCTTCACGCCCATATTGTCGCCTTACTTCTGCATAAGATAAAATCAGCTTGCGCATTGCGCGAGTCATTCCCACATAACACAAGCGGCGTTCTTCCTCCAAACGCCCGGGCTCTTCTATAGATTGTTTACCGGGGAAAACCCCCTCTTCCATACCCACCAAAAAGACAATTGGAAACTCAAGTCCTTTAGCGGCATGCAAGGTCATCAAATGAACGTAGCGTTCATGTTCTTCTGCTTGCATTTCCCCGGATTCCAAAGAAGCGTGTGCTAAAAAAGCATTAACCAACGGCAAGTCATCTTCTTCATCTTGCTCGTAATCATAACGGAATTGTTTCGCGGCATTAATTAATTCCTGCAAGTTATCCAGACGCGATTCTGATTTATCTCCTTTAATTTTACTAAAATGAGCGTATAAACCACTCGTCTGAATCACTGCAGATAATTGCTCGTCTAATTCCATATGAGCAGTTTGAAGTTGTAGTGTTTCAATTAATTGAATAAATTTTGCTAAAGACGTACCGGCTCTTTGTGCCATCTCACCAGATTGCAGTAGTTCTTTGGCAGCGCTCCACATGGAACTTTGTTCGGACTTGGCGTAGTGACGCAAATCGTCCAATGTTTTTTCACCTATACCTCGAGTTGGTAAATTCACTACCCTCTCAAAAGCGGTATCATCATTAGGATTCACTAATAAACGTAAATAAGCCAATGTATCTTTTACTTCAGCCCTATCAAAAAAACGTACTCCGCCATAAATTCGATAAGCAATCCCGGCGCGTAATAAAGCCTCTTCCAAAACTCGTGATTGAGCATTTGAACGATATAAAATAGCAATTTCATCCGCACTATTTCCCTGATTAATTTCCATCATGATTCGTTCACTAACAAAACGTGCCTCTTCTAATTCATTAAAGGCACTGTAGACCACAATCTTTTCACCAGCACTTCCCGCAGTCCATAAATCTTTACCCATACGCGAATTATTATTGGTAATTAATCGATTAGCCGCCTCCAGAATAGTGCCCGTTGAACGATAATTTTGTTCCAGTCTGATAATGTGAGTTTCTTTAAAATCTTTCGAAAATTGCTGAATATTCTCAACCTTGGCGCCACGCCATCCATAGATAGACTGATCATCGTCACCAACAGCCAAAACAGCAGCCTCTTCGCCAGCAAGAAGGCGTATCCAGGCATATTGGATGGTATTGGTATCTTGAAATTCATCCACTAGTATTGCCTGAAAACGATTACGATAGTGGGCGAGAATCTCGGGATTATCACGTAATAATTCATGAGTTCTCAACAACAACTCGGCAAAATCAATAACTCCTGCGGTTTGACAGGCTTGTTCATAAGCTTGATAAATCGCAACCAGGGTCTTACCCGGCCCATAAGACAATACATTGACATGTTGTGGACGTATTCCTTCATCTTTTCTTCCATTAATAAAAGATTGCGCTTGTTTCACGGACCATTGATCGGGATCAAGATTGAGTGAAGCAATAACCCGTTTAATCACCCGAGCCTGATCTTCTGAATCCAGAATATGAAATTGTTCTGGCAAATTGGCTTCTTTATAATGACGGCGTAATAGGCGATGACATAGGCCATGAAAAGTTCCAACCCATAATCCCAATACGGGTGTAGCAAGCATAGAAGTTAAGCGCGAGCGCATTTCACCGGCTGCCTTGTTCGTAAAGGTTACAGCCAAAATTGCATGTGGAGAAAGATGTTCCTGTTCAATTAACCAGGCAATCCGACTGACCAAAACTCGAGTTTTTCCACTTCCTGCCCCAGCTAAAACCAGCATATTTCCCAGTGGAGAAGTAACTGCCTCACGTTGCCTTTCATTCAGTCCGTTAAGAAGTGCTGCCATGGTCATAAATTAGTTCCAACAAAAAATAGAGTGTGCATTATCTTCAATTTAGCAAATAAAGACAAAGGGATTATTAACCAAAATTCGACAAGGGGAGCTACTCCCAACATTTGCAATTCAAACTGTCTAATTCAGGTTTTAGTTATTGGCATTTTGTCAGATTAGACCCATGCTATTGCTTTCAGCTTATTCAGAGCGCAAAATATCTTTATTTTGGTAACCAACTAATTTAAGTATAATCCTAAAGGACTAATATGCACTCCCTTTATCCAGCAATTAAACCCTTTGCACAACATGAATTAAAAGTAGGTGGTTCTCATCTTCTTTATATAGAAGAAACCGGGAATCCTGAAGGAATACCTGTTTTAGTTATTCATCCAGGCCCAGGCTCTGGATCTGATGGTTACCTAAGACGCTTTTTCGATCCACAACGTTATAGAATCATCCTGTTTGATCAACGAGGTTGTGGTCGTTCTAGCCCCCACTTAGAAGTTCATGACAATAATACCTCTCTCTTACTAGATGACATCGACGCCATTAGAGATTATTTAAGCCTGTCTGAATTCGTTTTATCTGGCGGCGGCTGGGGATCATTATTGGCTTTGCTGTATGCGCAAAAATTCCCACAACAAATTAAAGCGCTGCTTTTACATCAGGTATTTTTAGGCAGACAAAAAGATATTGACTGGTTTTATAAACATGGTGCCAGTTTGGTTTATCCAGATTATTGGGACGAGTTCATCAATCAAGTGCCTGAAAACATGAGGGATAATATTCCCCAATATTACGCTGACTGCGTGCTGGGTTCTAATGAATTAGCTCGAATGAGTGCAGCAAAAAACTGGGCTCTTTGGCAAGCGCGCTGCAGTAGTTTACAACCTCATTTATACGTCATTGATCAATTCAGCGATCCTCATTTTGCTCTGGCTCTTGCAACTCTGGAGTCCTACTATATTACCAATCATTATTTTATTGAAGAAAACCAGGTTATGGCCAATGTCCATAAAATACGACATATTCCTACTTATATCGTTCACGGCCGTTTTGATTTAGTTACTCCGTTAGCCAGTGCCTGGGAGCTTCATCAGGCAATACCGGCTTCGAACTTGAGAATAGTTCGTGATGCGGGGCACTCGGATCGTGAATCAGGAATTATTGATGCGCTGATCTATGCGAGTAAAGAAATTTCCAAACAAGGTCTGGATGCATGCTGACGGTTGTTCAACGAGTTAGTGAAGCTAAAGTTGAGATTAGCAATCAAATAGTGGGTAAGATAGGCCAAGGATTAATGATCCTTTGCGGCTTTGAGCGCGAAGACAAGCCTGAACATTTAAATCGCATGCTCACTAAATGCATCAATTATCGTATTTTTGATGACGGTCTGGGCAAAATGAATCTAAGTCTAAAAGAGGTAAATGGTGGTTTATTATTAGTGCCCCAATTTACCTTAATGGCGGATACCCAAAAAGGATTGCGTCCAAGTTTTTCTAATGCAGCCCCCCCGGAGCTTGGCCGTCAACTGTTTGAGAGTTTATTAAATCAGGCCCAGGAACTTTATCCGAATACTCAAAGTGGGGTTTTTGGCGCCAACATGCAGGTTCATTTATGCAATGATGGGCCAGTAACTTTTTTATTACAGTTTTGAGACAGCATTTCATCTCGAACGTAAGTGAAACCTATGTGAGCGCATCGCGCCAAGTTTTGGAAACGTTCCTTCATTACTAAACTTAACTCACATGCATTAAAAAGAACGTTCATTTACTGTCTCTCTATGCCCCAGTGATTTTCAAATAGCAGCATCAATGTATAATGAGGCGCGATTTGTATTGAGGTTGTTATGATAGTATTAAATGTTTTTATATTTGGTAGTGAGCAAAGCGGTAAAACAGAGCTTCTTAAACAACTCAGTTCTCCAGAGTATCTTAGTCCACTCGAACATCCCTATCAGCCGACCATCGGAATCTATTATACTACTATAACTATTCCCAACGAATCGAACGAAGACAACATCACTCTAAATTTAGGTGATATGGGTGGTCAGGATCGTTTTAATGGGGATGTAGAGATACTGGCTCACTTTGATTTTGGCTTATATTGTATCGATTTATCAAGAGAAATTGATGAAATCAAGCTCAAAGAAATTAAAGACGACATTAATAAATTTAGAGAAATAAATCCCCATGCTCAATTGGTTTTAGTAGGAACTAAAGCCGATGTGGCGTTATCTAATGCTCTGAACAATGTACTCCAACAATTAGAAGAGTTCACGTTCGCCGCAACTGTTTCTACCTCCGCACGAGAAGCACGGGGATCCAAAAAACTTTATAAGGCTCTTTGTTTAGAAGCCCATAAAAAATTACGCCCTAATGAAGAAGACTACCGCAGTTTTTATAATCCTTTAAATAATATTCAACAAGCACGTAATCGATGCCTTCAAGGCTCAGATTTATATAATGCTTTGGATAATTTAAATAATAAAGCCATTAACTTGCCTTTTTATGTCGTCTCAGCCCTTGGAACTGAGGCAAACATCCTGCTGGATAATATTCAGAACCCCTCCAACCCGGATATAATGGCAAGTATTAATTTATTCCATGAAAACTGTAATGAACTGGTCCAAGGGAGATATCAGGCGGTCATTAATGCCATTTGGACACTGACTATTACTGCTGCAATCACAATAATTGCAGGGGTAATAGGCTTTGGGATCGGATTTGCCTTGGGTGCATGGTCTGGCCCTGGAGCTTTTTTTACAGGTTTGGCAGCAGGCTGGGCAAGCTCAATGGCTGTGGCCGGAGGAGCTTCTTTATTTGGTTTAGGTACTTTAGCCTATACTGCCACGCATACGTTTTTTAAAACAACTCCGGTTGAAGATGCTGTGAATGAAATTGCTGCACTCGCACCATCAATTGCCAATGAGATTGCCTGCTCATGACCCCGCATTGATTATTAGTTCGACCAGTTTGCAAGAATCATAAACTGGTGTAACATCATCGTAAGTATCTAATAATTAGAAAAATAATGCGCTTAATTGTAATGTTTTCCAGTATGATTGGAACCTTCATGTTAACAGGCTGTGCGCACAAAGGAACTAATCCCGTTGACCCTTATGAGTCCTTTAATCGCAAGGTCTACAATTTCAATATGGCTGTTGATGCTACCATGTTAAGACCAACAGCAAAACTATATCACGCAGTGGTGCCTCGTGTAGCTAGAAAAGGGATAGGTAATGCCTTTAATAACCTGGATATGCTTCCCACCATTGCCAACGATCTTCTTCAGGCTCAAGGAAAATGGGCGATTAAAGATTCCTGGCGTTTTGTCATTAACTCTTCTTTAGGGGTTGCAGGTTTATTTGATGTTGCTAATAAATTTGGCTTGCCACCACATTATAACGATTTAGGGGTAACCTTTGCGAAATGGGGGGATAAAAAATCACCCTATCTGGTCATTCCTTTAATAGGCCCAAGCACAATACGTGACGGCTCGGGATGGTTATTTCAATTTGTTCTTTGGAGTCCCTATGTCTACATCAATAATGATGCAGTAGCCTATGGTTTATTTGGATTACATTACGTTGATTTGCGCTCCCAACTCTTTGATTCAGAACGGATAATGAATGAAGCTTTAGATAAATACTCGTTCATGAGAGATGCTTATTTACAGCATAGAGCTTATCTCATCTCCGGAGCAGAACAAGATAATGGCTCGCTTTACGTAGATGATGCTGCAGCGGATCAAGAGGCTCTTGGCAAGGAAGGAGGCGCTCAAAATGACCAAGCACCAGCAGATTATGTCGATGAATAATTTTCTAGGTACGCCCGATGTAGCCCGTATTAGCGCAGCGTAATACGGGCATAATTTTATATAAAGTGTGAAACTGTTTTTGAAGCCTGTATTACGCTGCGCTAATTCGAGCTACATAGAGACACAGCTTATGTGGGTAACTGTTCACGGGATATGTAATTTATAAAAATAGCATGACCAAATAGTCGTCGTTGCGAACAAAGTGAAGCAGTACAGAACTCTAACGAAACAGCGTTCTGGTTTGCTTCGCCAAGGCTCGCAACGACGGAATGTACATGTCCTGTGAACAGTTACTTATGAGGCCAAACGTATTTGCTCAAGACAATGCAGATAGTCTCCCGCAATATCTAATCCTGTTTCAGCTGAAATTTCACGCAGGCAAGTCGGACTGGTTACGTTAATCTCGGTTAAATAATCCCCGATCACATCGATACCTACAAAATATAAACCTTTTGCTTTGAGTGTGGGAGCTATCTGTTCACAAATCCATCTATCTCTTGCGGTAATTTCAACAACTTTACCTTTTGCACCTGCTGCTAAATTACCTCGTAATTCACCTTTGGCCGGAATACGTGCTAAAGCATAAGGAACGGGCTCACCATCAAGCAACAAGATACGTTTATCTCCTGCTGTGGCTATTTCAGGAATATAGTGCTGAGCCATGATATTAATGTTTTGCCCTTGGGTCAGTACTTCCAAAATTACTGATAAATTTCGTCCATGCTGATCCACATGAAATACCGAACTCCCCCCCATCCCTTCCAAGGGTTTAAAAATAACATTTTGATGGGTTTGCCAAAATTCTTTTAAACGTGCAATATTGCTAGACACCAGTGTGGTAGGACAACATTGAGGAAAATTCAAAGTAAAAAACTTCTCATTGGCATCACGCAGGCTTTGAGGTTTATTAGCGACTAATACCCCATCACGCTCTGCTAACTCTAATGCGTAAGTGGTATAAATATATTCCATATTAAAAGGAGGATCTTTACGCATCAGAATGATATCAAAATCACTTAATGGCTGTTCACCCAAGTCTTTAGTTTTTGCCCAATCAAGGCTGTGCTCGTCGCCAACAGTAATATCATAAACCCGTGAATAAGCATGCCCCTCACGGCAAAATAAATCCATCTTTGTGAAATACACACAAGACCAACCTAGAGCCTTGGCGCTCGTGATCATAGCAACCGTAGTGTCCTTGTATGGCTTTAATTGATGCAAAGGATCCATAAGTACCGCGAGTTTCATTATTCTCCTCCAATTGCCGCAATTTCTCTTGCTGCTGCTAAGGCCGCCAGACGTGCAATTACTCCATAAACATAAAAACGATTAGGGCAATCCACAACCGCTAAGTCATCGCAGGGCATATTACAGGCTTGAGCAAAAGCCAAGGGTTCAAAATGCATTCCAGGGGCGTTAAGATTCTCATCTATTCCTCTACCCTGATGAACGCGATAAAAACCACCTACAACAAATTGACCAATCATATAAACTACCGGCTCTGCCACAGCACCATCAGGCATGGTTTCAAAAGTATAAACACCCTCTTGAATGATCACTCTATCTACCTTACGGCTTCCTTTACTAGCAGACATTTTGGTGCGTTGCTTTCTATTTAATTGACGTAACTCCTCACCGTCATGCACCATCATCACACTCATACCGTAAGTGCCATTATCTGCTTTAACTACCACGAAGGGTCTGTCTTTTATGCCATAAGTAACATATTTATCACTGACTAAAGACAGTATTTTATCTACTTCCTGGGCTAATTGATCCACCCCTTCTTGAGCCATAAAATCAACGCCGTCTAAAGCACTGAAATAAGGGTCAATTAACCAGGAGTCAATACCAACCAAGTCAGCAAACTCGTGAGCTACTTCATTAAAAAATTGAAAATGGCTTGATTTCAAACGTGTTGCCCAACCTAACTTAGCGGTGGGCCTAATCCGTTGTTGCAAACCTTGCAAAATTTCAGGGATACCGGAAGATAAATCATTATTTAACATCAGAAAACAAGGATTAAAATTATCCAGCCCCACTCTATTTCCCTGACGTTGCAGAGGTTCTATTAATAAAGTCTCTCCATGTTCAAGAACCACTTCCATAGGATCTTTAAGCTCTGGATCTAAACTACCAATACGCACAATAAAACCCGCTTTAATTAAAATATTGCGTAGCACATTCAGACTTTGCATATAAAATTTATTGCGGGTATGACTTTCGGGAAGAATTAATATTTTGGTGCAATCAGGAATATATTCTACTAATACTGATTGTGCAGCCTGAATACACAAAGGAAGAAACTCTGGATTCAAATTATTAAAACCTGCAGGAAATAAATTCGTATCAACAGGAGCCAGCTTAAAACCTGCATGGCGCAAATCTACCGATGAAGTCAAAGGTGGAGGTGTTTCTTTCCACTTTAGTCGGAACCAAGCCTCTATTTCCGGAACCTGATTTAAAATAATCTTTTCCACATGGTGTAAAGGACCTGAATGAGCCGTTGTCAAATGTGGAACTGGGATTTCGGTAGCATTCATGCTCACTCCCCTGAATTTTGGAATGGATCAATGGTACCGATGTTGATGATAAAATGAAAGATCTACCCGATTTTAAGTGTCAAAAGTGATTCGAGTTATTTATCCTGGTAAAGTCAACGATAGCGTAATTAATATTCTAACAGACTGCAATTTTCGGCAGACTGCACCATATCATCGCTTTCTAACTCGCAGTTAAAACCAGTCAGGCTCATTAGGATTTCAATATCCTCAGCAATTTCCGGCACGGTATGAAGGTAAGCCACGCGCTTAAAAAAAAGAGGAGTATCATAATTTATTTGAAATTGTTTTAAAGCCTCGGCAAACTCTAGATACCCGGGGGGTATGGAGAAAATTACAGCAGAAGTGGAGGATAATTTAGAGTGTGATTGTAAATCATATTTCTTTATTAACTGACCCAGTTTTTGTTGAACAATCTTTTCATACGCCTCCAATTCTTCCGCTAATTGTTGCGAGATTTCTTGATATTGAAGATCGGTTTTTACCTGACTTAACTCTTCAGCTGAATAATCGACTGTCTGTAAGCCCGCCCTGTTTGCCAAATAAATAAGATCAATCCGTCTATTATCCTGAAGCAGCTGCTCCTGATGCTCTATTATATAATCAGTACGTAAAATACCTTGTATGTGTTGTTGTACCCGTTCTTTTCTACTATATGCATCGAGGCGATTCGGATTGAATTCAGTAGCCCATTTAATTGAGTGAGCTAAAAATAAAAAGTTCTTCCATAAATCATTAGTACGACAATTAACATCATGAAAAAGATGCAATATCTCCAACTCGTGAACCAGCTCATCGACTACTTCAATAACCCCCATAGGGCTTTTTGCCTGAGAGATGGTGCTATGATACTTTCCCAGAGCCACATTAGCCCATTTTTCTGCCAATTTGGGCTCAGGGGTGAATAGATAAATATCATTTGAAAGCTGAATTCGTGTATAAATATTTTTTGCCAATGCGTCTATTTCAGTATCAGCAAAATCTTTAATATTGACAGCGGAATCCTCAACATCTCCAGCGCTTGCCAACGCATGCGCTCGGCCACATCTCAGATCATATTGGAGTTCCAATTTTGTCGATTTCCTGGAAAACTCATTTGCCAAATCACTGTAATAGTAACTTAAATTACCCCAAAATGAGGATAAAGATACTCTTTGAGAAGGTTCAAAATCCTTCAAGAAGTCATTAATAATAACCTCTATATCCTGTACCGCGATATCTTTCGTTTTCCTCATTTCCGCAATTGCTTTTTTCTCCAATTCCTTTAATTTTTCTAACATTTCAGGAGTTAGCTTATCCATTTCATCCGGGAATTTTTTCCATAGCTTTTCCTCTCGTATCGTCAAAGACATATACCGACAAAAAGATGAAACAATGGTACTTCGGTTAACAAAACCTATTCTAAAACCATTCGCCTGATTGTCCGACTTTATCCGCTGTAGTAATTCCTTAATACCGTCCACTGTTGCTGCATCAGGATGCAAAGGAAAAGCATTATAGTCTTGTCTAAAAATCCCTCTTCTGTCTTCAGTTGAACCATAAAAAACACTGTCACTTAATAACTTTTGTACTGCTTTTATGTCTTCCAGAGTAAAATTCTTTAACAATTGAGGTAACAGCTTGCATAGTGATGTTGTTGCCTGAAATAAATCATAAACACACCCCTTTCCTCTTGCTTCTCTTGCGTTATAGTGACGCCAGTTTTCAAAATTGAGAAAAAACTGATGATCGGTAAATAGCAAAAAGTGTAATTCTGGATGAATTTGTTTTAAATACAGTAAAGGAGGTAGGGTGAGTTGTAGCGTTGAATCATTGACTGAATTAAAAGAAGTGATTTGGGCGATTTCACGCGCCTTCACGTCCAACTGATTAAAAGGAAGCTTAAATCCTTTTACATATACTGCCTCAATTAAAGACGAGCATTTTTTTGCCCTTTCTTTATCTGTGGGCAACGTCAGGACCTTCTCACAAAACTTTAAAATATTGTCCTCACTTAATTGACTTTCTTCTTCTATCTCTAATTCAATGATGCCCGCAGTGGCCATGTGCTTTTTTAAGTAAGGGGGCTTATCCCTTTGGGCTGCTGCCAGATTGGGATAGATTAAATAGTATTTACCTGATATTGCCTTTTTTAGAGCTTCGGCGATTTTTTTAGAACAAGTCGCATCACTATAAAACGTGGTTAAACCAGGGATAAGAATAAAGCGTTTTAGAGACATAGGCCTACCTTGTAATAATTTGCACAATTATGACATTGAATAATTAATGTGTCTAATATGTCACCTGAACTGGAGTTTAATCTTCTCTATTTAATGATTCTCTAGGAAAGCCCTCTCGCTTACATTCAACAATGAGTACCCGTCAAGATATAAGCGCGAACCAAGTATGAATATCTTTATTTGGTGCTAATGAATTGTATGAAAGGGGGATTTTGCGTAGAGGTCTTAATCTGCCGCTTAGAATAGATGGATATACTTTTGAAGTCTAATTAACTGGAGTATCTCAATGCAAAATAAACAACCAACAGCTCAAGCTAAAAAAATTATGGGGGAAATTGAAATTAAAAATGGAAATACCGCGTATAACAATACTACTGGCATCTATGGGCTATTTGCTGTAGCGGACAGGGTGCAAAGTGCAGTAACAGGCTTGGCAATTACCAATGAGGTAGCGCAGATAAGAAATGGAGAAAGATTACAAGCGGAAGCAGAAAAAGTGTTATCCAATAAAAGCTACTCTTTTTGAGTTTTTAGTTTATTTTCGCTCTATTTACATCTTATTAAAAATGCTCATAGGCTATGAATGACTAGACTAGACTATACTAACAATATTAAGACTGCTTATTAAAGGCAGCCTTGTTTTAGGAGCTTCTTTATGAAGGCCTTTAATAATATGCAAATGTATACTTCTTATTTAGAGAATCGCTACCAGCCTATTTTTGCAAATACTCTAATTTATAGCTGGGGATACTTCTATTACGATTTAAGCGGTCGTTGTATGCAGTTAATGTCTGATAAAGTGCTTTTGGATGTTTTTTTAAAAAATGATTTATTTGTCCCGCAGATTATCAACAACATTACTTCAAACCAGGATGACTTTTACGCCTCAGATATTAAAAATGATGCGATGTTATCTGCTTCAATCAAAGAAACTTTAGTAGATCATCAATATGTTTATTTTTTTGATATTGTCCATAATCATAAGGACTACACAGAAATTTATACTTTTGCAACATGCTCCGATGCGGCTCAATCAAATAATTTTGTCCTTAACAATATAGACGTTTTAAGAATAGTGAGTCAGGATCTTGGGGAGCGTTGCCGGCGATTAACTAAAGAAAATACATTGATTTTGCCTAAAGATTTTATAATTGAAATGAATACACTTGCCCAATCGCAGCAACCATCCAAGTCTTTAAATCTAAAAGAGATCATTTTAGAAAAAAAAGATAAAGCTCATAAACTGCAAGAAATGGTAAATGATACCGCTTTCGATTTAAATAAGTTACCTTTTAACTTTTTATCGGCAAAAGAGTTAACACTAAAAGAAAAAGAGATTATTTATCTCTATTATTTTGGTTTTAATACGCATCGTATTGCCGACATTTTGGAAATATCAAAACGAACTGTCGATAAACATTTTGAAAATATTAAGAGAAAACTTGCTTGTGAAAGTACAGGTCAAATAATTCCTACCTTGTTACGATCTAATCTTTCAATAAATAACTTGATCCACACGGTCTGAATTTATAAATAAGAGCCTGTTTTAAAGATGCTTTTGCCCTGAGGTTTTTCAGATTTATTATAGGGGTTTCATAGTTAAATGATTTCTAAGATGGCATAATAAAACACTATATTTCAAGTTCAATCATTTTCTCTATGCGGCAATTAAAAACCATCAAAGCAGTCTTGTTGCTTATTCTTCTGGGTTTTATCTGGGGTTCTGGTTATTCACTGGCTAAATTTGCAATGACTAATGGAGTATCGCCTTTGGGCTATGCTTTTTGGCAATCTTTAGGCCCCGCTTTGTTATTGACTTTTTTTTGTATTACAACCAAACAAACACCATTCTTACGCCCCGAATATTGGTCTTATTTTCTCATATGTGGTCTGGTTGGCATTGCCATCCCCAATACCAATATGTACTTTATTGCCAGCCATATTCCAGCAGGATTATTAGCTGTCCTGGTCAATACTGTTCCTTTATTAGTTTATCCTTTAGCTCTTTTCTCAGGGCAAGAGAAACGTGACCGATGGCGTTTTTTAGCTTTATTATTGGGCATGACAGGAATACTGCTTATTGTAGGGATTAGCACAACCGGATTTTATTCCAGCTGGACTCTGTTAGCCATGTTAACCCCACTGGGTTTTGCACTTTGCTCTATATACATAGGTGCCAGACAGCCACTGGAAATAAATTCCTTGCAAGCAGCAAGTGGAATGCTGCTTGCGGCATCATTTTTACTCATCCCACTGGTCATTAGCCAACATGCTTTTTATCCATTATCAGGCCCATTGACGATAGTAAAACAAATTATTATTTTAGAAATCATCTTATCCAGTTTAGGATATCTGCTCTTTTTTATTCTCATCCGCATGGCTGGTCCGGTATTTTATAGTTTAACGGGAGGAATAGTTGCTTTAACTGGCCTTTTCTGGGGTTATCTGGTTTTTGGTGAGACCCCTACCTCTATTCAAAGTATGGCAGTGGCCTTGGTTATTTTTGCACTTTTTCTGTTATCATGGAGACAATCGAGACAAACTCAAGGAGCCTGATTGATGCTGAGTGAATTGGCAAAACAATTTAGTACTCAAATCCAAACGTTTTTTTATTTAATCATGTTAATTAATGGCATTTTGCATTTTATTTTTGCAGGAGCCGTAGCTCGTGATGCTGGAAATTTATATCGCTTGGGACAAAAACCTGTTTTAGTTTCTGCGCCAACCTGGGCATTTGCCACATTGATTGGCGGTGTATTTACGGCAACAATCTATTGGATTCTACACCATTCCACATTAACAAGACCAGCAATGAGAGAAATGCGTTATGACAAAGCATGAAATTAAAACTATAGATGTTCATGAGTTAAAAAATAAAATGGATACTCAATCAGACTTATGTTTAATTGACGTTCGTGAACTTGAAGAATGGCAAACAGCCCGTATTCCAGGAGCACATCATATCCCTAAAGATAATATTGTCTCCAACATAGAATCTAAAGTTTCGGATAAAACTCATCCAATTTATCTCCATTGTCGTGGCGGAGTCAGATCGCTCTATGCTGCACAGTGTTTAATGGATATAGGCTATGAAGAGGTTTATTCTGTAGATGGTGGTATCATTGAGTGGGCTATGTTTGGTTACCCAATAAAGGAATAAATGACACCCCTAAAACAGGGGTGTAGTTTTGTTAAACATATGAAGGACTTGTTGTCTGCTGAACTTTTCCCTCTTCAGCGGGTGTCCCACCGCCAAAAAATCCTCCGAAATACCCCTTAGACGCTGGCTTCTTAGCCTCAGGCACTGGCTTCTTAACCCCCTGTTCTTTTAGATGTAACTCTCTAGCCGCCTGAATGAGCTCTACACGCCATCCCTGGACTTGAGTAGATAAAGTAATAATGTCTGCCTCAACTTCATATCCTGCAATGTCGAAAGGTTGTTTCTTTAAATATCCTTTTTTTGGATCAGCGGATACATAAACATTAGAACGCAGAAATTTCTCTAAAGGTCCATACATGTCGATCAAATCGTCTCGTTCGGGTTGGTTACCTGGCTTAAGATCCAAAGAGGAATTTAATGACCGGTATAAACTACTTCTTTCAGGAGAAACCCAATTATAAGATTTCGCAATTTTCTGGTGTATAAAATATGCTGCGGCGTTTAATATTCGCGCCTTTTCAAGTGTATTGTCTAACGAATCTAAAATCTCAATGGTTTTTAGCAAAAACCTGGCTTGGATCCTTCTCTCATCATCCAGTTTTTCTAAAGACTCTTCTAATTTATTGGGATCTAACTTGTGATCTCGAAGTAAAGTGTTAACGCTTTCCTTAATACTTAACTTAAGTACCTGATAGGCTACTAATGTAAATGACATCGTTGTTTCTCCTTAAACTCCATTAAAAGGATTGGTGCAATATGTTCCACCACATGTCAGTGTAAACTAATTCATAATTTTCGTCATGTGTTTTTTTGTACTAATTATATAATTTTTAATCCATTGATTTTAATAATAAAATTATAAAGCATCCATTTGATTCTTGCATTTAGCTGCTTTTTCACGATATTTTAGCATTCAATTTTATTTTATAATCCGGCTCAATATGAAAAAAATTACATACAGCATGATGCTTCTTATCACCACTTTTATTAGCCATGCGGAAATGAATCAACCAAGGCTTGTGGTCCAACTGGTCGTGGATCAATTAAGAGGTGATTTAATTCACCAGCACCAGGAACAATTTGGCAGCAACGGTTTTAACTATTTATTAAACCATGGTCTTGACTATCATAATGCCCATCATCCCCATGCAAACACTACAACCTGTGCGGGACATGCCACTATAGCTACAGGAAGTTATCCTTCAATGCACGGGGTGGTTGATAATGATTGGTATGACAGAACGTCCGGAAAATTAGTCTATTGCATGGAAGATTTAAAAGCCAGCATCTTGCCTACTGTGCATACAAAGACACAAAATCCGGGGCGCTCGCCTGTTAATTTAAAAGTCTCCACTCTAAGTGATGAAATAATGTTGGCTAAAAAAGGAAAAGCGTTTGGAGTATCTTTAAAAGATCGCGCAGCAATTACCCTTGCGGGTCATGCAGGAAAAGCGTTTTGGTTTGATAAAACGAATGGAGGGTTCGTTACTTCTGATTATTATTATTCCAGCTACCCTCAATGGGTTCAAGAATGGAATAAACAATATAAGCCTCAAGAGTATAGTTGGAGCCTGGGTCGTCCGCTAAAAGAATATCAAAACGCAAATAACCCAACTTTTCATCATGACTTTAAAAGTTTCGGTCAAACCTTTCCTCACCACATTTCTAATCCACCTTCGCAGGAGTATTTTACCTATTTATCCAGAACACCTAAAGCGGACCAATTAACAGCTGATTTTGCAAAGCAACTTTTAATAAATGAACAATTAGGATTATCAGCAAATAAAACGGATTATTTAGCAATCAGTTTTTCTGCAGTTGATGCTATTGGCCATCAATTTGGTCCAAACAGTCTGGAGGCTGAAGATAACTTATTGGAACTAGACAAGACTATAGCCAACCTTCTTGCCGCCATAGACAAACAGGTTGGTCTTGATAATGTGCTTATCGTATTAACTGCGGATCATGGAGTTGATGACAGTCCGTCTTACTTAAAGGCACATCATATCCATGAGATCAAGCCAATGGATGTTAACGCATCAGAACAACAGATTCGTGCTCTATTAAAAACACGTTTCCACCTTCCTGCAGAAGTATTAAAGTCCATTACTCCCCCTTATGTTTATCTGGATCATCAGATCATTAATGATCTTCATCTGGATCTAACTGAAGTCAGCCAATACGTCGCTCAAATATTAACTCGGCAGCCCGGAGTCTTTAAAGCATATCCCCTGCCCGTTACCAATATTGAAAAAAATTGGCTTAGTGCAAAAGTAGATAAAATGGCCTACCCCTATCGTGCAGGAGACGTCTATATAGTTCAGCCGCCTTATCAATCCAATGGCAGTAAAAATGATAACCGGGTGACTCATGGAAGCCCCTGGCGATATGATAGTTATGTCCCTCTATTATTTGTCCATTCGAATTTTAATGCTCACGTGATTTCACGGCCCGTTCAAACGACAGACATAGCACCCACTTTGGCCGTCCTATTAATGATAAAACAGCCCTCTGGAGCAGTTGGCCAGCCTTTATCTGAAGTATTAAACGCATTTGAGAGAAGTAAGCTTAAGAGAAATTAACAGCCATTGAGGACCCTGCACAAGAGTCCTCAATAGATAAAAAGAGAATCCATTTTTTAAATATTTTATTGAATTTGGAGTTAAGAAGTTTGCATGATGAATTTTTTTCATCAATCCTTAAGTATGATTTAGCAACTTAAGTCGCGCTATCGGCCAAACCCTCTTTGGGTAATTCACGGGTATGAAAATTCCGTCATTGCGAGCCTTGGCGAAGCAGAACGATTTTCGTTAGAGCTCGGTACAATTGCTTCATTCCACTCGAACGACTATTGGGTATGTTATCTCGCGAAAGATTACTTTTTTTGTTGTCTTAACCAGGATCATCTGGATCCCGCGAACAAGTCGCGGGATGTGGAAGACAATAATTGAGAGGACTTATTTCAATCTTTTAGCTTATAGGCTGACTATTTCGTGCTTTCCCAAACCCGGAAAGTGACACAGTATTTTCAACAGTTTCTGCATCTGGAAAGAACGGTTTGGTTGATTGAGTAAGGCGCTTATGTAATTTGGTGAACAGAATAGGAAAAACGCCATTTGCAGTAACATTCGCTGTGGTACCAAAAGGATCACAAATTAAATACACAGCTGTAATTAATCCTACCATATCGCTGGAGAAACCAAGGTGAGCCTCCAAAATAGGAGCAACAACGATAATAACGCCACCGGGTACTGCAGCAACGGCATACTTGGCCAGCGCAGTATACAGAGCAAAAATAGCAAATACCGAAGGAGAAGGCATGGGTAAGCCAAAAGTGAGTATGGTAGCCAAACTTAAAATAGGAATAGCGATGGCACTGCCTAGGGTGTGAATATTAATAATAGCCGGAACAAGCATTCTCGCTTGCTCAGCATTGCCCAAGTTTTTTTCTGTAGAAAGAAGAAGAACAGGCATTGCAGCGGCACTTGAGATAGTGCTAAAGCCGGTTAGGCTGGCTGGCAACACATTTCTAAGGTAAAACCAGAATTTTTTAAATGAAAATTGAGCAGCAACAAAATACCATGAGCTGATATAGAGCCATTGCGTTGCAACAATTAAAATCAAAATAGGACCATACAGGCTTAACGAGGTTTTTAATAAATGTTCATGTTCAAGCTTGAATACAAAGCCCAAAATAAATAACGGTAACAGTGGAATAAATACTTTCTTTAAAAAGTTATTGGCCAACCAATTTAAACGAATGGCAATTTTTTTGGCTTTTGCGTTTGGCCAAATAGAAAAAAATATGCCGACAGAAAAACCCCATAACAAAGCGATATCGTTAGAGATCAACTTGGTTAAATGAAATTGCCAGGCTGGAGTTAATTGAGGCGCGGAGCTAATAGGCGTTGCAGTAAAGTGCAGAAGATTAAGGCCAATGAAGCCAGAACTATAACCAACCATCAATGCTGTAAAATTAGAAACAAAGACACAGGTTATTAATAAAAAAACAAAAAAGAGCGCTCCTTTTTGTAAATTTGAAAGACAATGAAAAATAAAACTAAAAATGATGAAGGGCAATACAAACTCCAGAACCCCCTTTATGCTCAAGCTTAAAGCATAACTAATAGATTTTATCTCAAGTGGAATTTGCGAACCAAAAAACAGCGGAAGTAACAGCGTTGCACAAAGAATGATTGGTATTCTAATTTTTCTTATAAACTCTATAGACATATAAATCCTTAAATATAAAACAAATTCCAGATTCAAAAAACGCACCAGTATAATGACAAGTAACATTCTTTGGAAGTACAGTACCTCAGATCCCGCCCTTGCTGCAAGCAGGGAAATCATTAAATATGATCCTTTCTTCTTCACAATGGCTAATTTATTTTGATCATTTTTAAAACAAAAATTATTTCATTGCCTATGCTCTAAATAAAATACTGATATGTTAATTGAGGTAAGTCATGAAAAAATTCCCACCAAAATCAACTAAAAATCGCACCTGACGAATTGAATAATGTCGCTAGGGCAATTTCCCATAGGCCAGTAAGAGCATTTAAAGCTCATGAAGTAATTAATATTCTCTTAATATAAGAGATATAAAATGGCGCAATTTTGATTTTGGATTGCATGAATGAGTACTAGAGCCCAGGCTGAAGAATTTCTTTTAAGAGTTGAAAAACATATAAAAAATAAATCCAGTCCCAAACTCATTAAGGAACTGTTAGCTGCTCTTAACCTTCATATGCTCGTTACCACTAATAAAGAATATAATGATTTCATTTTAAAAGCCTCAACTGAAGAGCTTGATCTCAGTAAGTTACTCAATTACCTCAAAGTAAATATTTTAAATAACCAGCCCTTATGTACTTTACTCGCATTTATTCAAGAAAATGATTTAGTAAGTGATTCTGAACTGAAAGAAATGGCTGATACTTTGCAATTACAAATAAATCTACTCTGCGTTTTTGAGGCGATAACAATCACCATGGCTAATGGAAATGAGTTCGCTCAAGATGTTTACGACCATCTTAATCAACGCCGTTCTTCATTTTTCCCCGGAAATCCGGTTGCCGATTTTTTCTTTGGGGTCCCTTATAACACCACTTTATTTGAACGATTAAAGCTGATTTCTATAAGACCTGGAATGCTTAATATTTTGTTTCATAAAAAAATGGGAGAACAAGTCGAGACAGTCACCGATGCAAATTCATTCATAACTAATAAACATTTATCGGGTTGGAATGCAGATATTGTACCTGTTGAATTAGATGCTCCATCTAAAGGTACCACTCAAGCCATGGGAGTAAATATATTGGAGGCTTCTTGGGAGGATTCTACAGGTCATGCCAAGGATACGGGGGGTACTGATAATGCCAAGGCAGGTATTGGTCTTATTATGCTCATGGAAGAAAAGCGATATGGCAGCCATTATAAGTTGGTTTCTCAACTTCTTCCTCAGGGAACTAGTGTGAATGAAACCTCTGCTTATGAACTTTTACCTGATCTAAAAATAAATAGCGCAAAGAAAAAAATAGGCCTGCTTAATATCGACTCACAATGGCGCGATTTATATAACAGTTGGAATCTACTCTTTGTTATTTCTAACATTGATTCAGTATTCATGCCGATTAAGCTCGTACTACCCTCGGTATTTTTTGCTGAGTCGCCATGCTATAAAGAACTCCGACTTTTATCATTATTCTTATTTGCCAATCTTCTTATTAACGAAGACACAAGAAATAATCCTTTTTTTGCAAAAAAATATTCCATTAAAAATACGACAACTATTCTTAAAAAATGGGGAGAAATTAATAAGGAATATGCCCAAGATGAACTGCATAAACTCAATGGCGCCCCAGCTGTAGAAATAGAAACGGTTTATAAACAGATATTTGGTAATTATCCCAGTTTGAATTTCATGAGACAATTGATTTCATTCAGTCAAAGCCCAAATGACTATCATTTTACCAAAGCCCACACAAGTCAACAGAAAAACCCTGCAAGTCCTCTCTTTTTTACAACAGTTAGCTCGACGACTAATAACGCGTTCCCAATGCAGTCCTCTGATTTCTATGCTCCATCGTTATAAACACAATCAACATTCCTCCCTTGTCGTCGTTGCGAACAAAGTGAGTTAATCCAGCTCAGATTTTCAATGAAGCATCGTTCTGGATTACTTCACCAAGGTTGCAATATACGAAATAAACTACTCCGTTAGCGCTTATTAATATGTGGTGATTAAATTTTGTGAGGCACTCACAGGGGCAGGTCGCGCTACCTAAGACTTTTAGAGATAAATGATCAACAGCCCCGGGAATTTGTTGTTTGGATTTTGTATCAATAAACCTCTGGTTTAATACCCTGGCTGAGCCGTAACAATTAATTTTCCCTTAATATAAAAATTATACAATATTGGTCCTAAATATTTTTATACGGTAGCCAATATGTGGAAATACAATGGTTCAACTGATTTTTTTGCAGAACAAGTAATTGCAGACTCTATAGAAGAAAATGAAAGTAATGCAGAAGCAGACCAGAGGGTAACTCATTATACTCATGAGGAATTATTAAAAAAATTACGTGAATCAAAGCATCGCTCATCCCGTAATCCCAATTGCCAAGAATTGACAAATCTTGGCCAAGAAATCAACGCAAAAAAATCAGTTTCTACTGTTTATTATCCCTATTGTGGTGCAGACGTGGGCCATGTATTTCTGCTCTTTCCCTATTGCACTACTATGATTGGATTCGGGAGAGATGATTTTGGTGGTCTTGAAGACTTAAATTATTACAATGAAAATAATGATTTTACTTCCGTGCCCTTATTTTATGCTAATGGCTTTGACTCACATAAATACCATGAAGCCCAAAGCTATAAATACCCGGATAGTAAATATAAAGTTTGCCCTGACGTTTTGCTGCGTATTACCCAGATTTTAGGCGGTGAAATTCTCTCTGTAGAGAAAACTAAAGTTGGCGAAGGGAAAGATGACTTTATTTATTACATTAATTTTATGTTAAATGACCTTCAGCGAACTTTTATTTATGCCAAGTATGAAGTGAATTGCAACAGTTTTTTACCAACCCCCAATAGTCCAGTAAGAGATTATTTAATATCTCAATCTCCTGACGCATTGCTCCTTAAAGCCATACCAGATGTTTTACTTACCTACGAAGATGGATTGACTTTAGCGCTTGCCTCTGTTTCTCAGGAAGAACAAATAGTACTTTCAGACGCAAGAACATACAATTGGGATAAAAGCTTTCAACAAAAAGACGAACCTCAACCTGTTTTCTTAAGAAATGCCCGGCTGGATTCTGTACATCTAAACTCCTCTTTTGGCTATGGCACCACCCTCTTTATAGGTAATGGTTCCCAATTACGACAGATTTATCATGTTGAGAGAGAGTTAGAGCAAACTCTTTTAGATGCAGAAGTAGAGCCTGCAATCATGACAACCACTAAAGAACAAATCGATAAAAGCGAACCGACTATAATAGCTCAGAACGATGCGCCAAAAGCACCTCAAAATCCTAAAGATGAATCAAATAAGAAAAATAGTAAATCAACCTCTGTGGAACAAGCTAAAACCAGTTCAGCAAAATCAAGTTTTAATATACACCATTTAAAACTATTTACTCCCGTGAAAGAGCTTTATAAAAAACTGAACAAATCCAAAGAGCAATCCAAACAGGAGCTAGAAAGTACTCAGGTTGACAACAGCAACCCAACTCCAAGCCTATTCGAATAGCCCTTTCACTTAAATGGGGTAATAGTCCTATCTCGGATTAAGAAGAGCTGTCTAAAAAACTATGCTAACCTTTTTATTTCAATGCCCATAAAAAACTGGGCATGGAAATTGTTGGGGAATACGAATATAAAAAAAGCACCTATTTGATATTAGTAGCTCCTATAAATAATACTTAGTTTTTATAAGACTAAGACAGATTAACTGCTGGAGTTTCTTGATCTTTTGTCCCTTCCCCAGGCGTAATCTATTTCATTCCTTATTGAGCGAAATTTTTTCCGTGAGCAAACGACAAATAAAATTAATTTCCTTTCTATATGGTTTTGCTGCAATATTTATAAATATGATTGTTTTTTAGACTAAAGCCCCATATAATCTGCCCAACTTTATAATGCGTATAAAACGGAGCATGAATATGTTAAAAGATTTGCATGTGGCTCATTTGACAGGTACGGTGACCGTAGTTGAGAATCACCTGTTTACTGATGTAGTAACTAGAAATAGAAATGCTCGTACCATAGGTCAAATGTTCTTTAAACCCTATGAATCAAAAAAAGAATTCATATTTTGTGCACGCCATACGCTGCAACCACTAGCAATGATTGGAGTAGCCGTTTTAAGCCCGTTTTCTCTGGTAGGCGCAGGCATCGTTTTCTCTTTAGCTGAAATTGGCCTTCATTTATTTGCTTTGGTTAATGTATGTACCGGCAATGAGAGTTCAGCACATTGGGCCTTAAATTTAGCCGAAGAAGTATTTTCCCGCTTATGTCAATCCGTTATTAATTTGGTTGTATTACCCTTAACGGCTTTAGCGATGCTCACGCGTGGAATATCAACTGGTTTGAAAGCAGCGGATATCTATGATTATGATGCTCCTGAAGTTCCATCGACTCTAGCTCCTAATTAAAAAATAGAGAACTTACTCCATCCAGGGCTATTGTCTCAATATCCCTGGAGGAAGTGTTTTTTAGCCTTGATCGCTGCATTAATAAAAATGCGCCACAGTACTCTGTTTTAACCTATTATTTCTATATTATTGGGTTGAATTACAGAAACGGGACAAATACGAACTGAGAGCGCGATTTTGTAATTAATAGGCTATAGATTTTATTTGCAACTTCGCGTCAATCATAATTTAGGATAAATAATAGGCAGGTATGCTATCATTGGGCACTTTAATGATACTGATAGGCTGAAATGCAAAAAAAAATTGAAATGAAAGCCAAGACTGAGATCCATTTTTTACCTTTGGAAAAAAATAAAGACGGCTTATATCCTGTACCAACTATGCGTTGTGGTGTTTTACCCTTTTATATTGATAAGAATAATCAAATTATTTGGGGATGTATCGAGTCAAATCGTGTAGGTCCTATCACCATTACACCACCTGCTGGAATCCAAGATATTATTATAATAAAAGATGAACAGTGCTTCAATTTAGAAGTAGGGAAGCCTTTTCCTGATTTAAAGATTGATTTTTTAAGCACGTTCATCGGAAAACTATTTAGAGATCAAATTTATCAAGATATTATTGCTTGTTTAATTGAAAATAAATTTAACCTCTATGTCGAAACCCCATTAGAGACGGCCTTGCACGAAACTCAAGATGAACATGGGGTTGACTTGCGAAATGAAGGTAAAGATCGTCATTTATTAAATACTCTATTGGAACTTCCTTTGCAGAATCTTTCTGGAAAACAAGGTGCAACCACTCAATATACATGCATTGCTTTTTTGAAAAACGGTGATGATGTTGTATTAAATTATACTAACAAAATTGAAGAAAAAATTAGACGTAATTTAGGCCGATCTTTTTATGAAAAAGGATGCTGGGGGACTTTAGGTTCATTTAAAACGACACTGGCATTAGAACAAATAAAATTTAATTCAACCAGCGAACAAACTCACTATACATCACAACAAATGGATCTTATCACAGGAACTTTATCTGCCAATCAAGATGCTATTGAATTTTTAGAAAGCATAGAGTTATTGATTAGATCTGATTTAGAAAAATTAAAACTTGCAAAAATATTAATTGGTGAGGGACTGATAAATCAGGATTTCGCACAAAAGATAGCGACCAATTATCCAAATAGCCATGGTAGTATAATGGAGTTAAATGCTCCTCTTAAAGAAGACAGTGTCTCCCTAATGTTGGCGACACATGGTGTTTTTAATTTAAATACACAATTACAAAAAGAGTGCCCACAAAAAAATCAAGATACTGATTTTGGATTTAAGCCTGGATTTCTGATAGGCAAATCTTTTTAAACTACTAGGATAATAATCATTATGCGATGAGAATCTCATCAACTCATCGCATAACTCGTTTATGTGTGGTAGATTATCTTATCAAAATCTAATCGCATAATTAGTAATGGCCAAAAATACCTATATTGAAAACTACATCGACTATCAGAAAACTACTGACAAGTCTCCCATGATTGTTCTACTAATTTAGGGGAAAGGTCAATATAAATGAAACAACATTTCTTAAACCAATACATATTAGTAATAATTTGTAATTGGTTTAAGTAAATTACTTAGCTTGCTACCTTCTGCCTCTGGTGTGGGGTCATTGTTTTAATTTTCATGGAAATTTCAAATCCACATGCATGAGCATAATTTTGTATAGTTTTCCAACTTGGGTTGCTACTACCTTTTTCTAATCTGGAAATATTACCTTTTTGTGTACCCATTCTTTTCGCAACTTCATCTTGAGTCAATCCAGATTTATTCCGCATAGAAAGTAAGGTATCAATTAAAGCAAATTGTGATTCTAATAAATCATACTCAGCTTTTACTTCGGGATTTCTAAATGCTTTATCTTTTAGATTTTGAATACTCATTTTCAACCTCCGCTTTTCTCTTTTTTGCTAAATTAAGCTCAGCCTTTGGAGTTTTATTACTTTTTTTAACAAAAGCATGCAACACAATAATATGGCGTCCTTTCATATAACAATAAAGAGAGCGCCCTATGCCTTCTTGAGCTTTAGCTCTAATTTCAAAAAGTCCATCACCCATAGGATCGGTATGTGGTGGACCTAAATTTGCTCCATGCTCTTCGATTAATTCCAATAATTTGAGCATTCGAGCTTGAATAACTTCATCCTTATCAATCTCTTTTTCAAACCAAGCTGCTTTAAGAATTTCACTTCCTTGCAAAAGAATGCGTGAAACTATTGGACTCTGCGAGCCTACATCACTTATAGGCGTGATAACCCACATTGCATTGGGGTTTGTCTGTTCAGGGTCAATACTCTCGGGAGATTGAACACGATAGGTCTTATCAACCTTGTACATCTGCAAGAAATCACCACAGGAACACATTCCTGTAATACCCCCAGTCCCCCCTTGTAATTCAAATGATCCAGCAGCATGTCTTCACCCCAAATTCAGTAGTTCAGCATGGGTTTAATTTGCTACTCATCAGGTAGGGCTTCTGGGGACAACCCAGAACCTCCATAGGGTGCTTTAACTAAATTTTATTTGTTATACCCCATTAATCTTTCCAAGAAACTTCAACATATTAATTTTTTCAGAACTATTTCAATCCTACTATTCTTATAGTAGCATCTACTAAAAATATAGTAGGTTAAGTTTTATTTAGTTTCTGGAGAAAAAATGCCAACAAAAAAAGGGGCAAATACTTTTGCCCATGATCGCCTCCTTACAGAGGTAGAACTTGAATTAATGAATATTATTTGGGGCCTTAATAAGGTAACGATTAAGGATATTGTTTCAAATTTGCCCAAAGAAAGACCTTTGGCTTATACCACTGTAGCAACCGTAGTAAAAGTTCTTGAACAAAAAGGATTTTTGGGATGCCAAAAAAACACTTATGCCCATGTTTTTCTCCCAATTGTTACTAAGGCTGAATATGAAAGTACATGTATTGAGCATATGGTCACTAATGTTTTTGATGGTGAACCTGTAGCACTGGTGCAAAGACTGTTGATGGCCAAAAGGCTACAACATGATGACATTCAAGCAATTGAGGAAGCACTAAAACAATTAGCAAATTCCGAACAACAAATAGAGGCTTGAGTATGTTATTCCTGGAAATTTTCTTGAGCATTCATTGCTTACTTTTAGTAAGTTCATGGGGTATTGGCGGTCGTTGGCTTCTAAATCAGCCATCTTTTAAACTCAAATTGGCCCGTTTTTTATTAATTAGCTGTGTGATTTCTCCCTTAATGGTTCATTGTATAAACACCAATCAAAAAATGGAGCCGCATCACTACGCATCCATTGATGCTTTGCAAGAGTATGTGAATCAACCCATCTTAAAGTCTAAACACTCTGAAGAGATTACTGAATCAGTAACCTCTTTTTCGATAAGCAATACGAGTTATTTTCATCTTTTTTATATCGTCTTTTGTTTGCTCATCTTATTTCGCAGTTATAAAGTCTTATTGAGTTTGAACAGTTTAAGAGTACTATTGGCTGAAGCAATTCCGTATCGAACCTCCGGTAAATTGGTCATTAAAGTTTCGCGACGTTGCCATATTCCTTTCTCAGTCGTTTTATTTAATAAAGCGTATATAGTATTACCCATATCACTATTTTCTTCCTCCAAGAATGTGAAGATTGCCATTGCTCATGAAGGCCAACATCATCGTAATGGTGATTGTCTATGGGCCTATTTTATTGAAGCCCTGCGCATTATCTTCTGGGGTAATCCAGGTGTTACTCGCTGGAGTCGTATTTTAAGCGAATTACAAGAATGTTCATGTGATGAAGTATTGGTTGGCCAGCCAAAAATTTCGGCGCATGACTATGGTAGCTGTCTGTTTCATGTAGTGCAGACAGTATCTCAATGTTCTCTGTCATCTAACCGAGAAATTGCATGCACGGTGGGTATGGCCTTGGGCAAAGACAATGAAGACTGTACTTTTATCATCAGGAGAATTTCAATGTTATCAGCTTATCCACTTAAACCCTCTAAATCCTTATTGTTAGGGGCTGCATTTGTGGGGTTTTCTATTTTGGCTCCAATCGGTGTTGCCTATTCAGCGGTAGGAACATTGACTGGTTTTAAGGCAAAAGAAATCGATATATCCCATTTAGATCCTAAAATGCAACATATTGCAGAGCAAGAAATTAAAACGGCGGTGAAACAATATCATGCAAAATCAGGGGTTATTGCAATCGTCAATGCAAAAAGCGGTGAACTCATTGCCTTTGCTGAATCCGGTAAGAATAAAAATCAGAACAGTTGGAAATCACGTGTTTTTTCACCTGGCTCGACGATAAAACCTTTTATTGCAGCCGCAGCAATCGATTCCGGCCATAGCTCTGAAACAAAGACCTATGATTGCCATTCACCTTATGAGATAGAGGGAAAAACATTTACAGACTACAATCCCAATATTAGTTCTGCTTCCTTAACAGAGGCTATGGCAAAATCAAGTAATGTATGCCTTATTAAAGTTTCTCAAGAGACTGGGCTACCTGTAATTCGTAAAAAACTAGCTGAATTTGGTTTTGATATGAATACTTGGTGGCAAGCAAATCAAAGTGATGACTTGCAACTTGCAATGGTTTCTCTTGGTGAGAATATACCGGTCACGATTGACTCGTTAACAAAATCCTATGCTATTCTTGCAAACTTTGGACGCCCATTCAAACAAGGAGAAACACCTGTTATTTCCTCAGCAACAGCAAGTTCAATCAATAATATCCTTGAGAATGTTGTTACAAATGGCACAGGAAAACTCGCCGCGATTCCCGATGTTAGTGTAGCGGGTAAAACTGGAACAGTTGCCGAAAATATTAATTTGGCGAAGGCGGAACATCTTGCCTTATTTGCAGGCTATCTACCAGTTAATGCGCCACGTTATGCAATGGTTGTAGTGATTGAAGACGGTCATTTAAGCAAAAAGGGTAAAACTTTAACTTCCGGCGGAGAATTGGCTGCCCCTGTATTTCGTAAGGTTGCCATGAATAGCCTAGACAATATCAAGCTATAAATCACCTATGGGTGCGCAGCAACATAGCTCGTACCCATATCGATATAAATTCAAATGATGTTGGAGTTGTTATGAAGAAACTAAGCGTACTTCTAGTTATGGCACTATTGGGTCTCAGTTCGCATTTGCCCCGTTTCTGTAATTCAACCCATTATTTCGTGACTGACTTTTTGGTTATTAATGAAGGAGTGCAAGTGGGAAACTGAAATATCTTGAGCTACCGTATGAAGAGATTGAGTTGTATATGCCGCTGCAGCTGCGCCCAACTGGCAAGCCTGAAGAATAGGTTCATTGTGTTGTAGCCCTAATAAAATTCCAGCAACAAAAGCATCTCCGGCCCCACTAATATCTACTATTCCATCAACTTGTCGGATGGGTACATATTCTTCAAGGGTTTTATTAATTAGGACATACCCAAGTTTTCCCAGACTAATTACCACGTGTTCTATACCTCGCTGTTGCAAAATACGACCCGCGGTAAAACAGTCTTCAAGAGAGCGAATAGGTATATTCGTTAATGCGCTTGCTTCCAAACGATCGGTTTTAATTAAAAAGACAGAGTCTAATCGATCTGGCAATTTCTTGGCTTTAGCCACAGAAACAGGATCAATGCAGACAGTGAGTTTTCGTGCTGCAGCTTTTTCCAATGCTCTCCGAATTAATTCAGTAGGTAAATTTGTATCAAGAAATATCAGACTTTGCTCATTCCAAAACTCCCAGGCAGGCAAAATATGGATGGGAGCAACCTCGTCATAAATGTCCATATCAGCAAGAGCAACAAATAATTCCCCATCCTGATTTAAAATGGCGTAATAATGAGAGGTTTTTTTGTTACTCAACACCACACAATGTTCTGTATGAACACCTAATCGGCGCATATGATCAAGCAATTGCACACCATGACCATCATTACCCACGACACATTGCAAATAAACGTTAGTTGTCCAGTTTGCCAGATTTTCAGCAACATTCCGGGCAACGCCTCCATAGGTAGTGGAGGAGGAAACAGGATTTGATGTGTTTAAAGTCAGAGCAGAAGATGATTTCAGCTTGCTATCAATATTTGCCCCACCAATACAAAATATAGGTTTTATCATAAAGTGAGGAAAGAAATTAGTTTCATTTGCTCCATGGGAAAATCCCTCCATAAATGCGACTTTAAATATAATATGCTCTACTTTCTTATTTGTCACTATAAAGCATAAAGTGCTTCGTGCTTTTGCCTGTTACATTTTTCTAAAGCGTTCCGTTAGAAAACTGAATGGTTTAGAATGCCATGAATTTACCGATTGCATATTTTTTCAAATTTTAGGGTTATCTTAATTTAATTATAAATAGATGCTCTATTTTAATTAAATTAGGAGATGTTAAAATTGAGCTGAAAAAAAAATTACAGAAAGGATACAGAAGAGATCTATTCTTCTTGAGCTAAAGCTCATTATGATTAACCTGTTTATTCGATTGAATTTGACGCAAAAAACCTTTACTATTTGCACAAAATTTTTAATGACATTACCAATGACTAAGCAAGCAATAATAATTGGGATTTCCGGCCCTTCAGCCTCCGGAAAAAGTCTTTTAGCAAATACTATAGTAAGTGAGTTAGGCTCAGAACAAGTAGTAGTTATATCGGAAGATGCCTACTATAAAGATAATGGCCACTTGCCCTTCGCTGAAAGAGAAAAAATCAATTATGATCATCCAGACTCTTTTGATCATTCGCTACTCTGCGATCATTTACGTCAGTTAAGACAAGGTAAATCAGTAGACATCCCCATTTACTCTCATTCAAAACATCTGCGTTTACCAGAAACCCGCACTGTGGGTCAGCATGCAATTGTTGTATTAGAGGGTATTCTGCTGTTTAGTGACAAAGCCCTGCGTGAAATTATGGATATTCGTATCTTTATGTCTACACCTCTTGATGTATGCCTGACACGACGTTTAAAAAGAGATGTCGTAGAAAGACATAGAACTTTTGAATCTGTAGTTCATCAATACGAAACAACAGTCAGGCCGATGTATCTCCAATTTATTGAGCCATCAAGCCGATATGCAGACATAATTGTTCCCCGTGGCGGAGAAAACAGAATTGCTATTGAAATGATTCAAGCAAAAATGCGTGAATTATTAGCAACTCATACTACTAAATAATGAGCAACAGGAAGGAGGATACTGTGGGATTTTTATCTGGAAAAACAGCATTAATCATTGGATTGGCAAGTAATCGCTCAATAGCATACGGTATTGCTAAGGCATTACATGCTCAAGGGGCAGAATTAGCCTTTACGTATCAAAATGACAGACTGCAAGCACGTGTTGAAGATATGGCGGCTGAGTTCAATTCAACACTAACCTTTCCTTGTGATGTAGCTCACGATGCAGAAATAAACGCCCTTTTTACTAATCTTCACCAACATTGGGATAAACTGGATATTCTGATTCATTCTGTTGCCTATGCCCCTGCAGATCAGATTAGTGGTGATTTTATAGAATGCGCTAATAGAGAAGGCTTTAGAATTGCTCATGATATCAGCGCCTATAGCCTGGTAGGTCTTGCCCAAGCAGCATTACCCATGATGAAAGAAACTCAAGGCTCTATATTAACTCTAAGTTATTATGGTGCAGAAAAGGCTGTCCCCAACTATAACGTCATGGGAATTGCTAAAGCGAGCCTGGAAGCCTCTGTTCGTTATTTAGCAGCGAGTTTAGGACCAAAAGGCCTAAGAATAAATGCCATTTCAGCAGGACCAATTAAAACATTAGCAGCTGCTGGCATTAAGGATTTTCGTAAAATTCAAGCTGCTTATGCCAACATTACCCCATTACAAAGAAATGTTACTGCAGATGAAGTAGGAAATGCAGCGGCTTTTCTATGTTCTGATTTAGCATCAGGAATTACCGGTGAAGTTGTTCACGTAGATGCAGGCTATCACGCAGTCTCTACTATGAGCGATCTAGCATAATAGTTCAGTTAATACACCAACTAAATTCATTACAAAATAAGAGCTTTAACAATGATTATTGTTAAAGCTTTTTTTATTTGCACATTAAAACCTATTCCACTACAGTAAAGGACAAAAACTTTACGTTTTTCTCGATGAAAAAGTTCATGGCAATATCAAATAAATGAGAGTTATCTTCGAAATCATGCATGAGTACTACTTTCGTAGTTTTAGGCGCATTATCCCAGGCACCCCGCTCCCCACAAGGTAAACGGGGGGGGAATCAGGTATTCCAGCTGACGACCTCTGGTTTTATAACCCAATAAAATTTAGTTTCACTATTGGGCCACAATAACCATATTATCTCTAAATAAAAAAAGGCCAAGATAAACATGGCCTTATATAATTTTCCCCAATATCGTATTATCTACGTATTAGTGTTTCACAATCTGTGCATGCTTCATTAAACTATTTACATACAGATCATAATCCATCATACCGTAACTGGATTCGATTTGTTGTATCAAGCTATTTCTTTGCTCTTGGTCCAGAGTACTTAATTGCCCATCATTAATACGTTTAAGTTTAACCACCACATAATCGCCGTTTTCTAAAATTACTCCATCACGACTTTCTGGTCTTAACAAATTAAATGCTAAATCATTAATTAACGCGTTGGACTTATCATTATCTCTGGCAGCATTTACTACCGCTTGCCATTGCAATTGATTAACGCTCATCAACTCTTGTTGCTGTTTGTCTTCAACAGGATTTAATAAAGCAGCGCCAATCTTTTTAGCCTTAGCTTCAGCAAGTTTTTTAGCCAGGATTTTTTCAATTTCATTATGCACTGTAGCTAACGGCTGCTCTTTAGTTGGTATATGAGTATTTACACGCAATACTATCACTGAGTCATTATTTAATTGAACAGGATCACTGTTATTACCCAAATCAAGAACATCATGACTAAAAGCCGCATTACTCACTTGTTTGTTTTTAGTTAAAGACTTGGTTCCTGAAAAACGAGAGAACGGCTCAGAATGCTGAATTTTTAAACCTAATGCATCTGAAACTGGCTTAAGAGAATCAGGTGACTGATAACTTAAATCAGATAATTGTTCTAAAGCCTGTGCGTATTGAGCTTGAGCCATATCAGTCAAAAGCTGTTCTCTAATCATCGAATCCACTTCAGCTAAAGATCTTGTTGTTACCGGCTTATAAGCTATTAATTTAAAAATCTCATAGCCATGTTTTGTTTTCTCTGGCAAAGAGATTTGACCAGGCTGCGTTAAATTTGATAAAAGTTTCCCATATTCGCTTTGACCAGCAGTAATCCAAGGCAAAACACCTTTATCCGCTAAAGATAATTTGTCATCTGACATGGAAGTCACAAACTGATTAAACTGATCAGGATTTTTTTTCAATTCATTGTATGCTGCTTCCGCTTTTTTCTGAGCTTGCTCCATTTCTTCTTGTGATGCATTATCAGGTACAGCAAATAAAATATGAGCCACTTGCCATTGTGCGGGGGTTAAAAAATTACTTTGGTTTTCATCATAATAACGTTTTACATCTTCATTCGAAATTTTGATTTTAGATCGGATATCGCCCATTGACAGCATTACATAATCAATGCTGACTTGTTCGGGTGTCATAAATTCTTTTTGGTGCTTTTTATAGTACTCACTGATTTTATCTTCTGAAACCTTAATTTCTTTTTCAAAACGCGCGGCGGGAACTATGACGTACTCATAATCTCTGGTCTGCATATATAACCTGACAAACCTCTTGATTTCAGCAGGCAATGCAAAAGAACTACCCATAAAAGCAAAACGTTGCTGATTGAGCAACATTCCTTGCCTTACTTCATTTTGAAATGTTTCCGGAGTAAATAACGCTCCACTTAATGCCTGTTGGTATCTTTGGGTAGAAAAATGACCGTCCTCTTGAAATTGGGGAATATTAACAATAGCGGCATTGGCCTGTTCTGCACTTACTTCAAAACCATAATGACGTGCTGATTGCAACGTTACTTCATTAGTTATCATTTGATTCAGAACTTGATTTTGCAGGTTTTTTTCATCTCCAGCAGTCATTTGAGCCATATCCTGCTGAGCGCGTGTCCGTCTGTAGTTAGTTTCAAATGCTTGATTGGTTATGGGCTTATCATTAACTACTACTTTCGCATCCGATGTCTGATGAGACTGCATATAATAATCCACACCAAAAAGGGTAAAGGTAATAGCGATTAATATGATGACTAACCAAGCAACAACGCCTTGTATGCGTTCATTTAACTTCTGCAACATGTCCCGAGATCCATTATTGATAATAAATAAGCTTGATGAAGACAAATTGTAACATAAGCTGATAAAAAAAACGCGCCTTTCGGCGCGTTAATCTGGCGGAGTGGACGGGGCTCGAACCCGCGACCCCCGGCGTGACAGGCCGGTATTCTAACCAACTGAACTACCACTCCATTTCATGGTGGGTGCTGTAGGGATCGAACCTACGACCCTCGCCTTGTAAGGGCGATGCTCTCCCAGCTGAGCTAAGCACCCTGAAAACTTAAGCTTGTTGAACCGCTTCTTTCAGGTTTTTACCCGCTTTAAACTTGGCTACTCTAGATGCTTTAATCTGAATAGTTTTCCCAGTTTGTGGGTTTCTACCAGTACGTGCTGAACGATTACCTGTTGAAAAAGAACCAAATCCAGGTATTACAACTTGATCGCCACTTTTTAAGGCATCAGTTACAGTAGTCATAAAAGTTTCAAGAACTCTGCTTGCGTCAGCTTTTGTTAAACCTGAACCGCTTGCTATAGCATCAACTAATTCACTCTTATTCATCTTTTCCCCTTTACAGTTAATCATCCATATTCCGGAGCTGATTTAAACAGATTTAACTGCCCCAGTCAAGTTCGTACTTCCTTGCAGTGCCCGCCAGTAGCGGGCAACGAAGTGAAATATACCCCTTATTAATGTGCATGTAAATCATTATTTTTAATTTTTTTAGATCTTTTACCTGCGACAGGGTCAGGTTGTACATTTGTTGGCTTATTTAGCCAAGGACTGCGTTGTAAAGCGAGCTCAAGCACCTGTTCAATGGTCTTAACGGGATGAATAGTTAGCTTACGCAAAACATTATCTGGAATCTCTTCCAGATCTTTTACATTGTCCTCAGGGATAAGTACATGTTTAATTCCTCCCCTATGAGCAGCTAATAATTTTTCTTTTAAGCCCCCTATAGGCAATACTTGCCCGCGCAACGTAATTTCTCCAGTCATCGCTACATCAGCTTTAACGGGAATTTGCGTTACAACAGACACCAGTACCGTACACATACCTATACCAGCACTTGGCCCATCTTTAGGAGTCGCCCCTTCTGGTACATGAACATGGAAGTCATTTTTCTCATAAAAGTCATCTGGCAAGCCCAATTTGCTGGCTCGACTTCTCACTACAGTCATAGCTGCATGAATGGACTCTTGCATCACTTCGCCCAATTGACCGGTATGAGTCACTTTCCCCTTACCTGGCATCATAGACGCTTCAATCGTCAGTAATTCACCACCCACACTCGTCCAGGCCAATCCTGTAACCTGTCCAACCTGATCAAATTCTTCGGCTAATCCATATCTGAATTTCTTTACGCCCAAAAATTTTTCAATATTACTAATGGTTACATTCACTTTCTTGGTTTTTTTACTGGATAATATATCTTTAACCACTTTTCTGCAGACGCTGGCGATATCTCTCTCCAGATTACGTACCCCCGCCTCTCGAGTATAATGGCGAATTATGTCTCTGATGGCCCCTTCACTAATTGTAATTTCATTATTATTCAAACCATTCAATACAATTTGTTTCGGTACCAGATATTTCTCAGCAATACTTACTTTTTCATCCTCTGTATAGCCAGCCAATCGGATGACCTCCATCCGATCTAAGAGTGGTGCAGGAATTTCCAAAGAATTAGCTGTTGCAATAAACATGACATCACTTAAATCATAATCAACTTCCAGATAATGATCACTAAATGTATGATTTTGTTCGGGATCTAATACTTCTAATAAAGCAGAAGCAGGATCACCACGGAAATCCATTGCCATTTTATCGACTTCATCCAACATAATTAGAGGATTTTTAACCCCTGCCTTACACAGTTTCTGAATAATTTTCCCTGGCATAGAGCCTATATAAGTTCTTCTATGACCACGAATTTCAGCCTCATCTCGAACACCACCCAAAGCGATACGAATAAATGTTCGCCCAGTAGCATTTGCAATGGATTGTCCTAAAGAAGTTTTACCTACCCCTGGAGGACCAACCAAACATAAGATGGGTCCTTTCAAGCGTTTTACTCTTTGTTGGACCGCCAAATATTCAATAATACGTTCTTTAACCCGTTCTAATCCATGATGCTCTTTATCAAGTAATTGTTCTGCTTTACGTAAATCAAATTGAATTTTATTTTTCTTTTTCCAGGGAACCATCAACATCCAATCAAGATAATTACGAATAACGGTTGCTTCAGCGGACATTGGGGACATCATTTTTAATTTATGTAATTCGGCGAGCGATTTTTCTTTTGCTTCTTTTGGCATCCCTGCTTTATTAATCGAACTTTCTAATTGATCAATTTCGTTGCCTTCTTCACCCAACTCACCCAGTTCTTTCTGAATCGCCTTCATCTGTTCATTAAGATAATATTCGCGTTGGCTTTTTTCCATTTGACGCTTCACTCTGCCTCTTACACGTTTTTCAACATGGAGCAGATCAATTTCATTTTCTATAGCTGCCATCAAACGTTCTAAACGAACGCCAACATCATTAGTCTCGAGCAGTTCCTGTTTATCATCAACCTTAAGCGTTAAATGAGCTGCAATGGTGTCAGCGAGACGACCAGGTTCCTCAATGCCCGCTAAGGGTGATAATACTTCGGGAGGAATTTTTTTATTAAGTTTAATATATTGCTCAAATTGGGACATTAATGAGCGCATTAAAATGCCAATTTCTTGCTCTTGCAGAGCAGAGCTCACTTCTTCGATTGGTTCTAACGACGCCTCTAAATACCCTTTATCCTGCGTATATTCAATAACTCTGGCACGTTGCTCCCCCTCAACCAACACTTTTACCGTGCCATCAGGCAATTTCAGCAATTGTAATACACTAGATAAAGTGCCCACTTGATAAATGTCTTCAGGAGCAGGATCATCATTGGCTGATTTACGCTGGGCAACTAAAAAGATCTGCTTTGCATCAATCATTGCCGCTTCCAAGGCTTTAATTGATTTACCACGACCGACAAAAAGAGGAATAACCATATGAGGATAAACCACTACGTCTCTTAATGGTAATACAGGTAAGTTAGACATTTTTACAGTCTCATTCGATATCATTTCATTTTCAATAGACATGATGAACCCTTATTCAAACGAAAAGCCTTAATTATAGTTTTTTTGCTGCGTTTTTTATGAGTATACAGATATTAGGGCCTAGGAACAATTCGTTACATGAGCACTAAGTTATTGATATTTTTTAAGAGCTTAACCAGCCTGCACAAAATTTTTTAAACAAACGTATCACTATGACAAAAAATTTATTTCTATTTATTTAAAGAGGGATGAAATTTAATTTCCGCAGCAAAGACACTGCGGAAATTTTTGAACTACTTATTCTTTACTACCTGATGCACTTTTCATCTCATCTTGTTCATAAATGAGAATAGGCTTGGATAAATTATTAACTACACTCTCATCAATAACCACCTTATTCACACCTTCAAGAGAAGGTAATTCATACATGGTGTCTAAAAGAATATTTTCAAGTATAGCTCTCAACCCACGAGCACCCATTTTTCTATCCAGCGCCTTTTTAGCGATCGCAACCAAGGCTTCTTCCCTAAACTCAAGATCAACACCTTCCATTTTGAAAAGAGATTGAAATTGCTTTGTTAATGCATTTTTAGGGCTGGTCAAGATATCGATCAAAGCGGCTTCATCAAGTTCTTGCAACGTAGTAACAACTGGTAAACGACCTACAAATTCAGGAATTAATCCATATTTAATTAAATCATCTGATTCCAATTGACTTAGAACTTTCGAAACCTCATCACTAGTATCTTTTTTATTCTTTAATTGAGCAGAAAATCCGATACCAGATTTGTCGCTTCGTTCTCTTATCACTTTTTCCAAACCTGCAAAAGCGCCACCACAGATGAATAAAATATTTGACGTATCGACCTGCAAAAATTCTTGTTGCGGGTGTTTACGGCCACCTTGTGGAGGAACAGAAGCAATAGTTCCTTCAATTAATTTGAGCAAAGCTTGCTGAACACCCTCTCCAGATACATCTCTGGTTATGGACGGATTATCTGATTTGCGCGAAATCTTATCAATTTCATCAATGTAAACAATACCTTGTTGTGCCTTATCTACATCGTAATCGCATTTTTGCAATAGTTTCTGAATTATATTTTCAACATCCTCACCAACATAGCCCGCCTCAGTAAGCGTAGTTGCATCAGCCATAGCAAAGGGAACATTGAGAATGCGAGCTAAGGTTTGCGCCAGAAGAGTCTTACCACTACCAGTTGGACCAATAAGTAAAATATTACTTTTTCCAAGCTCAACCCCATCTTCACTTTTATGTTGTAAGCGTTTGTAATGATTATAAACAGCTACTGATAAAACTTTCTTGGCATGCGGTTGTCCTATGACATATTCATCCAGGAAATTAGAAATTTCTTTTGGTGGAGGTAAATGTGTTTCTGTCTCTTCATGAGTTTCATGAGTCTCTTCTCGAATTATATCATTACACAATTCAACACATTCATCACAAACGAACACGGAAGGACCAGCAATTAATTTTTTAACTTCATGCTGACTCTTACCACAAAAAGAACAATACAGAACTTTATCCCCACTTCCGTTACCGGATTTACTCATAACCAAACCCCTTCTTACAGCTATTACACAAAAAAAGTAATATACATGTAAAATTTTAGTCAATCAGGAAAAGATACGCCACTTTATTTGTGCCAATCCGGTATTACCCCACCGGATTGGCCTAAAAGTATCTACTTAATAATTACTCAGCTTTGCCAGCTAACAACTCTCTATCGTAGAGTACTTTATCAATTAATCCGTAATCAGCAGCCTGTGTAGCACTCATGAAATTATCACGCTCTGTATCGCGCATAATTTGATCTGATGTTTTTCCTGTATGTTTAGCCATAATGCTATTCAAACGCTCTCTTACAGCTAGAGTTTCACGAGCATGAATTTCAATATCTGTAGCCTGACCTCTGTAACCACCTAAAGGTTGATGAATCATCACTCGAGAATTAGGCAAACAGAACCTTTTGCCATCAGCTCCGGCACAAAGCAATAGGGCTGCAGCACTTGCTGCCTGCCCTATACATAAAGTACTCACATCTGGCTTGATAAACTGCATGGTATCGTAAATTGCAAGACCTGCAGTGACTACACCACCAGGAGAATTGATATAAAGTGATATATCTTTCTCAGGATTTTCAGACTCAAGAAACAACAATTGAGCAACAACCAAATTAGCCATGTGATCTTCAACTTCACCCAATAGAAATATGATACGTTCTTTCAATAATCTTGAGTAAATATCATAAGAGCGCTCACCGCGAGATGTTTGCTCAATTACCATTGGAACTAATCCACTAGCATTGCGTATTATGTTATCTGAATAACCCGGCATGCTTATTCTCCTTTGTTTTCAGTGTCCTTTTTAGGATTCATCACTGAGTCGTAATCCATAGTCTTATGTTTCAGTTTGGCATCCGCACCTATTTTCTCTGCGACCAAATCTTCCATCACTAAAGCTTCAATTTCAGCCAAATGTTCTTTGCTGCCTTGGTACCAAGCGCGAAGCTCATCTGGACTTTCATAAGCACTGGCAAATTTATCAATCATTGCATTCACTTTATCTTTGTCAGCTGTTATTTGATGCTTTTTAACATATTCTGAAAAGAGTAAACCAAGATGAACACGACGCATTGCCTGCTCTTCAAACAATTCTCTTGGGAAATCAGGAATTTGTTCATTTTCTTTGTGCTCATGTCCAAACAGGCGATGATACATGTCATGTTTCAAGTGTTCGATTTCTTTATCTATTAATGCGAGTGGTAAATCAATTTTATTCACTTTCATCAATGCATCGAACAATTTTTCTCTGTTCATCATACCGACGCGTCTTTCTAATTCACGAGTCATGTTGTCTTTAATGTCTTTACTCAGTGCTTCAACGCCACCTGTCTTGATATTAAATTTTTCAGCAAAAGCGTCATTCAGCTCAGGTAATTTACCTTCCATGACTTTTTGAATGGTAATTTTAAATGTAGCTTCTTTGCCGGCTAAATCTTTATGGCCGTAATCTGCAGGGAAAGTAACTTTAATATCAAAAGGCTTATCTTTTTTACCACCGATAATTCCATCTTCGAATCCTGGAATCATTGCACCGGAACCAATAACTAATTCATGACCTTCGGCGCTACCACCTTCAAAAGGTTTATCGTCCAGAAAGCCTTGGAAATCAATAACTACTTTATCGCCTTTTTTAACAGCATGAGACACTTCATGCCATTCTTTATTTTGCTCTCGTAGTTTTTCCAGCATGTCTTTTACGTCTTTGTCAGTAACCTCAGAACGTATTAATTCAACTGGAGCTTGATTAAGTTCAGCAATTTCAAATGTAGGAAATACTTCAAATACAGCGGTGTATCTAAAATCTTTACCTGCTTCAAGTTGTTCGGGTTCAACAGATGGGTAACCGGCTGGAACCAGCTCATTCTTTTGAAGTGCTTCATATAAAGTAGATTGAACCATTTCTCTGGCAACCTCTTCACGAACGCTATCTGAATAACGGCTTTTAACAACATCCATGGGCACTTTGCCAGGACGGAAACCGTCAATTTTAACTTTGCGAGCAAGATTTCTGAGACGCAAGCTCACTTCTTCCTCAACTTTCTCTGTAGGCACAGAAACTGTCACCTTACGCTCCAAACCTTTTAGGGTCTCAACAGAAACTTGCATCAATTCACCTCTTGGAAATTATCATGAAATGGTGCGAAAGGAGAGACTCGAACTCTCACGGGTTGCCCCGCTGGAACCTAAATCCAGTGCGTCTACCAATTCCGCCACTTTCGCAAATCAGGTTGGATTATCAATCAGTAATTCAGTCTTGTAAAGAGTCAGATGGAATCTTTAGCGGTAGACTTTTTTTGTAACATATGGGGTGAACGATGGGACTCGAACCCACGACAACCGGGATCACAACCCGGGGCTCTACCAACTGAGCTACGCTCACCATAAATTATTACCAGCAATAATTATTAACAATTTGACGGCTGGTGCGCCCGGCAGGATTCGAACCTGCTACCCTCGGCTTAGAAGGCCGATGCTCTATCCAGATGAGCTACGGGCGCTAATATGGTCGGGGAGGAGGGATTCGAACCCCCGACATCCTGCTCCCAAAGCAGGCGCGCTACCAGACTGCGCTACACCCCGTTACCCGTCCCAAGGACAGAGCGCAGATAATACTAGGTGATATCCTCAAGGTCAATATCCTAAACCATTAAATTTTCATTCATTTCAAATTTATTAGTAAAATTGAAATATCTTTATCCAAAATAAACTGTTTCTATCTAAATAAGGCATTTTCAGCTAGCATTAATTATTATTTTTTTTACTTACAGATACTATGAAAATCAAATTACTTCCTTTATTTGACAATCTGACCCATTTACACAGAAACCATGAAAACGTACAAATCCCTGACCCCCGCTTTCAGAATGACTTTAATTACACGTTAAGTTTTCTAAAAAGCTATACGGGAAGCCAGGGAACATTTAACAGTTACAGGCGAGAAGCGGAACGTTTATTACAATGGTCCTGGTTGATTAAAAATAAAACCATAGACGAACTAAAACGCGATGATATAGAACAATACATCCATTTTTGTCAAAGCCCACCTAAATCATGGATAAGCTTAAAAAAAGTTCCTCGCTTTATTGAAAAAGATGGGCAACGCATCCCTAATGAAGAATGGCGTCCCTTTGTTGCATCTGTTAGTAAGTCAGCGAGAAAAAATGGACAGACGGCCAGCATCGAGCAATTTAATTTATCTCAAGGGGCCACGCAGGAAATATTTGCCATTTTGAGTACTTTATTCAATTTTTTAATCGCGGAAGAATATTTGACCTCTAACCCTGTCGCATTAATTCGTCAAAAAAGTAAATTTATTCGCAAGCGACAGCAAAATGCTCCTGTGCGACGATTAAGCATAGTGCAATGGAATGCTGTTTTGCATGCTGCTGAGTCGCTGGCCAGTGACTCGCCAGAAAAACATGAAAGAACCCGGTTTATGTTAAGTCTGTTATTTGGTATGTATTTGCGTATTTCCGAGCTGGCGGCAAGCGACCGCTGGATCCCCAGTATGAATGATTTTGCCAAAGACAGTAATGGACACTGGTGGTTCACCACAGTAGGTAAAGGAAATAAGGAAAGACAGGTTGCCGTTAGTGAAGAAATGCTAGAATGTTTAACCCGTTGGCGCCTTTTTTTAGGGTTAACTCCCTTACCCTCACCAGCAGACAACTCCCCTCTTCTGCCCAAAATACGTGGCAATGGGCCTTTGAGTGATACCGCCCCTATTCGACGAATTATCCAGCGATGCTTTGATTTGGCTGCAGAACAACTTAGACACAGTGGTCATGCTGAAGAAGCCGATAATTTATCAGCAGCTACAGTTCATTGGCTCAGACACACAGGTATCTCGGAGGATGTGAAAATTCGGCCTCGTGAACATGTTCGAGATGATGCAGGACATAGCTCCAGTGCTACAACCGATCGTTATATAGATATTGAAAATCAGGCTCGTTATCAGTCTGCACGAAAAAAAACTATAGAGCCTGTTGAATAAAGTTATTCGGGACTCTAGGCATTTCGGAGGCAGGTCGTTCGCAGCCGATGTGCTGGCGAGTCGATTTCGGGGCTGGCTCGCCCCCGAAATCTTTCACGAGCCAGTGCTATCCTTAAAAACATTTACTAAATTTATTAAATAGACGCCCCTCTTGGACGCATTCTATAAACCTCTTCCCAGTGTTTGTCTGGTGAAACCATCTGGCGAGGAAAGAAACTTGGGAGCATTTTTGCAGAGTATAATGTAGAGGTCTTCTCCCTCTGATGACCTCGGGGTGAAACGGGGGCAGAGGAGGAATTAGCAATAGTGATCTCATCCTCTTCACTTTTATAACTCTTAGATATTTTACTGTAGGTTTTCTCTGAGTGTTCGGGCAAACTGGCTGCAGGTTGAGACTTTTCATTTGCAATGGATACTAAAACAACCATTTTAGCTTCTTCGAAGGACGCTATTGCTTTCTCAACCTTTTTTATGCTGCGCTGACAGCGCGCAAGCTTAGCCTTTTTTTCTGCCAAGAGAGCCTTTAAAGGTTCAGAATCTTTATCTTCCTCTATTTTTCTTTTTAACCTGCAGATCCTATTATTTAGAATTTGAACTTCTTTAACGAAACGGCTTTTCTTGTCCTGGGCCTGCTCTATGTTCTCGTTAAAAGTATTGATGTCTCTAAAACGTAATAGCAAAGGAGTGAAACTCTTTTCATGCTTCTGATCTTCAATGTAATGGCGTAATGCCGCAGTGTTTTGACGAGGTGAGTTAAGTTGGCACATGCGGTTATATTCCCTAAGTAACGCAAGAGGCAATCCATGCTCTAGTTGAGGAGTAGCAAGGGCCTGCAAGTTAGTAAAAACAAGTTGAAACCCCTCGTAGGATCCATTTTTAAGCAACAGGCTAGACACACTTATCCAGCGTCTAAATGCACTTAATTGCGCGTCAGGTGATCCTTTATGCTGATTAATATCTTGTTTGACAAAGAAGGATAGATGGGCATGCACCTCATAATATTTTTTTACCGCAGCATTCGCTTTAGCAGGATTTCCAAATCCAGAAGCAGTCCTAAAATCGTTAATAGGAATGTTCAAAAAAGCCCTACGCAGCTTATTGTCCACCAACTGAACATAATCCCATACTATATTATTTTCGATAAAGCCATACTGCCGATGGTTTTGTTTTTTACGAGCTATTCCTCGCTGGACATCTCGCTTGGCAATGGCCTCATCTAATTTTTTTGATGCCATAGGTTGTTCCCAAAACTTGGGCTTTTCAGTCAATAAGTCAGTGAACGCATTCTTACTCATCAGTTCCTCGCATTTAAGATTAAATACAATTGTCTATTAGGGGGGCTTTCCATAAAAGAATTATACTTTAATTATGGTAAATTAGAGTATACACATTATTAAGGTATTTTATTTATTAGCAATAGGGTTGGCTGTCGTGCAGCTCAGCGAGATTATAATACTCATTCAAGCAGCAACGTAAGTCGGGCAACAAATTGCCCGACATCGAGCTATTTAGGTTTTGCCCTACTCGAAATTGGGCGTCGTTAAAACCGTTCGTCGTTGCTTCATTGTAAAGTTTCGCCATCCCCTAGTGTCAAATAATAACGCTCTAAATCAACTATTGAACTCCTCAACACTGTTATTTGTGCTTGTATAATGTCTTCTGTACTAATCCATTGTTGACCATTTGCACGTTTATTTAATTCAATGCGTGTGTTTAATAAAAATTGGGCGATAGTTGCTTGAATACTGGCGCTTATTTCATCTTCGTGCGGTTTCGATTCCTCAAGAAATTTTTGGATTAATTCCTGATTATTTTGTATGAATTCGCTTTGTGTTTCTTGGGTCATATTTACCTCATTAATTTCTATTTCAATACCTTTGCACATCCGTTTAATAGTCATTCAAGTTTAAACATTAATTCTTCTGGTTTGTCTCCATAAGCTAACCGTATACCCATTAGTTGGCTGTGTATTTTATATCTTCCTTCCCTTGTCTATCAATTTTTCAGTAAAGAAGGTTAATCTAATTGTTTTGGTTTATTGAATATGTGGCATAACTATAATACACATCATGAAATATTTATTGCTTTTGTAGTAGTTAGGGTCTCTTTAGTGACAACTTTGTTAGTATAATACCTTTTTAGCAAGTGAAATTATGTAATATTGAATGAAGCTATTTACAGAGCATCCTAGATTTTTAGATATTACGCGGGTATTAAAAAAGACATTTGGTAAAGAAATTCCAGATGCTATGGATGCTAACGATTTACACAATATGCTAACAAGATGACTCCTACAAACTAGGAGATGCTCCTTCTTTTTCGTGCTCGCTGGGTTTTGGTGCTGCAGCTGCAGCATTTGCCGCATCTGCACTTGCTGCTTTTGCGGCAGCCAGTGCTGCTTTGAAGCCCGTAGTTGCTTCTACTGCTGCATTTGCCATTGCTGCTCCTCCTGCCCCAGCTGCTGCATTTGCCACTGCTGCCCCTCCTGCCCCAGCTGCTGTATTTACCGCTACGGCTCTTCCAGCCCCCGCCCCAGCTGCTGCATTGGCTGCTGCCTTTTGTTTTTCCAATGCTTCGATGACGAATTTTATTTGATCTAAACCATAATGAGCGGCATCAGCATCAGCATCGGCATCGGCATCGGCATCAGAACCAGAACCAGCAGCTGCACCAGCATCTGCATCTGCATCTGCATCAGCATCAGCATCTGCATCTGCATCTGCATATGCATCTGTGCCTTGATCTTTCATGTCTATGGATTTATCGCCCACCAAATCATCATGACAAGAAGCAAAATATTCCTCTTTGTTAAGCTTGCATTGTTTTAGAATAAAATCAGGTGTGTAGTGATGGTCACAATATAATTTACGAGCATAACTTTCTATTACTTTTCCATTCTCAAATACAATCGCAGCATCTTCAGGTTTAACGGATATTTTCTTATAGGCGTCACCGGTGTATTCATAAACATCATTAACCACGGCATTGGCATTATGCCCAATGAAGCCCATGACATTCACTTTAGGTAACAACATGCTGAGTACGCGCGCGGGGGAATAAAAAAATTGACTACCCTCTTTATTGATTATTTCAACCCCAGTGTAACAACCACTTAAGACAATATTGGTTAGTTTGGCCCCAGTCAATTTTTCAATGGTTCGAGCAAAAACCACAAATCGAGCAGTGCTTTCCAATTCATCCATAGCGCTTCTTTTGTCAGCAAAAAACCAGCCGGGGGCACCGTGTGCTTCAACCCATATGGTTAATGACTTATTCTGATGCCCCGGTTTAATTAATTTTTCTAGTCCAGCCTTTGTATCCCAGATAATTTGCCCTTTATTAATAAGAGCATAACCCGCCGTTTCAGTAACGTCTTTTACCGTATGGTAGCCTACAGCAGAGTCATTATTACTTGGTGCGTGTATAATGATAACCGAAGGCTTTTTCTTATTTGTTAATCCACAGCCCTTAGGTTTTAAAATTTTTTGCGTTTCACTATAAGTAGTAGCAGCTGCGGCAGCGCCCGCTGGTTTTTGCTGAGGTTTGGGCGGCATTATACATCTCCCTGTATCGCGACAACTCGATCAATTGTATAAATATTATACACCAAAACCCACGCTTCTGTGCTTAATGTATCATTTGTTCTTCAGCATAAAGGATAATATAAACCTTAAATAAACTTATTATTAATTATACTCATTGTGCCTCCAAATAAAATTCGAGATAATAAATATCTTAATACACGACTCATTAGAAACCGATGCTGAACATTTTAGAAGATATTGATTTAACTCCCTTAAATACATTGCACTTAAAATCAACAGCGTCTCATTATGTTGTGTTAAATCAAGTCGAGAAATTAGATGAAATTAGAGAAATTCTTTCTAATTTTTCAAAGTTCTTTATCTTGGGCGGAGGGAGTAATCTAATAATACCCACCCGATATCAAGGTTTAGTTATCCATAATAAGTTACGTGGTATCACAATTACTAAAGTTGGCCAAGAACAGATTGTTACGGCAATGGCAGGTGAGAACTGGGATGCGTTTGTGGCTTATTGCATCATTCATGGTGCGTTTGGTTTGGAAAATTTAAGCTTAATCCCGGGCACGGTGGGTGCATCGCCAATTCAAAATATTGGAGCTTACGGAGTCGAGGTTAAAGATTTTATCAAAGAGGTTTTGGTATATGATCTTCAAACGTCAAAACTAGTTAGTCTTAGCAATAAAGAATGTCAATTTAGTTATCGAAATAGCTTTTTAAAAAATAATTCGCGTTTTATAGTTATTAGCGTCAGTTTTACTTTATTAACGGAGCCCAATCTTCATGTTAATTACGGTGATATTGCCCAAAGACTTTCAACTTTAACAGATCCAACACCTCATGACTTACGTAATATAATCATTAGCATTCGTCAAAGTAAATTACCTGACCCCGACGAGCTAGGGAATGCAGGTAGTTTTTTTCATAATCCTATTATATCCAAGAAAATAGCGCAGAAACTATGTATTAAACACCCTAATATACAGCTGTACCCCACGCATGATCCCGAGAAAATTAAAGTATCTGCAGGGTGGCTGATTGATAGTTTAGGTCTTAAGGGATTACGACAAGGCAACGTTGGCATTTACCAGAAGCATGCATTGGTTATGGTAAATTATGGCGGGGCTTACCAAGCAGAATTATTAGCGTTTGCCGATTGGATTCAAATGCAAATTAAAGAGCATTATGATATAGAACTTAATATTGAACCCATCATTTTATGACATTATTAATGGACATTTAAATTAATTGATGAGTCAACATGGACTAAGTAGCTATCTTAGTTTATGTGCAGAGTTTCATGATTCTATAAGACCTCATCCACCAGAGGACGCTATGCATTTTATCACACAGGGGGTTAATGCGGTAGAAATAGTACCTGATCAACTCGATGTTTGGAGAGGGATTATATGTCAGCTTTTTAACGTTGACTAAGTTAACCCCTAATTTATTTCACTCTGAGGGTCGGCGGGATTATGACGATACCGTTTAATACTCATTTTTAATTCAATTTAAATTCCCCCCTTAATTTCTCAATTGTGTCAGCAGTAATTTTTCTGAATCGTTCAGGAGTTAATTCATTAAACACTTCATCGGACTTTTTACCTTGTATTAATACTTCCTCGTAAGCATTTTTACCTAACATGGTAAATAAGTTATTCAGTTCTGGGATTGAAAAATTAAATAAAACCGAATTTTCTTCTGGCATAGATGGCGTGATTCTTTCTGGTGAATGCATTTCATAAGCATAAGCAATCTCAATCAAAGTACCCTCTTGAAATTGTTTGCCCGTTAACTCAACTCCGATAGGCATGTGTGTTTCATCACTATAGCCAACATTTATATTAATAGAAGGAAGACCTGCGTTAGATGAGATAGGTGCACGCCAAGTATTAACTCTCATACCATCATATGTGGCGGTTCCCTGTGTGGTAATCGGCATGAGTAAAGCATCCAGATGATTTTTGTCCATAACCTTTTGAACATAGCTATTATTTTTGGCAAAAATTGTTAAAGCACGTTTATAAGACGTGCTGGTTTTGCTCGCCATATTCTTCATAAATTGAAGACAATTTTTTATAGAGCCAAAATTTCGAGTGCGGTTGGATTCACAAATATCTCGAAAACTTTTTCGCGTCGATGGAAAAGAAGCGAGATACTCATTTACATCTTGAATTTCCCCAGCTTGATTGTTTTGACGATCATTATTAAATGCAGGGAGATTTACATCAATAATGGTTGCCCCCAACCGCCGCATGCTTGTGATGGCGTTATGCATTATTTTTGCAATGTGAGCTGGCATTTTATCAAATGTATTGATGTCACTAACGTAATGCACGATACCAATACGTTTGTTACTCAATCCATTCATGTTAAGAAATGCCGTATAGGTTTTCACTCTCGGGGTTTTCAGTGTTTTCGGATCATGAGGATCAGGCTTCGCAATTATATCCAGTAAAATGGCTAGCTCTTGTGTAGTGCGTGTAATAGGTCCTGCCGTTCCATCTAGATTACCCATGGGGAAAATACCATGTTGACTAATCAGGCCAGTACTTGGGCGCAATCCTACCAAACCGTGAAATGCAGATGGAATTCTTACTGATCCACTGTTATCAGTACCAATACCAAGTAAAGCAAAACTAGCGCTGACTGCAGCTGCCGGTCCACCGCTAGACCCTCCAGGGTTTTTGCTAGGATCATAGGCATTACCAATTCTTCCATTACGGCTGCTAATGCCAAACATTCCCCAGGCAAATTCGTCCATACCTCCTTTTCCCAAAATAATGGCGCCAGCATTGCGTAATTTTTCTACTAGAAATGCATCGTGAATCGGTTGGCTGCCTAGTAATGCGTAAGATCCAGAAGTTGTTGTAGTATCAAATGAATTAATATTATCTTTCAGAATGACAGGGATACAGTGAAGTGGTCCTGATATCTGACCTGATTTTTTAAAGTATGCATCTAACTGTTGTGCTTGGGTTAAAACGGAGGGATTAATTTCACTCCAGGCATTGATTGGTGCGCTGCTGTTGACACTTAGATTATATTTTTTAATCCGCTCAAGGTATAAGGTCACCAATTGAAAGCAAGTGAGTTGATGACTCTGAATGGCGTTATGAATTGAAGTAATCGTCATAGACTCTAAATTAGGTGAAAAAACCGCTTTTTGAAGTGAGAAGGAGGTCTGACTAACGAATAATGTAATAAATAGGGGTATAACAGCATAATATTTCATGGTTATTTTTCTCAAAAAATACCCAGTTAGGGTTGTAATCAATTAAAGTGTCGTAATATCATTCTAATGATGCCCTAGTATGATGTTAACAAACTTTTTTCGCATTAATAATTCTTTTTACAATGTACGACCAAAATTCAGTTGTCGGCCCTTGGGGAGTAATGGAACGGCCAACCGACTTAAGGATTATTAGGGAGCTTTATTGATCTATTTGCCAATTTTTGCTCATCTGAGATAAAAAGTGGGGAAGGTTTTTCAGCTCTCATCAACCACCATTCTGTAAAATTATAACTAAGTTTTGGTTTGATAAATTCTCAGGCCAATGTTAGTTGCCATAATGATATTTATCAAAATATTTAACGGTATTAGATAATAATTAGAAGACAATACTGGAAAATAATTTGGTAGACATTCTAAAAGAATATCAAGGAAATAGTATTTAATACCCACAGTGAAAGAAAAGGTAAAGAACTTACTGAGAAAATCATTACCCTTGCCTCCACCATTGACCAAATAAAACAGTATTAATCCAATCACACCTAATATACGGAACAGCCAAATATTTAAATAATCGATAGTAGTTGGAGCCCTAGCTATTAGGTCCAAAGTTTGCTGAGTTAATCCAAAGTAATCAAACAGCATGATAAGATAAAAATAGATAAAGAGTTCTGTTTGGGAAAGACATCCAGTTTGTATTTTCTGTTTGCCTGCCTTGGTGCTGAAAAAACTTAATATCTTTGAGTGCATACTCGAACTCCTTATCGATCTTGCAAACGATATATTGTTGCTTTATGAACTTAAAAGTTTTAGCAATTTCACTGACAGATTTGTTTTCTTCTAATAACTGTTGTGCTAATAATTTTTGTTCTTCATTCATTTTCTTAGGGCGACCAAATTGAATTCCACGTTGTTTTGCTGTCAGGTCCTGCGGAAGTGCGCTCACGAATTAGATCCCTAAACCATAATTTTCCGCAGTGAGCCAAGTGGTCCGATTATTAGTGTAAATCAATTTGGTTTGAACTAATTAGTTTATCCATGACTTACGGTAATCCTTCGATACTAAAAAAAGAATAGCTATAAAATGACTATAATTAGAGTTAATTAAATATAGTATGAATGAGTATGATTTATGAAGAGCGGAAATGACAGTTCAATTCTATCAGAGTCCAATATACCACAAGCCTTGGTTATTGGTTGTTCTCATGACAATCCACACTGCAGCCATAATCGTGAAACTCATCCAAATAGTGATGACTTCTACACTATTGATATAAACAAAGATTTAAATCCTGATTTGCATCTGGATGTAGTAAACGATGACATACCGGAAAACCTTGTTAACAATTTCAAACTAACCATACTGGAATATTTACCTAGTGATGTATATAACCATAACGACTTGATAACGCAAGTCACCGGTTCCAGCGGCCAGAGGGGACTGCATAATATTAGAAATATGACTGATGAAAATGGATTAATTATGGTTATTGGCAATAGAAGGAGTTTTCAATTCAGGAGTTCGTTGGCTAATTTAAATTATATTGAATTGGCTGAAAGTGAAGATAAAGATTCTGCTGTCATTATTATCCCTAATAATCAAAGTTTAAGTTTTGAAGAAGTCATGGAGCAAGTGCATGAGTTGCCTTCACCACTTAAAAATTCTATAACTGCAGCAACGTCAACATTTTTTCAACCTCTGGAACCCCATGAGTTTTGTAAATTAAATTACACGCCATCACCAGAAAACAAAGAGATTATTACTGCCCTTAATAATTATGTAACGATGCGCATGTTTGGTAAGGAATATGAGAATACAGTTAGCTTTTTAGGATTCAAATTTAATTTTGGGTATTCAAGAAATGAAAAAATGGATGCAGCTAATGCCTTGATTAATGTTTTACTTGGAAACCAGCCTTTAGAATCCCTAGAGTTACATAAAGATGCTTTATCAAATGGTAGATTAAAACAACTTATAAAACATCATTTACATGGAAATTCGATTCAAAATTTAATTTGTCCCAAACAAAAAGATGAAAATTTAGTAAATATGCAAATAACGAATAGAATGGATAGCCCTTGGGATAGCAAAGCAGAAGAGAACATAAGAAATCCCGTAGACCAAGGAATCGACACCTTTATTAGCTATGAAGAACTAGCAATATTAGCTTCGCATGGGGAGCACTTCTTTGTTCCTCCAACTGACTATACAACGGATGTTTGTTTATCATGCGGTGATGGATGTTTTTATAAAGGTTCATTGACCGATATTCATCGCCAATTGAAAAATGCTTTAGAGGAAGATCCTGAGAATTTAAATCTTTCCAATGGATTGGCGATAATTAGCCGAGAACTTATTAATAATCCTCATTTGGCATATTCTGGAAAAAAAGAAACCGGAGTTGATAACACCGTAGAGCAAGAACATAAATCAAAAATCCAATTTAATTGATAAAATCTAAAACCCATTACAAATCATTAATTACACCTGATTGCAACTCCCTAAATTTCCCAGCAGCTGCCGAATTACCCGACTAAAGATCCTTGCTATCACTCTTACAAAATTACTTAATCATACCCAACCTTTCTTAACATTGTGCTATTTAATAGTCTTATATAACTTTCATTAGCACCTTGTCGGGCAATCTGTTGCCCGACCTACGCTTGCTAATATACAGCTGTACCCCACGCATGATCCCGAGAAAATTAAAGTATCAGCAGGGTGGCTGATTGATAGTTTAGGTCTTAAGGGATTACGACGAGGCAACGTTGGCATTTACAGAAGCATGCATTGGTTATGGGGGCTTACCAAGCAGAATTATTAGCGTTTGCCGATTGAATTCAAATGCAAATTAAAGAGCATTATGATATAGAACTTAATATTGAACCCATCATTTTATGATATTCTTAATGGATATTTAAATTAAGATGAGTCAACGTGACAGGGGCAATACTATTACGTCATTTTATTGCTTTTATGACATATACTTTGGCGGTTTGCGAAGTAAGGAAATATCAGAATGCATGGTAGATTTGAATCGAGCGCAATGCAGTCGGTAGGAAGAAAAAATCTAGATAGTTGGCGCAAGTTGTTTGTTCAACATATGCGGGAAATTGATCAACAGTTTGATCCTGGCCATAGATTAGATCATGTTTTACGTGTCACAAAAACATCTTTAGAATTAGCTGAAAAGGAAAATGCTAATTTAGCAGTCGTCTTGCCTAGTGCAATACTTCATGACTCTTTGCCTATGGATAAGTTTTCAAAGAAGCGAAAAGATGCTTCTAAAATATCTGCACAAAACACTATTGAGTTACTTAAGCAATGGGGATATCCAGATGAATTCCATGATGCTACCTATCATGCCATTCTTTGCCATAGCTACTCAGCGGGATTCGTGCCTCAGTCATTAGAGGCAAAAATTGTACAAGATGCTGACCGCTTAGATGCTCTTGGAGCAATTGGAATTGCTCGAACTATGGCCGTAGGTTTTAACCATGGAAATTCGCTTTATGATTTAGCATACCCTTTCCCTGATAAGCGAGAAGCAAATGATCAACGCTTCATTCTCGATCATTTTTATATGAAATTATTTAAATTACCCCAGACATTTCATACCAGATCTGCTAAAGAAGAAGCAAGGAGTCGCATCCAAATCATGGAGCAATATCTGCACAGTTTAGCTCGTGAAATTGGAACCGAATATCTTCCATTTCAGCAATATTAATATAATAAGGAGAATTATATGCAGCAAAAAATTGAAATCTGTTCAGGAACATTAGGGATTAAAACATCAGAAACCTTAAAAGAGCTTATTACAGTGGGATACAAAACCTTTGACTTAGCGACTGCTTATTCAGGGGGGCATGAACTACTTGGAGAAGCTCTGCATGGTATTGCTCGTAATGAAATAAAAATTTGCTCAAAAATTAATGACAATGATTTATTGAATCATAATTTTTCCATTAGGAGCATTTTAGATAATATTTTAAAAGAATTAAATACAGGGTATGTTGATATTTTAATGTTCCATAGTCCTGCTCTTTTATTGCATGAACATGCCACTAAGGTTTTAGAAGAGCTTATTGCTCTAAAAAGAGAAGGAAAAATAAAAGAAATTGGTGTTAGCAACTTTACTGTTAGTGATTTAGAAAGAATGGGGGAATATCGTCGCTTAATCAAATATAATCAAATTGAAATGAGCCCCTATTTAACTCAAGATGAGACTGTGAAATATTGTCAGCAAAATTCAATTCAAATTATGGCTTATGGATCTTTTGGGAGAGGAAAAGCAGATATAGCGGGGGAAGAAGTTATAAAAGGTATTGCGACAAAGCACGGAGTTACACCTCATCAAGTGATACTGGCTTGGCTATTGGAACAAAATATTATACCTGTTGTAAAAGCTTCTAGTTCTTCTCACATGGAATCTAACCTAAAAGCAACTAGTATTGAACTTGAATCCGAAGACATAAACGCGATTTCCTCCCTAAACCGAAATTTTCAAACTTGCTTCTGGAAAAAATTTGTAAAACTTCAAAACATAGAACAGTATAATGATGTGCCCCTAGTGAAACCAATCTCAGCTCATGTAAGTTTGAGCGTGCTTACTAATAATTCCACTAGAAAAGAGGAGTTAGTTGCTGAGTACTTAGATTTCCAAACCAAATTATAAGTTTTACAATAAGAGGATATTAAGGCCAATTCAGAATTGGCCTTAATAAAAGAAAATTCATGAATTAACAATCCTGCTAATTTTGCATTAAAACCAAAAAAAGTGACGCCTTTGGAGTTTCGTGCTCTATCACTCATGTGTAACTAATCGTCGCAATTGCCCAATAAAAGCAAATTGTTTGGCTAAGCGCTGCAGTGGTGCCGGGAAAATATTAATTGTGAAGGCCTCACTAAATTATGATAAAATTCCTCATTAATTTTTGCTGATGGTTTAACATGCTCACCTTGCGTCACATCACTTTATCTCGTGGAAACAAAGTCTTACTCGATAAAGCCAGTGTTAGTCTCTATGAAAAACAAAAAATTGGATTGATCGGTCATAATGGTTGTGGAAAATCCACCCTTTTTGATTTTTTGTTGGGTAAATTAACAGCAGATACAGGCGAATATTTAATTAATCCTCAATTAAGTATCAGTCATTTATCCCAACAATTACCTGATAGCGATGAAAAAGCTTTAGACTTTGTTCTTGGTGGTGATGAAGAATATATTAATCTGCTGCAGCGCCTGGCAAAAGCGGAGCAATCCGGCAATGATGCAGACGTTTTGGCCTGTCATGAAGAATTGGCTCATACTGCAGGATACAGTAAGCCTGCTCAAGCAGCTACTATCATGTCCGGTCTTGGCTTTAGAGGGGATCAGCAGCAAGCCTCGGTTAATAGCTTTTCTGGTGGTTGGCGAATGCGTTTAAGTCTGGCTCGCTGCTTAATGAAACCTGCAGCATTGCTCTTGTTAGATGAGCCAACAAACCACCTGGATATGGAAGCTATTTTCTGGCTGGAACGTTTTTTAAAACAAAGTCCAAGTACTATTATTTTAATTTCTCATGATAGAGAATTTCTTGATGCCTTTGTCACTCATATATTGCATATTGAAAAGCAAAATTTAACCCTTTACACCGGCGATTACAGTTGTTTTGAAAAAACTCATGCGCAACAATTAGCTTTGCAGCAAATCATGTATGAAAAACAACAAACAAAAATTAATCACATGATGGCTTTTGTAAATCGCTTTAAAGCAAAAGCCACTAAAGCAAAACAAGCTCAAAGTCGTGTCAAAGCAATTGAAAAAATGGAAATTATTGCAGCAGCCCAGGCAGATTCTCCTTTTTCTTTTGATTTCTTTCCTTGCCCTCGCGCGGGGAATCCTTTAATTCAATGCAATCAGGTTAATGCCGGATATCAAGCTGATGCGCCTATCCTGAAAAAAATTAATCTCACCCTTAATCCTGGCGATAGAATTGCTCTACTGGGCCCCAATGGTGAAGGAAAATCTACTCTAATTAAAACCTTAACTGGTTCTTTGCCTACTCTAAGCGGAGATATTCATCGCTCTCCTCATTTAAAAATAGGCTATTATGCTCAACATCAACTAGAACAACTGGATTGTAAACTAAGCCCAGTGGAGACCATCCAAATCTTATCGCCTGAAGCAAGAGAACAAAGCATTCGTGATTTTCTGGGTGGTTTTAATTTCATCGGTGATATGGCAGTTCAAGCCATTCATCATTTTTCTGGTGGTGAAAAAGCACGTTTGGCTTTGGCGAAACTCGTCTGGCTTAAACCCAATTTATTATTACTTGATGAACCCACCAACCATTTGGATCTCGGCATGCGATCAGCAATTGAGCTGGCTCTACAAAGTTACGAAGGAGCCCTGATTTTGATTTCACATGATCGTCATATGCTAAAAACAAGTGTGGATGATTTCTATTTGGTATACCAACAGAAAGTTCAGCCTTTTGATGGCGATCTCGATGATTATTACTCATGGTTGCAATCAAAAAATGCCGTAAAAGAAAAAGAAGTCTCCGCCAACTCTTCTGCCAGCATGTATAAAGAGAAAAAAACCTTACAAAATCGCCTAAAGAAGTTAGAACAATTAATGGACCAGTATCAGGAGAAAATTCAGCAACTCGATCTTCAGTTGAGTGATTCAACACTTTATGAAGATAATAGTCAGAAGAAAAAATTGGATAAACTACTACAAGACCGCGACTTCGCACATTCTTCCCTACACAAGACAGAGGAAGAATGGATGGAGGTATGTAGCGCTTTAGAAAAAGCAGATTAGAACTGAAAATTATGCAGATTTTTAGGCGCGAGCTCTATGAAGAAATTTGTAGCTGATTGAGATTCTCCGGATGCCGCGAACGAGTCGCGGCTCGTAGGCCAAGAGAACCAAGGGTCAATGCTCCCTAATGTTTTTCCTGTAACTGCTCTAATAGAGATCTGGCGGCCAACTGTTCTGCTTTTCTTCTATTAGAACCTTGGCCGTGAGATATATGCTTGATCCCATCCACAGTACAGGTGACATAAAATATTTGATCATGCTCATCGCCTTCAACTTTCGTCAAACTGTATTCAGGCAAAGCATATTTCTCAGCTTGCAAGTACTCTTGCAATTGGGTTTTAGCATCTTTTAGACAGTCATTTAAATTAGGATCTTCGAGTCTTGAACGAAATAAGTTTAAAATAACTTCTTTTGCCGCAGCGATACCACCATCTAAAAAAACAGCTGCAAAAACAGCTTCTAAGGCATCAGCAAGGATAGAAGCTCGGCGAAAGCCCCCACTTTTCAATTCACCTTGCCCTAAAAAAAGAAAATCACCCAGCGCTAATTCTTTGGCAATTTCTGCCAGCATTTCTCCTCTGACCAGAAAAGATCGCAATCGACTAAGTTGCCCCTCACTCTGCGCGGGAAATCGATTAAATAACTCATGAGCAATCACAAAACTTAATATAGAATCACCAAGAAACTCAAAGCGCTCATAATTTTCACTACCAACGCTGCAATGAGTTAAAGCCTGTTTTAAATAAGCAGGTTTTACGAATTGATAATTCAAACGTCTACACAATCTTTCTAAATCAATTTTCACTACCAGCCACTACCTCATATGTATCATCAAAATTAATTAATAAATTTATATTATATGCCAAAAATCGGATGGCTTGATATTTTAATCGTACCTGATACCGATGTTCGCCATTGGGAGTAAAGATTACTTCACTATTCTTAAGATTATCCACTCCATTGATATCAAGGCGTTTGTTTAAACTGCTTCGTAGTACTTCTACATCAGCAAGAGGATCGCCTGATAAAGAAGCAACAGGTACTGTATTTAAAGATTTTATAGATTGCACTATTTCATAGTGCTGTATATAAACAGGCACCAATCGCATCACTACGATTGCCGCCATAACTAAAACCACTACAGTTAATAACATGCCAATTAGTGTCATTCCTTGTTGCTTTTGCATAAATTATTCCCTTAATGAATCAATCTTCCAATTTTTGACCAACGAAGATTATCAGTCTTTCCATTCCAGCTCATCCACACTAAAAAGGCTTTTCCGCGCAGATAATTTTCTGGAACAAACCCCCAATAGCGACTATCAGCACTATCATCCCGATTATCGCCCATCATGAAATAACTTCCCTCCGGAACCACTACATCAAAATCGGTTGCCGGTACATCTGCCCTGATAAATATATCGTGAACAACTCCATTTAAGTCTTCCTTATATTTAGCCACAGCTTTTCCTGAACTCTCATCCATCGTATATTCAACAAAAGTGCGTGGCATTTCCTTTCCGTTAATCGATAATGTCTTATTGTGATAGCTGATTTTATCGCCAGGGACACCAATCACTCTTTTAATGTAGTCATAAGAAGGATCAGGCGGCCAGCGAAACACAGCAATTTCACCTGTTTTAGGCTCAGCTATGGATACTACTTTTTTTTCCCATACAGGGAGTCTTAAACCGTAAGCAAATTTATTAACTGCCACAAAATCACCGACTAATAAAGTCGGCTCCAGAGAACCTGAAGGAATACGAAAGGGTTCAACCAGAAATGAACGGAGTAATAAAACGATAAAAAATACAGGAAAAAAGGAACGGGAATATTCAATAATACGTCCCGGCTTTTGACCTGGTGAGCGTTTCTTAGCCCAAAAAACCACATCTAATAAGTAAATAAATCCACTGATACAAGATAATAAAACTAATATTAAAGCAAAATTCATAACTTTATATCCCAAAAATTAGTTTCTACGAGAAACATCAATAAACAGTCCTATTTTTTTCTATCGGTTTGAAAAACTGCCATAAATGCTTCTTGAGGTATTTCCACATGCCCGACTTGTTTCATGCGTTTTTTCCCAGCCTTTTGTTTGTCTAATAATTTCCGTTTACGCGACACATCACCACCATAACATTTTGCAGTAACGTTTTTACGCAGCGCCTTAACTGATTGACGTGCAATAATATGACTTCCAAGCGCTGCTTGAATAGCAACATCAAACATTTGACGTGGGATCAGATCGCGCATTTTTTCAGCGATTGCTTTTCCTCGACTATGGGCAGTATCACGATGCACAATCACGGACAGGGCATCTACTTTTTCACTATTAATCAAGATGTCCATTTTTACCAGATCAGCTTCTTGGAAACGTAAAAAATTATAATCCAATGAAGCATAACCTCGGCTAACTGATTTTAATCGATCAAAAAAGTCTGATACCACTTCGCTCATGGGAATATCATAGGAAACCGAAACCTGTCGTCCACTGTAAGTCATACTCACCTGTACCCCACGTCTTTCGACACATAAAGTAATAATGGGACCGAGGTAGTCTTGCGGAACTAAAATATTAGCCCGCACTATAGGCTCTGACATTTCTTTAATCTGCGGAATTGGAGGAAGATGTGAAGGATTATCAATTAATAGAGTCTCTCCCTTTTGGGTAATGATCTGATAAACAACCGTGGGTGCTGTAGAAATCAGATCCAGGTTGTATTCTCGCTCTAATCGTTCCTGAACAATTTCCATATGCAGCATGCCCAGGAATCCACATCGAAAACCAAAACCCAAGGCCTCTGAAGATTCTGGTTCATAGAATAAAGAAGCATCATTTAAACTTAATTTAGCCAAAGCCTCTCTGAATGCTTCAAAATCATCCGAACTAATAGGAAATAAACCAGCATATACTTGAGGTTTAACGCGTTGAAAGCCTGGAAGTGCTTTCTCAGCAGGATTTTTATCTAAAGTTAAAGTATCACCTACAGGAGCACCCTGGATTTCTTTAATGCCAGCAACAACATACCCTACTTCTCCGGCTTGCAATACTTCCAATTTAGTGCGCTTAGGAGTGAAGATACCTACTTGGTCCACTTCATACGCCCGACCTGTAGACATGACTCGCATCTTATCGCCTTTACGTATAGAACCATTGACTATACGCACCAGCGAAACCACTCCAAGATAACTATCAAACCATGAATCGATAATAAGAGCCTGCAAGGGAGCATCAAGCTCTCCTTCAGGAGGAGGAATATTGGTTACCAAGGCTTCAAGAACATCCTCTACTCCCATTCCGCTTTTAGCGCTGACTCTTATTGCGTCATGAGCATCAAGACCAATAATATCTTCTATCTCGGAGATCACTCGCTCAGGCTCAGCCTGAGGAAGATCTATTTTATTTAATACCGGTAATACAGATAATGATTGATCAATAGCAGTATAACAAACAGCCACGGTCTGAGCTTCGACCCCTTGAGCCGCATCGACTACTAAAATGGCCCCCTCGCAGGCAGCAAGAGATCGAGACACCTCATAGCTAAAGTCTACGTGCCCTGGGGTATCAATAAAGTTTAATAAATAGGTTTTTCCATCTTTTGCCGTATAATTTAACGAGACACATTGTGCTTTAATAGTGATGCCACGCTCACGCTCTATGTCCATAGAATCAAGGACTTGAGAGCTCATTTCGCGCTCTGTTAAACCACCACAAATTTGAATAAACCTATCGGCCAAAGTAGATTTACCATGGTCGATGTGGGCAATAATTGAAAAGTTACGAATCCGCTTTAAGTCACTCAACTGAAATAGCCTTTTTGCAAATAGCCTGATTCTATCTTAAATGTTTGCGTGCAGAAAGTAGGCAAAGAGAATTCTGTTATTTTTGTGAACTAATTGGTTCATTATGTAAAGAAAATTTGCTAATAACCCATAATTTTACTAGAATTCGTGGTTTTGGCCTCAACATAGGATGCACCATGCGACGAATAAGCTGGCTAGGCTTTACTATACTCTTTCTTCTTTCTTTTACTAACTTTGCCGATACTGCGTTTACTCAACGCAAAGACGTACAACTTTTTATTAAAAGCATGGTAAAGCAGCATCACTTTAACGCCAAGCAATTGACTGAAACGTTAAGCCAGGTACAGATCCAGCCTCAGATTATTGAATCTATGGAAAAACCTTATGAAAAGAAAAACTGGGATGTTTATAAAGAGCTATTTCTTACCCAGCAAAGATTGCAAGGGGGATTGAATTATTGGAAAGCGAACCAGAAAGCCTTGGAAAAAACACAAAAAAGATATGGTGTTCCTCCAGAGATTATTGTTGCTATTCTGGGCGTAGAAACGTTATATGGTGAACGTCAGGGGGAATACAGAGTTCTGGACGCACTGGCCACTTTAGCTTTCAATTATCCTAAACGCTCCCCATATTTTACCAAAGAGTTGAAAGAATATTTACTTCTATGCCGTGAACACAAGGTTCCAGCTACCTATTATAAAGGTTCCTATGCCGGCGCGATGGGCAAGCCTCAATTTATGCCAAGCAGTTACCGTTATTATGCAGTAGATTTTAAAAATAAAGGCACACGTGATCTAATCGCTAATAATGGTGATTCCATTGCCAGTGTTGCTAATTATTTCCAAAAACACGGCTGGAAATTAAATGAAGGCATTGCCCAACAGGCTAAATTAACTGGCTGGAGATTTAGACAAATCCAAACCAATCCTAAAACAGCCAATTATAATTTCTTGCAATTGGAAAAAGCAGGAGTCAGACCAATAACTGCCTCTCATAATCACCCTAATCGCGCGGGCTTAATTGAACTCATGACTGATGAAGGAAAAGAATACTGGTTGGCTTATCCTAATTTCTTTGTCATTACTCGTTATAATTCCAGTCCACAATATGCCCTTGTAGTCTATTTATTGTCACAACAGCTAAAAAAACAATGGATTGAAATGAATGCACAAAAACATAGAGCATATGTATAATCAATCAGTTACCTTGCCCGTATGCAGTGAAGCGCTCTACGGGATTAGAAACGTCCCGTATTAAGCTTCGAAAAATACGGGAACGTTCTATATTAACTAAATAGAGTTCGACTCATGGATCATTGTTTCTTATTTACAAAACATCTTAATGATAAGGGTTGTTTTTGTTTAAAAATTTCGCAGGAAGGCGAGCTTATCGCTGCACCCGCTCAACGTAACTTTGCAGAAATTAAGACATTACAAAAAGAATGTACTACCCTAATCATCGAAACGACTGCAAGCTCCAGCATCCTTGATCTTGAATTACCCTGGCTGCCTGAGAGAAAGGCAAGGGTAGCAATTCCATACGCCCTTGAAGATAAAGTGGCCCAATCAGTGGAAGAACTTCATTTTGCTTTTGATAAATTAAGATATCAAAATAATCACTATGTTGTCGCAGTAATAAGTAAACAAAGAATTCAATACCTGATGCACCTTCTTGATGAACAAAATATTGAGTTTGATCTCATTACTTTAGACTGGTTTGCTTTATCCTCTCAAGAGTTATGCATTAGCGAATCCACTTTATTGATTAATAATGATGATTTTAAAGGAGCTCTTTCCGGCGAGCTGGCACGATCTTATATAAAAAAGCACCCATTAAATGAGCCGCTTTTCTTTCAAGACAGTGAAATAACAGTTGATAATTCCTTGCCCAAAAGCAATGATTTTTCCTACACCTGGATGGCTCAGAAGATCCTGAAAACAAAACCAATGAATCTTTGTCAGGGAGAAATGCTTCACGGTAATACTTCTGGTTGGACCCAAAAGGGCTATCAACTGGCAGGAGCATTATGCGGTATTTGGTTATTGTCTCTTTTATTGGTCAACGCCCTCTCCTTGCATTTTTTAAATAAAAAAACGGATGCGATTGATCAGCAAATCGCAACTATTTATCATGAGTTTTTTCCTGAAGCCAAACAAGTAATTAGTCCCAAATTTCGTATCAGTCAGCTGCTTGGTAGTAATGCATCAGACGCTCAAACTCATTTTTGGTTTTTGCTAAATCAATTTGCTAAAGTAATGAATGAGAATCAAACGACTATCGAAGAGCTTCGCTATCAAAATAAAACATTATCTGTAACACTCATTAGTTCAGACTTCGCCAGTTTGGAAGATATTGAAAATAAATTGAAAAAATTGCAGCTTAAAGTGAAGCAGACACAGGCCTCAACTCGAGATCAGCATGTTGTCGCCACTCTGGAGTTAACGTGAAACACTATTTGAATACGCTGAATGAGCGAGAAAAATGGATGGTGGTTATTGCCGCTGTATGCCTCTTTATTTATTGCTACTACTTATTATTGTATGCCCCGCTAAGCAATAAAGTGACTCAAAAAACGGCTCAATTGAATGAGAAAATTGAAACGTTGGCCTGGATGCAAAAGGTAAAACAACAAGGGCTCTCTTCAAAAACAAAGCAAACAGTGGATAACAGTCAATTACTCACCTTACTGGCAACTCAGCTTAAGGATAATTCCACTCTTAAATTTCCCTATCAACTCCAACAAACCGGATCAGGAGATATCCAATTAACCTTTGATGCGGTCCCTTTTAAATTATTTATGGGGTGGTTGGCTAAAATTAATGATCGATACACGATTACGATCAAACAATTTGACGTACAACATAGTGAAATACCTGGAATAACCAAATTAATGATTATCATTAGTGCGACTTCCTAATTAAATCTTATGGCCTGGCTGAATGAATAAGCTGTACCCTGCTTGGGGAGTCGTCATCCCGAATGAAGTGAGGGCTCTCCGTATATGGGTGCAGTGCTTAGGTTAGGAGATCTCTCACTTCGTTCGAGATGACGTGATGCGTTCGTGGTGACGTGAATGTGTTCAAGATGGCGTGATGCGTTCGTGGTGACGTGATGTGTTCGAGATGGCGTGATGTGTTCGAGATGGCGTGGTGTGTTCGAGATGGCGTGATGTGTTCGAGATTGCGTGATGTGTTCGAGATGGCGTGATGCGTTCGAGATGGCGTGATGCGTTCGAGATGGCGTGATGCGTTCGAGATGGCGTGATGCGTTCAAGATGGCGTGATGCGTTCGAGATGGCGTGATGCGTTCGAGATGGCGTGATGCGTTCGAGATGACGTGATGCGTTCGAGATGGCGTGATGTGTTCGAGATGGCGTGATGCGTTGCTGATGAGGTGAGGCGTTTGGTGCTGTTTCGTTTGGTTGATTGCTGAGCTTTCCAGCCCAGCACAGGTATTATAAATAATAAAAAAGTTATTTTTTCGGAATAAAGCTATAAGTAAGCTCCTTTTTATTCACGGATATATATCCTGAAAATGGATAACTCAAAGCAACAATTGCTGTGATAAAGAAACTAATTACCAACACCAGCAAAATATGCGTATACAATTGCAGTAGACTTCGACGCAAAATAAGAGAATTCAGCAGGATAATGACACAGGCAACCACAAAAACAAAAAGGTACCAAGCAGTAGGGATTGAACTTTCCAGCATGCTTAAACGATGATTACGCTTTTCCACAACTCCATTTAAAGCACTGGCCATGTTGCGATAAAAAGTCTGAGCCACAACGGTTTCAGGTGAAAAGCTTTGCAAAAGCACATACATATCCCCCAAAGTTTTAGTCACTTGAGGAGAGTCTTCGCCGACGGCCATAGCGGGCCATTCAAGTTCAGTCACTTCATTGGCATACTGTTCCACAATATTCTGTATCTTTTGGGCAGCAGCAGGAGGCAAGGCACGGCTACTTTCCCAGATAATGCTCAATTTGCTGCCTTCATCCACAGCAATCTGCATAGCAGTTTGAAAATTTCCCCATACCAGAAATAAAATAAATCCTAAGATAATGCTATAAGCCCCATTTATTGTACCCAACGAAATGCTGGCCACCTCATCAAGATGGTCGCTTCTTCCCCTCTTTACATCCAATACTTTAGTAGCAATAAAGTAGGTAACCAACGCAAAGCTTATGTAAATTATTGATACGACTAAATAAAATACAGTCGGATGTAATGAGTGAACAATAGTACGAAACATTTTTTTCAGTTCCTTTGAGTTGGCGTTAGCTTAATAAAAATCCCCACCTGCCGCGACTTGATCGCGACATCTGGAAATACCATTGTCATTAGTACTCTTTTAACTAATCACGCAATCAAATTGGCCTCGCTATTAAAGAAGCCATTTAATGTTTTTTTATCAACTTTATAACTGCAAAGAGCAATATAGTGATCTGGACGAATCAAATAAAACCCCGAATCCTCCATCTTATAGCGATTATGAAGAGCGAACTGCTCATCAATAATGGTATTTTTTATATCAGCCATCCGGGTAAAACTAACGATAGATACCTTAACGGTATCTGAATAGGTCTGCTCTATCCATTGCATAATATCCAGGAACTTGGCTAATTGAACATCATTGATATTATGGCCTGTAAAGAGTAATAAATTATATTGTGTATTTCGCAGGTAATCATAAAAACGCTCAGATGCCTTATTGATAACAACATCAGGAGCTCTTTCTCCAGGCTTAGGTGCTGTATGGCCTTTAATATCAGTATGATAATGAATGATGGGGCTATCCTCATAATGGATCGATAACTGAGTAAGCTGCATGCCGAATTTATCCTGAAGAAAATCACTCTGGCCAATAATATTCTTAGTCACCACTTCACGCAGTTTAATCAATAGTGGATTTTCAAGAAACGCAGCTTTGGTAATGCTTTCCGTTTTATTTACTATCTCCTCTATGACAGGAAGTCGTTCAATCCCATAACTATCCAATAACTCGGGTTTCGCTTTTCCTTTAATTACAAATGACAGCTTCCATGCCAGATTATAAATGTCCTGCAAACCCGTATTCATCCCCTGTGCGCCAGCTGGAGAATGTACATGAGCAGCATCACCTCCGATAAACACAGACCCATCACGCATCTTATCTGCAATTTTACTATGTATCCAAAAAGCTGATGACCACAATACCGAGGTTACTATAAATTTATTGCCACAACGGCGCTCAACAATTTGCTTCACCTCATCATCGGTAAATTCTTTTTTTACTTCTGAACCTTCAGCTGTCGCTACAATACGATAAATTTCTTTCCCAAGAGGGAAAAGAGCAAGCATATTCTTTTTACCCAGAAAAGCATCCGCCTCATCATCGATGGGCCCTGATAATTGCACATCCGCCACCAAATATTCATGAGGAATATCATCTCCGACAAATGAAATTTGAGATTTTTCACGCACAATGCTATGAATCCCATCACAACCAATCAGCCAATCACTTTCAATTGTTTCCGTATGCCCATCAGCATGCTTGACTGTTGCTATTACCTTTCCCTTTACCTGTTTAAAATCAATTAACTCAACTTGCCATTCAACATGGCCCTTAAATTCTTCCAATCGTTCATTTAGAATTTTTTCTGTTTCACTCTGAGCCAGTAGCAAGGAAAATTGGTAGAAAGAATCAATATTATCAAAAGGAATACGTGCCATTAACTCATCTTCTGAGTACAAGCGAAAAGCACTCCAACGCTGCCCTGCGTTAAGAAAACGATCGACAATCCCTATATGATGAAAGATTTCGAGGGTTCTGGTATGAATACCCGCTGCATTAGTTGTCTGAGTACGTCCTTTTTTTCTATCAATAATTCGATAAGAAACCCCATAACGAGCCAATTCACAAGCCATCATTAATCCTGAAGGGCCGGCTCCTGCAATCAATACAGAGGGATGCTGTGCCATAATTAAAATCCTTATTAAATTTAGTTAATAGAATTTAGCATAGCTGATGAACAGCTTACCAGTATCGAAATATACTCGACCCCACTTTCTCTTAAGGGTTAATAAAGGTTAAATTTCAAACAGGATAAAAAAAAGTGACTTCATGTTTATTATAAAACATGTTCAGAATGCGTGAGTTGGGAATTGATTGAAATTGTTTGATGGTAGCCAAATCAATTTTGCCCTGCAATTTTATAGTAAAAATCATTTGCTTTGCATTGCCTGATTCTATCCATTTCATAATGAGAGAGTAGGCTCTATCGGGGTAGCAAGCAACATCAGATAATACCCAATCATAACTTTGTTCCAGTTTGGATGGCTCTATAGCAAAAGCGCTTTGTTTTAAATAATTAACGTGTGGAAGTTTTGCAATTTTTTCATCCAACGGAGCCTTATCAACCGAGGTCACACTTGCCCCTAATGATTGCATGACATAAGTCCACCCCCCAGGCGATGCGCCTAAATCTAAAACGGAGTCTCCCGATTCAGGATATTTTTCTAAAAGAAAAAGTGCTTCCCATAATTTCAAGTACGCGCGATTAGGAGGATTTATTTTATCTTCAATAAAAAAGCAGTGCCCTTGCGGCCATTTTTTTAAACGCTTGGTGCTGTACAACAACGTATTATTATCCAGGAGACAAAAACCACCGATAGAAGGGGGAATTTCTGTTTCAAGAGGAAAGTGGCGCTGAAGTGACGGGCACTTGCGTAATTGTCCTTCAATTAATCGTGATCTTCTTATTTGACTGACAGGATGCAAATACCAGAACTTTCCCGCCTGACGAAGAATTTTGACCGCTTCAGAAATGGATTGAAAAGTTACAATTTGTGGTTCAAGCCATATGTCTAAAGCAAAACACACATTGGTTTTCAGTCGGGAAGAAAAAACCATATCTTCAATAACCTGAGAAAATTCGCCTAACTCCTCGCAGAGCTCAGGAAGAAATTCCGGTTTGGTTACATAAATTGCAGCAAGTTTCTTTTGCATAAATGGAATCTAAATAAACTATTACATCAGGTTAATGGTTATTTTTGTGAAAGTATATTTATTAAATAAACAATAAAACAGACGCAATATATCAAAACTTATGAAAAACCCCTATTTCTTTTTAATTCCACCTGCTCGGGCACCGCCATTAACTGAAGAAACGGTATCCAAAATGTGGCTCATACTTATTTCAGGAGATCCTCGTCGCACACGCCTCATGATGACAGAAAGTCGCTTAGGTCAATGGCAATGAACCTGAACGGGGATGGCGCAGTTTGTAAATATTTTCCATATTTCTTAGTGAACTCTTGATATTTTAACTGTTGAATATAAACTGTTTATTTTGCATCTATGAATCTATGGCCAATCAAATACTTTCCCGCCTTGTAAAAATAACGCTTGTTTTTTTTCTTTCCTTTGGCATAAGTCCCGCCAATAGTGGAGCGTCTTATACTAAAGGATGGACAGTAGCCACTATGACTGGCCCATTAACGAATAGTTCCGCTTTTAAATACTACTTGGAACCTCAATTACGTCTGATTGACGATAATTATTTTTTTCACCAATTCCTTTTACTTGGAGGACTTGGTTACCAATTTAATGACAATATAGCCCTGTACGCAGGTCCAGGCTGGATCGTAACCAAAACCCCGGCTAGCGTGATGGTCCATGAAAACCGATATTGGGAACAACTCAATTGGCGTATATTAAAAAAACCTGGTTATAATATTAACAGTCGTACACGTTTAGAGGAAAGAGAAAATGTGGATGAGTCTCGAATGGCTATTCGTTTACGTCAAAGAATGTGGTTAAGAATCCCTTTTAAAATCGAAAGTAAATACTCCTTTTCTCTTTATGATGAAGTTTTTTTTAATCTAAACCATCCCGAATGGGTTTCTCCCTATCTCTTTGAACAAAATCGTGCATTCGTTGGAGTTGCTGCACAGTTATCCAAATCGATTCTTATAGATATAGGTTATTTAAATCAGTATCTGCGCTCCACCACTCAAGAGAGAGATAATGTTTTAATCTTGAGTTTTACGATAAGCAACTGATGTATGCCCCTCACTCTTTGAGGGTCTGTTTTAATGTATTATCGTACACCGCCCGATACATGCAAGGTTTCACCAGTAATATATGACGCTTCACTTGAGGCAAAAAACAGTACAGCAGAAGCAATCTCTTTAACGGTCCCCACCCTCCCCATAGGAATAATAGATATAAACCCATCATGCATCTCACCTTCATTCATACCTGCTGCTTTTAAGCCTTCAGTTACAATCATTCCTGGATTAATCGCATTTACTCTGATTTTTTTTGCCACAAGCTCTTTGGACAAAACGCTGGTAATTGCATCTACTGAAGCCTTAGTCGCGGAGTATACTGCGGAATTGAGGGGAGTAAGAGTTGATGCGGCAGAACTAATATTTATAATGCAGCCCCCATCGGAATGAAAATGACGAACCGCGGCTTGGGATACCAAAAGAAGTCCCAGCACGTTTAAGTTAAACTGTTTATGAAAATGCTCAGGAGTTATAGCATCAAGGGGGGAAAATTCATAAATACCAGCATTGTTCACCAGTATATTAATAGGACCGAAGGCATTTTTCGTTTCTGAAATCAGGTTTTCAATGTCTTGAGGATCGGTAAGATTTGCTTTAATCGCAATCGCCTTCCCCCCCTGCTTAATAATTTCAGTAACGACGCGATCTGCGTCCTCTTTACTGGAACTGTAATTAACGGCTACTGACGCCCCTTCTTCGGCAAGTCGAGTAGCAATTTCAGCCCCAATTCCTTTCGATGCGCCCGTAACAAGGGCAACGTTACCAGCTAGTTTTTTCATCATCTATCCTTAGAGTTCTAAGTACTTAATTATAGTTCTTAAATACAAAAATGATGATTTTAAAAAAACTATCTTTTAATATCATTCATATTTAACCGCATCCGGTAATGTGGGACAGGATGCCAGGACGCGATAAACTCACCAACAATAGTAAAACCTGCTTTTTTATAAACATGTACTGCGCGAGCCATTCACTAATATGTTGTTGAGCAATCCATTCATGGACTAGCCGTTGCTGCGATTTATCAACGGGCTTGAAAGAAAAGCGAGAAGTAGTTTTCATAGAGTCCTCTGTTTAGAGATTCAATTTTAAAGCCCGAAGTTATAAATGCAAGCGAGAACATGTCTTTTTAAAAGATACTTGGCCTGTATTCTGTTTTCAATTAATAAGATGGTGTACTGAATAAAAAGCAACGTTATTAAGATGAAATCTGTTGTTCAACAGCCCTTAATTTTTCCTAAAACTCCCCTTGAAATTTTATATTTGAATCCTAATATATACATTACACCTAATAATTTATAAGGAGTTTATATGAATGGCTTACGTCGTAATTATTTTCCGATTTATAAAGATTTTGGTTCATTACTTGATAACTTTTTAAGCACTCAAACCGATGATGCAACTTTTGGCGACTTGAGTAAATGGGCACCTGCCGTAGATATTAAAGAAGAAAAAAAGAGATTTCTTGTCATTGCGGATTTGCCCGGTGTTGAAAAGGACGATATTCACATCTCCCTGGAAAATAACATTCTGACCCTTCAAGGATCACGCTCTTATGAAAAACGCGATACCCAGGAAGGCTATAGCAGAATTGAGCGTTCACTGGGACAATTTCATCGCCAATTTACGCTTCCTCAAACCGTGGAAGAAAGTAAAATAAGTGCAAAATATAAAAATGGAATTTTAGAAATATCTATTCCTAAAAAAGAACAAGCTTTAGAAAAACGCATCGAAGTTAAGATAGAAGAATAATCAGGACGGGGAAGGATTAATATCCTTTCCCGCTTATTGCACATATTTTGCATGGGTTACCTAACAATCGCCCCTTAATTACTAAACTCAATTTCTGTGGTGGTACTATTTATATCTCCTTGCTGAGAAGCATGAACACTTATCGGTGAGCGAAGAAAAAGAGGGTTGGCATTATTAACAATAACCCCTTCTGCAATAATTTGATTATTTTCTCCGTCAGTGCTGGCTGCATTTACCTTGAAATTAGAGAGTAGTGTCACTCCTCCTGGACCACTTATAAGATATCCCCGTCCTAATATAGTGTTATTCAAACCATTATTATTTATTGCGTTTACAGAAATATCATTTTCTACTAAGCGCATGTTTCGAGCATCGTTATTAAAAATACCTTGAGCCAGGATAGTGCTGTTTGTACCTCCACTGGCATTGGCTGTAACATTTACGATACTAGAAGACAACTCGATGGCTCCCTGAGCACTAATAAGAATACCTTGGGCCATTGTAGTTACATTGCTTCCATTACTTGTATTTAAAGCATTCACACTTACTGTTGAATTAGTAACGACTACATCTGCACGATCCGCAATAATTCCCTGTGCTGACAATGAATTGGCTGTTCTCTGAGTCGCGTCAACAATAATATTATTATTAATTAAGTTAATATTAGTAGAATTTTGAATAAGAACTCCTGTTGAGTTCGTATCAAAAGGATCTGAATTATCGAGAAAGGCATTCAATAAGCTGTTTTGAATGGTGACGTTGCTTGCCCCTTCAATATTCACTGCGGACTGAAATTTTTGGGAAGTGCTATTACCACCAACAGTTGAATTGGTTATCTTGATGTTGGATCCTGAAATAACCAAGCCAACCGGGTTGTGCCCCTCATCATTTAATACTCGAACAAAATCAAAAGTGTTATTGCCGGTAAGAATAAGACTTCCTTTAATATCCCGTAAAAAACCGGAGGTAAAATCACTACTTCGTCCATAAACCGCCTGTCCTTCATTTAAATTCAGATTGGAAGCGGGTACGAAAGCAAGATGTGGAGCGAAGGGCATACCGGTGAGATTAGCATAAGTCCCATTGCCAAGATAGAAATTGGCATTGGGTGAGAAGCCATTAATGGCATCGACCGTTGGCTGATTAAACGAAGTATCAAGACAGTTATTTTCAAAGGTACAATTACTAAAACCATTGGCCGCAACAAAGGGAGAACCGATACTGCTAAAAAACCAAATGTTGTCCCTGGTCAATACGGGAATACCAGTATTGATAAAAGCCTGCTGGCTGGGAATACCCGAACCGGTATCCCAGGTACCCAAATGCCTTGGAATGGGGTCTAACAGGCGATTATGGATATCCGCTTGTTCACTTTTTTCCACCCCACCCATGGTGAATCGAACAGTAAATAAGGTCGTGTTTTTTTGTACTCGATCATAACTGTCGCGAACTGAAACGGTAAAATGCTTATTAAGAGGCAATTCCACCCCACCAATAACCCCATTAATATCCTGTGCCTGTTGAAAAGAAAAATGATAACCGCCAGTGAATAAACGGATATTCCTGGTTTCTGGCAGAGTGAATCCCACCTCACCATCTAAACCGTTTCCCACTTCATCCACCAGATTCACTAAATTGTCGAACTGATTATGGCCTGCAAAACTGACGTATTGGGTTATGCCCACCTCAGAGCCTATAAACGTACCTTGGACTTTTTGTTTCGATGTGGGGAAGTAGCCATTCAAATGCACGTCCCAACGATTGGTCATGTACTCCAATCCTGGATTAAGAACAAAAAAACGAGAGCCCTCTGCAATTCGGTTAAAATCAGCAAAGACATAGGCCCCCCAGAGGTAATTCCCCGGAATACTACGATATCCTCCGCCAATACTCCCCAAAGAACCGTTATCACCACCTATTTTACCCAAACCGTCAACATGAAAAATACTGTCTTGATTTCCGTAAAGTGGCAACATGGCATCAGCTTCGCCAATCGTTCTATTACCGACAAAGCCTTCCCCTGAAACACGAGGAACAAAAGGCAATCGAACAGGATTAAACTCAGCATGTACTGCCGCACTGGCAAGTAGAATGGAAAGGGATAAAAAAGACAGCTTCGTAGCCAGGCAACTCATGAAATTCCCTTTTCATAAATCTAAAAAATAAAAATATAAGGGATTTGAATAGCTTAAGCAACCTTCATTTGTAGCCTGAGTCAAAAGCCTGCACTTTCACTCAGACTAGTCCAGCAATTGATAATTATTCATTCAGGTTTTCCTGAACACTGCTCCAGTTTTTAACCCCAGCGCCTTGTTTAATATCTGGAGGAAGAGCCTCTAATGCTTTTTGTGCTGCCTCGGCACTATCATAAGTTCCGTACAAACCTTTATAATACTCTTTACCATTTTTTTGATATTTAACTTGGGCCATACGATCATTTTTAGGTGCTTTATAGAGCTTTTTCGCAACTGCTGAGGCCTTCTCATCATTGGCAACCTCAATAGTATAGCCTTGTGGGTTTTGACTGCTTACCCAGTTTCGATCTCTGTCTTTAAAAGAAACAGGAGAATGATATTCGCCAACGTGATAAGAATCAGGAACAGCTACTCTTCTGCTTGGTTGATCTTGATATCCAAAATTACTCATCCGGTAATTTTGAGGATACAACTGGCTTTCGTCATAGGCGTAGCTTGTGTAGCTTGAATTTAGGTTATCTTCATACATGCATGAGGATAAATTAATGGTGCAGATCGCTACTGCTATTAATTTAATTTTAGTATTCATCACAACGCCCCCTAATTTATTATTTTTATTGATATTCTTTTTTATTGTTATCTTCATAATTATAGGAAACTTTAGAAACTTGTGTTGTTTCCCGATAAACTATGGCATACAGTATCTATTTTGTTCTTTTATGGCTTAATTTATGTGGACACATCGACGTTCCGGTCAAACAAACCAAAGGGGGGCTCAAGATCATCGTGATCCTTATGAGCGAGATAGAACGCGCGTTATTCATTGCCCTGCATTTAGAAGATTGCAAAGAAAAACCCAAATTCTGGGAACCGACGAGGGAGACTTTCACCGCACTCGTTTAACCCACTCTCTGGAGGTGGATTCTATTGGGCGTAGTATAGTGCGTAATCTGATTACTAATCAGAATCAACAGATGTTATTGGCAAGCTTGTTACCCAATGATGATCTCGTCAGTGTCATTTGTTTATTGCATGATATAGGTCACCCCCCGTTTGGCCATGGCGGTGAAGTAGCTCTGAATTACATGATGCGCGATTACGGCGGTTTTGAGGGAAATGGACAAACGCTTAGATTGCTTACCAAAGTGGAAAATAGTTATGGGGCATTTGGCCTTGATTTAACCCGACGAGCCCTATTAGGTATTTTAAAATATCCGGTTAAACGCTCCAATGTGGTCGCCAGAAAGCAACCTCCCATTCATGAGTCCATTCATAAAACAATTAAAATTAACGACTGGCTGCCACCTAAAGCCTATTTTGATTGTGAGCAGCCTGAAATTGATTGGTTACTATCGCCCTTCTCAGAGAGCGACAAAAAATTTTTTCAGTCTCTATCCAAGGAGCCTCAGGATACTCAATCAGGAAAAGCTGCTTATCACAGCTTTGATTGTTCCATTATGGATACAGCAGACGATATAGCTTATGGTGTTCATGACTTAGAGGATGCCATTCATTTGAGGTTAATTAATCAAGCTCACCTGGATACTCACGAGTTCAGGAGTCTATTAAGTAATACTTCATTATCTGCTCACCAGGATCGATTGATCGACTCTCTATTCTCTCAAGAATTATGTCTAAGAAAACAAACGATCGGCGAGATGGTTAATTATTTCATTACCTCAACTCAAATCGTTGTTACCAATGAGAATTTTGAAAATAACTTGTTCAAACACAACATTGCCCTTACACCAGAGGCAGCTGCTCTTTTGCACTATTTAATGCAGTGTATTTATCATAATGTCATTGATTCCCAGGAAGCTCGTACTTTTGAATATGGGGGGCAAACGGTGGTCCTAAGGCTGTTTGATGCCATCAGTTCTAATCCAGCCAGTTTATTGGATAATAAAAATCGAGAATTGTTTAAACGAGCAGAGGATGAAACAGCCGCCTATCGGGTGGTTTGCGATTACCTGGCTAATATGACTGATGAATATGCCTATAGAATGCATGAGCGATTATTTGGATTTAATACCAGGACTATTTTTGAAAGGCTATAAAATATTGCTATTTTGTAACAAAGAATTGGCAGAATCGGATGGGATTCTGCCCCATTCAGCAGTCACTAACTCCGGACATCAATAATTTATTCTACTCATGTCCGCATATCTTTGGCCTATTGCAACTCCTTTGGGGGCAATGCTGTCTATCATTTCCAGTTCAGCTGCAGATAATTTTATTTCTGTCGCGGCAATATTTTCTTCCAGTTTATCCAACCGTTTTGTTCCAGGAATTGGCACTATGTCCTCACCTTGAGCAAGAACCCAAGCTAAAGCAATTTGTGCCGTAGTCACTCGTTTTTTCTTGGCAAGTTGCTCAACGAGCTTCACGATCTCCAGGTTTTTATAAAAATTTTCCCCCTGAAAACGAGGTGCAGCGCGACGATAATCATCAGTAGGAATATCTTCGGGACTCTTAAATGCACCAGTCAAAAATCCACGACCCAGAGGGCTGTATGGTACAAAACCGATCCCCAATTCCCGAGTTGCCTGTAAGAGTCCATCTTCCGGCTCACGGCTCCAAAGAGAATACTCCGTTTGTAAGGCAGTTATGGGATGAATTTGATGAGCACGACGTAGCGTTTCTATTTTTGCCTCAGACAACCCAAGATAGCGGACCTTGCCTTGTTGAACCAATTCTGCCATAGCACCGACCGTTTCCTCAATTGGGGTATGAGGATCAACACGGTGTTGATAGTATAAATCGATTTGCTCCACCCCAAGACGCTTTAAAGAGTCATTACAGGATTTATGCACATATTCGGGGCGTCCATTCACAGAAAGATAAGCTCCCTCAGTACTTCGTTCGATACCAAATTTAGTGGCAATAATAACGTGTTTGCGATGACTGCGAAGGCATTTTCCAACTAAAATTTCATTGGTAAATGGACCATACATATCAGCAGTATCAAAAAAATTTATTCCGCGCTCAATAGCCCGATGAATGGTTGCAATTGATTCTTTCTCAGTACCACCTTTATAGAATTCTGACATGCCCATACAGCCTAAACCAATACGGGATACTTGAAGTCCTTGTGTTCCTAAAGCAACGTGCTTCATGTACTCACTCCATGCAGTTAATAAATTTAAATTTAGCACATATTAAAATGAATAGATTAAAAAGATAATTATTTATCTTATCACCACGAGTTAAAAAGTCATTGATGTTCAAGAAATATTTATCTGCTTCTAGCAGCGCTTGTTAGATGCCATGTTGGCACAACATAATGTGGGTTTAAAATAGAGGATGATTTTAAATGATTCAATTTGAATTGAACTAAGACAATGAAAAAACTAGCGAATAATCGCGCCAATCCGAGGCGTCAACCAAGTTTTAATTTATAAGAAAGATTTAACTACTATACTACTATTTTCTTGATCTCGGCCCCAGATGGAGGGATGATTTATAAAGCTACGAGCCAAATTAAATAATGGCGTCCCCAAGGGGATTCGAACCCCTGTTACCGCCGTGAAAGGGCAGTGTCCTAGGCCTCTAGACGATGGGGACCTGGAACTTATTTACTACAAGACTACTTTACTACAACACTACTTACTACTTACTACTAACGCCAAATAATGGCGTCCCCAAGGGGATTCGAACCCCTGTTACCGCCGTGAAAGGGCAGTGTCCTAGGCCTCTAGACGATGGGGACCCTGAACTATTTCCCCATCAACATACACGATGTTGATGGTGGAGCTAGGCGGGATCGAACCGCCGACCTCTTGCATGCCATGCAAGCGCTCTCCCAGCTGAGCTATAGCCCCAAAATAAGACTCGCAGTTTAATGAGCTACCTCAATACTGTCAAGCATTTTTTGCCTTTTATAGATATTTTGATCCGTAACCCACTCCACTATTAATGCTTTATCTGCCCTTGGACCTGAGCAATCTGCTGCTGCAGGTTAGTTTGCATCTCCTTCATTTGATTCTGGGTCTGGGTATTAACGGTTTGGATTTGGTTTTGTAAATCAGTTTGCACTTGTTTTAACTGAGCTTGAAATTGTGAGTTTAAAGTAGCAATTTGTTGTTGCTGTTGAGCCTGAAGGGCTTTCAGTTGATTCTGAATCGTAGTATTAAGCTGCGCAATTTGTTGACTGGGTGATTGGTCGGATGCTGGAGCAGTAGCATCTGCCGCATGAGTAATAGTGCTTATGAATAAAGAACAAAAAATAACTTTAGCTATTGATTTCATTTGCATTCCCTTTAAGTAGAAATATAAATCTAACTGTAACTAATATTTTTTTGTTTGCAAAGTTCTTATTTTCGTCCAGCGCATATTTTAGTAGCCCTAGTATCACAGGAGTCTATAATCTCTAAGTACTATAGAAGCATTATAAGATTATAGACCTCCCCCGAATCGACTTTATCATAAGCATTCGTTTTACTTTTATGTTTGAAATTACTCAGGATAGCAATATATATCCCCGCCCCCTTCTACACCTGAGTGATAGATAATTGCATCAGTGCCCGCAATTTCTATTTTCTCTCGCACGCATCGATAACCAGAATAAGTATAATAATAATTGCCTGTAGGTACGGGACCTTCCACAGTAATGTAAGTATGTTTTTCTGGATTTACGGTTATGGGGATGCTTTCCCATGTTTGGGTTTGAGTCACAATGACACTATCAGCCAAGGCCACGGTATTAAATACTGTGAATAATGCTGCCATTATTAATTTGTTCATCTCATCCCTCCGAAAATTACCCTCACTGCAATAACATCTTTGTACCAATAAATGATAGTTCAATCACTGCCATTAGCAATAATAATGTACTTTGAGTTCAAAATAAAATCAACTGCTTATTGAATTTCAAGATACCGTTTACGAACTTATGAATGCATATCAGCTTACTTGAGGAGGCAAATAGAATAAATAGCAAATGCCTAGAACTGGAAACTCAAGACATTGGTTACCTGATGATTTTAAAAACAACAAGGACGTCATTTTTTACAAAATGCGTCCTCAAGGTCTAAAACATAAAATGTTATCTTTACATTCCAATATCGGAACTCGGAGTAACTTTATCCTCTTTATTATCCGATTTAGGTGTTTCAGGAGTTGTAGTATTGGTTCTCCAAATAAGATTCCGTGCATAACTAACAAAACCATATCCAGTACTGGTTGCTGTCTCATCCTTTTTTTCAGAAGTTATCTCAATAGTGATTTGTGTCTCTTCCTTTTTTTCAGAAGTTGTTTGTGTAGCAGATTGACTCCACCTACCCCATATTCCAGATACAATATCACCAAACTGATACTCTTCTTCTTTCTTACCATTTACCATTTCATTTATCTTTACTAATGCTCCCCAGGATAAATCACCAAATTGATATTTTTTATTATTATTTATTCTATTTAATAGTCCCCAGGTAATATCACCAAATTCGTATTCTTTTTCACCTTCCTCGGTAATTTGTGCACCATTAAGCATTTGATTAATTTTGCCTAGTGCGCCCAATGTTATATCTCCAAACTGATATCGACGACTTAACTGAGTATGTTTTAATTGAGGATCAATGCTCAGTTGTAGCTTAAATAACTCACTGATACGTGCAAGAGCTTGCTTGTACTCTTCGGGTAGTCTTTCGGTTGACATCATTTGGCTAATTAGGCTATCAAATTTGTTGTACTCTTTTACGTTACCTTCTTGCAATTTTTTAATGAGAATTAATAACTCTGATTGCAATAACTCAAAGCCTAATTTTTCCTGTTCTTCTAATTCGCTATCGGCTACAAACACTTTATAGACTTGCTTTAAATAAGCACTAAAATCCAGCGCTACATAGCTCTTATATTCGCCTTTGGTGTTTTTTGCAGTTGATGGTTTTTCTAACAATTGTCCTACTACTTCTTGCTGATTCCCACTCTCTACTGCGATTGATAATTCCTTTAAATACTCTTTAATCAAAGGCCAATTATCATCAGTAATGGTGACTTGCATTGCTCCATATTTATCTGGTGGGAAAACCCCTTTTTCCAGCAATAATTTCGCTTGATACACTGGGCTACTAAAATATAAGGAACCGGCCGCAGTGTAGGTGTCTGAAGCACCGGTTAGTGAATGTCCCTGACCAAATTGATCGTGACCTTGTTGTACTTCCTCAGGATACGTCTCACTTCCCATTAGCAAGCCTAATGCAGAAGCTGCCGGGGCAGATTGTTCAAGACCTGCAAGGAGTAATTTGTGTTCTGTATTGCGATGGTAATAAAAATGACCGCTAAAACCATTGTCAGAGATTTTTTTGCCATAGAAATTATCTTGTCCGGCTCCGCCCATGGCAATATTGATACCAAAATCCAATGGTTTTTTGACTATCGAGGGTAATTGACCTAAAAGCCCTATCACTACCCCTTTACCTTCCACAACCTTATCATTAACCTGGTTGACATTATGAGTTGCCGATCGCGCAAAAACCTTATTTGTTCCACTTGCTTCAGGAAAAAAACTCAATAATTCTTGAGCATTTTCTTCTGATAAAGAATTATAATCGATGATTATACGACTGGCATGCGATAAATAATCAGCTATTGTTAACTGATCAGATGGATCTTGTAATTCGCTAGAACCAGACAGATAAGACCGAGTTTTAAAGTCGCCCCTGGCCACGCAAGCCATTACTAATTGAGTCATACCAGTAGCTAAATCAATTGGATTATGGATAAAAGTCTTAGCCCATTGAGTTGCTACATTATGCTGATCTTCATCTATAGTACATTTAAAAATGTCAAATATTTTATCAGGCATTTTTCTTCCATTAGATTTATTAAAGAACACTATGATAACATGGTAAGCTTAGGTAAATATTAAGAATAGTATGGATTATGGCCTTAATTGCCATGCAGAAAAATCGAATAGACGCGTGCATCGTATGAGTCGCTCAAAGCTATTTGAATAATGACTGGGCCTTGGTCGATGGAGATAAATCGATAATATATTCATCGAGCGATATGGTATTATTTAAATCATCATGAGCTAATAATTGAGCGTTTAAGTCATTCAGTATATTACTCATGGGCATTGTCATTTCACTGACCAAATCAGTAATAAGCCCTTTTAGAAAACTACCCTTAGGGCCTTTAAATACAGGCAAAAGAAAATCATAAATGTTGCTCCATTGACCAGGAACATTTTCCTCCTGTTCTGGTAATTGCCCACACGCTAGTTGATATAGAGTAGTTCCCAAAGTATGGCACTGTAAGCGCTCCAGATTAATTTGGTTTTTGACGAATACGGAAGATTGAAAATACTGTTGACTGGTACTGGTTGAACTTGACCGAACCATTTTTTCTGTAGAGAAGACTAATCCTTTTATGTCACTAATTACCAGTTCGTCTTCATCATTGAGTAAGATGTTACTGGGCTTTAAATCGGTATACCATATATTTTGCTGATTAATGACTATATAAAAATTTACTAGTTTTACAGCATAGTTGAGAAGTATTTTGCTAAAATCAGCAGGACTTATATACTGCTTTTGCTTTTGAATACGTAAATTTTGGAAACGATCCTCCAGATTGCCATTGGCATAATATTCACTGTATTCTATAAAAGTGACTTCAATATTATCTTCGGCTACATGCTCCAACAGATAAGGCTTGGCAATTTGTGGAATTCCGTTCATTAATTCACGAATTATTCTCGGCGAATGCCCTTTAGCTTCTTCGGCAACATTCATGCGTAAAAATCGAATAACAAAACGTTGTTCCTGGTAATTCACTAGCACAATAGGATTATTGCCGCTAGCCAGTGTAATCACTTCAAACGCATCATCTATTTTCTTTAATTTTTTTTGAATCAAACTTTTAAAGCTACTCTTTCCTTGATATTTATCATAAATTTCATAGAGTTGAGCCTCGCGAGACAAATAGATAATAGTGTCTTGAGTTAACTCACGGTTAATCTGATGATCCAGTCGTTTTATTATTTGGAGAGGAGGATTTTCGATAAACCATTCCGATACTACGTTAACTATTTTATTTTCGTCTGCAAGCTTTCGATAATAGGCTAATAACTTAGACGCATATTCTTTAGCTTTTACCGGATTGCTTACGTGATAGAGGTTTATTTTCTCCGCGTAATAATTTACTTTAGCAATTTGATGGCGTTTAGTCCCCCAATACCCCCCAGCCAGAGTAATTAATGTAAGCATAGTCAATTCCCTTTAAATCATCCATTTGATCTAAATATAGACAATTTAATGCCTTTATTTACTCTTTTAGGCTAATTTTTAAAATCCGATAGGGGAAAAAAGCCAAGGAAAACGCCCATAACCGACCCCAGGCTTCGTTAAACACAGGGTCTATACTAAAAAGGTACCCATTTTTTATTTGGAGTTTCCATGAATAAAAAAACAACCAAGACACCCAAAGGATCAAAAAAAGAACAAAAAAAATCGCCAATGAAGAGCTGAACAAAGTCTCCGGAGGAAGGAGACAAGAAGGTGGGCTACGGGATATATAACGATAAAGGGCGTAATGTTTAGTGAATGATACTGAGTTTAGTAATTTGAAACGGCCTCAATTGAAGGGGATGCAGGTTATAAGGCATACGCAGTAAAACCAAAATTTATATTCTTGATCATACATATATTTCATACCCCCTTCTATTTTTAGATAGATATCAATAGGTAATAAAATATCCTTTTCAATATTTTTAATTAATGGACTTGTTTAAGACTTATAAATTTGATTTAATTTGCCAACTGTTTTTTTATTTACCCGATGATATTTTAAATATCATCTATGGAAAAAAAATTACCTATCTCAATTGATTGAGTCGGGTTGGATGACCGCAAGTTAGAAATGAATGGAAAAAGGATTATGTCTAGCGATTTAGCAATTTATTTAAGTAAACAATTACTTTGGCATGCTGTCTTTATTGCTGCCCCCATCATCCTTGTATCACTCATCACCGGTTTAATTATTTCAATTCTTCAAGTAGTCACACAAATTCAAGACTCTACCTTAAGCTTTGTTCCGAAAATATTAGCTGTAGTATTAATGCTCATGCTATGTGGTGAATGGATGCTACATTCACTCATAGAGTTTGCTCAAAATATTTTCTTAAACATTCCAGGAACGGTAACACAATGACTCTATCGTTTTCCTGGATCACTTGCTTATTATTTATCACTATTCGGTTGGGTACAGTTTTATTATTTACGCCGATTCAAGCAATACGCCAATTACCTGTCCATACTCGCTTGATATTAATTTTTATATTCAGCATATTGCTAATGAATTACGTCCCAAATCAAGAAATTTTGGATAATAGCACTATTCTTATCGGAGGAATTGTTGAATTTTCCAATGGCTTAATTCTAGCAGCAAGCTTATATGCTGCTTTTTCTGTTTTTCAAATTGCTGGGCAAATCATTGATAATGAAATAGGACTTAATTCACTAGCAGTCTTTAATCCAAATGAACATAGTCAAGAGCCTTTAACCAGCCGTTTATTATCCATGTTAGCTGTCTTATTCTTTTTTGGTTTGGATGGACATGTGTGGTTATTCAAAGGATTCTCTTACTCTTTTGTTATTATACCGCCAGGCTCTTTAGCTTTGTTTGCAGGCTTTACTCCCATTATTAAACAATTTGGTTTCATGTTTACCCTAGCATTTATGATTGCAAGTCCCATAATCGTTGCATTGTTGGCTATTGATTTGTGTGGCGGCATAATCACTCGTAATATGCCGCAAATTAACACTTACTTTCTAATCTTGCCAGTAAAAATTCTAATTGGATTAATTTTGTTAACCTTGATGCTCAATTACATTAATCCGCTAACGAACACGGTATTCGAGAACTGTTTTCATACCTGGCAGGATTTCCTCTCATGACTGAAAAAACAGAAAAAGCCACACCCTATAAATTACAAAAGGCTAAGGAAAAAGGACAGGTCAGCAAAAGCATTGAATTAACTACTTGTATCTCGTTACTAGTAATGCTTGGGATGATCACTGCCTTATGGCCTAAACAGTTAGAGGAGATTTCCAGCCTCTTTCGTCATTTGCTCGGGAATACATCCCACTTTCAATTTAGTGTTGATAATATCTGCCATATGTTTCAATTAATTATGGCCAAGATCACTACTTTATGGCTTCCTTTTGCTTTGGCAAGCGGGTTAACTATTATTCTGTGTACTCTAGCCCAAACAGGAATGGTCTGGTCCACTACCCCTCTGATCCCAGATTTTAAACGCTTGAATTTCATACAGGGCTGCAAAAAACTATTTTCTATGAAAGCAGGGTTCGAAGCTTTTAAGGGAACTCTTAAATTGGCACTGGCTTTGTTATTACTGTATTTTACTTTTAAACATCAAGTATCCAGTATTCTTCAACTTGGTATAACTCGCCCTGATCAAACACTATTATTCATGATGAGTTTTATTATAAAACTTATTTTTCAGCTTCTTCTAGTGCTCACCATCTTGGCTTTCTTGGACAAATTGTATACCCAAAGAAAGTTCAAGAAAGATAACCGCATGAGTAAACAAGAAGTTAAAGATGAATACAAACAAAAGGAAGGTGACCCCAAGATAAAGAACAAAATCAAACAATTACAAAATCAATTACGCCAAAAAACTGCTTCTTTAAAATTAGTTAAAACCGCAGATGTGATTATTACCAACCCTACTCATTTAGCTATAGCACTAAAATATGAACGTCATGTCATGCCTGCGCCAAAGGTTGTTTGTAAAGCACGAGGTGAGATGGTCGCACAGATAAAAGAAATTGCTAAAAAACATGGTATACCCATAATCGAAAACAAAGCCTTTGCCCGCATGCTTTATCAATCAATAGAACTCAATCAATGGATAAGCAAAGATCTATTTCCTATAGCAGCAAGCATTTTTAGAGATATTTACAGGCAAAGGAATCATAAATGAGTAGTAAGGTAAATTTTTTTAGCAACAGCAGCGAAATGATTATGATCGCTTTTGCGACAGGTATTCTTTTTATCTTATTTATTCCCATCCCTTCTGCACTGTTAGATTTATTACTTATAGTCAACTTCAGTTGGGCTTTAACTATTTTACTTCTAACTTTTTATACCGATAAACCCTTAAGTTTTTCAACTTTCCCTGCTTTATTACTCATATCTACGCTTTTTCGTCTGGCACTTAATATTTCAGCTACCCGTCTGATCTTGTCTGATGGCGATGCAGGGAAAGTGATTCAAGCAATGGGACAATATGTTATTCATGGCAATTACGTGATGGGCTTAGTGGTCTTTCTAATTCTGATTATTGTGCAATTTATAGTGGTAACAAATGGTTCACAGCGTGTGGCAGAAGTGGCTGCACGTTTTACTCTGGATAGCATGCCCGGTAAGCAAATGAGCATTGATGCCGATTTGAATATGGGCAGTATTGCACAAGCCGAAGCAAAATGCAGAAGAGCACAAATTGAAAAAGAAGCTAATTTTTATGGGGCTATGGATGGCGCCAATAAATTTGTTAAAGGCGATGCGATTGCTGGCATATTAATCATCCTTGTAGATATTATCGGTGGTTTTGCTATAGGACTAGTTCAAAAGGGATTAAGCCTATCTGAATCTATCCAAACGTATACCCTACTCACAGTGGGTGATGGCTTAGTGACCCAAATCCCTGCCTTAATTATTTCAACAGCCACAGGAATCATCGTAACTCGTGCCGCAACAGACGCCCATTTAGGTAATGAGGTAGCAAAACAAATTAGCGCATACCCTAAAAGTTTAATTATGGTATGTGGGGGATTAGTCTGTCTTTTATTTTTAAAAGGAATTCCCACTTTACCAGTATTGCTTATTTTAGCCTTATTTATTCTGATTACCTGGTTGGCGCTCAAAGCTAATAAAGAAGAACAAATAGAGGAGGCTGAAGAAGATTTATACGAAAAAATTCGGATTCATCCCATAGAAATTAATCTTAATAAAGAACTTTATCAATCGTTATTGCCCTATGAAGTTTCCCTCCTTCAATCCGTCCAACAGATTAGAGAAAAACTCGCCTTTGATTTAGGTTTTGTTTTACCTGAAGTAAAAATAAAAGCTGATAAAAAATTGGGTTACCCTTTGTATCATATTTCTATTCAGGGCAACAATGAGGGCAATAATCAATTGCATCTTGAGAAAAATCTAGCCATTTTTTCAATGCGTAGCCAACAAAAAAACAAAAGTTTACCGGCAGGAATCGAGGTACGCGATCCCAGTTATGGTCTTCCTGCTGCATGGATAGAACCGCAAGATAAATCTCGGGCTGTAGATGAAGGTTTTACTGTATGCGAACCGCTAATCGTTTTAACCACCCATATCAATGAAACGATACAATCTCATATAGCGGAATTATTAACTCGCGAGGAAACCGAGCGTTTATTACTCCAACCTGGAATTAAAGCTCTAAGTGAAGAACTCATACCGACTCTTTTACCCCTCGGTCATGTGCAGCGCATACTCCAAACATTACTTCAGGAAAAAGTTTCCATTCGTCATTTGGCGCACATATTAGAAATATTACTAGAACACGCGAAAAGAATTCCAGATCCAATACAACTTACTGAATTAGTAAGAGCCGGTTTAGCCATGTCTATTTGTCAAAAACTACTCGCCAATCAAAGTAGCTTACATGTGCTAACGCTTGAATCTGCCTTAGAGCAAAAACTCAATCAAAATTTAAGTAATAAAGATTATTTTGCATTGGAGCCTAGTGTAACCGAAAACCTGATTACTTCATTGGCTCATCAGGTCGAACAAATGCTAGGTGAGCGTAAACGTCCTATTCTGCTCTGCTCCTCATTATTAAGAAGGCATATTAAACAATTAACCCAAAGGGTGATTCCCCATCTCACTGTCTTAGCCATGAACGAAATACCAGTGAATGTTCAAGTGGAGTCTTTTGGTATCGTTAAATAAGGAAGAGTGATGTTTGATGCAATAACAGCAACGCAATTAGCCATGGAAGTGGATCAATTAAAATTACAATCAATAAGTCAAAATATAACAAATATGAATACTCCCGGTTTTAAAAAACAATTGGTGGAACTTAATAGTTTTGATGAGCAGCTCCAAGTACAAACGAATAATACAGTTCAGCAACTTCAAAAATCTCAAATTAAAACTCAAGGTACCTTCAACCAGACTCATAACATGAACGATATGGCTTTAACAGGAGAGGGTTATTTTCAGGTCCAAAGTGAACAAGGGATTTTTTATACCCGGCGCGGTGATTTTCAAGTTAATAATCATGGTGAATTAACCACCATTACTGGTGAAATTATTCTTGGCAAAGGGGGAGCCATCAAAGTCGATGACCATTCTTTTACTGTTGATACCCAAGGAACTCTCTACATAGATCATCATCAAGTAGATCAATTCAACATCGTGCAATTTAATCGACCGAATCGATTAAACTACATAGGAAATGGGCTCTATCAAACCGATGAGTCTCCGAATCCGCCCGATCACAACACCCGGGTTCTACAAGGATTTATAGAACAATCTAACGTTAAATCCATAGATGAAATGATGGACATGGTGAAAACCTCTCGTCATTTTGAAGCAAACCAAAGAATAATGCGTACCGCGGATAATCTATTAGCAGCCGCCATTAATCAGTTAGGAGAAGGAAATGTCTGACGCACTTTCTATTGCCGCCAGCGGTCTTAAAGCAGAAGAATATTATATTGATAAAATTGCCAATGACTTGGCAAATTTGAATACACCTAATTACAAGGCAAGTAAATTAGCCTTCGAAGACATGCTTTATCAAAACATAAATGGAGAAAAGCCCCTTTTTAATAATCAACCTGGTGCCAAACTAGGTCTCGGAACAGCTGTATATAAATCGAGTAAGGATTTTTCAACTGGCCCTTTAAAATCAACTAACAATTGGAATGATGTTGCGATTAATGGAACTGGTTTTTTTCAAGTTATCAATAGCGATGGTAATATTGCCTACACGAGAAACTCAACTTTAAGCATCGACTCTGATCACTATCTCACAACTCAGGATGGTTTAAGATTGGCTGATAACATCCAAATTCCTGATGATTTCACTAAGTTAACCATTCAAGCCAATGGTGACGTAGAGGTCATAGTAAGTGATGATCCCGAGCCGCAGTTACTAGGAACCATTCAATTAGCCAAATTTATTAATCCTGAAACCTTAGATCCAATCGGCTCCGGGATTTATATTCCAACTGATGAATCAGGGGATCCGCTTACTGATATTCCAGGAAATAGCGGCCTGGGCTCTCTAGCTCAGAATCAAATAGAAGGCTCGAACGTCGACATGGTTAGTTCTCTAATGCAACTCACAATGGCGCAACGTGTTTATCAATTGAACGCAAAAGCCGTACAAATTGCTGATGAACTGGAAAAATTAACTAATGAAATTCGTGATTAAAATAATAGGAGCATTAATCCTGGCTTACCAGGCGAATGCCCAGACCATACTCAGATTCCAAACCAATATTACCCCTAATGCACAACATTTGGGGGATGTGCTGGTTATTACGGGAGATAAAAATAATTTAGCCAAGATCCCTTTGGACAGTCATCCCGGAGTAGGCCGAAAAATAACAAAAAAACAAATCATTGCCTGGATAAAAAATAAAAGAAGTTCATTTAAGTATCAATGGAGAGGGAAAAAAACCGCAGTAATTAAACAGCGCACCCAAACTACGGGGATGGATTTAATCAATAAAGCTCGATCAGAATTAAAAAATCAATTAGAGAAACAGGAGTACAGCCATGTTGAATTGACTACAAAAACAAAATTAAAAGGCAGCGTATTTCCCCTTTCCGCATTTAAAATACAAATTCCTAGTGAATATCCTGTAGCGAAACAAGTATGTGTCAGACTTAATTATGAGAAACACTCTATTCCCGTTTGGTTTACTGTAAAAGCCTATCAAAAAGTGTTGGTAGCCAAGCATCAAATTAAAAATCGTACGATAGTACGTGAAGATGATTTTATCTTGAAAGAACAATCTATTTCCGGTTTAAAACAGATGCCTTTGACCAAATTGCTCCATCCCTTCTGGCTTAAAAAATCGATTAATGCAGCTCAGGTACTGACCCAAAAATATTTGATTGAAATTCCTTCTATCATCAAGGGACAATCAGTACAGATTAAAATAGTAACTCATGGTGTTTCCATAATTACTGAGGCCATAGCTCAAAATGATGGTGATATAGGCCAAACAATTAGAATGAAAAATCCGCAAACCAACAAATATTTTGTAGCCGTGGTTACGGCTCCAAATCAAGCTGAGATTCCATCATGAGATTAATTACTATTTTATTGTTTTCTTTAATGTGTGGGATTCAGCAAAGTTGGGCCATTAATTTATTTGACGAAGAATTATATAGACCATTAATCGCTGATCGTATAGCGTCATTACCCGGTGATGTTCTTACCGTTATTGTCCTTGAAACCTCCAACGCACAAACCAGCGCCGATCTCTCATCCAGTAAGGAAATAAAAACTGCTTTGGAAGTGGGCTACAACAAAGACAACCATGAGGTTCAATTTGGACTAAAGGGTAAGGGGCGCGCTGGAGCTAAAACGGGGCGCAATGGAAAAATTAAAGCCGCTTTAACCGTAAGAATTAAAGAGGTGTTCCCTAACAGTACGTACCTAGTTGAAGGTTTACAATTAATTACCATCAACGGCGAACAACAAAGAATACTTTTAAGTGGCATAGTAAGGCCTGAAGACATTAGCCCACAAAATACCATTTTATCAACACGACTAGCTGATGCCCATATTACTTATACTGGAAAAGGTTCCGTATCTAATGCTCAGGATCACAATTATATCTACAAAATCCTGTCATTTGTGGGGTTGGTGTGATGAAAAAACTGATAATAATTGCTCTTTTCTTTGCTCAGATTACTCTTCAACAAAGTGGATACTGTGCCGTTCGTTTAAAATCTATTGCGCGACTCTCCGGGTTACAGGAAAACCCGCTTACTGGTTATGGTTTAGTCATTGGGTTAGCTGGTTCTGGCGATTCAAGACGCAATAAAGACACCACTCAAGCGATTTCCAATTTATTACTAAGCTTTGGAGTTAATATCAATCCCAATGATATTAACAGTAGAAATACAGCAACAGTAATCATTACCACCAGCCTCCCCTCCTACGTCCATCAAGGGGACAAAATTGATATTAATGTCGCCTCACTCGGGGATGCAAAGAGTTTATTAGGAGGAACTTTATTAGTAACTCCTCTTAAAGGTGCAGATAATAGGGTCTATGCCTTGGCCCAGGGTCCTATTTCCATTGGTGGATTCAAATATGATCTTTATGGCAATGTCATTCAAAAAAACCACCCGACTACAGGCATGATACCAGGAGGAGCCGTCGTTGAAAAAACCGTCTACAATGACGTAATCGATAAAACCGGCGACATCCATCTTATTTTAAATCATCCTGATTTTACTACGGCGGATCATATTGAAGCGGCAATCAACAAACAATTTGGCAAAGATACAGCTCTGGCACGCTCCGCTCAGGATATTGAAATCCACCCTCCTCTGCTGGCAAGAAGGCATTTCATTCGTTTTGTCAGCCAACTCGAAAACGTCATCATTACCCCCGATAATTTACCCACAGTGGTTGTTAATGAACGAACTGGGGTTGTGGTTGCGGGAGCCGATGTAAAAATTGATGCTGTTACTATTTCTCATGGCAATTTACAAATCTCCATTGCCACTGATTACAACGTTTCTCAGCCTACGTTAATCCAGAATATGGGGAGACAGGTACGAACCGTAGTGGCCCCTTCGACTAATATTAACGTCAAAGAAGCGGTGGCAAATACAGTAAAACTAGAGCAAGGGGCTACTGTAGCTGATTTAATTACTGCTCTTACGAAAGTACAGACTTCCACTCGTGACATAATCGCTATTTTAGAGAGTTTAAAACGAGCCGGAGCCTTACATGCTGAATTGGTCATCCAATAAGGAGAATATTTTGAACTCAGACTCAACCGTAAAATTAGTTAGTTTAGCTCTGGATGCTGCGTTGATGCGCCAAACGGCTATTGCAAATAATATCGCCAATATCAATACAGATGAGTATAAGACAATAGAGGTAAATTTCGAACAACAATTGAATGAAAGCCTCATTAATCATAATGATGAAGATCTATCCGCTATCAATCCTTTTTATCAGTTAAGCGAACATCAATCATCAATCGATGAACAAATGGCCTTAAATGTACAAAATATGACTCATTATCGCGCTTTAATCAAAGGATTAAATCAAAAGTTGGCCATCATGAAATTAGCATTACAAGGAACAAATCAATAATGAATTATGATCAAATTTACGCTATAGCTACTCAAGGCATGAATGTAGAAAAACTACGAGTAGATGTGGTAGCTAACAATATTGCAAATCAACATTCACTCAAAAGTGCTGATGGTAATTTGTTTCAAGCCAGTCAAGTAATAACCACAGCGAAACCTTTTTCTGATTTTCTAGACGGCAAAGGAGATATGGGAATTGATTCAATAGAACTGGTTGCTGAAAATCTACCCCCTAATAAAGTCTATCAACCAGGTCATCCAGCAGCTGATAAACAGGGTTATTTAACTTATCCTGGGGTAAATACCATTGATGAAATGACCACCCTCCTCAGAGCATCACGTGCCTACGAAGCCAACATCAAAATCATTAATACAGCCCATAACCTTTACTTACAAGCGCTGAGTATAGGAGAAGAACGATGAAAATAGAGAGCCTAAATCATCTGTTTTTAACTCCAAATACTAAATCCATAGAGGTGACTGAGAAATCAGAAGCATCATTTAGTAACTGGATAAATGAAAAAATTACCAGCACTAATGATCAACTCAATGCTGCTGACCAGGCTTTAACTCAATTAGCCAGTGGTCATGCGGAAAATTTACACCAAACCATGCTCACGTTGGAGCAAGCAAAATTATCTTTTCAATATATGGAGCAAATTCGTAACCGCTTGATGAGCGCGTATCAAGATTTGTTAAGAGAGCAAATTTAAGTGAATAATATAAAAAAAGCCCTCGAATGGTTTAATACCCTATCACAGCAGCGAAAACTGAGCTTGTTGCTATCGATACTATTCATCACTCTGATTACTGTGTTATTCAGCTGGTGGGCCTTATCTCCTACTTATGCTGTATTATTTAATCATTTGGATGAACAAGATGCCAATCAAATTTTAAGTCAACTCGAACAGGCCAATATCAATTATCAGTTACGCAATCAAGGTAGCGATATTTTAATTGATAAAAAACTGATTGCTAAAACTCGTCTTAAAATTATGGGCAGCGGCATGCAACTGACTGGTAGTGTGGGATTTGAATTATTTGATAAAAGCGATTTTGGTATGACTGATTTTTCGCAAAAAATCAATTACCAACGTGCCTTACAAGGTGAGCTGGAACGGACTATCTCCAGTTTTGAGGAGGTACGTCAAGCCCGAGTACATTTAATAATTCCAGAAAGCCATCTCTTTGATAAAGAAAGTAATCAACCTAAAGCCGCGATTACTTTACATTTAAAACAAGCCTTAACCCCTAAACAAGTCAAAAGCATGCAACAATTAGTGACTGCAAGCGTTGCTCATTTGACAAATAACAATGTGGTCGTAGTAGATCAGAACGGTAATACACTTTCTGCAAGTGAAGAAGATAGTTCTCAAACTCAGTTCACTACTAAAAAAACCATAGAGCATTACTTAAATGACAAAGTGGCGCAAATACTCTACAAAATTTTCACTAAAAACCAAGTCATAGTAAAAATAGATGCCGCCATAAATTACGATGAACTACAACGTGAGTTGATTAAGCCACAAAGCCAAGGGCAAGTAACTCATGAAAAAGAAATCAAACATTCTTCTACCGGTAAAAAAGAAAAAGATAAAACAAATCAAGAAGTAATTCTTGAAAAATCCTATCAATTTGGTAGTGAAAAAGAATTGTTTAAACGAGCTAGCGGAACTATAGAAAGACTATCGATTAGTGTAGTCTTACCGCAAAACACGGATAAACAAACTATTGCCCAAGTAGAAAGACTGGTAAAAAGTACCGTGGGATTTAATGAAAAACGAGGGGATATAATCAGTGTCGAAGCTTTGATAGTCGCTCAGCCACGTTCTTCCATCCCTGTAATTTCTTTTCCCCAGGAAAAAATGCCTTATGCGTTTGACAAAACTCTAATTTTTTATTTTTTAATTTTATTTATTTTTATGAGTACCGTGGCAATCCTAATGATTAAAAAAGCCAGGCATAAAAGACGTCAACTGCTTTTAATCGAATTAACTCAATGGCTTACTCACCATGAATAACGAATTTAAAAAACTCTTGTTAAAAATTGCAAACTTACCGTTAGCCGATCAAAAATGGGTTCTAAATCAATTAACCCCCAAACAACTAAAGCAATTCACCCAATGGCAAGGCGATTCCTTACTGAATAAAGCAAGACGATTTCGCAAATTACCGTGTCCTCAATTGCCTCAAATTTCTCCCAGCCCTCCACTACCCGATTTATGTAAGCAACTTACTCAACAATCACCTCTTTATATCGCGATTATCCTGGAACAAGGACAATTTAAATGGGCGCAAGAATTTATCGAGTCTCATGAACAGAGAGAAGAAATAAAACAACTCATCCATGAAGGAGTTTGTTTTATTAAACCTGCAACCAAAAAATGTACTTTTAAACAATGGCAAGACCGGTTGAGTTTTATGGAGCAACTGGAGAATATTCATGGCTAAATTATTTAAAAATGCGGTAATCAGTCCGGAAGTAACTTATTTAACCGCTCACGAATCAGTACTTAATTTAAATCAAGATCCGGTTTTAGACAGTACCCAACCATCAATAAATGAAGAACAATTGAAAGCAATGCAAAATGAAGCTTATCAACAAGGCTATATCTCAGGCAAGGAAGCAGGAAAAACCCTTATTGAAGAGCAAATTACTCTTTTGAAAAAACAACTTGAGGCAGCATTACTGGCAATACCCCAAGCCATAGCGCAAAATCGATTGGAGTTAAGTAACGAAATTGCAAATATTGTATTACATATTACTCAACAATTTTTTCTTGAAAAAGAATCTAATCCTAAAGCATTAAAGCTTCAAATAAATCAACTACTAAAACAATTAAATAATAAACAATCTATTGAGCTTTATTTACATCCCAAAGAAATCGACATCTTACAAAAAGGATTAGTCCAGTTAGATGCAAACCATTTAAATGGCTTGAAAATAAAAAGTAATGACAGTCTGATTTTAGGTGGTTATGTCATCAAAACAGAACACGGTATGTTTGATGCCAGTATAGAAAAACAAATTGATAGACTGAAAGATCTTTTATTGCAGCTAAGAAAAAGAGGGCTACATGCACCCCTGGATTAAACACTTATCAGCTACCGAACGATTAGGCGAGATAGAACAATTTGTAGGATTAAAAATGGTTGCTAATGGCCCACCCCAAACATTTATAGGTGAGGTCTGTGACATTTTAGATCAAAATTATCAACCCATAATGCAGGCTGAAGTCATTGGGTTTGATCAGGGAAAAGTGTATTTAATGCCGTATGATAATGCCCCCATTCGGATGGGCTATCAAGTCAGAGCTACTGGACAACAACTTTCTATTGATGTTGGCAACGATCTGCTTGGTCAGGTAGTTGATGCATTCGCTCAACCAATTGATAAACAAATTAAACTCTCTTGCAAACACAGTATTCTTACCCAAAATAAAAAAATTAACCCTTTTAACCGTAAGCCCATCACTGAGCGTTTACATACGGGAGTTCATGCAATAGATAGCCTCCTCCCATTGGGAAAGGGACAAAGAGTAGGTTTATTTGCTGGTAGTGGTGTGGGAAAAAGTATGCTCATGGGAAACATAGCTCAAAATATTGACAGTGACATCAATGTGATTGCTTTAATTGGGGAACGTGGCCGGGAAGTGAATGATTTTATCTTTAATCATTTAAACGAAGTCACAATGCAAAAAACTGTTTTAGTTATAGCCTGCAGTGATGAGTCCGCCCTTATTCGTCGACAAGCAGCCTATACAGCTACAGCTATTGCAGAATATTTTTGCCACCAACAAGGAAAAAGTGTCCTGTTATTTATGGACTCCATTACGCGCTTCGCCATGGCACAACGAGAAATCAGCTTAAGTTTAGGAGAGCCTCCTACCGCTCGTGGCTATACTCCCAGTGTTTTTTCCCTTTTGCCTGGAATAATAGAGCGCACCGGTAATTTTAAACAGCACGGGAGTATCAGTGCTTTATATACCGTTTTAGTCGAAGGTGATGACTTTAATGAGCCCCTTGCAGATCATATGCGTGCATTATTGGATGGGCATATCGTGCTAACCAGAGAGTTAGCCCAACGCGGCCATTACCCTGCAATTTCTATACTGCAAAGTATTTCACGGTTAAGCAAACAATTACTCTCACCTAGCGAACAAAAAATAGTAAGTCAAATTATTTCCATGCTGAGTATTTATCAACAAAATAAAGACTTAATTGAATTAGGAGCGTATAAGCCGGGCTCTAATATTCCCTTAGATAATGCGGTAAGCCGTGTTAACGCTATTAACCAGATATTAATCCAAGATAAAACACCTGCTATATCTTTTGTTGATCTCATCAATCGCTTTAAGGAGATCCTTTAATGAATCAATCGCTAACAGCCCTAATGACTAAATTAAACTGGCAACGTACTGAACTGAATACACATTTACAGTCTGTTGAAAATGAATCAGGGAAAGTAAAACTTCAACTTGAAGAATTGGAGCAAAAACTTAATCAATCCTGCGTTACCCCTTTCCTGATTAATCCAGAACTTGAAATCAACAGGCTCAACTTCATTGCTCAGCTAAACGAACAAAAAGAAACATTAGGGCTAATTTTAAAGAAACATCAGGCTTTAGAGATCAAATTAAAAGATAAATTACACCGGACTAAGACGGAATTAAAAATGCTGGAAAGATATCTGGAAAGAGAACAGCACAATCAGCAAGGGCAACAAAAGAAAATACACGAGCATAGCCTGGATGAATGGGTCATACAAAAAAGGAATCGTTATGAAAATCAATGAGCAATTAGAATTAATGTTCCCCCATACCCCCAAAAAGAATCTCCATGATATGTTGGACTTTGAACAGTTGATCAACACCCCTACCAAACAAAATAGTGGTGATGAATATTATTGGCAACATCAGGATCAATTACAACAATCGAGTTTACAATTTAATCCTCAGCCTATAGCAAATCAATCAAAGAAAACAAAAGTCTTGGAAAAGGAAACGATTATGTATAATCCAGAAGGGCATTTGCAAATAACAAATAGTCCAATTCGACAGAATCGATACCCTTTTCAATATGAAAAACAGAATAATACCGTTTTAAACACCAAAGTATCTCAAATTTTTAGAGAATTAGAACCAAAACTCAACCCAATACTAATGTCTGTTGAAACACCTGAGACATCTCAAAAAACAGACGAATTGGATCAATTTAAAGAAATAAATGCAATTGATTCCTTACCCTACAACCCCAATGAGTTTAAAAATCATCATCTATTTATTCACAATAAACAAGTGGAGTTAACTCTCAATATCCAAAATCTAGCTCCGGATGAACAAAAAGAATTCACTAGCATGATGAGAAATCATTTAAAAAATAAAGGCCTTACTCTGAGTAAACTAATCATTAATGGAGTAGAAAATGACTGAACCTGTCAATGCAACAGGAATGGACCAGGCAGATTACTTAAAATTGTTCATGCAAGAACTGACCTATCAAGATCCTTTAAAACCCGTGGATAACCGTGAGTTCATGGCTCAAATGGCACAGTTTTCTTCTCTACAAGAGGCGAGAACAACAAATGCAAATTTGACCCAATTACTCGGAATGACTAGTGGCAATCAGAGTCTGAGTTTACTGGGAAAAAAGGTAAGACTAAAAAATGCAGAGGACGAAGGCAAAGTCTCTACCGTAGAGTTTCATACCGATGAGCCACCCAAAGTGACTGTAATCATGAACAATGGTGAGATTACGAAAGTAGATTTAGGACAAATTATTGAGGTTAAGGATTAACATGACGAATACTTATTATACCAGTTTATCAGGCATGCTTGCTGCAAGTTATGGCTTACAGAACACGTCAAACAACGTTGCCAACATGCAAAGTCCCGGTTTTAAACGTAATGACGTATTTTATTCGTCTTTAGGTAATGGCAATGGCGAAGAAGGATTAGGATCGGGAGTGTGCATTGGAGGAAATGCTACCAACTTTAGTGATGGCAAGTACTTGGAAACCAGCAACCCTTCTGATTTAGCGATAGTAGGCCAAGGTTTTTTTGTAATCAGACTCAAAAGTGGAGAGCTACTGTATACGCGCGATGGAGAGTTTGGTTTTAATAATGACGGGGTGCTCATCGACCGACATAGTGGAGGTCAAGTACAGGGATACAACAATGCAGGCAATCTGGCTCCCATCCATGAAAAAGGCCCTAAAACATCAGCTGGGAAAGCTACGCAGGAAGTATTTCTCAAGGGACAATTTATCCTTCGTGAAAAATCAGAGGCGGATAAAAACCAACCAGGCCCCTTTAAAAATAAATATGAGGACATAATCTTTTCGGTAATAAACATCTATGATGCCCAAGGCAAAGCGCATGAAATAAAACTTCAATTTCAATCGACCCCAGTTTTAGTTAATGGTGACAGTACTAATATCCCGGATAATGGCACCAGTTGGGATCTGGTTAATATGATCTGTAATGATACGGAAATTAGTTTTTCTTATGACCAAAAAATTATTTTCAATGACTTATCTCAGGGGGCAAAACTTGAAAATAGTTCCATCCAGTTTACTTTAAATGGCCAACAGAATGTAACGCTTAAATTCGGTAACTTTAAAGAAGGAGCAGACAGCTCTGTCCAACTGAAGGACTCCAAACTCAATCCGGAAGGTACTAAAATTGAAGTTTTTCAAAATGATGGTTATGGCGAAGGCAAACAAATCAGTTTTACTTTCGATGAAAACGGCCAAATTGCGTATAACTATGACAATGGACAAACAATAGAAGGCATCTTTGTCGGCTTAGCGCGATTCGATGATTTGGAACACACGCTGGTACAAACCAAGGATAATCTATTTAGAGCGAAAAGTGATAACGGAATACACTTGGGACGCGCGAATAAAGATGGTTTTGGAAGCATCAAAGCCAAGCAAGTTGAAACGTCAAATGTGGACTCCACCACTGAATTTGCCAATATTGTGATCTTACAAAGAATGTTTCAGGCTTGTTCCCAGATAATGGATATAGACAAACAATTATTAGAAGGACTTGAATCCAAATGATTAAGCCCTATAGATTAATTAACTCGTTTGAAATGGGACAACTTAATCAACATTTTACCCAAGTAATCCGATCATGGAGTAATGAATATGCAAGGACTCCTTTAATTATGAATCTGGCCCCCCCCCCTGATAATTATTCAATTAACAATGGGTTACATATTCTTACTGAAAAAGATCCTTTGGCAATCATAGAGAAACACTATATAGGGATATTCAATCAAATATTATTTGGTGAAAATGAGCCTTGTTTCAACTCCGTCAGTCAAGAATTGATGTATATTTTGTTGTATCAGTTGTTCAAAGTGGAACATTGCGTCATTGAGGAGGTAGTACAGCCATCACCAAATTGGTTTTACCGGGGTTCAACCTGTCTTATTTTAACCTTAAGTATCAACCAGAATAATGTCACTATTATTCTTAACCCCGATTGGGTTTATCAATGTCTATCGCCAAATGAAACACTAAAAAATAATCTTTGCCCACTAGATGAAGCACTGGCAGAACAAACACTTGCCTTGAATTTAGAACTACTTCCTCTTAACATCTCCATTAAACAGCTACTTAATATACAAGCAGGTGATGTAATTGTTACAGAACACCCTATAACTACGCCCCTAAGATTAACTAGAAATAACCAAGTTTTAGCTCAGACTGAACTTGGCCAATCATCCCATTATAAATCAATACTGCTAAAGAGGTTCTCATGAGTATTAGCGTTAAAAAAATAGCTTTAACTGAACAACAATCTCAAACTGAAGGCCAATTGATTAATAATAATTATTTAGGCTTGGTAGGCAATATCGAAGTGCAATGCAGTGTTCGCATAGGCACCCTTCATATGACTATTGCACAATTAAAACAACTCAAATCAGAACAGGTACTTTCTTTGGAGCAAAAAACCAATGAGCCCATTGAGCTTGTTCTTAATGATAGAGTAATAGCCAGGGGGGAGTTAATGAGTTATGAGGACAATTTTGCAATACAAATAACTGAGGTCACTTGTTAATGCGTCAGCTTACAACGTTTATTTTAATCTTTTTAGTTAATCCCTTATTTGCTGAAGAGACAATTAATTTTAAAAAAGAACTGGTTACGACAGTTCACTGGTTTCCCTACGGCATCGTCTTAATCCTATTGTTTATCGCTTTATTGCTTTTAGCTAAAAATTCAAAAAAGGTAATCAGTACCAATGCAAAATGTAAGATCATTGAAAGAATAGCTGTGCATCATAAAACCAAAGTCTATGTTATTGTTTATCAAGGGCAGAAATTCCTGGTGGCAGATAATCAAAATTCACTAGCAATCCATGCGTTACAAGAGACCTCTTCTGCTTATGAATAATAAACGTTACGCAATTCCTTCAAAAATAGGAAAACCTTCCCGTATTTCACCTTGCGTCATACTGGCTACTGTTTTTTTACTATGCTGCCCCATCATAAGTTTTGCTGCATCAGGTACTCACTTTGGTCTCATTCACTTTGATCAAGATAATATTTCTCCTGCACTACAGGCTTTTGCTTTACTGACTGTTCTAAGTCTGGCTCCTAGCATATTAATTATGTTGTCTTCTTTTACTCGAATCATCGTAGTGCTTTCCATATTACGAAATGCACTGGGATTACAACAAACACCGCCTAATACGGTGATTATCAGCCTATCATTATTTCTTACCTTATTTACTATGATGCCGGTTGCAAAAACTATTTATAAAGAAGCCTATCAACCGTATGAAGCGCATCAAATTAATACTGAAACAGCGCTCAATACAGCAGCTAAACCGCTAAAACAATTCATGTTAAAACAAACTCGCGAGAAAGACATGCAGGTTATTTTGGAATTAGCTAAAGAACCGATGCCCTCTTCTGCCAAAGAAATTAAGTTTTATCAATTAATTCCTGCTTTTTTATTAAGTGAATTGCAAACTGCCTTTCAGATAGGCTTTATGATCTTTTTACCTTTTTTATTGGTAGATCTGATCGTTTCCGGCATTTTAATGACCATGGGTATGATGATGATGCCTCCAATGAGCATTTCCTTACCAGTTAAAATTTTACTTTTTATCTTAATAGATGGCTGGGATTTAGTGATTCAAGCCTTAGTTGGAAGTTTTCACTAATGGAGAGTTCATATCCCCCATCCCGGATGTACTAAACTATTTTAGGATTCAACAAATAAAGTATTTCTGCGTTAATTGATGGAGTTAGGAGGATTATTTATCTCGAATGTTGACTATTCAAATTTCGGGATTAATTCAAAGCATCAATCATTAGACTTCTTGTATAGAAATAATAAAATCTCATTGTGTAAAATCATGCGTTTTTAATTACGAAGAGAAATCAGCTACTTTATCAAAGAGTGATATAATTAAAGTAACTTGTCATAACGACCATTATAGGAGTCTGTAGTGAGTAAGGCTTTTACTAAAGAAGATGATGATTACACTGAACCAGAGCTTCCAGACTTAGAGTTACCAGCCATCAAAAATTACATGACTCCTACAGGTTTTGCAATGCTGCAAACTGAGTTGCGGAATTTACTTAGTAATGAAAGGCCTGAAGTTGTGAAAGTGGTAAGTTGGGCAGCGAGTAATGGTGATCGCTCAGAAAATGGGGATTACATTTATGGAAAAAAACGTTTACGTGAAATTGACAGGCGCATTCGCTATTTGACGAAACAATTGGAAAGCGCTCAAATAGTCGATCCCAAACTTCAAGTAGGTCTTACTCAAGTATTTTTTGGCGCTACTGTCCAGTACATCAATGAAAATGGTGAATCCCATTCTGTCAAAATTGTAGGTCTGGATGAAGCGGATATTAGTACAGGAAAAATAAGCTGGATTTCCCCCTTGGCAAAAACATTACTGAAAGCCAGAGTTGGAGACAGTGTCACCTTACGGGTGGGTAATGGGGAAAGTAATTTAAGAGTGACCGATATTTGTTATGTCATATAATTTTATATTTAAATTCAATGCATTTAATAGTGCTATTTTAATTAATATGTTTTGTATGCCATGACCAACTATAGTTACTTATTTGACCCTTATCTATTGCTTATCAAGGAACAGGTAAAGATTTCTCCTCCGGGAATCCCTCTTTGATTTCGATGATTCAGTAGGAAAAAATATGCAATTACCTTTTTTGGTAATGAGCGATAACTCCATGATTAGGTCTGGAGCTATGTCCTGCTAATTGATTAGAATTATCATATACCTTATCATCTTTCATCGAAATCAAGTCCAGAATAAGAAGCAAATGAAAAATTCAACAAAATGGTTAACCATAGTTCTCTCAATACTACTCCCTACCCTGTCTTCTGCGACGCTAAGACCTTTCACTAACGTAGATTGCGCGGCCCTAGCGATGCCGAAAACAGTCTTATTAGTTCATGCATCATGGTGCTCACACTGTAAGGCTTTTTTGCCAGTTTACGAACAAGTTTCTAATAAAGAAAAATACAGGGACTGGATTTTTTATCAAATGGTAAACGATAAATTTGAAAATGTTTGTGGTACTGCTATTAGAGGTGTTCCTGTCACATTTAAAAATAATATGAAAAATAATTTAATGGGAAACAGGCCACAATCAGTCCTGGAAGAGTTTTTAGATTCGAATGCCTAAAATAGACGTTGAACCAGCTCTGAGAGACACGAGGTTAGGACTCAATTACCATAGCAATTAACGAGTATTATCGCTCATAAAAAACTCATATATATTAAAATAATCTCTATTTGTTGAGAGCCTGCATTAAGCTGTAAATCAACGGCTCCCATGCAAATAATATAAAAAGGCAAGATGACGAATTTGAGGCAAAACGGAGTTGGAAAAAGCAGTTAAGCAAAGCCCAGGGCGATTTTTTGGTTGGATTCCAAAGCAAGAAATGCAAGATGGTCTTGTTTTATTTTGCTCTATGTGTTAAATTATTATACATTATTAGTGTGATGACTCAATGTGAGCTATTAGTTAATTGATGAGTGCTGACGAATTAATAAATTATACCGATTTGGTTAATCATATTTGCAAAGATCTGTTTAAGGTAACCGGTATTAATCATTTCAGCTATGTCGAGATAAATAATCAAGGTAATTTTATTTGGTTAGGAAGCGACAGCAATTATTTTGAGAAGTGTATTAACCAACAACTGGTTAAAAACGCGCCTACTAGTATTTTAAAGACTTATCCTAAAACTGGGTTTTATCTAATTGACGTTTATCAAGATGAGTACAAAAAATATAGTTTACCAGTATTTCAACTCCTTAATCATTTTGAGTATGGACATTCATTTCGCATATTAGAAATTACTGATAATTGCACCATTAAATTGTATTCCTTTGATGCCCCGCTTGGAAAACAGGACATTAACCATATTTATTTAAATAATCTCAACGTATTTAAAAAATTTAATCTCCATTTTGAAAAAAAAATTACATTCATTCGTAATAAAATAGACCAAAATCATCTTCAAGAAGATCAATATTCTGAATTTGCTAATTTATGTCATTTGACATTTAGACGAAATAATTTCATTGAGCAAACTCTATCAGCAACTTTTTATTCATTAGAATCTAAAATTGAAACGACCCCTCGTGAGAAAGAGGTATTATTTTGGTATATCAAAGGAAAGACCTCTGAGGAAACGGCCAAACTACTGAATGTATCCAGACGAACGATTGAAAGGCATTTTGAAAATTTACGCGAGAAATTTGGTTGTTTTTCTAAAAGCCAAATCATTTTAAAATTAATGGAGTAAATTGCCTCTTCCTACACCAGCACCAGGAATCACCAATTTGCTTCGTTCTTGCTGAGCTACCAAGGAATTTCTACAGTTTATATCGAAATATCCGCAAAAGAAGAGATCGGTCTTGATAAATTAAAATCTCAAATTACCGAGACTTGGAAAGCCATAAGTCAATGTTTGCAAAACAAAAAGAAAGTTCTTTGGGCATTATTAATAAAGATAAAAAAATGAACACTTATGATTATCTATCTCAATTAGCTTCACCTATCTAATTATTAAATAAATTTATCATTGACATTTCCGTTACGTCATCCTTTATTGTGTTAAGTGTCAATTTAGAGGAAGAGCAAATGCCTTACACAGTAAAACAATTAGCTAATATTTCAGGAGTGAGCTCACGAACTCTTCGTTATTATGATGAGATTGGTTTATTAAAACCCGCTTACTATGGAGATAATCAATACCGTTATTATGAAAAAGAACAGCTGTTGATATTACAGCAAATTTTATTTTTCCGTGAGATTGGCTGTCCTTTAAATGACATACAGAGAATAATGAGCAGTGATCATTTTGATAAAATTGATGCTCTTATAGCTCATAAATCCAACCTTTTAGAAAGCCTTGAAAAAATAAAATCTCTTATTAAAACCATTGATAAAACTATTTCACATATTAGAGGAAATTTAATCATGAACGACATTGAAATGTATGAAGGATTTAATCTAAACAAGCAGCAAGAACATGAGCAGTATATGGTTGAAACCGGAAAAATAACCCAAAAAGAAATTAATGAAAGTTGGAAAAACATTCGTCATTGGAAAAAAAACAATTGGGATGAACATACAGAAGAGGGGAAAGAAATTAATGAAGGTTTGGTTCATTGTATTACTAAACAAAATAAACCTGAGGATAAAGAGGTTCAGGATTTAATACAAAGACATTATTGCTGGGTGAAACAATTTTGGACTCCGAATAGAGAAAGTTATATCAGTCTTGGTCAAATGTATCTTGAACACACTGATTTTAAAAGCTTTTATGATAATTACCATCCTAAGTTAGCTGAGTTTCTAGTTAAAGCGATGAATGTCTTTGCAATGAATAAATTAAAATAGAACTTTATTTGGTCTTTGTCGAATTTTTCCTCCTTAATAATTGCTTAATATTTTATCTATATAATTGCCGCTACACCTAATTGACAACTTTTGCACCACAATGGGGCAAATATTATCATTCATGCAATTAAGAGATTTATATGAGAATAAAATTCGACACATACGCCAATAATCAAGAAAAAGAAGTAGACGCCTATATAAGCCATATTAAGCTAAACCAAACCATACTTTTATTTAGACATTGGGTTAAAAATAAAAATAGACTTATCAATAAACCTTGTGATGAAAAATCTTCTGTTTATTCCATCGCAAAATTAGTTGATAGTGATAATCCCCTCCCCCTTATGATGCCCGAGGTATTTTTCCGGGATGATTACAGTTCTACTGCTTATGAAAGCTGGGAAGATCTTTATCTAAAAGATGACTTATTTATTTCGCTGGAAAATTTACACAATAACAATCATCAAGCTTTTTCCTTAGAAACAGTTTTCTTGGCAAATAAATACAATGGTTTTTTACGAACAAATCTGCGCTTCGATGATAGAAAACTAACGGTGATGAGCAACCTCGATCAACAACGCTTCCTCACCCAGTTAAAAAAACGGTACCCCTCTTACTATGAAGAATATTTAGATGCTCAGCCTTCTAAAGAGCAATCTTCGCCAACGGAAATCGATAAAGATAAGTTAAACCTTATATTGAATACCGTTGAAATCATGTTGGTATTGAGTTGCCATAAAGGTGGATTGAGAAGCACAACTCTACCTAATAGTATCACCGATTTTTTAAGCGCATATGGCTATAGCTTATTGACCCAAGTTTTATCAGAAAATTTAAGTAAAACCGAAATGGAAGGATTAAAACATTTGTGGGCCAAAAATATCCGTAACCCATCGGAAAAGACTGTAGAAGATTTGATTGATTCGGCATTGGGGGGAGCGTGTACGACAACTTTAGGTTTATATTGGTTAGGACTTATAAAGGAGTTTAGAGAGAATTTCTCCTTTACTCTAAATCAGGATTTTTTAGATGCAATATACGAAAACTTTGTTACAAATAACCCCAATGAATCGGCAAAGATATCAAAAACATTCTTTATGAAATGTATTAAAGAAAATATGCAATATATTGCCACAGAAATGCTAAATCCAGTACAGGAACATCGCATGGTTAATACACACATGATTTAAGATAGCATTCCCTTTGATGGCTGGTTCAATAGCCTATATAATCTTTGTTACAAATTCAAATCAATGGTTGGGTGAAGGCTCAACCATTGCCAGGTTAAAAGGATACCTATGTTTCAATCAGCTTTAATAATGGTGCTAGTGACGTTCAGCATCATCACTCATGCAGCCCTGCCTGCTGATCCAATACAACGCTGTTTGGATGTTAGAAGGTTTGCTGACTTTACGACAAGACAGAAAATGGCCGCCAAAGAGCCCGGTGTGTTGCGCTTTAAGTTTCATAAAGTTTCAGCATCAGAGCTACCGTTAGATAATCCGGTAGGCAATATGGATGAAGTGATTAAAGCATTAAATAATCAGATTGAAAACTGCAATAAAAGCCGTGGTGAATTTCAGACGGTGACTATTGCTGGTCGTAGACTCAAACGGCAAGAGTGGTGCCTTAATGCCAACAAAAAAATGCTCACTATTGCAAAAGCTGCCCATGGCAATTTTCAAAAATATCTCTCCCTACTCAAAACTGAATTTGACTGGTATAAAAGCGATGGCTGGCCTGAAAATCACGCCGGATTTAAAAAGGGTGAATTTCAATTTACTGCTTATTACGCGCCAGCCGCTGTTGAAGCACGCACCCAACGTGGTGAAGGATTTTTATATCCAATCTATAGTAATCCAGGTGTTGTAAATGTAGCTGCAGAAAGCAAAAAACTGAATTTGAAAGCGCCTCTTTGTGGCGTGGATCCACTGACCAAAATGGTGCGTGGATTTTGTCTGAAAAATGCCAAGGGCAAATACTCCGTAGTGCCAGACCGAGAGGAAATTGAGCATGGGGCTTTAAATCCAAAATATATAATTGGCCATGTTAAAGATCCAAATGACCCGGCTTTTTTAATGCTTGAAGGCTCTGGTTCGTTACTTCTTGATGGCAAATTATTTCATATCAATTACGATGGTGCCAACGGCAGGCCACGCACCATGCTTGGTCGCATAGTCCAATGCGCGCAAGACCCAACCTGTGGTGGTAACCTTGATGCAATAGAACGTTGTGCTAAAGATCCTCACTGTCATGATGAAGCAAAGTTACGCTGTAATGTGTCTAAAAAAATTAGACAAAGTGCTGCATCAGAAAAGCAAATTCGTCAATATCTGGATAACCCTCTTAATCGTGATAAAGCTGCCAACTTGAGAAATCGCGATCAGAGCTATGTATTCTTTGTTAAAGAAGATGGTGGACCTTATGGTTCAGAAAACATTTCGCTAACGCCCCATGCTTCATGCGCAACCGATCACAAGGTAATTCCTATTGGAATGAGTTTTATCTATAATTCCAACAAATCTACTTCATGGTGTGTGGCTCAAGACACAGGCGGAGCCATTATGGGCGCTCATGTTGACGTTTATAAAGGTGAGGGGGATAAAGCTGGTGTGGAAGCAAATAATCTAAATCACACAGGCTCTCTATTTGTGGCACTACCAAAACGTAAATAAAACTCAGGAAACCGCATCTACACTGCCATTAAGTTAAACCTTTAACCTGGATTACGCTGCGCTAATCCAGGCTACAATTGCCACGTTCTATTACCCTATAGAATTGTTTTCCTTCCTTCGCGAGAAAAATATGGGGATGAAATAATGCTCGCTTGATTTCTTAACTTAATGGTAGTGTCGCATTAGTAAATCCTATCAACTTGGACTAAAATTAATAAGATATCCTATGAAAAAAGATAAAAAGATTGACTGAACATGAACGTTTAGGAACCGTGCCAGTCTATCATGATTTTTATACCGTTCACGCTCAGTAGAATCCTTGTTCATGCCATGGCGTCGACTTAAGCTTTTGTAAGGTAGGTCGGGCCCTTTGGCCCGTCATAAGATGGCTTATTTTATAAACGATAATGCCCATAAGGAGTGCATTTGCCGGGCCAGGGGCCCGACATCCTTCTTAGGTTGAACGCCTTTGACTGTTCACATTCGTTACAATATGGAAAAGGAGAACGAAAATGAAAATATTGATGGTGTTAACCTCCCACGATCAACTGGGCAATACTGGGCGCAAAACAGGTTTTTGGCTTGAAGAATTCGCAGCCCCCTATTTTGTTTTCGTCGACGCAGGCGTCGAGTTGACTTTGGCCTCACCCAAGGGTGGGCAGCCTCCGGTCGATCCGAAGAGCGATTTGCCAGAAAATCAGACTCCCGCAATGACGCGGTTCAAGAAGGATGATAAGGCGAAAAAGGCTCTTTCCCAGACCGCTAAGCTTGGCGACATGAAGGCAGAAGATTTCGACACGATATTTTATGTCGGTGGTCATGGCCCGTTGTGGGATCTCGCTGAAAGTCCCGTATCAATCAACTTAATCGAGTCTTTCTACAATTCCGGCAAGCCGATTGCTTTGGTATGCCATTCACCCGGCCTGCTTCATCGGGTGACCTACAAAGGAGCGCCTATTGTCAAAGGCAAACGAGTGACTGGTTTTGCCAACAGTGAAGAGGAAGAAGTGCATCTTACTAATGTGGTGCCATTCCTCGTCGAGGATGAGCTAAAGCGACTGGGTGGGCGTTATGAAAAGGCCCCCAATTGGCAAAGTTTTGTAATCGTTGATGGCCGTCTCATCACTGGACAGAATCCTGCATCTTCCACTGCCGCGGCTCAAGCGTTACTGACGCTAGTATCAAAGAGCGAAAAAGCAGCATAGATATAGTCACCTCTGCATCGCGAGAGAGGATTAACCTCAAGAAGGTTATAGCCCTCTCCCGCGAATTAAATCAGTTCATTACTCATATTTTCTCTCACTGGGGATGAATTTTCAGTCATGACTATTTATTTTCCCTCATAAGCACGCGTGAGCGTTGCGATATCGAATTTCTTCATCGGCAAAAATGCTTGGGTTAGACGGTCAATCTGCTCACGGGTACCATTTTTCATCATTTCGCCCAAAGAGGTAGGAGTTACTTGCCATGAGAGGCCGTACTTGTCCTGTACCCAGCCATAACGTTTACTAAAGGGATATTCTTGAAGCGGCATAAGCACCTTGCCCTCTCTGTTCAACTGGTTCCACAGCCTATCAAGTTTTTCTCCCGCATCCTTTTCCTGCTTGGGATTGAATTTAATCCGAACCCTCAAGGGAGATCTTTTTTAAGATTTCCTCAATGGGCAAGCCCATAACATTATAATAGGAACCTTGTATTTCTTTAACAAAACTATCACGTACGTTCTGGATACCATACCCTCCAGCTTTATCGAAAGGATCTCCTGAATCAATATAATGATACATTTGCTGTTCTGTAAGGGTATGAAAAGTAATTTTAGTTGTTACATAATCAATATACCATCGTTGTTCGGGTAGAAAAATTAAAGCGTAACCTGTATAGACTTCGTGGGAATTGCCGCTCAGCGTGCGCAACATTCTATAGGCATCTTCGTAGTCACGAGGTTTTTCTAAAATATGATCTTGATAAGACACTGTAGTATCTGCTGCCAGAATTAAATCCGCTGCGCCAACTGCAACCTGCGTCAAAATAGTTTGAGCCTTTTCTCTGGCAAGTCGAGTTACATAGGTTTGAGCATCCTCGCCTTTTTGCTGAATTTCTTCAATATGAGCTGGAATAACCACAGCAGTTAATCCGTGCTCTTGCAGTATTTGCAAGCGTCTTGGAGATGCGCTGGCTAGAATAATTTTTAACAGATTATTAGGTTTCATAAAAATACAGTTTAATGTTTAAAGCACATTATAGATGTGTTATAGCTCCATGCCAATCTGGATTAGCACAGCGTAACTCGGGAAATCTCATTGCTTTAGGTACCATTCAAATCCGGATTACGCGGCGCTAATCCAAGCTACCAACGCTTAACTTAATGGGGATTTTTTAACATGGAAAAGTCCTCAGGTTTCTCGAATTTAGATCTTTCATTACTTAATATTCATTTATAGGACAGGATATTAGCTCAACCCATAATCGTCGAGCCAAGAGATTTTTTGCTAATTAAAAAATCTTTTTGCTAAAACAGTATGAGGGCTGAGAAGCATTGCCATTGACTTAAGCTGCTTTCCGACATCCCGGGAGTTTACAACGAGGGATCTCTTGGACCAGGCATGAGCCACATTGGAGAGATCCTTCGCCTCGCTCAGGATAACGGTTATTAAGTCAATGACTCTTCCAGACTTGTTCCTACATCGCAAAATTATGACTTAAAGGTCTTGAAGTAGGCTCAATAAATTGTTCAGATAATAATTCAGCCGCCAGTTGCTTCACCAGATTAGTAGACATAGCCTCTATAAAACGAGAGCTTAATGTCTCCGTTCCTGGTTGCAATTTTTTATGCTCCTTGACAAAAGCTGAAATTTTACGAGTCAACGACTGTATCAATAAACCATTTAATGGAATAAATAAATCGCTCTCCTCTCCTATACATCTTGGATGGTTTGGCGTCATATGAGCATGCAAATACCCGACTAATTTTGTGATAACGGCTTGTTGGAACTGTTTATTGGGGGGCAACAGTGAACTTAGACTTGTATAGTTCTCTGGCGCTATTCCTTTCTCCAAATCCAAACGCAATGCACTGACTCTTTCTTGATTGTAGCGATAAACCATTCCTGTTGACACAGTTTTGTCCATCAACTCATTGAGATGATAATGGTACTGATCACTATCAAGTTTTGAACAAATAAAAGGTAAAATAACATCAAAAGGCGGACAAAAAGCTTGAGCTTCAGTGAAGCGTAAAGGCTGAACCTGCACCTTTGCCCGGACTATCTGTTCCAAGTGCTCATCACTAAATACGATGCCGTCAGTAAAAAGTTGTCCTTTATTATCCTTGAATGAAGAATGAAGCAAAGGCGGATTTTCTTCAAATAAGGTATTTGACATGATTTGTTCAATACACCGCCTTAGATAATTACAGAATTGTTGGGCCTGATCTTGCTCCATCTCACTCTCAACACTAAGAAGATATTGCTGAAAGACCGGTTCCAAAAGCTCATCGTATATTATTCTTAGCGATTGTATTTGTTGCTTCTGGAGCTCATGTTGAGAGGTTAACCAGCGTGAGGTTTGTAAAGTAAGCAAGCTTGCACCGGTATGCCAAGGATATTTCTGTAACTGATTAATTTTGGCATCACTATTGCCGTCTATTACTTCGTAAACTAAAGTCTTCTTCCATAGTTCTATGTGCTTATCGATTTTGATTAACGAGTCTAAATGAACACTCAATTTGTTTTTTGAGGCAGAAAATAGAGGAATTTCTTTTTCTTTTCCGTTTTTTTTGTCGCCCAGAGCAGACTCCATGACTGGACTAATAGTTGGAAGCGAGCTCTCTAGTTCTTGCTCATATTCTTCTCGCTTTAATGTCGAAGTTGGATTTACTTGGGATTTAAAAAAGCGGGAAAAGAAACCTTTTCTCTCACTCGCTAATTTCAGCCGACTCCCAGTCTTTATTACGCTGCCTTGCGTTTTTTCTTTTCCATTGCTGCGGGCTTCTTTCTTTTCTCTCATCGTTGGACTTCCTTATGTTGTTGAAAAAAAATACACACCATTCTAGATCACTATTAAATTTAGATCAAATAGGTTAAGCTTGAATCAATCTAGCCTAATGATTAAACAGTATTTTTTTTTAAGTTTGAGTTTTGAGGGCTATCTGGGAGGACATTCGGGCAATTTAGGAAAATATTAGTATTAGAGAAATGAATCCAAATCAAGGGTGGAATGATTATTCAGTGCTTTTCCATGAGCATTTAAAAAAGCATCTGTTGTGGATCGTCCTTCTTCAAAAAGCATGCGAAGAAAAGACCATTCAGCATTTAATTTAGACGAGTATCCTAATTCAACCATTTTGGAGCTGGTAATACGATGAATACGCATTTTAGCCCAACGCGCCCCTTCTCCTAAATCGAGATGAGCAGTCTTTCTTAGCAAGGCGATCATACGTAACTCTTTCATCAATGTGGCATTGAAGGCAACTTCATTAAGACGATTAAGAATATCGCGAGCACTCTTTGGTGTACCGGGCCGCTCAATAGGATTTATCTGCACGAGCACAGTATCACTGGATTCACACTCCTGGATCAGAGGAGTAATGGTGGGATTTCCTGTATATCCACCATCCCAATAAGCCTCACCATCAATCTCGATCGCTTGAAACATTGAGGGCAAACAGGCAGAAGCAAGCAACACATCTGGAGTAATTTCCTGATTTCGGAATACCCTTCCTCGTCCAGTTTTTACATTAGTTGCGGTGATAAACAATTTAATAGGTGATTTAATCAATGCAGGAAAATTAATACTCTCCTCCAGTATATTTCGCAAAGGATTAAGATCGATAGGGTTTAGATCGTAAGGTGAAAAAAGACGTGAAGTGATATCAAAAGCGACAAATAAAGGTGAGTTATCCATAGTCCAATTTCCGGAAAGAATATCTAATGGCCCTCGTTGAAAAGGACTAAAACGCGCAGCCTCAGAGACTCGTTTCCAAAATGAAGTCAAGGCCTCCCTTGCCCCATTTGCGCCGCCACTGACATAGCCGTTTACTAAAACAGCTGCATTCATTGATCCAGCAGAAGTTCCAGAAATTCCTTCGATCAATAGCCCGGGCTCTTCCAGTAAGCGGTCGAGAACGCCCCAGGTATAAGCTCCATGAGCCCCACCACCCTGCAATGCCAGATCAATAAGAGTCACTTTCTTTTTAGTGTTAGATCGGCCCGTCGTCCCTGATTTTTTTGGCATGAATTACTGCATCCATAGAAGATACTATAGGTAAGTTTAGCACTTATTTTTATGCTACACCTATTTGATAGGTGGCATCCCAGGGCAAGATCGTCTAAATCATGGTTGACGCCATACTTCAGACGATATGTTTAACATAAAGGAGCGACAAACTAAAGCAGACATGATCAAATGTTCTTTTTTATTAAGAGCAGAGCATGCAAGCAGATTTATTGTCTCACTTTAAAGCCTTAGAAGACCCTCGAATTGATAGAACTAAACGCTATCCTTTGATTGAAATTATTTTTTTGATCATTAGTGCAACAATTTCCGGATGTAAAGGTTGGAAATCCATCAGAGACTTTGGCGTACTTAAGTTAAATTGGTTAAAGCAATATCTACGTTATGAGAATGGTGTTCCTGTTGATGACACTATAGCAAGACTCATGAGGAAGTTGAATACAAAACAATTTGCCAATTGCTTTACACACTGGATTCAAGCGGTAACAGAAGCAACAAATGGAGACGTTATTGCGATTGACGGAAAAACATTGCGGGGTAGCTTTAATACAAGGGATGGAAAGTCAGCGATCCGCATGGTAAGCGCCTGGAGTAGTGCAAATGGCGTCGTGTTAGGGCAAGAAAAAACAGCCGAAAAAAGTAACGAGGTAACAGCTATTCCTGAACTATTAAATAGCCTGGCTATTAAAGGATGTATTGTCACTATTGATGCCATGGGATGTCAGAAAAATATAGCTGAGCAAATTGTGAGACAAAAAGACGACTATTTGCTTGCCCTGAAAGGAAACCAAGGAAATTTTCATGAAGAAGTTATGTCATTTTTAATGCTGGCAAAATCTGCTAATTTTAAGAATGTAGCACATGATTTTCATGTAGAGGTCGATGCAGGACATGGTCGTATCGAGATCCGACGTGCTTATGCCGTTGATTTTAAAAAATATAGAGAGCATATGCCTGAAGGCATGAAATGGAAAAAATTAACCAGTCTAGTCATGATAGAGACAAGTAGAGATGGCCGTGATTTTAAAACTTTTGATACGCGCTTTTATATCAGCTCATGTGAGCCTTCAGCCAAGCCCCTTTTAAATGCTAGTCGTAAGCATTGGGGCATTGAAAATTCTCTGCATTGGACACCGGATGTTACATTTCGAGAAGATGAGTCCAGAATTAGAAAAGAAGCTGCGCCAGAAAATTATGCCATCTTTAGGCATATTGCGCTCAACATTATTCGTCGAAATACCTCTATCGAGGCCAGTATTAAACGTAAGAGGCATATGGCAGCACTGAATGATGATGTACGTGCAACTCTTATTAAAGGATTAATTTAAGACGCGGTTGCCCTGGGTGGCATCCTCTTTTAGATCAGTCATTTCGTGGCAGCGAGACCCTAATACGTTGAGAAAAATTCCTGCTTTTATTAGCAGCCTGAGCTGCCTTGTTAATCAGGGAGCGCTGGCGCAATTCGTCAAAGGGTAATGACGTGTTCAGCCATCCCTTAGTATACAGATAGCTGTCGATCCAACCGTTTAGGTAATGCCGGATGTCTAATCGCCCTTTCCTCCCCGCTGCATTGGCATAGCGTATAATATTTATAGTGCAACTATTGCTTAGCAAGTTGTAAAATTCCGGCTTATCGGCAAGTTGATTGATTCGCTTCAGATATACCATGAAGAGTTTACGCGCATTTTCAGGCGAGATATTGATGTGATAGAGATAAGTATTTTCTCCTCTGTAATTCGTGCGGACACGTACCAGATCACGCTCATCGCCTACAACGTAAATCAGTTCAAATTGTTTGAATAGAGAAGCAACTGGCGAAAAACCTTCACCAACTTCCGGTCTCGTTTCGATTGAGATGCTAACAGGGTCTGCATTGTCAAAAATAAAGCTCAGGAATGTGTGTCCCACTGGTCCTGGCATCCAATAAGAGATGTAGAGATCGACTCCCATTAAGTGCGCAAGCGATACTTCGCGCTCTTCATAACGTACCGTGAAATCATCTCTGGTTCGATAATCAAAGTTACGAAAACCAATAAAGCGCACCTTATCCCCGCTGATGATCGCCCTTGGCATGACCGCTACTTCTGGTCGCCATGGGCGATCGTGTGAAGGCAAAATACTGCTCCACCAAACCATTAAGCCAATATATAGTGCAGTATAGAGCATAAGCATACGCGGTTTATGGGCAAACCATAAAGCCCAGATTCCAAATAGTGTGAACGTAATCGACAGACCAATGCGCACTGCACTCCATGGCAGATTGGAATAATAGATAGCAAGACCAGCCCATACGATGAGGCCTAATTTAAAGAGAAATTTGATTAGAGCTATAAACCAGCACAATGGTTTCCAATACCAGGCATTATTCTTGTGTGGCTCATCACGTGTCATAGACAGTTTCCGGTGATATTATTAAATCTAAATACCTCTTACTATCCCTCTAATAAAAGAGATAAACGATAAATGTATCAATGTTCTGTACGTTAGTGAAGAGTATTTTCACTAAGTTCAAGATAATAGATAAAGCTCGAGATTCATTTCCGCAATCCGGTTGATTGAACAGTCGGATGTGCATTTAGCATAATTACTATAAAATAAGTGCTTATTGCTGCGCAAAGATGCTTTAAAGTATGTCCACTTATCAATCCATATATCATTGGATCATAGTGTTCAAATATTTTTGCAACACCATAAAAAACAATCATCCATACATAGCTTTTTAATGGAGGATAAGAGCAGGGAAAGAAAAAGAGGATAAAAACAATTAAAAAAATCGAATAAAACTGCACTAAACCATATAATCTTAGATCGCCTTGGCCCGATAGTTCAGTCCAATACCAATATAAAACAGAGAAAATCCCCAAAGCTATAAATGGGGTTAATAGCCTAAACCCCAAGTTAGAATTGATTCTTTCCATTACTGTCAAAGACAGTAGTGACATAAAAACAATCGTTATCGGAATCCTATCCCATACTAAACGATCATTATCGGGTGCCCAATGATAATAAGAAGAACCAATGCCAATAAGGAAGACTCCAAAGAATAATATAAAAAAAACAATCGCCTCTTTTGCTGTCAAATTATTATTTTTCCATTGTTTTTGTAATGATATAAATCCAAGAATACTCACCAGAAGAAAAGGTATATTCGAAACAACATTCCAAAAATGGGGAATTCCCCATATTTGACGGACATCAGCAAACTGGTGATAGCTCTCCCATTGAGGGATTCGGGGGGTAAATAGATAAACCATTAAGGTAATAATACTCGTCAGGACAATAAAAAGAACTCCTGCAAATTTAGGCTTATTAGCGATGGAAGAATAGAGTGTTTTTGCCCGCATATGGTTCCTTGTGGCGGTAACATAGGATTATCTATTTAACTTTCTTAAATCTTATGCAATGGCTCGATAATTTTCAATATAAAGTTCGATTGTCAAAACCTCTAATGTATTAGATAATAATTTTTTTGTTTCAAATTGAGTGCCCCGTTTTACATAGGGTTTGATTAAGGCAGGCAGTAATTAACTTACCATAAATATAAGGTTAATGGTCGTGGAGTCTCCAATTATTTTTTCTCATGTAAGACTCTTTATTTTTGCTTTTATTATTAGTGTATATTGCGCTCTTTTTTACACGATGATCACCTGCCAATATAACTCTGACTTTGCCTCCTTTTATTCTTCAGCATTGGCTGCAAGACAAGGCCATAACCCTTACCAGACAATATTTACCAGCTTTCTTCCTATAAAAACTCAAAGCCTTATTAATTTAAATCCACCTATTATCTTATTGCTATTTTATCCATTGACTTATTTTAGTTATCCTGTGGCCCTTAATATCTGGCTGGTTCTTTCCATTATCATGGGTTTAATTGGCGCCTGGTATACTTTTAAAATTGTTTTTGCACAAAACTTTATTAAGAAAAACTGGCTAAGTCTTTATGCGACGTATCTATTTTTCTTCTTCACCTTGATTTGTTTATCAACGAATCAAGTAGGAACATTATTATTGCTTTGCCTTATGCTAGGGTACTATTTTTACCTTAAAAATGATGATTATCTCGCAGGAATTCTCTGGGGATTTATTATTGGATTAAAATTATTTCCGGGCTTGCTCTTTTTTTATGTTTTAAGACAAAACCGTATCAAATTGTTTATTATTATGCTGGCCGCAGTTGCTTTCTGTTTTCTAATCCCCTTGCTTATTTATGGCCCAACGGTTTACAGTCAATTTTACAATGCGATGATAGGTATTGAGTGGTACGAAAATCTCTGGAATGCTTCTGTATTAGCATTTATTCATCGTCTATTTGCGGAGATAAACTACATTGATTGGGTTATGCCCACCTATATTATCGTATTGTTTGTATCCCTAATTGGGTATTTATGGAGTCTCACCTCAAATGGTACCTCTGATGATATAAACCACCAGCCGTTCTGTTTAACTCTCGTAACGATGTTAATACTCAGCCCTCTAGGTTGGGTTTATTATTTTCCAATATTACTATTTCCTTTAATGCTGTTATGGGCAAGTATAATGCAGGAAAAAGAACCGCTATCACAGTCAGCTAAAATTTGGCTTACGGGCTTATTTTTACTTAATTTCCCAACAGCTGGTATTACAACAATGCAGGTTGTACATTATGATGATAAAACGCAATTGATTCCATTTTATTTTTTTGGACTTGTCGTTTTAATCTACCTTTTAACAGTCAATAAAAAATATCTGCCTGGTAATAATGATGTGATCATTGATGAGCAAAAAAACTCATTCTTATTAATTACGTTTCTTATTATGGCTTTTAGTTTCATCATTCCCAGCACGGGTTTCTTGCTCCGCTTATCTAGAGCCTGTGTTTACTGACACTGACAGCCAAGTAGTCGTATCCCCATTGAGACACAACTACTCGTCTTTTTTTTGGTATTTAAAAGAAATGGTCGTCCGAATCATTAGGATCATTATTGCCATCCGGTGACAGATTGAAGTCAACGGGCTCACCTGGAATTTTTCGGCTTTCGCTAGCCCATTCCCCTAAATCTATTAGTTTACAGCGATCGGAACAAAAGGGTCTGAAGGTGTTTTCTGGGCGCCAGGTATTAGGTTTGCCACAGGTCGGGCAGGTGATTTTCTGTTGGTTATTCATGACAGTCTTTGTTAATTGATATTAGGAATCGCAGTATGCAATACAGAACATAACATTTTCAATATAAGGACTTAACATGATTTCTATAAGGGACACATTTCACTCATTGATTTGTGTACTGATAGATGGAAAAACCTTTGTGATAACCCATGTAATGATACAACCTATAACAATAAACACGGCTGCAGGGATAAGAGCACTTGGAGGTAAAAATGTAATGGCAGTAAGATTTAAAACCACTGCGAAACAGGGCACAAATAGAGGAATTTTAAATATTTTAGCATCGCTTTTTTCTTTGCCCTCATCCCATTTAATTTTTACCAAGGCAATACTGCTTAATGAAAATACCAGCAAGACTATAGTACTTGTAGAACTGGCAAGTCCCGCCAAAGTCCCCGTTAAACTGAATCCCAGGACTAAAGGATATATCAATAAAATTGCAATATAGGGGGTATGAAATTTACTGTGAATCGTCTGCAAAAATTGGGGTAAAAGATTAGATTTTGACATCCCATAAAGCAAGCGTGATGCTGTAATATAATTTAATAAAGTTGTATTAGAAACCGCGAAAATAGCAATAATTGAAAACAAGTATTGGGGCATAGCGGGATAGGATTTGCTGACCACATCTAATAGAGGGGAGTCAGAGTGACTCAGTTGGCTAGGGGGAATAATTGCTGTCGCCACCCAACTCACAGCAAGATACAAAATCCCAGCTGTTGCGATAGAGGATAATATTGCGCGAGGTATATTTTTTTCTGGCTGTTTGACTTCCTCTGCAACGTTTGCCAGATCTTCAAACCCTGTGAAAGCAAAAAAGGCTAAAGCCGCACCTTGAAACACATCCCCGATTCTGGGCATTCTTTCTCCGGGAGTGACCATAACCTCGACATGGGTAGTTGCCAAATACCAAAAACCCAAAACCAGCACTATTAATAAACCACTTACCTCCACAGAGGTACTTATTACATTAGCCAGAGATGATTGTTTGATTCCACGTAGATTAATTAAAAGCAAGATACTCAAAAAACCAGAGACACCAAGCCAGTTAGGAATATTGAATCCAAAGGTATTAAGATATCCAACAAATGCATGCGATAAAGTGGACATAGAGAGAATAGTGGCACTAAGGAGCAATAAACCAGCCAGTATCGATAACCATTGGGAATCAAAAGCCTCTTGAATATAAACGGAGACTCCGCCACTCCTGGGAAAACGACTGCCGAGTTCGCCGTAAGTCAGTGCTGTGAGAAATACAATTCCCATTGCAATAGCAAATGAAAGCCAGGTTAATGAACCGGCATGCCCCGCAATTTTTCCTACAATGGCATAAATTCCTGCCCCAAGTATGTCCCCTACCCCATAAATAATTAAAGCACTTAAACCAAGAGCACGGATCAAACCGGTTGGAGGATCATTCTTCATTTAAAGTCCTTTTTATATTGGAGAAAACGCAAACACAATATTATAAAAATGGAGTTTTCTATCTATTGCTTAAACTGAAGCTGTATATTTTAAGCCAATTATAGAGATAAGCAGAAGACTGAGAAACATAAATCTTAGCAGAGATACAGGTTCATGGAGCAATAGAATTCCTAATACAGCAGTACCCAACGCCCCTATTCCTACCCATACTCCATAAGCAGTTCCTATAGGGAGAACTTGCACCGCTTTTGCTAATAACAGCATACTGCCTACCAATGTTGCCAAAGTGAATAGACTGGGGACTAATTTTGAAAAACCATCGGTGTATTTTAAACCAATTGCCCAGCATACCTCTAAGAGACCTGCCAAAAACAAGTTAAGCCAAGCTAATAACATGATTGTTCCTTTTTCAAAATAATAAAAAGGCGTCGTCTTATCTTAACCAGGTACGGCGCGTCTCGTCCGGAACACTTTTTCATAGTATAACTAACCAAATGTAAACTCCAGGCTTATCTACTAAGTCTTTTATGATTATTTATAACCCGCTAGATATCTCCTTACAAGCTGATAAATAAAAACAGCTAAATAAGCTTGGCCACAGAAGGCCTCTATCCAGGCCAGGCATTGCATGCTCGAGCTTGTAGCTATCACATCGCCAAACCCCACAGTGGTTAACCTGCGGAAGGAACAATAAATTGCCCTGGTCTGTGGATAAGATTCAAAACCCAATATCGATTGGGGATAGCGTGAATACATTAGGTGTTTAAAGTCCTGCTTATCACGGCGCCAGCCAAGCAAACACCCGCAGTTGTCAAACCTATTGCTACTGCTGGTTTAAAAAAATTATAGTGATTGGGCTTTTTCTCTATTTCATTCAGTTTAGGTTCTTGCTGCAGGATAAGATCATGCGACGGACTTGCGTTCACCAGAACTCCTGGGCGCGCTATAACTTTAATTGTCGAGGTAAAACCATTTTTTTTTGCTTCTATGAGGTACTCTCCCTTCGGGACATTGAAAAAGCCAAAGCCGCCATCCAGTGAAGTAGCTTGTAAGAATCGGATAAGAGGATTGGTTTTATCAATAAATGGGAAAATAGCAAAATAAAAGGGATTTACGTTTACATTCGGAGATAAAGTGACTTTAACACCAGCAACGCCTTGGGGAATATCATCCATGGTGGTATTAGGAAGTGTAATGGTTGCAGCAATCTGACGGCTTTAGGATCTTCAGTAATTCCCATAGCCCAGGAAAGAACTTTACAAGCCAGGTTTGAAGGAACCTGAAAAGAATAACCTCTGGGAATCCAGTACTACTTTCAAACAAAACTCCGCCAATTGCTTCGCTATGCTCGCAACGACGGGATTTTTTCCTTAGCTTGACGGCTTTGGCCAAGTGGCCCGCCCTGTTACGCTTTAGCTATTATCACCCAAAAGACGAAATATTGACTATAATTTAATCAAGATACACCACTCAAAAACTCACTAAATTGTTCACACTTTTATCTGACGTTTTTGCTAGGGAGAATTGTGATGTACTACATCAAAGTTAATGATGAGCTAATACCGGTAACCCCAAGTGATTTAATTTCTCAACTGCAAGACATTCAAGCCCGTTTTGACTTGGAACCCCTTAGTAATGATTTACTTGCTTTAGCACAAATAGACCGAGAGTTCGATTTCCAGCTTACTTTCTTTCATCCTGAAAGTGACAACCCTTTTCATCAAGGGGTTGCGCGACAACTGGAACAATTACGCAGTAAATTGGATGAAGCTCTAAATGCTCAACAGAAGGAGCTCGCTCAAAATCCATACCCCTTAAAACCAAACAAGCCCGATGAACCAAGCCGATGGATGCCCAATCCTAATTATGTTGAATACGATCCCTCTTATATTGGCGGTGGTGGGTACGTTGGCGGCGACAGTGAGTCCAAAGAAATTCCTAATGAAAACTACGATAATGAAATGATCTCTTACAATCAGGAAATGACCCAATATCGAATAGATCTGCAAAACTATGAACCTGAATGCACCAGGATTGATAAAGTAAGAGCAGAAATAAAAGGACGTCACGCCCAAATCATACTGCCACTTGAGGAAGCTATCCAATCCAATGAAATATTACAGAATCTTCAACAAAATGTTACAAAGTACGACTGGACTCTGCTCAATAATGATATAACCAATAGAATTGGACTAGCAGCAACCGATAGAACTGGTTATAAGCAAGCAATAATAAATAAGATAACGGCTGTATGTTTTGATAAGACGCTATCAGATACAGATAAAGTTGATACTCTTCGATCTTTCTTGCAGAACGCTTATATTTGGGCAAATGAAGTAAATAGCAAGGGATTAAAAACGAGTATTGGCCAAGTGCTTGAAAATACTTTTCAGGCTAATGTTCCTCAAAAACATCAATCTACCAATGTATTTAACTCGGGAATAAGTTTTATTAGTAATCTAGGCGATCGCGGTATAGGAAAACTATCACGGTTCGTTGAAGAAACGGGATTTAAAACCAACCTTTCCGACGAGGAATATCTGGATAAAATACAACAAAAAGCTAATGAGTGCGCAACCCAATATGAGGTGGATTATAGTTATCACAATTTATCCCAGAATTTTGAATTGACAGACAACAATCCCGATCTGCCAATGAATTTATAATAATGAGCCATGACAACTGGCTTTGACGTCCCATGACTCGTCCATGGGACATGATTTTGTGAATACTTCACAGGATGACACTCATTAAAAACCCGATGTGCCAATAACAAGTATTATCCGGCTGTTTGAGCTTGCCCCAAGTGCCATATTAGACCATAAGGTGAAGGGCCATTAGTTATATAATAAGGAAAGAAATTATTATTTTCTGAACTGGGTTGAATCTTTAAAGAACCCGTATACCCCACGTAGGGGGTCATGTAATTACCATACATTTCAGTACCATCATGAGGGCTATCTGCATAAACTTCAGTTCCAGCACTAAAATATTTAGGCAGGTCATTAATTGAGGGGTAAATACTGTCAGCATAATAGCCTAATAATACACTGACGCTGTTTGCAGCATTGGGGCCCGAAGAATTATGTGTAACCAGTGTTAGATAATAGGCAGGACTATTTAAATATTGACTTAGCGTGGTGTGGGTCACTTGGAAAATATAATCCAGACTTGTATTAGTGGGACTACCTAATACAGGAGTATTAGGAAATTGAACAAAATTAGGACACTCAACATTATAACAAGAGTTATTTCCATAATTATCAACACTGGCAAAAACAAAGATACTGGTGGAAGCAGGATCAGTAAAATAAGCACTGGCAATAATTCCAAACTCTGTTGAATAAGTAGGAATCGCTTGTTGATAGGTATTGTTTGTAAACCAAAACTGATCCAGTGAATGATCTGAGAAATTATTACTTCTTACGGTTTGATTTTGTGGGCCTTTGAAATACGCTTGATTGGCTTCTGTTAAAATACTAATCAGATTACCTGAATCATCTTCACCTAACTGATACGAATAGCCTCCATGGGGTGGTTTCCCTACTGCTGGAGCTTGTTTTTTATTAGCTTGCCTGGAAGTAAGCATCACTTTGGAGGGGCGTAAAATAGCAACACCCCCTATTGGGCATTGGCTGGCAGAATTGAAATCGAAATTCTCCCCCATTTTTTTTAATGCGTTTAAGTTATCTTTAGTAGCTTTTTTTATTGCTGACAACATATTTTGGGTTAATACAGGATTGTCGATTAAGGCAGGTTGCTCAGCAAAAGGGATACAATCTACAGTGTAATGGTTTTTATTTATGGTTTTTAAAATATGAATTTTCTTATAGTAAGCAATCGTTTTTAATAGTCGCTTTTTTAAAGCAGTCGTTTCTGGCTGATAGTTTGCAATCGTTTTTACATAGTTTTGCAATTCTAAAGAATGGGTGATGCTTGGGCTACCACTTGGTGCTGAAAAATTATCTGCATGAGCAGTAACTGATATAAAACAGTTCGCTATAAGAAAGAGAAAAGAGATACATAGTTTCATTTGACCAAATTCCTTTTGTAAAGTTTAGCTTGCCAATTTAGGCCTCATATTCATGATCGTCCGTATTCAGTTAAGAGTAATAGCTCTCACACATCTCACACTGTTATAGAATGTTTTAAAAACACTAAGTTGATTGCCATTATCAAAAAACTGGAACCAGGCACTATTTTCATCATTCTCAGTAGAACTCCAATAAACCGCATTCATGAAACCCGAAATAGCGGCTTGATTTGTATAAAGACAATTCAGTTGCTCTTTTGCAGGTAAAAACCAGTCATTGTATCCATTGATTGTTCCTAAACAAAGGTTTACTGCCGAATTGGTTATTCCTGCGCCTATAATTAAATTACTATTACTGGCACCATCAACGGTGCTTTGTGCTCCAGTAGCAGTACCAAAGCCACCCCAGGGTATTCCATTAATACTATCGTTCGTTGCGGCAATAAGATTCATATAGGGAGCTCCTCCCAAGCAAGCGACAACTCCCCCCCCGTAACTGGCTCCTATTGGTGGAAATAAAATAATCGTTTTAGGAACGGTATTGCTCACCGAAAACAAACAATACCCATTACTGGAAGGCGTGCAGTCAATCCCCAAGTTTGCCAGGGTATGTTGAGAATTAATTTTAATTCCGGCAAAGGGATAAACATGATTAGGCACAGTGGTGGTAATGTTTAAGTTTAATGCTGAAACAGTATAGTTCTGACAACTAAGAGCGGCTTTTCCATTGAGGCAGAGAGTGATATTCGCAACATTGGGGGCTCCTGTGGCAATAACATTAAATAACAAGCCACTGCCAGCATGATTGGCTTGACCTATTGACCAAGCGAATAAAAAACTGGCTATAACGGATAGTTTCTTCACTAGTGCAGAAGATAGTTTACTGACTCGCTTCTTGTTTTCCCTCACAAAATGCCTCTTTCAATACTTTAAAAAAATAACGTTATCAGAAAGTATTGAAAAATTATATAGGTTTATCAAGGACGATTTTTAATTCAGAATATTGCTTCGAGATAATGTCTAACCATAAATTATGCTATACACTTAAAACACTTAAACACAGAATAATTTTGCAAAATTTGTTTTTAATTGATACAATTGCATTTTAATTAAACTGAAAGTACCTAAATGAGACGATCCATTTTTCAACCAGCAAAACACCGTGTTCCTTTCCAAGAATATATGCACGATCTTTTAAAAGAGGCCACCCGAATTAATAAAAATTCTAACGGGGACCAACGTTATAGCAGTGCGCAACTTGAAATAGCACTTCTTTCTTTTTGTGATTTCAAAGCGTTAAAAAATGAAATGGATCCTGATATTGAAGTCGATTTTTCCAATGTTACCCTGCAATATGATTCGCAAGCAGGCTTCGACTGGCTGGATTTGTCGGTTAGTTATAAAGATCCGGACGCCATTTCTTATTTTCAAGAAAATTTGGAAAAGGATAGTAATTTTAAAAAAGTTTATGAGGCATATAAGCAATATATTAGACCAGATTGTGCATTACAGAATTATGAAGAAATAACCAGCCCCCCCTCTTTAAAAAAATAATGGAGTTAACAGGAAATCCTTCTAGGCACAAACTGAGTATAGAAGACGATAATATGTAATGACCTAACCTTAATAAAAATCATGGTGGGAACTGCTAAAATTATAGTTATATGAATAAAAATAGGGACCATGATGCAAAGGATTAAAGTGTTCCTCCAGGCTTTATTTTGTATTTACTTACTTCTGATTTCAGAGTCTGGATTCTCTTGTGCGTGCTTTAACTTCTATCACCTACAGACCTTATTCATTAATCAGCCTAACGTCTCTTGTCAAATGAATACGCAGGGCATTATCGTAATGGTTCTAATCACCAATGGAAAAGATATAGCCTATAGCAATCCGGAAAGATGTGAAATTCGAGCTCTTTATCATAATATTTCCAGGCAATATGCCCCTTTTTCAAATGAAAATAGTGAGTGCATCAACGAGCTAATGACCGCCTGTCAAAACCTGGGGGTACCAGTAATTAATAATAATCTATAGAGAGTCCCCACTTAATAAATTAGAGGTCCTATTGAAATCTGATGCATTTTTAGCTTTGTTATATCCAAAATATGACTTAAATGTGTGCTAAATGAATAAATATTGAAAAACAAGCCAATAAAAAGTTGCTTTAAACTCAATCTTGTGTAAAATTTGCTTCGATTATGAACAGTAAATTAATTTACACAATATTAAGTATAGTTTATCTTACGTTCAGATTCGTGGTGCTTATGCCCCATGAAAAAGTTCCAGGGACAATAGTACCTCCTAAAAAAGAAGTCACTCAAACCCAACCTTTAAAGAAACCAACAGTAAAGAAGAATACTTCGGATAAGGTTGCGTTAAAGGAAGAGACTCCTCAAAAAAATGCTTCCCCTAAGAGTAAAAATGCTCCGCCTAAGAGCAAAAATACTTCTCATAAAGGGAAAAGTATTGCTCATAAAAAGAAAAGTACTTCTCATAAGCGCAAAGAAAAAGTCATTATAAAAAGCAGTGCTGCAAATCTTGCTTTAACAAAAATATCTTTTGATGAATTGCCTGGCTGGGATAAAGCCGATGTTAAAAAGTCTTTATCAGCATTCCAGTTGTCATGTGAAACATTCTTAAAGCAGAAACCCTCCCATGCAACTGGCTCCAAGCACATTAAATTAAAAGCTGGGGACTGGCATCCAGCATGTAAAGCAGCTGTCGCCCTTGATTCAATCTCGGAAGATACAGCAAGAACATTTTTTGAAAAGTGGTTTCATCCTCTTGAGTTTGAACAAAAAAAGCCCGTTCATGGCTTATTTACAGGTTACTACATGCCCCAGCTGAAAGGCAGTTTAAAAAGAACTTCTGAATTCAGTACACCCATTTATGGATTACCCAAGAGAGCAAGCCAAAAACATTATACTCGTGAACAAATAGATAATGGGGTTTTAAATAAAAAAGCACCTGTAATTGCCTGGATTCACAGCCCTATTGAACGACTTTTCTTGGAAATAGAGGGTTCTGGCGTTATTCAACTAACTAATGGTAAAAATATATATCTAGGATATGCCGGTGAAAACGGCGCTCCCTATACTTCAATTGGAAAGGTGCTGATCAATAAAGGAATCATGACTAAGCATAATGCGTCGAAAGCCGCCATTATACGCTATTTGGAAAGTCATGCTGATATAGCAAATAATATCATCCACAAAAACAAGTCCTTTGTTTTCTTTGAAAATTTAAAAAGACCCGTTGCTATTGGCGCTCAAGATATGACTCTTACTCCAGGTTATTCGTTAGCCATTGATAAAAAATGGATCCCCCTTGGGGCACCACTTTGGCTAGACACCAAGCGACCCGTGCAAAAAAGTAATGAGAAACAATTCCAACGCCTTATGATTGCTCAAGATACTGGTGGGGCAATTCGCGGATTTATGCGCGGTGACATCTATTGGGGATCCGGAAAAATTGCAACATTTCTTGGCGAACATATGAAAAATAAAGGGCATTATTGGTTACTGCTTCCTAAACATATTTTTAACAGGCTAGCCAAACAATAAAGCCACTAAGGGTAATCAGTTAACGCGTGTGATTACATCATGTGTCCAATTACAGCTCAATGTTCGTCTGATTAAACTATAGGAATCGTTGATTGTGACAGTTGAGTAGACCCACTGGAGCTGTGGCGCCAAAAGAGTGATTCAACTACCATGCAATAGGGTTTGCTCCTGAACTTGCTTGAGAAAATAATAAAATCAAAGCAGTAAAAAGTATAATTTGCACGGGTCATTATTTATAATTTTTTAATAACTCTTTATCAAATAGATAACTGACACTAGCAAACACGTCATTAGATTGGTATGTTCCCAAATTCAATGATTGGCCAGACCATCTCAGCGTACCTGGGCCTGAGGAGAACCGTCCTAAATTCTGATAATTATATCCGACGGAAACAATCAGCTGTTGCATGATTTTATAATCAATGCCGGCCCCAAGTGCATAGGCAAATTGGCTTGTCGTATTATTAGTAAAAGCAGGGCTTACTCTTGAAGTACCAGGTAACGCCTCTTCACTGTATCCATTTGCATTATTAAACGCAGCTCCTATACCACCATTGATAAAGGGAGAGATATTATTTGCATATTGAAGTAGATTGAGTTTTGCTGACGCCAATACTAGATTTGAGGAAAGATTCCATTTATAACTAGTAAATTCAGGCAGGGAATACTGCATCACAGTCCCACCGACATTTTTTGGGAAAAAATATTGATAATATATTCCCAGTGAATAAGCCGGAAGCCAGTAACTGTCGCGCTCCCAACGTCGTCCAGCCATTACACCAATAATGGCTTGTTCCGTGTCATTTGTGGAGTAGATGTCTTCATTATAAGGAGCTGGGAAACCTGTGTTATTATTAATCGCAACATTGGAATTAAACAGTGGAGACTGAACTCCCCCACCAAGAGAGACAAACCAGCTGCTGTTCGTGCCAGAACGCACTACTGTTGGAGTTAAGGTAGAAACAACGGAATTATTTTCATTTTTCTTAAGCTTATATTGCTTAATACTGTTTTGCTTAATATGGTTTTGCTTCGCTATATTTGAGGACGGTATGTGAAATGACGTTTTTGCCACAGGCCATGTTTTCCTGGGAGAAGACATACGAACAGCCACCTGCCTCACTTCCTGAGAAGAGCGAATTGGGCCTATAATTACCCGATAGTAACGATTATTATGAATAGTCTTTACCGGGTAATTGGTTTTTGATTGTAAAAAAAGCTGATATTGATGCGCCCTGGCTTTATTTAGAAAGCTTTCTGCTTGAATATAAAACTCACCATTAGAAACGCTTTTGAGGTGCCCCGCATTTTCAATACCATAGATAGTTCGAACAGCAAGAGCCTGCTCAGAAAAAACCATGCCGCCGAACATGGCGCTAGAAAAAACAACAACAGAGCAATATTTTCGTATCATTACTATAAATCCATTTATCCAATTAATACTAAATGCAAGGACTATAATCTATTAGATAATTGATTTGCAATGAATAAAAGTAAAAAAATGGAATTTTTTTCACAAGAACGAGCAGAATAAGTGATGCAACTTTTTAAAACATACTTGCGAGTTAAGCATAGTAGGTGCTATGTTTAATATGGGGATTTTTAAATGGAGTTAAAAAATGGAATCAATGATTGATATGATAGGCTATATCGCCGCCTCATTAGTTTTTGCGACTTTTTATGTCAAAAGGATTTTGACATTACGTCTCATCGCAATCAGCAGCAATGTGGCATTTATCCTTTATGCCTTTGGGAGTAATTTGTACCCAATTTTTATTCTGCACTCTTTATTATTGCCTTTAAACTTATATCGAATATTTGAATTAAAAAAGTCAGAAAGTAATTTTTCTCGTCTGGATACTGCAGACTTAAAAACTTCAAACTAATTATTTTAACGTATTCTAATATAAATTTACTCGTACAATTAGAAAGTTATATACTATATAAATAGTCAAACATTAAGCTACAGTATTTTTTTATTGGAGTCCAGCTAATAAATAATTTTTTTGAAATATTTATATTGGGGTCTGCTGACAGTTGTAGGCATCCCACAACGTATTTGGCGTTGTTGCAGTAATCGATCTGTAGAAGGGTATAAAAGATTAATACAACAATGCCAAATACGTCGCGACCGTCAGGCTTTTAAAAAATGAATGTTCAACAGCCCCTTGAGATGAATGGTCACTGCAAATTTCATTTCACCCTTGAATAAGTTTGAGTGCCCCTCAGAATTCCTTTATTTATCTCAGTTGATTTAATAAACTTAATTACCTTATAAGGAATAAAATGAACTACTGGAAATTAGTAACGAGTTTATATTTTATATTTTTTTCAATTATGGTGCAGGCGAAGATCTATACCCCCAATTGTCCTAAACAAATAAACAGAATAGAACACATCAATACAGCTCATGATAATTGGGAAACGATTTCCAGTATTCCCAATAATTTCTTAAGTGGCGTTTCTTTTTACTCAGGACATCCTAAGGAAGGAGCTAGTTTAAAGCCTAATTCAATAAATAAAAAAGTATCCAAATGGACATTCTCTCGCAAACAAAGGATTTATATAGTTTGTGAGTACAATCAGACAGGCATTAAACTCACTCAGCCTTTGGCTAAGAAAACATCGCAATGTACTATAAGTTATAATCCTCTGGTACAAAGCACCAATGGCTTTTTACCTGAAAAAATACAATGTACTCAATGAAAAGAGATTGGGGTTTTTTGATAGTCCTGATACTATCCGACCGTGAACCTCATGCATAAAATAATTCCATGCGGTTTTTTTGAACAAATTCTGCGATGTAGAACGCTCACCTTCAGAGTATTTCACCTGATTATATATATAAGGATTGCCCCATGAACAATCAGCAATTAGCCGATAAACTAAATCGTCACTTATCTTTTCTGGATCAGGACGAAAACAATTTAACCTTATTAGTAGAGATTAGCGATCTTTATATGGAATTAGATGATTTCGAATCAGCTCAAAGCTACCTCGATAAAGCCAAGATAATTAACCATAAAGCCTGTCTGGGCCATCAAGGCTTACTTCATTTAAATCAAGGTAAGTTTTCGCAAGCCCAAGAATGTTTTCTTGAAGCATTAAATCACCTTGAGACTCCTGCGCTTCGGTACAATTTGGGGTTCACTTATTTTATAACTTTTGATTTTGAAAAAGCCTGGGAGGTTTTAGCCCCTCTTCTGGAAGGAGAGCATTATCCAGAAGCAGAGCTTTTAATGGCACGCATCCTTCATCGACAAGATTCTATAGAGGAAGCAATCGGCTTGGTGGAAAATATTTTAGAACACAATCCAGATGACGCTGAAGCCTTAGGTTGTCTTTCCCTCCTGTATTTTGATCTCAATGAGGATGCTTTAGCCAATGAAACAAGTCTTCGAGCGCTGAAAATAAACCCAGAAAATTATGATGCAAAATTAGTAAATATGCTGATCCGCCTCATAACTCATGAAACGACCATAGAGGAAATCGAAGAGCTATTACAAATCAATCCCCAAGACTCTCGTCTGTGGTTCGCTTTAGGTAACACTTATATGACACAAGGTGATTTAGACTCAGCAGAAAGTACGCTGCAAAAAGCAGTAGAAATCTATCCTGAATTTTATGACTGCCATATTGCTTTAGCTTGGTGCCAACTTCTGAATGATCATGTTAATGAAGCTCATGAAACTTATCAGGATGCTGTGGAGCTGGTAGACGAGTTAGCCGATGGCTGGGGCGGTTTAGCTTTAGTATATGCCTTAAATGAAGACTTTATAAAAGCGGAACAACTGATTAATAAAGCAAATGATTTAAATCCTGATTGCTTTCTAACCGAAATAGCTCAAACCATTTGCTTTAATTATAAGAATCCTCAAAAAGGTAAAGAGCATTTAGTTAACACTTTAAGAAACAGCGGCATCCCCATTAGTGAAAAATTAGCTGTCTTTATTGAGGAACTACAAGGGCAACAACAATTGCATTGATTTAATTTTTACCTGCCTTACATTATATCCTCTGACCTGTAGTAGCAATAGCCACTACAGGCTCTTATAAAAATTATTTCACCAATTTAAAACTCACTTTCGTCTATTACCCGACAATGAGTTTCCTTAATCAAAATTAACGTAAGTAAAGATAAAATAAGAGAGGCAGGCAACAAGAACAAAGAGAGATGATAACCCTGTACCGAAAATTGATGTGCGCCATTAAGGGTTGTTCCATCCCAGGTCCAGTCCAAAATGACGCCTACTAAAGGCTCAAATAAAGCTTCAAATACGGCATTAAAAGTATTCATAATACCAAGGACGGTAGCGACCAGGACTAAAGAAAATAATTCACGAATCATGGCAAAACTCGTAAAAAATCCGCTAGCCCCAAATCCAAAACAGAATAAAAGGATCATTAATGAAGACAAAACTTGACTAGGGCTGTAAAGTACCACTAATAAACATAATAAAGCTGAAAATGTTCCTATAAATAAAACGGGTTTTCTGCGTCTTATATAATCAGAAAACCATCCCCAGAATGGTGCTCCCGCAGCAAATCCTATAAAAATAGATGATATTGCAAGTGCTGCATCGGTTCGGGACAGGTGATAAGCCTTTTCCAAAAACGGCACGCCCCATAGTCCGCCAAATACAGAAACCGGTGCAAAGGCCAACCCACTATATAAAGACAATGCCCATGTTTGTTTATTTGTTACAATGCTTTTTAATAAATCGCTGATTTTTTCCTTATTCTCAATTGCATGTACCGCTTTTTTGGGTTTATCTCTTAAAACAAGGAAATAGATAATGCCGAGAATAATTCCCATCACACTAACGATTTCAAGCGCCATTCGCCAGCCAACATTTTGTACCAGGAGTGATAATGGCATTTGACCACCAACAGCACCAAGCATGGCTGCAGTCATAAACATTCCAGAAACCAGAGCAAAGCGTTTTGGAGAAAACCATACGGCTGCCAGTTTAAAACAGGATACTGCAGCAAAAGCAGCACCTGCTCCCATTAAGGCGCGACTAACGCAAGCCAACCAAAACGTATCAGTTTGTGAAAAAATAAAAGTACTTATACTGCAAAGAAAAATAGCAGCGGTCGTTAGCAAACGTGGACTGAATCTATCAAGCATCACCCCTACAGGAATCTGCATGATTAAATAAGCATAGAAATAAAAAGCAGATAGATTACCAAGACCCGCCCCATGCACTTGAAAAGCTTGCATTAAATCATCAGTCATTACGCTGGGAGATACTTGGATTAAATATTTATAAAAGAAAAAACTTGCGGCAATGGTCCAAATAATCCAAGGATAGGCTTTTACTAGCCACTGATGCTTGCTTTTAAATGTATTCACTATAACTCCTAAATATATTGTTATAGGCTTGTGCAATTGTATTGCTAATTACATCGACCTTAAAATAACCACCGATATAGAACTACTGCTATTATTATCTGGACAAGACAATGCAGCCACTCATTTCCATCACGGGGTTATAGAGGATTTAAGCCCCTAGTTGTGATAATTATTTTCAGTATTTATCTGCTTGCTTTCACGCCCTGAGGCGGGGCAGATAAATTAGAGAGTGGGCCGGCTCAGAGCTGAGGAAAGGGTAAAGTGACGCACCACCACAAAGACAAATGATAAGACTAAAAAGACACGCGACACCCCAGCAATCAAGCTGTTGCGACATGGGTAGGATGTAGTACCGCAAGTAGAATGTCGATTTAAATTCATTATCGAAATTTATCTTAATTAAATCTAACGTACATGCTAACTTTTTAGGCAATATCTTGTCAAGAAACTATTGAGTAACGAAACAAAATTTTCCGATGTCAAGGCATGGACCTCTGTTCAAGAAGCAGACTGATATGTTCTGCCAGCATCGAATCTATTTCTTTTGAAAAAATAACAGATGGATTTTTAGGGGGCGATATATTGGGAAAGAACAATCCAAGTAGTATCAAGCATTATAAATGCAGCACCCTCTTCTATCATCAGAATAGAAGGGATACTGGGATTCAAGTAGAAATTAAGCCAGGCTATGAGATGTAGTCATCTCGTTGTCGTGATGATTTTCTTCAGAATGGCAACACTGAGACAGAGCCTTTACTCCATTAGCTACGCCATTCACTACAGTAGCACCTGTTCGAGTGACTAAGGCCGCCGCTGTCATGATAAGAGAAGCCACTATACATAGAGCAAACGCAGCTGCCAGGAGAGGAGCGGCTACCGCAGCAAAACCACAAATCACTCCAACAGAAAGAGCACTATTACGAGCATCTTGATTACCCGCGGCGGCTGCGATACCTGCTGCTGCAAAACTTGTAATACAAATAGCCGCTGCAATACCACTTGCCACACCCAACAATCCCGTTATAACAGCAAAGCTTATTGGACAAACAACAGGTGCTGCTACAGTCTTGGCAAAATCACCAGCACTTCTATAAGGGGTAAAAAAACCAGGAGAACTACTGACGTATTCTCTAGCAGTCGCAGTTGCTCTTACTGCAGCTGCATCAAGAGTACTCATAACCTGTGGCAACTCAAAACCAGACATACAACCCCTCAAAATGCTTAAAAATACCGCATTTTATATAAAATTTGCAATATTGTCAATATGATTTGACCAAATTATAAAAAGTCATACAAAAAAATAACAATGAAAACATTTACCTACAAAACAAACATTGATATTGCTTGCAAACAATATAATACAATAGATGACTAATTTATACACATTTGAATGCTATACTTATAGTATGAGTACCCGAAAGGAGATTCATCATGTCATATGACAAAAATGAAGAACCTCCACTTCTTTCTCAAGAAGAATGTGATAATTTACTTTCAACCTGTAGTGTTAATGCAATGCATGCTCATAAGTCAGGTAATAATGATGTATACCATGAGGAAATTAGTTCCTTAGCAATAGCTTGCCACGTTCTGATAACCCATCACTTAAAAGCTCCTCACCTGATAATTGCTCAAATGGAAACCGCAATGTGTAATGCCCGTAGGGAAGATCTGGAAGTAATTGATAATAAAATAAAGCATCTATTTAATCTCAGAAAAGAAGCACCTGCAGACACTTTTTACGGAGAACAACAAATTATAAATATAACCACTCAAATAACCATTCTTGAAGAATGTAAGGCAATGCCCATTAAGGAGATAATTCAAAAAATAATTTACGAATCCTTGGAGCAGGCAATAAAAATCCATGGCACTGAAATGCCTGTAAACTTTAATCTGACTCAATACGAATATCATCCTGCATCTACAGAGTCTACTTCACCCCATACCAAACTTAGTAAAGGCATGTGGTAATTCATGACAAGCAACATGCAAGACGGGTCACATGCTTGATGATGTGATGGGGTCAAGAATGATCTTTAGCCACGCAACAAAGAGACTTTGCATCCCACCCCCCACCTAAGGCCTTTATCAAACCAACTTCTGTAGACATAAGTAAACCAGCCACGTCATTAGCAGCTTTTTGCGCGGTGTACGCATTAATCTGTGATGTAACCACGCTGGCATAATCCACCGTGCCTGCCTTATATTGGTTTATCACCAATTTAAGGGCTAAGTTTGCACTTGCCGCCGCTTTATTTTGCACTATGAGCTGTTCCCTAAGGAGGCGCAGAGCAATCAGATTATCTTCAACATCTTGAAACGCTGTGAGTACCGATTGCCGATAAGCTGCAATCTGAGCATAATAGGCTGCTTTTGCAGATCTGACAGTTGCTGCTCGAAAACCCGCATCAAATAGTGTTTCTGCCGCTTGCAATCCCGCTGACCAACCAATGGATGGAGTGTGAATCAGTTTATGGAAACTGTTAGCAGCAGCACTTGCCGAACCAGTTAAGGTCAATGTTGGGAAGTACGCTGCAACAGCCACACCAATGAGAGCACTTGTTTGTTGTACCAAGCGTTCTGCTTGAGCAACATCAGGCCGTCTCTCCAACCAGACACTTGGAACTTCCACAGGAATTTCGGGTAATTTGGTAGCCAAAGGCATAAATTTTAAAGATAAAAAAGCAGGGGGACGCCCCATTAATACAGCAATAGCATGTTCATATTGACCACGTAATATGCCATTATTTATTGCTTGGGCTTGCGCCGATTCCAGTTGCGCCTGAGCTTGTACAATATCAGCTCTTGATGCCACCCCAGACGCATATTGATTTCGTGTCAGCTGCAATGTTTTTTTATACGCATTGACCGTATCATCTAACAATTTTTGATCTGTATCTAAAGTACGTAATTCAAAATAAATTTGCGCCAGTGAGCCTTGAGCTGACAAGCGAGTAAACGCTACAAATGCGGCATTTGATTGTGCAACAGCTACATCTGCTTCAATAGTACGTCTAACTGCTCCCCAAATATCGGGCTCCCAAGATGCAGTCAGTACCGACGAATAAGTAGTGGTGGTTACAGCGGAAGAACCCGTTGCACTGGATGATGCTGTTCCAGTAGTGGTTGTTCCGCCTGAAGTACTGATAAACGTGGTGGTCCCTCCCCCCTGTTTTTGGCGAAAAAGACTAAAAGCTCCCTCTAATGAAGGAAATAGATTAGAGCGTGCCTGCTCAACAATAGCTAGTGATCGACGGTAATTGGCTTCGGCATTCACAATATTCTGATTGAATTCATTAAGCTGCTTTTCCAAATCATTTAATAAAGGATCATTAAATATTTTCCACCACTCCCCCCGATCACAATAATCTTGAGGATGTATCGGTTTCCAATTTTTATCGTCTGGTCCTGGGAGTTGCTTAATCTGCGGTTGTCCTTTTACTTCTTTAAACTTTGGAGACACTAGCACTGGAGGGCGTTTATAATTCGGTCCTACCATACAAGATGAAAGTAATGACACAAGGGTGACCGTCAGGGTTAATTTACTCTTCAAAGAGATCTTTATTTCTTGAGCCTTAGTGTCCATATGCACCTCTTTGCGGTTTAATCTTCTTCCAAAAATGACGCAGGCGAATCGCGGTATTTTCCATCGTCAAATAGATAACTGGAGTAGTATATAGCGTTAGAAATTGACTGACGATTAATCCGCCAACAATCGCAATACCCAGTGGACGACGTAATTCTGAGCCTAATCCAAACCCGATAACTAAGGGCAATGCTCCTAATAAGGCAGCCAACGTCGTCATTAGAATAGGTCTAAAACGTAATAATGCAGCTTCATAAATAGCATCACGTGACGATTTGTTTTCAGTTCGCTCTGCATTCAACGCAAAGTCAATCATCATGATGGCATTCTTCTTTACTATGCCAATAAGGAGAATTATCCCAATTAGTGCAATGAGACTAAGATCAGTTCGGCATATTACTAAGGCTAATAACGCCCCCAATCCTGCAGAGGGTAATGTCGATAAAATGGTTATAGGGTGAATCAGACTTTCATAAAGCATCCCCAGTACAATATAAACCGCTAATAATGCAGCCGCAATCAAGTATACTTCATTAGCGAGGGACTGCTGAAATGCTTGTGCCGTACCTTGAAATGACCCACTAATTGTAGGAGGTAATTTCATGTTTTTTACCGCAACATTAACCTTGTGTACTATATCCCCAAGTGCTGTACCAGGTATTAAATTAAATGATAAAGTTGCAGAAGGCGCCTGACTTTGATGATTAACCGACAGCAATGTTGAAGACGGGGCAAAACTGGCAAAGGCAGAAAGAGGTACTTCATTACCAGACGATGAGAGTACATAAATATCATTTAAGGTTTCTGGGTCTTGCCAATATTTTGGAGCAACTTCCATGACTACGCGATACTGATTCATGGGCATGTATAAAATAGACACCTGACTTTGTCCGAAAGCGCTGTATAAAACACTATCTATCTTTTGTGGAGTGATCCCAAAACGGGATGCTGTATCATGATCTACATCCACATAAATCTGCAAGCCATTACTGAGCTGATCGCTGTTTAGATCGGATATTCCAGGAAGTTTTGATAGTTCTTCCATAATTTTGGGTGTCCAATAATTTAATTCCTGGAGATTGTTATCCGATATGGTGTATTGAAATTGGGCATTATTTTGGCGACCACCTATAGTAAGATCCTGTGGAACCTGCATATAAATCCTTGCTCCTTGAACTACGGCTAATTTACTGCGCAATCGATTAAGTACCACATCAGTTGATATCCTGCGTTCTTGCAACGGTTTTAACATGATAAATATTGATCCGGTGTTAGAGGTATTACCACCTCCCCCACTCCCTATAAATGCGGCAACATTACTGACTGCAGTATCTTCTTTTATCAATGCAATAATCTGAATTAACTTTTTTTTCAAAGCCTGGAAAGAAATATTTTGATCTGCTTGCAGAGACGCCACAATTCGTTCTGTGTCTTGCTGGGGAAAAAATCCTTTGGGAGCCACTTTAAATAAATAGCCAGTCAATACGATGGTCGCAAGGGTAAGCAGTAACATGGAGGATGGATGCAATAAGGTCCACTTCAAACTGTGTGCATAACGTTGACGCAAATGCTCAATAAAGCGCATAAACATATGGTTTTTTTCATCACTTTCTTTCTGTAATACTCTTGAACACAGCATCGGGGTTAATGTTAACGAAACAACTAAAGATACTAATATTGCGACTGAGAGCACTACTACAAACTCATGAAACAAGCGTCCAACTATCCCGCCCATTAATAAAATCGGAATAAAAACAGCAATCAACGAGAGACTCATTGATATAACTGTGAAACCTATTTCTTTGGAACCATCAAGAGCAGCTTGCATAGGCTTTTTGCCCATTGCCAGATGGCGAGAAACATTTTCGAGAACTACTACGGCATCGTCGACCACAAAACCGGTCGAAATGGTTAACGCCATTAATGATAAATTATCAAGGCTATACCCCATTAACTGCATCACGACAAAACTGCCTAGCAAAGATAAAGGCACTGCAGTACCGGAAATGATCATGCTACGAAAACTGCCTAAAAATAAGTAAGTAACCAAGATCACCAGCACCATGGAGATTAAAAGGGTCAGCTCAACATCGTGTAAGGAAGTACGAATGGTGGAGGTGCGATCTAACAAAGTAGTCACTTCTATATTACTAGGGATAGAGGCCTTGAGCTGAGGCAGTATCTCCCTGACTCGATCTACTGTTTTAATCACATTCGCCCCAGGCGATTTGTAGAGAACGAGTAGTACCGAAGGCTTGCCATTTGAAAATCCGGCATTACGTAAATCGGCAACTGAGTCCACTACGTCACCCACATCAGAAATACGCACAGGACTATGATCCTGATATTTAATAATTAAGGGGGCATATTCTGCGGCGGTAAACATTTGATCATTATTACGAATAGTTGAAATAGTACCGTCTGCACTGGTTATTTGGCCTTTTGCCTGATTGGTGTTGGCTTGTGCAATGACTGTTGCAACCTGCTCCAATCCTATTCCATATTTATTAAGGGTTGTCGGATTAAGTTCTACACGAACAGCAGGTAAGGAGCTGCCTCCAACATAAACCTGCCCAACACCCTCCGTACGCAAAATTTTCTGCTGTAAAATTGTGGAGGCCACATCATACATTTCTCCTGTCGTATGCTTTTCTGAAGTAAGGGCAAGAATCATAATGGGCGCATCGGCAGGATTTATTTTACGATAAGTAGGATTATTAACTAAATTGGGAGGCAGCTGACTCAGCGATGCATTGATTGCTGCCTGTACATCTCGAGCTGCACCATCAATATTACGTGACAAATCAAATTGGACAATAATACTCATCTGTCCCAGCATACTGGTTGAGGTAATTTGAGTAATACCTGCAATTCGTCCTATCTGGCGTTCAAGAGGGGTTGCAACTGATGTAGCCATAACAATAGGACTAGCCCCCGGTAATTGAGCCTGTACAGTAATCGTAGGGAAATCAATTTGTGGCAAAGGAGCAACGGGTAATAAATCGAAAGCAAGCATACCTGCAAGAGCAAGCCCTACTGCCAACAATGTAGTTCCTATAGGACGTTGAATGAACAGTAGTGATAAATTCACATTTTTGCCTCTAACATATTAGGTACCTTCTACTGGCAATCTGGGTTGACCTAAACTCATTATCCGGCGCCCCATTCGATCAAAAGCTAAATAAATAACCGGGGTTGTATATAAGGTAATTAATTGACTTACGATTAATCCTCCAATAATGGCAATACCTAAGGGTCTGCGCAATTCGCCCCCGATACCAAAACTGAATGCCAGGGGAATCGCTCCCAGCATCGAGGCCATAGTGGTCATTAAAATAGGCCTGAAACGTAAAAGAGCGGCTTGATAGATGGCTTCCTGCGGTGGCTTTTGATATTTTCGCTCCTGCTCCAAAGCAAAATCAATCATCATAATTGCATTCTTCATCACCAGTCCAATTAACAAAATAATGGCAATTAATGCAATGACACTGAGATCATTTCTGGTAAAGAATAAAGCAAGCAATGCCCCCATAAAGGCCGAGGGTAAGGTAGATAAAATAGTTATGGGATGAATATAACTCTCATAAAGTACTCCCAATACGATATAGACCACTATAATGGCCGCTAATACCAACCATCCTTCATTTCCGAGAGCATCCCGGAAGCTTTTTGCCGTTCCTAAAAAATCAGCATGCACACTTTCCGGGATGTTAAGACTTTGTTTTATGGAGTCGATGGCGCTCACAGCATCTCCTAAAGAAGCATTAGGAGCCAGGTTAAATGAAAGCGTGGCAGAAGGAAATTGATCCAGACGTGTGACCTGAAGAGGCCCCACGGTATGAGATAAAGTTGAAAAGGTACTAAAGGGCACCGAACCACTGGACGTTATACTGTTACTGGAATTGGAAACAAAGGCTTTAGAAGCAACTGAATTAGGATTAATTGAATTGGTTACTGACGAATTAATAAAAAGATTCCGAAACGCAGAACTAGCATGTTGCAGCCAGGGCAATACTTCAAGGACAACCCGATATTGATTACTTTGAGTGAACATAATCGATATTTGCCGCTGTCCAAAAGAATCATATAACGTATCATCAATCATCTGCATGGTAATACCAAGTCGTGATGCCATGTCGCGATCTACGGTTATTAATGATACTAACCCCTGATTTTGCTGATCTGTATTTACATCCTGTAATATGGAAAGGCGACGCATTTTATCCAACATTAACTCAGACCATTTTTTAACTTGAGACCCATCAGGAGCACTAATGCTGTATTGGAATTGGGTTCGGCTAACCACTGTATCAATGGTTAGATCCTGTACGGGTTGCATATACAAAGTTGCTCCTACCACTTTTTGAAGATTGGATTGGATGCGGTTAATCACTTCCATTGCCCCAGCACGTTCTTCCAGTGGTTTAAGGGTAATGAGTATACGCCCACTATTTAGGGTACTGTTTATCCCATCAATACCAATAAATGATGATAAATTCTCCACTGCCGGATCTTCAAGAACCACTTGAGCCAGAGCTTTTTGGCGTTCAGCCATTGCAGGAAATGAAATAGTTTGTGACGCTTCTGATATACCCTGAATCACCCCAGTATCCTGGAGAGGGAAAAAACCTTTAGGAATCATAAAAAGTAAAAGGGCATTAATAAGAATTGTTAAAAAAAATATTATTAAGATTAATGGCTGATGAGAAAGAACCCATCCTAAAGACACCTTATATTTATCAATAATGTAATTTAAACCCTCTTCCAAAGCTTTTTCGATCTTGTTGTTTTTTTCATGCTCCCCTCGATGACGTAATAATCTGGAACACAACATCGGTGTCAAGGTTAACGATACAAAGGCGGAGATTAGAATGGCTATGGTCAAAGTCAGGGCAAATTCGCGAAACATTCTTCCAACAATATCCCCCATAAACAACAAGGGAATTAATACACCTATAAGAGAAATGGATAACGAGACGATAGTAAAACCAATTTGTTTTGCTCCATTATGAGCTGCGTCTAAAGGAGTATCACCTCGTTCCAGATAGCGCATGATATTTTCTATCATGACAATGGCATCGTCTACTACAAAACCTGTAGCAATCGTTAGGCCCATCAGTGTCAAATTATTAAGACTGAATCCAAGCAGATACATCACCCCCAGCGAACCAACAAGTGCCAGTGGTACAGAAATACTGGGAATTATTGTAGCTGAAAGATTGCGTAAAAAAAGGAAGATAACCATCACAACAAGAACTACAGATAATAATAATTCAAATTGCACGTCATCTACTGAGGAACGAATACTGACTGTTCTATCCGTTAAGATCTCGGCTTTTATGTCATGAGGTAAGGTAGCTCGAAGACGAGTAAGTAATTCTTTTACCCGATCAGCCACTTCAATAACATTCGCACCAGGCTGGCGCTGTATATTGAGAATAACCGCAGGCTCCATATTCATCCAGGCGGCTTGCATGGTATTCTCAGCGCCATCGATCACATTGGCGACATCAGAAAGACGGACAGGCGCACCATCTTTATATGCAATGATGAGTGGGCGATATTCTGCAGCAGTTAATAGTTGGTCATTTGTATTAATGGTATAAGAAAGCCTTGGCCCATCAAAATTACCTTTTGCAGCATTCACGTTAGAGGCAGAAACAATGCTGCGCACATTTTCCATTGTTAGACCGTAGGCAGATAACGCATTAGGATTAGTCTGAATACGTACTGCAGGACGCTGCCCCCCGCCTATACTGACTAAACCCACGCCAGATAATTGCGACAACTTGGGAACAAGGCGTGTTTCAGCGTAATCTTCTATTTTAGGTAGGGGCAGGCCCTTTGAGGTCAATGCCAAAGTAATAATCGGTGTATCAGAGGGATTTACTTTGCTATAAACAGGAGGATTGGGTAAATCTGCAGGTAAAAAACTACTGGCTGCATTAATCGATTGTTGTACTTCTTGCTCTGCTACATCTAAACCCAGCGATAAAGTAAACTGCATGGTAATAACCGATGAGCCAGTCGAACTGATGGAAGTCATTTGCTCTAGCCCTGGCATTTGACCAAATTGACGTTCAAGAGGGGCTGTCACTGAGGAAGCCATCACCTCAGGACTTGCGCCGGGATAAAAAGTTGACACTTGAATAGTAGGATAATCCACATCAGGCAATGAGGAAACAGGTAATAATTTATAAGAAAGCGCTCCGGTGAGCAGAATAGCAAACATTAAAAGCGACGTTGCTATTGCTCTAGTGATAAAAGGACCTGAAATACTCATGCTATACTACGTTCTGAATTAGAATGTATTCTCTTTTTACTGTGAGAGAATAATTTTGCCGCGCTGCCTACCACCACTTTAGATCCATCTCTTAATTTATCGGCACCTTCCACTACGACCGATTGACCTGGTTTTATCCCCGCCTTAATAACTGTCTGATTCTCACTAGCGGGTCCAGACGTGATCAGTTTGACCGTCACAGTACTGTTTTTATTCACCAAATAAACAAAATCGCCCTTTGTTGTAGAGTGCTGAATGGCGGCGGTAGGAACCACTGTGGCCTGATGCAAAGTTTCTACCAATATCCTCGCATTCACAAACTGGTTCGGAAATAATTTGTTGTCTTTATTATCAAAGATCGCCCTCAATTTGACTGTGCCTGTACTTTGGTTGATCTGATTATCTATCGTTAATAAGGTTCCTGTTGCCAGCAATTCACTTTGTTGACGATCAAAAGCCTGTACAACCATTTTCTTATTAGCATAAACCTGTGGAACTATTTGTGGCACATTGTCTTCAGGTAAGGTAAAGATAACGGTTATTGGATTCAGAGTATTCACCACAGCAATACCGTTAGTATCGCTGGTTTGCACCACGTTGCCCGGATCGACTAAACGTAAACCAATACGGCCATCAACGGGAGAGGTAATACGAGTATAAATTAGACTCACTTTGGTACTTTGAATCAAACCCAGATCTGTTTTGACGGCGCCTTCATATTGTTCAACCAATGCGATTTGAGTAGCCAGGGTTTGTTGGGAAATAGAGTCCTGTTTCCATAATCTTTGATAGCGTTTAAGGTCAATTTTTGCATTCGCAAGAAGTGCCGTGTCTCGCTTTAGATTTCCTTCATATTGAATTAACAAGGCTTCATAGGGTCGAGGATCTATTTGCGCTAATAAATCTCCGGTTTTTACCATTTGCCCTTCTGTGAAAAGTACTTTAAACAAAATACCATTTAGCTGGGTTCTAACCGAGACACTATACTTTGGGGTAACACTACCCAATGCGGAAAGATAAAGAGGAACATCACGAACTGTAGCAACAGCAGAAACGACAGGTATTGGTTTAATTACATTATCTTTGTGCTTTTCCCTGACCAGAAAGTACCAGATCAAACCAAGAAATAAGATCATCATGATTATTATCCCCCAATTCCACGCAGGTGGTAACCATTCCAATTTATTTTTTGGGATCATCGATTCGCTATTATCAATATCCTCGAATTGTTTTCCTTCCATAGGATACCACTATCCTTCATTAAATTGATTAATAGAGAATTACAGAGCCTTTTATCATAACGAATTTTGAGTTGGGTAGCAAAAAGAATGTGCCTTTTTTATGAGGATTTGCTCTTCGACATGCCGCGATGTTGAAAGGCATTGTTACATAAAATCAAATTTCTAGTCATGGTTTTATCCGTGGTAGGATGTAGCCAGGGTAAAGGCGCAGCCATAACCCTGGATCGGAACCTGATTCAAGCCGAGATCCCGGATTACGCTGCGCTCATCCAGGCTACAAAAGGCTTAAGTTTTTTCCACAACTACACTGGCGTATTTCTCCTCATCCCTACCGCGGCATCCAGAAAGACTGGATCCTGCGGACAAGCCGCAGGACGTAGGTGTACAGAAGATTGATGAGGAAGGACAAGGATCAAAATTATCTTAACTTGACGCCTATGCCATTAACGGGAAGCTGTATGGCGCAATTCCGGCCTGATTTTTTTCCATTCATTGAATGGTGAAAGTTCAGGATTGGCCATTTTATCCACGGGAAGATAGAAAGTTTGTTCTAGTAAATATTGTCCACTAAGTGCCGCATGAGACACATGATCAGTGAACACAATCCAGGAGCTTTGCGACGGAAAATTAATTTGAATTTTTTCAACCTGCTCTTGGTAACGATCATCTCGTTTCATTGTATCATGCAAATGAAGCATGTAATGATCATATGGTGAGCGCAGAGTTTTAGTGGTTTTAACCAACTTCAGAACTCTTGCCGTTAATTTACTGTATGGGCGGATTCTGGGTGCAAAACGATTCAGCACCTGAGCAAAAGGCTCACCAAGATTCCATACGCGAGGCTCCTGTTGCGGATTAATATTACAAAAGACCCGCAAAATTCTTAAGCCATTAACCGGAGTCGCTGAAAATGAATCAACGTGCAAACGAGTATCATCTTTACGTCTGGAAGTAGCTCTACCACTTATTTGCGCCGGTCTGAAACTGGTTCTTCCCCATTGCAAATGAGGTACATAAGAAGGTAACGCAGTTTGAATGAGCTTGTGGGCAAACTCGGCATATCCTCTCATGAAATGTTCCAATTTCTTGTCTAAACCAGGAACATCCTTTTTAAATGCACCCAGTTTATTGCGTTTATAGTCATAACTTACATTTTTATGAGTGCTGTGTAAAATCGATTCAGACATCAAAGCGTGATCTATTGAAGAAAAATAATGCTCAGGGAAAAAAAGTATTTTACCTGCCTCCAAAACATTGATGCTTTCTTGATGATTAATTTGTTCTATATTTTGAGTTAACACATAGGAATTCATTTTTTTACCTTGTTCAATTATCAGTGTTAGTGTAACAAATTATTAACGACATAACTCTCTGTTTGGGGTTTCACAAAATCGGGATAATATTCATCCCACATCCGATGGCAATAAGCAACAATATTATTCTGTTGAAGAGCGTGCTCTTTGAAAGGATCATGAAGAGGATTCCAGAGGATATTCGCTAAAAATGCAAAGGCAGTGGCATCAACTGTGGTTGGCTTATCACCTAAAAAGTATTTTTTTTCCCCCAGAATCACCGACATAATATCCAGGTTTTTTATTCCCATTTGCAGCACTTCCTGAAGAGTATGCCTTCCTGTTCCTTGATGATTCAATTGTTTTAACATATATTTTCTAATCATGTTAGGCACAAATAATTTAGCAAGGGCGGGTAAATTTTCAAACAAACTTTCTTTAACATGCTCCCAACCTGTATCATTCTGCCAGCGAAGATAAATCATTATCCAGTATAGGCGTTCACAAAAATCCACATCAATTAATACAGCCAATGCTTTTTGTTCGGCGGTTAAGCCTCTGTCCAGTTCATCGCCAAAACGAGTTTTTAATTCATCGATAATCAACTCGCTGTCAGGATAAAATTTTCCATCCATCTTAATATGCGGTAATTTTCCCTTAGGACTTTTTTGAGGGTTATTTACAAACTTACTTTCATAGGGCAATTTCATCATACGTAAATAAGTTTCAACTTTCATACAAAAAGGGCTGGCATTAGGTAAGCCCCAAACTCTATAAAATTGAAATAATGTAATCATTTTTTAAACCCTTCCCTAGTAAAAAAGAAATCAAATAAAACAATTCAATAAAGATACAATGCCATATAGAATATAATATAAATTCTTAATTATCATTTAATTCATTTTTTTAGGTAAATTCAATGTCACATTGCCCCTGTGGATCACAAAAATCTTATGAACAATGCTGCGAAGTATTTATAGAAAAAAAGGAATCCCCTAAAACACCCGAGCAGCTCATGCGCTCCAGATACACAGCTTATAGTCTGGCTAAAATTGATTACATTAAATACACCATGAAAGGTAAGCCCTTAATTGACTTTAACGAATCGGAAGTCCAAAAATGGGCTTCGAGTGTGACCTGGGTAGGGTTAAAAATCATTCAATCCTACTTGGAAACACCGGAGAAAGGCTTTGTAGAGTTTAAAGCGCTCTTTAGGGAAAACAATCAATTAAAAAATATTCATGAACTGAGTGAGTTTCATCAAGAGGCGAATCAGTGGTTTTATGTGGATGGAAATCACAAAAAATTGCCTGTTAAAAAAAATAACAAGCCACAAATATCACGTAACAGTCCATGCCCTTGTGGCAGCGGTAAAAAATTTAAAAACTGTCACGATAAATAAACTTTTAATTCGGGTTTAATATGGGCCAACATTTTCTTTTAAACGTATTTATCTTTCTTGCAGCAGCAAGTGTGATGGTTCCTCTAGCCAGTCGTTTCAAACTGGGCTCAGTAATAGGCTATCTTATTGTGGGAATTCTTATTGGCCCCTTTGGCCTTAAACTGATTGGAAATGCAAACCAAATCATGCATTTTGCCGAGTTTGGGGTGGTCATGATGTTGTTTTTAATCGGTTTGGAATTAGAACCGGCCAAGCTTTGGAAACTGAGAAAATTAATAGTTGGTTTGGGCAGTATGCAAGTCATCTTCACCACAGCTGCATTAACCAGTATTGGCATCCTGCTAGGGTACAATTGGCGAGCCAGTATGGCAATCAGTATGGCACTTTCCCTTTCTTCAACAGCGTTAGTCTTACAAATGCTTCAGGAAAAAAATCTGTTAAAAACTACCGAGGGCGAGACTTCCTTCGCGGTCTTACTATTTCAGGATATCGCGGTTATTCCTATTCTTATTGTCATGCCTTTGCTCGATCCGTTGGGGGCCATTGCAGTAAGTACTCAGGAACCTTCCTTTATCACTCAACTTCCCAAGTTACTCCATGCTCTATTAATTACCGGAGTAATTGGTGCTGTCATTTTAACAGGTCATTATTTGTCCAGACATTTGTTTTTTATCATAGCCCGAACCCATTTACGTGAAGTATTTACTGCTTTCTCTCTGGCCCTGGTTGTAGGTATTACCCTGTTAATGGAGTGCATTGGAGTATCTCCTGCTTTGGGAGCGTTTATTGCTGGAGTCGTTTTAGCTAACTCTCAGTACAAACATACGGTGGAGGCTGATATACAACCTTTCAAAGGGTTATTACTGGGTTTATTTTTTATCTCGGTGGGCATGGGAATGAATTTTACCCTGTTTTCGCAACAAACGTCCTTACTTATTGCGGCAGTCTTAGGACTACTCGCCGTCAAAGCACTTATTTTATTTGTTCTCGGTCGTCGTTTTGAACTGACGAAAATCCAAACTATAGGTTTTGCTTTAGCCCTGTCTCAAGGTGGCGAATTCGGTTTTGTTCTCTTTCAATATGCGAGTGAAACAAAAGTGATAACTCAGGATGCAGCGGGATTTTTTACCCTAGTTGTTGCATTATCCATGCTTGCCACCCCCTTTCTTATGTTGCTGTATCATAAATTTGTAGTGCCCAAATTCATGAGTATTATTCCTCAACCAGAATATGATCCCATTAATGAAAAAAATGGGATTATTCTTGCAGGCTATGGGCGTTTTGGACAAATTATTGGTCGATTGCTCAATGGGGAACATATAAAAGTTACAGTACTTGAAAAAAATCCAGAACAAATTGAATTACTAAGAAAATTTGGCTACAAAGGGTATTTTGGTGATGCCAATCGGTTGGACCTCTTGAAAAGCGCAGGTGCCGAATATGCAAAATTATTGATAGTAGCCGTAGGAAATCCCGATACGAATCTGGAAATAGTCAAATTGGCAAAACAAGAATTTCCCCACTTAAAAATTTTTGTCCGCGCCCGAAATCGCCGCCATGCCTATGAATTGCATAAAATGGGAGTAGATTATTTCCGAAGAGAATTATTTGATTCATCATTAACTATGACCAAAGAAATCTTAAAATTCGTCGGATATAAACCGGAGGATATAGAGAAAAAAGCATCCGCTTTTCAAAAGCATGATGAAGCGGCCCTATATAAATCTTTTGAGTTTTTTGAAGAGGAAACCGATCTTATTAATTTTTCACGCCAGGCAAAAGGTGAATTAGAGCGTCTTCTGCAGAATAGCTAACTATAAAGCAAAATATTATTTACCAGTTGCTTACCTTAGCCCCAAAATGTTTAAATTGGCAACGGTAAAATTAAGAGTTCGATTAATTCATGGTACATTTTCAGGAAATTACTTTAAAAACCTTTCTCAGTGACTATTGGCAAAAAAAACCTTTGATAATCCGCCAGGCTTTACCTGGCTTTATCAATCCCCTATCACCCGATGAATTGGCTGGACTGGCTCTTGAAGAAGAGATTGAAAGTCGTATTGTTATTGAAACCCCCAACAACAATCCTCAATGGCATTTAAAACGAGGTCCTTTTTTAGAGGATGATTTCAGTACTTTACCTAAAACCAATTGGACACTGCTGGTTCAAGGCGTTGATCGAATCATTCCCGAGGTAAGTGAGTTACTCAACCATTTTGATTTTATCCCTCAGTGGCGTATTGATGACGTAATGATTAGTTACGCAGCACTTAATGGTAGTGTAGGTCCACATTATGATAACTATGATGTCTTTTTATTTCAGGCTAAGGGACGCCGTGAATGGTCTTTAACTTCAAAAAAGTGCAATCCTGCAAATTATATAGAAGATCTTGAGTTACGCATCATGAATGAATTTGATGTAGAGGAACGACTCATTCTTGAAGAAGGCGACATGCTCTATCTGCCACCTCATATAGGCCATTATGGTATTGCCCTTTCTGAAGAATGCATGACCTACTCTTTCGGATACAGAAGTTATCAGGGGCAAGAGATATGGGACAGCTTGGGGGATTATTTATCTGAGAAAGAATTGTTCAAAAATTTGTATCAAGATCCTGATTGGTCGCATTTAAAAAATACTTCTGAAATCACTGAGCCGGCGTGGAAAAGTGCTCAATCCTTGTTACATCAATTAATCAACGATGAAAACGTCATGAAATCATGGTTTGGCTGTTTTGCAACTCGTCTGGACCAACAGGCAGAACAACAATTACCTATTCCTTTAGAAGATGACGACTCACTGGATTTGTCTGATTTTATGGAGGAACTGTTGGAAGGTTCAGGCCTGATTAGAGATGCATCCTGCCGCTTTGCTTATCAAACTGCAGATCAAAAATCAGAATATCAATTGTATATAAATGGCTGCCAATGGGATAGTCAGGGTGTGTCTCATCAATTAATGAGCCTGATTGCCAATAATCGTTTCCTGTCAAACCAGGAGCTAAGACCTTATTTAAATAATGAAAACAATCAATTTTTCCTGTTTGAATTATGGAAACTCCAATGGCTCCAAATTCAATAAGTTAACGTCAGCCCGGGATAAGATCCATAGAAAAATGTAGTTTAGGTGCAGCGAGAGCATATCCTGGGATCAAGATTGACTTGATTATGTATTATTAGCCATTTTACGAATTTTTAGTGAGGGATTTACTGCCATACCCAGGAGATCCCTCACTTCGTTCGGGATGACGTAGAGACAGTTCAGGATGATGTAGGGACAGTTCAGGATGGTCTAGGGGCAGTTCAGGATGGTCTAGGGGCAGTTCAGGATGATGTTGTATCTGGAGTTATCGGTTTATCTAACCTGCTCATAAATAAATATTTTTACACATATTGGCTAAATTCAAAATCATATAGTATATTTAAAGTACACAATGAGACAAGGATAGCCCATGAAAAAAATATTACTGGTCTTACTCGTGGTTACAGCATCTTCTTTACTCGGCGGCTGTTGTGGCGGTGGGGGGGGCTGTACGAATACCTGTGTTGACAGCTGTTGCGGCTGCAGCGGTGTTGGTAATTGGTATTAAACTTAATAGTGTTTAAACCACTAGCAGAGTCCCATGAAAAAGAATAGTTTTCTCGGCGTATCTGAAGAGGGATTCCATAACGTTGCATATACCGAATGGGGAAGTTCGTCTCCTGAACTTCCCACGGTAATCTGCGTTCATGGTTATACTCGAAATGGCCGAGATTTTGACGCATTAGCCCATTACCTTGGGGTAAAGGGACGACATATTTTTTGCCCTGATGTTGTCGGACGGGGTGATAGTTCGTGGTTTAAACACGCTCATCATTATAATTTCAATCAATACGTGGCGGATATGAATGTTCTCATCGCAAGAACTCACGCGCAACAAATTGATTGGATAGGAACCTCTATGGGAGGTATGATAGGAATGATGTTGGCGGCATTGCCCAATACCCCTATCCGTCGACTTATTCTTAATGATGTTGGCCCTCAGATTCCACTCCATGGCTTAAGAAAGCTTGCCAAATACATAGGCAATGATCCCGAATTTAAAAGCATGGAAGAAGCAAAACAGCATTTCAAAAAAAACTACAGTGAATTTGGTATCTTAAGTGAGAAGCAATGGGATGATTTTACAGAACATAGTGTTGAGAAACGTGCGGCTAGAGTATTTGTAGCCAAGGTAGATCCTGCCATTAAAAACCCTAAGTCGACGATGCAAGTGGTATCGGATTTTTTTCACCACCCCCAAAAAGCCCTTGAAGGGATCTTATATGACATCGATCTTTGGTCAATTTGGAATAAAATCCGCTGTCCGGTTTTAGTAATTCATGGGGCTCATTCTGAACTTCTCACCCCGGAAATCATTAAAAAAATGCTCAGGACTCACGCACAAACCGAAGTATATGAAATTGCAGACGCCGGGCATGCCCCAGCTCTGCTAGAAACAGCTGATCATGAAATAATCGATTCTTGGTTAAACTCCAAGAAATTAATTTAATTTATCAGCCCGGAAGAACAATTTGGGTCGAAAATTAATTTTATGACTGAATAAGGTAATTAAAGCCCCGGCCAATACAAAAACAATCCCTAAAGCATGCCATGGCTCAAGTGTTTCTCCTAGGAGTAACACGCCTAATATCACCACAAAAACCGGCTCTAAAACAGATAAAATAGACGCTTTTTCTGAGCTAATATATTTTAAACTGTGCAACATCAATAAAATAGGCAAGACAGTAGCAATCACCCCAATACCGAATAAATTAAGCCAGACCATCATAGAAGAAGGCACTGAAAAAGTATTGCCAAAATAGGCGACAAAAAAGCTGGTCACCATGCAACCTAAACACACCATTAAGGTTGAAACATTAGGCGATATTTCATTTTTCTTACTAAACATAACGTAACATGCATAAAAAAATGCTGAAGCGAGCCCCAAAAAAATGCCCCACAAATCAAAGGCTACTTCATTCATATCAATCAGAAGCACCATACCAGTCAAAATAATAAAAATAGCCAAATAATAAACTTTGGGAATCACTTGACCATAAAAGAAATAATTCAATAGCATGATAACAACTGGATAGGTAAAAAATATCACCATTGAAAGCCCTGTTCCCAGATATTCACTGGCAATAAAATAAAGTAATGTCGATATTCCATAATAAAAAACACCACTAATAAAAGCATGAAACATCTGTCGATAGGAATCCTTAAGATTTTTTAATTGGGGAATTAAAATAATCAGGATGATGATGCTGGAAATTAAAAATCGCCAAAACAGCATATTACTGGCTGAAAGATGGCCATTCATTGCACTAAAGCCAAAATAGCCAATAAAACCATAAAGAAGTCCTGATACTATGGCGTATAGAGAACCTCGTTGCTCCTGGGATTTCATGATTTATCCGTCCAAAAATAATGTGGGTAAAATTATAAATAGCGACACTATACTATTTTAAAACTAATAAGTAAATTATTGAACACTTGGTTCAGATTAAGGAGTAATATTAAGTCGCTTGTCCGAGAACAAGTAATTGACAACAAAATATACATAATGTACTATGGCCCAACCTTGAACTTGAGCATTTCCCATGTTGCGTTTCTTGATTGTTCTTTCTTGTCTTTTCCTCGTGACGCCCATTGTTTACGCTGAAACTGCCTCCTGTAATGAACATCAGTGTATTGCGGTGATTGATGCCGGCAGTACAGGCTCAAGAGTGCATATTTATGCTTATGACATGGATGAAACCAATACCCCCATTAATATTAATGAAGTATGGACAAAAAAAATTAAACCAGGATTTGCCAGTATTGAACCCAACTATAATACTATAGAAGCCTATCTTATTACTTTATTATCAGGTGCTCCCAATCAACAAATTCCTGTTTATTTTTATGCCACTGCAGGTATGCGGCTGTTACCTTCTGCAAAACAAAAATTATATTATCAAGAACTCCAACATTGGTTTTCTCAACAAGATCAATGGCATCTCATCGATGCCAAAACAATAACGGGCAATGAAGAAGCTTTGTATGATTGGCTTTCGGTTAATTATCATTTAGGTACATTAAAATCAGCTCAAAATAAATCCGTAGGCGTCATGGACATGGGTGGAGCTTCGGTACAAATTGTTTTTCCCGTCCAGAAAAACGAAAAAATCGATAATCACTCTCAGGTCGAGCTGGATCTTTACGGCCAGCATATCAACTTGTATGTTCACAGCTTTCTGGGATTAGGTCAGACTGAAATGTCGCATCAATTTCTTAACTCGGCTCCCTGCTTCGCTAATGACTACCCCCTTCCAGATGGGGAATCAGGGCAAGGAAATGCCCCTTCTTGCGAACAGGAAGTATCATCGCTAATGAATGCGGTACATGGGGTCGATAAAACCATCCAACCCGTACTTGCTGGCAACCCTGTTGATGCCTGGTATGCTATAGGTGGCCTAACTAATCTGGCTGATAACAAATTATTTCATTTTGAAAATGGCCAACTGACCAATCAAAATTTAATGCAACAAGCAGATTCCCAAATATGCCATCAACAGTGGGATAAGCTTAATTCCCAATTTCCCAATGATGATTATGTGTATCAGTATTGCCTCTTCTCTGCATATTATTATGCATTAATGGTTGATGGTTATGGAATTTACCCCGAACAAACGGTCAATTACATATCCTCTTCATTAAATCTGGATTGGACAAAAGGGGTGGTTTTACACCATTAGGAAGAACTACAGTTCCTCCAAGGCAAATGCTTCAAATTTTAAGTCAATGGGTTGATTATAAAAAGCACATAAGGCGGTTCGAAATTGATGAGCACGTTGTGGTAACCCATTCTGACAATAATTGTTCACCTGAGCATGTATTGCGCTTTTAAAGGCCTCTGTGTCTGACTCCGAACCATTTAAATTATCTATACTCACACGAAAGCGATGCCCGGCAGCCATAGAAAGTATCCATTCCATGGCCTGTGGTTTTACTTCAACTTGTTGAAATAATGCCTGTTGCTCCGCAGTACGTCCGTCAGGCATGTACCAATATCCAAAATCAACCAGTTTTCTACGCTCTTCACCGGCAATTAACCAATGTGAACACTCATGCAAAGCACTGCTAAAAAAACCATGGGCAAAAAATATTGCGTTATAATTGCGCTCCCCGTCAACAGGAAGATAGATAGGCTCATCATCTCCTTTAACAAGTCGAGTATTATAGCTAGAAGCAAAACACTCATTAAAAATAGTAATTAAATCTTGGTAATGATGCACGGGACTACTCAAAAAAACATTTAATAAGCGTTTATTTTATATAAATCGTGAACAAAATGCGAACTTAAAAAGAATAGGAACAATGGCAGTGAAGATGGACATTAAGGATGCTTGCCTATACTGTATTGTCTGTAATCCTGTTCTAAAGTTTGTTGCAATTCTTGTTTATTCTCCATGCCGATTTGATTTATTAAAGTTAAAACATGCCTTATATGTATTGCTTTAGCTTTGGTTTTGGTCATGTAAACAACCTTATCATTATTTTCAGGATTTTGACTGGCAAGCAACAGTTCTTTTTTAGAGAGACAATGCTCAGACTCTGCTTGTTGCTCCTCATCCGGTAAAAATTTTTTTTGTTTCACCAGGCAACGCATCACCTGATAATAAGTATTTATTTCTTTATAGGTGAGCGCCACTTCAATTTGATTATCAGGATTATAAATATCCATGGAAGGATTTCTTGAAAGAGTCGGATCATGAAGTCTCGCCAATTGATACTCATTCTGCTCTGTAGATGAAGCCGTAAAAAAATTGCATAAGACATACATAGTAGTCATTATTGTTAATGCAGAAAAAGTTCCCATTAGCGTAAATAGAGGAAGAATTCCAGAAACACTTAATCCAATAAAAGCACTCACTCCTGCCGAGAACAAAAAACCTAAAGTAAATGCTAACCAATGCCGCAGGATGAAGTATAAGGCCGGTCGAATTAGATAATTATAGGGAATAATTGTTGAATAATAGATGATGCTTCTGCCTACAGAGTACAGCCAGAAATTGCGTGTTCTTCGTTGTGCATTCTCTTTTTCGGCATCTATATAAGTAAATTCTGTTTGAGCAAAGCCAGCATAATTTAAAAAATGATCACACAAGCTGTTTGGACCCTTCTTATCTTCAGGAGGAGTTATACGGATAATTTTCCAGTCTTTTTTCCATACTCCCAGAAGGGACACGGGATCATTGGCTTGTTCCTGAACAACAACCTCGGGCTTTTGTTCTAACTCATCCCATTTATCATATCGACTTTTGTTCCAGGAATCGTGAAGTCCCGCCGGATTTAAAGCATCTACTCTTTTAAGATGCTTCCCTTGATGAATCGCAAGAAGCAAACTTAAAGATCCCCCAAGACTTACACCACAGACATGGACATTATCATTTTGTCTTAATAGCCATTGCTTAATTCTCTCTATACCGCTTTTGTACAAAGATTTACCTAATGTCTCAAACCCTTTAAAATCAGTCTTAATTTGTGGTAAAAAGCCTTGTCCTGCAGGATAAGTGGTTCCCATAAAAATTAAATGCGGCTGAGCTTCCCGGTTCTGGATAGGTTCAAGCCCATAAGCAAAAACACGATCAACGTCTTGGATAAAAAAACTTTTAAAGCCTGTTGTAGGAGTCAACTCAATGGGAGTAATGTGGTATTCAACCAACTCCCATTCACCATTTATATTTTGCGGAATCTTAATTGACTCGTATGGAGTTAAATCAGAATAGGGTAATAAACTAAGACAATTACTTAAATAAAGCTGAACCTGCTCACTTTGTTCCGCATTTAACTTTTTCCCTTGTAATTGAGTAAATAATAACTCGAACCCCTCTTGAAAAGCGAAACGTAGTTCTTTTAATAACTGAGGAGCCCGATTAACAAAAACTGCTTTTAAAACAGGCCAGGATAATAATTGAGTCCAGGATTCAGACGGCCATCCCATCATCAATAAACGCAGCGCATTGCGCGCAATGATTGGAGCATGATCCGCTGGAGCAATGTGTTCCAGCGATTCAAACTCTGAATTAGCAACAAATTTTAAATCCAGCCCGCCCTTAAAAGTATCAGTCATCAGGCTTCCCAATTGGTGCTTATAATTGTTCCTGTTGTAAAGATTTAATTACCGCAGGCCGTGTTTGGACTTGTGTCATAAACTGCCCTAAATTTTTATAGGCGGATAAGTCCATTTTAAAATAATGAGCCCATCGTAACATCACAAATAAATAGGCATCAGGTAAGGTAAAATGGTCCCCCATAAAATAAGAACCTTTTGTCAAACGCTCATTAATATAGGCAAATCGTGCCATAATCATTGGGGTTAAAACCTTGGTTTTTACTTCCTCAGGGAGTGTTGGATTAAAAAACATACCCATAGATTTATGCAGTTCTGTAGAAATATAATTTAACCATTCCAAAGTACGATAACGTTTAAAATCACCCACTGGAGCCAAAAGTTTTTGACCAGACGTAGTATCTGCCAGATATTGCAAAATGACCTGATTTTCAGTGAGTACTTCACCATTATCAAGACGAATGGCAGGAACAGCTCCCTTGGAATTAATGGTCAGAAAATCGTCGCCACTCATCGTTTTTTTGGTTCTTAAATCCACTTCCACATCTTGAAAGTCGAGATTTAATTCATTGAGAATAATACGAACTACCAGGGAACATGCTGATTTACAATAATAAAATTTCATAATCACTCCGTTGTTTAATCCGGTTAATCCTCTTTTGATTCACTATACCATGCATCAAATACATTTTTAAGGCAATAATTATTCTGAGTTCTTATTAAGTTTGTTACTCCATTATTTTGACCACTCTCATTTAAGTAACTCTAATATCATTCGATGATTTATCTTATTTGTAAGGTACTTATCGAGTTATATTTTAAATGAGCGCGGACTTTCAATTCATTTCGTAATTATTAAATTGGGCTCTTTCTAAATCCTGTTCAATTTCAGTAATCAACCGGCTTGTTGCAGACTGTCTTGTAAAAAAATAATCCCAAAAATATTTTTCCCTTAGTCCATTTAAGATGGATTCATTAGCTTGCTTCCAGCTCTGAATACTAAATAACAACTCGTCTAAAGTCAGATCTTTTTGTGGGCCAGTAATCTCGGTGTATAAATCCTTAAGGCACTGAAATTTATTTTGAGTTTTTACTGAATGAGGATCAATCAACAACACACGCTCCATGCGCGCGTACAATTTAGTCATCACGCTTCTTTTCTCTTCACTCAAATCAGGATAAGCGGCAGGAGAAGGAGGTAAAACGTAAAAAGGGAGTTCTGCGCTGGGCTGACCGTAATCCAGTCGGGTTTGATAAGGTAAATCTCTTAAAAAACTGCTCGAAACTAATGAGGAGATAGGCGTATGCTGGACTTCCTCGATCAGTTTTATAGCGGTATGCCGACAGGTGTTATTGATACTTACTTCACTCGCACTGTCTGCTATATCACCTGAGTTCGTTTGGGGAGTGAAAATTAACTCACGAGTCAGTTTTAAATGAACCTTACCCTGCTTTTCGGCAATGGGTTTATAACATTTGTATTTATTGTCATCAGTTTGCAAGCTCTCTAGGTGCTGAATGAATTCCAAATAATGCTGATAGCTGAGATCATAGGCTTGATAACTAATAGGAATTTCGCCCTTAGTTTCTCGAGAAAGTCGTTCGTCCATAATTTTGGCTCTGGAACTCGAAAATAAGGCATTACACAATCGCCTGTTGGTATCGCAATAGCCACGGTCTTTAGGATTTTGAGGAACATCAAAGAACTTACCAACGCGACAAAGCAACTGAGTTACCTGATTTTGATCATAAATACCGAGCATCAAAAAAGAATGTTTACCCTGTTTGCAGATAGCAATAAAAAAATGGTCTTTGTCTTTGTCAATGCTAATAGTTTTTTTCATGTCATAGTATCAATGTAAAATTATTAAGCATTATATACTTAAGACATTAAAAATGTCATGAAAATCATTCCAAATTGTAATTTATTTGATCATTTGGTTGATAAAAAAAGGGACTGAAACCTGACTGCAAGCAGCTGTTTTTGATCACTTCTGCCTACTCCTCGCGGCTTGTCCGCGGGATCCAATGTTTTAGTGTAGATATTCTGGATCCCGCGAACAAGCCGCGGGACACTGAGTAGAGTTGGGCTAAGTTTTAAGAGATGTACATAAGATTCAGCTGCTTGCAGTCAGGTTTCAACTACAAGCGGCTAAGCACACCTAAAACCAGCTCGCAAACGATTAATTTTTACAACGTAATTCGGGATTTTGCTGCATAACCAACTGGTATAATTTCTGATTGGCATCATGAATATGATCACCTATCCTCGATTTTTGCTCCCCCTCCCCGCCTTTACTATTCAAAGCAACGACAGTAGTTACATCATTACATGGACTCCAAAGATACATGACCCGAAATCCCAGTGTGCTGCCTTCATAAAACCAAAAAGACTGTTTCAATTGCTTATCATAGATAGCCGCAACCCCCAAACCAAATCCTTTCGGGTCTTTTTCAGAGACGCCAGCGATAGGCTTTCCAGTTTCTGTAGAAACCAATCCCTCTAATTCAGTCAAGGCTCGTTCTCTGTATTGCGGTATAATTAAGGTCCCGTGGTAAAGCAATTGTACCCATCGGGCCACATTATCAGTATTTGCAACAAGGGCGCCGGCCGCTCCCGCCCAGGATAAATCATTAGTGATGGTATCCACTGATTTTTGGGTTTTTTGATCATAAAAATACCCATGCACTCTTCGATTTAATAAGTTTTTTGCCACCTCAGCACCATCAGGTCCGGCAGGATAAAAGGTATCCTTCAGATAGTTTTGCTGATTCAGGATGCGCTGTTTTAATTGATTCTCATAAGTATCATTTGTCACTTTTTCAATAACCATATCCGCAAGAATGTAATTAGAATTGCAATATTCGTAACGCTTATTTTTATTAATCTTAAGCGGGCGCTCCGGATGAGCGTAAGTCAATAACTCTTCCTTAGTCCATACATGGCTCATATCTCCATATAATTTCTTATCAAATACGTCATCCTCTGAGTAATTGGGAATACCACTGGTCATATTCAATAACTGCCGCAAAGTAACGTCTTTCCATTGAGTATACTGGGGCAACCATTTACCCAAAGGATCCTCCAGGGATAATTTACCTTCTGTTTGTAACTGCAAAAGAATCAAGGAAGTAAATGATTTAGTAATACTGCCAATATCAAACAAGTTATTGGGAGTAATTAATTGGTTCAATGGCGAAACGCCCATAGTTCCTGTAACTACTGTTTTGATATCGTTTGGGTCAATATGCTTGTCGCGTGGAATTAACACAGAGGCGGAAACAGCAGTGAATTTTTCTTTTTTATTATAGGTCTTATAGTAATCATCCACTACTTTCTGCATGTTTTGAGTTAATAAGCTATCAGCAGAGTCGGAATGTACATAATGGGCTGGAAAGAGGAGTAAAGCGGCTAAACTCAGACGAAATAAATTTTTATTGATTATCATATTATATCCAAAAATCCCTCAGGATAATTATAATTAGAACTTCATGTTATCCTGAATTAAGCAGCTATTACCACTACTTTTATTTCAGGGTTAGCGAGAGATTTTCTGGGATGGGCGCCGTGCTGCATTCAGGAGAACTATCGCTAAGGCTCGAGATAAATGGAGTCCATCGCTCAGGAATAAACCACAGAGCGATGGTAAATTAAGCGGGCACACATCTTATTGTGCGCTGGCTCTAATTCTTATTTTCTCCAACGCATTTTCCAGACGACTTAAAACTCTTTGTTTTCCTAATAGGAAAAGGGTCATATCTATTGATGGAGACATACTTGAGCCGGTTACCGCTACACGCAAAGGCTGGGCAATTTTACCCATATTAATATCGAAGGCAGCACTGACTTCATTGATACATTCTTGTATCGCATCGTTTTGCCAATCATCAAGCTTTTGCAAATGTTCATACAGTGCCGTTAGAGGTTCTAAAATCACGGGGCGTAAGTGTTTTTTTACAGCATCCTCATCATACTCAACAGCATCAGTGTAAAAATATTGGCTCATCTGGCACATTTCATCCAGAGTTTTACATCGTTCAGCCTGAGTCGTCACCAAATCCTTGAGCGCAGGCCCTTTACTCAGATCGATACCCGCTTTTTCAAAGTGCCAGCGCAAAGCCTTGGCCACAGACTCTGGCGAGTCACTTTTTTGATAATGCTGATTCAACCAATATAATTTGTCGTAATTAAAGCTTGAAACACCCCTGCTTACATGGTTCAAATCGAAGCTCGCTATCATTTCCTCTACGCTGAAAATTTCCTGATCGCCGTGTGACCACCCCAAACGGACTAAATAATTTAACAAAGCATGGGGCAAAATCCCTAGCTCTTTAAATTGCAGCACACTCACCGCCCCATGTCTTTTTGACAAACGTTTCCCATCATCACCGAGAATCATGGGTAAATGAGCAAACACCGGAATGGGGGCATTTAAAGCTTTAAATAAGTTAATTTGCCTTGGCGTATTATTAATATGATCATCTCCACGAATAACGTGAGTAATCTGCATATCCAAATCATCAATAACCACAGCAAAATTATAGGTAGGATGACCATCAGAACGAACGAGAATCAAATCATCCAATTCGCTATTTTCTACATGAATATCCCCATAGACCTCATCCCGGAAGGAAACTACCCCAGTATCAGGATTTTTAAAGCGAATGACGTAAGGCTTGTCGGTTAAAGGCAGATTTTTATTTCGGCAATGGCCATCATAACGCGGTTTTTCCTTAGCGGCCAACTGCGCTTCTCGTAAAGACTCCAGGCGCTCTTTACTGCATTCGCATCGATAAGCCTTACCTTCAGCTAAAAATTTCAGCGCAACCTCATTGTATCTATCGTACCGATCCGTTTGATAAAAAGGTCCCTCATCACTCTCCAAGCCCAACCAGGCCATTCCATCCAGAATCGCTTGAACGGATTCCTGAGTAGATCGCTCTCTATCAGTATCCTCTATACGAAGAATAAAATGTCCTTGGTGACGTTTAGCATAAAGCCATGAAAATAAAGCAGTCCGCACGCCTCCCACATGTAAAAGGCCAGTGGGGCTTGGTGCAAATCGAGTTCTGACAGTCATAATATCTTCCATTGTAAGGAATAAAATAATCGGGCTATAATAGCCCACTTTACCGGCAACGCAAAGATTCAACTGCTGAATTAGACACCACAAATTCATAACTCATACCTATTAGTACCTGGATTGATGCGAGATTGAATGATCTTCTTGCATAAAAGCGCATGTACTTGTTACTTTTGCGATTGAAGAACGGGGTACTATCGCGATAAGATGGGGTGCCAAGGGGTATAGGTTTATGAATTTACAGTACCTTAGCATAATCCGGGAGTTATCTTGAAAAGTATTGGTATAAAATATCAGCTCAGAATCACTACTCTTATTCCAGCTTTTCTAGTAGCCTTACTTTTTGCGGTCTTTTATAACGGCCAATTTGGTAAAGACTTGAAGCAGCATATGTCTCGTTTAGGTGAAGCTTATATTCGCCAATTATTACCTGCTGCCCAGTATGCTATGCTCCGCAATGACACCCGTACACTACAAGGTTTAATCAATGCCTCCACCATTAATCCAGAAGTAAAAGCTTTAGCTTTTTACAATTCCAGCGGACAATTACTTGCTTATCGCGGTGGAAAACATTCTATTCATAAACCGTTTAATCCGCCGGATTTTACGGGTGACTATATTGAAAGCAGACAAATCAATCCTTTTACCATTAATTTTATAGCGCCCATTACCATCCCTAAATTTAACCTCTATTCCAATACTTCATTTGTCAGAACTTTAAGCCCCTCTGCTTTTCAGGCCGACGATATTTTAGGTTGGTTGTCGATTGATATAGACACTCAATCCATGCTGATAAAACGATATCAAATGATGATAGTCACTATTTTCATTACCTTATTCGGTTTATTAATGGGATTAACCATCCATTATTTTCTATCCAAACAGATTTATGTGCCACTCGCACGTTTACGACGCAGCATGAAACAAATTTTACGTAACGAATTCGAAACAGAAATACGGGTTTCCAGTAAAGGGGAATTAGGTGTTATTGAAAAAGGTTGTGCTCATTTACAGAAACAATATTTAAGTACCATTCGTGATCTCAATCAGCATATTGAAACAGCTACCGAAGATTTGCAGCAAAGCCTCGAACTTCTGGAGGAAAAAAACATTGAGCTGTCACTTGATAAGAAAAAAAGTGAAGAAAAAAGCCGTCAGAAATCAGAATTTATCGCCAATATGAGCCATGAAATTCGTACGCCTATGAACGGTGTTATAGGATTTACTAATGTGTTACTGGAAAGTAAATTAGATCCCTTACAATTGGACTATGTTAAAACGATTAAATTATCCGCTCAGGATCTCTTGGGAATTATCAATGACATTCTTGATTTCTCTAAAATAGATGCAGGCAAATTACATTTAGATTGTATTCCACTGGATATCCGCGGATGTATTGATGAAGTATTGGCACTTGCCAGCCCTAACGCCCATAAAAAAGGCATAGATTTAATTCCCATCACCGAGGTTAATGTACCTAAAACGGTTTTAGGCGATCCGTTTAGGATTAAACAAATTATCAGCAACCTGATCACTAACGCCGTAAAATTTACTGACCACGGATATGTTTTAATACGTACTAAAATCGAACAAGACACGGAGAAAGATTACACTCTATGTATCACTATTATTGATACAGGTATTGGTATTTCCCCAGAGGATCAAAATAAATTATTTACTGCCTTTAACCAGGCTGATACCAGCATTACTCGCCGCTACGGAGGCTCAGGTCTGGGTTTGGTCATATGCAAAAAACTCTGTGAGGAAATGCAAGGACGTCTAAACCTTACCAGCGAATTAAATAAAGGCTCTACCTTTACCGCTCGGATTAAAGTAGAAAAGCTGATGGCCTATGAAATAGAAAAAAATCAAACCCATCGATTTGCTCATTTAAAAATACTCTGTTTTGATGATAATTCTTTGCATTTGGAAGCTTTATGTAACGGGTTAGGATACTGGGGAATGGAATGTATCGCCGTGAGTTCATTCAATAAACTTGCCAAAACATTAAGCAAAAATAAAGACTGTAAGATAGCATTTATTAATGTAAATCAAGGCTGTGAACAACAAGTTGCCGAACTTATAGCAACACATAAACATATGCCTTTTGTATTAATTTCCAAATGGCCAATCAATAATTATGAGGCACTTGGAGCTCAGGGCTGCTTGTATAAGCCCATTAGTATTCAAAAACTTCAGGATCTCATCGAGTCAATAAATAACGAAAATTTTTCTGAGAAAATAATCAACCACGAGTTAGACAGTTTACGAGAGCAACTACGCTTTCTCTATCCTGAGTTATTAATTGCCGAAGACAACCCAATTAATAAAATGCTCCTGAATTCTTTATTAAGTGATAATGCCAGCGTCACAGCCGTAGACGATGGTGAAATGGCGGTAGCCGCCTGCGAAGAAAAAAATATAATCTTATTCTGTTGGATCTGCAAATGCCTAAGTTAAACGGGCTAGACGCTGCACGCATGATCCGTCAAAAATCCCTGCTTAATAAGCACTCTCCTATTGTTCTTATCAGTGCCAATAGTACTGATCTAAGTACTGTGGATTTAAAGAAATCAGGCGTGGATTTCTGCCTTCAAAAACCAATTGATGAAAAACAACTATTAATTCAGCTTCTGCGTATTGTAGATAAAGCAAAACACACCGCTATTGATTGGCAATTATGCGTACAAAAAGTTTCGGGAAATCAAGGCCTTGCAGAAGAGTTTCTTGCTAAATTCATAGAGGAACTATATAAAAATCGCGAAGAATTCATCCAATTAATGAATAAAAAAGATATTAAAGCGCTGGGTGAGGCGGCTCATAAACTTCATGGTGCCTGTTGTTTTTGTGGTGTTCCTCAATTACAAAAATCAGTAATGCAATTAGAGAAATTAGCACGATCCGTTACAAAAATTGAGGACTTATCAGGACCTTTTGCAGAATTAATTCAGAATATTGACGCAGTGATTAGTGAATATGAAAATCAATACGCTAATAAAATTTAATGAAATTTCTCAATAGGTCCAGGAAAACCTAATTTTTCGATGTCACGCGGACAAGCCGCGGGACATCGGTAGAGTATTTTCCCGGACTTATTGAGAAGTTACAATTTAATAAGGGCTGTTAAAGAATAAATGTCCCATTGCCTCTTTAATAGCCTTCAATTCCATGGAGAAAAAATGGCTGTAAAAAATGCAATATATGCTCAATCAGGTGGAGTTACCGCGGTTATTAATGCTTCAGCTTGTGGTGTCATTCAAACCGCTCGGTTATATCCGGAGCACATAGGTAAAGTCTTTGCTGCAAAAAATGGAATTATTGGCGCCTTAAATGAGGAGCTAATTGATACCTCTCTTGAAAGTGATGAAGATATTGCCCAATTAATGCAAACGCCTTCCGGTGCTTTTGGTTCATGTCGCTATAAATTAAAAGATAATGGTGACGAATATCAACGCCTGATTGAAGTGTTTAAAGCTCATAATATAGGCTATTTTTTCTATAATGGTGGCGGAGATTCGCAAGATACGGCGCATAAAATATCGCAACTGGGTAAAACTATGGGCTATCCTATTACCTGCATTGGAATACCTAAAACCGTTGATAACGATCTTCCCTTTACCGATAACTGTCCTGGTTTTGGCTCTGTAGCCAAATATGTTGCTATTTCCACTAAAGAAGCAGGTTTTGATGTGGCCTCTATGGCTGCGTCCTCAACTAAAGTTTTTATTCTGGAGGTTATGGGACGTCATGCTGGCTGGATAGCTGCAGCAAGTGGATTGGCAAGCCAACACCCAAGTGAACCGCCACATATCATTTTATTACCTGAAGTCACTTTTGATCCAGCTAAATTCCTCAGTAAAGTAGATGAATGTGTCAAAACCTACGGTTACTGTGTTGTGGTTGTATCTGAGGGAATTCGTAATAAAGAAGGGCAGTTTTTAAGTGATGCCGGATTACGAGACGCTTTCGGTCACGCGCAGTTAGGCGGTGTTGCGCCGGTCATAGCCCAACTAATCAAAGCAGAGTTAGGTTACAAATACCACTGGGCAGTTGCTGATTATCTTCAACGTGCAGCTCGGCATATCGCCTCTCAAGTGGATGTGGAACAAGCCTATGCCTTGGGTAAAGCAGCAGTGGAATATGCCATTAAAGGACATAATGCCATTATGCCCGTCATTATTCGCGAAAAGGATGAGCCCTACCAATGGTCTATAGGTCAAGTCGCCCTGGCTGATGTTGCTAATCAGGAAAAAGACATGCCAGCTGAATACATTACTGAAGATGGAATGGGAATTACTCCTGCCTGCAAACGTTATTTAGCCCCTTTGATTCAAGGTGAAGCTTATCCAAGTTATACCAATGGCCTACCCAACTATGTCCGATTGAAAAATCAGTTAGTGGACAAAAAACTCTAGTAATGAGAGTGGATTGCGAGAGTTCGCCAATTTTTAAATGTACGCTGGGCTGTTAAGCCCAGCGTATTCTCTTATCTACGCCAAATTAGATTTTAATATCATCAACACCAGCCCACTAGTCGCGCAATCCCTCTTCCTCTCGGCAAAGATAACAATGAATGTTGGAATCAACCAAGCTAGAGGGTTTAATATAACTTTTTGCTGGGCTTAACAGCCCAGCCTACTATTACTTACGTCTCAAATAGCCCCGAAAAAATGAAGGTACAATGCTCATCTCAGGAGTTCTCTCACTTCGTTCGAGATGACGTTGCTTAACGGCACGCAGATGGCCGGTATTTGTCGGGCAGCGTTCCTCCCGTGCAGTCCCAAAGTAAATCCCCCACCTGAAGAGTAGGAATTAGAATTATCGAACCATTACCCGCGTTGGCTGTATAATTGATGGTAATCACCCCCAAATTGCCCATGACAATGGAAGATACATTAGGAGTTGCGGCAGGAGAGGTATACTGAGTATCAGCGGGCACAGCGGGTAATTGATTATTGGTTAAAGTATATTCGTTTACGGCTAACTGGGCTGCAGAAGCCAGGTTTAAACCATCAATAACCCGTGTTCTAATGGTATAATTTTGATAAGCAGGAACTGCAATTGCAGCGAGAATTCCTATGATTGCGACAACAACCATCAGCTCTATTAATGTAAATCCTCTCCCATACATAGGTATCCCTGACTGAGCATATAAATTAGAGAAGCATATAAAATGCCAGTTTAATGTTTTAAACGATAAATAAATAAAAACCGCCTTAAAAGGCGGTTTTATTTATTTATCCATTTAGCGCAGTATTATCTGCAACTTGCAGGAGCGTATTTGGGTAATAGAGTACCTACCTTACAAACCCAGGTCACATCTCCATTAGCAGTTAAAGTAGGAGTTAAGGTTAAAGTTCCACCACCAGCTGTTGCCGTATAAGTTACAGTAATAACAGCCAGACCATCATTAGATATAGCGATAGAGTTAACGTTTGGAGTAGCAGCCGGACTTGTATAACCAGTAGCTGCCTGCGTAGCTGGTAGGGCATTGTTGGTTATTGCTGTTTCCGATACTGCAAGTTGTGCTGAAGAAGCCAATTGCAGTCCCTCTGTTACGCGCGCTCTAATCGTATAATCCTGATAAGCTGGAATAGCAATAGCAGCCAAAATACCAATAATTGCTACCACTATCATCAATTCAATCAGCGTAAAACCCTTCTGTTTCATGGCTATCTCCAAAAATTTTAATTACACTATATAATGCATGCAAGCAAAATGCCATTTTAATAAATAGTATCCTCAATAGACTGTATTTTAGGTAAATACCCCAACATAATAACCAAAATAGTAGTTGAATATAAGTGGATACAAATCAATAGGCAATTTTTAATTACCAGAAAAATGTATTAAAAAAATAATAATCTGACGAATATTGTCACATTATGACAACATCATCTTTGTACATTACCCAAAAACACTGTCATCCAACCCCTAAATTAAAATTTTGATTATTGCCACATTAAGGATGGTTTCCCCCTTCGCGGGAATGACAGCATTTTTATGTCATGCGGGGAGTAATCGCATACATAAATTAGGACAATGATCTATTAAATCGGTATAATTATTTCTCGTTTCGTATCCGAGGAAACTTATGTCACGCAAAGAACGTATAGAACAAAAATTAACAACAGAGCTTTTGCCCACTTTTTTAAGTGTTGAAGATGAATCACGAAATCATCATGTACCTGAAGGAGCTCAAACTCATTTTAAAGTGATTGCGGTTTCTGCACAATTTATGGAATTAAGTCGGGTAGCCCGCCATAGGCTGGTTAATCATCTGCTCAGCAACGAGTTTGAACTGGGGCTTCATGCTTTAAGTCTGCATTTATATACATCAGAAGAATGGGCTCAGAAGAACAAATCTGTATTAAATTCACCAGCTTGCAAAGATGGTTACAAAAACAGCTAAGAATGACAAATGTTAGAGATAATGCAAAAGAAACACCTTTTACAATAAAAATAAATCTTCACCTCAAGGTCCAACTTCCTGTATAATGTATATCTTTTTATCAAGTCGAAGAATCAATGAAAAATAGTTCCATCGAAAAAATATCGGTGCTCGCATTAGTATTACTCATCACCGGGGCAATTGACAGTATCAGAAATTTGCCTGGAACTGCTTTATTTGGCTCGACCCTTATTTTTTTCTTTATCTTTTCGGCCATCATCTTTTTAATACCTGTAGCTCTAATTTCAGCAGAGCTTTCTTCAACCTGGTCTGAAGAAGAAGGCGGTATTTACAGTTGGGTTAAACACGCTTTTGGAGAAAACGTCGCTTTTTTCACCATTTGGCTGCAATGGATTAATACCCTGGTTTGGTATCCAACTATTTTATCTTTTATTGCAGGAACCATAGCTTATCTGGTTAATCCCGAACTGGCACAAAACAAATACTACCTAATCTCCGTAATCCTCACTATTTTCTGGTCATTAACACTGGTTGGTTGCTCCGGTTTACGCACTTCAGCAACTTTTGCTGGTTTCTGTGCCATAGTAGGAATGATAGTTCCCATGGGGTTTATCATATTTCTCGCCTTCATTTGGTTAATTAAAGGCAACCCCATAGCAATTGATTTGAGTTTGCCTCATTTACTCCCCCAATGGAAAGACAGTCAATCATGGGTTTCTTTAACCGCCATCATGACTTCTTTTCTTGGCATGGAATTAGCGGCAGTCCATGTTCGCGATGTTAAAAATCCGCAGAAAAACTTCCCTAAAGCCATGTTCTTTTCTGTACTCCTTATTTTATTTACGATGATCTTTGGTTCTTTAGCGATAGCTTTTGTCTTACCCAAAGAGAAAATCAGTCTGGTTGACGGAGTGATGAGAGCTTTTGATAATTTTTTCCAGGCGTATCACCTGACTTGGTTAATGCCAGTATTGGTCTTCTTGTTACTCCTAGGCAGTTTAGGCTCTATGATTAACTGGATTATATCTCCTGCCAAAGGACTGTTGATGGCCGCTAATCACGACTTTTTGCCCCAATCTCTATGTAAATTAAACAAGAAAGGAATTGCGTCCCGGATTTTAATATTGCAAGCGGTATTGGTTACTTTATTGTGTAGTGGCTTTCTTTTATTCCCTAGTGTAAATGCCATTTATTGGTTATTTACTGACTTAAGTACTGAACTTTACATGATGATGTATGTGCTAATGTTTATTGCCGCCTGGAACCTGAAAAGTAAATTCGCTCATTTAAAAAGACCCTTTGCTATACCTGGGGGTAAAGTGGGATATTATCTGATTTGCATCTTGGGATTATTAGGCTGCGCCATTACTATATGTGTTGGCTTTATTCCTCCTGAGCAAATGATGGATGTAGGTGGCGCCGGGCATTTTCGCAGGATTTTTTCTCTTGGCATATTAGCCATGTTATTTCCTGCATTAGTACTCTATTTGCGCAAAAGATACATCACCCGATAAAGAAACATCCGAAAGTAGCCTGGTTGCAAGCAACCAGGCTACTGGCTGACGGTCCATTTGCCATGCGTAAATAAATGGGGGCAATAAACTTAAATGAAAGACTCTTGCTTTGAAATAAGAAGACGTTGGGCTAAGACTAAATCCTCTTTAGTATTGATATCCTGCAGTGGTTCAATACAAGCCTCATCGACTTTGATAGGAAATCCAGACCATAAAACACGCAACTGCTCTAAAGCCTCATGTTGTTCCAACTCACAAACTGGCCAACTCACATAATCCAATAAAAAAGCAGCTCGATAAGCGTACAAACCTATATGTCTGTAGGTTTGTGCGTAAGATTGGACTTCATCTCTATGGGCCGGAATGGGGCTTCTGGAAAAATATAAGGCATGGTTATCACGTGAGCGCACCACTTTAACTATATTGGGATTGTTTAACATCTCAAGACTGGTGATAGGCCAGCATAAAGTGGACATAGGAGCCTGAGTCTGGGTTAATCCCTGGGCTACCTGCATGATTAATTGCGGTGCAATAAAAGGTTCATCGCCCTGCACATTTACAATAATATCATCAGCAGCAAAATCCCCTTTTGCAACTACCTCGGCAATTCGGTCCGTTCCAGTTTGATGAGTGGATAAAGTCATCATGACTTGCGCGCCAAAACTTCTGGCATGACTCGCTATTGCTTCATGATCCGTTGCAATAGTAATTGTTTGAGGTTGTGCCAATTGGGCTTGTCGATAAACTCGCTCAATCACTGTTTGACCATTCAAATCGTGAAGCAATTTGCCAGGGAAACGCGTTGACTCATATCTGGCCGGGATAACAATATGAACATTAGAGGTCATAATTTATCTTTCTCTTCTAATGAAATAACTCGCGCTTCGTGCTCCAGCATGACAGGAATACCATCATGAATAGGAAAAGCCAGGCGATCAAATCTACAGATCAATTCTTGTTTTTTTACTAAGAGCTTCCCCTTACATAAAGGGCAAACCAATATTTCCAATAATCGCTTATCCACGCGAACCTCCTTGAGTTACTTGATTTCGCACATATACGGGTTGAGCTTGTGCTATTGAGACCGGTTTTATAACAGCATGCTGCGCTAATTGTATCATAGCTGTCGCTTTAGGATATAAAGTTACTTTGGCAGTAATCTGCGCTTTAAGGGCATCGGGAAAATCAGTCCAATACTCATCTATCCCCACGCCAGCAAGAATTACAGACTGCTGTTCAGGTAATTGAATCTCTTGTACCGCATTCACTCGTTCTTCAGATTCTAATTTCCCCTCAGCAAAATAGCTCCAATACATTTCATGCATTCGCGCATCTAAAACTGCTAAAACGGGTAAAGTTGCATCATGATGTAACTCACGAGCTGCCCAGGCAATAGCTCCTAAACTACTGACTGGAATTAAGCCCAAATCATGTGCGTAAGCAAGCCCTTTGGCAATACTACAGGCTATTCGTAGACCAGTGAAACTTCCGGGACCACACCCAAAAATGATTCCATCCAATTGATTCATTTGTAAATCTGCATGAACCATTAATCGGTCTATCATTGGCAATATGAGTTGCGCATGAGTTTTTTGACTTCCCTGTTCTTCGCAGGAAATTTCATCATCAACCATTAACGCTACGCTGGCTATTTCAGTGGATGTATCAATCGCTAACAGTTTCATAGTCTAATGCCAACTCTCTAATAAATTGTAATACTTTTTGTTCATCACGAGTTCTAGGTAATTGCGGTAAACTCGCAAGAATAACTCGTCCATATTCTCTGCCTGTAAGACGAGGATCGGCTATCATCAACACCCCTTTATCAGTGATGTCGCGAATCAAGCGCCCTACCCCTTGCTTTAAGGCAATCACGGCATTAGGTAAGGATAACTCGTCAAATCCAGACAAACCTTTTTCTTTTAAATAAGCCATTCTGCCGCGCGTTACCGGATCAACTGGGCTGGCAAAGGGCAATTTATCAATAATAACACAAGAAAGAGCCTCCCCTTTGACATCAACACCTTCCCAAAAGGTGGCTGTACCTAATAGTACGGCATTACCAAGCTGTCTAAATCGAGCTAATAATATAGGCTTTGCCTCAGCGCCCTGGATCAAGAGCGGATAGTTTAAAGTATTGCCCAACATTTGAGCAACTAATTTTAATGCTTTATGACTAGTAAATAAGAAAAAACAGCGCCCTCCACAGGCTTCGATCACAGGAATGGCTTTTTCCAACAAACACTCATAATAACTGGCATTCTTCGGATCCGGTAAACCACGCGGTAAATACAGTAAGGCCTGCTCCTGAAAATTAAACGGGCTAGGCAATAATAAAGTTCGGGCGCTATTAAGGCCTAAAGGTTTACAAAAACAATCAAAAGAAGCAGCCATCGTTAGGGTTGCTGAAGTAAATACATACGCACAAGCTTGACGCTCCAGCAATTCGCTAAAAATACTGGCGACGTCATAAGGCGTGGCGTGAAAAACTAAAGTCTGCTTAAAGCGTTCAAGCCATCGAATAGTATCCGTGTTGGGCTGCGTAAAAGACAATAATATTTTTTCCAACTCTTCCAGGCGCTCTTTACAACGAATCAGCCCCGGAGCTTCAGTGATGCTCTCATCATCGAAACAATGAAGTAACTCATCTTTTAACGCCAACCACTTATCCCAGGCTGTCATAAAGACCTTATTACGCCTTACCTCATCCCAGCTAATACGTTCCTCTCGAGATGACAAAGAGTTCAATAATTCATCTACTAATTGATCTGCTTTATGACTTAGTGTTTTTAAAGGTTGATTCGGCAGATCCAGAACCGGCCATTCCTCAATGATATCATTTAATAAATCACAAAATTGACGGGTACCAACGCGTTCGCCATTAAAATGGGTCGCTATCTCAGCGAGTTGATGTGCTTCATCAAAAATGACTACGTCTACCCCAGGTAACAACTCTCCAAAACCTTCTTGTTTTAGACGTGAGTCTGCAAAAAAAAGATGATGGTTAATCACTACAATATCAGATTCCAGTGCACGCTTACGGGCTTTTACCAGAAAACACGTTTCATGATTAGGACATTCAGCACCTAAACAATTATCCGTTGTAGAAGTAACATAATGCCAAACAGAGGAATCTTCGCTAAGCTCAGGTAGCTCGGAGCGTTCGCCATCCTTCATTTGAGACAATTTATCTTTCACATGCAATACTTCATGAGCGCATTGGGGCGTTTGAAACTGCCCTTCTTCAGCGTGTAAATTAACGCGATATTGACAAATGTAGTTGGATCGCCCCTTCAGGTTTTGAATACGAGCTGATAAACCTAAAGCCCTGACCAGAGTAGGTAAATCTTTTTGATAGAGTTGGTCTTGCAAGGTTTTAGTTGCAGTAGAGATAAGTGTTTTTTTTCCGCTTAAGAGGCAGGGCAATAGATAAGCAAACGTTTTACCAGTTCCGGTTCCTGCTTCGGCAACTAAAGTGGATTTGTCAGCAATAGCTTGCGCAATGGCTACTGCTAAGTCAGATTGGGGGGTTCGTGCTACAAACCCGGGAATTGCTGTAGAAAGCCTTCCTTTTTCACTAAGAATTCGCCGACAGGATTCAGCGAGAGACGCTATTTCTTCCACTCTTTTTGCAAATATTGAAGTTTGTCTTTGACATCTTCCCAATCTTTTGCATCATCAGGAGCATCTTTTTTAGCGGTAATATTGGGCCAGGTTTGCGCAAGTTCTGCATTAAGCTGCTTGAATTGCTGTTGGTCGTCAGTCAAATCATCTTCAGAAACAATAGCATTAACCGGACATTCAGGTTCACAAAGAGCACAGTCAATACATTCTTCCGGATGAATCACTAAAAAATTGGGCCCTTCGTAAAAGCAATCAACAGGACATACTTCCACGCAATCGGTGTACTTACACTTAATACAACTTTCTGTTACCACAAAAGTCATAGCAAACCTTTCAATTAAACTAAGAAAATAGCGGATATTAAAGCATAAAATGCCCTATTGAAGATAGAGTCTAAAGCTATTTCTTTCAAATGGGTCATTCTTTTTAAGAGTATGAAAAAAACAGTCAAGAAAAATTAAAAACGCTTAGCATTAAAAAATCCCTTGTTGACTATAAAGTATGCTTGTAATTACCACCATGCTGTGTTATTTTTATGCAAAAATTTATTATTTATACATTTAAACCATTTTTTAATACATATTTCTTGCTTTGGAGCAAATAATGGCGTTGAAATCTCCCCCATCAATTTTTGGTATTCCCGAAGATTTTCTAAATTTAATCACAACATTTAATACCATACCCGAAGAAGATCACATTCAGCGTCTTTTTTATTTACAAAAAATCAATTACAGACTAAAGGATATTACTCTTAATAGCTCGTCCTATGCTTGGTTAAGTGATACTGGGCCTGAGGGTTGGCAGGCGCATTTGCATGCTTATTCCATTAATGCTGATGCTTCAATCTTTGTTAAAGGAATGCAATTTGCTGAAGCAATTGCTCGGCACACCAAAGACAAACCATTGCCAATTCAAGTTGAAGACGTTTATCCATTATTGCAAGAGCGCGATGAATTATTAAGAAATCCTTCATTTGAGGCGTGCAAGGAACGTTATATCGCCGTTAACTGCCAGCTGCATGTTTTAGTAGATTCGGAACGTAGAATTAAAGAAATATTGGACCGGCATTCCGAAATCCTGGCTATGGCGAAAGCAAAGCTTGATGCGATTCAAAAAAGAGAAACATTGCCCGCTGCTGGTCCGACTCCAACCTATAAAACTAAAGAGTTGGGAGGACATGTTAACAATGACCTTTATACACTTGAAATAGAAGGTATAGATGACCTTTTTGTGTTTCGTGTGGAAGACAGGGATAAATTAGGTGTGGAACAAGATCTTCACTCTTTTCCAGTAGCAAAATATTTCATCGAAGATTATGCAGTATTTATGATGAGATTTAAGGGCTCAGATTTTCCTATTGAGTATAGACCAGTAGTATTAAGTCAATATGCCACTGGTGGTAATTTAGCTGAAGTCGCCAGATCACTTAGGGGCACTCGAGATAAAGATCTCGGAGCCAAGGCTTGCTTTTATTTTGCACAGCTTGGCGATTTTTGTGAAAAACTAATAGAAGCAAAGACTTATCATCCCGATATCAAATTAACTAATTTTTTAGTCCACTCCAACCTAATCCGCGTTAGTGATAGAAAGACCTTTACCGCTGAGGCACACCCCATGGCCTCAGAGATACGTAGTACTCCTCCATATGCTCCGGATGAATTCACTGCCTGTCTTAATGAACGTTGGACTAATTACGATAGCGATGTTGCATCCGAAACTGTGATGAATATGCCTCAATTTATGGCTTATCAACTGGGTATGGCTTTAAAAGAATTTTTAATTTTAACTCAAGTAGATGATGTGGAAATTGCAGAGCTTAGAAAACATGATTTTAATCCAGCACTTTATTTTAAAACGACTCCCAACCCGATTGTTAACTTCTCTTTACTCATTCAAGAGCTAACTCGTCCTGATCCCAACAAAAGATTATCTATTCAACAATTCAAAAATTTATTGAAGTTTCGTAATATGAAACCAGAGCACTTCTATAAAAAAATCGAGGAAGAATTACCTTCCGCAACTCTCGGATTTCAAGAAGATATAGATGCAATCAATACCCTGTTGAATGGTAGTTTTCCAGAGACTGAGTTCATCACTCAGGCCAATATTCTTTTTAATAAAATATCCAAGAGCCAAGAACCTCGCCTCATTCGTATGGCTGAAAAACTGGCAACTAAATGTTATCGGGAATATGCAGAACCCTTTTTTAAACAATCTATTGAAACAGCTCTTTTAAACAATGACTGGGAAGAAGCTCCTTGGTATAGAAAGTTAATTCATGTACTGTCTTTTGGTTATTTCTCTGTAGATAGAGTAACCCAGCTTTCTGATATTCAAGATACTATGGGACTGGATTTAAATGGTGAACAATTTTTATCCTACTTCCCTCATCTTGAATTCCTTACTCCATCAGCTATGGATAGTTTGGGGAAAATTGAGGCGGAATATCTGAAAAACGTCATTAGAGAAAATGTGGAGATGATAATATCTCACGATTCAATGGCGCAACAGGAATCATCAGAAAGCACAGAAGATGTTGCAATTTCTACGACTATACCGTTGGATGTAGCGGCGGAAAGCAAGAAGAAAACTCTTCCATTAAATGCAACTCCTGTTAGCAGTATGGAAAAAGACCCTTTAAGCAAAGCGCCTGAAATAAGTAAGCAAATTGCTCCGTTGAATGTAACACCTGTAAGTAGTATGAAAAAAGACTCTTCGCTAACAAAATCTGATGCAAAGCATGATGAATCGCTGGATAAAGAGTCCTCAGAGAGCTCGTCAGATTGGGGAACCATAGTCATTAACGATAAAAAACGAACGTCTGTGGCTGCACGACCGGCTTTTTTCTCAAGTAGCAAAGTAAATGACGAAACTGCGGTTAAACCAAAGGCTCCTGTTGCAAGCCGAGTAGATAGTGTCAGAACCGCTTTATTCAGAGGCGATGGTAGTCATCGTAAAAAACCTATTCATGGTCATAGAACTACTGTAGGTGAAATCAATTGGGACCCATTGCCAATTGCTCCAGTTGACGAGCCGCCCAGATTAGATTCAACTAATTTCGCCCTGTGATTTATGCTAAATTATTAATCCTTCCTTTTTCTCTTGAAAAGGAAGGATTAGTTTACTCCCTCTATGCCTTTATTGCCCCGTCAAATTAAATAACCTAATAGCAAATCCATGTGCTTCTCGCACTATTTAACCTTAGAAATAAAAAAAATGTATTATTTTCTCACCAACAGGCTAAACTCTGTCTATATTTATAGATAAGTCGAATTGATATCCTAAGGTATAACCAGTGGACGGTAAGCACAAGGAACCATGAAAAATTATTTTTTCATCAAACGGAATTAATGGAGTTATTATGCCAGTACATGAAAGACGTCAACATTTCCGCATCGATGATCATTTATATTTTGATTATCGAGTTATAGCACCAGGGGAATTCTGTTCTGATCTATCCATCACCAATCAATTATTGGGTGAAAGCGGTCAGCGATATATGGAGGCTGCCCAATACTTTCAAAATATTGATTATGAACTGGCGGAATTAACCCAGGCTCTAGGGATAAAAGAACCCGCGTTGGCTCATTACCTTAATCTATTAAATGCCAAAATAGATTATTTATCTCGCCAGATGTTAATGACTCATAAAGCTCAATTACGAAAAGTGAATATCAGTTTGGGTGGAATGGCTTTTAGAACGGATGAACTCCTAAAAGAAAAAACAAATTTAAAAGTTGTTATCTACACCAAGCCAAAAATGATTCCTATTATTCTCGATGCAACTGTAGTTTATAGCCAATACCAAAGTGATAATCATTATCGTACCGCAATCACGTTTAATGGCCTAACCAGTGAGCAAGAGCAATTACTTTCCCAACATATTTTACAAGCCCAGGTAAAAAGTCGTGCTGACTAATTATTATCCCTGTTGCAGATGGGTATTACTTGGAGTAGACACCGGATTCGCGCATAATGTGTCTCTTTAAAGAATGTATGGGATAAAAACATGAGTCGAATAATATTTTGTTGTAAATTAAAAGAAGAAGCTGAAGGCATGCAAAAACCTCCTTTCCCAGGAGCCCTGGGCGAAAAAATATTTAATGAAGTATCAAAAAAAGCCTGGGATATGTGGCTGTCTCATCAGACCATGTTAATTAATGAATACCGCCTCAATTTAATAGAAGCAAAGTCACGTGAATTTTTAAAAGAGGAAATGCAAAAATATTTTTTTGGTGAAGGCTCAGCAAAACCGTCTGGCTATACTGCAAAAGAATAAGGACAAACATATGTTTCATGATTTATTAGAAATAAAACCAGAGGTAATGGAAGCAATTAATAATCGAAGTCCCATTGTGGTGCTCGAATCGACTATAATCTCTCATGGTATGCCTTATCCTGCTAATTTAGCGACTGCTATTGAAGTTGAGACAATTATTCGTAATCAAGGAGCCATTCCTGCGACCATAGCCCTTTATCACGGCAAAATTCATATTGGCTTGACTAAAAAGACCATGGAGCATTTGGCTGAGGATAAAGCGGTAATAAAAGCTTCACGCAGAGATATCGCTTACGTTTTAAGCCGCAAAATGACAGCAAGTACCACAGTCGCGGCGACTATGTTCTGTGCTCATTTGGCAAATCTGCCCTTATTTGTCACTGGTGGGATTGGAGGGGTTCATCAAGAAGTAGGAAATAGCTTTGATATTTCCGCTGATCTTATCGAGCTTGCCACTACCCCAGTCACTGTCGTTTGCTCAGGAGCCAAATCCATTCTCGATTTACCCAAAACTCTTGAGGTTCTTGAAACCCATGGCGTACCCGTCATAGGGTTCGCTACCAACGAATTTCCAGCCTTCTATAGCCGTTCCAGTGGTATCCCGGTGATTCATCGTTTAAACAGCGCTAAAGAGGTTGCCAAGCTGATGGTTTATCAACGGATGTTAAACATGAATAATGGCATCATCATCGCGAATCCGATTCCCGTTGCAGCTGAAATTTCAGACGATGAAATTATGCCCTTCATTCATCAGGCACATGAAGAAGCAAAAGACATCAATGGCCAGGCACTTACTCCCTTTTTATTAAGAAGAATTGGGGAGTTAACAGCAGGCAGAAGTTTGGAAGCCAATATTGAATTGATAAAAAGTAATGCATTATTGGGTGCACAGATAGCAATTGCCTATCAAAATAAACTATTTTCAAAAAAAATGTAAACAAACTCTTGACTCAAAATCCATCTCGGAGTCTAATAGCAACCCTCGGGGCCAGATAGCTCAGTCGGTAGAGCAGAGGATTGAAAATCCTCGTGTCGGTGGTTCGATTCCGCCTCTGGCCACCATGATAATCAATGGATTACATGGTGGTTACCAAGATTACCCGAAATCTCAAACCCTTTCTCAATCACCCACTAAATCGCACTCTTTTATTTTGAATTTGATTCTTTGTGATGTTGTTAAAAACTTTATTTATTATTGCATTAATATTTTCTAGCATTAAAACCATCTAAGATAATGCCATGATTCTAATTTATTGTTGGGCTTCGCGTTGCTCAGCACCAACCTACAATACGCATTAGCCCCTTTTACGCTGTTTGAACACAAGTATAAAGCTTTAGATACCTCGGACAAGCCGAGGCACGGAGGTGATGGGAGCATCAGCCCCTAATATCTGAGCAGTAATATAGGGTCCGCCTACAGAAAAATTACTTTGAGTATGTTGTGCACTTGCAGTGGATAATGATCCTGAATCAATAGCAATTACATTATTGTTTGTTTCATTACTGGATAAAGCATCTACATACATAGCGCCCATATAACCAAGCTCCAAAGTTAATTCAGAAGCTTGCTTAATCATATAGGTATAGCTTAAGCCTATTTTTGCATCGAGGGCTGGCACTAATTGACTGACACGTGGATTAGAAAGCCCCTCATGATTTACATTTATTCCAGCCAAAATCAGCTCAATGGATGTGCCTGTAAATTTATATTGAGCGGGCTACATTCTGCCATAAAGAACAGAGCCTGCTAATTGTCCCACCAAATGAATCCCATGAGAAAACTCATAGTTATTATTAATTCCTAATCTTGGCCCTACTCCATTATAAGTGGACGTATTATTAAAATTAAATATAGGTAGTGCAGGCAGTCCATGAAAAGTAGAATTTATCTGCTCTTTTAGAAACACAGAACTTAGGCCAGTAAAAAATCGCGTTTGAAGGTTAGATCCAAAATTGATAAATTTCCCCAGATCCAAATTTACTGAATCATAATTAAAATGCAGAGTTACATTTCCCACTTTTAATAAAGAAATTCCAGTAATTTGTCCGGTATTTGTTGGCGGAGTACCCGTTTGTTAAAAAGGAGACACCCACTGTGAGGAAGGATCTACAAAAACTTCATCGTGATCAGTAGTATCCAAATGAAACCAATTTAATTGAACATCCGTTCCGGGATTTAATAGAATATAACGTGCTCCGAGGTTAAAACCAGGACTAAAATCTGGTTTAATAACATTAACACTCCAGTTAGGTGAAGGGATCGGAAGTACTGTAGTTGTTACAGACCACCCCAGATTATTAGCTAACGGTTAGAGATATGAAGCACCCACATTCAATTCAAATCCCGGTCTCAGATCGGGAATAAACACTCTAAACAGGTGATCATCCTTCATTGGTGCAGCAAAACTTGATGTAACCAGCAGTGCCAAGGTGGTTTCCATAAGGAGTTTATTTGTTTTTTTCATATAACAGCATCCCTTCATAAAGCTATATAAATACATACCAGTTGAAATAATAAGGGCTTTTAATTAATAGTGATGTTTGATGCCCAAGAATTACTTATGAGGCCCTCATTTTCAGCGACAATCATAAACATATTCAGTTGCGTTGACAATTCCTCTCTAAGAACCGTCCCACGGTAGATTCTTACTCACATTGAGCTAATGAATACAAATACAGCTTTTCATGAAAAATATCCCGGCCTCTTTTACTTCATATCTTTGTTTTGCCTTGGGGAAACATCTCTTCATACTGGCAAAGCTTTATTAAATGCCTGGGAATTTTATCTAGTGCCAATACTTGAGAAGCAGCCTGCAGCTCAAGAGCAGCCTCGGGCATTATTTTACTTTCTGCAGTTTTAGGGTCTTCCACTATGGTGTAACCGCCAGCTTGTTTAATCAATAATAAACCCTCTGCCCCATCAGAACTGCTGCCCGTAAGTAACAATCCAATAACTTTTGCTCGGAAACTATCTGCAGCTGATTCAAACAAGACATCAATAGAGGGTCTGGCAAAATGAACCAATTCATCCAGGGATAACGAAAAATAATTCTTATCCACGATTAAATGATAATCAGCAGGAGCCAAGTAAACATATCCTTTCTGGAGCATCATTTTATCCTCAACTTCCAGAACTTTTAATACGCAATTTTTTTGGAAAAAACCACTTAAAGTATCTACATTTTTCGCTCGATGCAAAACAATAGCAATTGGCACAGGAAAATCACGAGGTAATTCCTTTAAAATTGCAGTTATGGCTTTGGAACCACCTATAGATGCCCCAATGACCAAGAGTTGGTATGACATATTATCTTACCTTTTTATAAATCTTTTCCTTCTCATCAACGGTAATATAACAATCTTCATAAGGAGTAAATAACATGGACTCTTTTTCTCCTAATGCAAGAAAACAAAAGGGAGCTAAACTCCGGTACAACAATTTATGGGTATGTTGCTGTAAACTCTGATTGAAATAAATCATCACATTGCGGCAGAGAATAAGATTAAATTCGTTAAATACTGAATCTGTTACAAGATTGTGCTGAGCAAAATGGATGTTTTTCCTTATCGCCTTATGAATCACCGCACTCTCACCATCTGAAGTATAATACTCAGCAAAAGCTCTTTTACCACCTGATTGCATATAGTTTCTAGCGTATTGCTTCATTGATGGCATAGAAAATATACCCTGCTTTGCCATTTCAATTACTCTTAAATTCATATCAGTAGCATAGATGAAGCTTCGCTGATCAAGTCCTTCTTCCACCAGTAATATTGCCATCGAATAAGCTTCCTCACCTGTCGAACAACCGGCGATCCAGATACGGACAAAAGGATAAGTATGTAATAAAGGAATCACTTTATTTCTTAACGCCCGAAAAAAATCGGGGTCACGAAACATAGAAGTCACTAATACTGATAGAGTCAATAATAGATCATTGAAATTTTCCTCGTTATAAAAAATTCGATCATGTAAATTATTAATAGTTGGAATATTATTAATAATCATATAATGTCGTAAACGTCTTTTTAATGAAGCAGAAGCATAATTTCTGAAGTCATATCCATATTCATTATAAATGTCCTCTAGCAACGAGTTCACTTGAATATCATCTACAGGCATGAGTTGAGAACTATTCATACGGATCCTTTATTGGTAGAGCAATACCCTAAACATAGACACTAGGCGCTCAATATCTACGGGCTTGGCTATATATTCAAATGCACCTGCTTCAAGACACTTTTCACGATCACCTTTCATCGCTTTGGCAGTTACAGCAATTATGGGTAATTTTTTAAATTTTGGATTTTTGCGAATTTCCCTCATCGCCTCATAACCATCCATCTCCGGCATCATGATATCCATTAGGACAATATCTACATCTGGATTTGCCTTTAAAATCTCAATGGCTACTTTTCCATTTTCTGCAGTCAGAACATTCATTTGGTACACTTCTAATACACCAGCCAGCGCAAAAATATTACGGTAGTCATCATCAACAATTAATACTTTTTTTCCTGCAAGTAACTCCTCTCCACTATGAAGTTTTTCAATAACCTTTCTTTTTTCTTTTGACAATTTCTTATGAACCCGGTGTAAGAACAGCGTGGTCTCATCAAGTAATCTCTCTCGTGAGGCAACATTTTTAACAATAATTGATTGAGCTACTTTACGTAATTGCATCTCTTCTTTTCGCGTTAATTCTTTACCCGTATAAATAATAATGGGTATATTTTTATACATAGGAGTACTGCCAATCTCTTCCAGTAATTCAAAACCGTTTTTATCTGGTAATCCTAAATCCATTACCATACAGTCGAATGTAGTTTTTGCTAAACGCTCCCATGCATCTTTTACCGTACCTACCACCGTTATTTCAACATCGTCACCTTTTAATAATTCCACAATGCTCTGTTGCATTATTTCCTCATCCTCGACTACTAATAATTGCTTTACTTCTTTGGTTGAAAAATTTTTGATTGTTTCAAACATCTCTTGCAATTTTTCCTCAGTAACTGGCTTAACAAGGAATGTTTTTGCTCCGTGCCTAAAACCACGAAATGACTCCTCATCAGCAGAAATAAGATGTATAGGGATATGGCGCGTTGAGGGGGTTTCTTTTAAGGTATCCAAGACTCGCCAACCATCCATATCCGGTAAATGAAGATCCAGGGTAATCGCATCAGGAAGATAATGATTTGCCAACTCGATACCGTCTGCCCCTAAAGTGGTTACGATACCCTTAAAACCTTGCTCATGAGTTTTTTCCAGCAATAAATTTGCAAATGCCAAATCATCCTCAATAATAAGAACAACTCGATCTTTAGTTAAAATCTCTGTTTGATCATCAGCTATCATCGTAGATATTTCACGAACAGGTGTCTCTTTATTTTCATGCCCCAGGGTGATACCTTCACTTTTATTAAGATCCTCTTCTTCTGCTTTTGCTATTTTTTCTAAAAATCGTCCTCCTTGCTGATTTTTTTGTGCGTCCTCATCAAATGTCTTCCTCTTCAAATTGCTCTCATCATCCTGAGGTAGATATAAGGTAAAATTGCATCCTTTTCCTTCTTCACTAATTAAACAAATTTCTCCTCCTAATAACTTGGCAATCTCACGACTGATTGATAATCCAAGCCCTGTACCACCATATCTACGACTGGTGCTGCCATCAGCCTGTTGAAACGCTTCAAATATAATTTTTTGTTTCTCTTTGGCTACACCGATGCCTGTATCCATGACGGAAAAAGCAATCACGCGTTTCGCTCTGTTCAAGTTCAAATGTTCAATACTCCAATTCGCTTTAGCAGTACTTATATCTACTTTGACAGTTCCCTGCGCGGTAAATTTAAATGCATTTGACAGTAAATTTTTAAGGATTTGGAGCAATTTTTTGACATCTGTAAAAATAGTTTTGGGAAGATCCGGGGCTAATTCAATAGTGTATGTTAGACCTTTCTCTTCAGCTACGTGACAGAACATCTTATACAAATTATCATAAATTTCTTTGGGTGATATTTCTGTAATATCAATTTCTACAGTGCCAGATTCAATTTTGGATAAATCGAGAATATCATTGATTAGATTTAATAAATCCACACCAGATGAATAGATGGTATTCGCGTATTCCACTTCACTTTTGGTTAAATTATGAGTGCGATTCTCGGACAACTGTTTCGATAAGAGCAACAAACTATTAAGTGGCGTCCTTAACTCATGCGACATGTTGGCCAAAAACTCAGACTTGTATTTTGAAGTCAATGCTAACTGCTCTGCTTTTTCTTCCAAAGATTTACGAGAACGCTCTACCTCTCTATTTTTATTCTCTACTTCATTATTTTGTTCTACCAGTAATTTAGCTTTTTCTTCCAACTCTTCATTAGTTTGTTGTAACTCTTCTTGCTGACTTTGTAATTCCTGTGCCATTGATTGAGACTGTTTAAGCAGTTCTTCTGTTCGAGAATTAGCCTCAATGGTATTCAATACAATACCAATACTTTCCGTTAATTGATCAAGTAACGCTTGTTGCGCTATAGAAAAGCGATCAAATGAAGCCAATTCAATCACGGCTTTCACTTGTCCCTCAAATAATACAGGTAAAAGGATAATATTTAGTGGGGCTGATTCACCCAAACCAGAGGTAATGTAAACATAGTCATCAGGGACATTATTTAGTAAAATCCTTTCTTTTTCAAAGGCACATTGTCCGACTAATCCTTCACCAATCGCAAACTCATTGGATAAGTTTTTTCGTTGCTTGAACGCATAAGAAGCCAGCATCCTTAGTTTGGCTGTAGATCCCGTATTATCCATGATATAAAACAATGCGTGTTGCGAATTAACCACCGGCGCTAATTCAGATAAAATCTGTTTTGCTACCAACATCAGATCTTTTTGCCCTTGTAACATTCGAGTAAATTTGGCGAGATTGGTCTTCAACCAGTCTTGTTCGGTATTTTTCAACGTCGTATCTTTTAAGTTATTAATCATCTCATTGATGATGTCTTTGAGAACGGCCACCTCACCTAGTGCTTCGACGCGAATTGTTCGGGTTAAATCCCCCTTGGTAACAGCTTGTGCAACCTCGGATATAGCTCGCACCTGGGTCGTCAAATTTGCAGCCAACTGGTTTACGTTCTCGGTTAAGTCTTTCCAGATACCTGATGCCCCAGGAACATTAGCCTGGCCGCCCAGTTTACCTTCTACTCCTACTTCACGAGCTACAGTGGTTACTTGCTCTGCAAAAGTCGACAGGGTATTAATCATACTGTTGATGGTATCGGTCAGTTCAGCGATTTCTCCTTTGGCCTGAACCACTAGTTGTTTCTCCAGATCTCCTTTAGCCACCGCTGTCACTACCATGGCAATACCCCGTACTTGATCGGTTAAATTGGTTGCCATAAGATTTACACTGTCCGTTAAGTCTTTCCAGGTACCGGATACCCCTTTCACGGCCGCCTGGCCTCCCAGTTTTCCTTCCGTACCCACCTCACGTGCCACCCGAGTTACTTCTGAAGCAAAAGAATTCAATTGATCCACCATGGTGTTAATCGTGTTCTTTAATTCAAAGATTTCTCCTTTAACATCAACGGTGATTTTTTTCGATAAATCACCATTCGCCACCGCGGTGGTCACTCCAGCAATATTACGCACTTGATTGGTCAGATTGCTGGCCATTAAATTAACGTTTTCGGTTAAATCCTTCCAGGTTCCAGCCATCCCTTGTACGTAGGCCTGGCCGCCAAGCTTACCTTCAGTACCTACTTCACGAGCAACCCGCGTTACCTCTGACGCAAAGGTACGCAACTGTTCCACCATGGTGTTTATCGTGTCTTTCAACTGCAAAAACTCTCCACGCACGTCCACAGTGATTTTCTTAGAAAGATCACCTGTAGCAACCGCTGTCGTTACTTCAGCAATATTTCGTACCTGGTCTGTTAAATTATTTGCCATCATATTAACGTTTTGGGTTAAATCCTTCCATGTCCCCCCTAAACCGGTCACTTCTGCCTGGCCACCGAGTTTTCCTTCCGTACCGACCTCGCGTGCCACCCGGGTTACTTCAGAGGCAAAAGAATTCAATTGATCCACCATGATGTTGATGGTGTTTTTTAACTCAAGAATTTCCCCTTTCACATCCACGGTAATCTTCTTGGACAAATCCCCGTTGGCCACCGCTGTAGTTACTCCAGCAATATTACGCACTTGAGCGGTAAGATTGCTGGCCATTAGATTCACGTTTTCAGTCAAATCCTTCCAGGTTCCGCCTATTCCAGTGACTTCTGCCTGGCCTCCTAGTTTTCCTTCCGTACCGACCTCACGTGCCACCCGGGTTACTTCTGAAGCAAAAGAATTCAATTGATCCACCATGATGTTGATGGTGTTTTTCAATTCAAGAATTTCCCCTTTCACATCAACTGTAATCTTCTTGGACAAATCGCCATTGGCCACCGCTGTAGTCACATCAGCGATGTTGCGCACTTGGGCGGTAAGATTGCTGGCCATCAAATTCACATTTTCAGTTAAATCCTTCCAGGTCCCCCCCACGCCAGTGACTTCTGCCTGGCCTCCCAGTTTTCCTTCCGTACCGACCTCGCGTGCCACCCGGGTTACTTCTGAAGCAAAAGAATTCAATTGATCCACCATGATGTTGATGGTGTTTTTTAATTCAAGAATTTCCCCTTTCACATCCACGGTAATCTTCTTGGACAAATCCCCATTGGCCACCGCTGTAGTCACATCAGCGATGTTACGCACTTGAGCGGTAAGATTGCTGGCCATCAAATTCACGTTCTCAGTTAAATCTTTCCAGGTCCCCCCAACGCCCTCCACCTCAGCTTGACCGCCCAGTTTTCCCTCCGTACCCACCTCGCGCGCTACACGCGTTACTTCAGAGGCAAAAGAGTTTAGTTGTACCATCATCGTGTTAATGGTGTTTTTTAACTCAAATATTTCTCCCTTCACATCCACGGTAATCTTTTTAGACAAATCGCCATTCGCAACAGCCGTAGTAACCTCGGCAATATTGCGCACCTGCGCAGTTAAATTGCTGGCCATTTGGTTTACATTATCGGTCAAATCTTTCCAGGTACCCGATACACCTTTCACCGTAGCCTGACCACCAAGTTTCCCTTCGGTACCCACTTCACGGGCAACACGAGTTACCTCTGAAGCGAAGGAGCTTAATTGATCCACCATCGTGTTAATCGTATTCTTTAATTCAAGGATCTCACCTTTAACATCCACGGTAATTTTTTTTGAGAGGTCACCGCTAGCAACTGCTTTAGTCACCTCAGCGATGTTTCGTACTTGTAGAGTCAGATTGTTTGCCATCAAATTAACATTTTGAGTTAGGTCTTTCCAAGTACCGGAAACACCCGTTACTTTTGCCTGACCTCCCAATTTACCTTCAGTACCCACTTCACGGGCAACGCGGGTTACTTCTGAAGAGAAAGCATTTAATTGAGTCACCATAGAATTAACAATTTCTACGGTAGTTAAAAACGCTCCTTTTAAAGGCTTGCCATCAACTGTTATTGGCATTTTTTTACTCAGATCTCCTGAGGCTACCGCTCCAACAACTCTTCCCATCTCTGACATAGGCTGAATTAAATCGCCGATGAGATTATTGATTGAGTCCACATTAATGCGCCATGCCCCATATCCCTGCAAAAAACTGACTCGCTTTTCAATTCGTCCTTCTTTCCCAACTTCTTTGCTTATTTGTGCAAACTCTTTACTTTGTCCATCCGCGGTTTCAATAATAATATTGAATGCATCAGCAATTTTTCCGGGGAGGCCTAGCCAATCCGTTGGCAATCGAACATTAAAATCCCCTTTCTTAAAAGACAATAGGGCATTTAATAATGCTTTTGTCTCCGCAGGGCCCAAAGAATCTAACTTCAAATTAGATTGGGATGGCATTATTAGCACTCCTTTTTTACTCTTCTTAAATCCCTAATGTCCAATTAATCATTTATTTTTTATAATTTTTTTCCCATACTAAATTTAATACCTTGCATAACCCATTGATAACTTTTGACTAACTTATCTCTTATCAATTAATTTTCTTTAATTATAGAATATAATTTATGACACTAGCTTTAAACTGAGGATGAATTTTGACCATACTAATCTTCAGCTTTAAATTGCTAGACTGGAATCAGAAAATAAAAGGAGTTTTCCATGAGTCCGCCTCTACCCAAAGGTTTAGAGCCTTTCATTAAAGAACTTAAAACATATAATATTTTGCAGCATGATGACCATACTAACATTATGAGAGTGTCAGGGCTCTTGTCCCAATGGGTAATGCATCAGGACTGGCTGGAAGAAAAATATTACTCGGTAGATTCCAGTGTAGGTTTTAGCTCTTGGCTTCTCCATGAAGAAAAAGATCATTCTTTAGCGATTAATTTAGTGGCTTGGGAACCTGGACGCGAAATCACACCGCACGATCATAAAACCTGGGGTGTCGTTGGATGCGTTGTTGGTATTGAAAAAAATTATCAGTGGATCAGAGTAGACGATGGCTCAAAACCAGGGTACGCCGACATAGAAAGACAAAAAAAGGCTATTATCCGACCGGCAGGAGGCATTATCACTTTTTTACCTGATGACATACACAGCGTGGTTAATGAATCAGAAAAAATAGCCATTTCCTTACACGTTTATGGAAAAAATTTAAATTATACAGGACGTTACCAATATGATCCGGTGAACAAAACGATGAGGCCTTTTCTGGTTAATTTTAATTAAACAAATAATTTGGATATAAGGGATCAATTGCTCCAGAACTAGATAAAACCACCCGCGCTGTGAAATTAGTGCATATCAAACTTCAACTTCATTTCTTTAGTGCTTAATGAGTGAAGAGGCTCAGCCTGCCTGAAAATTTTTACCAATCCCCAGATCAACAATAACTGAGCGAGGTAATAACTTAACATAATAAAAATCCGGACATTTATCTGGGGATAGACAAATAAATTAAAACCAAGAGTAAGATCAGATACCATGAAACTTAAAGCCCCCGCACTAATAATTAATCCTTGCTGGTTCACTTGAAAAGCGCTAAAAACCATTAACAGTAAAATACAAAAATAAATTATTACGGGAATCAACAAAGATCCAAGTGCGGGAATTAAAATTCCCGCACAAACAATCATCAATAAGAGAACCGGTAAATAATAAACAAAATGGGAAAATCGATACTCAAATACTTTTAAAAATAAAGTAATATAAAAACAATGAGCCAGCAAAAAGCATCCTATTCCCAGCTCCAGCGTCAATGAAACAGGTAATGTCAAAACTACATCCCCTAAAAGTGAAAAACTCAGAGCAAAAACTATTAATGTTTTCGCTCGGGGCAAGATATTCATGTGTAACGTCCCGATGATCAAACAAATGATCGGGATGGGCTTTAATAAAGTAGTTAAGGGATAAGTAATAAACGACAAAAGCCCAAGATAGATCATCGCGGTGAACAGAAATGCTAACAAGGCATGTTTGGGCAAAGTACAAGTCATAAATAGTCCTTTATCATGTGCAAAGCAGTTCCTTTCCAGAATCACTTAAAGAGTGGTGTTAAAATACGATACTTCATTGATAAATAAGAGAATAACATTTTATTTATCCTTCTCTCTATCACATTTTATTCATAAAATACATATTTTTTCTTCTTATTCCGTGCAAATTAAAATTATCGTCTATAGTTTAAAGTAATTAAAAAAATAACAACGGATATTTTAATTCCGGGTGGGGGGAAACATGTTAATGCGCGGGCTAGGTGTAGCTTCATTGTTGTTTTTTATACTCAATACTCAATGCTTTGCCGAAGAGCGGGAAATTGCGATTACCATTGATGATTTACCCTTTGTTGGCTCCGGGAGCAGCACCCCTGCTAGTTTGAAAAGAACTCAAGAGCGATTTATGGCTCTGGTAAATGCTCTTGTCGAAAATGAAGTTCCCGCCACTGGATTTGCTATTGGCGGTGCGGTTGCCAAAAATGAATGGGATTTAATGGAAACATTTCGCAATCAAGGTTTTACAATAGGAAATCATACTTATACTCACCGTAGCCTAAATGCGATTAGTGCAGAAAAATACATAGCGGATATAGAACGAGCTGATGTTAAATTAGCGCATGTAATGACTGAGCCTAAATATTTTCGTTATCCCTATCTTGCCGAAGGTAAGGGGGAGAAAAAACAAAAAGTTCTTGATTACCTTGCCGCTCATCAATATACGATTGCTCCAGTTACTATTGACAGCAAGGATTATGAATTCAATGCCCGCTTTTATAGAATTCCCTACCGTCAAAGAGCTCAAAGCATCAAACAATTTAAAAAACGTTATCTTGCTTATATCTGGCAACAAACGCTGAAAGCAGAAAAAAGAGCAAAAGGTCAACCCGTGAAACAAATTTTATTAATTCATGCAAATTTGTTAAACAGCCTGTGTTTGAGAGATATAATTGAAATGTATAAAAGTAACGGTTACAAATTTATAAGTTTGGCCGATGCGTTAAAAGGAAATACCGCGCAAACGCTCAATGACTCTGCTTCAGCTATTCCAGCAATACCTGTTTCATTAGAAAAACCAGCATCTTCATCTTAGAGGCTGTTGATTACTATTTTTTCAACGTCCCGCGGCTTGTCCGCGAGATGTAGGTGGGGACACAATTTGATTGATGCAACAACACCGACTCGATCTCAGGATCCAGGGATACTCCCTCGACCACCAGATACTTCTGGCGCAAGACGGCCAGAGGCCAACTTTAAAATGAATGGTCAATAGCCCTTATATCGAATTATACTTAGAAAAATAATTACGATATTTTTTCCAATCGCGATAAAGCATGGCGAGGTAAAAGCAACCAATAATGCCCTTCATTTTTCATATGCCCGGCAATTAAAGTAGCTTTATCGCCCCCACCCCAGAATACATCACCTCTAACCTTACCACGAATGGCGCCCCCGGTATCTTGGGCTACCATCAACCGCTGCATCGGTTTACTCGTATCAGGATTCTTACTGTCTGGGCGTGAGGTACTTAACCAAAGAGGTGCCCCCATAGGTATCCATTCTCGATCAATAGCAAGAGAGTACCCTGGCGTCAGTGCTACCCCTTGAGAACCTAGTGCCGCTTCTAACGACAGTAACCGGAAAAAAACAAAGGACTTATTCTGATTAATCACTTTATCCATTTCTTTTGGATGTGCTTTAAAATACTTCTTAATCCCCTGCATGGAAGCATTATGCTTGGTCATAACTCCTTTTTTGATTAAAACCCCTGCGATGGGAGTATAAGGAGCACCATTTTGTGCATCATAGCCTACGTAGATTCTTTTACCATCTTCAAGCTCTATTATTCCGGAACCTTGGATTTCTAAAAATAATCGATCTACCGGGCTATTAATCCATACCAGCACACGAGCGGTATCCTTAATAGCTCCTTGATTAATTTGTTCGCGGGTATAAAAAGGAAGAATTTTATTTCCAACTATTCGACCGACAAGCTTGCGATTTTTTAAATCAGGGATAAATAAGCCTAAATCAACATTGACTAAATTGCTGGGTGTTTCATAAATAGGAACGCTAAATTGAGCTGATTTAGTATAGCTGCCTTTAATCAGAGGCAGATAATACCCGGTAAATAACCCTTTTACTGGTTTATTATCGTAAAACTCTACGGGAGCAAACCATTTCTGAAAAAAAAGTTTTGCCGACTTTTCAATAACCGGATTAATTTTTAAAGCCGCGCGACAGGCTGGTTGCCAATCTTTAACTTGCAAATTTATTTGATCCGTACCGACCACTTGTTCTGGATCTTGCTTAATAAATGCACGACATGAGGTTTGGAACGTGAGTAACGACTTCTTGAATTCGCCTGTTTCCCAACCCGGAAGCTGATTAAAGCTAACCTGACGAAAAGCAGGTTTGGGGGACCAAAACCACCATGCCGAGATACCCAAAGCAATTAAAGCCAGGAGCGTTGTAAGAGATATAATTTTCAATTTCATAGCGGTCAATTTTTACACGTAATGGGTTTAATTGCAACTAAAGCCTGTTTGTTTTATGCTTTATCCATCGTTAAAAATGGTAAAATATAATTAATTTTCAATGCATTCATGACAATAAATTCCATTTAAAAAAAATTTGAATTCTGCACTTAGCATACCTCATCTTTCTTAAATATATGAGAAAATTATGTAATTATATTTAATTAGACTTTGGTCCTTTTTGAAAATTGACGATGAGTTGTCGTATTTTCGAACGTAGTGAAGCAATACAGAATAGAATTTCAATTTTAACGAATTCTGGATCGCTTTGCTAACACAGGCAAAGACGGTTATTAACCAACTTAAAGTCCAGTTTATGAAAATAGGTTTAATGAGTTATACCGACCGCCCAAATCATGATGCGAAAGATAAAAATAAAATTTTACTTTTATTGAATGCGTAAAGCTAAATGATTCAAGGCATTAATATAGGCAAATAAATTTCTCAGGTCATTATCATCAACTTTAGAATAGCTTGAATGCTGCTCGATTCCATCTAAAAACACTTGCAATTGATGATTTAAGGCTTCTCCACCTGCTTTATCGTGATGTTCAAATAGTACAACTAATTGTTGTTCATAAAGTGGCAAGTTTAAATTGAAAAGTTCTGCGGTAGCATGCGCTTTCTCTCTATCAATAGTTACTAATATGTGGCTTATGGTTGCCTGAATGAAGACTAAAGACTCAAATCTGTGGGTGAGCTCCGTTAACCTATTCTGTTTGTTAGGACTTAAATGTTCATCAGCCAGAGCTTCCATGATCCCTCGTGAGACCCAGAATAAATTAGCTAAATCGTGTAATGAGAGTGTTCCTTCTGATACCGTGAGGATCTGCTGCAGGTTAAAAGTCATATAGTTATATAATTTATTAAGATAACGATTCAATATGGTCCATACATCCGAACGCCATAGAATATTGGCGACTATAAAACTCGCCACTATGCCAATAATAATCCCAGCAAGACGTTGTAAAGGAGGATCCAACAGAACCGGAGGCCCTCCTTCCTGAGCAAGAGAAATAATTAAAGCAATGTTCGCCTGTAGGCCTATATAAGCATACTTGGGATACTTAAACATGAAATAAGAAAATCCCCACACGAAGAAAAAAAGGATCATAATCAACTCAAACAGATTCATTTCTAAAATGAATAACGAAAATAAAGCGACTCCCCCGCCAAGAAAACATCCTATGAATCGATAAATGCTGATGTTAGTCATGTCATAAAGATTCTTGCGTATGGAAATAATCAGACTACTTATAATGCCGTTCAATCCCCCTGGCCAGTTACTGACCAACCAAAAACTTAAGGCAAGAATGACAGAAACTCCTGCCTTGATACTGTGTTTGATCAGATCGTAATCAGAGCGCAGTCGTTGTTGTCTGTTAATGAATTGAAACTTGGGCTTATTAACAGGAGAACCGACTAATAAGGCATGCATTGAGGAAAAACATTGACTGATTTGTTGTAAAAAATGGATAAAGGAATAAACGAAATCGCTTTTGACCAGATAGCCCCGCTTTTCTTGGCTAAAATGCTTTTCTAAAGTAGCTATTGCTTCTGTGGTTTGTAAAACCATGGTTATTGAGGATTGACCGGTGAAAGCAGATTGCAACAAAGCCAAATCATGTTGAATAGCAGCAAATACTGGCTCAATAGGCATAGATTGTATTGAGCTTAGATCTTCGGGGGTTGGAGAAGAAAGGTTTAAGTACTGCAACTGGCGGGATAAATTATAAAAAGCATCCAAAAAGGCTCTTAATTCATCAGTTTTTTCCTTTGTCACGCCTATCTCATGATTCATTGCCCCTATTAGTTCTACTGCTTTACGAATTTTCTTTTTTATTTTTAAATTACTTTGAGTCACTGTATTAAAATCCATTTTTCCCTGCAGCAAACTCCCTGATAGTTGCTTAAATTCAGCGGAAAAATCATCAAAAATATCATGAACCTGTACATTGATATTGTCTTTTAAGTGATTAGGAAAAATTACATAAGCACTAAGCGCTGAAACTAATACCCCTATACCAATCTCAACAGGGCGCCAAATAGCGACAAAAAAGGCATTTTGAGGATTTATGGCTAATTGGGAAATAATAATGAAAGCACATAAGGCCCCCAATAAATAAGCATAACCGTAGGCACTAAGATTATAATAATAGACCGCGATAACGATGATTAAAAAACACGAAAATAAATAAAGTAAAAAACTATTAACGACTAAACCAGCAACAAAATAACCGATAAAGGCACCAGCAATGGTTCCAATAATGCGCATCGTTGCTTTATCGATAATGCTGCCGGTATATAAATTAGCAACAACAACCACACTCATTCCTGACCAGTAAGGTGTTTCAAGATGAAATGCAAATGAGATTAAAACGGCAATCAAAGCAGCGAAGGCTGTTCTTAAGGCTGCTCTATTTTCCACGCTTTGAGGCCAGAAGAACAGCACCAGGTCACCTGTAAGTAATCGTTGTAGCACTGGCACCAATGCGCATTGGATATTGATCCGTTAAATCATCAATATAAATACGAACTGGAAAACGCTGGGCTATTCTAATCCAATCCTCAGTAGCCTCCATGTAAAGTAATGTTGAAGAGGCCACATTGCCAGTTTGCACTCTGTTAATGCCCCAACCGATGCTATTCACATGTCCGTGAAAAACTTTACCCGGGTACATATCAATCATAATTTTCGCTTTATCTCCCGGTTTAATTAGTCGAATCGCAGTTTCTCTATAACGGGTAACCACCCACCATTGTTTCGTCTCAATCAGAGCGAATAATCCCTGTCCAGTCTGAATGTACTGACCTATGCGTAAATTGAAATTAGTAATATAACCGTCTTCTGGGGCAACAAGAACCGTATGATTCAACAGATAGTTGGCTTGATCCAATTCAGCTTGAGCCGCTAAAATTTCGTTATCATCCAGATTAATTTGCGCTATTTTTAATTGTTGCTCCGCTTCAATAATTGCGGCTTCCTCTTCTTTAATTTTATCAGCCAAATTGATGAGGGTAATCTTTGGCATATCTCCTTTCAATTGCAATTTACTGAAACGATTATAATGATCCTGGCTCAAACTTAACTTGATTTGATTTTGTTTTAATTGTTGCTCCGCCTTGATTATGGCGAGTTTTTCATTCTCATAATTCAATTTAGCAATATTTAATTTGGCTTTAGCCTGTTGGACTGCGTAAATATAAGGAAGAGGATCTATTTCGATCAGTTTATCTCCTTTTTTAACCTGTTGATTTTCTTTTATATACAGATTGGTCACTGGTCCAGAAACTAAAGGGGTTATATTCACTATGTTAGCTGAGACGTATGCGTCATTTGATCGGGTATCATAATAGGCAAAATAGCGATAAGTACCATAAGCTACTAGCAACAAAACAAGAACGCTTATTTGTGGCCAGTATTTAAATTCGAACCCCCTGAATAACCCCATCCACGAAGACCTTTTTATTAATTATTTCATAACAATACAACCTAGTAAGACCTTACTCAAGAGATCACTTACCTTATTCTCGTAATATACTGTTCATCCAATTTGACCAACATCTAACTTCTTAAATAATTCTCAAGTCGCTCTACAGTCAGCCCGCCTATAAAGGTAAAATAAGAGCACTTTTTTAGTCGCAAATCCCATCCATAAATCTAAGAATTACCCCATCATCTAATTCTGGCTATTTTATGTAAGCCCTCCTATACTTTTCGTAGGAATCCATTGCTTATGGACACTCACTAATGATGGAAATAGATAATTCAACAGATAGCATTGTTGAGGCGCTTCAAAAAAGCGCCTTGTTTGGTTCCCTATCCAGTAAACAACTAGAGCAAATAATACCTCTTTTTAAAATCACCAGTTATGATGCTAATGAAATAATTATCAATGAAAATGATATTCCCATCGACTTATATGTTATTAGAGAAGGAACCGTTGAGGTCTTGAAAAAATCAGGGAGTGGAACCCTCTTACGTATTTCAGTACTCCATGCCGGCGAAGTAATTGGTGAAATGGGGCTGCTTGATAATTCACCTCGTTCAGCAAGCATTCGAACCCTCTCTCCAACCAAACTTCTTTCTGTTTCCATTGCCGATCTTAAGACCTTGGCCAATGAAGGTTTTCTTTATAATCAAATAATTACCAAACTAACCGATTTGGTTAAAGATCTCCGGCTGTCCATGAGTGAACGACCGATTTATTTTACTTTAATCTCTAATCTGGCTAATACACTGAGCGGAAGGATGCGACAAACAAACCAGGTGACTGTCGAATCCTTAAAGAGTGAACTCGAGCTTTCCAAAGCCCGAGTAGCCATGGGCAAATTTATGATCAACCTTCTATTTGTCCTGGCGGTCTATATGTATGCTTTTAAGATCATTGAGAAAATGGCGAATAACAGCCTTTCAACCAGCGTCATTAGCATCCCTTTAATTATTTTCTTTGCAATGGCCGTATTAATGATGATGAAAAGCAGCGGTTATTCCATGCAATTTTATGGATTGACCACAAGTAATTGGCGTCAATCTCTTAAAGATAGCGTCATTGTGAGTATTATCCTTATCTCATGTATTGCCTTTATCAAATGGCTATCCATTAATCTTATTCCTCAATTTCATGATCTAACTCTGATTCATTTAAGTTTTAACGCTGGCGGCATGCAGACGACTAATGAGCTCGGTCAAACCAATATTCCCATATTAATTACACTTATCTTTGCCTATTTGGTTTTTACGCCTATTCAGGAATTAATTTGCCGAGGTGCTCTACAAAGCTCCTTACAAGAATTTTTGACTGGTCCAAGCCGTGTTTGGTGGGCTATTATCATCTCTAATATTTTATTTAGTGTGACGCATCTGCATGTATCTATTGGCTTAGCCTTATCGGTGCTTCTCCCTGGCCTATTTTGGGGATGGATGTATGCCCGAAATAAAACACTGATTGGTGTTTCATTATCTCATTTGATTGTAGGAGGCATGGCCTTTTTTGTTTTTGATATAAAAAGTATTCTTATTTTTTAATAGCGACACCGTAATGAATACGGTGAAAGAGTTTTGATTACATCGGTCTTTTTAAGAAGAGTAACCGACATTTAATAGAGAATGAAATGACGCTAAAAATGACTTTTCTTGGTTCAGGTTCAGCCTTCACTATAGGCCCAGAAAACTATCATTCCAATATTTTATTTCAACTGGGAAAAGATACTCTTCTTCTTGATGCCGGCTCAGATATCAGACATTCATTACGCGAACAAAATCTAAGTTATAAGGACATCAATAACGTATATATTTCGCATCTGCATGGTGATCACACCGGGGGACTAGAATGGCTGGCATTAACCACTCATTTTGATCCAAACTATAAAGGTAAACCCAATCTCTTTGCCAATGAAAAAGTTATTATTGATTTATGGAACAAAACTTTATCAGGTGGATTAAGCACTCTCCCACATAAACATCCCTCCATTGATTCTTTTTTTAATTCCAAACCTATAAAGAAAGACGGATGTTTTACTTGGCATTCTATAGAATTTAAATTGATTCAGACTATTCATTTTTATAGTGAATACGAACTAATGCCCAGTTATGGCTTAATATTTACTTATAATAAAACTCGTGTTTTATTTACTACCGATACCCAAAGCACCCCGGAATATCTGACCCCTTTCTATGAAGAAGCAGATATTATTTTCCACGATTGTGAAACAACACCAACTAAAAGTACGGTGCACTCCCACTACTCCGAACTAAGGCTTTTGCCAGCACATATAAAGAAAAAAATGTGGCTCTATCACTATAATCCTGGCTCACTTCCTGATGCCAAAAAAGACGGTTTTCTGGGATTTGTGGTCAAAGGACAATGTTTCGAGTTTTAAACAAGGCCTGATGGATTAAATTAAAAGTGTAGGTTGGCGCTGAGCACTGCGAAGCCCAACAATCTTGATATGCAGTAAATGCAGACTCTGCTGTTGGGCTTCGCGGAGCTCAGCACCAACCTACGTCACTACCGCACAAGAATAAGTCGACGCATCGAGGATTGAACTGTTTTTCCGGCTTTAGACAGCTGGAATATAACGCCAGCTGCTGATGCCTTCAGTTACAGCACGTTCCTCTCCAGAACACCGAATCATTCCTGATGGTTTAATCATTCTTAGTTGTAATACCGAGGCTGAATTCTCATCATCCTTAAGGAGCAAAAGTGTTATTCTAAAATGACGAGATGCACGGTTTTGCCCAGGGAACACCAGACAAGGAAAATCACCCAAGTCTTCAATAAGATATCGATATCTTGCCTGTCCATCAGTTAAGGAACACCCCTGATTCTCAATTAACCGTTGGATGACTTCATTTGCCGCATCTCCATACTCCACACAACTCTTCGCGCTTGCCCCCGTTGCAATATGGGCTAATTGAACGGCCAGATGCTCCAATTGATAAAAATGCTGATGTTGCAGTTCCTGCTGATTTAATGCTTTATGATAGAGTAAAACATGGTGCAAACCAGTAATTAACAACAGACTGATTACTAAAATAACACATAGTGTCATTAAAAAAATAAACCCGCTGCATTGTTTTTTCATGATCCACGAACAGCAACCACTAATTGCTGTGTTTTATGATTATCTAAACCCATCACAATAGTAATTAGCAGTTTTCCGTTAACCCGCATTCTCTTAATAGCTAAGGAGCGAATTAACGTGCTTAGCTCTTCAGTATGAAATAACTTATAATACAAGGCCGTCTTTTTTTTATCTTTTTCTTTGATAAACCATTTTTCTTCAAACCACTCCCCTAAATAAACGAAGGGAGTATAAGAAAACATCAATGGTTTGGTTAAAATCACCAAATAGTTTCTTTCTAATTTTTCTACCCTCAAAATCTGATGGATCTCAGCATGTTCACAATCAGCTATCAGAACCGGACGTAATTCTTTAAATAAATTACCATTAGAAATTATTAGTTGGGTGGGACTCTGGATAGCAATAACTCTTGTAAAAGATTCACTCATTCGATTAATTTGAATCAATTGTTCCGGAGTCTGTTCAATGATTAATCCAGGAATAGTACTTTTAAAATTCCGTCTATCCATAGTCGTTAATTGCTCGATTCCTAAACAGGGAGTAAATCCCGCTCGCCGAATACTGTCACTAAGCAAATCACTAATCCATTGTAAGTCAAGACCCGCTCCTAACAATTTTTGCGCTTCAACATATTGGCGTTTATTACTTAAATACAGTTGGATTAACGTAGTCATAATAAGACTTGCTAGAAAAAGACTAATCAGAACCTCGGATAAGCCAATACCTGATTGATTATTAGGCCTATTCATTGCAAAGTCCCAATTGGATTTCTTTTTCGCGTTAAAGTTCCAAAATGCTTAGACCAGCTGAGGCGCAAAATAATATGGTGTTGATTTTCATTCAACTCAAAAAAATAGGGTGACGGCGCAATAGGGAGTACAGGAAGGCCAACAAATAATGATTCGTCAATCTGATCAAGAAATTGAGATGCCTGTGTACGTAGTCCCAATTGTGTTAATAACTGTCGGATTTGAGTCTGTTGCTCTAATAAAGCCAAACCCAAAATAGTTACTAACATTAATGATATTAATACTTCAATTAGGGAAAATCCCTTTTGATGAGCCATTTACTTCTTCCTGAGGTTGGTTGCCGGGCGCAGATTAACGTGCTCTATAAAAAAAAGCAAGAAGGGCCCTCTCTTAATTTTTAAGTATTTTTAGGGATCTATAATGCCCCCTGATGTTAATAAATTTCCTCCCCTCATGAGATCTTCTTTTTTACAAATAATTAACTGCTCTTGCGAAAAAAGTGCATGTATTTAATAACTTATAGATTCTTGGTGACGAATTAACCATGATCGGATGATGACAGTAGCGGCTGGCTTAGGTAAGATGTGCATTTAATTTTGCCTGAAGGAACACAGCTTATGTCTATAGATTTTACTCAATTACCCCATCCAGGAATTCGCTCTTTAGTTCCCTATAAGCCGGGTAAATCTATAGAAGAACTTAAGCGAGAAAAAGGGATTGCAGACATTATTAAGATGGCCAGTAATGAAAATCCTTTAGGTTGTAGCCCCTTGGCATTAAACGCATTACAGACTATGTCTTCTTATTTGATAGCGACATACCCTTCCCCAGTGAATCATGCCTTAACACCCAAACTAGCCAATAAATTGGGCATTAGCACAGAGCAACTGTTTTTGAGTAATGGCTCAGATCATTTATTTACTATGTTATTATATTGCTTTGCTCTTCATTCTGATAAACACATACTCACTCATGAATATGCGTTCAGCGCTTATGCCATTCAGGCAAACACATTAAAAATACCAGTTCGGACTGTCCCTATAAATCCCGATTGGCAAGTTAATATCAATAACCTGATCCAGACCTGTAACGCTCAAACCGGAATTATTTTTATTGCTAATCCCAATAATCCAACTGGGGTTCTAATAAGTCAAAACGAAATTAAATACCTGTTAGAACACATTCCGGAAAGTACCCTACTCGTACTGGATGAAGCTTATTATGAGTTTGCAGCTTCCAAACTCAGTTGCAACAGTTTGGAATGGTTGCCTGAACACCCCAATTTAGTTATTACCAGAACCTTTTCAAAAATGTATGGAATGGCAGGATTACGTTTAGGTTATGCCATTGCCAATCCCTCTATTATTAACCTCTTACAACGAGTCCAATTGCCCTTCTCAGTCAATCAAGCAGCGCTTATTGCTGCCCACGCGGCTTTGGATGATGATGATTTTATTACGTTAAGTTTGCGAACCAATGATGAAGGAATGCAGCAATTACGTACCGGTTTTGATGAGTTAAAACTCAACTATTTGCCTTCGGCCTGTAACTTTCTCACTGTTGACTGTAAAGAAGATGGTTTAGCTCTTTATAATTATCTTTTAGAGCAAGGGATTATTGTAAGACCCTTGCATGCTTATAAAATGAACCAGTACATCAGAGTGAGTATTGGGACTAAAGAGCAGAACTCTCGTTTTCTTGCTGCATTAAAGAGTTATTATGTTTAGGACAAACAGGAGAAGCAGCTTAAAATTAACCATCGCAACGACGGAGATTTTTTCTTGAGCTTGACGTCTACGGTCAAATGACCCAACCTACGTCCAAAGCCATTAAATTAAATCAGGTTTAGAATTTAATGCAACAGGGTCCATTTAAATATTACTAATATAAGGAACGAGCATGACTAGTGACTTAAGCCAAAAACATTGTGAATCGTGTGAAGGAATTGGAGCTGCATTGAATGCAGAACAAATAAAAAATTTATTGCCTCAATTAAATAAGCAATGGCAAGTAACTGACGATAAACGAATGCTTAAACGTTCATTAGCTTTCAATAATTTTTATGAAACTATGGCTTTTGTTAATGCACTCGCCTGGATTGCCAATAGTGAAAACCATCATCCTGATCTGGAAATTGGTTATAATTATTGTCGTGTCACTTTTATGACTCATGCACTCGATGGTTTAACGCACAACGATTTTATTTGTGCCGCAAAATTGGACAATTTACTTATTCTTTAAAGATTAATATATTAAGAATTTCCTCACCTCTGCAAGCCCCCACCCTATCTAATGGCAAACAAGGGTGGGGAAAATTGAATGTAATCTCTCATTCTTTCTTGACCCAAACTGATGAATAATTTACCATGTATTTTTTTCACTCATCTAGGGTTTATTATGGCCTTTTTTTTAAAAAATAAGACTGTACATGAATTACATATCCATTTACAGTCTCTACCATTAAATGAGTTAATAGAATTAAATAAAAAATATGGGCCTCATGTGATTGAAATAGACGCTCGTATGGAGAGAGCTGAAGCGCAATTAAAATTAGTTTGGGAAAAACTCGCTCAGCAAGAAGAAAGATATCAACTCTTGTTGGCCACAGAGCCTAAAGTCATGGAAGAAGAAGCGGAAAGGGCTAAAACACTTGCGAATTTAGAGCAGGGAGGCAGTAGGTCAGAAAAATATCTTTTAAGAGCATCTCTAAATAGTTATTCACCTTTGGAAAGTTATAAGATAAATGTTGCCTCACGACTAGATGCAATTAAAAACTCAAAACAGCAAATCATCCAAACGGAGAAGCGGGTTCAAGCTGCCAAAAACGACATGCACCTTACGGCACTAGAGATTAGTATTCTTAATCAGATTATTAAAGCCCGCAAAGAGGCTGAGCAAGCTGCAGAATGTGCTAACAGTGACAAGGCTGTTTACCCTCAACCAAGTCGTAGTCATTAATGATAACTGTTACGCAGGATAACTTCTTAATGTCTTTGTAGAAGAAAATCTAAATGATCTCCTCTACAAAGCCAAAATTAAATCAAATAATCTCAAGGACGATCGTCTAATTCTTTGCGCTGATTAGGCATGAAGTCCTTTCTATCCAAGCCCATAGCAACAGCTAAAGCTCCTGCCACGTAAATAGAAGAATAAGTACCAATCACTATTCCAATAATTAATGCCAAAGCAAAGCCGTGAATTGTTTCGCCGCCATAGACAAATAAGGCAACGACGACAAATAAAGTCAACATTGAAGTCATGATGGTTCTTGAAAGGGTTTGGTTGATTGAAATATTCATAATTTCTATCGGACTAGTACGACGAATTTTAACAAAATTCTCCCGCACCCGGTCAAAAACCACGATGGTATCGTTTAGTGAGTATCCTATTACCGCCAGTAATCCTGCCAAAGCTTTAAGATCAAATTCAATGCCAAAAAAGGCAAATATTCCCAATATCAACACTGGATCGTGAATCAAGGCCACTGCAGAACTGACCGCGAGCCTGTATTCAAAGCGCATGGCAATATAAATCATAGTCGCCAGCAAAGACACCAGAATAGCAAGGGCTCCTTTAGTAGCTAGTTCCTGACCGACTTGCGGGCCCACAAAATCAACCCTTTGCTTCACTGCGCCCGGTAAAGCACTCATCACTTGCTCTACCAGAAGAGACTGATCTTTATCGGCACGTGGCGCAATACTGATAAGGACATCTTTGGAGGTTCCATAACTCACTACTTGCGCTTCCTTAAAGCCAATCTTATTAAGATTTTCTCTAATCTGTGCCAAGTCTGCCGCATTGGAATAAGTGACCTCAATTTGCGTACCACCTGTAAAATCAAGCCCCCATTTTAATCCGTGGATCGCCAGAGCACTAATAGAAAGAACAAAAATTAATATGGAAAACCCGGCCGTCCAACGACGGGCCCCCATAAAGTCCACTTTTGAATTTGGATTAAAAAATTCCATCTGAGCCTCGCCTTAAATACCTATAGATAATTTTTTTACGTTGCGATTACCGTAATACCAATTCACAATCGCTCGAGTATAAGTAATACCTGTCAGCATAGAAGTTAATAACCCTAAAGACAGAGTTACAGCAAACCCACGAACTGGTCCAGTACCTACTGCAAACAGAATTACAGCCACAATAAAGGTAGTCACATTCGCATCCAAAATGGTCGAAAATGCGCGCTCATAACCAGCATAAATTGCTGCCTGAGGAGACAAGCCATGACGCAACTCCTCTCTGATACGCTCATAAATCAACACGTTTGCATCAACCGCCATACCTACCGTCAACACAATCCCTGCAATACCCGGAAGAGTTAATGTCGCATCGATAATGGATAGCAAAGCACAGAGCAAAATAAGGTTCAGTACCAATGCAATGTTAGCAATCAAACCAAAAAATCGATAGTACACTAGCATCAAGATTAAAATTAAACCCATTCCTACTTGCAGTGATACGATTCCTCTGCGTATGTTTTCCTTACCCAACGTTGGGCCGACAGTTCGTTCTTCAATGGGATAAATTGCTGCAGGTAGAGCCCCTGCCCTTAATAATAACGCCAGATTGCTTGCTTCTTTTGAATCAGTAAGTCCGGTAATCTGAAAATTATTACCTAATGCATTTTGAATCACAGGTGCACTAATAACCCGCTCTTCTCTATGGGTCAGCCGCTTTTCAACTCCATTAACTGTCTGCATGGTATTTTTGGTTTCAACATAAACAATTGCCATACGTTTACCAATATTTTCACGGGTGATTTTAGTGAATAAAGCCTCACCGCCGCCACCTAATTGGATTTGCACCGCAGGGGTTGCTGTTTGTTGATCAAAACTGGATACCGCAGAGGTAATGGAATCACCACTTAAAACCACCATTCTTTTCAATAAGATAGGATGGCCATCCATCATATATAGTTTGTCGCTAACCGGTACTGCGCCAGTTTGTTTTGCAATTTGAGCATCATTGTCTTGGTCCACTAAATAAAATTGCAGCGTGGCAGTTCCACCAAGAATTTGTTTGGCTCTGGCAGCATCTTGAATCCCTGGTAAGTCAACGGCAACACGGGTCGCTCCTTGCTGTTGAACCACGGCTTCACCAACACCCAATTCATTCACTCGATTACGTAAAATGCTCATTGTTTGTTCAATGGTATTTTGTCTAATCGTATTTAATTCTGCGGGTGAAATAGAACCTAAGACCACATTGTCGAGCTTGGTTTTGACAAACACTACTTCAGGTATTTTTTGTTTTAATTCAGCGAGTGCCTTATTCATAGAATCGGCATCGCGAAATCGCAAATCAATTCCTTTATCAGGAATATAGCGAATACCAGAATAGCGTATACCCATATCACGCATCTCCTGGCCTATATTTTTCATTATCCCTTCATAGCGACGACTAATCACACTTTCTACATCCACTTCGAGAAGAAAATGCACTCCACCTCGAAGGTCCAAACCTTGTTTCATGGGACGGGCATGAATTGCCTCTAGCCAATGAGGTGTAGATGGAGCCAGATTTAAAGCAACGGTATATTGACTCCCCAAGCTGTTTTTAATTACATCTCTGGCTAATAATTGAGAATCTGTAGATGAAAATACGACTTCAACTCCCTCGTTCTCCATAATTATTGATTTGTACTCAATCTTGGCTTGTTTCAGAGCAGTTTCTACCTGAGTCATTAATGCTTCTTTATCTACAAGAGCGTCGGAAGAAATTTGTACTACAGGGTTTTCTGTATATAAATTAGGTATGGCATAAATAAACCCGATAACTGCAATAGCAATCAGCATCAGGTTTTTCCATAGAGGATATTTGTTTTGCATTTCCGTGTCCCTATGACTGACTTAAAGAGATTTTAAAGTGCCTTTAGGTAATACTGTACTTACCGCACCTTTTTGCAAATTAACCTCTATGCCTTCTGCGAGGCTGACTTTGATGTACTGCTCATCAATACTGACTACTTTGGCCAACATACCGCCAGAAGTAATAATTTCATCACCCTTCTTCAATTGACTGATTAACTCACGATGTTCTTTCGCTCTTTTATTTTGTGGTCTAATTAACATAAAATAGAACAACACGAAGATGGCAGCGATCATTATGAGTGAAAAGGTTCCATCAGTTTGAGCTGCTGGAGGTGTGCCGGCCGCAGCTAAAGCATCGCTAATAAAAAAACTCATATAATCTCCTCAAATCTGCTATTAATTTATTGCATTAGACTTCAATAACCCGATGTATCAAAGTCTATTGTTCAACAGCGTGACATCATATAGATAATTGCCCGGAAGGTAAATGAATCGAATCAATTTCGATTTAATTTCCTGAATAACTTAGCGCATAGTAGACATTATGTTGAATTAAAAATCGCTGGCATAACAAAGGGGTGTGAAGAAATAAATGGTGAAGATATGCTTTTGTTAATTGTTGAGAACAGGTGGGGCAAGCGCATTCACCATCAATGACTTCAAACTGCATTGCGGTGGAATCTTCTGTTAAATCCACGACACCTTTTCGGCAGAATACTTTGCCTTGCATACCTGATGCTGCAGGTTCATTGGATTCAAGAAACTCTATTCCTTCCTCTTTCAAATACGTCATAAGCTCCAGGCTTAGATGTCCTGTTACATAACGAGGTAAATGAGACCATCTTTTTAATTGTTCTAAAAAAGCGTCCCGGGAAAGGGAGTTATCCCAGTGGAAATACACGCCATGAACTCGGTGTACCTCCTGTTTTAATAAATCATCAACGCCAATAATGGGAGTAATCGATTCATCCCAATTCTCCCAGATTTGGGGAAATTCCTGGACTATCTTTCGCGGTAAAATGACTGCATTGGGTTTTAGATGCAGTATTATTTCGATGAGTTGGGCATATGTTAACTTAAGCTTGCTCCCATCGTAGGTTGAGGTAATGGTAAAAATCCCCTCTTTGTTTGCTGCAAGCGAAGCGGCATTTAAAATAATTGCTCCAGACCATCCCATGTATGCAGATAAATTGGGAATTTTTTTTAATAACTCATAACCTGGCTTCAATAATAAAGAATCAAGGTAGAGGGCAATGGAAGTAATGTTTACCTCCTGCCAATTGGCAGCGGTAAGACATAAACCCGCGTCTGAGGTCATTATAGGTAAAAAATTTTGAACGGCGTGCAACATTCATTGTCCCCTGAAATACTAAAATTCTAAAGTAATAAACTAGTATCACCATAACTAAAAAAACGATACTTTTTGTTAATTGCTTCCTGGTACAGGGCCATTGCTTGTTGGTGGCCGATAAAAGCAGAAACCAGCATCAGTAAAGTCGACTCAGGTAAGTGAAAATTAGTCATTAATCCATCACAAATTTTAAATTGATAACCAGGATAAATAAATATATCCGTATCCTTGCTGCAAGGAGCAAGAACGCCATCCTGGGCTGCACTTTCAAGACTCCGTAGTGCTGTAGTCCCTACGGCAATCACACGATGCCCCGCCGCTTTAGTTGCATTCACAGCAGCAACCAGCTCGGAACTTATTGTAAAGTGTTCACTATGCATTTTGTGTTCTTTAATATTATCACAACGCACAGGTCTAAATGTCCCAGCACCTACATGTAAAGTAACATATGCTATATTTACCCCTCTAGAATGCAGACTGGATATTATGGATTCATCAAAATGCAAACCTGCAGTAGGAGCTGCTACTGAACCGGCATATTTAGCATAAATAGTTTGATAGCGATCTTCATCAAGCAGTTCATCTTGCCTGGTAATATAGGGCGGTAATGGAATATGCCCTAAACGATACAATAAATCCAATACAGCAATATTGGCTTTACAAATAAATAAATCATCTTGTCTTTCTAATATTTCAAGTTGATTTCCTTGTTCCAATTGGATAATTCCGCCTGGCTTGAGCGCTTTGCTGGCTTTTATATGCGCAAGGAAAGTAAACTCTCCAGTAACACGCTCCACTAACAATTCAACTTTTCCGCCAGTTAATTTTTGGCCATAAAGTCGTGCAGGAATAACCTTACTGTCATTCATGACTAATAAATCACCTGGGTTTAAAAAGTCAGCGATTTCTCTAAATTGGTAGTGACCATACTCCCCTATTGCACGATTATAGGTTAAAAGTCGAGAAGCACTGCGTTGTTCCAGAGGATATTGAGCTATCAACTCTGGAGGTAAGTCAAAATAAAAGTCTTGTTTATTCATAACGCAACCTGAAAATAAATTGGCGCTATTATACACTGAAGTTAAAAGATTAAACTAATTTCTAAGCATCTATAGTCGCTATTTGCAACTAACGGCACTTACTCAAAGTTTTGTAGCAGGTATTAGCGCAGCGTAATACGTGGATTTCAATACACTGAGCCAAAGCCATGATATTCCTTTCTTCTCCATATGTTGACGCCATTGACTATACTCTTAGGCAGGATATAAAAGATCAACGGCCTTTATTCCCATTTACATAGGCAGAAAGGTGACATTATGGAAAACGAAATCTTGAAAAATAAGCCAGAGGATCCAGAGTTTCAGCACACCTTAATAAAAGCAATTTTAGAGGCATCTCTAGACGGTGTACTGGTAGTTAATAAGCAAGGAATCATTGTTTGCTACAATCAGAGATTTATCGAGGTTTGGGAACTCTCAATTCATCATCCAATGGCCCAAAATATAGCAATCGGGACTAGTGATGAGCCCATATTAACCACAGTAACCAGCCGTGTAAGCAATCCTCAAGCCTTTCTGGAACGTGTGAAGATGTTATATGATAACCCTGAACTAAGCGATCTTTGTGAATTGGAATTAAAAGACGGTCGAACATTAGAGCGTCACTCCAGAGGATTATGGAGCGATAATCATCAATATATGGGAAGAGTCTGGTTTTTTCGTGATATTACGACGCAAAAGAAAATTGAAAACGAATTAGTAAAGCTAATCCGTCGTGATCCCTTGACTGATATTCCAAATCGCAGATATTTTTTAGAGCGCTCTGTCCAGGAGTTCGTTCGTGCCCGACGGCATCTCACCTATTTATGTGTCGCCTCGTTAGATATAGATCACCTTAAAGAAATCAATGTTCACTACGGCCATGCGGCAGGAGACGAGATGCTCCAGTCCTTGTGTCGCCAGATTCAACAGCAGCTTCGAGATACTGATTTCTTCGCTCGTATTGGTGGAGAGGAATTTGCCATATTGATGCCTGATGTTGAACTGGAAGGGGCGATGCTCCTGTGTGAGCGCATTCGCCAGGCTATAGCTCAGCACAAATTGTTTTTTAACGGTCAGGAAACAGGCTGTACTGTTAGCATTGGCGTTACCATTCTGAAGGCAACGGATACGGCTATAGAAGATTGTCTTTTCAGAGCTGACAAAGCCATGTACCAGGCCAAGAAAAATGGACGTAACTTGGTAGAAAGTGCCGAATAAACAACAGCATGGTGCATGTTTAAGAAGATTAATTAGTTAAAATCAAATCAATAAAAAAGAGACTTAAAAATAAAAAGAGCATATAAAATATGCTCTTTAACAATTAGGTATAGACAGTAAGATTGCATACAGTCCGATTCATCAGGTGGATTCCTCTGGAATGCTTTTGGCTTCTTAGCCTTGGCTAAGCTTGCTCACCACACTCTCAATCTGGCTTCCTAGATTATGACGTTGGCTGCTCAATGTGTGCCGTCTATGATTCAATATTAGGCTATTTAATCCATTAATTCCATGCCCATTTAGTGATTTATTGCAAAGAAAACGTTAAGTTCATTTAACAAACCTACCCATGGATCACTGCAATGGCATAGCCCTCTTAGTTGTCGCGAGGCTGTTTTATTTGTTCAATCCCCAACCAATTACGTATTGATTACTTATCCGGGTAAGCATAAAATAAACCAACGGAAATAAATTTCTTGCAAGGATATAATTTACAATAATAGGTATTAATATGCCCTCCTCATTTTATATCAATGAAACAAATAGAGTTCTTCATTACATTCCCAGTGGTAAATATAGTTTAAATACCAAGAAGGCAGCAGGTCTCCCAAACAGTTTAGCAATCACTTACATAGATAATGGTCAAATATTCAAGTTGACCGATTCACAGACACCACAAATTCAATATGGAAATAAAGGTGGCCTTTGCTGGTACTATGCCGCCAAACATACTCATTATGGCCGATTTTTCATGGGGAAAAGTGCAAATAGTGACGAGGCAAAAAAACGTAAAGAAGAAATAATAATTTCCACTTTTCGAAAGCAATGCACCGCCTTATCCCTGATTAAGGAAATAGAAGATGATTTCGTTGATCATTTTAATGACAATTTACAGCGGCAAGCAATTAAAGCTAATGAAACTCAATCAGCTGATCAAGTTTATTCTCAATCTATTTTGAATAGGTTGGCTTGCATTCCCAGTCCGTCAGAGCCACTAAAAATTCAGATGAGGCTACTTAAAGATTTTTTAGACAGCGGACAGCCTGACTTGACCTATTTTTTATTAGACCGCCATGCCCAATTCTTGATTAATGCGATAAATGAAGTTAGTGCCAATCTAGGTTTTCCTATTAAAGAAGCTGTCGATGCTTATCTTAAGAAGCTTAATTTACTACCCGAAAATCTGTCCTTGGATCAACTATCAACTCATTATGATCATATTATTATTACTCATATATGGAAGAGCTTGGGCTATGCTCAATCCTCTTGGCGCCCCGAGAAAAAATTAACCGGTCTAATTCAGGAATTGCGTCAGGGAACTTGTCTTGCTGAAATTGATCTGGCTCTTGTCACGCTCTCATCTAACTTACGACATACCTTTGGCGAACATGGTCTCGGCTATTTTGTTTCTGATGTGTCTGAATCTGATGCAGAAAAAGGGGAGGATACTCATATTATAAATATCATTGGAGCAGAGATAGATAGTGATGAAAATGGCTACGTTTATTTCATAGATCCTAATGATGCAAGTATTCCTGGTTCTCCAAGGATCGTTCATAAAATCTCTTATGCTCTTTTTTGTGAGATACTGGTATTGCCTGCAGATTTGGATCTAGATCCAGAGTCGTCTGTATTACATCGTCAGACTCAGTAATAAGATTTCAAATTGCGGAATCTAAACTGAAAGGCTAGCTTATGCTCGCAGCCGTCACAGAGTACATTACGTCGGAGCCAGCCTTAACAAAGCAATCCTGGGCGATTCTTTTTAGAGTTATATATGGGATTGCTCACTTGGTTGGGCAATGACAAAACATGTAGATAGGTTATTTTAATAAATTACCTAGCCAGGAATGGTAATACGCTCAGATTCTAAAGAAGGATTGCTACCCTCAGAAACCTCAATTCTACACCATTGATGTCCAAGAAACTCATACCAGTATATTAAGTAAAATGAGTCGAGCATCTTTTCAATTTGCCTTCTTTTTACAGTGCGCTACGTCAATTGGAATGACCAATTTAAGCCTGAATGATCTAACACCCATAACATCTGATGCTAAATCACGTTAATTGAAAATGAGGTTCAACATACCGGTCTCATATTATTTTGCTGCTCAATCTGGATAATAGGGTCTCTCAACCAAAGCCCTTGGGACGTAATGGAACGGTTCACCGACTTAAGCAACTTTAGATGAAGTCATTCATATCAATAGGCATATTGCTCCGGAACCTGGCCCTGACGCAAAAATCTAAAGGGTTATGTACACATAGTCTACAACTTTGTTCCCATAAAATTCTGTAGTTGTCATTAGTGCGCTAAACCTGAACTACCAAATGGATATTAATCATCTCGAATAATTCTCTTCATAAATTTTGATGTAATTTGATATCGAGTACTCCTTCCTCCACCAGGCAATTTTTCGAAACAACCTTTATCTAATAAATCCGAAAGATGTCTGGTTGCTGTAGCCTTACTTACTTTAGTAATTTTTTTATACTGAGCAGCGCTAATTCCTTGTTCGAATGAGTTATCTTTTTCATCAAACATTAAATTAATAATTTTTATTTGCTCCTTAGAGAGCTCACTTTCTTGAAAAACCTGCCAAAATAGGCTCTTAGCAAGAGTTTGGTCAATATTATTGATGGCAGTTTGAATACTACTTTCCAAAGTATTTAAAAACCATAATAACCACATGGTTATATCTGTGGTTTGCCGCTGACTTTTCTCCAAAATTTTATAATAATCGTTGCGATTAGCAAGGATAGTTGCCGACATTGCATAAAACCGAATACTCTGCTTATCCTCTTGAGCTAAGGCTAAATCTGTTAGAGCGCGCGTGATCCGTCCGTTTCCATCTTCGAATGGATGTACTGTGATAAACCAAAAATGGCTAATTGCTGCTCGTAATAATGGATCCAACGTTGGTTCTTTTAGGCTTTGATTGAACCACTCCAGAAACGCATTTAATTCTTGCTCTAATCGTTCCCTTGGCGGCGCCTCAAAATGCACTGTTGGCCTATCAATGCGCCCAGAGACAACTTGCATAGGCTCCTCACCTCTTAACTGCCCTGCGTTAACTCTATATAATTTAGATCCCTCATCATCAGGAAATAACCATTTGTGCCATTGTTGTAGGCGCTCTAGCGATAAAGGTGTCTTTAAGTTATTAATAGCATCCCACATCATTTGCGCTAAACCTTCTGAGCGCTCAGTAGTTGGGTAAGGTTGCTTAAGATGTAATCCAATCCGTTTTGCAAGTGAAGAGCGCACTGAGTGTTCATTCAACCGCTCACCTTCAATTGCAGAGGAGGCAATTATATTTTGCAACAAAGTATCCAGAGCAGATTCCAAAGATATATTTTCTGCTACAGAGCCCGTTTTACCTATTAGAACCCCCTGTTTCAATCTAACTTCCCGTAATAAAGGCTGAATAAGCTGTTCTTGCCAATGAAACTTTGGCCAATCTACCAGTTGCCAGATCCATTTTATTTGAATGTCATTCATAGTTTCTACCTCGCGAGCCAATTAATAAGATTATTCGGCTCATTTTTTGAGTTTAACAATAGAGTCATTAGGCTCATAAATCAAGCCAATAAGAAAATTATTCGACTCAAATAGAGATTTAATTAGTTAGATAAACGGGGAGTTTACGAACGTTACTGCTTCTGACCTCATTGATTTTCAACCCCATTGATTCCTTGTAATAAAAGTTATAATGTTAGTTTTGAAGAGTGCCCGGCCCCAGAATTGAGAAAAATTGTTTTCTCGTTATCGATATTCTTTTTTTGGACATGATTAATTTAGAATGATATGTCATTATTTTAATCAATGATCCATTTATACTCTGGATCAGGAACAAATACCAAAGAAACTCCTTGATCCGTAGTATGCTTAACCAACCAGCCACCAATTATTTTGGCTCTATAAGTATAAGGCGTTCCACCACCTTTTTGATTGCGTTCATTCTTTTCAATTAATTCCCATTCAAATTTCATATTCTTCCCTATTTGATGTCAATACCTGCGTCCATAATTTGATTTATGAATAAATCATGTGTTTTTGGGACACTGCTTGTTACATTAGGCCGATGATATCCTTTGATTGTAGAATACTTTATTCTGTTCTATTCTCTGCCTCGTCATACACTTCGTTCTTATTCCTTTTACCGACGGCTATAACAGTTATTATTAGTTTATTATCATTCACATGATAAACCAAACGATAACCAGATTGGCGTAATTTAATTTTATAACAATCTTTCAGTTTGCCACTTAGAATTGACGATATTACATGTGGGTCTTCAAGGCGACGTTTTAATATTTTTTTAAATTGCTCCTGCAATCCTTTTGCAAGTTTTTTCCATTCTTTAAGTGCCAGAGGATGAAAATGAAGCTCATAACTCATCTATATCAACCTTTATAGATTTAAAAGGAGAGGACAAGCGTTGATCAACTACTTTATTCAATTCATTATCATCAAGTAGATCCATCATCCGCTCAAAAGTTTCTACAGGTATCAAATAAGCAGCTGCTGTATTGTGATTTAATATTGCTATAGGTTGTCCATGTGAATCATTGATCACCTTAGTTGGATTTTTCTTTAATTCACTAATACTCGCAACTTGAGTTGCATATAAAGTTTGCATAACAAGACCTCAATAAAGTACTTTTATACGACCTAATTATAGGTCTTTTATCAGAGCTTGTCAAAATATAAATTGGTTCAATAAAAGTAGTTTGGGGCCACTTATAGCCTTGGCAACATTCAACAGGAAAAAAATCGGGGGTTTATTTACCTCTTTTAATTACTGGCTTGTATAAATTCATTTTTTTTCGAAGGCTTTTTTAAAATGATCTTTAAGATCGTCCCTGATTAATTCTATACCCTTTTCTTTAGCTACTTCGATTAGGGAGTCGTAGTCATTTTCTTTATTACAATTTGAGCATGGAATTAAATCACCAGATTGGAACTTTTTGCTTTCCTCCGCCACTAAAACATGGTCACAAAAAAGACACTTAAGTTCTATTTTGTAAGATTTTTCACTCATTTGTTCCACCATAATTTAATAAATAAAGTTATTAAGGCTAGAATTACGCCGATAGCTATAAATAATCCATGATGCTCTAAAACAATATCCGATAATTTTTTTAAACATGTTTTTGAATCATCTATTTCTTTTGAGCGTCTATTTGAACTAACAATTCCCACTCCTTTTTGAGTTATTGCGAGACAAGTTAAAGGACTGACTGTTTTATTTCTAATATACTCATGAGTGATACACTGCTGCAAAATTTCACGGTATTTATCTATTTTTGAAGAAGTACCACAGAATTCATTGCAGGCACGTACAAATTCATTATCTAAAGCAAAGGTATAATTAGTTATTACGAGACCTTTTTTCTCCATTTCTGAAACTAAAAAATTTAGTAACAATTCGAATGTTATAGGTTTCATTTTTTCTTAATCTATCCCTGACTGATTATATAATTATATATAGTGTAGTCTTTTTAATATAAACCGGTAATCTCCCCGAAAAATAACTGATGCCAAAAGCGAGCGTAGCCTTGATGGAGCAATGCGTAATCAAGGATAAATATTCATTACCTCAAATCTTTGAATGCCATTTGGGCTCATGAGCATTAATTTATTTCGATGCCTAAATTTCAGTACGAAAACCTTGATTACGCGTTGCTCCATCAAGGCTACGCTTGCTGATAAAGCCACAGGGAGTAATACAAATAGAGAAGGATTAAATTTACTAAAAGTCAAAGTGGAGAAAGGTGATGTTATTTTGGTGACTAAATTGGATCGGTTAGGAAGAGATACTGCAGACATGATTCAACTCATTAAAGAGTTTGATGAAATTGGGGTGTCTATCCGATTTATCGATGATGGGATTAGTACAGAAGGAACTATGGGAAAAATGGTTGTTACAATTTTATCAGCAGTAGCCCAAGCTGAGCGTCATCGCATCTTAGAACGAACTAATGAAGGTCGGCTTGAAGCGATATCAAAAGGTATTAAATTTGGACGTAAAAGAAAAATCGATAGAAAAAAAGTCCACTCCTTAAAATTATCTGGCAAAGGAGCTAGTGAAATTGCTAAACAACTAGGTATTGGCAGATCTACAGTCTATAAACTATTAAAAAATGAAATTTCATGATGGTTTTAGTACATTTTATGAAAGAGTGACCCTCATGCTAAAATAAGAAAATTCTGAAATTTTTATAAATATTCAACATAACCAGAACAAAGCACAACCAATACTATGTATAAAGAGCGAGAGACATCACTTCATTTACTAACAACATCGAATCAAGCAATTTGGCATTCATCTGTAGCTCCTAAAAATAAAATGCTCATTCTACCTGACTCTGCTACTGATATTATTATAAAAAGGACAACATTTGGAATAGATATTGTTTTTTGCGGTACGATGACAAAAGCCGTGATGATTGAACGCGAAGAAAAAATTGATTATTGGGGTTTTCGCTTTAAGCCTGGTCATGGATCTCAATTTTTTAATTTCCCTATGGAAGAAACTCTCGATCAACTTGTCGATATTTCACAAAATTTTGAAAAAAATAAAATTGAAGACCTAATGGAATTTCCAGAAATAAATTCCTTAAAAATTGAACAGGAAATCTCAAAATTCTTATTCAAAAAAATTAATTCAATCCAATATCAAGAAAATATCAAAAGAATAAATCATCTAGCAGAAATGAATTTTGGTGATATCTCAAAACACGCCAGCAAAGAAAAAATCTCTAGAAGACAATTGTACAGAATTTTTAAAAATTATTTTGGCTACCCTGCTAGAGATTTGAGTCAAACCAGGAAACTTAACCAATTTATAAAACTCTCTCAACAAAAAAGTACAACCTCACTTAGTGATCTAGCCATAGCATCTGGTTACTACGATCAGGCTGACATGAATAAATCCATTAAAAATCTTTGTGGCTTGACACCAAAAGAACTAATGTCCCAATTATACAATACAGTCTAATGTTCCAATCTTACAATACAGTCTAATGTACTTTTATTTCTTAATAGAGAGGATGTATGAAACTAACTTATACCATTTTATATGTAAATAATGTGAACGATTCTGTGGAATTTTACCAAAATGCCTTTGGTATCAAAAATCGTTTTATTCATGAAAGTGGAGATTATGCAGAAATGGATACTGGCGAAGTTACTTTAGCATTTTGTGCGCATAATCTTGCTAAAGATATTATTAAACAAAAATACTTAAAAGCATCGCAAAAACAACTCATTGGTTCTCAAATTTCTTTTGAACCTCATAATCTTAAAGAAGCATACGAAACTGCACTTGAAAATGGAGCAAAGTCAATTATCCCTCCGGAAGTCAAACCATGGGGATGGGAAAGTGCAATCCTCCTGGATCTTGATGGTCATATAGTAGAAATCGCTAAAGAGCTGGAAGTATAATGGCCTAGCGATCCGAAACTTGCGCTATAATACCGCCGCCCTTATTTTTGATCAAATTCACATATATACAAAAATCTTGTTTTTTGAAATCGAATCTATGGTGTGAGGAGCTATAGGGTTAGGCTTTGAAATTTGAATTAAACTTTTTAAAATTCGAAATTCAAGACCTGCCCCTTAAATTTGTTTCGGTTCAATAAAACGTTAAATTCAGTCTAAATCAAAACAAACTTTGATTTTAGGATAGAGATTTGGAACCGATTTAGAATCTAAAAATATAGGAATATTGACGTTACTTTATTTAGTCCACAAACCCATCATTTTGCGGAATTTATTAATTATGAAATAGCTGTTCTTTGAGATATCAAGGTGATGTTAATAGCTGTATCTACTCACTCGCTCCCACGAGTGGGTTATCATTGGGCGTTAGTATTGAATGTTTCCCCATAAATGCCATGGCATAAAATAGTCTATAAAAATCAAGTCTTATCTGCGCTGTATCATCAAGGATTAAGGCTTCTGCCCAGTAATCAGTATATTTAGTGTCGTAACCTTCAAGACATGTACTTGTTAGAGTAATACCTAATAATGAATCATCAAAGCAAATTTCATTCACAAATCCACTATACTGGTAATTTTACCATTATGCGCTAGCACGTTTTCGTTCACTAGCATCCCACAAATATGGCATTGGTCGATTTGTTCTGAAAATTTCTTTCTTTACTTTAATTACATTAAAAACTAAAATCGCTAACTGTATTAAAAATAGCCACGGCTGTTATATGTTTTTCGTATGTTATATCCAGTTTTTGCGTAAATCAGCTAAGTATTTCTTAATATAGGAAAACTATAATAGGCTCCATTGGATTAAACTTATCCAAGCAAACGACTTATCTTCTCTTTAAGGCCGAAAGAGGACTGGTATTTTCCTAGATTTAATCATTAAACGGGTTTGTCGGTGAGGTAAAGATGGAATGACAAGGTAACAAAACCCTTTCATGAAACTTGCTCAGTGATAATCTGACCTGCAATTCCCCCTCTTTACCTTATAAACTTTTAGAAACAGACGCTGCCGCTCAGCTTTGAAAAATGGCGTCAAATAAGATCACTATGGCTAAGGGTTCCCCCAACAAAGAGGCAGACTAACTTATGAAAAGACCATTCGAAATACCCCTTCAAAATTCATAGCATTTGATAAAGATCTACTTGGAGTAGGGTATTTCAATGAAGGTTATTTTCGAGGAGAATTATTCAAATGTATGCAAAGTATGACATAAGTAATGACGTGAAATCAGTAGAAACAATAGCGTTTCTTGATCTAACTGGAGGTAAAGAATTTAATCTGGCTGATGTAAAGCTCCTTCCACTCAAAGAGGTTGTTGAACAAATAAAATTAGATACGGGCAGAGAAATCAAAATAAATAATAAAACAGCTCTCGAAAGTATAGGCATTGTAAAATACGATCTACCATTGGATATGCACTTTTTGCCAATAAGGATATTGAAAAAAATCAAATATTATTTAACTATGGTGGTACGCGAACAAATATAAAGCCCGTAACTAATGCATATTTGTTAGAGATCGATGCTGAGGATAGTTTAGATGCCGAGCACCAAGGCGACTTGGGTTCCTTGTGTATGCATTTATTTGATCCGCTTCAATTCGAAGGGTACACTGAGATAAGTATAGATGAAACGCAATACAACAAAATACAATTTCATAACTTATCTCGCGAACTTATTCAAACCGACAACGCCATTGATTATCAGTTTCGTGCTAGGGAATTTATTCGCCAAGGTTCAGCATTAGGATTTACCTATGGCTTTTCATATTGGCTTACCCGGAGCACCTCTCCTTTAATTATGTCAAAGAGTGGGAATCCTATAAATGACTTATCTGTGAGTGAACCCTTATTTTGCTTACGAAGCTGGGAAAGCAATACGAAGATGGGTTCTATCGTCTATCGAAAAGAGGATTTGCTTCATCATTTTTATAGAAATCAAAACAAGAAATTGTGTGTGTTTTGGCCTGAAGATCCAGCTAGACCTGTTGCTTATACCAATAAATGCATTATGAAGTCTTTAATAGAAACAACATCCTATTCTTCAGTTTTTGTATTCATCACAGTAAAAGATATTGGTCGGGAGTTAGCAAAAGCTCTGGAAAAAGGTAAAGATAGAATAGAATTACCATTAAGTATTTATGCCAATCCAGGCGAAGCGGGCCCATTTTCAGATTTTTATGTAGGGGAGAATGAGGTACCTGAGGAGCATGAAATCGATAATGTCTATTTGGGAATGTAGTTGCTAGTAACATTGGTTAAGTGGATATCTGCATATTCTGTTCCCCAAATGAACACTCATTCTGATTGAAAAAGTGAACACCAATTCTGGCAATGTGAACACTTTTCTATATATTCCAGAATGGGTGTTAACAATCTGAGAGAGTTTTTTTCTAACGCATTGAATTTAAATTGATTTACTATTCTCGATCTCATCATGTTGGAACTCAGAAACTGTTGTTGGTGTTAAGGAGCAAGTTTTCGATTGTCCTTGTGCAACTTAATCTACCTGTTGTTAAATCCCATTCTCGGCTTGGACAAACTTTAAATACAGAACAATACCAGCAAGGAAAATTATAGTAAGTATATAATAACACGGTATTTTAGAGTGTAGTATCGATACTTTCTAAAAGACTGGCTCGAGAAGAGGTTATTATAACCCTCTATATGGTTAACAAATAAGCACTGATTAGCCAGATTAAAGTACTGGTCAAATAGGGATATGGGTAGGGTTTATAGGTTTTTCTCCGAAAAGACCAATCCAACACAAACACAGGTACAACTGAAATAAACGTTAATAATAAAATGACTGCCACATAAGAAGATAGCTGTCCCAACGGAATTATCTTGGTTAAAAAAGTTACAATCGCGCGCAACACGTCGCGGTAATAATAAATTACCAAATAGACCCAATCATCAAAATTATATATCACCCAAGATGCAGCAGCCAAAGGAAGGATTAAAGGAGCCCCTTTTATGGCAAATATCCTCTTGAACGTTCTAATAAACTCTTGTGAAAAAAAAACGAAAATGGCGGCACAAAAGACAACTGCAGCTAGAGTGAATAACATATTTGTTCCTAATAAATAATATCTCTAAAATTTAATTCAGCAATTCAATTTATTGCCTCTCTTCCAATGCTTCCCAACGTGCAAAAGCAGCGGCTAATGAAGCTTCTTCTTTTGCCAATTCCTGACTAACTTTGGCAATAGCCTGTGCATCCTGCTGATAAAATTGGGGTTCAGCCATTTGCAACTGCAGGGCTTCTATTTTCTTCTCTAATTGCTCAATTTGCTGGGGCAGTTGAGACAATTCACGCTGCTCATTAAAGCTCAATTTATTAGCGGAATTAGTACGTTTTGTACTGGGGGCTTTTACTGCTACTTCACGTTGTTGTTTTCTATGCATCTTATATTCATCATAGCCGCCAACAAACTCACTAAATTGTCCTTCACCCTCATAAACCAGCACACTGGTCACTACTTGATTAATAAAAGCTCTATCATGACTAATCAAGATTAAGGTGCCAGGATACTCCATAAGCATATTTTCCAAAAGCTCCAAAGTTTCAATATCCAAATCATTGGTAGGTTCGTCCATTACTAATAGGTTGACTGGCTTGGCGAATAATTTGGCTAATAGTAATCGATTTCTTTCTCCGCCAGATAAAGAAGAAACCGGCTGATTGAATCGCTCTGGAGAAAACAAAAAGTCACGCAGATAACTGGCCACATGTTTTTGCTTGCCATTAATCGTCACATAATCAGCCCCATCACCCACGTTGAACATGACCGTTTTATCTTCTTGAAGATGACGGCGCAACTGATCAAAATAGGCAACATTTAACGAAGTACCTTGTTTGATTGTCCCGGAATCAGGTTGTAATTCCCCTAACAATAAACGCACTAATGTGGTCTTACCACATCCGTTAGGGCCAATAATGCCAAGCTTATCGCCGCGAGTGAGTAATAATGAGAAATCACGAACAATGGTTTTATTAGCGATTGCATAATTGACCTTTTGCGCCTCTATCACCATAGAACCCGACCGAGTGACGTCCAAGGTCAAAGATTTCACTGTTCCCAATTGATTTCTACGCGCTTTATATTCTTCTCTTAATGCTTTTAAAGCACGAACTCGACCTTCATTGCGTGTTCGTCTTGCTTTAACTCCAGTGCGAATCCAGACCTCTTCTTCCGCTAATTTTTTATCAAATAAATCATTTTGTTTTTGCTCACTGAGCCTTATAGACTCGCGTCTGTCGAGATAGGTTTCATAATCACACTCATGCTGATAGAGTTTCCCTCTATCAATTTCAACAATCCGATTGGCTACCTGGCTCAAAAACTCTCTATCATGCGTTACAACCACCACACTGCCTGTAAAACTTTTTAAATAAGACTCCAACCATTCAATCGCCTCAATATCCAAATGGTTGGTTGGCTCATCCAATAATAATAAATCAGGGGCTGCAATCAGGGCCGCGCCAAGTAACACTCGCCGTTTCATCCCACCCGACAAGTTATTCATCTGCTCCGAAATATTGATACCCAAACGACTGGCCATCATTTCAACTTTGGGTAATAGATCCCAAGCATGCAAATTATCCATTTTCTGCTGACATTGCGCTAACTTATCCATATCTTCTTGCTGGGATAGTTCATTAAATTGAGCTAAAACCTCGCCGACTTCGCCTAAGCTTTTCACCAGGAAATGATAGACAGATTCTTTTTCGCTAACGGGTACTTCCTGAGTTAATCCCGCAATACGTAATCCGGAAAGCTGATGAATCTGACCGCTATCCGGAACCAGATCTCCTTGTAATAGCTTGAGAAGAGTTGATTTTCCAGCGCCATTACGTCCAACCAAGGCAATTCTGTCCTGAGGCTGAATTTGCCAATCAGCCTGATCCAGCAAACGATTACCTGCAAGAATAAGTGTGACACCATTAAGGGAAAATATACTCATATAAAAACTCTATGTTTAATAAACAATACGTTACTGGCCTACCGGCTGCTGATTTCTTTTTAAGATTAACCGCTTATCTTGCTGTATTATATTAAATTGTGACAACACATTCATTCCAAGCAAGACCAGATTGTCATCATTACCAGGAATAATCACCGCTTTAACATCGTTCAGGGTAAATTCACCAATAGATAATTTTTGTAACCGAGTTAAAGAACCCGTTACCTCTCCGTTCGCCGTTAACATCGTTATTGGATAACGTCCCGAAATATGCAAACGATCAGCAAGTACTTGCGGAATTGCAACCAGGGTTGCACCAGTATCCACTAGAAATTCAACCGGATATTCGTTGATCCGTCCTTTAATATGATAATGTCCTTCCTGATCCGCACTTAGTATCATTTCACTATGATTAGCGGAGTAAACTGTTTTTTCTGATTTTCCGTGGTAATAAAAAAATAAAAATAAACCTGCAAATAAGATAATCCAGACAAACAGGAACATGATGCGTCCTGTGCGATCATAGGGATCGTCACTCATCTTAACGGTTCGAAGAAGGCAAAACCATAATACCATCCATCTCTACTTGAGCACCACGAGGTAAAGCAGAAACGCCTATTGCAGCTCTGGCTGGATATGGCTCAACGAAATAACGACTCATTGCTTCGTTAATCAGCGGAAAATGGCTTAGATCGGTTAAATAAACAGACAATTTCGCGATATTAGCTAAAGAACCTCCAGCTGCTTCGCATACGGCAGATAAATTATCCAACACTTGATTAATTTGTAACTTAATATCTTCACTGCAGATTTGCATTGTTTTGGGATCAAGCGGAATTTGGCCGGAAAGATAAACGGTTTCCCCACAGCGTATTGCTTGGCTGTATGTGCCTATCGCTTCTGGTGCCAATTTCGTGTTGATTGGTTGCATTAATTATCCCCTTGTTTTTTTCTATAGAGCCGCATCACGACCTTATTTGATCTTAACCTACGCATGACCCGCGCTAAATGTGTCCTGTCATTAACGCTAATAGAAAAAGTAACCGCATTATGACGTCCATCACGTGGATCTACATTAATATTACCTATATTAGATTCTGCTTCAGAAATAGCTGTTGCCAAAGCAGCCAATACTCCACGCTCATTGGGAACATCCACAGTAATATCAACCCAGTATTCACCCTGAACTTTCTCATCCCAACGCAAAGCAATAAACTGCTCAGGATGGCTACGCGACGTTTTAAAGGAAGAACAATCACTGGAGTGAACGATAATACCTCTACCCTGTTGAAATTTACCAACAATATTATCACCAGGTATCGGTTGGCAACACTCACCAAAATGCACCACCATGCCTTCAGTCCCTTTGATCGCCAAAGGCCTGGGTTTATGGCTCTTATCCAGTTCATTAGAGTCCTGGGTAACCACCAGGCGTTTAGCAATAACCATAGCCATTTGGTTACCAATTCCTATTGCATATAATAAGTCATCAATAGTTTTGTAATGCAAATCACTAAGTAAGGCCTGAAGCGATTCGGGCGGTACTTTAGCGTAATCGCTGGATAATTCAATTAATGACTGTTCTAATAAGCGTTTTCCTAAAATAATGGATTCCGAATGCTGCTGGCTTTTTAAAAAATGACGAATATTAGAGCGCGCTTTACCGGTTACCACAAAATTCAACCATGAAGGATTAGGATGAGCTCCAGGAGCCGTGATGACTTCAACTGTTTGACCGTTAGATAAAGGGATGCTCAGTGGCACCAAACGCCTGTTTACTTTGGCCGCAACACAACTATTCCCTACCCCAGAATGTACGGTATAGGCAAAATCGACTGGTGTTGCCCCCTTAGGCAATTCCATAATATGTCCCTTTGGAGTAAATACGTACACTTCATCCGGGAACAAATCAATTTTTACGTTTTCAATAAACTCCAATGAGCTTCCAGTGCTGCGTTGCATCTCCAATAAACTTTGCACCCACTCTCTTGCCCGTAATTGCGCTTCGTTCACTTCAAGACCAGAGGATGTATAAATCCAATGCGCTGCCACTCCGTTATCCGCCACTTTATCCATTTCACGAGTACGAATTTGTACTTCAAGTGGAACGCCAAACGGACCAAACAAAGTAGTATGCAATGATTGATATCCGTTCGCTTTGGGAATGCCAATATAGTCCTTAAAGCGCTGTGGAACGGGCTTGTAAGTACAATGTAAGGCACCTAAAATTCGATAACAGGAATCAATGTCTTCGGTAATCACCCGAAAAGCAAAAACATCAGTAATTTCAGTAAATGAGGCTTTTTTTAAGCGCATCTTACGATAAATGCTGTATAAATGCTTTTGCCTGCCAAATACTTGTTCATAAGGTATATTGAGTTGCGACAGGGCATGTTGTAAATCTTTTTCAATGGTCTGAGTTAATTCTCTTCTGTTGCCTCTCGATTTTTCTACCGCAGATTTTATGGCTCTGTATCGCATAGGATATAAGGCTTGAAAACCTAAATCTTCAAGACCTACATAAATAGAGTGCATCCCCAAGCGATTGGCAATTGGAGCATAAATTTCCAGCGTTTCTATGGCGATACGCCGTCGCTTGGCAGCAGGCATGGCCCCTAAAGTGCGCATGTTATGTAAACGATCCGCCAGTTTGACAATAATAACACGTATGTCTTTAACCATGGCCAAAACCATTTTGCGAAAATTTTCTGCCTGAGCTTCTGCTTTGGATTCAAATTTTATTTTGGTTAGTTTGGTTACCCCATCCACCAGGGCAGTCACCTCTTCACCAAATTGACGAGTTAAATCTTCTTTACTAATAGAAGTATCTTCGACAACATCATGGAGCAAAGTAGCCATTATCGTTTGATAATCTAACCTCATTCTCGCAAGAATTAAGGCAGCGGCTACCGGATGAGTAATGTAGGGCTCGCCTGAACGGCGCATTTGGCCATGGTGTGCTTTTTCAGCAACCAGATATGCTTGGTAACATTTTTCTATTTGCGCCTGCTCAAGGTAGCATTTCAGCTCTTCATCGAGCTCCTTAAAGTAGCTCACGCAGTACTCCCTAATGTCCAACATGGCTTTTAATACCTCTCGTTGTCAAATTATGGTTTTATGCTTTGCCTTTAGACGCCATGCTTTGCTTAAATACCATAACTTGCTTTTGCAAGTGGTATATTTATCGAGGACAGATCCTCTTACTGCAAAGTTAACAACATATTTTATTCTTTATCTAAAATATCTGCAGTCACAAAACCTTCAGCAATTTCACGTAAAGCAACCACAGTAGGCTTATCATTTTCCCACTCAACCATAGGCTGATCGCCGCGAACTGCTATTTGTCTTGCTCGTTTAGTAGCGACCATAACCAATTCAAATCGATTTGCGACGTGTTCTAAACAATCTTCAACTGTTACTCGTGCCATAAATTTCTCCAGTCATTATAAACAGATACTCGATTTAACTCGGTTTTTATCTGTTTCTCACTCAAACCCTATATTTTACTGCGATGACAACAGGAATGAAAGCAATTTTGCTTGTTTATTTACCTGCCTATCCATTCGCAGACGATTTGCAGTCACTATAGCTGCCAATTCAGATGCCGCATGTTCGAAATCATCGTTCACAATTAAGTAATCAAACTCGGGATAATGGCTTAGTTCATTTTGTGCCTTTTTCATCCTCTCGCTGATTACTTCATCTTTATCCTGACGTCGATTCATCAATCTTAATTTTAATTCTTCCAGTGAAGGAGGAACAATAAAGATGCTGATGGCCTTGGGGAAGGAGCGTCTGATTTGTTCCGCTCCTTGCCAATCAATATCCAAAACCACATCAATACCGTACATCAGTCGCTCGGTAATTTGCGCAGCTGATGTTCCATATAAATGATTGAAAACCCTGGCATGCTCAATAAAGGCATTCTCATTGACCATACCAATAAAGTCTTCTTCATTAACAAAGAAATAATCAGCCCCGTGCTTTTCTCCTGGTCTCATCGCTCGTGTAGTATGGGAAATTGAAACCTCTATACGATCGAGAGTGTCAATCAGTTTGCGCACCAAACTTGTTTTGCCCCCTCCAGAAGGCGCAGCAACAATGAATAAATTTCCAGAATCATTACCAACCATATAACTCACTCAATATTTTGTATTTGTTCACGCATTTGTTCAATTAACACTTTCATTTCAACAGCGCTTTGGGTTAGTTCAATGGAGTCCGATTTTGAACTCAACGTATTTGCTTCTCTGTTTAATTCCTGCATCAAAAAATCTAATCTTCTACCCGCTACTTTATCACACTCCAGGGTACGACCCACTTCTTTAATATGTGTTTGTAACCGGTCCAGCTCTTCACTGACATCAAGTCGCGCTAAAATCATAGCAATTTCTTGTTCCACACGTGATTCGGGGACTTCAAGCTGCACAGCATAGAGGCGAGTGAGCAATTTATCTTTAGTCTGGTTTGCCAGTGTGGCTACTACAGACTTGGAACGCTCTACTTCTTGACTTAATGCCTGCAAACGCCCTGTCACATGCGATTTTAAAGCCTGACCTTCAGTCAATCGGGTATGACTTAGTTGCTCTACAGTATCCTGAAATAACTGCAAAGCCTGTTTTCCCAACTCCTCCATATCCAATGGATTGGATTGCACCACACCGGGCCAGGAAAGTACATGACTGACACTCAAATCATTTGCCAAATGGTGTGAGTCCGTTAATTTAGAGCTTAAATCTACTAATGCATTAACCATACCTATATTTATAAGCATAGACTGATTATTGCAACTTGTATCTTGATACTTAAGCTGGCATTCAAGTTTTCCTCGATTTATTTTATCTCGCAACGAAGCGCGTAAATGAGTTTCAATAAAACGAAAAGACTCTGGTAAACGAAATGAAACATCCAAATAACGATGATTAACAGACCTGATTTCCCAACAAAGATGACCCGCGTCAACCTGTTTTTGAGATCGAGCAAAAGCTGTCATGCTATGAATCATAAAAATACCGACGAATAAACCTTGTGCGAATATACCTCAAATGGGAACTGTTGGACAGAGATAGATCTTCAAATAGTCACTTTAAACCCGGAGCATTTACTGTCGCAAGGAGTGCAACTCCAGCATTAACACGTTATACTCCCCATTTTTTATTGAGGATTATGTGATGCGCCCAAGTAACCGCGAACCCAACCAACTTCGCCCCATTAAAATAACGCGTAATTATACCAATTATGCTGAAGGTTCTGTTTTTGTTGAGTTTGGACAAACTAAAGTACTTTGTAATGCTTCCATCATAGAAGGGGTTCCTCGGTTTATTAAAGGAAAAAATCAGGGATGGGTCACTGCAGAATACGGTATGCTGCCCCGAGCAACTCATAGCCGTAGCGATAGAGAAGCCAGTAAAGGCAAACAAGGTGGCAGAACGCTGGAGATTCAACGTCTTATTGGGCGATCTTTAAGAACTTGTGTTGATTTGAAAACAATTGGCGAGAATACCATAACCCTGGATTGTGACGTAATCCAAGCGGATGGCGGAACGAGAACGGCAGCAATTACTGGTGCTTGTGTCGCAATGAGAGACGCGATCAGCTGGATGGTACAACGGGAAAAAATTCGCAAAATGCCTGCTTTTAATTATATTGCCGCCGTATCAGTAGGCGTCTATAGAGGACAAGCTGTTCTTGACCTGGATTATGCAGAAGACGTGCTGGCGGAAACCGATATGAACGTCGTCATGAATGAAGAAGGACATTTTATTGAAGTACAAGGAACTGCAGAAGACCGAAGTTTTAGTCGTGAGCAACTCAATAGTATGTTGTCTCTTGCAGAAATTGGCATTCCTCAATTGATTGAATTACAAAAAAATGCCTAATCCTTAGCATGTATAGAGCTCGGGGGGCATTTTTCCGAGCTCTAATCCTTCTTTTCCCTGAATAATAATACCCATCAAAGCTTAAGACCATTGCCTAGATCAAAGTGGAGCTGGTAATTGTTCTTCACTAAAATCGATGGTTACATCAGGCTCTGTCTGATTTTTTTGGGATGTGCCCCGAGCAAATAAACCTACTCCTCCAAGCACAAAAGCAACTCCCAATCCGGCGACAATTAAGCCAGGTATACCGAAAGTCGCAGCATTCAGCAATACAAAAGCAGTAGTAACTGCCGCACAGCCAACTAATGCAATAAAACCACCTAGCACCTGCATACCAATATTCATCATTGGATCAGAAATTACTTCACTTGTTGGATGATTCACTTCATGAATCAAATCACAAGTCAATTTTTGATGATCTTGCGTCATCGTCTGTTTGTCAGAAATATCAACATTTGAAGGTTCTATTGTAAATAGGCTCGAGGAGTTCTTTATTGTCTACAATATATTTTCTAATTTCTTCGTAGCCTAGTGCAGGTTCAAAATCACCCTCGTCTCTCCATTTATATATTACAGGAGTAATGCTGTCTTTAGATAGCCTTCGCGTGTTTTGGTACAATAAGGGTCTCAATCCATTCATAAAGACACTCAGTTGGGGATCTTTTATATTTTCCCTCAACAGACGCTGAAAAAAATCCCTATTTATCTCAAGGTATTTCGTACTTCCTGAATGTCGTATTTTAACACTTTTTAACCACCACTAAATAAATCATGGGGGCTTATTGTAGATAATGAACATTAATAAATTATTAAGACCAAGAAGTATTATCAACTCCGAATCTCTATTTCAAGACATTATAAATACTCTTAGCCTAATCCTGGATAACTAAAATAAGGTTTTATTCACGGCTGCCTCATTAGCAATATGACGGGAAATAATATTTTTATTTACTAATTCTGTTAAATGTTGATCTAAAGTTTGCATTCCTTTAGCTTGTCCAGTCTGAATAGAGGAATACATTTGCGCCACCTTATCCTCTCTAATAAGATTGCGAATTGCTCCGGTACATATCATTATTTCCAGAGCAGCAACTCGTCCCCCATTAGTTTTTTTCAATAAGCTTTGCGCTACAACCGCTTGTAATGACTCGGACAACATAGAGCGAACCATTGATTTTTCTTCAGCCGGAAATACGTCAATTATCCGGTTGATTGTTTTAGTGGCGGAGTTAGTGTGTAAAGTGCCGAATACCAAATGTCCTGTTTCAGCAGCAGTCATTGCCAAGCGAATCGTCTCCAGATCGCGTAATTCCCCTACCAGAATAATATCCGGGTCTTCACGCAAAGCAGAACGCAAGGCCGCATTAAAACTTAAGGTATCTCTATGCACTTCACGTTGGTTTACCAAACATTTTTTACTTTGATGAACAAACTCTATAGGATCTTCGACTGTCAGGATGTGTTCATAGCGTGAAGAATTTATAAAATCGATGATGGCTGCAAGAGTCGTACTTTTCCCTGAACCAGTAGGCCCAGTGACCAACACCAAACCTCTGGAGAAAGAGGCCATCTCTTTAAAAATGGGTGGTAAATTCAAATCTTCCATACTTAAAATAGTCGATGGAATGGTTCGAAATACGGCAGCAGCACCACGGGATTGATTGAACGCATTAACCCTGAAACGGGCCAGATTAGCAATCTCGAAAGAGAAATCAGTCTCTAAAAACTCTTCAAACTCCTTTCTTTGCCTGTCATTCATGATGTCGTAGATGATTTTTATCACATCTTTGTGTTCTAAATCGGGTAAATTGATTTTACGTAAATCCCCATCTACACGAATCATCGGAGGTAATCCTGAGGATATATGCAAATCCGAAGATTTATTTTTAACAGAAAATGCTAATAACTCTGCTATGTCCATGTACCATTATCCCTAATTATTTATTAATTATCCTATTTATTCCCGGGTATACCAGGAAAAAATAGATAACTCCTTAATTGTTTCTAGTAGATTAGCTCAGGAAATGATACACAGCAAATATTAGACCTCTTGCAGGTTATGCAAGAGGTCTATTGTTGTATTATCATACCGCTTTAATATATAAATCGTGGAATGAGCATGGGTCTGGAACAAAATTTTAATCATGTGAGACAATTAATTGCGCAAGCTGAGATAATCAGCAACAGAAAACCGGGTAGTGTTTTATTATTGGCTGTCAGTAAAAAACAAAGTATTGAAACCATTACGAAAGCGTTTCAATTGGGTGCAACCCACTTTGGCGAAAATTATTATCAAGAAGCATTAAATAAAATAAATGCGTTAAAAGATTTACCCATCTCCTGGCACTTTATAGGTCCAATTCAAAGTAATAAAACTAAAGGTATTGCCACGCATTTTAATTGGGTGCACAGCATTAACCGGATTATAATCGCCAGACAACTTAATGAATACAGACCATCAAATTTGCCCCCGCTTAATGTGTGTTTGCAAGTCAATTTAGTCGCAGAAGAAACCAAATCGGGAATACTCCCCGAGCAAGCTCGTGAATTAGCTCTGGCGATCAGTCAATTACCCCATCTCAAACTGAGAGGGCTTATGACTATTCCTCCACCGCAAAAGGCTCCCGAAGAACAATATCATTTATTGTTACAACTCAATCAATTGATGCATTCCATCAATCAAGAATCAGGGTTAAAAATGGATACTTTATCCATGGGAATGAGCGATGATTTGATTCCTGCAATCAAAGCAGGCTCTACTATTGTTCGTATAGGTCGAGCAATTTTTGGCGAACGATAAGGTATAAGAGCATGAATATCAGTTTTATAGGTTATGGAAATATGGCTAAAGCCATTGCGCGCGGGTTAAGTCAACAAGGTTCGTATTCCTTGTCTGCTGCAGCCCCCTCATTAAGTGCAGGTAGAAACAAAGATCAAATTCAGACTCATTACGATAATAAAGAAATAATTAAAAAAGCAGAAGTTGTCATCCTGGCTGTAAAACCAATGAAAATGAGCTTAATTCTTAACGAAATTACTCCTCTTCTTCCCCCTGATTGTCTTCTTATTTCTGTTGCCGCGGGCTTGAGTCTGTCCTGGTTCGCCAAACATTGTAAAGCCAATCAGCCGCTTATCCGCACCATGCCTAATACTCCTGCATCTGTTGGACTCGCAGCAACACCGATGATAGCAAATCAATTTGTAAGTCCAGAACAGAAACGACAAGCAGAATTGATTTTCTCCCAAATTGGAATAACCACCTGGGCAAAAAATGAAGACGACATGGATACCTTTACCGCCCTTTCAGGAAGTGGCCCTGCTTATGTTTTTTCATTTTTAGAAGCTATGGTTGAGGCGGCGATTGCCTTGGGTTTAAAGGAGTCCATTGCCAAAACATTCGTGCTGCAAACCTTTAGTGGCGCATTAAAATTAGCTCAAAACGACGATTTAAGTTTAACCCAGCTAAGAACAAAGGTAACATCACCAGGAGGGACCACAGCTGCAGCACTCAGTATAATGCATGAACAATTAAATGCCCTGACCCTTGCAGCAATGAGTGCTGCGAAACAGCGTGCCCATGAATTAGGAACAGTGGAATAACCCATTTTACCGTTCCCCAAGGTATTTTAAAGTTCCCTAAACAGGAGGAATGATGTCTGGTTTTACTGCGGTAGGATTTTTTTTATTTTCTTTATTTTTTGGAGTGATCATTTACAGTTTATGGGTTCGTATTGCTTTGCGTTACTTACGAATCAGCTCACTGACTCAGTTCAGTCAGCTTATTGCCACTATCACTGATCCTTTAGTTAGCCCCTTTCATTTATTTAAACAAAAATATAAACCAGGGCAAAAATATGACTGGGTGGCTTTTGGCACTTTAATACTGGTTGAATTTATTAAAATAATCACCCTCAGTTTACTGGTGTTTCATGCCATAATACCTGTGGTCTTTATACTACTTTACGTCCTTGCTGATTTAATTATTCAGCCCTGTAATCTCCTGTTCTACGCTATTCTGATTCGCGTGATTATGAGCTATGTAAATCCTCGCTGGCAACATCCAATAGCGGATTTTCTGCGTTTATTGACTGAACCATTATTAATTCTGGGCAGAAAAATTATTCCTGATATTTCCGGTTTTGATTTTTCTCCTATTATCATGATGATCATATTAAAAATTATTACCTTATTTATCAGTGCTTCCTTACCATGGAATCTCTTATAGAGCGTAGTGAATTAAAAAGGACTATAATTGAATTGTACGGAACTGACTGGATGGACATATGAACATTAAATCTATATATGGTTTAGTCTTGTTAGGTTTGCCTTTCAGCCTTATGGCGGATCAATCCTTTTATTGTCCTCAAAATCATGCCTATATCAATGTTGGGATGTCTCCTAACGAGGTTATTGCCGCTTGTGGCCAACCTTTAAGTCAACAAGACTCAAATCAACCTATTATGCAAAGAATTCCTGTGCAACAATTAATTTATAATAATCAGGGTGCTGCAACCGCTTTTTATGGGGTATGGAACGTACCAACAGGAAATGGAGGCACGCAATTACAAGTAGATGTAGTGAATAGTAGAGTTAAAGGAATTAAAGTCAATGGTTCTGACTCGAATGCTTTTTCCATTTGCAACGGAGCTAATATTCAAGTAGGTGATCCGGTCGGTAAGGTCTATGGTTCTTGTGGCAGTCCTTCTGTCGTGAACAATACTTTTATTAACCAAATAGTCCCTACAGCCCAAAAACCGCAAATTTGGATTTATCAACCAGGACAATATCAACCTACTGTTTCCTTGACTTTTGTCGATGGCAAACTACAATCCATCAACAAATAATTGAGGATCTAACTTAAATGGCTGAAACTGTAGACGATATCACTATTTCTTTTAGTGAAAATGGAACTGAAACGACTAAAGAGCTTGATAAACAAGTATTAACCAAGGGGGCTTGGACTACTATTATGTTTAAATATCAAGACTGGGATAATGCTAAAAATGATTATGGGCCTGTTAAATATTCTATTAGACGTTATCAAAAAAGAAATAATCAATATTGGCAAAAATCCAAGTTCAATATCTCCAGTGCTGATCAAGCCCAAAAAATTGTTGATATTCTAAATGAGTGGCTGAAATAATCATTCACCGATCCGAAGAAATATCCACGTCATCTCGCACAATCCCACGTCATCTCGAGCGCTAGCGAGAGATCTCCTGACCTAAGCACTGCGCCCAGTTTTGGAGATCCCTCACTTCGTTCGGGATGACGTAATAGTTCGGATGACGTAGTAGTTCGAATGACGGGGTACTTCTACGGCATTTAGACCTTACAAAGCCTAGAGCCTTCCCTTCCTTACAAATAACACCCTACCCCATCATAACCAACGACATGACACTCTTTAAAAGCTGTTTGATCTAATTGATAACTCACCGAACCGTAATAAGCCAGAATTTTTCCGTCTTTAGTTTTTTCTATGTGGGGATGCAGATAATTTTCTTCAGACTCGCACCCCAATTGAGTTGGTATCCACACTGCATTTTCAGAGTTTATTTTACTGTCTCCTGGCTGAAACATCATCTGGCCACAGGATTTGGTTGTCAAAGCAACTTTTGCCGGAGCAGAGAATAATACATCATAGCCATTCAGTGCTGTTTTCACCGCACTCTCAGCATCCAATATACCATGTCCACAGGGTTTTCTTCCTACGCAGGATTTATTGGTATCATTGGTTCTACCAAAGTCATGGGTCGTCATATAAAGAATTTGCTCGACTTGCTCTGCTTTTAAATTATTATTAATCGCGTAAATTAACCCTGCCACTCCCGCAACATGGGGAGAAGCCATACTGGTTCCCTGATAAAAATCAAATCCTGAAGAATTATATCCTCCACCCGGATTTACTGTAGATAGAATCCCCCCAGCAGCTCCATATCGTTTATCACCACCAGGAGCAGCCAAGGTAACACTTGGTCCGTAGTTAGAAAAATAAGACCTTAATCCTTCAGGTCCAGTAGAGGCAATCTTAATCGTGCCATTGCATACTGCAGGGGCATTATAATGCTCCCAAACATTATCATTACCAGCAGCGACAGCGAGTACAGCACCTTTTTTGCGCGCGAAAAATACAGCTTCCTGCAGTGCTTCATCACAGTAATCTATTTCCTTACCTGGTTCTAAATCAACACCGAAACTCATATTTAGTACTCTCGCAGGATACATATTTTTAGGAATCCCAGGCACATCTGCACCAACAGACCAATAAATTCCATTGACCACCGCACTTTCATAAAACATTCCTGTTTCACCAGGAATTTTAACCGTTAATATTTTTAAATCTTCACCAACACCATTCATCACATGCCCATAACCTGCAATAGTCCCGGCAACATGAGTTCCATGATAAGACTTGGTTTCGTCTGTTAAATTATTGTTATTACCAGCAAAATTCCATCCCCAAACCTGTCCATTCTTATCTTTTAACAAGTTATTTTCCAAACTCTCATTAAGAGCAATACCTGTATCTAATACTGCGACGACAATAGGTTTTTTTGATGATCCTGACGTATAAGCCCAGGCACCGTCTCTTAATCCCGACTTGGATTCCAGCATAATTCCGCCCGGAGGCGCGAATTCGTCCCATTGACTATCATGGGACAGCAACTCACCAAGGCTTTTACTGATAGATGGATCGGGCACTGGTTTAAAATAACCTATTCTATCTTTAACTGCATAAAGCACATTGGGATTGTTGCGTAGCTGATTTAATATCAGGGAGGTTGCATCCTGATCCTTAACATTTTTTAAATCAGAATTGGAACTATCTAAAATTACTGAATAAGCCCCATTAGCCATGGGATTCAGTTCTTTTACTGGTAATTGAGTAGCATGAATAATTTGCGACTTTAATGCAGACGCTGATTGATTTTGCTGTTTGTATTTTATAATAACTCTTATAGTTTCATTATCAGGTGAAGCAAAAAGAGCATGTGATAATGACAAAAGGCTTAACGCCATAATCCCTTTTTTTGAAACCATCCTTCAATCTCCTTATTAAAGTCTTTGGCGAACTATCCATAGGTATCAACTATACGTTACACCTTTAGAAATAAAATCGCAAAAGGGAAGGAGATAGGAAACACTAATTTTTCCGTCATGAAACATAGACTAAGTTGTGATGACTTAGGGATAGTCAGCATTTTTAAATGCAACCAGGAAAAGGCGTAAGGTTAAACCTAACCTCAGAATGGGAATTGCTATTCCGAAGACAGTGAGGGAGCTCCAAATGGAGGCTCGGTGCCCATGCCGGGAGATCTCTCGCTGGCGCTCGAGATGACGTGGCATCCATTGGAGAAGTGTCTTGTCATTCGAGCAATACTACGTCAATCCCGAACCTAGTGAGGGATCTCCAAATGGAGGCTCGGTGCCCATGCCAGGAGATCTCTCGCTGGCGCTCGAGATGACGTGGTATCCATTGGAGAAGTGTCTTGTCATTCGAGCAATACTACGTCAATCCCGAACCTAGTGAGGGATCTCCAAATAGAGGATCGGTGCCCATGCCAGGAGATCTCTCGCTGATGCTCGAGATGACGTGGCATCCATTGGAGAAGTGTCTTGTCATTCGAGCAATACTACGTCAATCCCGAACCTAGTGAGGGATCTCCAAATGGAGGCTCGGTGCCCATGCCAGGAGATCTCTCGCTGGCGCTCGAGATGACGTGGTATCCATTGGAGAAGTGTCTTGTCATTCGAGCAATACTACGTCAATCCCGAACCTAGTGAGGGATCTCCAAATAGAGGATCGGTGCCCATGCCAGGAGATCTCTCGCTGATGCTCGAGATGACGTGGCATCCATTGGAGAAGTGTCTTGTCATTCGAGCAATACTACGTCAATCCCGAACCTAGTGAGGGATCTCCAAATGGAGGCTCGGTGCCCATGCCAGGAGATCTCTCGCTGGCGCTCGAGATGACGTGGTATCCATTGGAGAAGTGTCTTGTCATTCGAGCAATACTACGTCAATCCCGAACCTAGTGAGGGATCTCCAAATAGAGGCTCGGTGCCCACGCCAGGAGATCTCTCGCTGGCGCTCGAGATGACGTGGCATCCATTGGAGAAGTGTCTTGTCATTCGAGCAATACTACGTCATCCCGAACGTAGTGAGGGATCTCCAAATAGAGGCTCGGTGCCCATGCCAGGAGATCTCTCGCTGATGCTCGAGATGACGTGGCATCCATTGGAGAAGTGTCTTGTCATTCGAGCAATACTACATCATCTCGAACGTAGTGAGGGATCTCCAAATGGAGGCTCGGTGCCCATGCCAGGAGATCTCTCGCTAGCGCTCGAGATGACGTGGCATCCATTGGAGAAGTGTCTTGTCATTCGAGCAATACTACGTCATCCCGAACGTAGTGAGGGATCTCCAAATGGAGGCTCGGTACCCATGCCAGGAGATCTCTCGCTGGCGCTCGAGATGACGTGGCATTGTTCAAGATGACGTGGTATGTGCAAATGTAGTGTTTAAATTTAATAACGATAATGATCCGGTTTATAAGGCCCCTTTTTATTCACCCCAATATATTGAGCCTGTTCATCCCTTAATTCAGTTAATTTGGCGCCAATACGACTTAAATGTAAACGAGCCACTTTTTCATCCAATAATTTGGGAAGCACGTAAACCTGATGTTCATACTGACTTGAATTTTGAAATAACTCAATTTGTGCCAATACCTGATTAGTAAAGGAAGCGGACATTACAAAACTAGGATGACCAGTAGCACAACCTAAATTAACCAGGCGACCTTCAGCCAACACGATAAGACGCTTGCCATCAGGAAATATGACATGATCAACTTGGGGTTTTATATTCTCCCATTTGTATTGTTTCAAACTTTGAATATCAATCTCAGAATCAAAATGGCCAATATTACATAATATTGCCTGATTACGCATACGCTTCATATGTTCCAGAGTAACTACATGATAATTACCTGTTGCTGTAACCACAATATCCACTTGTTCAGCCACATCATCGAGAGTGACTACTCTATACCCCTCCATTGCTGCCTGAAGAGCACAAATAGGATCAATTTCTGCGATCAAAACGGAAGCACCCTGTCCACGTAATGCTTGTGCACATCCCTTACCCACATCACCATAGCCCAAAATCAGAGCCACTTTACCAGCAATCATAACGTCGGTTGCCCGTTTTAAGCCATCTAATAAAGATTCCCGGCAACCATAGAGGTTATCAAATTTGGATTTGGTAACTGCATCATTTACGTTAATCGCAGGAACTTTTAAAAGCCGCTGCTTTGCCATTTCATACAATCTGGCAACACCTGTAGTTGTTTCTTCTGAAACGCCTTTAATCGCGGACAAAAGCTGAGGATACTTTTGATGAACGACTTGGGTTAAATCGCCACCATCATCTAATAGTAAATTGGGACTCCATCCCTCGCGGCCACTTAAAGTTTGCTCAACACACCACCAATACTCCTCCTCTGTTTCACCCTTCCAGGCAAACACAGGGATATTTTTTGCTGCAATTGCCGCAGCAGCATGATCTTGAGTCGAAAATATATTACAGGATGACCAGCGAACTTCAGCCCCTAAAGCAAGCAGCGTTTCAATCAAGACCGCAGTTTGAATAGTCATGTGCAGACAACCAGCAATTCTTGCTCCTTTTAAAGGTTGCTTTGCAGCAAATTCCGCCCGTAATCCCATTAAACCAGGCATTTCGGTTTCTGCTATAGCAATCTCTTTACGCCCCCAGTCAGCTAAAGACATATCAGCTACTTTATAATCATGGAAGCTCTTCACTTGAGCCGCTGTGTCATCAACTAAGTTCATTAGAATATCCTTATTAGAATTAGAGTGCTTTGCTTAATGCAGTTACCTTATCTAAACGCTCCCAGGGAAAATGATCTCTTCCATAATGACCATAAGTTGCTGTCTCTTTGTAAATGGGACGAAGCAAATCATGATGGTCAATAATTCCTTGTGGCGTTAAATCAAAATGAGTATGAATTAAATCAATAATTTCACTATTTTTTAAGCGTCCAGTACCAAACGTTTCAACGAAAATTGACGTGGGTTCTGCTATGCCTATAGCATAGGACACTTGGATCTCACATTTATCAGCCAAACCTGCCGCTACTATATTTTTAGCTACATGTCTGGCCGCATAAGCCGCGGATCGATCAACTTTTGATGGATCTTTACCGGAGAAGCAACCTCCTCCATGCCTGGCCATCCCACCATAGGTATCCACTATAATTTTACGGCCGGTTAAACCGCAATCGCCTAAGGGACCACCAATAACAAAACGCCCAGTCGGATTTATAAAGTAACGTGTTTTTGCTGTTAGCCATTCAGCAGGCAGTATTTTTTTAATAATTTCTTCACGAACAGCTTCAGTTAAATCGTCATAAGTTACATCGGGTGCATGTTGAGTAGAAAACACTACAGTATCTACTTCTACTGGCATACCTTGATCATATTTTAAAGTCAATTGACATTTCGCATCAGGTCTTAACCAAGGCAATGCCCCTGATTTACGCATGCTTGCTTGTTTTTCCATCAAGCGATGTGCATAGGCAATAGGAGCTGGCATGAATACATCTGTTTCACGACTGGCATAACCGAACATTAAGCCCTGATCTCCTGCCCCCAGAATTTTAGTTTTTTGATTATCAACCCCTTGAGCAATATCGGTCGATTGTTTGCCAATAGCAGAAAGTACGGCGCAAGACTCCCAGTCAAAACCCATTTGGGAGCTATTATAGCCTATATCTTTAATTACATGGCGGGTAATTTCCTCTACGTCAACCCAAGCCTTGGTCGTAATTTCTCCTCCTACCAGAACCATACCGGTTTTAACAAAAACTTCGCATGCAACTCGCGCAGCAGGATCTTGAGCTAAAATAGCGTCTAAAACGGCATCAGAAATTTGATCCGCTATCTTATCCGGATGCCCCTCAGAAACGGATTCGGAGGTAAAAACATGGCATTCATTCATTACATATCCCTCTAAACTATGAAGTTGGGCACCCCTTACTTCATTAATGTTATAAATTCATTAAATATAATTTCTATATCATGTGGGCCGGGGCTAGCTTCGGGGTGACCCTGGAAACCAAATGCTGGTTTATTTTTGTGCCTAATCCCTTGCAAACTATCATCAAATAAAGAACGATGAGTTACTTCTAAACAATCAGGCAAGCTTTCTTCGTCAACAGCAAAACCATGGTTTTGGCTGGTAATAAAGACTCGTTTATTTCCTTGGGTTTCCACCACAGGGTGATTCGCGCCATGATGACCAAATTTCATTTTTTTGGTAATACCGCCACAAGCTAATGCCAAAATCTGGAAACCTAAGCAAATACCAAAAACGGGAATGTTGCTTGCTAAAAACTCCTGAGTTGCTTTGATGGCATAATCACAGGCTTCAGGATCCCCTGGACCATTAGACAAAAAGATACCATTTGGATTCATGGCAAGAACCTCTGCGGCAGAGGTTTTAGCGGGCACTATAGTTAAATGACATCCCTTATCATGCAATATACGTAAAATATTATGCTTCACCCCAAAGTCATAAGCGACTACATGAAATTGATGCGGCTTGGATTGCTCCCCCCACTCCCCTTGCCCTTCATGCCATCGTTCTATCGTTTGTCGCGACACCTCTAAAGCTAAATCCACGCCTTGTAAGCCACAAAAAGACTGAGCTTTTTCAAGAGCTTTTTCCGGTTCAGCAGTATTGGTAGAAATACAGGCCCCTAAAGCACCATGTTCGCGCAACCTTAAAGTTAAATCGCGAGTATCCACGCCGGAAATGGCAACAACGCCATTTTTTTTAAGCCAATCAGGGAGAGATTGTTCAGCACGATAATTACTATGCAAAAGGGAACAGTCTCGCATTACTAAACCGGCAGCCCAAACCTTGTGAGATTCCATGTCTTCACTGTTACAACCGGTATTGCCCACATGAGCAGTAGTTAAAGTAATTATTTGGCGAGCGTAAGAGGGATCAGTGAGCATTTCCTGATAGCCAGTCATTGAGGTGTTAAAAACCAATTCACCGACACAATCTCCAGCAGCCCCAACTGATAAGCCCTCATAGGTAGTGCCATCAGCTAATACCAAAATTGCTGGTTTATTTATCATGAGTAGACTCGATATTGTTCAATGTATAGCTATCCTTACCACCCAGAGCACAATTATAAAAAATGTGCAATCCTTGCACATAATTGTTAAAGTTACAATTGTAACTCACTTAGCTCAAAATTTCATGTCTTCAAAAAACTTTTTCACCCCAGCAAACCAGGAACTGGAACGCGGGGAATGGTTTGCTTTAGCCTTTTCCAGAGAATCTTGTAATTGGGTTAATAGTTCTTTCTGTTCGCGAGACAAGTTGACTGGGGTCTCCACTACTACTTTACACAGCAAATCCCCCTGAGCATAACCGCGAACTGATTTCATTCCCTTGCTTCTTAAACGAAATACTTTGCCCGTTTGAGTTTCAGCAGGAATCTTTAAGGTCACTCTGCCCTCAAGCGTCGGAACTTCAATAGAGCCACCCAATGCAGCTATTATAAAACTGATAGGAACTTCACAATGTAAATCATTTTCATGGCGTTCAAATATCGCATGTTTTTTAATGTTAATTTGAACATACAGATCTCCTGAGCCACCGCCATGAACACCCGCTTCACCTTCACCGCTTAATCTTACTCTATCGCCATTATCCACACCGGCGGGAATTTTAACGGTTAATTTTTTGCTTTCTCGAATCCGGCCTTGTCCATGGCAACTTGGGCATGGATCAGAAATAATTTTTCCTTCGCCATGACAACCAGGACATGTTTGCTGAATCGAGAAAAAACCCTGTTGAATTCTAACCTGTCCCATACCATTACAGGTTTCGCAGGTCTTAGGTTGGGTTCCTTTTTTAGCCCCGGATCCCTCACAAGTAGTACAACTACCATGGCGAGGAACGGTAATCTCCACTTCTTTACCCACAGCGGCTTCTTCAAGAGTTAACTGAACATTAAATTGAAGATCGGCTCCACGTTGACCGCGCGATTGGCGCCCAGCTCCGCGACCACCGGAAAAAATATTTTCGAAAATATCTTCAAAGACATCCCCAAAGCCGCCAAAACCATTACCAAATCCGCCTTGACCGCCCATAGAAGGATCAACTCCGGCATGACCAAATTGATCATAAGCAGCACGTTTCTGTTTATCCGATAGCACATTATAGGCTTTTTGAATTTCTTTAAATTTCTCTTCAGCAGAAGAATCGTCGGGATTACGATCGGGATGATACTTCATTGCCAGTTTGCGATATGCTTTTTTAATTTCAACATCGTTAGCGTTTCGACTAACTTCTAAAAGTTCATAATAATCCCGCTGTTCCATAACTGCTCACAATTTTTAAATAAATAGCAAGGACTTAACAATTAAGTCCTTGTCAAAATACCAACGGGACGAAAAATTATCGTCCCGACCCAAAGCTCGTACCGGAGCTTATTTTTTATCTTCTTTGACCTCTTCAAACTCGGCATCAACAACACCCTCTTCAGCTGGTTTAGCAGACTCTTGAGGTTGAGCATCAGCAGAACCGGGTTGTCCTTCCGCAGATTTTTTAGCATAAACCCGCTCAGCCATTTTAGCAGAAGCATCTGTTAACACTTTTAATTTCTCTTCAATATGAGCTTTATCACTACCTTGTACCGCTTCTTTTAATTCAGCGATTGCTGTTTCGATGCCTTTTTTCTCATCTTCAGACAATTCACCGGCTAAATCTTTCATCGATTTTTCACAGCTATGAATCATACTGTCTGCCTGATTGCGAAGCTCTGCCATTTCCTTAAATTTCTTGTCTTCTTCCGCATGAGATTGAGCATCTTTTACCATAGCATCAACTTCTTCATCACTTAGACCACTAGATGCCTTGATGACGATTGATTGAGCTTTACCTGTTGCCTTATCTTTAGCAGAAACATTTAGAATACCATTGGCATCGATATCAAACGTCACTTCAATTTGAGGCACGCCACGAGGTGCAGGAGGAATATCGCCCAAATCAAATCGACCCAAAGATTTATTCGCTGAAGCCTGTTCTCTTTCCCCTTGTAACACGTGAACAGTAACCGCAGTTTGATTGTCATCCGCAGTCGAGAATACTTGGTTGGCTTTAGTAGGAATAGTGGTATTTTTATCAATCAATTTTGTCATGATACCGCCCATTGTCTCTATACCCAGAGATAATGGAGTAACGTCAAGTAAAAGAATGTCTTTCACTTCGCCTGATAATACGGCCGCTTGAATAGCAGCACCCACTGCAACCGCTTCATCGGGGTTAACGTCTTTACGTGGTTCTTTACCAAAAAATTCTTCAACAGTTTTTTGAACTAAAGGCATACGTGTCTGACCACCCACCAAAATCACTTCATTAATTTGCGATACAGTCAGGCCAGCATCTTTCAACGCTATTTTACAAGGCTCAACAGTGCGCTCAACTAATTTTTCAACCAGAGACTCCAGTTTTGCACGAGTCAGTTTGATATTTAAGTGTTTGGGTCCAGAAGCATCTGCTGTGATATAGGGCAGATTTACATCGGTTTGTTGTGCTGAAGACAATTCAATTTTGGCTTTCTCAGCAGCCTCTTTCAGTCGTTGTAAGGCAAGCGGATCATTATGTAAATCGATGCCGGAGTCTTTTTTGAATTCAGCAGCCAAATACTCAATTAAAGCCAAGTCGAAATCTTCCCCACCGAGGAAGGTATCACCGTTGGTAGCTAATACTTCAAATTGGTGTTCGCCATCTACTTCTGCAATTTCAATGATGGAAATATCAAAGGTACCACCACCCAGGTCATAAACAGCAATAACCGAATCACCACGTTTCTTGTCCATACCATAGGCCAGAGCTGCCGCAGTGGGTTCGTTAATAATTCTTTTTACCTCAAGTCCTGCGATACGACCAGCATCTTTAGTTGCTTGACGCTGAGAGTCATTGAAATAAGCAGGTACGGTGATCACGGCTTCTTTAACTTCTTCGCCTAAATAATCTTCTGCTGTTTTTTTCATTTTACGCAATACTTCTGCAGAAATTTGTGGTGGCGCTTTATCTTGATTTTTAACTCTAACCCAAGCATCCCCATTATCTGCTTTAACAATTTTATAGGGGACCATCTTAATATCTTTCTGCACAACAGCATCATCAAAACGGCGACCGATCAAACGTTTGATTGCAAACAAAGTTTTTTCAGGATTAGTTACTGATTGACGCTTTGCTGCGGCACCAACTAATACTTCATCGTCGTCAGTAAAGGCAACAATGGAAGGAGTAGTTCGAATGCCTTCACTGTTTTCAATTACCTTGGGTTTATCACCTTCCATTACAGCAACACATGAGTTAGTAGTACCCAAGTCTATTCCTATAATCTTAGCCATTGTTTTTTTGCTCCAAATTAGTGGTTTCTAGTACAATAATATTCATATGGGGTTGTAAACGTATAATTCAACCCATAAAAAGCGACATTCTTTATCTTTATATAGATAAGAAGTCACTTTGCCTTCTTATTAATTTTCTTCTGCTGATTTGTTTTTTGACACAATTACTCGAGCAGGTCTGATCACTCGGTCACTCAATTTATACCCTTTTTGGAATACCGCTATAACCGTATTAGGAGGTGTACCAGGTACATCCTGAATAGACATTGCTTCATGTTGTTGCGGATCAAACGATTCCCCCATAGGATCAATGCGTTCTACATCAAATTTTTGCAATGCATCAGTAAAGAGTTTCATAGTAAGATCCAAACCTTCATGCATGGCTGCATCTGCATTTTTTTCCGCTATCTGCAGGGCTTGTTCAAGACTGTCTACAACGGGTAACAAAGCAGTAATCAATTTTTCTACACCATATTTATGAGCATTGGCGACTTCACGCTCCATACGACGTCGTACATTGTCCAGTTCAGCTAATGCACGCACTGATTTTTCCCAGTTTTCATGAGCTTTTTGCTCGGCAATAGTAAGTTGCTCTTCCAAAGCAGTGTAACTGGGATGAGCTAAGGCAGCCTCTTCCTGCGGTAGTTCCTCAGAAGACTCTTCTCCCATCACTTCTTCTGTTTTGTTTTCTTCCTTAAATTTATTCCAATCTTTTTTGTTATGTTTACTCATCAATAATGACTCCTGACTAACTTGACTCTAGCACATGGGGTCACCCCTATGAAATTTCAAGTCTTTATTTTGAATTAAAATTCAATGCAATTGAAATCAAGAACTAAATAGCCCTCTTATTAACCTGATTTTATGTAGTTAATCCAATTCATCAGACCACCTTGCATATCGACTGCATATAAAAAAACCATGAATTAAGACACGGCTTGCAGTAAATGTTCATTTATTCCATACTTAGGTATCAAAAAAAACATTTGGGTCTATTATGCAAGAATGGTCGCCAGTTTCTTGGCAACAATATTCGTATTTGCAAGCCGCAACTTACGCAGATCAAGAACAATTAAACAAAGTAGTAGAACAATTAAGCCTTTTGCCTCCATTAGTTACCAGTGGTGAAATAAAGCGTTTAAAAAAGGAAGTGGCTCGTGCCGGACGTGGTGAAGCCTTTATACTTCAAGGTGGCGACTGTGCTGAATCCTTTAATGATTGCCGTTCTGAAGTGATCGGTAACAAATTGAAAATCATGTTGCAAATGAGCTTGATCTTGTTGTACGGATTACGTAAACCCATTATTCGAATTGGGCGGATAGCGGGACAATATGCTAAACCTCGTTCTTCTGATTTTGAAACCATCGGTGGTATTACCCTACCCAGTTACAGAGGGGATATAGTTAATTCACCCGAATTTACTCAAACAGCCAGGGAACCTAATTCCAAGTTGCTGTTGCAAGCGTATAGCTGCTCGGCAATGACTTTAAATTTTATACGCGCTTTACTGGAAGGGGGATTTGCAGATTTACATAACCCCCAGCGATGGGATTTACGTTTTGTGGAGCACTCAAAACAAAAAAAAGAATATCAAAATATTGTTGATTCCATTGAAGATGCTTTAGATTTCTTGAAGGCTATAGATGGAATACGCTCCAGTAATCTGAGTAAAGTAGATTTTTATACCTCACACGAAGCACTGCACCTGCATTATGAACAAGCTCTGACTCGTCAGGTAAAAGATGGCCATTGGTATAATCTATCAACGCATTTGCCCTGGATAGGGATGCGTACAGCACAAATTGACAGTGCTCATCTGGAATTTTTACGCGGAGTTCAAAATCCTATAGGAATTAAAGTAGGGCCTGGTGCTACGCCTGAATGGCTTGCTGAGGTGTTAGCTCTTGCCAATCCTCAACGCGAAGAGGGACGCATTCTATTGTTCACTCGTTTAGGAGCAAAACATATCGATCAATTATTACCTCCGTTGATTGAGGCAGTAAAGAAAACCAAAATTCCAGTAACCTGGTCTTGCGATCCCATGCATGGAAATACTGAAACAACTGCTGATGGCACTAAAACACGTCACTTTGATAACATCCTTACCGAGCTAAAACAAGCATTGGAAATCCATCGTTCTATGGGAAGTTACCTGGGTGGAGTACATTTTGAACTAACCGGTGATAATGTTACTGAATGCATCGGTGGCGCTCGAGGCCTGGATGCTGAAGATCTGAAAACGGCATACCACAGCCTGGTTGATCCCAGACTAAATTACGAACAATCAATTGAAATGGCTCTGCAATTGAGCAGACAATTCAGAAATGCTTAGCTACCTAATTGTTCTGAAATATACTCAGGAATTCGCTGGTCTAACCAATAGACCGGCACTCCTGGCGTGTTCCCGGTAATAAATCCTACATGACCTCCTTTTTTACTCAATTCTAAAATCACCGAATCAGATAATTCATCCTCTGAAGGTAAAACTTCAGCGGTCATAAAAGGATCATCCAAAGCATGAATAATAAGTGTAGGTGTGGTTATATGTTTTAAGTATTTCCGGGAACTGCATTCCCGATAATAAGTATGGACACTATTAAAACCATGTAAAGGGGCGGTCACCTGATCATCAAAAGTCCAAAAGCACTGACATTCAGCCGCTCTTTTTATCGCCTCCGGGGGATGTTTCAAAAAACTCTCTTTACGAGCAAAAATCTCTTTTAATTGATTTAATAAACGTGTCTGATACAAACGAGAAAAACCACTATTCATGCGGTCAGCCACTATATTCAGAACAAAAGGAACAGAGACGGCTACAGCAGCACTCACTATAGATTGAGTAGGTCCTTTTTCCCCTAACCATTTGAGTAGAACATTTCCTCCTAATGAGACGCCTACTACAAATTTTTTACTTTCAGGTTCGCGTTGATCCAAGACTTTAATTAAATAGTCTAAATCAGCGGTATCACCCGAATGATAAGCTCTCGGTAGACGGTTAAGCTCGTCACCCGCGCCTCTAAAATGCATTAATACGGCACGCCAGCCTTGTTGATTAAACGCCTGCATAAATCGTGCAACATAGCTGGAATTTACACAACCGCTTAATCCATGAAGTATGATGACTAATGGGGCATTTTCAGGTAAATCTGCCGTGCTCCATGCCAAATTCAAAAAATCTCCATCAGGCAAATCCATTTTTTCTATTCTATCAATAGACGCGCGTACAGGGTGTCTCATAGAAGAATATATAGTTTGTGCATGAGGATTAGTCAGCCACCACGCAGGTTTAAATCGACTCTCAATTATCATAATGATCTCGAATGATATTGCGGACTAAATTCATTTATCGCATCAATCATCACCGCAACATGCTCAGGAGGAACATCAGGAGTAATTCCATGTCCCAGGTTAAATACATGCCCTGCTCCCTGTCCAAAAGAGGCCAAGACCTGCTCCACTTGCTTACGAATACATTGTTCTGAGCTTAAAAGTACAGCCGGATCCAGGTTTCCTTGTAAAGCAACTTTGTCTCCCACTCTTTTTCGAGCAGAGTGCAAATCACATGTCCAATCAATTCCTAAAGCATCACATCCGGTCGCAGCCATTTGCTCTAACCATTGTCCCCCACCTTTAGTAAACAATATAATAGGGATATCAGCATATTTGGCTTTGATTTCTCTAACGATTTTCTGCATATAATATAAAGAAAAATTTTGATAATTGACTGGGGTTAAAATCCCTCCCCACGTATCAAAAATCATGATTGCATTAACCCCGGCTTTAATCTGTTCCATTAAGTACGCACTAACTGATAGAGCTAATTTATTCAATAACAAATGAGCAGCCTCAGGTTCAGTATAGACTAATTTTAAAATGCGCTTAAAATCTCTGCTGCTTCCCCCTTCAACCATATAGCAGCCCAAGGTCCAAGGACTACCGGAAAAACCAATTAAAGGCAATTCTTGCGGCATTTCCCGACGGATTAAACGCACTGCATTCATCACATAGTCTAAAGAATCGGTAATATCGGGAATAATCAGATCATTAATTGCCTTCACATCCCGTATAGGCTTGCTAAAACAGGGTCCTTCTCCGTCTGCAAAATACAAACCAAGTCCCATGGCATCAGGAATCGTTAAAATATCGGAAAACAGTATGGCCGCATCTAAAGAGAAACGACGTAAAGGTTGCAAGGTCACCTCACAAGCCAGTTCAGGATTCTTACACAGACTTAAAAAATCACCCGCTTGTTCTCTGGTTTTTCTGTATTCCGGCAGATAACGACCTGCTTGACGCATGATCCATACAGGTGTTCGCTCTACTGGTTGACGTCGCAAAGCGCGAAGAAATAAAGATTGATTTAAGTCGTACATATTTGAGTCTCAACTACAATGAATTGCGCTTATGGTACCATGATAACTATCCTATTACAGTGGTATGCATTTCGAAACATGGTGTAGAATCGCGATACAATGATCATTATCTAAGGATGTACTATGGATACTTTAAATATTAGAGCCCTGAATGTAGCCACTAGAATTGGAGTACATGCCTGGGAACAGCGTATCGATCAACAGTTATTAATAGACATTACTATCCCTGCAGATTTTAGTGCCTGTCAGGATAATTTAGCAAATACGATAGATTATGATGCCCTCTGCCAAACCGTAACAGGATTTGTGGAATCCCAATCCTTCCAACTCATTGAGTCTGTGGCTGACAGAGTGGCCCACTTAATTAAACAGGAATTTAAAGTAACTCAGGTTACCGTGGCGGTAAGTAAACCGCATGCAATTAAAAATGCTGGCACCATCCAGGTTGTTGTTAATCGATAATGTTCTATAACATCATCCACTAAAAGTGCAAGTGAAATGAAGCGAGGGAAGTGTATATAACTTGTTCACGGGCAAGTTAATTCCCTCTCGTCGAGCCTTGGCGAAGCATTCCGGAACGATGTTTCGTTAGAGTTCTGTACTGGATTGCTTCACTTCGTTCGCAACGACAATTATTTGGATATTTTTTTCTACTTAAGCGCCAGCACTTGTTATCATCCCTTTAAGCCGCTCATTCCGAGCCAGGGTTTCCTGAGCTTTTTGTGCCAGAACGCGATTAGAATATGGTCCAACCACTACTCTAAACCAACCACCTCGAGCTTGAACAGGCACCACATTAACATTAAAACCTTTAAGAATTAACATTCCTTTCATATGCTCGGCATCCTGCCGAGCCTTGAATGATGCCACTTGCACCAAATAACTTCCCTTAGATACTTGAGCTTGGGCTGAGGGCCTTGCTTCAGCAACTTTAGCCGGCATTCTCTGTTGAGGATTAGAGGACTGTTTTGTTGCAGGATGAGTCGCGGCTGTCTTCACTGCAGCGGTAGAAGCTGCTTGGGTTGCCGAGACAGCAGCTGAAGGACGGGCGGAATGACTGTTCGCATTAGACTGAGCTGTTGTTCCAGCAGCTTTCTCATTAGCTAATAGAGTATAAAATTCAAACTTCGGCTTTGGTGGTAATTGTGCCTGTTGCTTCTCCGCTTTAACAGGTTGTTGTTTTACTTGTTGATGAGCTAATACTTGAGTATTCATCCAATGACTTATTGTTTCAACATCAAAAACAGAAGCCGTTAAGTACCCCAGTAAAAAAGTAACAATAACTACCAGAAACTGCTGCGGTGCGCTACCACGCTGTCGAGAAGACCGTTTATTACCGTATTGTCTTGCCATTACATACTCTCAGGAGCTGATACACCCAATAAATTCAACCCATTATTCAATACTTGCCGTACCGCTTCTAACAAGCATAAACGTGCGCTGCGTAATTGTTCCTGCTCACATAAAAGCTGAACCGCATTATAGTAGCTGTGTAGCCCATTAGCCAGCTCTCTTAAATAGTAGGCTAACTGATGAGGCTCACAAGAAGAAGCTGATGTTTCCACAATTTCGGGATAGCGACAAATTAAGGAAATTAAAGTGGCTTCGTGCTGTTGTTCTAATAAATCAATATGCTTAAGACCCATAGCTTGATCCCAAAGCAAGCCTCTTTCCTTCAATTGTCTTAATACACTACAGATCCGGGCATGGGCATATTGAATGTAATAAACCGGATTATCACTTGACTCCGATTTTGCCAAATCCAAATCAAAATCCATATGCTGTTCTGGCTTACGTGCTACATAAAAGAATCGGGCAGCATCATTACCTACTTCCTCGCGTAACTCCCGTAAAGTCACAAAAGAACCACTACGAGTAGACATCTGAACTCGTTCCCCGCCTCGATACAGAATAGCGAACTGGACTAATAATACGTCTAAAGCTTTTTCATCATGTCCTAAAGCGGTCACTGCAGAACGGACGCGTGTTACGTAACCGTGGTGATCAGCTCCAAATATATCAATTACCCGATCATAACCTCGGTCATATTTATTCCAGTGGTAAGCAACATCTGAAGCAAAATAAGTGGTTTGGCCATTAGCTCGTACCAAGACCCTATCCTTTTCATCACCAAAATCAGTTGCTTTAAACCAAAGAGCCCCTTCTTTCTCGAAAGTATGGCCTCCGTCTTTCAGTGCTTGAATCCCTTTTTGAATAGAACCGTCTTCGAATAATGATTGTTCAGAAAACCAACTGTCAAAATTTACCCCAAATCCAAGGAGATCTTCTTTGATATCATCTAAAACCGTTTTTAATGCATGTTGATGAAACAGAGCAAAACCAGGTTTACCCAGCAAAACAATAGCTCGTGCTATCATTGCATCAATATACTCTTCTTTGTCCCCGCCTTGGGGCTCATCATCAGGTAATCCTGAAATAATTGAATCCCATGGATGGACATAGGCTGTGCCGTATTGAGCCCACAGCTCTTGAGCTATTTCATAAACGTATTGGCCTTTATAAGCGTTTGTTGGGAAAACAACCGCAGCACCCGCTAATTCCAAATAACGTAACCAGACACTGGCTGCAAGAATATTCATTTGTCGTCCAGCATCATTGACGTAATATTCCAAAGTCACATCATAACCAGCAGCTCTTAAAACATTGCTCAAAGTAGCACCAAAAGCGGCACTTCGACCATGGCCAACATGAAGAGGTCCTGTTGGATTCGCTGAAACGAACTCAACTAAAACTTTTTGATTTTGCCCTAAATGGCTGCGACCAAACTCTTTACCTTTTTTTAGAATCTCAGCAACAATTAATGAACGGGCGCTACTACGAATAAAAAAGTTGATAAATCCCGCGCCTGCTATTTCTATTTTTTCCACCGCTGCATCAGCCGGTAAAGCCTGAACCAATAGTTCAGCTAATTTTCGAGGGGCTTGTCGGCATGGCTTGGCTAAAATCAAAGCCAAATTAGTTGCATAATCGCCATGAACGGGATCTTTTGCATTCTCTACTTTAATATCAACATCTAAATCCGCAGGGATTTCACCTGATTTCTGCAAGGAGTTTAGCGCCTGTTTTAAAAGATGTTCTATGGAATGTTTCATACTACTCATATATTCGTCAAAATAACGCTATTATGCGCTTTTTCAAGCCTTATGAAAAGGTACCGTTTTATATAGAGGCTATAAAACAAAATAACCAATTGAATCCAAACCCCATTGTCCTTAATTAGAGGTAGATCTGAGCCTTGAGAGAAATGGAGATACTGTCTTTAAAAATAAGCGTAGGCTGGCTGTTAGGCCCAGCAGATTCTCTAGCCAGCCAGGTTTCTTGGCGAACAAAAAGAAAAAAGCTGGCGAGCAGACCAGAAAACGATATCCTTCAGCCACTGATTTAATATTTAGCCTGGGTTCTGAAGGAAGTTAACTACGTGGCGATTCAGGAGTCCCTGCTGCGGCACGCAAGGAAGAGTTTAATTGTATAATTCCTAGTTCGCCCGTAGGTTTTCGTACCACAATTAAATTAACATTCAATAGTTGAGTTGTGCTACCTTTGTCATTTTGATAAACCACGTGTAAAGGTAAGCTGATTCTCCATTGATTACCCTGAGATTCAATTAATTGAGCTCGTCCATCCATCTGACTGATCGCAGTCAGTTTCTGTGTTCTAAATGCTTCAATATTACCTGCTTTTTGTAATGCGCTCTTAAATTCATCCCATCCTTTTTCAGTATAACAGGGTTGTAATTGCTGCAATTGGGTATCTATAGAGGCAAAATTAAAATCAAAAGATTGAAGTGCAGCCTGTACAGCCCAGCTTAAAACAACCGCATCATCAATTTTTTGAGTTTCAGCAGGGATTTTATAATCACAACGGATGATCTCAACCTTTTGAGGCTGTTGTTCCACAGGTACAGACGGGGATTGAGACTGCTGCACCGTATTATTCTCTGGCATTTTTTGAGTTAGCTCTGCGTGTGATGCAAGCTCTTTAGGTGAAGAAGTCGGTGTTGTATCGGAAGTGACAGGAGCTACTCTTGGTGTTGCAATCATTTGCATAATGCCAAGCTCGCCTGTAATTTTACGGCCTATAGTTAAATTAACATTAAGTAATTGAACCAATTTGTCTTTGTCATTTTGATAAGCCACATGTAAGGGTAAAGTGACTTTCCATTGATTGTCTTTGGTTTCGAGCAGTTGCGGCTGACCATCTACTTCGCTATTCACAACGAGTTTCTGAATTTTAATGGCTTCAATATTACCTGATTTTTGCAATGCAGTTTTAAATTCATTCCATCCTTTTTCAGTATAACATGACTGTAATTCCTGCAGTTGGGTATCTATAGATGAAGAGTTAAAATCAAAGGATTGCGCTGTGGCTTTTTTTGCCCAAGTTAAAACCAGTTCCTCATCAATTTTTGTATTTTCAGCAGGAATTTTATAGTTACAATTAATGCCCCCTGGTTTTTGGGATGGCTTAGAAAAAGCCTTTTGAGACACCGGTTGATGAAGGGTAAGAGCTTGAGCCAGTCTGCTTGTATTATTCGGTTCTGCTTTTTGCGATAAGTGTTCTCGCTGTTTATCTTGATTAGAAGAAATTTTTGTCGTTTGCGAAGGAGCACCATTCGGGGCAGCAGCGACTTGCATAATTCCAAGTTCACCGGTCCTTGTTCTACCGACAGTTAAATTAACATTAAGTAATTGGCTTACTTTATTCTTATCATTTTGATACACCACCTGCATGGGTAAAGTGATGTTCCATTGATTGTTTTGTGTTTCAATCAATTGAGGTTGTCTGTCCTTTGGGCTGTTCACGGTCAACTTTGGCGTTTTAATTGCTTCGATATAGCTTAATTTTTGTACTGAAGCCTGAAGCTCATTCCATCCGTTTTCACCATATCCTTGCAGTTTCTGCAAGGAAGCCTGGAAAGCGGGCTTAAAATCAAAAATTGGATTTGCAGATTTTACTTCATTTAAAACCAAAACTTTATTCATTTTTGCAGTGTCGGGAACCGCTTCATGAGCGTGATTCGTGACAGAGGCTATTTTATTCTGTGTCCTGCTTATTGGTGGTGCTATTTGTGCATTTTGTAAGACAGGGGCAGGTCGTAGTTGAGCAAGATGTGGAGTCTCTCTTGTCGTTTGGCTTTTTTGTCTTTCTTGAGTCAAGTCAGCCTGGCTGTGAATTATATCAGCATAGGGGGATGAGGCTCTTGATTCTTTTTGGAATAAAGAAGCAACAAAAGGGGTAGCAATCTGTTGTACCCCATCGGTTCTTTTATCTGAGGCAGCAATATAAACACTTTGCAGCGCATCTTTTAGTGTGGCTGCTTTTTGAGATAAAGGAGCAGAGCGTGGGGTGGCAATCATTTGAGTAATCCCTAAACCAAAAGCATTTTTCCACCCAATGATTAAATAGATATTTAAAAAATGGGTCTCTTCTTCCTCGTCGTTTTGGTAGACAACTTTTAAGGGTAAGATGATTTTCCATTGATTGTCATTCGCTTCAATCAGTCGAGCAGCGCCATCTAACTTGCTGCTCACTCTTAAATTTTGGGTTTTAATTGCATCAATATTACCTGATTTTTGAAGTGCGGCAGTAAATCCAACCCATCCTTTTTTAGTATAACAGGATTGTAATTTCCGCAATTGGGTATCAAGTGATGCAAGGTTAAAATCAAAAGACTGAGTGACTGCATATGCAGCCCAGCTTAATATGAAGTCTTGCTCAATGCTCGTGGTTTCAGGAGAAATTCTGGAGTCGCAATTAATAATTGATTGTTTTTGTTGTTCCATTGTTTCGGGTTCAATGATTTGCGTATTTGGGGCGATGGGAGATGATTGTTTTAACCCTGCAATTTGGTCTTTTATTTTATTTTGTGGTTGTTTTTTTGCTGTTGATGCTGCCCGTTGCGCTGCTTTTTTGGTCACAGACGATTTAGTCTTCGAGGGTATTGTTTTAGAAACGGAATCTGAAGCTTGTAAAGCCTGTACTTGAGTACAGATTAAATTAAATAGCGCCCCACAAAGTATGATTTTTTTCATCAAACAACTTCCTTATATGTATTTGACAATTCTGTGATAATAAGAGCTATTCGTCTAGTGGTTTTTTTTAAATCTATAGAATAAAACAAAAACTTAAACTTTGTTAATCACCACCTCTTCATCAATAGTCTCATAAGATTTATAAATATAACCGTCTTGTGATAATAAAACAGCTATGGGCCTTGTTCTATCAAAATGGGCAAATATGATCATCATCATTACTGTAATAGGTACTGATAAAAACATTCCCAATACGCCCCAAATGGCCCCCCATAAGCCTAAGGCAATTAAAATCACTAATGGACTGAGATTTAATGACTTACCTAATAGACGGGGCTCTAGAAAATTACCCACGACAAACTGCACCGCGACAATTCCTGAAGTCACTTCTAAAAACGGTACCCAGCTTTGAAATTGAATTATAGCCAAAGCGGCAGGAAAAGCGGTGGCCACAATAGCGCCTATGTTAGGAATATAATTTAAAAAGAAAATTAATAAAGCCCAAAACTCAGCAAAATCCAATCCTACCCAATTCATGATAAACCAACTTGATATTGAGGTAAGCAAACTCAAAATGGTTTTAATGCCCAGGTAAGTCTGTGTATCTTTGGTTATATGCGAAATAATATTATTAACCAGTTTTTGATGTTCCTCTTTATGAAATATAGCCTCCATTTTTTGAGTAAAATAATGTTGTTCAACAAATAAAAAAACAACATATAAGGCAATTAAAACAGCTGAACTGGTTATGGTGGTAAAGACACCATAAATATTAACAACCATACTCTGAATGCTTAAATTTTTAATTATATAATTAAAATCCATAAATCCTTTTATATGATACCGCTGGTCTAAATTATTAAAAATTGTTAACAAATTATCCTGATATCGTGGAGAGGTAGCAATCACTTCATTAACGTTGTTGCTAATAATATTAATAAGCATATCCATAAAAATAACGACAACTAATAAGGATAAAATCATGCTAAGCCATGTGGGTAAGCGTGATCCGAAAAAGGGAATTTTCTGTACACCACTATTAATCGTATTCAATAAATGCCAAAGAAAAATAGCAATCACGATAGGAATTAATATACCCCTGCCGGCAATTAACAAAGAGCCTATTATCCAGACCAAAACCAAGCCTGCCGCAAAAGAAATAATGCGATTCATCCAGTTTAACTCCTAATCATGAATGATTATAGAATAAAGTGTTCCTGTATTCTTTCATAGTCCTTGATTAAATAATCATTACTTGATTAAAACCTATTAATAAAACCTTGCCGACTTTTATTTCGACGTCTCGCGGACAAGCGACGCGACGTCGGAATACTCAATTCGCAACGGATATATTTTCCTGTTATTATTAAATTTTTACACTATCTCATAATACTGTGCTGTCCAACTCTTGTGAATCTTTAGCCGGTGTCGGCCCAACGCTTGCAGCTAAACTGGTAAAATGCGGCATACTGACAGTGCAAGACTTGCTCTTTCACTTACCTTATCGATATCAAGACAGAACCAGAGTAACTCCAATTCAAGATTTACGCTCCAACGACTGGTGTGTTATCGCCGGGCATGTCTGTAAAACCGAAATTAAATACGGCAAGAAAATGATGTTAAATTGCTATGTAGAAGATAAAACAGGGATTGTGAAACTTCGCTTTTTTCATTTTAACAAACAACAAGTCAGTGCCTTGAATAATAGTTATATGATTCATGCGTTTGGTGAGGTACGAGAATTTAATAACTCTTTAGAAATGATCCATCCTGAATATCAATTGCTTGACCATGAAAGTGAATGCCTGGTCGATGAAACCCTGACGCCTATTTATCCAACAACTCAAGGTTTAACGCAAACGCGTTTGAGACAACTGGTTAAAATTGCGCTTAAAAGTTGTGACACGGAACTCCATCAATTGGAGTGGATGAGTCAACAGCAATTAGAAGATAATAACTTCCATCACCTAGGCGATGCGATTAAATTACTGCACAACCCACCACCAGATACTTCATTGCATAGTCTGGAAATGGGGGAACACCCTGCCCTTAAGCGTTTAGTATTTGATGAACTACTGGCACAACGATTAAGTATGCAATTTGCCAAACAATCACGAAGCAAACGTCATGCCCCTGCAATACCCGCTGAACATAATGTAAGCAATCGTTTTCTGACATCCCTTCCGTTCCAACTGACTAACGCCCAACAAAGAGTCGCAACGGAAATCCGAGACGATTTAATGCAAACTAAACCGATGCTGCGTTTGGTGCAAGGGGATGTTGGCGCTGGCAAAACCATTATTGCAGCCCTTGCTGCACTGCAGGCTATTGCTCATGGATATCAAGTAGCCTTTATGGCTCCGACTGATTTATTGAGTGAACAACACTTTAATAACCTAACAAACTGGTTAGAGCCTTTAGAGATAAAAGTTTTAAGGCTGAGTGGTAAAATGAAAATTGCTGAACGCAGAACAGCGCTTGCCGCTCTTTTGGATAATAGTTGTCAGCTTATTATTGGAACTCACGCCATATTTCAGGATGAAGTAGAATTTGCCCGGCTAGGCTTAGTAATTATCGATGAACAGCACCGTTTCGGAGTAGAACAAAGATTACTTCTGCAGCAAAAAGGACAGCAGGCTCAGCTAACTCCGCACCAATTATTGATGACTGCAACTCCTATTCCCAGAACTTTATCCATGACTCATTTTGCCCATTTGGATATCTCGGTGATTGACGAGCTCCCACCAGGTCGTTCTCCCATTACCACTGCAGTATTAAGCCAGGATAAACGCGAATCAATTATAGAGAGATTACAGGCAGCCATTGCCAGTGGCAGACAAGCTTACTGGGTATGTACCCTGATTGAAGAGTCGGAAAAATTACAATGCATGGCCGCAACGAATACAGCCCAAGCCTTGCAAGAACAGCTCACTTCAGCCCGTGTTGGACTGGTTCACGGACGAATGAAGGCTGTTGAAAAAGAAGCAACTATGGCTGCTTTTAAATCTGGTGAAATAGACTTGTTAGTTGCTACTACAGTGATTGAAGTAGGGGTTGATGTTCCTAATGCCAGTTTAATGATTATAGAAAATGCCGAACGATTAGGTTTATCCCAGTTACATCAATTACGTGGTCGAGTAGGCAGAGGAACGACCCAGTCACATTGTCTTTTGCTTTATCAAGCCCCCCTATCTCATCAAGGTTCTGAACGACTAAAAGTAATGCGTTCTACTAATGATGGCTTTATTATCTCGGAAAAAGATTTGGAATTAAGAGGAGCCGGAGAACTATTAGGAACAAGACAAACAGGATACAGACAATTTAAATTAGCTAACTTGCAACGAGATAAAGCGCTTTTGACGCTTTTACCTCCCTTTGCCCGACAATTAGTTCAAGAAGCACCTGAAACGGCGCGCATTATCACCCAACGCTGGCTAGGTAATTTTGAGCAATTTTTACAAGGGTAAAAAATATTTGTAAAATATGCGAAGTCAAGACTGTTTTTTATTTATTTCTTTGTTACTATAGTCAATCTTGCTGTCCCGCCAGCCTCATCCACTTCCTGTGGATAATTATTTTAATACCTTGTTTTACTTTAATACCCCTACCTCTCTTGAAATCTCTAAGACCCCTGATAATAAAGGCTTATATCAACTAAATCAGTAAAAAAAGGACAATTAATTTATCCACAAAATCTGTGGATAACCCTGTGCACAGAACCTAAAATACCTTATAAAATCAGACTATTTTAGAGATGATTTAGAACTTACCAAGCTGTTTCATGGAATCAGAAACAATATTTTATATAAGGATAAAATAATATGTCATTTATAATAAAAGAGGCGACACTTGAAGATTTACCAACAATTCTAACCTTAATAAGCCAATCAACTAATGAAAGGCGTTTATCGATTGAAACCGCAGTTCCATTATTAAAACAAATGAAATCTTATCCTGATTATAAGTTATTCATCATTACAGAGGAAAAACGTATTATTGGTACATTTTCCTTGTTAATAATGGATAATTTAGCTCATCAAGGAACGCCATCAGGGATTATTGACAACTTAGTATTGGATGTAAAAAGAAACCAGCAGGGTATAAGACAAGCAGTGATGGATTTTGCCATCCAGCATTGTCGCGATCGCAAATGTTATAAGTTGACCCTCTCCAATGATGAGCTTATTACTGAAGAATTGTCTGATTTTGAACACCATGGTAAGTGTTTTGTGGTGGACTTTGAAAGTAAGGCCAGGAAAGATAGAAAAAATACATTATTTATCTCCATTATCACCAGCTTAAAAATACGTGAAGCCACTGAAGAAGATCTTCCTGAAATTCTCAATCTCTATGCTCAGCCTGATATGGATGATGGAAATATATTGTCACCACAGCAAGCCATAGATCTGTATAAAAAAATGCGTTCTTACCCAAACTATAAAATTTTTGTCAGCCTTTCAGAAGGAGCTGTTGTAGGAACTTTTGCTTTATTAATTGCACCAGACCTTATTCATGACGGTAAGTGTTTAGCAATCATTGAGGACGTCATGGTAAGTCCTAAAACTCAAGGCAAAGGCATAGGGAAATTCATGATGAATTTTGCTATGCATACGTGTGACGACCTAGGTTGTTATAAAATGGCCCTATCCAGCAATCTTAAAAGAGAAACGGCTCACAACTTTTACAAGTCATTAGGTTTTGATCAAATTGGGGCTAGCTTTTTGATTAAACCACGCCCCGAGTTAAAAGTAGAATCTGTTCCCGCAAAGATGTAATGATTTCATAATCACCGCTTAGCTCACATCAATACAATAGCTAGCATCCTGCGCCTGACATGAGAACGGCCAGGACTAGCTGATCTTTTTGTAGTTTATACGATTTATTCGGAACAACATCGACCCAACTAGTGAGCAAATCGGGCATTTCCGCATCTTTTGACCAGGCAAGGAGTCTAAAATGCGCTGCATTTTTGGGAATATTTAAAATATTCTCTCCCGCCTTTGAAATAATTTGCAATGAACTAGGATCCAATTTTAATCCATAAATTATAGCCTTATTCGCTTCCTGGATCTCTTTAGCACTTGCTGCCCATTGGATAACAAGTTTTGATTTTTGTTTTTTAATAGGAAAGGTAGTCTCGTTGTTGATTAAAATATTCTCAGCAAATCCTGCTGAGGCTACTAGTAGTTGCAGCAAACAGGCCATGATTATTTTCATTTTATCACCTAATAGTTATTCAACCGTTATCCCTTCTTGAGGTACACAGGGAGCATCTGCAGCGCTCTTTGCAACTTTTAATGGAAAAGTGCCTTCAGCGCAAAGTGACGTTTTACCACGTTCTTTAAATAATTTTTTAGGAATGTGCACTGTTACGCTTTTAATGACATTAACTGCTTCAGCAATCTCGAAATCACCGACCATACTCAAAAACTGATAGCTCTCCTGAGGCGAAAATCCCTGGGTGCGCACTAAAAAGTCAATGGCGTTTTTTGAAGCCTGTTGCATTGCCTCAAAAAGATCCTCATTCAAGCCCACAATAATCCACTCCTTAGCGTTTTCGATAATTGGCCAGGTAAATAAATTGCCCCCATTTCGTTTCGTTTTATCAAAAACTCCCTCTGCTTTCAGATCTTTTCTTACAATAAATTGCAGGGTGATCCCTTCGTATGAAGTCTCCAAAGCGGTCACATCAATTTCACCGTTACTTTGCATCGCATGAGAGTCTCCAGTCCAAACCAGTGCTCCCTTTTGGAATACCGGGAGGTAGAGGATGGAACCGGCTTGCAAACTGGGCTCATCCAAATTCCCGCCAAAAGGTCCTGGAGGAACGGAATTAAACTGGCCAGATACTGGCTGTCCCATTTTGGTTTGCAAATTAACGGGCCATCCATCTGGCCAATCAAGCGGAGGAGCTACAGCAATTACGCCTGGAAAAGGTTTCAACTGTAAGCACACGCCTTTTTTAAATTCTGTAGTATTAGTTTTTTTATCGTATTTGAAATATTTGATCCGGGGCTTGGTAAATTCCGTTAAAATGCCTTGGGTTGGGCTTAGGAAATTATAACCAAAATCATTCAGTTTAATATCAAGAATCCGAATCTCCAGCACATCTCCTGGTTCAGCCCCCTCAACGTAAACTGGTCCGGTTAAAGTATGCATGCCGCGTCTTTTCTGAATGTCGTGCTTTATATAAAATTTTGCCACATCGGCAGGAGTTGTTTTATTGTAGACCATTTCATGAAGACAACTATTCCATGTTTCTATTGAAACGGAATCACCCGAACGAACTTTTATCACAGGAGGTTTATCAAGAGTAAAAAGACCCAGGGTGGTCGTTTCTGAAGTGGCCGGAACTCGATACGTTTGCCCCATGAGGGAAGAAGCATACAAGGTAGTTAAAAACAATGAGAAAACGTGTAATCCTTTTAGCATTTTAAGTCCTGTTAAAAATAGCTAATATTGAATATAGTTATATGTGAGCCAGTAAAAAGCAAGTAAATTTATGCACCTAAGAAAAAGCAGCTGTTTTATATTCTTCACTACACTATTTTTATCTTTGTTTAGTGTCTTGGAGTCACATGCCAATTCCTCCAAGAGTGTGTCGACAAAACCCCAAAAATCGCCGGATCATGCAAGCAAGGCGGTCACAACAAGCATCAGCTCAAACCCGGCTGCGGTTAACGTGACTAGTGGCTCAGGAATTATTCAACGTTATATAGAAAAAAAATTAGGTATACATGACAATCATGGCATTGAAGTGCAAGGAGCCTGGATAGGCGATACAAATGGCTTGTTTTCAGGAGGCATCCCAGATGCAAAAAAGTCGACTTCGAATAGTGTAGGACTGGTTAACTTAACTATTGATACGCAACGATTTAATGGGTGGGAAGGTGGGCTGTTTAGCGCCCAATTCCTGCAACAGAATGCGCAAAACACAAATGGTCAAGCTGGCATTATGCAAGGATATAACTCCTTACCCGATGTCGCTCCTTACAATCGTTCTGAACTCTATGCTCTTTGGTATAGACAAGCTCTTTTTGATGATAGTCTTTTTATTCGTATAGGAAAAACAATCACAACCTTAGACTTTAATAACGTGATTAAACCGGTTAATCTCGCTCAGGGTGACCCTAATATTCCGGCGGTTACCAGCTTAATTTATACTCCAGTGTTTATTAACCCTACTTTGGTTGGGGTCATGCCCGGTTACACCAATTCGGCATATGGGATTACAGCAACCTATGCTCCAATCAAGCAATGGTATGTCTCCTATGGGGTCTATGATGGCAATTTGGCGAATGGCAAACAAACCGGTCTGACAGGTCCCTCTTTTAATGGCAATTATTTTCACGTAGGAGAAACAGGAAGCGCCTGGCTTCTAGGGCAAAAACCCGGCACTGTAGGCATAGGCTTATGGCATCAGGCAGGGCTTATCCAACAAAATAATCTTAGTGAAATGAGCGCAACAGGAGCTTATTTATTTGGCTCTCAACGCTTATGGTATCGACATCCAGGATATGACATTAGCGGTGTTTCAGCTTTTTATCAGTATGGAATTAATAACTCCGGCGTATTACCCATGAAACAATCTGTTGGAGCCGGCTTAACTGCATTTGGGCTTGTTGCTAACCGCGACTCAGATTCTATTGGCGCCGGCTTCTCTCTCGCCTGGCTCAATCAAAAAATAACAAATCGCAAGACTGAATTGATGTTTCAATTATATTACCAGGCCAAGATTCTCACTAATATTTATCTCGAACCCGCTATTTCCTATATTCCTGACCCAGGACAGAGCGCTAGTTTAAATTCAGCCACAGCAGGAACGTTACGTGCGATAGCATTGTTCTAAACGCAAACATTTGTAGAAATCCCTTCACTTAATAGCAGCGAACATCAAAGTGACGGGGTATGTATCTACCACACAAAATGATATTATTTTATTCTTATCGTTTAATGCGAAAAATCCATGAAACTTTTTGAACTGGTTAAGGATTACTCATGACTCAGCATGACAGGTATTGGCAAGCCAAAAAAGTAACCGTAATTGGCGCTATTGTAAATGCCCTTCTTGGTCTTATTAAATTAATTGGTGGATTTTTATATCACTCTCATGCATTAGTCGCTGATGGAGTACATTCTTTTTCAGATCTCCTTACTGACATTATGGTTTTATTTGCCTCTAAATATGGAAGTCTTGATGCCGATGACTCTCATCCTTATGGACATCAGCGCATAGAAACAGCAGCAACCCTGTTATTATCTCTCTTTCTTATTCTTGCCGGCTTCGGAATCGCCTGGGATGCGCTTGACGAATTAATCAAATCAAGCTCTACCATGCCTAATTGGCTGTCTTTGCCCATCATTTGCATTTCCATTTTAGCAAACGAAACCTTATTTCATTACACGCATCATATAGGCAAACGTATTAATTCTCCATTGATTACTGCCAATGCCTGGCATCATCGTTCTGATGCAGCATCATCCATTGTAGTGCTATTGGGTTTAATAGGTAGTCTATCAGGGTTTATTTATCTGGATGCTATTGCAGCAGTTATAGTGGGCATCATGATTGTCCAAATGGGGTGGAGTTATGGCTGGAACAGTGTAAAAGAACTTGTTGATACAGCGGTTGGACCAGAATTACTGGCTCAAATAGAGGAAGTAATTCAAAATATAGATGGAGTTCAAAAAATTCACCAACTACGTAGTCGATTTATGGGTAATGATGTGTTAATTGATGTCCATATTCTGGTCTCTCCTAAAATATCAGTATCTGAAGGACACTACATAGCACAACACGTGCATAATGCTTTAGTTGATCAAATTGATAGCGTGACCGATGTTATTGTTCATGTTGACCCTGAAGATGATGAGGTCAGTAGTCCTTCTTTGCATTTACCAAGTAGGAAAGTATTGCAAGAGCAATTACTTAGCGAGGTGCATATAGACTTCCCCCAGATAGTGTTTTGGAATTTACATTATTTAGATGGGAAAATAAGTATTGATATCGCTTGCTCTGAAGAATTCACCCAATGGCAAGAGCTACATAAACGAGTTGTTTTAGCTTTGAAACTACAGGCCGATATTGAAGAGGTACGTTTATTCAGTGTGCATAAAATTATGCACCACAATTAAACCTGCCCAATAAAATCTATGAGTAAAAAGATAAAAAAGCTTGCTAAATCAGTCTTGTGAAAATAATATACACTTTTTAAAGCAGGAATACTTCATGGTCTCGGCAACCAGTTTAAAAATAATTTTTGGTCTTTCAATTTTTATAGTCGTTCTTATGGCTGGCTGGTATCCCTTCAAAAAACGTATCCGTGACGATAAACACATTGATTTTCCCATAGGAGAGACTTTAGCCACTGGGGTGTTTTTAGGAGCAGCCCTCCTCCATATGTTGCCTGAGGCGAATAATTTATTTAAAGCAATGGGTTATCACTATCCTTTTGCTTTTATCATCACCGGTGCGGTCTTCCTGATTTTTTTATGGTTTGAACACTTAGGAAAGGAACTCTATCACCACCACAGTGCAGAACACCCCGCCTTTGCTCTTTTAGCTTGGGCTATGCTTTCCGTGCACTCGGTCATGTTGGGTGCTGCTTTAGGGCTGGCTCACTACAACTCGATGATCATTATGTTATTTCTGGCAATTATTACTCATAAATGGGCAGAAAGTTTTGCTATGGCGGTGCAATTAAACAAAAGTTCGATGAGCACTAACAAAAGTATGATGTTCTTTCTCTTGTTCAGCATCATGACGCCTTTAGGTATTTATTTTGGCTGGTATTTCGGACATGGAGTGGAGACTAACTCCATCTTTGATCCTATATTAATTGCAGCTTCTGCAGGTACGTTTCTCTACTTAGGTACATTGCACGGATTAGAACGCTGTGTCATGGTGGAACGTTGCTGTAATTTGAGAGACTTTAGTTTCGTCATCATCGGTTTTTTACTTATGGCTTCGGTCGCGGCGTATGTCTAAATTTTTACAACAGCAACCGCTCATTCTTGCATCGAGCTCTGCCGTTAGATTAAAACTGTTTCATTCTCTTGGCTTGGAGTTTTTAGTTATTCCCTCAGAGTGTGACGAAGAGGCTATTAAAAAAAACCACCAATCTGAAAGCATTCTTGATTTAGGCCTTACCCTTGCAAAAGCTAAAGCCTTGGATGTCAGTGAACGTTATCCAGAACATTTTGTAATAGCGGCGGATCAGCTTTGTGTTATTAATAATAAAGTACTGGATAAACCATTAAACCATCAAACAGCAATAGAACATTTACAATTATTGAGTGGCAAAAAACACCAACAAATTTCCTGCGTTTGTATTGCTAAGCACAATGAAATTGTCTGGCAATATCACGACATGGCACACCTTTCTGTACGTCATTTAAGTGAAAAGGAAATTAATGCTTACCTGCATACAGAACAACCTTATCATAGTTGCGGGGCCTACCATTATGAAGCACGAGGTAAATGGTTATTTACGGAAGTACAGGGAAATGAAGATACCATACTTGGATTACCGCTTTTGCCCTTGGCCAATGCTATGATAAATCTCGGCGCCGTTCACTTTATATAGTACTATTAGACATATAGTACTTTATAGACACCTCCATATCAGTTTGCCTATTTTAAATGCAAGCCTCTCTCTATATATTTAGAGAATACTTGACAACCAAGACAGTTAACAAAACAATAGACCACTTACATAACCTGCATGTTTTGTTTTAGTGCCAGGCGTAAACGTTTCAAGGAGCAGAATTTACATGAAGTAAATAAGCACCGGAAAAACGCTTACAACACGGCAATAATGCAAAAAGATGCAGGTTATACAAGAGGTCTATACCTGACACACTATTAATTGCCCTTAGGACTCATCATGCAAATAACCAAAATTCAAGCTCGTGAAATTTTAGACTCCCGTGGTAACCCTACTGTTGAAGCTGATGTCACGCTTAGAAATGATATTACTGGAAGAGCCAGTGTTCCCTCAGGAGCATCTACAGGCAGCCGCGAAGCATGTGAGCTTAGAGACAATGATCAAAAGCGATATGGAGGGAAAGGTGTATTAAATGCAGTTTCTCATATTAATAATGAAATCAATAAAGCATTACACGGGTGTTCTGTTGAGGACCAAGCTGCTTTAGATCATCTGTTATGTGAGCTGGATGGGACGGACAATAAATCGCGTCTGGGAGCTAATGCAATTCTAGCGGTATCCCTTGCCAGTGCCAGAGCCCGGGCCAATTCTCACAACCAACCTTTATATATAGCCCTCAATGAGGGGGAAAAAATGTCTATGCCGGTTCCCATGATGAATATTTTGAATGGTGGCGCGCACGCTGATAACAACGTAGACATTCAAGAATTTATGATTATGCCAGTAGGGGCTCCTGACTTCCCAACAGCACTGCAAATGGGCGCAGAAACATTTCATGTACTAAAATCCGTACTAAAAAAACAAGGATTGAATACTGCTGTGGGCGATGAGGGCGGCTTTGCTCCCAACATAAAATCTAATCGACAAGCTTTGGATATGCTCAGTGAAGCTATTGAAAAAGCAGGCTTTCGTTTAGGTGAGGATATGGTGTTTGCCCTGGATGTTGCCGCTTCAGAACTCTATGATCAAGATTTTTACCACATGGCTTCTGAAAATCAGAAATTTACTTCGATGCAACTCATCGAATATTACGCTGATCTTGTTTCTAACTATCCTATAGTCAGTATTGAAGATGGACTGGATGAAAAAGATTGGGCGGGATGGAAACAGCTAACCAACCGCCTGGGTAATAACATTCAACTGGTTGGAGACGATTTATTTGTCACCAATCCTAAAATTCTACAAGAAGGAATAGTGCAAGGCGTTGCAAACTCAATACTGATTAAAGTCAATCAAATAGGAACTTTGAGCGAAACAAGACAAGCAATAAAATTGGCGCATCAAAACAAATATCGCTGCGTTATGTCCCATCGCTCTGGAGAAACAGAAGATTCTTTTATTGCTGATCTCGCGGTTGCCACAGGTTGTGGACAAATCAAAACAGGTTCTTTGTGTCGAACTGATCGTACAGCAAAATATAATCAATTACTGCGCATTAATGAAATAGCAAATCTGGCTTATGCAGGTAAAACAGTGTTGAGTAAATAGCTGAGGAGGTGCGTAACGCCGTCATCTCGAACACAACGAGAGATCTCCAAAATATGGCCCTGTGCCCTAGCTGTGAGATCTCTCGATACGCTCGAGATGCCGTAGTAACTCTAAATCAATAAATTAAATACAGAATTACTTCTGCCAGATATTGCCCCTAGCTGTAATATGGTAATACAATAATCAAAGATACCTTAAAAATAGACAAACATATGCGCCCCGTATTCATTATCTTGATTATTGCTTTAGTTGTTTTACAACATAAGCTATGGCTAGGTGATGGCAATTTAATCCAATGGATTAGTCTTGAAAAAAAACTTGAAGAGCACCAACATGAAAATAACAAATTGGCGGCACGAAATAGAGCATTAGAGGCCGACGTCAAAGAGCTAAAACGTGGTGATCAAGCTCTGGAAGAACAGGCACGTTATGAACTAGGGATGATAAAAGAAAATGAAGTTTACTATCAGTTTGTTGATTAATAAGGCCAATTAAACTGCAATAAAATCCAAATTCTCTGACGGCGTATTATCCCAGAGACTCAGTACGAATCCTCCCCCGCCTGAACCCGTTGGCTTAACCGCAATTGCCCCATTAGAAACTAATTGATTCATATGCTGTTGTAAACTCTCACTCACCAGCCCCCATTGGTAAAAGCAATCTGCAGCTTTATTCATAGCCTTAGCTAAACGCTCCACAGCATTAGTACCGCCCTGCTCCAAAACAATTTTAGCTTCTTGAGTGGCTTCAATCATTTGATTATCAATTTGTTGAGCAAGCAAGGGATTATTATCCCACAAGTGCTGTACCTGTTGAATGCAGTGAGAGGTAATACCAATTTGATTACACGAAGATAAAAACCACTTAGGATGGATTATCTGTTTTAAAGGAGTACAGGAACCCTGCTTAAAAAATACGCCTTCTTCTGAGGCTACACCAGCAATATCCAGACCACTGCTTTTACCATGAAATAAATGTTCTAGCTCTCTGGCGAATTCATTGATTTTATTTTCATAGATCATATTCTGAGCGCAGAACCAACGACTCATAGCAACACAAAGAGAAGCCGATGCGCCCATGCCTACGCCCACAGGAATATTACTTTCTAAATGAAAGTGACCGCCCAATTGATTTAATGAGCGCCCTAATAATTGCATGCCTTGCTCGAGTACACTCCAAAATAGTAAATGCATATCTGCACCGCTACTTCCAGTATAATCAGCGCCTAAGGAACTGGAACAAGCTTGGTAGCGTAAGATCAGCTGCCTTTCTTTAATAGGAAATACTAAAGCTTCATGCCCTCTGACTACGGCATGTTCTCCTGCTAAAATCCATTTACCAAATGTTGTAGTGTCAAAATCATAAAACATCATAATTACCAACCAAATAATCGGATTTAAACTGGCGCGCCATATCTTCTTGATCGGGTCGATATAATAAATGAATATTAGGTCCAGCATCCATAGTGACTATAGGTCCATCGCCCTTGCTCTGCCATTGATCTTGTAAGGTGTTCAGTACACTTAAACTTTCTTTTGTTATATAGGAGAAAGGTTGCTCACAACTCGTGAACAAATGATGCATGTCTTGAAATTCCCGCCAGCAAATTTCATAAGCGCTAGCCCAATCTTCAGCCATCAGTACGTTAAGCAAAAGCTTTAAATTTTCCTCTGCTCTTTGACTTCTAGTCGCATAAAAACTGCTGGTCTTAACTCGTTTATGAGCTTCTCTGGAAGACACCTGTTTCTCTTGACCACTGATAACGATAACCTGGTGCAATAATTTCTTATAAGGCAAATCTATGGCAGACACGGTATCTTCTTTCCATAATGCCCAAGGAGAGTAAAAGGAACGACATGATGAACCAGATCCTTGGCGGCTTAATTGAGCCTGCTCGTCAATAGTGGGCATTGGTTTATGGGTCAATTCACTCAGCGCAAGTGAGGCGCATTTGGTTAAGGCAGCAAAACTGGATGCAGAACTTGCCAATCCGCTACTATGAGGAAAATTATTACTGGACTGGATTAAAAAGCCGCCTTGATAATTAAAATAAGATTTTATACGAGCGAGATGTTCAATAAATCTTTTCTGTCCATCCGCAGATAACTTAAACTCACTACCACCTGGAATAATAAGGGGTTCCCAAATATCTTTTTTTCCAGGGAATATCTCTAGTTTTACTGTACTTAGTAAATTGTTTAAAGTATATGACAATGAAGAATTATCAGGAAGATTCGAATCTTCATCGCTTTTTCCCATATATTTAATTAAAGCAATATTTGCAGGAGCTTGAGCTAGCCAATGCATAAATTTTCTCCTTGAGATCAATGACCTGGCGCGTCATTCCATAAAATTTTGTGTAATTGCAACTGAAAACGAACGGGTAATTTATCTTGTACTATCCAATTGGCAAGATCAGTCGGATTAAGTTGATTCCAACTCGGTGAAAAAAGTAATTGTACCCGTTCATACAAGCGGTACTCGTTGATTACATTACAGGCCCATTCGTAATCATTTCGGCTGCATAGTACGAATTTAATTTGATCGTCGGCCTTTAAATAATCCAGATTAGCTAATAAATTTTTATCAGACTCTAGCGAATCCGGTGTTTTTAAATCCATCACGACCATGACTCGTTGATCAACCTTAGAGATATCACGCGCTCCGCTTGTTTCCAATGAAACGGAGTATCCTGCATCACATAACTTTTTTAGTAGATCAATGCACCCTGGTTGTGCCAGAGGTTCGCCACCAGTAACACAGACATAGTTACATTGATACGAAGCGACTGTATTAAGTACCTCATCCATTTCTCGTATTTCACCGCCAGTAAAGGCATAGGCCGTATCACAATACTGACAACGTAATGGACAACCGGTTAGACGTACAAACACGGTTGGTAATCCCACTGTAACTGACTCACCCTGCAATGAATGAAAAATTTCCGTAATTCTTAATTGATTATTGAATCGTTTCATAAAGTTTTAATTGCTTTCAATTTTGCGCTGGCTAACTGGGCTGTCGATGTATCAGGATAACTTTTGATGATCTGTTGGAAACGTTTTCTTGCTTCTTGATTATTACCTGTTGCAGCATAGGCATACCCAGATTTCAACAGGCTGGCAGCGGATTTACTGGAAGCAGGAAATTGATGTAATACCACTTCGAAGTGTTCTATGGCTTTAGAATAATCTTTCTTAACCAGGTATAACTCGCCTAACCAATATTCCGCATTAGCAGTATATCCTCCTTTGGGATATTTTTGGACAAATGTTTGCATGGCATTAATTGCATTATCGTAACGTTTATTTTTTACTAATTCATAGGCAGCCAAATAACTAATTTGCTCATCGGCCGGATTAGTTCTGGAAACTGCAATTACGGGCTGAGGTGCAGCAGCAGGTTTCACTGCATTAGTTGGGGTTGCAGCCGTAGCAGTAGAGCTCGGTTGAGCAGCCAGTGTTTTAGAACCTAAAGTAATGTCTGTAACAGGTTTATTTTGTGCCGTCTTAGGAGAGCCATTCCCTAACCGAGCATCCAAATCTTTATAAAAAGCAACTTGTTGTTGCTGTAGTAATTTTAAATCATGGGCTTGAACTTCCAGTTGTCCACGCAGTTCTTGAATTTCTTGCTGAAGCGCTTGTATTTTATCAATCAGTTTCGCATTGTTATTAATATCATTATTGGAGTCACTACTCTGATCTTCTCTGACTAGAGCCGGACCATCATCGGACTGGGCGCTGTCCATTTGATAGTATTCATTCTGTGCGCCATCAAACTGACCATTTTCTACATGTGATTCATCGTACTTGGGATGACCAGCAGAAGCTTCCGCTATCTGCTGGCCGTCTGTAAATGCAAAATTCTCACTATCGTCGATTACAGGTGCTTCCGACCAACCGGTCAATGGAAGCATTAAAGTAAATCCAATGGCGATAATGTGTTTTTTGCAATTAATCATCTTGTTGCCTCATAAGTAAATTCTACACGTCGGTTTTGCGCGTGCGATGCATCATCATGTCCTAAATTAGCAGGACGCTCTTTTCCATAACTAACAACGCGTACTTGATGTCTGCTTACACCAGCCATACGCAAAATATCAGCTACAGTGTTTGCACGGTGCTCTCCGAGAGCTACGTTATATTCGCGACTACCACGTTCATCGGTATGACCTGCCAGTAAAACGCGTGCACCTGGATGTGACTTCAGATACTCAGCCTGGGCATTTACTGAAGGTAAATATTTGGGCGCCAAATTACTGTCATCATAAGAGAACAAATACAATTGATTATGAGGTGCCTGGGTTGTATAAGATTCACCTGGTTGTTGACCAGCAAAGTGAGTCATTTGCCCTAAACCTTGAGCAGAAGCATCAGCATCACTCATATCAGCACCACTAGCGCTTCCCGGTGTTTTGGAACAAGCAGCAATGAGCACTACGCTTGCTACAAGCAGTCCCAATTTATATAACAATCTGCCTTTCATCCTCAATCTCCTTTAGTTCTTTTTATTATTAGAAATTACACATGCTAATCATGGGGTGCCATTGTACAATTTTTTTTATTTATTGGCTATTGCTTTACCATGTTTAGTCCCGTTTTATATGTGAAATCACGAAGTCTGCTGCAGTTGCAGTAAACTGATGAGATGCCCTGTTTGCAGCAACTACACCACCATAAGGAGTATCTGTCGGACAAGGAATTTGTTGGCTGAAAATTCGCGATGCAATTATTTTATTATCATCAGTACGAGTCAGTACCAACTTGGCGGCAAACTCAATCACGCTGGGTTTTTTTATAAAACTCTGATCCAAAGTTAATAATTGAGTATCTAACCGATAATCTGCTTTCTCATTATAAGGACTGGAGGCGACAGCATAAAAATAACCTGTACGCTGTAAGCTTTGCACTAATAAGGGATACAGCATATCTGCAGGAGGACTAATCCATGAGTTTTTAGAAAATGCCTCGATTTGAAAGGGCTTTTGAATATAGAGCATTTGATCAGTCTGATACGCTGCAACAGCCTCAGGCGTAGTAATCAAAAGAGTGATCTGACGAGGACTTGAAGCAAATTGCTTGGCACTATAAGAACTCAACTGAAACTCCTTGGTCACAGGCAGTTTAACTGGAGAACACCCTATGAGTAACGTTATTCCCATAGTCAAAAAAAGGAGCTTTAGGATCCACATGATTATTCTCCTGGACCAGGTTTAGGTGGCTTTGTTCCACGAATAATTACCGAAGGATTTTGACGCATTTCATTAGAAATCTTCTCAAGGTTAGCAGAAATAGCATTCAATCGGTGAAGCAAAATCACTGCGGGAGGAAGAGCCTGCTGTGAGATTTTATCTATAGCATTTTTTCCGGAAGCCATAGTTTTCGATACATGCTTACCGGCTTTACCTATGTCTGTAGCGGCAGAATTAAATTTAACTACCCCGGTCTTTAACTCCTTAATCAGCTGAGGAATATCATTACTGACCTTTGCCATGTTGGCTAAAAATAAATCAGCATTTTTCAAACTGCGATTAATTTTATCATTGTTATCTGCAACTACTTGAGTAACCCGTTCTATATTCGCCAATGACTCTTTTATGTGCTTCGCATTCTCTTCATTAAATATACGCTGAGCTTCATTACTCAATTTATTTACATTCTCAGAGACCTCTTTTAATATCGTATCCAGCTGATTAAATAAAGAAGGTTTTGTAGGAATTACTGGATAAGGTTCGCCAGGCATTTTTTGTAATGGAGTTAAATCGGAAGTACTTGCAGATAATCCTAAATAGGTTACTCCGGTAATCCCTTGAGAAATCAAAGTTGCAGAAGTACTGTTCGTAATGGGTGTGCCCTCTTCAATATTTAATGTAACCTCTACTTGTCTGGGATCATTATTATTCAATTTAATTTTCTTTACGTTACCTACCTGCACGCCATTAAATTTCACAGGAGCATCTTGAGTCAGACCAGCCACAGACTCAGGAAAATACACTGTATATGAAGAATACTTCTTCTGATTAAAACCAACAGAAAGCCATAAACCTGCAGATAGAAGCCCAGCTGCCAAAATAAGTACGATCAGCCCGACAATGGTGTAGTTGGTTTTTGATTCCAAGTAAACTATCCCCTATATGTATATATTTTGCCTTAAAGTTTACTGAAATAATCAGCAATCAATGGATTTTTATTTTTCATCAATTCTTTAATGGGTTCTACACTAAGAATTTTCCCATCTCCAACAAAAGCTACACGATCTGTTGTTCCTTTTAAAGACTCTATATCATGGCTTATCATGACTATAGTTAAATTCAATGAATCTCTTAAAAAAAGAACCAACTCATCAAAAAGTCTTGCACCGCGTGGATCTAATCCTGTTGTTGGCTCATCGAGAAACAACAATTCAGGATCCATAGCTATGGCACGCGCAGCAGCGGCTCTTCGTTGCATACCCCCACTCAATTCAGAAGGCAGCTTTCCCGCTGCTTCTTTGGGTAATCCAACTAAAGCTATCTTCAATAATGCCAATTCCTGCATAAATTCTGGTTCTAAATTAGTGAACTCCTGCATCGGGAACATAATATTTTCCAAAACAGTCATCGCTGAAAACAAGGCGCTATGTTGAAAAAGCATTCCCCACCGACGACGAAGCCTAAATGCTTCATGCGCATCGAGGTTGTAAATTTCTTTGCCGAATACTTTAATACTACCGGCCGTAGGTTTCAATAACATCAGCAAGCTACGTAGTATCGTGGTCTTTCCACTACCAGAGCCGCCAATAATGGCCAGTATCTCTCCTTTTTCTACCGTTAGATTAACATCAGAATGCACCCATTGATTACCGAGGAAATTCTTCATCCCTTTTATTTCAATGACGGGCTCACTCATTTAAAGTTTCATCCAGCTGTAAACAACAGAAAATATCGCATCAACTATGATAATCAAAAACAAGGCCTGCACCACACTTTTGGTTGTTTGACTTCCTATACTATCAGCGCTCGCTTCAACTCTAAATCCCTGATAACAACCAACCAGCGCGATTAACACTGCAAAAGCAGGAGCTTTATATAATCCTAACATCATTTGAGAAAGCCCAACAGAATCCTTCAGACGCTGTAAATAATCTTCAAAACCAATGTTTAGCATGGATTTGGACATAATCATTGCCCCTAAAACGCTAAAAATATCTGCCCAAAAAATTAATAAAGGAAAAACGATCAATAAACCGATTACCTTGGGTAAGACAAGTAACTCCGTGGGAGAAAGTCCCATAGTGAGCAACGCATCAACTTCTTCATTAATTTTCATACTTCCAATCTGAGCCGTGAAGGCGGAGCTGGTTCGTCCAGCAACAATAATTGCAGTAATTAAAGGAGCAAATTCACGAAAAATGGCCATACCCGATAAATAGGCAATAAAAATATTGGCCCCGTAAGTGGCTAACTGAAGCCCCATTTGATAAGCAAGCACCACCCCAATTAAGAAGGAAAGCAAGGCTACAATAGGTAAGGCTTTGAGTCCAGCTGAATCAATATTTGACATAATGCTGGGAAAGTGAAACCGACGCCAACTTCCCATAGCTTCAAATAATTTGGTACTCAAATCACCAATGAGGATAACAAGACCATCGACCTGCATTAGCTTATTTTCTGACTCTTTGCCTATTTGGTAAAGTACCCCCTCTTTTTTGGGAGTGGGAATTTGATAGGATAAAACGTCCTGTTTCGATTCAATCAATTGAATAAGTTGATTTTGGATTTCAGAAAAATTAATTAACTTAACTTCATTATCTCGTTCCTTGAGCTCATCAACGCAGGTCTTTAAAGCCAAGGCTCCTGCACTGTCAAAGGAACTGATTAACTCGCCATTAATTATTAATTTTTGCTTTTTGGGTAAATCACTGTCTCTAAAGTTTTTCGACAAGCCGCCCATGGCCAGAACACTCCAGTCGCCGCTGCACTGGAATCTGTTTTGTTCTTTGTCGAATGTGATTTGAGCTTTGCTTTGATCCATAGTTATTTTTTTTATAAATTGCCCCAGGATAATACAATATAGCCTAAGACCGCAAAAGCTAATGAGTCATGTTATCATAATATTATTCATACTTCTTATATTTCTATTTAGAATTTTTAGTAGTGCTGACGAACTCTAAGAATCATTGCCCTTAAGTTAAGGATTTTGTTCCAATTTATCTCGCTCCGTTCAGGCTGAGGAGCACTGCCATTGACTTAAGAAACATCATCCAGAGCGAAAGAAACGTCATCCAGCCCCCCAAAAAAACGTCATCCAGAGCGAAGCGAAGGATCTCCCAAATGTGGCCATGCCTATTTCAAGAGCTCCCTCGTCGCAAACTTCTCGGGAGGACGGAAAGCGGCTTAAGTCAATGGCAAAGAGGCTGAAAAAAGGCAAAATGATTATAAGAAAAATAAACGATATAAGCCGGTTAGCTTAAAAAAATTTTGCTGTTCTGATTGTTATACCAAACAGAACAGCAAATTAGCGGGCAGTTACTTAGGCAGTTGCAGCGGCTACTTGAGAATGTTCAATTGCATCTTCAAGATTGTCGACTATTACACCAGATTTTGTTGCTGGCTTAAACAATCTAAACTCGAACTTTCCTTTAGCTATAGCAGCAGCTGTATGAATAAGACCAACAGTTAAAATAGCAGCTAATAAGTTAACCACTATCTCTTTCAAACCACGATGCGATTTCAGTGTCTGTACGTCTTCAACATCATTATCCAGTAAAGGGGCTGCTGCTTCTTTAAAATGATCCAGTTCTATATCGCCGTACACGTATGCATTATATATAGAGGTTACGTTATGATGGATATTTTCCGTAGCTTGGATCGCCTTGTTAAATTCTTCCAGTTTTGCTAAATCATTGGGATATCTCTCCGCATGAGCAGAATATTTGCCAATGAATTCAGCCTTTTTATCTGAAAGAGCATCTAATTGTGCTTTAACCCGCGCTAAATGCACTACTCGCTCAGGATTAATTTCTCTCGTTACAACTGGGATTTCAGAAGTTGAGATTGTAGAATCTGGAGTTAGAACTGTCTTCGATTTTTCTTTCTTTAGAACTTTCTCTACTTTCTTTTCAGAGCCTACAGAGCAGCAAGCAGGAATGTGATTAAGATCATGGGGAGGAGCATCAATAATTTCTCCAAGTTGCTCAGTTTCTTCAAGTTGCTCAGTTTCTTTAGGTGGCTCAATTACTTCAGGGTGCTCAGTTTCTTTAGGTGGCTCAATTACTTCAGGGTGCTCAGAGTGTTCACTTACATCAGAATGTTCACTTTCATCGCTAGATGAAGACAACTCTGCTGCTTGCTGCGCCTTCTCCTTCTCATGTAATTGGGTCAATTTATCCTCAAATTGCTCTCTTTTCTCGTTGATCAACATATCAATTTGAGCATCTAGTCTTTCAAGAGTTTCCCTACGAGACTTTGTTAAATTTTTGCCTACCAGAGAGAAATGACCATCCAGAGTATCTTTCCGGTATTGAGCCATAATGGCTTTAAAACCACCCGCCGTTTTACACTCTTCTAAATTTTTGATTAAATTTTTTCTAATCAATTCAGCGGCTTTATATATTTTCGTTAATTTCGCTTGCGCTATTTTTACTCTAGCCATTTTAGATCCCCAAGGTTATGAACAATTAATGTGCGGATGGTACTCGCTTTTTTTGTACAACTCCATAAAAAAAATTAAAAAAAGAGTCAAAAAATAGATCATATTTTCAACAGCTTGTTGCCCCAATAAATGTTTGTTTTTTTTTATAAAAAGGAATCAACAAATTAATCATCCAGTCCCCTTTTGGTCCAGGTGATATTTGTACCAAGATGCCTAATTTAAAAACCAATTTCAGTCACATTTACTAAAAACACAAAAAAAATGAATATAAATAATTCTAATAAATTAAAATGGACGCATAACTCATAGTTATATGGCGGCCCCCTCTCTATTGTTTATGAGCCGTATACCAAATTTGACTATCCATTTTATGGTCTAATGTAGGGCTTAGTGAGTAACTTTCCCCCCCAGGTAGAGCTAAAGCAAAGTTACTGGCTTCAAGTTTGCAACTCTTCAGCTTAATAGATATAATAAAACGCAATTAATCAAAATTTAGGTCTATCTGACATGAACATTATCTCTCAATAAGGCCCACAGAATGGGCAAACCGATCCCCGCCCAAATCTTTTGAGAGAGTGTGTATATGAATTGTTTTATTCAATTAATTGACATCAGTCTATATTTTACCCCAAAAACCTGTTTTGAAGCCTTTAATTATGAAATTCAGGCCGGCGAACGTATTGCTTTAATTGGTAATAATGGTTCTGGAAAAAGCAGTATGCTTAAAATCATTAAAAAGCTTATTTCTCCCAGCGATGGTTTCATTAAATACGCAAAAGATCTGACTATTGCTTATGTTCCCCAGTTACCAGATTGCGCTGTTTCCTCCAGTGGAGCTGAACAATTTAATCATGCATTGACTGCTGCATTAGCTCAGAATCCTCATGTATTGCTGCTTGATGAACCGACTAATCATTTGGATAGTAAAAACCGTCAAAGCCTTATGCGCTTGTTAGATCAATTCAGTGGTACTTTAATAATAGCCTCTCATGATGTGAGTTTGTTACGAAGACAGAAGTATTGTTTTTGGCATTTTAATCAAAAACAAATAACTACTTTTCACGGAAATTTTGATCACTACCAACAGCAGAGGATGTTACAACGGCAGGCCGTTGAAGAACAAATAGAGCATTTACAGCAGCAAAAAAAACAAAATCATCTCTCTTTGATGAAAGAACAAGTACGTGCAAAAAACTCACGAATCAAAGGAGAAAAATCAATTCAACAATCCAAATGGCCCACTATAGTTTCCAAATCAAAAATGCTCAGAGCTCTGGAAACATCCGGTAAAAAGAAGAAAAACCTGTCTGAAGATAAGAGGGTTCTATCGAATCGATTGCAGGAATTAGATAGAGAAGAAGAAATTATCCCGCAATTTGAGCTCACTTTATCGAGTAGTACTACTAAAGCTTTAGTGACCATTACAGAAGGAGCAATTGCCTATGACCAACACGTGGTTTTGAATCACATCAACTTAAATGTCACCGGTCAGAGCCGTTTAGCGCTTTGCGGCGCTAATGGTTCAGGCAAATCAACTCTACTAAAGGCCATTATGGGGGACTCGTCAGTCCATAAAGATGGACTATGGATAACTCCTTCCCCAACAGATATTGGCTATCTAGATCAACATTATCAATTATTGAACAAGGAAGACACTGTTTTGGAAACTATCGCTCAGTGCAGACCAGACTGGGTTCATAACACCATTCGCCATCATTTAAATAATTTTCTTTTTCGTAAAAATGAACAAGTAAATTCTACTGTGGCTATGCTCTCTGGCGGTGAAAAAGCACGATTAAGCCTGGCTAAAATTGCTGCAAAACCACCTAAATTGCTTCTCCTTGATGAGCTCACCAATAACCTGGATCTTAAGACAAGAAATCATGTAGTTACCTTGCTAAAAAGCTATCCAGGACCTTTTATTATAATTTCTCATGATCGCGACTTTTTAGATCTTATTCACATCAATGAAACGTATCTCCTATAGAGGGAAATTAAAAATCATCTTGATTATTTTATAAATATATTGGTCTATAATAAGACATGAACATATGATGAGGAGTATATACAATGGAAAGTTACTTCTACAAATGTAAACTGGCATTTAAATCTATTGCCGTTTTTGCCTTATTATTCTGGGCGCTGCTATTCACCTCTCCTGCCAACGCAGCTCCAAGAGATGTGAATGTTGTGCCTAACGTAGCTCCGATCCAACTTGCTTACTATGGTGGCTATTACCATCGTTGGCACCGCTGGCATCACGGGTACCGCTGGCATCGTGGACACCGTTGGCACCGCTGGCATCATTGGAGACGATAAGAGTTCGAAGCTAAATTTTTAAACATCTGTTAGATTGCTCTAACAGATGTTTAAAATAAGTGAACAATTAATTAATTATTAATTAATTCGGAACGACTCATTCCTACTTTTTAAGAACGTTTTCTCTATTCATCAAAACACTCAATTTTTGATCCGCTTTTTTTTGCTTTGTACATGGCTTTATCGGCATTACTAACTAAGCCTTCTAAATAATTAGCATCACCCGGATAAAAGCTGATCCCGATGCTAATCGAAATAGAAATACTGCGCCCATCAATATTGAAGGGTTGTTCAATGCTATTAACAATACGTTCAGACAATTCCATTGCAGATGCTTTACTACTATCAGACTGTAAAATCACAGCAAATTCATCACCACCGATTCTCGCAACAATATCCTCTGCTCTGCAGATAGAAGCCAGACGTTTCCCAACATAGTTTAATAAAGTATCACCAATGCAATGCCCATAAGTATCATTAACCTCTTTAAATTTATCAAGATCCATGTAAAAAACGGTTATCTTTTTTTCACGTAATTTATTTAAACGATCATAAAACATATTTCTATTTGAGAGTTCTGTCAGAGGATCATAAAATGCCAAATGAAATTTTTTGTTGATATCACTTTTTAAAAAAGTGATATCAGAAAAAACCGCTATATAGAAAAAAAGACGATCCTTGTCTTGTTCAATTTGTGAGATAGTTAAAAACTCAGGAAATATTTCACCTGATTTTCGTCTATTCCAAATTTCACCTTCCCACACCCCGGTGCGGGTAATACTGTCCCACATATTTTCATAAAATAGTTTGTCATGGTATCCGGAATGAATCATCCCAATATTTTTACCTTTTACTTCTTCTTTAGTATATCCCGTAATGTTTGTGAACGCTGGATTAGTGTAAAGAATAAGAGAATCTTGATTGGTAATAGTAATGCCGTTACTAATTAGATCAAAAATAATTTGCTCCCCCTCTAATTTCAGCAACAAGTTCGTTTTATACTTATTTAAATCCACCATGTTTTGTCATCCTCTCTTAGTTTGCTAATATAGGACTGTTACTAATTCTAGAATCTACTGTTCAACTCTGAATGCAATCTAAGTGCCAATTCATAATATCCTCTCCTTAACAATATCAGCGCTGGGTAAACTTCTGCTAATGAATAGATGCACACCCGGCAAGAATGTGGCAAATTATTCCAAATTTATGCATAAGCTTTTTGATATACTGTTAATCTTCCCCATCTAGGCCATGCATTAACCAATGTGGGGATACCATCGAAATAAAGATACCAACAGAGAACAAATCAGTTAATGGGTTCTTAATCATAAGAACAAATATTGAACTTATAATTCTTTTTAATGTACAATTGTATTAAAATCACTCTTTCATAGCGCTACTCAATTCTCATAATCTCGCTATGTTCTATTTTGGCTTTTATTGAGGATAAATAAATATGGTGCCACAAAACAGCGTCCCTCCTGTAATAGTTCTCCATGCAGCCAGTGATGGACAAGTTCAAGTCATGGACACCAATGGAAATCCCTTATCTCAGTTAGAGCATGGTAGCGAGATTGCTCTTATTTTTGTTCCTGTGCTTTTAATTGAGCAACAGTTGGCTTATAAAGATTATGTACTTTATCAATTTAATAGTGAAGAAAATTTAGAGAGTAAAATAAATGAAATACGGGAACAAGAAGAAAATGCAATCGTGCTAATAGGCCATGATGAAGAAAGAAAAGTTTATTTTGTCGAAGATAAACTGCTTGTTTCCTCCGTTCCTACAACCTTTTATTGCGATGATCAATGCATAATAGATGAATTAAAAAATAATTATGAGGGCAAAGTAAATTGTAATGAAGAGAACAAGGATGAATTAGAGACATTAATTAAACATCTAAGATTTTCAGGTGGACGTGGCAATGAGGCCGGCGTCGCCGGAACAAGAACAGGTAAAAATGTATTTTCGAGGGAATTCGCGCCATGTAATGCAATTGTCGCCAGGAGAAAAGTTGATCATCAATTTGTTCTTTATCATGCAACTGGTATAGATATTGATAGAAAAGCAAGTTCAAGCGTTTTTTTGGAAAGCATTGACAGAGGGATGGGGTCTGACTTTACAGCGGTCATGCAAAATCCTAACATAGCAAAAAATTATTCCAAGGCTCCCATCATTGCAGGACGGTTGATGGTAGAACTTAAAGATAAAAACGTAAGTCGTATTAATTTTCCTGAAGGTTATAGCGCGGTTGCATGCATTAACAACAATACCATCATCGTTACCCAGAGTATGAAGTTTTTTCACGATGAAAATAAGAAAGCTATATTACTGAGTCAACTCGATTTGCAAAAAACGGCGACAGCGCGAGTGCTTGATTTAGACCGTGAGTGCATTACTCTGCCAGACACAGCAAAAGAAATATTGACTCAATACAGTAACGAAAAAAATATCGGCACGTTAAAAAAAGATTATGGTAGTCTTCTAACGCAATTAGGCGTTTTCAAGTTTGAAGAAATGAATTTGTCGGAGGAAGAATCAACTAAGGGCTGTTGTTTTCTCATGTAATGTTTTTATTTTAATGCCCTGCGATGGTAATTATTATCATTTTTTTAGCGCCCCTAGTTAAGAAGTATTCTCATCACCGTTACTATATTCCTCATAAACATTACCATCAGGTGAAACTTCCAGGTGGTTTGCTTTGCTACTTTATGATAAAATTGCAACTATTTTTCTCAAATTCAGAATTCAGGTATGCAAAACGACTACAGTCAATTTGAACAACGGAAACGCGACCATATTGAACTGGCATTAATGCCAGCCAATCAAAGCAGCGAATTAAACCCCTTTGATCATTTTTCTTTAGTACATGAAGCCTTACCTGACATTAATTTTAATGACATATCCATTGGCAATAAGCGCTTTAATAAAGACGTTGAAAAACCGTTTCTTATTAGTTCAATGACCGCGGGACACTCCAATTCAATTAATATCAATAAACGTCTTATAGAAGCTTGTGCCCAATCAGGATGGGCTATGGGTGTAGGCTCGCAACGACGAGAATTAACTGATAAACAAGCTGCTTTTGAATGGACACCTCTGCGTCATGAATTTCCCAACGTAAGTTTATTCAGTAACTTGGGAATAGCACAACTGATTAATACCCCTGTTTCAGCCATTCAACGTTTAATAGATGCACTTCAAGCTGATGCATTAATTATTCATTGCAATCCCCTGCAAGAGTGCATTCAACCTGAAGGAACTACCGATTTTAAAGGGTGTTGGGCCGCTCTGGCTCAATTGGTTAAAACCCTCCCTACCCCGGTAATTGTTAAAGAAACCGGTTGCGGATTTTCGAAAAATACATTAATTCGCTTGAACGATATCGGTGTTGCTGCTGTGGATGTGAGTGGTGTTGGCGGCACTCATTGGGGACGTATAGAGGGCCATAGAGCGGTTAATGACTACCTGAAGCATCAAACCGCTGATACCTTTCGCAATTGGGGCATTGATACCCTGCAAAGTGTAAAAAATGCTGTCGCTATAAATCCTGATTTTGAAATATGGGGCTCAGGAGGAGTAAGGCACGGCCTGGATGCCGCTAAATTATTTGCTCTAGGTGCAACCACTGTAGGTTTTGCCAAACCTATGCTTGAAGCAGCCCTGGAATCAAGCCAACACGTTCTTAATAAGATGATGGCTATAGAATATGAATTAAAAACTGCCATGTTCTGTACTGGCAGTCTTATACTTAGCGATTTAAAGGAGAAGGCATGTCCATAGCTTCTAATGCTGAAGAATTATTCTGCGGATTTTCAAAGTTATCACGAGAAGAACGCTTTCAAAGATTATTAACCTTAGGTGTTATCACTCATGAAGACATTCTTTTTCTACAACAAGGTGGCATCAAGAATTTAAACCTGGCTGACAAATTGATAGAAAACGTCATCGGTTATTTTCAACTGCCTTTAGGTGTTGCAACGAATTTTAAAATTGATGGCCAGGATTATGTCATTCCGCTGGCCGTGGAAGAAACCTCTATTATTGCTGCTTTATCTAAATCGGCAAAATGGATAAGGCAACATGGGGAAATAAAAACCTGGATTCATGGCGAATGTATTCTTGGACAGATTCAATTAGGAAAAATCAACGACTTTCAAAGATTTTCACGTATTTTTAATGAAAATCGCCGCTATCTCATCGAAAAAGCGAATGAAGATGTAGCTGCTAACATGGTCAAACGCGGCGGTGGAGTCGTTGATTTGCAGTTGCGTCATTTAAAAAGAGAAGACGGTAAAGACATGGGCGTTATTCATCTTACCATGAACAGTTGTGATGCGATGGGCGCCAATATCATTAATCAGGTTCTTGAATACTTGAAAACACCCATTGAACATTTAACGGGTGAAGAAGTCACCATGTGCATTTTATCCAACTTAAACGATCAAAAACTAACAACTGCTCAGGTAATAATACGCCATATTGATCCGGTTCTTGGTCATAAATTACAAGAGGCCTCTTTATTCGCAGAAATGGATCCCTATAGAGCAGCTACTCATAACAAAGGGGTAATGAACGGTATTGATCCAGTATTAATCGCAACGGGTAATGACTGGCGAGCAGTAGAGGCCGGGATACATGCTTATGCGGCCCGAACAGGCCAATATCAGGCAATCACTCGCTGGCGTTATGAGGATGGTATCCTCACTGGAGAATTAACTGCCCCCATTATAGTAGGTACTGTAGGTGGTGTGACCTCCCTTCACCCTACGGCTAAAATGTGTTTACGAATGATGAACATCACTTCAGCCAATCAACTCTCTCAAGTCATTGCGGCAGTAGGACTGGTCCAGAATTTAGGTGCTATTAAAGCCCTGTGCACTGATGGCATTATCCAGGGGCATATGAAGTTGCACATTGATAATCTGCTTTTAGTAGCAGGCGCTGACGAGAATGAAATGCCGGTTCTCAAAGAACGGTTGCAAGAATGGCTATACATCAACAAAAGAGTCAGTCTGAATAATGCCCATGACTTATTAGCGGAAATCAGGCAAACGGCGATTGCTATATGAAATGGCAAATACCTGCCAAAACCTTTTTATTAGGTGAATATGCAGCCGTAGCCGAAGCTTCAGCCATAATTTTAACGACCACCCCTTATTTTGAACTGTCATTAACAGATAGTGACGAATTAACCGGGATTCATCCTGACTCACCCGCAGGTGTCTGGTGGCGCCAACAAAAATATTCCGGTAAAAGTCTATCCTGGTATGACCCCTATAATGGTCTTGGTGGTTTGGGAGCCTCCAGCGCTCAATTTTTAGCGAGCTATTTAGCAACGAGCTATCTGGAGAACAAAATACCTGATTTAACTGCTATGCTTACAGCCTATTACGAATCATCATGGTCAGGCACCGGTTTAAGACCCAGTGGCTATGATGTCATTGCGCAATCACAACAGGGTTGTGTTTATATCAATAAACACAAAAAGACCGTCATATCCTATGATTGGCCCTTTAAAGACCTTTCTTTTATACTCCTCCATACCGGAGTTAAACTGGCGACTCACCATCATCTCCAGGCAGCAAGCCTCCCGTACCAAGTAGATGAATTATCCTTAATAGCAGATGAGGCAAAACAAGCCTTTGACCAAATAAATAGTGAGCAACTGCTTCATGCCATCAATAACTATCATCATCAATTAAGTGAAATAAATCTGGTCGCTCAACATAGTTTAGAGTTTATCAATCAATTAAAAACTCATTCTGAAGTCCTGGCAGTTAAAGGTTGTGGTGCCATGGGGGCTGATGTTTTGCTGGTTCTGACCGCACGTCAGGACGCGCCATCGCTTAGAGATAAGCTGCACTCAAAAAATTGGACTATACTCGCTACAGAGGAGAATTTAACCCCTATTAATCAAGATTCAATCATTTCCAACCGCCTATAATTGATTCAATCTGATTATAAAAAAAAAATTTCAATAAAAACACTTGAAATTCTACGCTAATCCGGTATGATTTCAGCCTCTTTAGGGCCGTTAGCTCAGTCGGTAGAGCAGGAGGCTTTTAACCTCTGTGTCATAAGTTCGAATCTTATACGGCCCACCAGTTTTAATAAGCTGGATACCGACAGTCTGTAAGATGTAGTTTTAAAAAAGAATTACCCTGTAAAGGGCCGTTAGCTCAGTCGGTAGAGCAGGAGGCTTTTAACCTCTGTGTCATAAGTTCGAATCTTATACGGCCCACCATTTTTGCTCTTTGGTCTTAATATTATAAAGATCAAAAGTAAAAAAATAATTTCAAAATCCACACCCCATCGCGCTCGTAGCTCAGCTGGATAGAGTACTTGGCTTCGAACCAAGGTGTCGGGGGTTCGAGTCCCTCCGAGCGCGCCATTTAATACCAGTAAAATCAATAAGTTAGCTAATATTTAGTTCGAAGCATGCCGTAAAAACCAAGTTACAGTGACGAAAACGTGCCAGAAATTTTTGAAATTCTTTCTGCTGCTGTTTTCAAATGGTCACTTGAAAGATGCGCATAACGTAACACCATTTCATATTCTGACCATCCTCCCAATTGCTGTAATTCTTGCAATGAGGTACCATTTTGCACGTGCCAACTTGCCCAGGTGTGACGCAAGTCATGCCAGCGAAAATCTTTGATTCCTGCCCGAATCAACGCTTTTTGCCAAGCATGATTATTACATCGCGTAACAGGCTTACCAAAATAGGTAAATACAAATGTGGGATGTAAGCCCACTTGTTTTTCTATAATGGCAATTGCCTGAGAGTTTAAAGGAACAGGGATAGCCTTCTTTGTTTTAGATTGATCAGGGTGAATGAGTGCATGTTTTCTAATTAAATCCACTTCACTCCACTGCAATTGAGTAACATTAGATTGGCGTAAACCAGTTGCCAAAGTAAAAGCTGCCATATCCTTCAAATGATTTGGTAGCTCCTGAAGCAATTTATTAGCCTGTCCCCTACTCAACCAACGTATACGTTTATTTTCAACTTTTCTCATTCTGAATAATGGCATGGTGTTTATCCACTGCCATTCCTTATGAGCTTTGTTTAAAATAGCACGTATAATTTCCAACATTCGGTTGACCGTCGTTGGAGTAACATTAGTCCGCTCTTTTTCTTGCGCAATAAATTCAATTAATTCGGCGTTAATTTCATCTAACGCTTTCTGGCCAAGATAAGGGTCTAGAAAGGCCAAATGAAATTTATCCGTAACTAAACTTCGTTTATGCGCTGATTCCTCTAACCATCGCACAACAGCATCTACCCACGATTTCTGTTGAGGTAATTGGGTATGCTTGTTACTCCACAGATCTTGAAGAAAATTATCATGGAATTGTTGCGCTTGTTGTTTTACTTTAGTCCTAGTGCTTCTGCGTATACGCTTGTCACCGAAGGTGATGTCGATCCACCAGAACCCATTTTTTTTCGTGAGTGCCATTTATTATCTCCTATATCGACACCCCACGATGCATCGCAAGTAGAGTACTTGTTTCGCATATACATCGCAAGATCTTGTTCTATAAAACGCCAACCTCGCCCTATCTTTACTCCAGGTAGTTCACCTGATGCAGCCATTCGTCGGATAGTTTCCCTGTGGGCACCTAGAAACTTTGAAGCCTCTTCAATATTTAAAGTGTTCATATGCAACCCCATTTATAACCCTGGTGCACATATTGCTTATTGGTATTGAGTTCAAGAATTAAATGATACAGCCTCACAAGATCCCGTTCGCAATATAGATTTGTTGGCATTAACTCATCGAAATAAATAGAACGTAATTGTCTTATTGAGCAGTTTAATAAAGCAGCAATATCTTTTAGAGTATAGTTAGTTGACTCTAATAGATAATTAATGATGCTCTTACAGATTTGTAGCCTAAAGTTATTTTCCACAACGAATACTCCTTTTCAAATTATTCTGTAGATAGCTACAGAAAACGCATAAAATATATTTTTTATCTAAATCGGTTTGTTTATTTGTTACTCTTCATTCAACTTATGTGTATAATAAACGCTAGGTAAAAAATACACACAAATATAAACGATATCGTTTATAATAAACAATTACGTTTATTTTGCAAGGTTTTTTATATGGATATAAAATTAAAAATAGGTTTAAGAATTAAAGAGTCGCGAAAAAACAAAAAATTAACTGCGGTGCAGTTGGCTGAAGTTACTGGTTTTTCCGCGCAACGAATTAGTAATTGGGAAAGAGGAACAAGAACTCCCAAGCTTAAAGATGCAGAAATACTCGGTAGTGCATTGGGTGTTTCTCCAACATGGTTATTATTTTTAGATATTGACCACAAACCTATGAAGGATCATCCATTCCTAACGATCCCTATAATCAATGCTTCATCTAAAATTGAAGGTTATCTCCCAATACCTTCATCAATTCAAGACAACATAACTCATGAAGATTTTGCATTTATCGTGCATGATAAAAGCATGTTTCCTATTTATAATACGGGCGATCTAGTTACTTTTTGTAAAGAAAAACAAAACCATTGCGATTTAGTACTGATTCATATTAAGGCTACAGAAGAAAACTTATTTAGAAAAATAAGCTCTGAAGATAATACATTTATATGCTCACCTATCAATCCAAACTGGCCACAAATCCGATTTGAATCAGCATCAATGTTTCAAATAATAGGTTGGGTCAAGAATGGATCTAAAGTATTTTACTAATTAATGAATAAAGAGCTTCCTAGATTTACAATCATTAAGAGTTCATCATTTGAAAATCCCTTTTTCAGAACAAGCTTTTTTAAAGATATCCCTAATATATCGGATAATGTAACAAGATTATGTTCCGTACTACTTAAGATTTTATCAATAACCTGAGCCGCAATATACTCTCCATTAATACCCTGTTCACTTACAATCTTCATGATTAAAATCCTTATTACGATACAGCAGCGTACTTTACTTGTTTGACAAGCAAGATCTGATTAGAGCATAATATGTTTGTCATTTATATCACTAAAATATTTGGCAAATACGCATTTTAGTTCTAAATAAAATCAATTTAATTAATAAAAATACTAATATGGAATTTTGTAGGAATTTTACTAAAGTATGTTGGGATGAAATTAGAGAGGAAGTAAAACGATCTAATCCTGAGTTTTTTTTCTTGGTTGATGAAATCGCGCCTGGAAAAGATTTCCCACTTTATATTTTTAACTTTGGATATGGTGATTTAATTGGTGATTCTGAAACCTTTTATATTCCACACCAAGGAAAGCTTCAAACCCTTAATAATTTTTCATCTCTAGAACCAATTACGAAAGACCTCTTTTATGGATTTCATAGTTGTCCATTAGGTCTTGTATTAGATAAAGGCTTTGAATGGTACTTAAGAGGTAATGCAGAAAATGAAACGCATCCTGTTTACATAGATAAAAAAGGGGATTTTTTTAACATTGGACATGTAACCCAGATAAAACCACTTAAACGATACTTGCCTAATGGCATACTGTCTGTAAAAGCTGGGGCACAAACCACTCTTGTAATACAAAACATTGGATGCAAAAGAAGCCATAATCGTCTTATTCGATCTGGAATTGATTGTACCATCCCTAATTCATACCATGATCACAGTGAATTCTTTAAACGAATTTACCAATCTTGCCCTTCTGAAAGTAAGTGGCGGGCCTCCATCGTTTACTTTTCTGAAAAATGGATAGAAAACATTGTTAACAATCCTGAGTGGATCAATATTAATAAATATTTCTTTAAATACTATCTAAATTATTATGCTTACACCTACTACGGGGACTATTATCAACATATTTTTAGGGTTGCCTTTGATAAGTCAAATTTAGAGCGAGATTTTTTTATTCAAGATACTGCTAAATATATCTTTGAAATTCTCATAGGTGAAAAATATGGGTTTTCGTTTACTAATACTGATGAGCTCTTGCCCGCATCATGGATAACCTACGTTTTAAAAGACATTTATAAGCTAAAAACAGAACCTTCTATATTAATACCTAAAAAACATGTTGAACAAAATCCAGTATATTTTTCGCTTCAACATCCTATTTTTAGACCATATCAAGGATTGTCCAGAAAAAAAGCTACTTTAATTTCTGAGCTTGAAAATATAAAAATCGTTACAAATAAATACAAAGACTTATTTTCCTCTATTCATGAAGAATGGGCCGGCACAATTCTTGAAGAAAAGGCCAAAAAAGCTCAATTTGTTTATTACCATGGGTTTGAGAATAAACAAAATTGGCTTTCGGACATTCATCATTTATTCAAAAATGATTCTGGAGTGCATCATTTAAGTAATAACACTTTTTGTCAAGATGCCCCTTTTTTTAAAGGATGCATCTCAATAAACAGCTTCTAACCGCTGTGCTCTTTTAGAATTAAATACTAAGAAGGCACTCATGAAACACAGCAAAGAAGATATTGTCCAAGCGTTTTGGGCATTGAAATAATACATTGCTACTCCTGATATGAGGGGGCCAATCATCATACCTAATGCATATGCGCTACGCCACGCCCCTATTCCTAAGCCACTGTGGTTAGAGCTTCCATATTGATGACATAATGCAACGGAGTATGCCATAAACAACATCTCACCAAGAGTAAAAACTAAAAGCGAACAAAACATTCCTAATATTGTAGAAGACAAGCCCATAGCAAACGTTGACGCTCCTAATAAAATACAGCCAATACAAGCAACTATATGTTTATTGAATCGCTCAATCCTTTTTGATAATTTTACTTGAAATAATGCAATTAAAATGGGATCGGTTGCGAAAAAAAATCCAATGATTAAAGAGTTTCCTATTGTTTCGTTTAAGTGAATCCCTAGTACTGTTTTTTGTATCCCATAAGTTAAACCGATACAAAATACTGAAAATAACATTGGAATAAGCGAGCTATAGATTGTGTCTATTTCTTCTTTATTACTGGGTATTGCAGCTACATCATGATTGCTGATTTCTAATTTTAGAAAAATGACTATTGAAAACAATATCAAAGTAACGCCAACCAAAATCATTGCTAATTTAAAATGATTTTGCGCTAAAAGCATTATCAATACCATTGCCACAATACCACCAGTATTTTCCAGTGCATTTTTGTAGGATTGGGCAATTGTTAAACTGTGATTGGTATTTCTTGAAATCTGCAACAAAGATGAGTTACTGCAAGTGATGAACAAGTTGATTCCAAATCCCATTAACAATACAAAGACAACAGATAAATGAAAAGAACTTACTTTTGCTAAAATAACAAATGCGACTCCTATGAGTAAGAAACTTGTCCCAATTATACCCTTTGCTTGTGCTTTTCCCGTAACGTATCCACCAAATATGCTACCCAAAATAGCTCCAATCCCCATTGAAAAGCCTAAGAAACCTATATTTAATTTATTAAAATTGGTGCTTACACTAAAAAAATACGCAATATGGTAAGATAGACCGCCTCCAATAGCTTCTATAAAAGAAAGAGCCAATAATAATTTACAAGTGACTGGTAAATCACTAAAAGAAAATCCTACTTTAGAAGAGCTGACTGTTGAGCTCATTGTAATCCCTCACATTAAATAAAAATTAGATACATCTACTTAAACTATGCCACTTGATTTAATAACTTTAATGCATCAGGACTCGGCACTTGTAGTATTTCATCGGGAGGAATGTACAAAGTAGATAGTGTTGTTAACTCTTGCCTATCAAGTTGCTCTAAATCAAATTCAGATATCTTTGGATGAGTACCAGGATAAAGAGCGGCTTCGTAAATAATAGCTTTTTTTTCTTTTTTATAGAGCTTGATTAACTTTTTTTTAACAAAATTAAGGGCCTCCAAATTGATTTTATTCGTTGGTAAACCCAAATTTCCAACCATACCAATCTGGTAAATCACTACATGAGAAGAAGTATCTACTGATTTATCATACAAAAGATATTCTGTAGCATCAAAGGACTGGATACCTCCAGATGCAGGATCAAATCGAAGATCAGCATATAAACAATCTTGAGCAGAAATACCAGGACACACCACTGTTTTAATGCTATCGCTAAGCACAGATAAAGCGAGCAAGCCAGGAGTAGCAAACACACATGGATGGCCATATATAACGACGCATAGAGAGCCTACATCTTCTATCGCTCTATGAATATATTGTGCCATATTATTATAAGCATTTTCTCTTGATTTAGAGTTAAGGTAGATTGCATCCAGTGACTCTGATGATTTCGCTAATTTACGAATATAACGCTCTAATAAAGGCTCATTAACTAAATACAATACCTTGTCACAAGTAGAAATATATCCTTTTGCTTCCTCTGTAATATGAGCTATTGTTTTAATTCCAGTGCCAACTAACGCTAAAACTTTCACTTAAATCCCTATTGGGTCACTGGAAAAACATGGGTCATATCGGAATACGGGATCACATGACTCATATCCGAAAAATTCTTTTTATCAGTGATTAACTCTCTGATCTTATGGGTATCTGAGTTTTTATATGATTCAACCAAGCTTTTACTTAAAATCCAATCCTCTAAAATCACTGTATCAAGGAGAGGATTTTTCACCAATGCCTCAACTGCATCTAATAATTCCATAGTCCCTCCAAAATTTGGTAATCAAAATTTTGCACTATTTATTTTATAAAAAATTTGATCAATATCCTATCAATAATCAACTATTATCAAGAATTCTTTTATTTCAAATAACATGTCAGTGCATAGAATATCATTACGGATTGACTCATATTATTCCATAAATGTATGTTTTTTTGAACACAAATTATTTTGCGCTTGCCTCAATATCTACGGTTTTTTACTTCCTACATTGTTTAATGTTATCCTCCTCAATCATATGATAATAATCAATACGGACTCTATTTGACGAGTTTACAGATAATATCCCATTTTTTTCCATTTTTTTGGCCAAAAAAAAACTTTAAAAAAAAGTTTCGGGTCATATTTTCATTATTTTTGGTTTTCACAACACTTGCCTTAAATTTAATTGTACCCATTTTTTTTAAAGAAATAGTAACTGCATTATCTGGAACGATAAAGACATCGAGCATGATGATTATCTCACTGCTCTGCTGTTATGGATTGCTCTGGATACTGGCAAGATGCACTGAAAAAATTCGCGAGATGCTGACTTATGTAAACATAAGTACAACGATTGCAGATTATAGTACTCATGTTTTTGCACATCTTCATGCTTTAAATTACAAATTTCATCTGGATAAGGAAACCGGCAAATTAACCAGCGCGATTAGTCGTGCACAGCTTGCAATCGCAATGCTTATCTCGAACATATTGTTTCGAATTGCCCCTGTTCTTTTAGAAATTCTATTTGCTTTTTTAATCATTTGGCACTTCTATGGCTTAAGTTATGGCTTCTACCTCATTATTATTTTGGGAATCTATCTTGTTTTTAATGGACTTACTCAAAAAAAATCTACAAGCCTGCAGAGAAATTGTAGCCATGCTGAATTAAATGTAAGTGCGGCAATTGCCGATAGTCTACTCAACACAGAAACCGTAAAATACTATAACAGTCAAACTACAGAACATAAAAAAATCGACCAATTTTTACAAGAAAGCGTTCATGCAAATACAGCATTATTTAGTGGAATGGGTACATTTTTGGTGATACAAACACTCATTATTGCGGGTGGTCTTGCCTTTTTGTCCTATAAAGTAGGGTATCAAATTTTAATTGGACAGTTAAGCGTGGGTGACTTTGTTCTGATTAACGGCTATTTATTACAGTTATTTGAACCTTTAAGCGAAGCTAGTGTGCGTTGGCGAGATACCAAAAATGATTTATCCAAAATAGAATATTCAGCCTACTTATTAGAGCAAACCGATGAAGTGGAACAAGATCATCCTGATGCAAAACCTTTATCCATTACTGGGCCGCATGTTGACTTTAAAAACGTTACTTTCGGTTATCAACCAGCACACCCCATTTTAAAAAATGTAAGCTTCGAAGTCCCACCCGCAAAGATGACAGCTATTGTAGGACCCAGCGGATCGGGTAAGTCAACGATTGCAAGATTATTACTGGGATTATTTGAAGTCACTCAGGGACAAATACTCATAGATGACCAAGATATTACTACTGTGAGCAAGCATTCATTACGCCAACAAATCGGAATTGTTCCACAAGAAGTTCTACTCTTCAACAATACGTTGAAGTTCAATCTCTGCTATGGTGCTCTAAATACCTCCGAGCATAAAATCAATACCGTAATCCAACTGGCGCACTTGGAAGAGATGGTAAAAAAACTCCCCAACGGCCTCGAAACTAATATCGGTGAAGGGGGTTTCAAGTTATCAGGAGGAGAACGCCAAAGGATTGGAATAGCGAGATGTTTATTGCGCAACCCCAGTATTTTGTTATTTGATGAAGCAACCGCATCACTCGACACGCAAACTGAAAAAAATATCCAGGAAAATATTGAAGAGCTTGCAAAAAATACAACAAGCATAATCATCGCACATCGTTTGAGTACGATTATTCATGCAGACAACATCCTTGTTTTACAAGACGGAGAAGTCGTAGAAACTGGAATGCATCAAGAATTAATCGAGAAAAAGGGATTATATTACTCTATGTGGAATAGCCAGCAGCAAAAGAGTGCGTCATGATGAATGAAAATTTCCCCAGCATCAAAGAAACCATCCACTATCTTTGGCCTTGCATTTGGACAAAGAACAGCCTCAAAGGAAAAATTCACGTTGTCTTGGCCTTCGTATTTATATTGATTTCGATTGCACTCAATTTGTGTGTCCCCATTTTTTTAAAAGAAGCCATTAATGCACTCTCTGGACATGCCTTATTTTTAAACAGCACCCCTTTAGTCATCATTCTGACTTATGCATCGGTTTGGGGCGCATCTAAAGCTTGTATCACCCTCAGTCAAGTAATAGCTTTTCCTGTAGAATTAGAAGGGGCGAGAAAATTTTGTTTACAACTTTTTGATCACGTACAAGCACTTTCCACAAAATTTCATAGAGAACGTAAATCAGGCGAAATTCTTACAATCATAGAGCGTTCACACTCGTCCGCTGTTGATCTTATTGGTCGACCTATTGTGATGATATTGCCGGCTCTTATAGAAATCATTTTTGCTATGATTTTTTTGAGCTATTTTTATGATCCTTTTTTTGGGTTGGTTCTGTTGTTGATGCTGGTTTCTTATATCTTGCTAAGCTATTACACCGCTCAATGGATTGTAAAATGCAGAATGAAGCAAAACAATGAAGATGCATCTGCAAATGCTTATCTGGTGGAAAGCCTATTGCATGCAGATACCGTGAAATATTTTAATACCCAACAGGATGAAATCAATACAGCTGCTCAAAAATTACAAGAAAAGGCCCGTGCCGATACTCGAGCATTAAATTCCGATGCAAAAATTCATCTTATCCAAAATGTCATTGTCGGTATGTGTGTTATTATTATGCTCTTACTTGCTGGCAGCCGAGTCATTGCAGGGACCATGAATGTCGGAGATTTTGTACTGGTCCATGGCTATTTATTCATGTTCATGCTGCCATTATCCATGCTAGGCTATCGAATTCGTGTTACCCGAGATGATTTAGCTCGTTTTCAAACCGCGATTGGGTTACTGAAAATTCCTATTGATATTCAAGACCAACTCAATGCCAGAACACTTAAGTACAAAGAAGGAAAAATACAATTTGATCACGTCCATTTTGCTTATAATGAACATCGAAAAATTCTTGATGACGTTAGCTTTATAATTGAACCCGGTACCACTACTGCAATCGTTGGATCCTCAGGATCCGGCAAATCTACTCTCGCAAGATTAATCTTTCGGCTTTATGATTTGAATTCGGGGAGCATTCAGATTGATGGGCAAAATATTAGCAGTATCCAACATACATCACTCAGAGCAATACTCGGTATTGTTCCTCAGGAAACTGCTTTATTCAATGATACCTTAAGAAATAACCTAATCTATGGAAATCCGCATGTCACTGACGATGAATTGGCGGATGCATTACAAGCAGTACATCTTGATAGGTTCGTGGCAAAACTGCCTGATGGGTTAGAAACCCAAGTTGGTGAGCGCGGATTAAAATTATCTGGTGGCGAAAAACAACGAGTGGCCATCGCTAGAATGCTGCTTAAAAAACCCAAAATTTTTATTTTTGATGAAGCAACATCTTCACTGGATATGAAAAAAGAGAAAGACATTCAGACCTGTCTCAAACAAATATCGGTCAACACAACAACACTTATTATTGCCCATAGGCTTTCTACAGTAACGCATGCAGATAATATTCTGGTACTCGCTAATGGTGTGATTATTGAGCAAGGTACTCACAATGAACTATTAAATCAAAATGGTGCATATGCTCAATTGTGGAAAGCCCAAAGTCAAAATAAAATTGACACAGGGTCTATTTAGGTATTGATCAGGTCAATCAAGTGTTGAAAACCATTGTTAATTTAAAAAATATTGTTCCAAACTTAATGATCATGCTGTGATACTAATGGAGACGGCATTATGAATAAAAAACAAAACAACACATCCATCATTCCCCCTATTTTATATGGTACAGCATGGAAAGAAGATGATACAAAACGATTGGTGCTTCAGGCACTCAACTCAGGATTTCGAGGAATTGATACAGCCAATCAGCGCAGACATTATTTTGAAGAAGCCGTTGGTGATGCTATTGAGCAATTTTTAACAACCACTCAAAAAACACGCAGTGATTTATTTCTTCAAACAAAATTTACTTCTGTACATGGTCAAGATCATAGAAAACCTTATGATGAGTTTGATTCGCTGACTAACCAGGTCAAGCAATCCTTTGCAAGTTCACTTGAACATTTACGGACAGATTATATTGACTCCTATATACTTCATGGTCCTTCACTGTCTCATGGTATAATCGATGCAGATTTGGAAATTTGGCAGGCCATGGAAGAGCTGGTGCATAACTGCAAAGTGCAGTTTATCGGTATTTCGAATGTCAATATTGCACAAGTAGAAGAGTTATATAGAAAAGTCTCTATAAAGCCATCGTTTATACAAAATAGATGTTTCGCTATCACGCAGTGGGACCAAGACGTTAGGATATTTAGTCAAAAAAACAAGATTATCTATCAAGGATTTTCTTTGCTCACCGCGAATCAGCAGCATTTATTAATCCCTCACATGCAATCACTTGCTATAAAATATAATAAAACCATTCCGCAAATTATATTTCACTTTGCAAACCAAGTGGGGATATTGCCTTTAACTGGCACTACAAATCAACAACACATGGATAATGATTTAAACATATATGACTTTGAGCTTTCACAAGAAGAAATTCAATATATAGAAAATATAGGGTTATAAGTGAACCAATATGACCATAAAAATTGAAACACCACGGATGCTTTTGCGTTTAATTAAGGATGAGGACTTAGATCAAGTTGCTCAGCTTCATGCAGACCGAGAAGTTAGAAAATTCTTTCCTGATGGAACACAAGATCGCGAGCAGACTAAGCGAAGAATAACACAGATTATGAGCCTTTATGGAGATAAAGGATTGCCTGGTTTTGTTATATTCAATAAGGTGACTCATGAATTCATTGGACGATGTGGATTTGGGCCAATTGAAACAGGGGAAATTGAAGTTGGATACCTTATCGTAAGAAAATTTTGGGGTATGGGTTATGCATCTGAAGCACTAGAGGCACTTCTTGAATGGAGTAAAATAAATATCAATTCTGATTATATTATTGCTTTTGCGCCACTCAAACATAGTGCATCACATCGAGTAATGGAGAAGTGTGGTATGGAATATTATAAAGATGCTCTTGGTCATGGTGTTGAGTGTAAATTTTATCGTTCAAAAAATAAATAATTTATAAAACAGGTCAATTAGCATGACAAAAATTACAACAGAAGAAGCCGCGTTAAAATTAGCAGTACTTATTGATGCTGATAATGCTCGAGCAGCAATTATTGATGGTCTTTTAACTGAGATTGCTGGTTATGGAGATGCGATTGTAAGGAGAATTTATGGCGATTTCACCTTGCCATCTAGCTCACAATGGAAAAAGGTGTTGCATAAACACGCTATAAAACCAGTACAGCAGTTTGCTTTTACTTCTGGAAAAAATGCAACGGATAGTGCGCTTATTATTGATGCTATGGATCTACTTTATACGCATCGTTTTGGTGGTTTTTGTATCGTGTCAAGTGATAGTGATTTTACAAGTCTTGCTAACCGTATTCGTGAAGAAGGGTTGCAAGTTTTCGGATTTGGAGAGAAAAAAACACCAGAGGCTTTTCGTAATGCCTGCAATAAATTTATTTTCACTGAAGTACTACGCCCTGTAGCACCACCTGATCACTCAATCAGTCAGTCAAAAAAGAGAAAACAGCCTGTTAAACAAGCAAAAGCGAATGAACCCTCAGCACAAGAATTTCCAAAAGAATTTATTCTAGAGGTATTAAATAACTCATACGATGATACTGGTTGGGCATACATAGGAACATTTGGTGGCTATTTAACTAAGTTAAAACCAGACTTTGATTCCAGGCTTTATGGTTTCAAAAAGCTAAGTGATTTGGTTAAAGGAAAACCAGAGATTTTTGAAACAGAAGAACGAGTCAATCCTGGATCGAACACAAAAGTTTTATATTTACGTGGTAGACAACAATAACGTGGAAATGATTAATGAATCTATTAGAAAAAATTGCAGCATTAGAAAATGAAGCTGCTGAATTTGGTTTTCAGTGGGAAACGACAGATCAGATTATGGCTCAAATCCAAAGTGAGTGTATTGAAGTCGATGAGCATTTAAAAGCAGGAACTAATAATAACTCATCTGCTTTGCAGGAAGAAATAGGTGACCTATTGCATGCCGTGTTTTCACTGTGTGTATTTTGTAAATTAGATCCCAAAGATACGCTCCAACAAACCGTGGAAAAATTTGAGCGGCGGCTTCGCGCTGTCAAAATAATTGCTCATGAAAAGAAACTCATTAATTTGAAAGGACAAACTTTTGATGAGTTAATGTTTATATGGAAACAGGCAAAGAGCAGCGTAGGTTAACACTGGGTGAGCATGACTTGTAAATTGGGTAGACGAAATGTAGATTCAGCATAAAATCACAAACGCGCAATTGTCCTGCGCTTGATAAAATATTTTCATGCTCCATAAATTTCCGTACAAAATTAATGAATAAAATCAACCTATAAAAGAAGACAGCACACCTTTCGCAACTGGTTGCGGTATGTGTAACCCATTGTATTTATTAAATAATAAATCCATATTTGCAAAAATCGGCCGCGAAACTCTAAATATTTGTTAATTAGCAATCAAAAAGCCGTATGCAAATGTGCATCACTTTTAAATATTTTGTGAGTTTTATCTGATGCAGATCTGCATACTGACACTCGTAACCATTTGAAATATATAGTCTAATATGATCTAATTGTAATTAGGGTGGCGTGCATGGATGCATCAGCCAAGTATCCAACATAATCGCAAAAAGAGGTTAAATTATGGCTAGAATTACTGTTACTTTACCTGACAATCTTCATAAACAAATAATTAAAATAGCAGGCAAAGAGAATGATTCTCTCTCTTATACAACTACACGGCTTGTTGAAATTGGACTGGTTGTTATGAACAGCAAATCTGAAAAAAAAGATGAGCAAAAGACTACAAACATTGAAGAATATTGCCAAAAGCTCATTATTCAAATTAATGGTATCATCAAAGAGATTGCCATTGACAAATTTAATTTTGATGATGATAAAATCGTTCAAATAACCCAAGATACCTTAAGTAAATTCAATAAATTAAAGGGTATCCAACAGGAATTACTAAGTTAAGCTTTTCTCATTATTATATTTTTAACATAGCTGTTTTAAAAAGCTAAACTCTCATTTGAGCTAGGTTACCCCATACATAGAAGAGGTAAAATGATGGGTAAAAAAAAGAAACTAAGTAATCCATTTTCAACAGGTGGAGGTGGCTCACATTTTGAAGCCCATGTGCAGGCATCTTTCTCACATTTCTCAATTTCAACAACAGTATCCTATGTGGGTCTGGCCAAGAGTTATTGATATTGTACAAACGTGGAGTCAGGATGCAGGAACTATTATTCTAGATAAGCTACCAGAAGATCTTCTTGAAGCTTTCAAACAAAAAGCTGTAATGAAAATGCCTGAGGAACCCATGTCTTTCCAAGAGAAATCTAAAACTGATTGGGCGATTCATGCAGATGCTACTTTCTTGGCATTGGTAATTCTTATTGGTGGTTGGAATGAAAAGAGTAAAAGCGACATAGAAGTATTAACTCAATTGCTTAGAATTGATTATGAGACTTGGTTGCAGAAGGCTCGAGAAATATTACATTTATCTGATAGCCCATTATCGCTCAAAAATGGCATTTGGAGCATTGTTAATAGAATAGAGCTTTGGAACTTGCTAAGTTCACGTATCCTGGATCGGGATCTCGATCTATTTAAATCCCTAGCTATTTGTGTTCTGAAAACACCGGATCCTTCCTTCGAGTTGCCTGCTGATGAGCGATATACCGCTAATATTCGCGGTAATGTGTTGGAATACTCCTACGTATTACGAAAAGGAATATCTGAAGGGCTGGCTCTATTGGGTAGTCAGCCCAACACATGTAGCAATTGTTCACAAGAAAAACCAGAAATTACCGCAACTCTCACTATTCGTGAAATCTTTACAGCTGCTGATTGGGTTGTTTGGGGCAGTCTTAACAACGTACTACCTATTCTTGCCGAAGCCGCCCCCAATGAATTTCTTAATATAGTTGAGAAGGCATTGCATTTATCACCATGCCCGTTTGAGCAACTTTTTGCTCAGGAAGGCAAGGGTATCACCGGAGAAAATTATTTAACAGGTCTCCTTTGGTCACTAGAAGGATTAGCCTGGAACGAGCAATACTTTATTCAAGCTTGTGTTGTGCTTGGTGAACTTGCCAATAATGATCCTGGTGGTCAGTGGTCAAATCGACCTTCTAATTCTCTGATAACCATTTTACTTCCGTGGCTGCCTCAAACATTCGCAACTGTTGATAAGCGAAAGGTAGCCGTGAAGACGCTTCTTAAGGAATGGCCTGAGGTGGCTTGGAATCTAATTATTCATCTCCTGCCTGGCCAACGTCAGACTTCTTCTGGATCACATAAACCGATCTGGAGAAATACAGTTCCTGATGATTATACAAAAAATGTTACGCATCAGGAGTACTGGCAGCAGACATCATTTTATGCAGAGCTTGCTGTTCATGCTGCGGGTTATGATATTAAACGGCTTTCTAAGTTAATTGACCATTTTAGCAGTCTACCTGACCCAGCATTCAATCAACTTATAGAAGTACTATCTTCGAATGACATTTCAGAACTACCTGAAGATAAAAGGCTTTTGCTTTGGGAGCCTCTTACAAAATTTATAAACAAACATAAGCGCTATAATATAGGTGCACAATCTGCGTTTTCAGAGGATCGACTTACTTATATTGATAATGTTGCTAAACGTCTTGCGCCTACAAATCCATTCAATTTGTATCACCATCTTTTCTCTGTCCGTGATTTTGATCTTTATGATGAGAACGGTGATTGGGACGAGCAACAGAATAGATTAAATGAGCGACGAGACGCAGCCATCAAGGAAATTTTTCAGAAAAGTGATATTAAGACTGTTATACGATTTGCTGAAACAGCAGATTCGCCGGATCGCGTAGGTCATGCACTTGGTAATATAGAGGATAAGATAATTGAAAACACCCTTATACCTCATTTTCTGAATACAACAAATGCCAATCATAAAGCATTGTTGAGAGGATTTATTTTGAGAAAACACCACAGCAATGGTTGGAACTGGTGCGATAGCATTAATAAGTCAGGGTGGACGCCAGAGCAAATTGGGGTTTTTTTGACTTTTTTGCCATTCAGCAAAGAGACATGGGATCGTGTATCAATTTGGCTGAAAAAACACCAAGAAGAATATTGGTCTCGCGTCGGTGCGAATGCCTATCAGACTGATGTCAATCTTGGAATAGCTATTGATAAGCTCATTGATTTTGGTAGACCTCATTCAGCGATTGGTTGCTTACATAGAATGCTTTATGCCAAGATGCCCATTGATGTTAAACAATGCGTTAAAGTATTGCTTTTAGTACCTTCTTCTAATGAGCCATCCTACTTTAGGGATGAAAATGACATTGTTGAACTGATCAAATATCTACAGTCCGAACCTTCAGTTGATCAAGATGATCTTTTTAAAGTTGAATGGGCATATCTTCCATTGCTGGACGGCCACATGGGAACTGAGCCTAAACTTCTTGAGAATAGACTTGCGATTGACCCTGAATTTTTTTGTGAAGTAATTCAACTTGTATATCATTCTAAAAAAGAATGTAAAACACCGAAAGAACCATCTGAAGAATCAAAGAATATTGCGATGAATGCTTGGCAATTATTACACAACTGGAGGACACCTCCTGGTTTACATGAGGATGGGGAATTTATTGCAGAGCATTTCAACAAATGGCTTGAACAGGTAAAAAATCTTTCTATTGAATCGGGGCACTTGGACTCAGCTTTCTCCAATATTGGTGAAGTTTTAATTTACGCCCCAGCTGATCCAAATGGATTGTGGATCCATCACACAGTAGCAGCAGCTTTGAATGACCGTGAGGCCAATGATATGCGCACTGGTTTTAAGACGCGGATATATAACTCACGAGGTGTTCATTGTGTTGATCCAACTGGTAAACCAGAAAAAGAGTTAGCTGAAGATTTTCGTTGCAAAGCAGATACAGTGGAAAATGAAGGATTTCAGCGGTTTGCTGTAACGTTAAGAGAGTTGGCTAATGAGTATGAGCGAGAGGCTGAACGTATTATTGCTCAATACTCTCCAGAATAAAGAATGAGAAATGTTAATCAAACCTGCAAGGATTATACACTTAGGGTTCGGCGGTTGACACCGAATCAAAGAAACACTAAAGCTCCATTTCTACTTCATGCCTTATTTTTATGAATAATGATTTTTCATGGCTGAATGAGCCAGATTTTTCTAGCGCATGCTGGCTTTTGTTGTAAGTTTCAACCAATTGATTTAATTCACTTTTTTTTGAAATTATTGCAGCTTTGTCTCTAATAGAAATTAATTGGCTGTCGCTTAACTTTATGGATTTCATTTGTGCAAAATCGGCAATTGTTTTTGATAGTTCAATTGGCTTATCAACGGTTGATGAAATAGCTCCTATATCATTTTTCATTAGTTGTTTTTGGATTTCTGCAACCCCTTTGCTTAAATGAATATCGTTCCAGTCCGTTTTTTCTTTCCCATGCAACCCATTGGGAAATACTGCTCTGGCACTTAAGTTATCTTGTTTAAAAGCATCAATTGATTTTTCGATAGCTTGTTGTGATTTAGCGAGTTCACCATCATTATCTCCTGCAATAACGACTTCCTTTTGATTGAATTTCTTGATGATTGGAATTAAGTTCTTCATGTTTGACACACCAAAAGAACATAATACTGTGGCTTTGCTGTCCGCAAGTGCTATAGATGCTCCCGTTTCAAAGCCTTCGGCGATATAAAGGCAAGAGCCTTGCATTCCTTTTTGAATAACGCCACAACTGCCTTCTATGATTCCTTTGGATAGCTTTGGATTGTCCATGAATTTATTTTTACTGGCAGTTTGCTTGTCCAGGTAAATTCGTTGAACCCCTGTCAGCTCATTTTTCTCATTTCTTGCTGCAATGATTAATGCTGGGATTTTATTGACTTTATCTTCCAATAATCCTTGTTCATTGCAGTTTTTCCATTGAGAGCCAGTTGGCCAGAAGCGTATATCCATTTTATCAATGGATTCTATACCTCGATGTTGTTTTAGATATTTTTCGGCTAGTGTTCCTTTTGCTGGGATAGAACCATCCCAGATGCTTTTTGCTGAAATTACTTTGTTCTTTTTTTCAAGATCACTTAATTTTTGTACCTCATTTTTACTTGGAGTGGGGGCTTTTATGAGCTTGGATGGCTCTTCTAATTGATTGATGCCTGCCATGGACACAGCTTGGGAGAGAGCTTCTTTAAAGGACAGGTTATCTCTTGCCATAATTGCTTGAATCGGTGCGCCGCCTATCCCGTCACTAAAATCATGCCATAAGCCTTTGTCCTTGCCTTTCAAGCTTACAATTAAGCCGCCAGAATAACGTAATTCTCTGGAGTTTTGTGTTTTTGGCTCACCCCAGATTGCTTTATAGGTGGTTGCAGGGTCGACCATCAAGGCTTCATTAACAATTCTTGCATCCAAAAATTGTGCAGATTTTTGGATTTTTTGTAAGGCCGGATTGGTTGATTGTAATGGTTTTGGAGCAACCATTTCTGGCTTAAAATCATAGTTGCTTTCTAATTCCTTATTAATTGCTTTTACGGACGACACATTCAAGGAATATTCTTGTAATGCTAATTGATACCCTTTGCCTTTTTCAATTTGCTTCATGTCACTAGAAAGGGATAACCAATTCTTTTTCCAAGCTGATATTTCTTTTGCAGAACTAGAGTTTGTGACACTAGGAAATTGAGTTGATAGTGTGTGTACGACTTCATTTAGCTCTTTAATTTCACGTAATTTTATTTGGTGGTTGCTAGCCTGGGCTAACAGCTTTTCTTTGTTGCCTTTTTCATAGGATAAAATTGAATCAAGGTACTTTGAGTCTTTTAGTTGATGAGCCAATGCATCACGTTTTGATGACTGAGTGATTGCTTCTGAAATCAGCTTGTTATTTTGCACCTTGCCATCGGCTTTATTAAGGTGAGCTTGCTGCCAAAGTTTGTATGCTTGAACGCTGGCTTTTTTGTAAGTCAGGAAGCATTGATAATCTTTTTTCTCAGAGGATGAAAGAGTAGAAAATCGTTCTTGTCTGTCGGTAACACGTAGATATTTACTAAGGATTTTGGTTTCAAGATTTGCTTCCTTTATGAAAGGATAGTGACCAGCGATATCATTTTTAATCTCATTAATTACTGCAAGACGTGCTTTAAAATTAGACTTATTTGCCGAAAATTGCTTGATATTTTCCCGATACTGATGCTTTTCTTTCTGTGTTGTTAGCTTTGCTAAATCCAGCTTGAAATAGGAGGCTATTTCAAGCATGGCTTTATTGTGCATCAATTTATGGGCTAACTCATTACGAGCAGTGATTAACTCAATAGATTTTGGATTATCCCCCTTCCCTTCACTGTTTTCAGCTTTTTTTAGACTTGTAGTCCAATTCTCTCTAAGCTCCAACTGTAACGCTTTATAGGCTTTGACATTATCGAATGCCAATCTTCCCTCGGCACTTAATCCATTGCGAAACAGCTTATCACTTTGCAAACGCGCATCTTTATGAATGGATAGCCACAACGATTCAGGCTTTTGGTTCAGTTCTTTTGCATGCGTTAAAACAAAAGAGTGTGATAACTTGGATTCTCTTTTAATTAAAGCTGCGAGTCGTTCTTTCTCTTCGCCTTGTGCGTTTAAATAGAGCGAAATATTGGTGCGTATTAAGTCCCTTGTTGCCTGCTTGCCAAGTGATTCCAGACGTAGCTGTGCTTTTTTAAATTCCTTGCCATACTCATGCTGTGGTAATCCAATCCGGTTTAGTTCTCCGATAGAAAAATGCTGTAAATAGGGTTTATAACGCTCCAGATCCCTACTAATTACAAAAGCTACTGCATTGCGTTTAGCAGACAGTTGTTGCAGAGCTTGTTTATTCTGATTTGAAATTCCATTATCCAACGATTGCGCGTTGATATGCTGACTTCGTTTAAGGATTTGTTGGTTTAAAGACACATACTGCCTAACAGTAGAAAAATCCTGGCGTTCTGCTTTGGGTAGTGAATGAAATAATTTTGAGGTTTGAAAACGCAGGGCTTCACGCCGATAGGTACTAACACCAAAACCCAAGCGTTCTTTGGCAAGGCGATACAGTTTAGGATCATTCACAATGGCAAACGCTATTTTTGTCGCTTTTCTATCTTGTCCTTGTTGTTTGCATTGAACATAGGTTTCTACTGTCTGTTCCAAGCCCTGCCAGTCTTGTTCTTTCGATAATTTTTTTTCAATGGCATTTTGTAAGACCATGCTGTTTTTGTGCTCTTTAAAACGTGCTTCATGTGCTTTTAGGACTTCTGAATCAACCATATCCATTGAGGAGTACTTATCGTTGTTATTGGTAGTAATGGCTTTGACCAGGTGATCTTTATCGTCCGTGACTACTATCATTTCCCAAATACCTCGTGTTGTTTCCACGTAATAGTTTTGGATGGTTGATGCAAATCGGTTTTGGCTTTCAATAAGTCCAAGACCTCTTTTTTTATCTTTGCCCTGGGTAGCATAGGTCGTGAGCACATAGCCATGATCAAGATGACGTAGTTCCTTTGCTCTGTGAGGTAAGTATAGGGTTTGATTGTCTTCTGTGGTGAGCTCTATTCCCTCTTTGGTGATTTGTTTGATGGTTGCCAATTCAGAATTGCGAATACCGTTGTGTTCAGAATTGCGTTTCCATTGGATTTGATCACCGGCCATTAGACTCAACTGTTCCTGCCGATATACTTCGACTGGACGTTCCAGATCTTTATTTTCTGTTTTAAATTCAGGTAGTGAGGACAGTTTGAATTTGATGGTTTGATCATTTTCGAGCTTAAGGAGCAGCGTATTCTTTTGCTTGTTTGCGTTAGTAACTTGCCCAACAGTTAAATAATCTCCTGCTTTGATGTTATACCGTTTGATACTATGATTAAAACGAATGACATCGTTTTGACTATAATAAGCTGCATTTCGGAGCTTAATTCCGGTTAAATTGCGTTCTTTTAATATGGGTTGCAGATGCTCCTGTCCAGTTAGAGTTCCTTCGTTAATTAGGGCGTTTCGTAAAATCTGCGTTATATCCTGGCGGTTCTTGTGCGTTGGCGCAAAGCATAGTGTGTTTTGCCGTTCTTCTGGTGTTAGAGATAACCACTTGCTTGAAATATACTCAACTCGCTTTAGATAAGTATCAAGCGTTTCAACATGGGTTAACTTATCAACTGCATCATAGATTTCACCTCTGCCAGCATGAATGGCCGATTCCCTCAATTCTGCGTCCTTCTGGCGAAGATTATCCGTCATAGCAACGGTTTTAATCCCATAATCCTGAACGACAGAGAATAATTTCCCGCTGGATGGTGATGGAAGTTGGGCTTTATCGCCAATGATCTTTAGCTGTGTATTAAATTGTTCTGCGAGTTTAATAATTTTATGACCTTGGGGATTAGACAACATCGAAGCTTCATCAATTACAAATATGGTTTTACTTAAGTCCTGTTTTTGATTTTGTAATTGGCCTAACTCCCTTGCAAAGGTTGTGGCATTCAAACCACCTTTATTACGCAGTTCATTGGCAGCGGATGAGCCTGCCGTAATACCGCGTATTGCATATCCATGAAGGAATGCCAGTTCTCGGGTTAAACGCAACATGGTGGTTTTGCCAGTTCCAGCATACCCTTGAATGGCAATAAATCGATCCGTTGAGGTTAAAAAGAGCGTCATGGCTTTTTTCTGTGAAGAAGATAAAGAAAACTGCATGTCTTGCTCTTTATCTTTTATAAAATCTCGAACCGTTTGTTTGGAACAAATTGCCCCAACTGCACCCTTACCATTTTCTATGCTTTGAATTGCTTCACTCTCCATAGTCAGTTGCCAAGGCGTTGTCAACAATGCTTTTTGAGTATAGGGATGCTTGGCTTCATATAGGTTTTGATTTTTAATATTTTCAGCAATCACTTTATCAATATATTTTTCATCAACTATGCTGTTACTGGCTATGACATGCTTAAGTGCTTCTTTTTTTAACTCTCTTTGTTCAAATACCGCCTGTTGTTGACTGACCGATTCAATGGCAACATACACAGCTTCCCTGGCATGATTCATTTCGATGTTCTCTTTGCCATAAAAGCGCTCCACGATTGCTTCTTTTACGGTTTGAAACACTTTTTTTTGCTGTTTATAGGTTGCCTCTACCAATTGATGAGGATCAAAATTCAATTCATGGCATTCTCTGATGATGTCTTCTTTCCACTGCTCATGATCAATAATTTCTTTATCAGGCTTTGTTTTTTGAGCCGCCAAGGATGAAGCTTTTGCACCAGTCCATCCCTTTTCATCGAGCATTGAATCTATCGAACTACGCCGTTTTGAAAAATGAGCTAAAACCTCATTAGGCACATCTTGAATTTCCCATAAACCATCGCCATCAGAAACCACTGTATAGCCTAACTCTTTGGTTAAGTTTGCTAATTTATTGCGAAATTTAAGCCCGCCATAAATATGATGCTTCATTATTTGCTCAACCACACCCCTATTAGCATCCATATCACTGGCAAGTGAGCGCCATTTCCCATCTGGGCACATTGTCATGTTTAAGCTAACCAAGTGCCCATGTGAATTTGGATCATTAGCACGAGAACTTGGTTGGCGAAACGCTGCAATCACAAAATTCTGAGTATCAATGTACTCAACTTTTCCATCAACTAATTGGCGTGCTTGGGAAAATTCTTCCTCCATTTGCTCAACAAACCATTCAAGGGCCTTATCAAATATATCACCCAGCCTTGGGTCAGCGCCGCTTTCAAGCAATATGGAAAAGGATTTAGGCGCAGTAATTGTCATATCAAAACCTGGGCGATGATGAATGCCGTCCTGATCAATTCGGCCAAGTTGGGTTCCATCAGGCAAGCTTCCTTTGAGAAGAGCCATCATTTGATCTTTTTCTAATGTTTGTCCGTGGATGCCAAGTACTTTGGCTCCGTCTCCTAACCAACGCACGCTTTTGGAATCGTTAGCATAATAATTAACAACATCAAGATAATAAGATGCCGCTCCTTCGGCACTTTTTAATGGCTGAATACTTAACATATTTCCTCCGCGACTTTGATTAAGCTGCTTTTATAGGAACTCAACATTCTCTTTTTCTTTTGTTTCAATTTTTACCGATTCTTTCTTTGGTGTTATTACCGCCACTAATGCCTCATCATGAGAGGCTGCCAGAAGAGGATCGCTGTAGGTGTCAACTAATTTTTCTATTTTTTGACGCAAGGGATCGGGATCAATGTCGCGCGCGATAAACTCTTCATGAATAAGTGGATAATCCACATAATCAAGCTTAACCTTTGCAGCAGGGAACTCCCCTTTGACGCGCAAATACCCTTGTAAGTCATTAACCACCTGGATTTGAGTTGGTAACACCAGTTGCTTTTCTTTAATCTGCCGAGATACAGAAATCCCATCGCGCATAGTGTTTGCCCCATAACTAACTGATTCATTCACTTCTTCAACTTCATAAGTACCAATATTACGAGAAGCATGCTCTGCATCAGTATGTTCAGGTAAGCGCAAAAATAAGCGGGTTGAACATAAGTTGGAAAGGGACGCAGCACCATCGTTACCATAGATAGTACGTAATTGGGATGCGCCGTGATGACCCAATAGGAAACAACCGCCAAATTTACGGCTTTCTGATTTAACTGCGGCTAAAAAAGGTAAAGCATGCAAAGTAGCTAACTCATCTAAAATAAACCAAACTCTTCGGTTATCATTGGGAGCTAAACTTAAGAGCTCTTTGGTAGCGGTATTAATCCAGGCTGATATTAATGGCCTAATCGTTGGATGTTTGCGCCCATCAGAACTGACAAACAAACAAGAGTTGCTTTGGTCATTCAAAATCCAGTCACGAATCGAAAATATGTCACCATCATCTTTCAAATACAACAAGGACTTTAAATAGGTGGCCATTACAGTTTTTACGTTTAACGCAGTTTTTTGTACTTTATCCGATACCAGTGATTCAGATTCAGTATGACGTAATAAATGATGGATACGGCCTAAATCTGCCGTGAGCAAATATTGCAATAACATAAGGTTGGAGCGATTGGAATCATTTTTTAGTTCATTGGCTGTAGATACAAAAATCATACGCGCGGCTTTGATCCAGAAAGGATCCATGGTGTTATTAATAGGCATTGGCATGATTGCCTCAGCCAGAGCTTCAAGATCAGCCTTATCTTCGCACTCTGCCCAGACATTCCAGGAATGGCCTCTGGTATCCAGAGGATTTAAAATTACATCCTGATTTTCGCGATAAAAACGGGATAAATAAGTCCCTCCCTTATCATAAATAATGGCACGTTCACCCCTATCTCGAATCGTTGTTAATAGATTACGAATAGCAACAGTTTTTCCAGAGCCTGTTGTACCCACTATTTGTATATGCTGAGTTTCAGAACCTAAAGGAAGTGACACCCGCCCAATCTTATAGGGAGAAATTCTTGTTGTTTTTTTAATACGTTTTTGTAAGGTTTCTTCATCAACTAGCTCACCACCACGAATGATTTTGGATTTACTTTGATTTTCTCCTCTTTTTTGTAGCCATTTAACCATAATAATCAACATCCCCATGGAGGCAAATAATGACTCCATCAGACTGTAAAATAGTGCTCGCTTTAGTTGATCTATAAATGTAATGACCATAGAGGCTTTTACAATTTGTGCCGAATACACCGGATAAGATTCACCTGTTGGCATACGTACTACTTGTTTCGCTTTGCTTTGTATTAGGACCATTGCTTGGGCTTTAACCCACACTTGACCTATATAACGCTGATAAGTACTGGTATTAAAATAAAAAGTCATCACTGTGAAAGCAAAAAAAACTATGATCATAGCAAGGCTAACTTTCTTACCTACTTGCGTGAACATGCGTACATTGTGTAAAAAGATTTGACCGCCGCGTATAAACAATTTTGTGGGATTTATAGCCATAATTGACTCCGAATCAGTATAAAAAGAGTGAAAATCACGCTAGAATAATAAAAAAGGAGGAAATTCAATGGAGAAGAACCATAAAGGGCAAGTGATAATTCGTTCAATTGATGAGCTATCCGCTGCTGAACAAAAACAAATTCGGTTGGCCTCCCTAGGAATAGGATCTCTTGTTCTTTTAATTGAAGTTTTAGCCTTCCTTGCTTTTGGAGCGTTTCCAAGTAATAGCGGCTCGTTATTTTTCTACTGCGCTGATTGGTTCTTGTTTGTGGCTGTGCCTTTAGCTTCGTATGGTCTTGGTTCTTCTTTTGGCTTTGTTTTAATGCTCTCTGACTTAGGCTACGCATTATCTTTGGGACATGGCGGATCTGATTCTTCGTCATTAAACCAGCCGTTTTCATCAAATGAATCACCCAGTTACCATCGTTCAAATAATTACGGCTCCCACGTGAGCATAAATCCAAGCTCAGGCCGTCCGATGTCGGGCAGCAGTGGTATGGATATCTCAGGAAATCCCTATGGTACGCGCTCCTGGTAGCCATCATTTTACGTCCTTGTTAGATTGAGCAACGATTACATCCTGCATCAGTTGGGAGCCATCTTGAACAATACCGCCTAAATTCTTAGAGATTTCTTTATTGGAGCGAACAAAATCTTTGTCAACTGCTGTAACTGATTCTTTGCTAACGTTACCTACATTGATGTTCTGGGTTCTCTTATTCAAAGTATTGGAATAATCATTAAGCGCATGATCTACGCCCTCATTACCTCTAATATGATTTTTAAAAACATTATTTTTTTGTTGCACCTGATGTTCATTAATAGGATGATTTTTTTGAAATTGGTTAATCGTTTGCTCTGTCTTTTCAGTAACAAATTGTCGAGCATAAGACTGCGCTAATTCAGGATCATGACGAATCAGCCATTCTGCTTGCTGTAACCCAATAGTGCCCTGACTATTAGGAGCACGATGATGTGATAACCAATCAATAAAACCTGTTTGCGCATCAAGATTAATCGACGCTGTTTGCTCACTGGATCTAGTTGCTTGTCGCTGATAACTCTCTGATTCAGAAAAACTTGCCATAGCCTCATCACGATAATTCATGGATTTATCATAGCCTGCTGAAAAATTGTTAGCCAAGCGTCCACTAAAATCATCGGATGCACGAAAATGCTCATCTTTAGTAGCTTGTCGTGCCTCATTAACTACAGCAGTAAAATGATGTTCATCACTAAAACGGCGTGCTTCATTCATCAAGCGTGCATCTTGATGGGAGTTTGATTTATCCCATTCGCGGCGTAAATTTCCTCCCAACTCAACATTTCCTTTTAACCCAGGAACAGCAGAGCCAGTCCCCAAACCACCTGAACCACCAAAATTAATACTGGCGGCACTTAATACTTTTGTGGCCTCATCCCGAGAAATATTATGATCGTGAGCAAAAGTATCAATAAGATTAGAAATCTTTGATGCCGCTTGATTAAAACCTGCTGAAGTAGATATTTGATATCCTTGTCCACTTTGTTCGTTATGTGATTGTGTTTCACCTAATTCTGCTAAGCTTCGAAGCGATGCAGCATATTGCTGTGATGAAGCAATTGATTTATTAAATCCAGCACTCTTGGCGTTGTCTGATAATTCAGTAAACGCAGAGCGCGTGCTTTCGCCTAGTTGAATATTAAGTGGGGTATGTGAAGTCGCAGTTGCCATGGTCAATGTTTCACTGCCATCCCTTGATAGCCTTGCAATCGAGCCACTATCAAGACTGGTTTCTATGCCACCTAACGATACTCTTGCATTTTGATCATTATGAAAAGAGCTGTTGTTAAACCCATGATGGTTGCCAAAACTAGTATTACCATAACTGTAATTACCCATTTGTGCTTCTTCAGCCGCAGAGGATGCGGCATTTTGAACAACACCTGTAGGTTGTTGCGCAACCGAAACAAAGCTACCCACTTGTCGACTGATTAACATATAACTCAAGGTAGTAGTCGCTAAGACTAAATATCCACCTAAAGCCGCCATATTTTCGTAGACTTGATTCATTCCTGTTTGATACATCAGGGTAGTCACTCCTGTTGAGACAAAAGATAATGAAAACTGAGCCAAAATGGTCATGATATAGTTAATTACTGTAAACATCGGTGCCCACAAGGCAAGCCAAACATAAAGTGTTGCGTAAAATTGGAAAAATGTAATGCCGCAGGGAAAAGGGAAAAAGAACAAAACGAAAATAAAACATCCTATGACGATGCAAAACAAAAGACTCTGCAACATAGGCAACCAATAAGCGGACATCAATCCAATATTACTTAATGCCGCGGGAATTTTGTCTTGCGAACGACTTGCTGAAAAACTGTCAATGGCCGCTTTGGAGTTTACACGAGCGCCCATAGAAAACACGCCATCTCGAATAGCATTGGCCATCATATTTTGCCGAATCAGTGCTGCTGCATCACTGGACATGGCCGTTAAATGATTGTAAGCCTGTGGGAGATACTTTTCAAAATTGGCCAAGGCATCTGAATGATTACCAAAAGCAAAGCCTGCGTACTTGGATTTAGCGTCTTCAATGACGCTATTCCACGCGCCATCCAATAAGGCAGCTGCTTCCACACAGGATCTAAACTGTCCATCGTAAATAAATCCACGCGCAACCGAAGCATTCGATTTAACCAATTCCCAAATATCTCTTGCCTGGTTAATGTCTTTTAAACTATATCGACCATACATCACATCATAGAAGACGCATTGCTGCATGAATTTTTGCATGTTTGAATTAAATACGGGATCGGTAATTTTAATATTGCTCGCTGATAAAAAGAGCTTCGCACCCATGATCATGCCTGTTTGACTGTAATCCATGTCGTTAGGTGAATGAAAGAAGAATTCAAAAAGCTGCGTTATTTTATCGCTTAACTGACTGCTCAAGCCCCCAACAACACCCAGAACCAAGGGAACATTATCAACAGTTAAATCTGGGCGCAGTGGGTCAGTTCTGTCGTGGATTTGTAGGTTACAGGTAGGCGTGAGGATAAAGGAGATAACAAAAGCATATTTTAAGATAAAGAAAAACATGTTACGAATGTCACGCTTTACAATAAATTGGCCAACTGTCCAAACACCACCAATAATTAGTGCAGTTCTAAAAATTCCTAATATTCCATCATAGTGAAACATAGCGGCTGTGGCGTTATAAAATGCTTTAATCAACTCACCACCGGTAATTGTATAAATTTGCATCGTAACAGCCATCGCATTTACCTCAACTGATTGGCCCAACTCAAAGATTGAGTGAGCTCTGATGAAAATTCACCGACCAACATTTGCTCGATGGTTTGGGTTTCCTGGATCATTTGCATTGCCATGCTCATACGCTGATGCGCTGTGCCTTCCATTTGCGTGAGATCTTGACGAGCTTGGGTAAGATCGGATTGAAACTCTTTCATGATTGCTTCTGGATATTGCAGAGTGCCTGCTGCCTGTTTGATGAGTTGCAGGTTTTCATTCAAATATTGAAACAAAATATCAATGGCAATGGCCTCTGAATATCGAGTGGTGTCTATTACCGTACTATCTTTCATAAAGGCAAGTTGCACGCTGACCATTTTCATAACCGGATATTGGGTAGACTCTATCAATCCTTTTACGGCTTCACTTTGCTCCACATTGTCTTTAATATGACTTGCCATATCCAAGATAAGGTCACGAACTTTTGACTCTAAACCATGACTCATATCAATGGTTTTACTGGTTAAAGTTGGTTGTAAGCATTTGACCTTTTCATCACATTGATAGACTCTCACCTCGCCACCACGTAAAAGTGCACTGATTAAATTATTGTTACTCACTAAGGAAGCCAGGCGTTGGACATGTACTCCTTCTGCATCACGAGTAAGAATTAGGGTGCCTGATAAAGTCATCATGAGCTGGGCTAATTCGGTGTCGTCTGCAAATAGACCGTTTTTCTTTAATGCATTCCATGCCACATTAGTATTGTCAACTACTTGCTCATTGCTACTGTTTTCATTAATTACCCGGTCGTAATCGTAATTGCTGGAACCTTTACCACACCCTTGCCGCGCCTCTGCCCAATCAGAAAAAAGATTCTTGGATTGACCGATGGATTGGCAGGCATGCTGTTGTGCCTGGCGGGTACGAGGCCATAAACCAAGCACTGCACTCTCAGACATCTGGCATGAGTTCATCCCTGATTGATTCACCCAAGTAGCTACATTTTGCAATTTAGTGGCTACATTACCTAAAAGTGGTGTGGCTTGCTCTAAGGCCAACTGGAAAGCTAATCCTTGTGAGTTGTTCAATATATTTTTGGTGAAATCGACAAACTCTTTACCCTTGATGTGGGAAAATCCGCCAAAGGTAGCATCAATACCCCCGCAGCCTGCGGATACTTTAGGCCAGTTCAAACGCATGATTTGTAGATTACGTACACTACTTCTGGCATACAAATTACCACCCGTATAAAAACCGGCACGCTGTGCCTGATAAGCATGAGGCTCTGTTACATTAGCGCCCATATTGAGGGCTTTAAAATAGCTTGTTAAATCATCTCCTATTGATTTAGCGTGACTAACACTAATGGCGCTCATCAGAGCCCATGACAGAATAATTTTTTTCATTGAGCCACCTCTTCGCCAAGTGTCTGACTCATCTTCAGTAGACGATTAATCAATTCACCTTCATCAATATTGCCCTCGGTTACAAGCCGTGCTAATTGATCCTTTGGGTTAATCAAGAAGAGAGAAGGAAAAACGCTGACTTGAAATACCTTGGTTTGCCCTTCATCCATTACCGCATCAGGAAATGATGATAAAAAACCGCCATCAACCGAAATTGCAACTACGCTAAAGCCATATTGCTGACTTACACGTTTTAGTGTCGGTGCAAAACGCTGGCAATGAGGGCAGCTCGAACTGTAAAAGAAGAAAAATCCTTGTTGTTTAGCAAGCGTATGAAGTGGTGTATCAGCACGATTTGCATACACACAGGACGCAAATAACATCACTAACACTATTAAAACCGCTGATTTATTGCGCATTGTATTCCCCTGATTGAAAAGCATTGGTTGCCATTAATATGTTTTCTTTCAGTTCCGATTGACTGATCAGACCATAGGCAACTGGCATAGTTTTTTTAGAAACTGGGTTAAGAGCAAATACGGCAGGAATATGTTTTACACCCATTTGATTCGCCTCACCTGAGTCCACCCGGGAATTAGGAAGTAATGGAGAGAAATGATCAGTCATGGCAATAGGAATGACGGTCATGTGATAACTGTTAGCAAAGTCACTCACAACTTCCGCCATGCGCTCGCTGAAGGGTTCTCCACCTTTATAGAAATACAGCAATCCCGATGTCTGGCTAATTTGAACAATCACTCTTTCTTTTTGCATGCTGTTTTGCTGGTTGTAAATATCACGTGCTGTACTGCCACTCGGATTAACAAGACTTTCATCCTGATCAGGATTTATTAACAAGTCGAGCATCCATTTTTCAGAAAAAAGATTAGCCTGCGCCACAATCAAACGTTGCAGTCGTCTTGCCCTAGCTATATTTGCAGTAGTTGGATTTAAAATAGCTTGTGCACGAGCGCGCTGCACTCGCTCGCCAATTAATTTCCATGTTTTATCAGGATCTGCTGATTTATTTATAAGTGGGGATGTCACCTGTGCTTTCTTTTTAGGAAGTACCTTTGGATCCTTATGCCAATACCAACCTTCTTCATGCTCGTTAAGATAGGGTTGTTCGGCATAGAGAAAGGGGCTGACACTAATCAAAAAGACAAAAAACCACTTAGCCATTAATATCTCCCTGGTTATAAAATTCATTAAGGCGCTTACTTACTCCATTGGCTGTTTGTCCATAATCAGGTTTTTTAAGCTTGTTTTTTACCTCGTCGTAAAATTCAGAAAAATTAATCGATTCAAAATGAATTAATTGCATTTGTTCTGGCGTAATCCCCGAGCAATTAGAATGCTTCCCTTGGCCAAAACTTATATGTAATTGATTCCGCCGTCCTTGCTCTTGAACAATGCGGGCTAATTTTGATTGAAAGACACAGTAGGTTTCATGGGTATCGGTACATACGGAACCACCAGGAAATTTTCTGCGTTTATAACAATACTGGCCTGTTGGAACAACCAGCTTGTTTTCTCGGGCTTTACCCAATTTTTTCTCACTATCGCTACAATGGGCCAGTTCCAAATCAACACCCCACCCAGAATCACTGCAGCAATTTTTATATCTGAGCATTACTTTGGAGCATTCAAGCTTCTGCCCTTTAAAAATAAAATTGGCATTTCCATCAAAATCTTTCGATGCATCCGATACTGCTGACAATGAAGACATGGCTTTTTTGAAATCATCTTCATTGGCAGGACTGTATTCATGTGTTGCACAATCACCCTCCAAACAAAATGCACCCTCGCCACAGAGTAATTGATTCTCGGTGCATTGGTTTTGTGGGCATTGATAGGTTTGCTGGTAGGTTTTGCAACGACCACCTTCCTCCTTTAAACAGATTGAAGCAGTTTGCTCACATCCTTCATTTATAATGCCATCACAAGTGTTCTGGCCCTCATCACCACACTTATAGGTTGCTCGCTCTTTCCAGCAAGGACGGGTAAACGGAACGTCTCCAATAACCCGTGTTTGATTGGGCTCTGTGCAGGTTAAGGGTTCTGTGATGTGGCATAATCCTTCTTGTTCCTTATTTTTTAAATGCTGGCACTGATTATCCCAATTCTCTTTGCTTTGATAGATTTCTACCGTCATCGTCACGGAGTGAACATAAGGAATCGTGCAATGTCCATATCGACACTTTCCTACAGACAGTGTTAAAGAGGGATTGGCGCAGGTAGCAGTTTGTTCCACTACGACCAAACCCTTTGTATCCACAATGCTTACCTTAACCATGGCACAATGATCAGGTAATTTAATCGCAGGAACCGTTACTTGATCTTTATAAATCGTATAGCAAGGATTTTTTCCCTGCTGGCAAGTATCCGTTTGAGAAAAATGAACTGAGACCTTAAAAGGTTTGCTACTCCTTCCTTTTTTTTGCAGAGATAAAGTATAACTTTCCGTTTTGTAAGGTGAGAGTTCCAAACGCAGAATTCTGGCACAATGCAGTGTTCCTAATCCTTTGCTAGTCAGACATTTTTTTTCCTGCCAAGAATAGTGGCACTCTTTGGGCTTTAAAGAACAGGTGGTTTTATCAGTATGTTGACCACGTATAATTGCATCCCCATTTTCTGCGATTTGATTCAGTTTTTGCATAGATGCGGAAGCTGGATTTACTTGATACAACGGTCGGTGATTGAAGCTTTCGCTAACTGCTTTCCCTGATTCATTATCAACAACGACTGTTTGTGAATCCGTTTCAAGGCCTGTATTTTCCTGAGTGACTCCACTGTAATAATGTTCCTGCGGTAGATTTGCTTGATAACCAGGGAATTTATTAAGATCGAGCTCTTTCAACAGGTCAATGGATTGATTCTCATGGCTTGTTCCTGTCTGGGCGCCTTCTTTATAGGCCTGCTTCAGATCAAGCGCATTGACTTGTGAGCTTAATATCAAAAAAATATAAATGATGCATTTCATCTGACTTGCTCTCCTTTTAACAGAAGAATCATTTGATGTAACGCAGGATCCTCCATGGCTTGTTCGCTATCCATTTTTTCCAAGGCGTAATCCAGAGATACATCACCATAAAGTTTGTCGTAATCAACTGGCTTACAATCCATATTGGCAGGACAAAGAGGCACGTCTTTGACATAAACCACAGCAGGAACCGCAGTTATTTCAAAAGTTTTAAAAAGAATCGGATCCAGTTGCATTCCAATCCCAGTTTTCTGACTTAACGCTTGGAGAACAGTCATCGTTTCTTTAAACGAATTATGAATCAACCCACGAATTACAGGAATTGCCCCACTTCGTTTGCATTGTAAAAGCCAGGCTTGCAGACTTCTTTCAGGCATCGAAAACGATAAAAACACAAGAACCTGACCGACTTTTTTCAAATGAGTGGCTATAGGCTCTTGTGTTTTAGGGGCTTGACGCATCTCATTAGTAAACTCAGCGATTTGTCCTGATTTCTCTGAGGCTTCAAGGTTTTTACTAATTTGTTTTACTTCTTGAGTAAAGGCATTGGCGCGATCTCTAGCATTTGATTCAACTGAGGCAATATATGCTTCATCCGCTGCAAAGACCGATGCTGAAAACAAGAATAATACAACTAATAATGTGGGGTTCATCACAGCTCCTATCATTAAAGGGCGCAACAGTTGCGCTTACGCCAAATCAGATACCCAAAATCTTCACCCTTAAATGGGTATTCATGACCTGCCTCCCATAGGCTCGTAGCACGACCCAATGGATAACAGGCGTGAGTAGTTGGCAAAGGATTAACCATCTGATACCGGTAACGTGATTTGGGTAAAATAGGGGAATAATGAGTATGACAAATGGATTTTGTACTGCTTGTCGAATCATCAAGCCCTACTGTATCTTCCAGTAGTCCTTGGCGATGCAACTTGTAATTCATACGTTCAGATAGCAGCACTGAGGCCTGAACTCCGCCAACGTGTTCTTGCACATGTCCTGTTAAGGGATACATACTTCCTTGAGCTCCCGCACACCAAAAGAGTTTATCTATGGCACTGCCCAATAAGGCGGTACTTGCATCGGCAGCGCAGGCTGCTTGTGCGAGTAAACTGCCAAATAATACTGCTTCCGGATTGATGATAAAACCCAGCTCATCGTCGTTCCACATCACATCTAATTCACTGGGATAAGCAATATCAAAATCGACTTTTTCAACACAAATGCCATCGGTTAATACATTAAGCCAATACATCAATGGAAATTTGTACCAATGCACATGATAAAAGGATTGATTGGACAAATTGCTGTCGGTTTCCACCGTGCCCTTGCGATAATACTTACCAAAATTTAAGGAGATTCCTCCTAAATTAACTAAACAAAAAGGAGTACGGGTAACATCAACTAAGTTGACAGGCTCCCAGTACCCAATCGTTAATCCCAGACGTGGGATAGGATTTCCTGGGCATTCGCAAACAGGCAACTTAGGATTTTTAGTGTCTGGTAAATGATTCGAAGAAATGAGGTTTATTTGTCCTAAACTTAAGGGGAACAAACACGACCAACACACATCGGTGATGGGATTAACAAAACGACCGTGGCACGAGCCTGCTTCTGTTACTCCGGTAATAATAAAAGCAAGGAACATAAAAAGGGACTTCATATACTCACCTCATTAATTAGTAGACGCTTCCCTGCTTGCACAATCCTTACCGGCAAATGCCTTATTTGAAATTTGGTGACCAAAAACCCATTTAAATCAAAATAAATAGCCTGTTTAAACTGGTTAGCAACATCCTTTACAGAGCCTGCAATGAGGATTAGTTTGACTTTTTGATGCTGTTTTAATTCTTGAACAACCCATGACACTTGCGTTTCATCATCACCATCAAAAAAAATAAGTGTGCTGCTTAAGCCTATTCTATCCAACGGGTTAATTACTGTGCCTTGTTTAACAATTACCACCCCGCGACTGTCTTTCACATCGTAAGGCACTGTAAGAGATGGATTAAAAAACCACGTTTTATCTACCACTGCCCTGGGTAAGTGTGTAGGTGTTGGACGCGCCAAATGTTCCTTTACCCGTTTTTTAAATTCAGACTGAACCGTCTTCCACTCACCACTGGCCTGCATACCTGCCATTTTTTTCTGGATGTACTCTAAAAAGTCCATTTCAGCTATTACGAAGGTCTTTCCTAATACGCCAAAATCCTTCGCGCTAACCAAAGGTAGATAAAACAGGCAGATAATTAATAGAAGCGCTCTCACGATTTAGACTCCAAACCCACCCTATCCATCAGAACAGTTGTATAATCAGGGCTACCTTTAATCACGGCCTCTCTTGGGACTAAAATCAGTGATTTGGAACGCGATAAGTCGTTCAAGGCCTGCTCCAAACGGTGAGAAAAATCTTTGATTGCCAACTCCTTTTCAGGAGTTGAATGATTTTTTTGTGCCTCTTTTTTGATGAATTCAGAGGTAATTGCCAGAATATCAACGGTTGCAATCTCTGATTTCCTCAAAGCACTATAAAAAATCCCATTAACTAAGATGCTAGTGAAGAGTGCAGTAAGTAACGCTACTTTAGTTGTCTTAAACATAACCGTAGACCTCCTGAGCAACCTTGGAAATGGCATCAGCTAATGGCAAACCTGTTGCCATTAATCGTTTCAAAGCCTCTACTTCAGGGCCACGTGTAGTGTTTAGCACGCGTGAAAATGGATCAACAATCAAACGATGCACTGTTGAATTTTCTTCACACATCATTAAAAATTCAGAGTATTCATTAGTTATTTTAAGGCTTCGGATTAAACGCTCACCATAAGCATCCAGCTGATTACTCGTTTTTAAAGTATCAATCGTACTTTTTGAGGCACCTAAAAAGATTTTATAATAGGCATTGTCGTAACACATTTTGGCAGTTGGATTGTTGTCATAATCATCTAAGCCATGGGTCACAGTAATAAAATTACCACCGTATTTAGGCGCTCGCCGATAGCCCTCGTTCACAAAATTAGCACTGCCGCCCGTGCCATTGTCTGAAAGTAATTCGTAGGATTCATCAATCAAGCAACTTTTGGGAATGTGCTTTGGCGTGTAATACATCGCATTAGTGATTTGATACATTAAGATTTTCAATACAATGCGTTGTAAGTCCTTATTTCCATCAAGACCACCCAACTCCAAAATGACTAAATTTCTTTTAAAATCCAATGAACAGGGCGGCTCAAAATAATTGCCATAACGACCATTTTTAGTATAGCTGTACAACAGCCGCCCAATATTTTGAGAAATAGGATCGTGACTCGCTTCTAAGTGATGAGCAATAAGAGTGATTGTTGTAGCATTGTGATGTTGTCGCCACATTGCCTCAATGGCTTTCTCAATATGACTTCGTTCTTCATCACTGACGTTACCGGATGGTCTTGCCATCATACCAACGAGCTGAATTAATTGATTGTGAACGTCTTTAAATGCGGTGTCATTTTTGGCTTGTACATCAATTGTTGAAAAGAGGTTTAGGCTAATTTCGGTGTCATGATTAAAATCAATGAGCTGTCCGTTCAACATCTCACAAGATTTTGCGTAGGAACCGCCCACATCAATAATATAAACAAAGCCGCCCTGGGATAACAGACTTTGAATGTAGTCATTCATTAAGAAGGATTTTCCTTTTCCAGGAGGGGCAACAATGGCGACATTGTAGTTTCTGACTACGTTGTCAAAAAAATAAATAGCGGTAAATTGCCCCCGTCTTTGTGGATAGACTTGAGCGAACCGTCCTGCACCTTTCCATTCTCCCTGGATAGGTAATAAGTTAACCGTATTAAAACTGGTTAAAGGCCTTACCCTCCCAAATGATTTGTAATCATCAAACATCCCTTCAGCGGGTGCAAAGGGCATAGATGCCAGAAGTGTTTGTAACTGCAAGCCAGTTGGCGTGCGTAAATCAAATTGATTGCCACGAAATACATCCTTAGCGCGTCGTACATCTCGACGGACATTAGCAGGGGTTGTAAACAATAAGACGTTATAATAGGAGTCAACCAAAGAATCATCGCTGCTGAGTCGCTCTCTTAACTCCTCAATTTCTGCGTATTTTTTATTAAAGTTCTTGACCCACTTGGCAATAAAGGGCTGTTTGGCATTTTGACCTTCATCGGCATACTTGGCATCTAATGCTGCCATCACCTTGTCTTTATCTTTAATTCGTACTGCAAAACTAAAAAGAAAAGGACAGCTTATTTGCAATGAGGCATTAAACAATTTTCCAAACAAATCACCCATTTGCCATTGCATAGGAGATTTAGGGTATTGCCTGACGGACAAGCATTTAATCACGCGGGTATCTTCTTCGCGCTCAATCTCTATTTGATTCGACGTAACTCGCATGCTCGCTTCAATATCAGTAAGTTGGAAGCGAATTTCAGTATTTGCATCATAATTAGTTTTTTCTTCATATAAACTCTCGGTTGGAAAGAGCCATTCACGCTTTAAGCTAATTACTTGTTCCACAGAGAGTTCCTTACACATAATGTTGACTGACTTTAGATTATTGCTAATGTCTTCGCGCAAACTACCAAGCAACAAACGGTCGTCTTCTATAGATTTTCGTGGAATCGAAATACATAGAAAAAGTCGGAAATCACGCAAAACAAAATTACTTTCTTTAGTTAATGAGCCATACACCCCTTTGCGATAAAATTCAGCTCTTCGGTGTGCCAGGGCTTTTAAAACCTCACTGCCTTGATTGCGTTGATGTTCCATTTCATCAATCATGTGGCCAATTTTAGGCGATGCCCAAAACAAAGCATGAAAACAACTTTCCGGTGGCAAAATATCCGTTAATATACTGGTAAGAATAGTCACAGTTTCTTCACTGGCACCGATTAGTGTCGAGCATTCAAACATCATATGAGAGGCTTGTTTGTAAGGATAAATATCAGCTTCTGCATCGTAGACCTCATCTGGTAAATAAGGTGCCAAGCAATAGGTATCCAATAGCGCTTCAATTTGTTTTTTATGATGCGCATCCGTCATGCCAAGCTCTTCTCGCAATGTTTCCAGTAGTGAGCCTGTCGCATGACTTAAAATAGTGCGGGTATTTCTGACTGCAAGACTCGCTTTTTTTAGTGTAGACAACATAATGGCTCTCCTTATTTTGAAGCCAATTGTGACTGCTGCATCCACTGTCCTTCCTTCACCACGCTATAAACCCGATTAGCTTGATGATAATTGCCATCAGTGTCTTCATAAGGAGCTATCCAAAGAGGCATCACCCCTTCTCCATAACGCACAGGCTGACCAGGTCGCCCATCCATCACCAAAGGATTTCGACTGGGGGTTACTGCCAAGGATTTGCCCTTTCCATTCACCATGTCATAAACCTCGTCCATTCGTTTGCACGAACCTCCGTTGGGAGCTGGGCAATCAAAGTCCTCATTCAATTTGGCGCAACCCGTCAAAACAACACATGGCAATAGTAATAAAATAATTAGGTTGTTCATGTTCTCTATGTCCTTAAAAAGAGTGGTTTTTATAGAAAAATTGATTTGCTGCTTTTTCTTCAGCAGTTTCAGATTCAGAAGGCGATTCAGTATTTTGGCTTTCTTCTGGCTGTTCAGGTGCATTAGTGTCTGTTCCTCCATCAAGCCAAAAACCTTTAAGGAACGTTACATCTACCGTTACCAATGGAGGCAATTGAATAATTGGGTGATACATTTCTGCGCGCTTGATATTGTACTGCGCGTACATTTTTGATGCCCCAGAACCACCACTAGAAACAGCTGCCAGAGGAATTTTTCCAGGTTGAATCGTTGCCACACTTCCAAGAGCTGAGGTACTGTAATCAGTGGAGTATTGCTGGCCAATATTGCCCATGCTTTCCCAGAAATTACCCCAAAATGCCTTTTTCACCATAGGCTCATCGCGCCATACTGCACGTCCACGAATTCCATTTTTCGAATCTGAAATGATGCCCGTAACCTGGATATCAAGATTAGTACCATTAGAATGAATGCAACTTAACCGTTCAGTACGAAACTTTCCCCGCTCACTGGAAATATCACCAATTACTGAGGCACTTACCATACAGCCTTTAAGAGGTGTCCTGTATTTGTTCGGCATAATTCCATCCTCAACTATTTGAAATATCATAATGTCGGGATTGGCCTGGCTTAAAACGCCTGCGGATGCATCAGCCCCTTGTAAAACGACTGCTTTAGCAAAGGTATTGGAAAACACATAATTACTGGGTGTTTTAATTCTAGGCTTGGATTTTTTACTAAGCTTTGCTGTGTATTGAATAAATCCTGAGTCTATCTCTATGGAATTGCTCGCTGCCGCTTCATCTGCTTGGGGTAATAATCCATTTTGTAGCCCATTGTTTTTCGATGCTTCGTTTACTGGAGTAGTTCGTTCCATCTGTAACTTAACTATTTGGTGCTTTAGTTCAGAAAGCGTTGCTCTCAGTTCTGAAAGTTCATCTTTTTGCGAGCTAATGAGCTTACCTTGCTTATCTTTTTCATCACCTAATGCCTTAATGTTTTTATCAAGAAGTTCTGATTTTGCAAGTTCAGTGCGCCAGGCATTTTGTGTTTTTTCAATCCAATGAGATTCATTAGTGCTCGAAGAGATTGGACTAGCCAAACTATGTTTTTTATAAGCAGGTTTATCAACCTCTTTAGGTTTGGCAGTCTTGTTTCCTAATAAGGCAAAGCAGGCAATTACTAACACGATAACACCGATAACAACGCCTAAAAGGATCTGTTGCTGTTTTTTAAGTTGAATAGACATATTAGCTAATCCTGTACAATCGAGTAGTTTCAAACGGTGCTAAATGGGTTTTGGCAAGCGCCACCCCTTTGGTTCCAGGCCAATTAAACCAGGACTCTCTAGCATCAATAGGCTGATTAGTTACGTTCTTTATTTCAAAAATCTCACCTTGCATGCGATTGCCTTTAACCGTCAATAAACGTGTTAGCTGTGTTTTTTGTGCTTTATAGACCGTAGGCTTTTTGGGTATTATTTGGATAAAACCTTCTGGCAAATATCCATTCACAAGCGCTCGTAAAAAACCAACCATCACCTTTTCATAACTTGATGTATGTGGTGCCCGGGCACGAATTACAGGATTTTTATAGGATTTAAAAACGATTGTTTGTGAAGCAATGGGTTTGGGCTCTACACGCACGTTGTAAAAAAAGCCTTTTTCAGTCAGCAAATTAATAGTAAACGCTCGCGTGTGGTATGGCGGCGATGGCAAAAAAGTAAGAATGCCCGTCGTATCATCAATTAGTTTGCAATTTGCTTTTCCATTGCATGCATCAACCAGGGTGTTGCCAGGCGCTTTTATTTGCTGAATGCGATCATCTTCTAACATGAGATTATTGGGTTCTTTAATTGAGGCATTAATAAAAATATCTTCATAATTTCTGACTGTTTTTATTTGCGCTCCTTCTGCTGTCGCTATGAATAAGCCCAAGCTGAATATCATTGCCATTTGTTTCATGATTACACCTTCTCAAGATTCGTTAGTTTCAACAGGCCATATTCATAGGAATACCTAATCAAAAAAGTCTCCCGTACATCAGACATCAAATCCGCACCAACAAAACGCCTCATCTGTCCCATTACTTTTACACTTAAATGTTTGATATCAATTTCAAAGGTCGATGGATAAAACACGCTGGATAAATGTTCGTGATTGATTTGTTCGACCTCCTTTACCAGTTGTGTTCTGATGTCGCCATACAATGAGGGGGCTACATATCCTAAGAGCGCATTAAATTGGTAAGTAGCCGAACTTGACGTGATATTAAAACGAAGTTGCGTTAGGAAATTGGTCATATCTCTTAAATAGCCCTCCGAAACACCTGCTCCAGAGAGCGTAAATTCTTGAGATATTTTAGGTGGGATGAAATGGGTTTCGTGTCTGCTATGGGCATAATGCAATAAAGCTACGATGGTAATTGATTGCATGAATGTCATAGCAAGCAACACACTACTAATACTTATGAGCAAAACTCTGGTCTTTTTTTCCTTCATCAACTCTGATTTTTTTTGTTCTATTTTCATTCTGTTACCCCAAAAACGCTCTAATCCATGACGGTGGTGTTGCCCGCAACTTAGGCGATAAAGAAAAGAACCAATAAAAAAGGTGGATATAAAAATAGGGACCTTCATTCCCCTTCATGCGTTTCATCAAAAATAGAAACGCACAGGTTAGAATCAATGAGGTAACAAAAAAACCACAAACAGCCCCAAATACGTAGAGAGTTAATGCCGCGACCATGACCTCATCGAGTGTAAAAATAATCAATCGATAAGGTTCATTAAGATATTGAGGCGTTTTGTATTTTTTCGGATCTTCCATCTTAAACCCCTGCCAGCATTGCAACGACGTTTAGAAAAATAGCCATCGCTCCAACACCGCCAAGCGTCTTAATATTTCGGGTAAACATCAAAGTAACAACAGCCGCTACTGCTTCTCCGACATAAAGATAGGTTTTTATCGAACCATTGTAGGTGTCCTTAACTACTTCCTCTGCAGAAGATAAAGCATCTGCTGCAAAGGTTCCTTGAGCCATTATTAGCAAGCAAATAAGTATAAAAATCTTGCCTGTGTGAGCGTTGATACTGCTTAACACGTTACTTCTGAACTGATTTAATAAAGACATGTGACCCCTCCTTTTTAATGGTGATTGAGGATTGATTGCTGCATTGACGGACAAAACCTCTTAGTTGGATCGACCAAACCATCTTGCTTTTCAGATTGAATTTTTTGATATATTTCATAACGGTGGATTGGTACTGAATTAGGTGCATTAAAAGCAATGCGTACCTGATTCCCTTTACACGCTAGAACCGTGATAAATATATCCTCTCCAATAACAATGCTTTCACCAACTCTTCTAGTTAGACTCAACATCTTCTTCTCCTTTTTAGTTAACTTTCATATTTAAAATTTGTTTTATTTTCTGCAAATGGGTTTTAGCAACTTCTGGGTTATTGTTTTTTGGAGATTCATCAGGTATAAAAAATGAGCTCCTCTTAGAACAGTTTTTACAAAAATCAATAAATTGGGGTAAGGTTGGCGGTAATTCCTTATTTTTTCGACATAACTCAATTGCCAGCTCAAGAATGTTATCCGCATAGCCAAGTAGTCCTTGTTGCCATTCACTTTTAACAAAAACTAAAAACTCATCGCTTTTAAATTGACTACGCCAAACCTGTCCGTACATAGCTGCAAACCTCAAAAATAAGCGATCAATACGCTTGTGATGTTCCTCGGTAGGCGCTGAGTTCGATGATGTTGCTGTCATCGGCTTCTTCAATGCCTGATTTACATGACTCCCAGAAGCTGTCTCTAATGGGTTGTTTCTGATAATTTGTTTTATGGACTGCATTATTTGTCTCCTGACACATATCACTCTGAATCTCATCTTCCCAGCAATGTTGTGCTAACCAATTGGCAGGAAATTTCCAAGCAGCCACCCATTGACCTTGGTTATGCTGTTGCTGATAAAACTGGATTTGTTGTTGTAAAGATGAATAAATTTGCGTTAATAACTCAGCAGTGGGATTAAGAGCTTGAAATGCTTCCCATGCTTTCTGCTTTGATTTTTTTAGTGGATACAAATCCCAAAATTTTTCGAATTGTGATAATAAAAAAATATAATAATTATCTTCTTTTAGAGGTGTGTCGGCTTTTGGTGATTTATCTATGTCGGGTTTTAGTGCGCCTGTCTTTGATAAGCTTGTATTTATAAGGCCTTGCTGATTGTTAGATAGGTCTAGTTGCTGTGTCGGGTTTAGGTCTACTTTATTTTGGACAAAATAACCCATTGTGGCTAAATCACATTTTAAAATTAATTTTAAGCCTTCGGACTGTAATGTAATAAGCCCCGCGCGTCCCAAAGCAGATAAGGCGCGGCGTATTTGCATGCGCGAACAGCTCTCGCTTTTAATGCCTTGGTGCGGCTCAATATAAAGTTGCTCAGCGATCGATTGATAACTGATTCCACGTTTTATGCCAACTAAGCCTGTTTTAACGTCCATATAAGGCCGTATTCCTCTTAAATAAGCAAGTTGCTGGTTATGTGGTAAACCACAAAGGGCAGCTAATTCCTCACTATTAATCAAAAAATCCATTGTTAACTCTCAATCCGTGTATAAATTCGTTATTATTTTATTTCTATGGTATATTTACTAATATCAATCAATATTGTTGTACGATACGTGTAAATAATAATTTCAATTTAACACATAAAGTACGAATGTCAATTTAAATTTTCACTTATTGGGATAAATTGGTTTAACTAATATGAATATAAAAGAAAAAATTGGTCAAAGAATTCATGAGGAGCGTTTAGCTAGGGGGTTGACTAGAAAAGCTCTTGAGGAGTTAACTGATGATCTTAAGCAATCCAGAATTAGTAATTGGGAGCGTGGTGATAGAACTCCTGGGCCAGAAGAAATAAAACAACTGGCTAAAGCACTGGATGTGTCACCTGCTTATTTGATGTGCCTAACCGACGAGAAGAGACCGAAAAAAATTCCAGGATTAGGAGCGTTGATTCCAATACTTGATCACCAACAAGCCTGTGATCCGAAAAAATTCATTCAAACACTGAAAACTGAACACAATCAAGATGAAATAAGCTTTATCCCTATTTCTGCTGAACTCACTACTCGTATTGGAGAAAACGCATTTGCTCTAAAAATGAAAGATGAGAGCATGCACCCTGAATTGAGAGTAAATGATATTTTAATAATTGATCCTAACTCTGAACTCCAACCAGGAAGTTTAGTTGTAACACAGCTTAATGAAGACAATGAAGTTATTGTGCGAAGATATAAACAACTAGCCTTATCAAAGGAATTTAATCCATTTGAATTGCGTGCCGAAAATGATAATTGGGGCAATATAAAAATTGATAAAATAACTGATGCAATAATCATCGGCGTTATTGTCTGTATTGTGAGGTATGCTGGTAGATATTAATACAGTTAGCCTAATTAATTTGATTTTACTAGTGAAATGTTAACGGATAGTTCTAAGATTTTTAGGCTCATCCGACTTAACGATTTAACTACATATATTGCCCGCCATTAATATCAAGATTGGCACCCGTAATAAACCCAGATTCTGGGGAAGACAAGAAAGCCACGGCATTGGCAATCTCTTGCGGCTTGCCTAAACGGCCTACTGGAATGTGGGCAATAATTGACTTTAATATATCTTCTCTCATGGCAGAAAGCATTGGCGTTTCAATGTAGCCTGGCGAGATGGTATTCACAGTAATTCCTTTGCTTGCCACTTCTTGGGCTAAGCTCTTGCTAAAACCAAACAAGGCGGCTTTGGTGGCGGCGTAATTGCATTGACCAAATTGACCCTTGCGACCATTAATAGAAGAGATACTAATAATCCGCCCAGAGCCTTGCTCAAGCATAGCAGGCAACACATTACGCGTCATATTAAAGACACTGGTCAAATTAGCATCAATAACCTGCTGCCATTGCACCGAGGTCATTTTCTTTAGCGTCGTATCACAAGTAATGCCCGCATTATTTACCAATACATCAATACGTCCATAGCGCTCCATTAATAAATCGGTGAGTTTCTCACAATCAGCAAATTGAGTGGTATCACCATAAAGGATATCTACATCAAAACCGGCTTCTTTCTGAGTGTCTTTCCATCGTTTTGCTTCGTCATGTTTGCCGCCCTTAAAATAGCACGCAATGACTTGATAATCAGCTGCAAGACGTTGACATATTGCAGAACCTATCCCACCCGTACCTCCTGTTACAACTGCGGTCATTCGTTCCATAAACGACTCCTTCATTTTGAATGTTTATTAATGTTTTTTGGATAAAAAAATAAATGAATCGTTAGATAACCTCAACTTCTTCCGCCTGTGGGCCTTTTTGTCCTTTTCCAATTTTAAATAAAACACGGGCTCCTTCAGAAAGGTTTTTAAAGCCACTCCCTTGAATGGAACTGAAATGAACAAAATAATCTTTGCCACTACTCGCAATAAAGCCAAATCCTTTGTCGTTATTAAACCATTTCACCTTTCCACGTATTTTATCGGCCATATCGGTTATCCTAATGATAAGAAAATATAGTGTAGCACTTTTTTACCCTGTTGCCATATTAGTGCATCATTGTGGCAATACTTGAATATTGACTCTCTATTTGAGCATTTTAGGGTTGATTGTAATACACTTAAAAGAAAGGAGAAGCTGGCTTACTTTTAGGATCATCATATGGGTACACAGTACAGGGCAAACATTTATTATGGCGCGGATGAAATTGCCCATCAATCTGGCGATAATATGGAGCAATTATACGTATGGATGCTCGCTTATGTTGAGAAAACCTCTGGGGAAATTCATGGTGAAATCATAGATAATATAACGCATCAAGTGGTTAGGTAGTTTAAAAAACAATCGATAGAATAAAGAGTATTACTATGCGAATCCTCGGGACATTTAAAGTGATTATTGCTTTAGTTACATTAGTTAGTTCAATGCTTCTGTTTAGCTCTTGTGCCTCATCAACAGCAGCTGGCAGTTCACAAAATACCTCACAGACTGACAAAAGTGGTTATGGATGGCCAATGCTGGAGGGCATGGCGGACACGGTGGTGGGCATTGATTGAGAAGAGGATAATAAGTAAATATGAATAGGCAAAAAGAAAAGTGTATTTGTTAATGAAAAAATATCCAGATTGAATCAACAATATTCCTGCATGATCATCATACGCAAAAAAATCATACTCACATACGTTAGAAATATAGTATGGTGTTAGCCTTGTTCCAAATCATTTAAGCGCATTTGCGCATTAGCATTTCCTTGCTGAGCCGCTTTCCGAAGCCACTTCATTGACTCCGCATCATCTTTAGGAACACCTACCCCATCATGGTATACGGCCGCAAGGGCAAATTGTGCTTCGGGAACCCCTTGTTCTGCTGCCATACGAAAATACTGAACTGCTTTAGAATTATCTTGAAGAGCTCCTTTGCCAGTGACGTATTTCACACCAAGATTGTATTGGGCAATGGAATCCCCTTGTTCGGCTGCTTTGTTAAACCACTTAACCGCATCAACATCACTTTGCTGAATACCTCGTCCGGTAGCATACATAATCGCAAGGCTCCGTTGCGCCAAAACATTTCCTTGTTCCGCCGCTTTACTAAACCATTTCACTGCGTTCGCATCATTTTGCTCAATCCCTAAGCCCTCAGCATACCTTGTGCCTAAGTTGAATTGAGCCAAAGCCAATCCTTGCTGTGCTGCTTTATCAATCCATTGAGTTGCCTCAATGTCATTTCGTTGTACCCCTTTACCCTCTGCATACATGAAGCCAAGATGAAGTTGAGCCATCTTCTCTCCTTGTTCTGCGGCCTTACGAAACCATTCGAAGGCCTTGGTATCATTTTGTTGCGCCCCTTTTCCGTCAACATACAATGCAGCAAGATTCAGTTGAGCAAAAGGATCCCCTTGGTGAGCCGCTTTGCGAAACCACTTAAAGGCTTCAGTATAATCTCGCTTTATCCCCTTACCCGTGCCATACATGAGACCTAGATTGCGTTGTGCCATCGGTAATCCTTGATGTGCTGCTTTACGAAACCACTTCACTGCGTCGCTTTCATTTTTTGATACGCCTTTTCCAGTAACACACATCACACCAAGATTGTACTGGGCTATGACATCCCCTTGTTCCGCTGCTTTACGAAAATATTGAGCGGCTTCACGATCACTTTGCTGAACTCCCTTACCGAATGCGTACATAATGCCAAGGTTACGTTGCGCCACGGGTAATCCATGCTCGGCTGCTTGACGAAAACGCTTCACGGCCTCCACGTCATTTTGTGGCACATTACTACCCACAGCATAAGCTACACCACGATCATTTAAAATTGAAAAATGTTCATCTGAGGCTAAATCATCGCCAATAGGATGTTGGGATGCAGTACTTGTTTCTGCATAAGTATTCACAGGGACAATGGATGTCATTAGTAATAAAGCCAAATAAAAATAATGGGTTCGCATTTCATCTTGCCCTTCTCATTAAGAGCATCAATTGTATAATAAGCAAGAAAAAATTGCTCTACTCACCTACTGAATTTTATCAAAACGCTCAGCAAACCATCAGTCTCATTGCATCACAGTTAAACGATGAGGTACTTCAATGTGAGTAATAAATTATCTCATTGCCAACGTCAATATTCTCAATTGGTTTCTATGATAACGGGCTTTTCATAAACCGAATGATTCATGGTATTTAATCGTTTGATTGTGAGCATTATTTGAGAAGGGCATCGATAGGCACTTCCTTCAATGGAATGTATTTCGATGTCTGTATGCCGATTCGGACTCAACGTGTAGTATCTTTTAACCAAGGTTTGATGTTTTTCAAACACAACGACATTGGCATTGAATTTTTCCCCCTCATTTTTAAGAAAATTGACATCATCTTTTTTAAGATTCTTTTGCAATCCCCATGAAAATTGAAGCTTCATACCATGCACATCCTTACCCGATATTTTTCCCAGCAACTTACAATTTTTTGCAATTTGTGTGTTTTGACCATAGATAATCGTGATATTTTTCGCATCAGGCTCCAGAGGCCTTGGCATGCAACCCGTAAGAATGCTTAGTGCAAAAACAATCATTGAAAAAATAATTTGCTTCATCAGTAATCCTTTACAAAGTCCAACCCAAATTCGCCACCAGTAAATAAGAATCCCTTGTTTGATTCCCATATAAATTTTGGGTAACAGGCAGCCCGATACCCAATTGAAGAATCAATTTTTTTGAAGAAACCCATAACGAAGGCGTTATGTATACTACATTTCCTCCCGAGTTAAAATCGATGGCCCCATCGATTTTATTTCGCTGTGAATATTGCCCATCCGCTTCAACCATCCACGCAAACATCCATCCCTTGATGTTAATAAGGTGTCTTCCAAAACCACCCTGATAAAGAAATTGATTGCCAAACTTTGTGTCATTACGCTTCGTCGTTACTACGACCCCAGGTGATGCAAATGCGAACCAATCGACATACATACGAGATAGTGTACCACCTATAAAAAAACTTGGGGACCCAAAACCCGTTGGTGGTTGTTTTTGAGCAGAGCCCGTAGGGAGCGTAAGATTCATGACCAGGGTTGCTTGCTCTACAAAAGAAGACGTTTTTTTAGTATAAAAAGCATCTTCAAGTTGCAAAAAGGCATCTTCAAAGCCTGAAGATTTTTTTTCATTCTGCACATAACTCACAGCCATCGGTGCATTAATAAAAATTGATAAATCGTCGGTAATGCCATACAAAATACTGGGCATCACATCGACAAAATGTTTTTCTACCCCGGCAAAATCATCGGCAAATAGAAATAACAGTGTCTCATTTTTTTCAATAATATTTTGGCCAAAGCTGACTAAGGGACCGGGTTGTTGCGATAGAGGCAATGCAAAATTTCCAATCTTTGGTGGCTCATTGTCGGATTTTGTTTCTTTTTGAACTGGATGAGTACTGGCTCCATAAGTGAATAATGAAATAAATAAGCCAATCGTGAACACAAATAATCTCATTAACTCATCCTAAGAGAAGTCCATAAAAAACGAGGGGCAATTAAGGTCTTTTGTAATTTCATAGACTGTTCCATATCTGTTGCCGCATTTTGCCTGAAATTTATTAGGAGAACATCTTGCAATAATTCAACCATTAATCCTTAAGACTTCATTGAAGCTGATTTTATCTCAATACATTGTAATTCATGACTGGCATGTTCTGGAAGCATCAAGACACTTTAACATTAGACCTTACCCTTAAGAATTAGCCCCCTGTGCTTATGGTTGTGCTATTATTTAACGATACAACAGTCCGTTATTAGTCATATTTATTCAACAGTAATCCTTATATTCATTGCAAGGAGCATCGATATGCAAATTCAGAGAGCATTTAAAATGGTTATTGCTTTAATGGCATTAGTATCAACTCTGCTATTTACCTCTTGTGCCTCATCAATAACGACCGCTAATTCACAAAGTAACTCCCAAACTGCTCATAATGGGTATGGAGGACACAATACTGGAGGGCTGGGCTGGCATTGATACGGGTGACCTATATGTCTTTTGATTTTCATAATCAAAACTCATTAGAAGTGGTATAAATGGGTAGGAAGCTAACCCCACTTTTGCAAGTCCAAGCAGTAAACTGCTTCTCAACGCAATAAGCGGTCCCAGCAGATAATACAATTCATCCAACGGGCATGCTGTTGACCTTGAAATAGAGAAACTTTGGTGTGTCTATCCGATTAAAAAAGTTTGGGGATGAATGCAGGTGTTGCCTCTGCATACTGTTTATATTCTTCGCCAAATTCCCTAAAAGTCTCTTGTTCTTCTTTACGAGCCAGTTTCACATACATAGTGACCAGGATAGGAAACATAATTAAGGTCAGAATAGTCGGCCATTGCAATAAAAAACCGACCATTACGAGAATAAAACCATCATATTGCGGATGGCGAATTTTCTCATAAAGTCCTGTTGTGGCTAATTGTTGTTTTTTCTGGGCACGATAAAGAGTACCCCATGCTGAAGCAATTATCCAAAGACCACCAAGGATGAACACAAAACTTAAGATATGAAATACATCAAAGTGCGGATCCCCTTTCAAGCCCAAAAGGGTATGGAGTAAATGGCCGCTGTCATGACCATATAAATTAATTCCAGGGTAATGTCTGGTAAGCCATCCTGACAGCAAATAAATGGTTAAAGGAAAGCCATACATTTCGGTAAAATAGGCCACCACAAAGGCAGAAAAAGCCCCAAATGTGCGCCAATCACGCCCTGTTTTAAATTGAGTAAAGCTGTAAGCAAATAAAATGAAAATCGCCGAATTGACAATGACCAATAGCCAGAAGCCATAGGCATAAGAAGTATGCTCCATCGTTGTTACTCCTTGTTCTCAGATGAATGATTATCCTCGTCATCAGGCTTTTGATGATGAGGCTTGTCTCCATGCCCACCATGTCCTTTATGCATGAACAGATGCATCAGTGGGCAGAGTAAGATGAGGAGCAAAAAAGGTGAGGCACCTAGAAAACTGGCGATATGAGCCCCATGCTCAGTAATGAGATAATATCCGATAATGACAATGATAATTAGTGCAATCACCCCAGGAGCAGTGCGCCAAAAGTGTTGCTCTTCTTGGGGCTTTTGTTGTGGGTGATGCTGATGTTCCGATGACATGATGTTCACTCCCTTATTGAATTAGTCTTTAATATTATAGCCGCCATCCACATAGATAATTTGGCCGGTAATGGTTCGGGCTTGATTGGATACAAGAAAAGCTGTGGCCTCACCAATCGCATCTATAGTGACCAGCTGATGCAGAGGGGCTTCTTGGGCGGCTTTTTCCATCAAACTATCAAAATCCGCCAATCCTGATGCCGCACGTGTATTGATTGGGCCAGGGGAGATGGCATTGACTCTAATCTTTTTGCTGCCAAGCTCCATGGCCAGATAGCGTACTGTTGTTTCCAATGCCGCTTTGACCGGCCCCATGAGATTGTAGTTTTTTACCACTTTGTCAGCACCATAATAACTCATGGTGATTATTGAGCCCCCATCGGTCATTAGCGGTTCAGCAGCCTTTACCAAGCGGATGAACGAATGACACGAGACATCCATGGCAATCCCAAAGCCATCGCGTGAACAATCCACGACACGACCTTGTAAATCAGACTTAGGCGCAAAGGCAATGGCATGAATCATAAAATCCAGCGTTCCCCAGTTAGTTTTGATGCGCTGAAACAAGGCCTCTAATTGTGAATCATCGGTGACATCAAGAGGCATAAAGATTGGACAAGAAAGTCTATTTACTAAGGGCTGCACATACTGTTTTGTTTGCTCATTCTGATAGGTTATGGCCAATTCAGCGCCTGTTTCAGACAACACTTTAGCACATCCCCAAGCGATGGAATGTTCGTTCGCCACCCCAACAATCAATCCTTTTAAATGTGTCATCTGCTTTTTTCCTCGACATTTTCAAGAAGAGGCATCGTATGCATCGCCATGATTCGTTCTTCATTCGCCGGGATAATGCGCGTTTCAAATGGCTTAAGAAAGGCAAGATGGTGTAATACCTTATCACGCACAAAGACTGAGTTTTCACCAATTCCCCCAGTAAACACAATGCCATCAACACCACCCAATGCCACCGCCATCATCCCCATCCATTGGGCAGTTCGCATACAAAAATAATTGAGTGCAAATCGTGCTTCAGGCTCGCTACTGTCTTGCAACAGACGGACATCCTGCGTCCAATGCGACAATCCAAGAAGTCCAGACTCATGATAAAGGATAGACTCTATTTCCTCAGGAGGCAGATGAAGCTCACGCAGCATATAAATCACAGCACCCGGATCAAGACTGCCACAGCGTGTGCCCATCGGTACGCCATCAAGGGCTGTCATGCCCATAGTCGTATCCACACTGATGCCATGTTGCATCGCACAGAGACTTGCACCATTGCCAAGATGGGCTGCGATAATTCGTCCACATGCTAATTTGGGTTCATTTTGCTGTAAGGTATGAGCAATCCATTCGTATGAAAGACCATGAAAACCATAACGACGAATGCCTTGGTCGCGCAGTGTTTGTGGTAAGGCATATTCTGTAAACAAAGGCTCGTGATGGGCATGAAAGGCGGTATCAAAACACGCGATTTGCATGATATCTGGCCTAAGTTCGCTAATCATTTTAATTGCCGCAAGGTTATGCGATTGATGCAAGGGGGCTAAGGGACATAATTCCTCCAGTTGGACCATCACGTCCGGGGTGATGCGCACACTACGGGTGAAGCAAGTACCGCCATGAACTACTCGATGAGCTACCGTACTCACCTGCCAGCTTTGATTTTGCGCTTCCATCCAGTGCAGAATAAAATGCAAGGCACTTTCAGGCGTAGCGTCAGCAGGAAATGCTGTGGTATCCGCATGATTCTGAGTGTGCGTTTCATGGGTTACTGTAAATAAGGGTTTGCTCCCTAAATCATACACTTTGCCTTGAGCAAGAAGTGGTAGCGTTGGCTCCTTAGAAAACACTTGGAATTTTACACTGGAGGAGCCTGCATTAATCACCAAAATACACTCTTTTGTCTTAGGTATCATTTAATCTTCCCTGCCTTGCGTGCGGCGGCCATTTTGACGGCCAAGGCACAAGAGAAGAGCCTGGTTCGTAAGGAATCGGCGCGACTTACTAAAATGATGGGCACACGTGCACCTAAAACAATCCCGGCAGCATCTGCATGTCCTAAGAAAGTGAGCTGCTTTGCCAAAATGTTACCTGATTCAATTTCAGGGACGAGTAGAATATCGGCATCCCCTGCAACCGTTGAGACAATACCCTTATCCTCGGCAGCCTGCTTGCTGATAGCATTATCAAATGCCAGTGGGCCATCGAGAATACCATCGGTGATTTGGCCGCGATCCGCCATTTTACACAAGATTGCGGCATCAACGGTCGCCTGCATCTTAGGATTAACCAACTCTACCGCGGCAAGGATAGCGACTTTGGGCTTTTTATCTTCACCGCATAAGACACGCCACAGATTAATCGCGTTTTGACAGATATCGGCCTTCTCACTCGTACTGGGAGCAATATTAATTGCCGCATCCGTAATAATGAGTGGTTTATGATAAGACGGGACATCCATGACATAGGCATGGCTAATCCGGTATTGAGTACGCAGGTTGGAGGTGGTCGGCACGATGGCGGCTAACAACTCATGGGTGGTCAAAGCACCTTTCATGATGGCATCAACTTCACCAAGCGCTGCTAATTCCACCGCTTTACTGGCTGCGGCATCACTGTGTTCCGTATCAATGAGCTCCCATTGAGTAATGTCAATTTTTGCCTCGGTGGCTGCTGATTTAATTTTTTCTTTTGGGCCAATTAAAACAGGAATCATGAGTTTGGCCTTCACCGCATCAGTCACTGCTTCCAGCACATTGGCCTTTACCGGATGAACCACAGCGGTACGAACCGGTGTCATGCACTGGCACGTTTGAATAATGGCCTGAAACCGGTCATGATTATGAATTTCGACTTGGGGTAGGCTCGCTCTAGGCACTCTTATTTTTTGCGTTGGGGCCATCACCGTAGCCAAGCCTTCGACCACGATTTCACCACGCTGATTCACACCCTTACAGTCCAAGGTGACGATGGCTTGCTTCGCCCGTTTGTCACGCACAATGAGGGTGATGGTAATCTTATCGCCAATCCGTACTGGTTTCTTAAATTGGACATCTTGCTCCAGATAAATCGTTCCAGGTCCCGGTAAGATGGTTCCAAGCAATGCCGAAATCAGGGAACCCGACCACATGCCATGACCCACAATACCATGAAAAATGTCGCTTTGGGCGAATTTGGGATCCATGTGCGCCGGATTCACATCACCGGACATGGCCGCAAAAAGCTCAATGTCCTCTTGAGTGAGCGTCCTGCTGAGACTCGCCTGCTGCCCAAGGATGAGCTCATCAAAAGTGACATTCTCCAGAAATTCCTTATCCATCATTGTTCCTTTATTTCTGCATCACATAACTGCCAGGAGCTAAAGGCAGCGCGTTATCGATGGCAGGCGGGGAAATCCGCTTTGGGGTATCTTGCCGCACCAGCCAATCATGTAAAGCGTGCCACCAGGAATCTTCTCGCTTTTCTGCTTTATTTAACCAGCGAGAAGGACTTAAATAAGCGTCACCCTTTTTGCGTTCATGAATACGATAATAACATCCGGGACGACCTGGTTCGCTGACAACCCCTGCATTATGCCCACCACTGGTCAAAATAAAGGTGGTATCACCATTAGCCATCAGATGAATTTTATATACCGATTGCCAAGGCGCCACGTGGTCTTTTTCAGTACCTACCGCAAAAATGGGCAATTGAATGTTTTCAGCAGCAACCGGCTCGCCTTCCACGGTGAAGCGTCCTTCAGCAAAATCATTGTTTAAGAAGAGCTTTTCAAGGTATTCACTATGCATTTTGTAAGGCATACGGGTGGCATCTGCGTTCCACGCGAGCAAATCAATGGTGCCGCGGCGCACCCCGTGCATGTAATCCTGAATCATTTTAGACCAAATCAAATCATAGGCACGCAACATCTGAAAGGAGCCCGCCATTTGTTTGGTATCAAGATAGCCTTGCTCCCACATCATGTTCTTGAGAAAAGCAACTTCACTGTCGGTGACAAAAAGCATCAATTCCCCCGCTTCGGTGAAATCGCCTTGCGCAGCAAGTAACGTGAGACTGTTAAGACGATTATCCCCATCGCGTGCCATTGCAGCTGCCGTAATCATTGCCAATGTGCCACCTAAACAGTAGCCCATCAGATTGATTTTTGTTTGCGGCAACAAAGCAGAAACCGCATTCATGGCCGCCATTGCCCCTTGTCGGTAATAATCATCCATCCCTAAATCACGATCGTCGCCATTGGGGTTACGCCATGAAATAATAAACACGGTGTGCCCCTGACCAACAAGCCATTTAACCAGTGAATTATTGGGGGATAAATCCAAAATATAATATTTCATAATCCATGCTGGAATTATTAACACCGGCTCTTTAAATACCGTTTTGGTTTGTGGCTCATATTGAATGAGTTCAATTAAATGATTCTGAAAGACCACACGTCCTGGAGTAATCGCTACACCCTTACCGGGTATAAACTCTTCCGCGCCAGCAGGTGGTGCACCGATTAGCCTATCGAGCATGTCCTGAATCGCTAGTTCAGTGCCATGAATCAAATTAAATCCATTGGAATGAATCGTTTCGTAGAACAAATCAGGGTTAGTCCAGGCAAAATTAGAGGGAGAACATGCATCAAGGAATTGGCGTGCCCAAAAAGAAACAGTGCGTTCAACCGATTTAGGCAATCCTGGAACCTGGGTTGTGGCACGTCGCCACCAATCTTCAACTTGCAGAAATTGCTCGGCAAACAACCGCCAGGGCATGGCTTGCCAGCTTTCTTTATGAAAGCGAACGTCTTTACCCCCTGCAGCACGGTCCACGCAGAGCACATTATTAATGCAATCATGCGCATGCAAAGCTGGATAAAGTGCTAACTCCAATAAGAGTCCGGGTGACTGTTCCAATTGCACTAGCCAAGAAAAGAAGGCAATCCTCAGAGCTGCTGGGCTCATTCCTGCTGTTGCCTTACCCAGATTTGCCTGAAAAAATTGAGTGAGAAAGCTAAAAAAATGAGCGATTTCATCTGAATTGCTAACCGAGCAACACGGCATAGAGGCATTTGATGACGTCAGTTCCTTCTGCGAAGTTGGTGTCTCTTCATTGGAGCAGCATTTTTTCCTTGGTTCATTCATGTCGTATATCCGTCCTTGGTATAATTATGAATCAGGGTTGTAGTCTTGGGTGGCTCAATTGGCTCCAGCGATTTGCTTCTAATTTCTGCTCACTAAAACAAAAAACGTTTTCGCAAATTCAATGAATCCATTAGAATCATAGCATAATCATGATGCAATAAATTCTTCTGGGCCCTTCTCCTTAGTATTTATATTTAATTTATGTCGTAAATTTACGTAACGCAATATGGCGACTCGCAGATTTACGAGTTATAACGAATTAAAAAAATAAGGCTGTTGATTTGACTTAGAGCCTTTGTGATTGCCTCCATTTATTGTCCAGTAATTAAAGTAGCGTAGCGCTGAAGTTGTAATGATTTGTATTTTATGTGAACCTAAAAATCCCCTCTAAAGCAAATGATTGTTGATTGTGACTTGTTGTAATATCGTTTTTATTCAGAAAAGAACTGACGTTAGAAAAATCACGTCGAGTTTCTGCACGAAACTCAAGATTTTTAATAGGAAAATAGCTCAATGTTACAGTGAGCTCATCCCAAGTTTGAGCGACTCCCGTGCGATAACCATTTCTATCAGAAAAAATTTCTCCACGTAAGGAGGTTCGCCATTTCTGATTCAATTGATAATTCATATATCCAGCAATGCCTTGCCAGACTGCTTCTGCTATAGTGCCATTTGGAAGCGCGGCTTTCGTTTGTAGCGCACCATCATAGTTAATTACAAAACTTAACTGTTCCGTGATTGTGAGCGTGGCAATTAAATCAATCAGAGAGCGCTGCCCTGTAGGACCGCTTGATGTCCTTTCAGCAACACGCTGTTGACCCGAATAAGCATAAGCTGCTAAAGAAAACTTGGGGTTAAACGTATATGAGGCGCCCAATTCAATAGTTTTCTGACGGCTGGTATCACGAATATTGTCCCAGCCATTATTGATACCGCCTACCAAGGTGAGTTGATTGTTTGGAATATAGGAAACTCTAAATCCCGTCACGGTAAAAGGTTCTGCATAACCCCAAAGAATAGAGCGAGAAAAATTGGTATCATTATAAGAAAAGAGATTTTCAGCACCGGCTAATTCAATAAAACTTCCTCCCATGAAAGTCAAAGAACCGCTTGCATACTGCATATAAGCTTGTGGCATTGCAAAGGAACGAATATTCCAACCATAGGGTGCAAAAATATTGGGATCACTTCCTGCTACAGGCGTCATTAAACCGCCAAACCCTTGTTGCGGTTGATACGCCAAGGTAATACCCGCTTGTTGGAGTGTTAATCCATTCGGGTTGATGTCAAAGACGCGATCATAGGTGCCACTAGCAAACTTATTGCTGTTTTGAAGATAATTATAGGAACCATCAACATAACCCGAGAATTTGAAGTCAGATGGAGGTTTCGCTGTCGAAGGAGCGTGTTGCATCTTGGCTAAGGCTATTCCGGGTACTAAAAAAATAAATAGGATCAAAACCATTCGCTGATGCATAGTGAATCATCCTAGTTATGAAACACCAGGACCATTTGTTGGGAAGTGTTCTGGATATTCATCACTTACTCACCGGACTCCTTTATTTCAGTTATTTTTGATTCTTGCCACACTAAAAAAACAGCCGGTATCACAATAAGCGTGAGTAGGGTCGCGGTAATCATGCCACCGACCATAGGTGCAGCAATACGGCGCATGACTTCAGAACCCGTGCCACCGCCAATCATAATGGGCAACAAACCACCAATAATAGCGAGTACCGTCATCATCTTAGGCCTTAGACGAAGCAGTGCCCCTTCAATCACGGCACTTCGCACATTGGCTTTGGTGAGCGCACGTCCCTCTTGCTGGGCCAGTTGTTGCTGCTTTAGAAGTGCTTGGTCAAGATAAATGAGCATAATCACCCCTGTTTCAGCAGAAACACCGGCCAAAGCAATAAATCCCACGCCAACCGCAATCGATAAATAATAGCCGAGTAAATAAATAAACCATACTCCACCCACGAGCGCTAAAGGTAAGGTGCCAAGAATAATGAATACTTCCGAAAAACGATGGAAATTCAAATAAAGTAAGACAATAATAATCAGCAGCGTCAGCGGGATGACAATCATAAGCCGTGCTTCAGCACGTTCCATATACTGGTATTGTCCTGACCATAATAAAGAATACCCAGGAGGCAATGAGATGTTCTGTTTCACTGCCTGTTGGGCTGCTTTCGTATACGAGCCGAGATCGCGTCCTGCGATATCGACATAAACCCAACCTGCGGGACGCGTATTCTCCGTTTTAATCATATCCGGGCCATCGGTCACCGATAAGGTCGCAACGGCCTCTAAAGGAATATGGGCACCAGTAGGAGTCACAATAGGTAATTGGCGCAATTGCGCCACTGAATCACGCACAAACTGTGGGTAGCGCAAGTTCACCGGATAGCGTTCAAGCCCTTCGACAGTCTGCGTGATGTTCATGCCGCCCACCGCATTTTCAATCATCTCTTGCACACCGCGGATGTTTAAGGCATAACGAGAGGCTTTGAGTCGGTCAATGTCCACATTCACGTAGCGCGCACTCACTACTCGTTCTGCAAACACCGATGCAGTACCTGGCAAAGGCTTTAGTACTTGTTCAATTTTCTCTCCTATCTCTTGAATGACTTTTAAATCAGGACCAATAATTTTAATTCCCAAAGGCGTTTTAATGCCGGTCGCTAACATATCAATCCGATTTCGAATGGGCATGACCCAAACATTGGTCACACCGGGTATTTGTACGTGTTGATCCAACTCGTCTCTAATTTTTTCAAAGGTCATGCCAGGCCGCCATTCACTTTGTGGTTTAAATTGAATGGTGGTCTCAATCATCGACATAGATGCCGGATCGGTTGCTGTTTCTGCATGACCAATTTTCCCAAACGCTGATTTGACTTCGGGAACGGTAAGAATTAATTTATCGATCTGCTGGATTAATTGCTGCGCTTTACCCACTGAAATCGCTGGGAATGTCGTTGGCATATAGAGCAGATCGCCTTCGTTTAAAGGCGGCATAAATTCAGAGCCTAAGCGGGTGACTGGCCAAAAACCAATGAGTACAAGGACAAAGGCAATTGCTAAAATCGTCTTGGGCGCTTTAAGCACCGCATGAATAACCGGTTGATAAACCGCTTGCAAGGCACGATTTAAGGGATTTTCTGTTTCCGGTCGAATACGACCGCGAATCAGATAGCCCATCAGCACCGGAACTAAAGTAATCGACAAGGCTGCCGCACAGGCCATGGCATAGGTTTTGGTAAAGGCTAAGGGTGAAAAGAGACGACCTTCTTCGGCTTGTAAGGTAAATATAGGCAGAAAACTAAACATGATAATCAGCAAAGAAAAAAAGAGCGAGGGCCCAACTTGCAAGGTGGCTTCTTGAATAATTTGCCAACGATTTTCTTTGGTCACTACAGTCTGCTCAAAATGCTTATGCACATTTTCAATCATAACAATGGCAGCATCGACCATCACCCCAATAGCAATAGCAATGCCCCCTAAAGACATGATGTTTGCCGTAATGCCTTGCCAATACATAATGATAAAGGAAGCCAAGATACCGATTGGCAAGGTAATTACAATGACTAAAGCAGAACGCAAATGAAATAAAAAAGCAAAACAAATCAAGGATACTAAGACGAATTCCTCAATCAATTTATCATTCAGGGTATTCACTGCGCGTTGAATCAGGCTTGAGCGATCATAGGTTTCAACAATGTTCACACCCGGTGGCAGACTGTCCTTTAACTCCGCCAATTTTGCTTTAACCTCTTGAATGGTTTTCATAGCATTTTCACCAAACCGCATGATGATGACGCCACCCACTACTTCGCCTTTGCCATTGAGCTCTGCAATACCGCGACGATTTTCAGGACCCAGCCGCATGCTTGCCACATCGGATAAGAGGATGGGCGTTCCTTGCTTCGAAACACCTAAGGGAATGTTTTCAAAATCAGTAGTTTTTTTGAGATAGCCGCGAGCACGTATCATATAATCGGCTTCACCCATTTCAATGGTTGAGCCTCCTGCCTCTTGGTTGGCATCTCGAATGGCTGCAATCACTTGGGATAGGGTTAAATCAAAAGCACGTAATTTGCTGGGATCAAGAATCACTTCATAACGGCGCACCATCCCGCCAATCCGTGCCACTTCAGAGACGCCTGGTACTTTCTGTAACTGAAACTTTAAATACCAATCTTGCAGGGTTGTTAACTGGGATAAATCGTGCTTGCCTGTCGTATCCACCAAGGCGTATTCATAAACCCACCCCACCCCTGTGGCATCCGGTCCTAATGCGGTACTTGCATTCGGTGGTAACCGATTGGCAACCTGGCTTAAGTACTCCAGAACTCGGGAACGCGCCCAATACAGATCGGTCCCGTCTTTGAAAATCAAATAAATATACGAATCATCAAAGGCAGACTGGCCTCGCACCGTCACCGCCCCGGGGACTGCAATCATCTTGGTGGTCAAAGGATAGGTGACTTGGTCTTCAACAATTTGCGGGGCTTGACCAGGATAGAATGATTTAATAATTACTTGTACATCCGATAAATCAGGAATGGCATCCAACGGTGTTTGTTTCAGGATATAAAGTCCTGAAAGAATTAATAAAAGGGTTGCCAGCAGGATAAAAGGCCGATTCTGGATGGACCAGCGAATAATAGCCGCAATCATGGGTTATGACTCCCTGCATGGATATTAGTGTACATTCATTTTCCCTTTTTTGCTTTGCTTGTCATTCATACGCTGCAAACTTGCTTTTAAACTGGCCTCCGAATCAATCAAAAACTCTCCTGAGCTCACCACATCGTCTCCTTTTTTTAATCCCGATAAAATCTCTATTCGGTCACCTGATTCAATGCCGGTGACTACGGGTTGAACTTGGAAGCGACCTTTGCCTAAAGAAATAATTACCCGAGCTCCCTCACCCGTTTGAATGATGGCCTCTTTGGGAATGCTTAATACCTGTTCCAAGGGTGTCAGGGACAAGGTCACCAGGGCATACATGTTGGGTTTTAAGTGATTGTCCGGATTGTCAAAGCGTAAGCGCACTTTAAGGGTACGTGTTTTTAGATTGAGCTGAGGGTAAACATAGTCAATCCTACCCTTCCAAGCTTTGCCAGGAAAAGCAGGAAATTGCGCTTCGGCCAATTGCCCTACTTTAAGCCATGAGGCTTGTTGCTCAAACACCTCCACAATAATCCAGATGGTTGATAAATCAATGATACTCATCATTTTCATTTCAGGCGTTATCCGCATGCCTTCGCGAACATTTAAGGTAGCCACAATGCCATTTTGCGGGCTATAGATATCCACAAGCTGACTTGCTTTGCGCGTTTTTTTTAACTGTTGAATTTGTGTTTCGGCCATGCCCAGGGAAATTAATTTTTGCTGCGAGGCATCAATCAGGGTCGACTCCTTGGTTTCAAGCGCAATTAAATATTCTTCTTCGGCATTGACCAGGGTTCGTGAATAAAGCTGCATGAGTAATTGGCCTTTTGTCACAGGAGCTTCCGTTGTTTTGACCACAAGGTTTCGAATCCAACCATCGACATAAGCATTAATGTTACTAATGAGATTTTCGTTTGAGGTCACATAACCCACGGTGTCGATTTTTCGGGCAAGCGTTCCTTTTCTGACAGGTGCGGTGCGTACCCCAAGATTATCCACAATCTCAGGGGCTATGCGTACGGTTATTTTGCCATTGGTTGTAGCTCCTTCATTATCGGAATAAACGGGGACCAGTTTCATCCCCATGGAAGAGAGGCCTGGTTTATTGTAGCGAATCATAGGATTCATGGGATCAATCCAATAAACTGGCTTTCCCTTTTCATTGGTTGCGCTTTCTTGGCCAGCAGATTTTTCAGTAGAGAAAGCACATTTTTTTACTAAAAAAATGACTGCCAGTAACACAATAAGGAGTGCGACTATTTTCAGCTTCATCCTGTTTTTCCTTCTAGGTAAAGTAGTGTTACCCGTGTTTTAAGCTGCTCAATTTCAACATTTAATTGCTCCAACTGGATATTGAGCTCTCCGCTGTAGGCACGCAACACCGTATTCATGTCCGTTGTGGCACTTTGGTACGCCAGCAAGGCTGCTTTGGCATTTTGCTTGACTTCTGGCATCAGCTTTTGCGTAAATACTGCATCGCGTCGTACGAGCTGCTCCCAGGCAGCATATGAACTGATGAGCATTTCCATTAAATCGCGAAAGTGGGCATTTCTGTCCAAGAATGCCGATTCTAAATGAAGAAATTGTTCCCTTAGACGTGGTGTTTGGCGATGCTTGGGGAAAATGGGTAAATCAACGGTAACTTGCGCGGTCAACATGTTGGAACGGGGCGTCCCATCGGGCATGCGGCCTTGTCTGACGCCATAATTGACATCAAAAACCACTCCAGGCTTAAATTGCTCTTTTGCTAAAGCCACTGCTTCGCGATTGGCCTGAATGGAACCTAAATCCGCTTTTAATAAAGGATGACTTTTTATGTTAGTTTTCAATGTATTTAATGATGGGAGGTGGGGTAACTTAGGTAACGTAGCGGCCAGTGGACGTCTTGCCTCTTCTTGCCCTATCCAACGCCCGAGTTTTGCACGCACTTGTTCTATTTGCTGGGTGATTTGAACTTGTTGTTCGTCTAATTGGGATAGTTCTACTTCCACCTGCAGTACGTCCGATTGGGTGGCTATAGCTTGCGCATATTGCGACTTGGCGACTTTAAGTAAATACACAAACAAACGACGATTCGCCTGAACAATATGAGCTGCTTGCTGCCAATAGTACAATTCAAGCCAGGCCTCATGTGCTGTACGAACTAGAGCCAGCTTTTGTTCTTGAAATCGCGCGCGATAGACCCCCGCTTCTGCTTTAGTCCTTCGTGACTTGATAGCTAAAGAATGTCCTGGTGGAAGTCGTTGCTCTAATCCACCCATGATCATCGTCATTTCATCTTGTGTAAAGCTGAAGTTGTTGGTAGGCACGTTAATAGTCCCTGCCATCAGTTTCGGATCGGGTAATTGGCGATCAGCAATGGCTTTCTGCTCCAAAGCTTCCGCCTCAGTACACAAACGTTTCAGTTCAGGAGAAAATAAAATGGCAAGCCGGCCTGCTTCGGAAAAAGAAAGGGGCGTTGACAAAGTAGTGGCGTACGTATTTAAATAAAATACAGAAAAAAGGACTACGGTGATGCCACCTAGCCTTTTCTTCAATGTAATGATTGATTGAACACATAACCCCATGAAGCAAATATCCCTATCACTTATGAACCATTTTAGTGTCGCTTGAGTTACCCGAATTTCCAAATTGGGATGGTGTTTTTATGGCGTGTCCACAAGCAGCATAAAACATTTAAATGTGCGTTTGAGTATATCATTGTAAAGCAAGGTACGTAAAATTGATTGTTTATTTAGTGCCAATAAGCGCTTCCGCACTCAACATAATAATCTGAATTTCTTCCGTAATTTCTTCTTGACGCAGCAAATTAAGATATTCTTTTAATGAGTTCTTTTTACTTTCCAAACGATCTAACGAGCTATTCAAATGAAAGAGCCTTTGATGATTTTCTGCAAAAAACGATTGATAAAAAACCGAATAACACATGGAAAATAAGTAATGATCCACAAATTCAGCTAAAAATTGCTCATGGGCTAAATTGAGCAGAGGAGGAATAGAACCATGATTTGCATCGTTGGCGCAAAATTCTTTGAAGGGTTGCATGGTTTTTGCTTGAATTTGATTGTGTTCTTCCTCATTGAACAGAATGTCCCACTGCCAGGAATGCAAGGCAATATGTCTTTGGGAGGACACTTTCTCTAAAGTTTGTAACAGGTTTAAAATCACGGCTGGAATTTCTTCAATCGCATTGGGTCCATCGATTGTGGCCATGACTCGAGTATCATCCGCCATTTTTAAGGCAAGTTTACGCCCGACCACTATGAGTGCCGGGTTAAATTCAGCATCGCGCTCTTTTAAAGTATCTAACTGATGCATCACATTATCATTAAAACTGCCGCAAAAGCCTCTTTCTGAGCCGATGAGAATATAAATCGCAGGATGAGCTTCTTGTTGATTCGTGGGAAAAATAGGATAAAAGCTTAAAAAATCACGGCTTACTTCACGAAGCGTTTGCATGACTTGTTCCTGCATGGCAAGAAACTTAGTAATTTTATTCATTTCAATGAAACATAGATTTTTCATGGCGGTCATGATGTCACCAATTTCTTCTAAGGTATGAAGGTGCTCTTTTAGTTTAGTTCGTTTCGTCATAAAATCTTCCGTGAGTTAAAGGACAGGTTAAGCCTTAGCCATTTAACCAGCTTTTTACCGCATTCTTCCATTGTTCTCGTGAGCTTCCTAAAGTCAAGTCGGTCTTTTTTAGTTCTTGTTCTATTTTTTTAAGCACTTGAGGAATCTCATCTACAGTCAATGGGTCCAATAAACCGTCGTTGTAGGCAATAAGCCAGGCTTGCTGAAACTCAATAGGCAGCGGTGATAGCCTGTCTTGCTTCAATATTTCTCTTAAAAGTCGTCCCTTTTGAATCTGCTTTTGCATTTTGGCATCCAGTCGTGCACCAAAGCGGGTAAAAATTTCCAAATCAAGAAATTGCATGTAATCCAGTTTCATTCTCCCGGCTTCTTTTTTAATTTGCGGATGCTGGGCTTTACCACCAACGCGTGAGACCGATTTGGTGATATCAATGGCCGGAAGAAAACCTGAAGAAAAGAGTTTTTCATCAAAAAAGATTTGCCCATCGGTGATGGAGATGAGATTGGTCGGAATATACGTTGCAATTTCCCCTTCTTTGGTTTCAATAATCGGCAACGTGGTCATGCTGCCGCCGCCCATTTCGGCAGCCAAGCAGGTGGAGCGTTCTAACAAACGTGAATGAAGATAAAAAATATCCGCAGGAAAGGCTTCGCGTCCAGGGGGTCTGCGCAGTAAAAGGGAAAGCTCTCGATAGCTGTTCGCATGCGCACTCAAATCATCATAAACTACCAGCGTATCTAAACCCTTGTTCATCCAGTGTTCGGCAATGGCACAGCCCGCGAATGGGGCAAGATAGAGAAGTCCTGGTAATGCCGTTGCCTGGGCCACCACAATGGTTGTGTAGTCTAGGGCATTGGCATCTTTTAATAATTGAATGGTATTGCTTACGGTCGAGCGCTTTTGGCCAATCAATACATAAACACAACGTACATTTTGATTTTTTTGGTTAATGACCACATCAATGGCCAGCGAGCTTTTGCCAAGCCCATTATCCCCGATAATTAACTCCCGCTGCCCTTTACCCATGGGAATTAAATTATCAATAATTTTATTCCCCGTATAAAAGGGACGTTTCACAAAATCGCGATGGATGATGGGCGGAGACAACATATCCAGTAAGCCCTGTTCCTCACATTGAGGAACCTCTCCGCCATCTAACGGATTGCCTAAAGGGTCAATCACTCGCCCAAGAAGTTTATCGCCTACAGGGAGACTCAAGGCACGCTTCAAATGAAACATGGCGGTGCCTGCTTTTAGCTTTTTCGTTTGCACCAACATAATCGCGCCCACCAAATCTTCCATGAGATGAAAAACCATCGCGATACAACAACCATCTACTGAAATTAAAATTTCATCGATGGCGGCAGTAGGTAGTCCCTTAATCCAAATAATGCCATCGCCTACCGAAACAACCTGTCCTTGCTCTGAGACTCTGATTTGAAATTGATAATCCTCAATACGCTGCCGCGTTTTATCAATCAACGAAGGACGATTAGACAAGTCCATTTTTGCTCTCCGTAAAGAATTTGAGTTCATCGCGAAGATTGGCCTGCAAAACCACTGAACCCATTTGAATGGTTAAACCCGCAAGCAGAGCCGGATTTTCAGTAAAACGTGCGCTAAGTTTTTGAGGCACTAAATGTTCCATGGCTTGTATGAGATGCTGCCGTTGCTGTTCCTTGATGGGAAAGGCACTTTGGATGCACACACTGTCTTCTTCAGAGACAGCACTCATCGATTGCCATTGTTTGATTGGGAAAGAAGCGAGGTCCTCAATGGTTTTTGCAATGATTTTCTCTTCAAGACGGGCATCAGCAAAGTCGATGACGAGTTTTGCGGCAAATTTACCCGCCAAAAGCAAGGCTTCTCGTTCCTTTTTTTCAATGAGTGCGGCGAATTGTTGCCTCTCATGCGCAAAAACCTGCTCTTTTTCTTCACGTAATTGGTGTTCAAAACGAAGCTTTTCTTCTGATTGCCACTGCTCCAGCTCTTCTTGCAAGCTACTTTGCAGTGTTGCTTTCTCTTGTTGCCAATCGGTGAGACGATGTTCATAGTTTATTTGTAACTGGGTCGCTTCATTGTGCAGGGTTTGAGCCGTTGTTAATTGTTCTTGCACCGTTTTTTTTCGCTCTGCAATGGTTTTTTGGATGGGTGCGTAAAGAAAATGCTTTAAAATCCAAATCAGGACTAGAAAATTAATGACTTCTAATGAAAACGTTGACCAAGACAGTTCCATTTATTTTATCCCTGCTGAGTAACAAAATAAGACAATAATGGATTTCTAAAGAGAATAATCAATACAATCACCAAACAATAAATGGCTAACGATTCAATCATGGCCAAACCAATAAATAAAGTTCTGGTGATGGATTTTTCAGCCTCCGGTTGTCGTGCCAAAGCATCCAGTGCCTGACTAATCGCACGCCCCATAGCGAGCGCCGGACCTATGGTTCCGATGGCAATCGCGAGTGCTGCTATAACGGTTGATGCTAAACTAAACCAACTGATACCATTCATAACGATTCTCCTTGCTTCTTCAGCTCGTGTGATTGAATTCCCCCAGCAATATAAATTAAAGCGAGCATCCCAAAAATATACGCTTGGATAATGGCCTCAATAATATGCAACATGAGGATGGGGATAGGGGCTAAAAATCCGGCAATCATAAGTACAATCAATGCGGTTAATTGCAAGCTCATCACATTACCGAATAAGCGTACTGCCAAGGCCAACGTTCGAGAGACCTCGCTGATTAAATGAAACGGCAACAAAAAAGGCGTGGGTTTAAGATAATGCTTTAAATAATCGCGTAGCCCTTCGGCACGAATGCCGAACCAATGCACTGATAAAAAAGTCAAAATCGCAAGGGAGGCCGTCACCGATAAATCAGCAGTCGGGGCATAAAATCCCGGAATCACCCCAATTAAGTTGGATATAAGGATAAAAATCCACAAGGTGGCCACAAAAGAAAAGACCAAATCTACATGGGCAGGCAGTACTTCTTTAATTGCATCATGCATGGTGCTCAAAATTCCTTCTAAAATAACCTGGCAAGTACCGGGTTGAAGAGATGGTTTTCGCGTTGAAACCCAGGCAAAAAGAAATAAAGCCAGCATAATAAGCCAGGTAGTCAATAGGCTTTGGCTGATGTTGAGCCACCCTAGTGAAAATGCAAAGCGCGCTAAAAATCCTTCTGAGCCCACCGCTATTCCTTAATCATAAGATACACATTAACTGCACCAACAATCACACCGACAAGGATTAAATTGATGGTCCAACTGATGGAAAACCCTTTTATTTTTTCATCGAGCCAAACCCCAAGATAGGCTCCAGCAATAATCGGTAATACAAAAACAAAGCCTAAGGTCCCTAAATAAACCGTTTGGGCTAATAAAGTGGATTTACTTTTTTTTGCCTGGTTCATTTTGTGAACACTTCGTTTCACCTGTTGTTCCAGTTCCTTCTTTGAATCTTTAAATGCCATAGCCATTCTGCCGTTTTAATTCCCATAAACGTTTTAACATTGCCTCATCCAAACGATGCAAGCTGTCTTTAATGCTCAAAAGATTTTCTTCTTCAAACTGTAATTCTTTCTCGAGCGCACTGTGTATGGCTTGATACTCTTTATGGCGCACATAATGGCGTGTCACAATGTAGAGTTGATTTTTATTAAAATAAACCACCGCGCCGGGTACAGCTAAATAGTCCGTTTCGTTATGTTCATCACGAAACCAAGCCAAACCAAATTTTAAGCAGGTCATCATGCGGGCATGATTGGCTAAAATCCCAAACTGCCCCGAAGCATCCTCACCCACAAAACTAACCACCGTATCGATTTGTTCATATTGGGTTGCACTTTGAAGATGAATTGTAAACGGCTCCATTTCAGTTATGAGCACCCTTATTCATAGCCCCCTTCATGTAACACTCCTCTTCTGAAAATGCATCGTAATCGCCTTTGATGAACGCTTCGCAATCAGTTAAGGTTTGCTCTAATGCAACCGATTGCCCTTCAATACCGGTTTGTTGTTTGGTTACATGAAAAGGTTGCGTCAGGTAGCGTTGCAATTTGCGCGCTCTTAACACAATATTGCGGTCTTGAGATGAAAGCTCTTCAATTCCCATCATGGAAATGATGTCTTCAAGTTCTTGATAACGTGCCAAATGTTCGCGTACGGCTTGCGCAATTGCATAATGGCGCTCGCCTAAAATCATTTTATCCATAAATTTACTTTTGGAAGCAAGTGCATCGATGGCAGGATAAATGCCTTTACCTGCTTGTGCGCGTGAGAGCACCACAATCGAATCCAAATGGGTCACGATGCCGGTCACAGCGGGGTCACTCATGTCATCGGCCGGAACATAAACGGCTTGCACGGAAGTAACAGCACCTTTCGGGGTTGAGGTAATCCGTTCTTCGAGTTCGGCAATCTCCGTCATTAAGGTCGGTTGATAGCCGACACTCGCCGACATTCTGCCTAAAAGTCCTGAAATTTCACTGCCTGCTTGCACAAAACGATAAACATTATCAATGAGAAAAAGCACTTCATGAGATAGCGTATCGCGAAGATATTCAGCATACGTTAATGCCGCTAATCCCGTGCGAAAGCGTACACCGGGTGACTCATCCATTTGCCCAAATATCATTAAGGTCTTATCCATGACACCTGCGGCTTGCATTTCGTGCCACAATTCATGACCTTCACGAATCCGCTCGCCAACCCCTGCAAAAACAGACGTTCCTTGGTGCAATTGAATGATGGCATGCATCAATTCCATCAGCAGGATGGTTTTTCCAACCCCGGCACCACCAAACAACCCTGTTTTACTACCCCTAACGAAAGGACAAAGTAAATCGATAACCTTAATTCCCGTCTCAAGAATACCTTCCTGGGTCGTTGTCATGTCAATTGAGGTGGGCTTGTTGAGAATGTCACGATATTCCTTAGTTTCTAAGGGCAAAGCCCCATCCAAAGGTTCGCCAAAAATATTTAAGAGTCGCCCAAGACAATTAGGAGAAACCGGAATCTGCAACGGGGTGCCTTGATCATAAACAGCTAATCCCCGTTGTAGTCCTGTGGCACGATGTAAGGTAATGGCCCTGGCATGATGTTGGTCCAGATGCTGACACACCTCAAGTACATAACTGTCCGTATCAGTGTAGGTTTTGAGCGACTGATATAATGGGGGTAACACATCACAAAATATTTTTACAACAGGTCCATTGACTTCGACAATAGTGCCTACGGGGTTTTCATTGTCTTTGGCAACTGCAGTATTATCCATAATTTTTCACTTTAGTTCGTGTCGCACCATGTTAAACATCAAACCTTTTCCCTAATGCAATTCCATGAAACAAAAAATACTTTACATAAGAGACTTTAAAAATAATTACTTTTGAAGACGATGGCTTAGATTTAAAAAGCCATCTCTAGTGGCCCCCACCTCCATGCCCACCGTGTCCTCCATGCCCTCCACTGGTGCCACCATAACCTTCTTCGGTTGTCGCAGAATTTTGTTGGGTTTTGTGGCATGCGCTAAGTAGCGCAGATAGGCTGGCTAACATAACGAAAAGAAGTACAACCATCCTTGTATTTTTCATTAATGACTCCAAATTATAGAAAATGCAGTACATCTAGCGATGCTTTTAAAACTCTATCATATATTTGAGACTTATCCCAACTGTTTAAAACACCCGTATTGATACTGATACGACCTTAGAACGCGGATAACACGATGTAAATGAAGAACTCTTGCTTTTTTAATACCAGTTTTTGTACCGCTTTTCCAAATGATCCAGCTTATAATGGTGCATCATCCAATTCCCGGATTATTCGCAGCAAATATATCCTGTTGTTTGTCCGGGGTTTGTTTTTAATGACAGCACAAGTGCTCTGTAGATGGCTTGTTAGTGTTTTTTGATTCTTTGATTATGAATTAATATCCCTTTGAGAGGATTATCCCTGTTTGAAAAGCTGTTTGGAATGTTTAACGCCCGCCGGTCCCGCCAGGTCTTTTATTATGAACATTAAGATCATGAATATTAGGATTTTTAGTTTCTGAACAAGAGTTTGCCAATAGCGTAGCTCCAAAGAGACAACAAACTGCAATAACTGCTTTGAATAATTTAATCATGATCATTAGCTTCCATGTTAATAATCTTTAATGAACAGACTTCAAATTAACCAGTACTCTCATTAAATTTATAAGTAAAAAAATGATTTAACTTAGTATAGCTCAAAAAGATTTACTAAGCATGATACTGTCAAGTTGAGTTATTATCAAATCTATCTGTGTATGGCATTAGGCCTTCTTTTATACCAAGTCTAGTACCGCCATAATTCGATGTAAGTCAAACACCTTCATCAACCCCACTCTCGATATCAATCCCAGTAGCTTCCACATGACCGTGCAAAATGCATGCGGTTAGCCATGGAGCGACGATTATTTATTTTTGTAAAAATACTCTTCCTGGTCCACAATAGAAACTATTGAATCATTCAAAGCCGGGTGAAGCATGGATAAGCATGATACCGAAGTCCCAGATCAAATCTGGCATGATCTTTTTTCTTACCCAATAGATTATTGGCAACGCTCTGTTTTGTTTTTTGATACTTTGCGTGAACGGGCCAACAACATGATGGAACATGAAAAACAAGGATTACGGCCGCTGTTAAATTTTAAATATGAATTAGTCATGGATGGGAGAACACTGGACCCCAAAACCAATTATGCGTTAATTAAAATCCTCGAAGTAGGTGACGTGTGTTTTGAAAAATGTTTCGATCCTACTTTGTCGCCAGTGATTATCGTTGATCCCAGAGCAGGTCATGGGCCAGGTATTGGCGGCTTCAAACGTGACTCGGAAGTGGGCATTGCCATGCACAGTGGCCATGCCGTGTATTTCGTTATTTTTTATCCTGAGCCCATTCCTCACCAAAAGCTCGCCGATGTCTTGACCACCCTGCGCCATTTTGTCGAAAAAGTGCAAGCCTTGCATGAAGATAAATCCCCTATTCTTTATGGTAATTGTCAAGCAGGTTGGATGCTTGCTTTATTAGCCTCAGATTGTGTGGGCTCGGTTGGTTTGACGGTCATGAATGGTTCCCCTGTTTCTTATTGGGCAAACAATGAAGAAGAAGCTAATCCCATGCAACTCTTAGGTGGACTCTTAGGAGGCGTATGGAGTGCGCGCTTTCTCTCTGATTTAAAGGATGGAACCTTTGATGGGGCCTGGTTGGTTTCCAATTTCGAGACTTTAAATCCGACCACAGCAATCTGGGATAAGTATTATAGTTTATTTGATCAAATGGATGTAGAGCAGGAGCGATTTTTAGAATTTGAGCGCTGGTGGAATGGTTTTTATCAATTTAGCCAAGAAGAAATTACAGCCACCGTGAACAATCTGTTTGTTGGCGATCAATTGGAGCGTGGCGAAATGCTGATTCATCCAGGATGTGTTTACGACTTAAAACGCATTCAAAGCCCCATTGTTGTCTTTGCTTCTCAAGGCGATCAAATCACGCCACCACGACAGGCCTTACATTGGATAAGAACGATTTACCCCTCAACTCAAGCCTTGAAGAAAGCAAAACAGCGCATTGTTTACCTCCTTCATCCATCAGTTGGGCATTTAGGGATTTTTGTATCCGCCAAAGTCGTGCGCCTGCACCATCGCGCCATCTTAGAACACGGTACTGCTATTGAACAATTAAAGCCTGGACTCTATGAAATGGTGATTGTGAATCCAACGGGCGACCCGGATTGCAGCAAAGAGCAATATCATGTGCGTTTTGAGGAACGTGATATTACCGAGCTGTGCACGAGTAGTCCAACAGAGCCTTTTGAAAAGGTTCGGCAAGTGTCTGAAGCCAATGATTTGCTGTATCAGTCGGTGATGCAACCCCTTGTGCGAAGCACCAGCAATCCCTTTTTATCCTGGTGGCTTGAGAAAACCCATCCCATGCGATTAAGTCGCTACGTTTTTTCTGAAAAAATAAATCCACTCATGAAGCCTATAGAATTATTGGGGCAATCCATTAAAGCAAATCGCCAAATAATCCCAGAGAGCAATTATTTTAAAAAAATAGAACATGAAATGGCTGAAACGATAAGGGATTCGTTGGAATCGGCCAGAACAATGCGTAATGAGTTCATGATTAGCTTATTTGACACGCTGTATAAGGACCACGATTAACCTATAGAAAGTTAATTAATTGAGCGTATCACATCAAATTCATCATCTAAATCATGATTATTGTCTCGATGAATGGCTTCACGTGGATTCGCTTCATCAAGATAAACGTCATCTCTCTTTGTTTTTTCTTCACGTTCATTCTGTTTCAAAGAATCCCTCACCTGAGTATTCATCACCATTCCTTTTACTGATTCTCTGATTAAATTGGCAACGATTGTGGACTTTATGCACTATTCATTAAAGAAAAATGAAAAAGGGATGCATCAGAAAAAGCAAAACCAGGGTGAGCGTCTCATTGCCTCACCCGTAGGCCTCTAATTCTATTTTTAAATACATCCAATGCTCTTTAATCTTAATAGAGAATTTATTCCCCTTTCATCATCGAGCATCCCATCATTCCATTGTCTATCATCATTTTTTGCCTATCCATCATCATTTGCATCATCGTTTGCATCATCTTCATGCGTTTTCCCATCATTTCCGGATTGGTTGCCGTCTCACCACCCATCTTTTGCATGATGTCCATGCCATGTTGTATCTCTGGCATTTGAGTTTTCAGTAATGCTTTCTTTTCTTCTGGTGTCTTAGCATTCATCAGTTGATCGTGCATCTCCTGCAATTTTTTCATTTCTTCTTGCATTTGTTGCATTGGCGCGGATTGCTGATCGTTATTTTGCATCGTATTGCCAGACGTAGTATTCATCATATCGTCCTCTGCATAGAGGGTTGGAGTCACCACGCTCAAAGTAGTCAAGATAATGAGTGCATTAAGTTTCAACATACAACCTCCTTGTTATTTTAGAAAGTAACCATACGTTACGTTCGAAAGTATATACCATTTTTCAAGGCATTGGTTCATTCAGATTAGGCAAAAACATAGCAATTATAAAAATTCAGAGTTATATTATACTGATGTATGACTTCTCTTCGGGTATCACTCAAGACAATGATTAGGCCAGGAAGATAAATCGATGATAACGATCCTCTGAACTCCCCTGCAAGCAATCAGGTTACGAGTAATGAGATGATGCCCAATGATGGAGCGCGACGGATATTATAAAATGAAACGGATGCCAAACGAAAAGGGTTTGCCCACATCGATGTCTCGAGGTGAAGAACGTGGTGTACTTGAGTCAAATCGATTGCACAAGCCCTTGCATAGCCCAAGTACATTCGGTTGTCGGATAACAATGAAGATCACGTCATTCATGATGGTGATGCTCGTGGGGATAACGCCCTCATCGCCTGTATTCGCCCAAATGTCACCAGCAGAACACGCAGCACACCATCAGGGCAGTAATAATAACACCACGTCCACATTACCTCCCATTTCAACAACTCCGACTCCAACAAACGCAACGACGCAACCCTCAGAGCATGCAGCGCATCATAAAGGTGGTGCTGGCGGAAATATGATGGCTCCGTCTTCCGCCAAGCCAGGGCCTGCTGGCTGTTGTGGGGAGATGGCAACTGGCGGAAAGCCCTTTTATGCTTCGCTGATGGATTTTCCAGAACTCACTGATGAAGCGCGCAAATACATCAGAAATGAGGCCGTAGCCCGTCTCGGTTTAGGCGTGCAAATCATCACCGCAATACAAACTGAGCTTCATCGTGCCTTATCAACCAATGATCCTGCGGCCGCGCAAACTGCTCTAAAACAAGTGCGCGAGGGCCTATCATTTGCTGCCAGTGGGGCCAGTGCGCTACAGGCCTTAAATGAAACGCAACCACCACCTCAAATCGCGCTCACTTGGTTTAAGCGTGAAATGAATATTGAGGATAACACGGGTAATGAGATGAACGGCGGTTTTCGTGATCTCTCTTGGCTTCATTGGATAGTTATGCTCCTCTTAGTGGCTGCGCTGATGATGGCCCTTCTCGTTCAGCGGGCACGACATCGTCGGATTAACTCCCTGATTCAACGCCTAACACCTGGCAGTGAACCAGTAAAGCCTAGTACGAGTAACAGTCCTAAACCACCTGAGTTGGAAGCATCTCCTCCAAAAACAGAGCCCCCTGCGCCCATACGGTGGTCAGGTATCTTACGCACCACGGCAATCTTCGATGAGACCCCAAACGTTAAAACCTTCCGGCTGATGGAGCCCAATCTTGGCCAAATACCGTTTACATTTTTGCCCGGACAGTACGCCGCCATTACTTCAGTCATTAATGGCCAAAAAATACGTCGCTGCTATACCATCTCTTCATCACCAACGCAACACGATTATATAGAGCTTACCGTGAAACGGGAGCAGTATGGGGTGGAATCGCGCCATCTTCACGATCACATCAACACAGGTGATTTGCTCGAGGTCTCTGCACCGGCCGGTGAGTTTTTCTTCACCGGCAAAGAAGCCAACGGCATCGTGCTCATCGCCGGAGGGGTGGGCATCACGCCCATGATGAGTGTTTTGCGCTATCTTACCGATCGCTCCTATCCCAAGGACATTCATCTGCTCTATGCTGTGAACACACCCTCTGATATCATCTTTCGTGAAGAATGCACCCATATTGCACGTCACCACCCGAATGTCAGTGTAGATGTGATTGTGCAAACCACCGATGGCGCTGACTGGACAGGTCCAGTGGGCTTCATCACGCCCGATTTTATCGAAAAGGCGATTCCAGACATCGTCCATCACCGGATCCATCTTTGCGGCCCCGTGCCGATGATGGATGCAGTCAAAGCAGCCCTTCTGCAACTTAAAATTCCATCTGAACAAGTGAAGACAGAGCACTTCGCACCACCAAAAGGGGGTCCTGTATTTACTACTGAGCCACCTATTTTTTCCTCTACCGCAAAAACACCAGAAGCACCAACGGACGTCTCACCGATGATGCCCCCTTCAGCGCATGCAACCATCAATTTTTCAAAGTCAAACAAATCAGGCCCACTCGCGCCCAATCAGTCGGTGCTTGAGGCGGCTGAGGCGATCGGTGTCTTTATCGATTCTGAATGCCGAACTGGCATTTGCGGGCGATGTAAAGTGCACCTTTTAGAGGGCTCAGTGAACATGGAGGTGGACGATGCATTGTCCGCAGATGAAAAAGCGGCTGGCGTTATTCTTGCCTGCCAAGCGAAATCACCCAGCGATCTGGTAGTGGAGGCTTAATCATGGCTACCGAAGCTGAGAAAGTCATCGTAGGCGGTCTTTTAAGCGCATTAGCACTGATGGTTCCGGTGTTTCTTTTTCACGTAGCACCGCAGTTTCCGGGAAGTTTTACAGGGTTTCTATTCGGGTTTACTGCAACTGCATTATTCGTTTTACTCTTGCTTTATTCCCTCATCAAAAGGCAACCCTGGATTAGAGAGCGCTTGAAGGCATTTCTTCCGCTGAGTACTGTCCTATCGTTTCATGTTTATGCAGGGACGATTGGAGCCCTCCTTGGCCTTATTCATTCGGGACATAAATTCCAAAGCCCACTGGGTATTACGCTAATTGTTCTGATGCTCACGGTGGTTGCCACTGGATTTGTGGGACGATATTACCTAGCCCAGATTGGGCTTGAGTTAAGCGAGAAACAAAAGAAACTCACACTCTTGCGTGACCGTTATGATAGCCTCGTGCGGGCTGCAAGCAACTTAGAAAATCAAGCCGTCGTTGACCCATCTGGGCTCTCCTTGAGCCACTTAATTGGCGCACTCTCTGATCTCGAGTTTTCCATCACTGCCCAAGAACTGCTGAGGAAAGCGTTTGGACGTTGGCTTGTGGTACATATTGCCACCGCAATTACTCTTTATGCAGCGTTAGCCTTTCATATTTGGAGTTCAATCTATTATGGCTTACGGTGGCTGCAATGAAGTCTCTAGCCCTGGCAGGATTGCTTATTGTGGTCCTAATAATCATATTTACTACTGTTACCCCCTCTGGCCAATCCAATGGTGACAAGCTACCCCTGTGGGATGCCGCCGTTAATCCTGGTCCGCTTTCAGCAGCACATGCATTTCTAAGCAACAAATGCGAAAGCTGCCATGCCCCTAACCGAGGGATTGTGGCGGAGAAATGCATTACATGCCACGCTGCATCACCGGAATTGTTGATGAATCCAGTCACGTCATTCCATGCGCATCTAAAGGATTGTCGCGGCTGTCATGTTGAGCATCAAGGAAGCAAAATACGTCCTATCCATATGGAACACGGAAGTCTTGTGAACATTTCGCTCCGGTATGTATTGGAAACAGAAGATTCGGCGCAGACTGAGTCCCATCATCCTGTCCGATTAGACTGCCATTCTTGCCATGCCTTTCAGGATAAACACCAGGAATATTTCGGCAAAGACTGCGCTACCTGCCATTCAGAAAAAAGCTGGAAGATTCCCGGCTATTTACATCCAAGCCCAACATCCACTAATTGTTCCGAGTGCCATAAAGCGCCACCCAGTCATCGCATGGAGCACTTTGGGATGGTGGATCAGTCGGTTACTGGGGAAAAGGAGGCACGTATTGACCAATGTTATCGATGCCACCAAACAGACTCCTTTAATGATATCAAGGGTGTTGGCTGGTTTAAGATGCACTGAATTCGAGTATCTCGCCCCATTGATGGTTCGTTGTGTTTAAGAGACAATAGATGATTAGAAGGAAACGAGGAGGTATTACGCCTACAACCTCCATGATCAATAATAGAGAGATTGAACCATGATAGAAATCCTACCCAATTGGCATCCTATCTTTGTTCACTTTACCGTGGCTTTATTTACCACGGCTTTTGGTTTCTTGCTGCTCGCTTATCTGTCTACTTATTTACGAATCATTCCAGCGAAGCTGGCTTTAGAATTTGAAATTGTGGGGCGTTGGTGTTTATGGTGTGCGGCTTTAGTTACAGTATTTACTATCATAGCAGGTCTTTATGCTTATAATACAGTCAAACATGATGAAGCAGCACACATTGCAATGACGAACCATCGTAATTGGGCCTTATCGACTGCTTTTGCTATGTGGTTAGTTGCCTTTTGGTCAATATGGCGATACGCTAAGCAGAAAAAAATGACCTTCACTTTTCTAATAGCCATGCTTCTTGTGCAAGGCTTATTGCTTTCTACGGCAAGGCGTGGCGGCGAGCTTGTTTATCGTCATGGATTGGGTGTCATGTCGTTGCCCCAAGCAGAGGGAGAAAAGCAGCATCATCATGAGAGCGGTAACATCATAAAAACGATTGAGAACCCTCTTAATACCCCTTCCACAAAATAGAACGATACGCGCTACATAATACGGGAGAATGGATTTAATGAAAAAAATAATTACCTTACTTTTTAGCTTATTATTTGTATTCAATGTGTTTGCTGCAGAGCGCGTCGTCAATTTAGTCGTTGACTATAAAACGGTTTATTTTGCCGGGAAACCCCGAAAGGCCATTGCGGTGAATAATCAAATTCCAGCACCCACCTTGCATTTTAAAGAAGGGGATCAGGTCACCATCAACGTGACTAATCATCTCGATAAAGGAACATCAATCCACTGGCATGGTGTTTTAGTCCCTTGGCAAATGGATGGCGTAGAAGACTTAAGCCAGAAATCCATCCCCCCTGGTGGTGTTTTTCATTACAAGTTCGTACTGGAACAAGCTGGAACTTATTGGTATCACGCGCATGAAGGCCTACAAGAACAACAAGGTTTATATGGCGCCTTTCTCATCGATCCTCCTAAAGCACCCAATTATCATTATACTAAAGATTTTGTTGTTGTCTTATCCGACTGGAGTAATACAAAACCAGAACAAATTTTGGCGAATCTTAAAAAAGCAGGAGATTACTATGCGCCTCGCTTCCCCCTCCAACCTTCGCTTGCCAAATTTATTCATGATTATAAAAAAGGATCGGCTCAAGAACGACAACGTTTAATCGCTGATTACAAAATGATGCAACAAATGCGCATGAGTATTTATGACATCAGTGACGTGGCCTATGATGCTTTTTTACTCAATGGCCAACCTAAGTCCAAGCCTTGGACTGCACTCGTTAAAAAAGGAGATATCGTACGGTTACGTTTTATTGGCGCAGGCGGCGGCACTATTTTTCATGTGAAAATTCCTGGCGCGACCATGCAGATGATGCATGTACAAGGTAATGATGTGCGACCTTATACGATCGAAGATTTTACAGTAGCCCCTGGTGAAACCTATGACGTATTGGTCAAAATTCAAAAAAATGCACCCTATATTATTTACGCTGAATCATCAGATACTGTAGGCGCAGCTTACGGTGCGTTAATCACATCACCTAATCAATTTGTTAATTATGATGCGGTAACTCGCTTTCCTGAACCATTACCTGTCACCAGAGAGATGATGGCATTGATGATGGGCAAGATGAACCAAGGCTCATTACCTAGGACAATGAAACCATCGGGTATGACAAAAACAGCACATCATACTCATGCTATGAAGATGAATTCAAACATGAAGATGGATTCAGGCATGAAGATGGATTCAGGCATGAAGACGGATTCAAACATGAAGATGAATTCAAACATGAAGATGGATTCAGGCATGAAGACGGATTCAAACATGAAGACGGATTCAAACATGAAGACGGATTCAAACATGAAGATGGATTCAGGCATGAAGATGGATTCAGGCATGAAGATGGATTCAGGCATGAAGACGGATTCAGGCATGAAGACGGATTCAAACATGAAGACGGATTCAAACATGAAGATGGATTCAAACATGAAGATGGATTCAGGCATGAAGACGAATTCAGACATGAAGACAAATTCAGACATGAAGATGAAATCAGACACGAAGATGAAATCAGACACGAAGATGAAATCAGACACGAAGATGGATTCAGGCATGAAGATGAATTCAGACATGAAGATGAAATCAGACACGAAGATGGATTCAGACATGAAGATGAAATCAGACACGAAGATGAAATCAGACACGAAGATGAAATCAGACACGAAGATGAATTCAGACATGAAGATGAAATCAGACACGAAGATGGATTCAGGCATGAAGATGGATTCAGGCATGAAGATGGATTCAGGCATGAAGATGGATCACGCTCAGTCAATGAATATGAGTATGCCCACTGAACCATCCATTATAGGAGACAAGCTGTCTCCTCCCAACTCCTCCTATAAAACCTCGATAGGAACAAAATATCAACCGATGATTGCGGCCATTAAAACCAACGATCCCAACAAACCTGTAGCTCATGTGATCAATATGGAGTTGTTTGGCTATATGGATCAATTCATTTGGTTCATCAATGGTGTACCCGCTTACAAAGCACACCCCATCATTTTAGAACCCAATAAACGCTATCGTTTTGTTTTCACTAATACGTCCATGATGCATCATCCCATGCACATTCATGGCCATTGGTTTATTTTACGCACGGGAAATGATGCCTATGATCCCTTACTGCATACGATTGATGTTCCTCCTGGAGCTACTATGACTGCAGATGTTGACACGGATGCCAGCGGTCAATGGTTTTTTCATTGTCATTTTCTCTATCATATGATAACCGGGATGTCACGAATATTTCAGTATTCAACGTTAATCGAAATAACCAAAGGGGAAAGGAAACCACAAGATATTGTGAAACAAACCCCCTATTATAATCGCCCCATTGTGAGAGTGGATGAAGCAATGCCCATTGACCTCTCACTGGCGAAACATCCCATGGTTCATCCTGCAGGATTATGGCGGGCTTCATTTATAGATGTAGGAGCCGACCCCTTTCATAATGCGCAACGCCTTAACTATAAAGGCTTATATGGACCGGATTACAATAAACTGGAATTATTCGTCAATGATGCCGAACTGTATAAGGGAAGGCTTGAAAATGCGGACATCGATGTTTTTTACTGGCATTTAATCAGTCAATTTTGGGCGATTAAAGCCGGCGCAAATTACACCAATCAACCGGCGAATACGCCTTATTGGCAACCGGGTATTGGTCTTGAAGGGATAATGCCTTATTTTATTGATACCAATCTCAGAGGTTATTACTACAAGGGTAGCGCGAAATTAGATCTTGAATTATCACGCGATACGCAAATCACCAATAATTTTCTTATCAGAGCAGGAGTGCGAAGTATCCTCGCTTCAAAAACAGTAATCCAAGCAGATATCGGCAGTGGATTGAACCAAATGCGCTATATTGTACGGCCTTATTACCGCGTAATGCCAGGCCTAGACCTATTTGTTGAATACGAACATGAGCATAGTTATGGAGCATTTAAAACCATTCAAGTCACTAATGGAGAGTCAGCGACCCAAGACACCGTAACATTTGGTCTTGTCTGGTTACTTTAATTAAGGAGGGCAGAAATAAAAGCGCTCAACGATTACTTACACTTTTTTCTGCTTTCTTGATGAGAGACACAACCGAGTTATTTGTGCATCGGAATACAGCGAAATGATAGCGGTATAAGAGCCGCATGAATCGAGAGATTCACGTGCGGCTCTGTGAGAAGCTAAAGAGTCTTGACTTAATCGAGCAGGATCAAGGTGTTATCACGCGATTAAACACCTATTTTTTCACATTCTATGGCACAACGAGTGCACGCCTCAGCACACCAGGTACAATGTTCCATGTGGTGAGCACGATCTCTGCAGGCTTTAGCACAAAGTGAACAGATTGCTTGAGCGTATTTCGACTCTCTGGTCATCATTTCAGCAGCCAGAGTACACAGTTGAGCACAATCCTTCCTGTCACGCTCAAAAGTACCCACCATGTCCTTGTCTTTATCCTCATTGATACACGATGTCTCGCAATGTCCGCATTGAGTAGCACAAGCCAAACAGGCTTCGATACACGTTTGATATTGTTCATGAGCCATCATAATTTCCCTATTAATAGTTAAAATTTCGGTCCCAACACTTCTAAGACGCTATATTGGTCTATTATAGTCCATATATACCAAAGAGAGCTCCGTCATGTAAAAATCATTTTATTGTTTGCAGTGATAGGCCTTGCCTTCCAACCCATGCTGATCAACCAGGTGATTTTTGGGATTACCTGTAAATGTTGACTGATGCTGGGTAATCATGAGGGTATTTGCTCCTAAAAGAGCCGACTTATTTTTTAAAATATTGAGTTCATCTTGATACAAATGCTCATGGGATTGATACGATTGTGAAACTCCATTCACATCGTAAGCAGATATTTTGTCCAAATACTGACAACTTCGGCTGAGCTTACCTGCTTTGACTACTTTGATTTGAGCTCCTTCTGAAGTGAGCGCTACATTTTTACTACAACTTGAAAGCCCAACTAAGAGCGTAACTAATAGACAGTAGCTCGTCTTTTTTCTCATTTAATGCTCCTTGTTATTCTTTATTCTCTTTTAATTTAAAATGAGTCAATGCCATTTAATAAATGAATCATACTCTAGGTGCACGCTCGCTAAAACCTACTCAGCTAATCATAAATCATGAATGCATCTCATGCGTCATGGTTAAAGGAGGCATAGCAACTCCTTTATAATGAACCAGGGTCATCATCCCACCTTCTTGATGATACAGCATATGACAATGCATCATCCAATTACCCGGATTATCCGTATCAAATTGCACCTTCACCGTGGAATGAGGCAAAACCAGCACGGTATCTTGGATGGCGCCGTTTTTAATGGCTTTTCCATCAATTTCAGTCACTTCAAACACATGACCATGTAAATGCATGGGATGAGCCATAGTGGTCTGATTGTGAAACACCATCTCTACCCGTTTATTGGAAGTGACTTGCAAAGGTTTTATATGAGGCCAAACTTGTTTATTAATGGACCACGAATAACCCATCATATCACCCTCCAGATTGACAACCAGCGTTTGCCCAGGACTTTGTGGTTTTAAGGGATTTACTGCCTTGAGCTTGAGTTCCTGGTCGTAATTGAGTGCACCCGCTGTTGAATCCACTTGCTCTTTAAGGACAGGAATAGTTGCTTTTGGTGTGGCAAGAATAAGGCCCGTTTGCATGGACGTGCCCTCACCTTGTGCAAGGATAGGATAAGCCTTTTCACCGACAGGAATTTTAACCAGTACATCCAGGCGTTGTCCTACTGGTAATTGAAACTGATTGGATTTCACAGGCTTAATCGGCTGACCATCAATGGCAATGGCAATGGCCTCACCCTGTAACTGTCCCGTGTTGAGAAAAAAATTGGTCATCGCAGAGCCCGCTATAAAGCGCAAGCGTACGGTATCGCCAGGACGAACAGAGACGATTTCAGGATTTTTAAGGGTGCGGTAATTAGTAAGAAAGGCATCATAGGCCACATCATTTAAATCAAGCGTTGCCTGCTTGCCATCCACAGAAGCCATTCCACCGCCATGGTGCATGTGCGCCATTTCGCCGTGTTTTAATTTGGCAAAAATGAGTTCCGGTTTTTTATAACTAAAATCACCAATGAATAACGTGACGTCCTTAGAGCTTTGGACTTCATCAGGATCGGATATAATGAATGGAGCCGATAAAAACTGTTGGACTTGCAAGTCATGATGCGAATGCATCCAATAAGTCCCAGATTGTTTTAAAGGAAAATGATAATGGTATTCACCACCTGGCGGAATAGGAGCCTGAGTGATGTAAGGCACGCCATCTTGATCATTAGGAACAATCAAGCCATGCCAATGAACCGCCGTAGGTTTATCCGTCTGGTTTTTTACAATAGCGTCAAACATCTGTCCCTTTACTCCATGAAAACCCCAAGTCCCATCGGGCTGTTCTATTTTAAACAGTTCACTTGCTTTACCATTGATGGTGGTCGTGTATTTTTTGATAAGGAGTACGGTGGGTTTCGCAGGTTTCGACACAGGCGCATTAGCGCCTGCAATTAGGTTATTTAAAACTAAAACAATGAACAATAAACCGCGAACAACTAACATCATAACAGCTTCCTGGATTAATTAGGGGCAACAGGAGTATACAGCGCGCGTAGCTGCACTAACACCTTTTGTAATTTTTGCCAATTGGTTTGTGTGCCTTCTTTATCCTTGTTATCGCCTGTTTTGTCAAGACGAGTGGCCAATTGGTCAACATAGCTTAAGTTGTTTTGCAGTGTTTTTTTCTGCTCCTCCGATAAGTCCTTGCTTAATGCAGGTAACGCGTTGACTAAATCACGAATGGCAAAAGCATGTTCGTGTATAGAGGTCAGCTGATTGTCGGTTATTGCTTTCTCGATGGACGCAGCATGCTTATCTACAGCCTGCCAAATGGCTGGAATGGTTTTAGGAATGACTTCAGTTTGCTCTTCAGTCGGGTTAGCAAATACCTTGGAGTAGCCACAAACCATCAAAACACTGACTATAAGCCCCAACCAAAAGTGTTTTTTTTGTTTCAAAGTACTGTGCATCATGTTTTTTCTCCTTGAGTAGTTTCATTAAAAGCAGTACGTTTTTCTCGCCACACTTCGATGGCGTTATACACGGTAGGCACTACAAACATATTTAAGACCGTTGATGTAAATAATCCACCTAAAAGCACCTGAGCCAAAGGACGTTCCAACTCCTTACCTGCCGGCGAGCCCCATAATAGCGGAAACAAACCCAGTGCCGCGGTTGCAGCAGTCATTAATACTGGCACCAATCGGTCTAAGGTGCCATCAATAACCACTTCCTCCCGAGTTTTTCCCTGCAATCGTAATTGATTGTAGTGGCTTACCAAAATAATTCCATTTCTCGCCGCAATACCAAACAGAGTAATAAAGCCAATCATGGCCGCCACACTCATCTCACCACTGACCAAAAACAGGGAGATGATCCCACCAATGAGTGCTAAAGGCAAATTAAACATCACCAATAACGCTTCTCTAAAGGTGCCAAAGGCTTTATGCAGTAAAATCAGCATGATAAAAATCACCAATCCACCAAAGGCCAAAATAACTTTGGACGCTTGTTGCTGGCTTTCAAACTGGCCACCGTATTGAATAAAATAACCGGTGGGGAGTTTAATTTTTTGTTGTACTTGCTGTTGGACTTCTGCAATCACACTGCCTAAATCGCGGCCCTGCACATTAAAGCCAATCACTAACAAGCGTTGCACATTCTCACGATTGATTGCAAAAGGCTGCGGCTCCAAGTCAATCTCAGCCACTGCTCGCAGGAGTATTTGCGCATTGCTGAGCGCACCCACACCATGGGCATCAATGAGCATGTTTTGAATGGCTCTGGCGCTATCACGCCCAGATTTATCCATTCTAAGAAATAAATCAAACGTTCGTTGTCCTTCTAAAACACTCGATACACTGACTCCATTAAGCAGCACCTGCACGTCTTCCGAAATCTGCCCAACATTCACGCCATAACGTGCTGCCTTTTCACGATCAAGCTTAATCACTAACTGGGATACTTTGATTTGTTGTTCTTTATTAACATCCACCACTCCTGGTACTGATTTTAAAAGGGTTTCCATCGACTGCCCTAACTCATTGAGCGTTGATAAATTATCGCCAAATAGTTTTACGGCTACTTGCGCCCTGACTCCTGAAAGCACCTCATCCATGCGATGGGCGATGAATTGGCCGACGTTAAATACAGCTCCTGGGACATTGGCCAAATCCGCACGGATGCGTCGCAGTAATTCATCCGGGGGCATGGATTTATCCTTATCAAAATCAAGACGCACATCAAACTCACTGACATTAGGCGGCATCGCATCTTCATCAAGATCACTACGACCAGCTCGCTGGGCAATAGAAATTACCTGGGGGTAATGTAACAAGGCTTTACGCACTTGTTTGCCTAAACGCATCGTTTCATCTAAGGAGGTTCCAGGCAACGTGCTCATCGCCACAATAAAATTACCCTCATGAAATTCCGGTAAAAAAGAAGTCCCGAAAAAAGGAAGCAGCCCCATGGCAAAAATAAAAGCAGATAGGGCCAGGGCGAGCACCGTTTTGCAGTGCGATACGGACCATTGGAGTGCAGTTAAAAAATGATGTTTAAGCCACAAGACAAAACGAGTTTCGGGTTCAGCCTCGCGGTCGCTTTTGCGCTCAACTGTATAATGCCTCTCCTTTTGCGATAAGGCATGTAGACTGACTTCGGCATCTTGCTGCTTTTCTTTATTACGTACCAATAACAGGTAGCACAGGGCGGGCACCATCGTGATGGAAACCACCAGAGAACCTAAGACGGAGGCGATGTAGGCAATGGCTAAAGGACTAAAAATACGCTCTGCAATACCTGACAAAAAGAAGATGGGTAAAAATACGAGACTAATGATAATGGTGGCATACACTACTGAGCTTCGAATTTCAAGCACCGCATCAAAAACCACTTCAATGGTGGGCAAGGGATTGGCTTCCTGACGATTAATCCGTAAGCGATGCACTACGTTTTCAACCGTAATGATGCCGTCATCAACCACCTCTCCAATGGCAATCGCCATACCTCCTAAGGTCATGGAATTAATGCCAATGCCAAAATAATGAAGAACTAAAATACCGACTACGAACGAAACCGGCATAGACAAAAACGTAATAAAGGAAGCTCTCCAGTTCATCAAAAAGACAAAAAGAATCGCAATAACAATCACTGCCCCTTCAAGCAAGGCCCTTGTTAAATTTTGAATGGCAGATTCAATAAAATTGGCTTGACGAAAAACATTGGTAATTAAAGTCACATCAGCAGGCAGTGTCCTTTTAATTTCGACCAGTGCCTTTTCTACTTTAGCCGTTGTGGTAACTGTATCGGCCCCATAAGCTTTTGAAATCGTACCAATCACTGCATAATCAGTGTTATACGCACTATCGCCTCGTTTAATCTCACCACCAAAAGCAACGTGTGCGATGTTATTAATGGTAATGGGCACGCCATTTCGAACAACAATCAATGTTTTTTTAATGTCATCGAGCGATTGAATACGTCCCATGGTGCCCACCACCAACTCGGTACCTGCCTGATGCAAAAACGCTCCTGGCACGTTTTGATTGGTGGAGATTAGGGCTTGGCGCACGTCTTCCACGCTGATGCGATAAGCCAACATCCGCTCTGGCAAAAGCCTGACCTGATATTGCTTGACTTCACCACCAAGAGAAACCACTGAGGCCACACCACCCAGCGCCAGAATCCGTGGACGAATAGTCCAGTCTGAAATGGTGCGTAAAGTTTCTGGACTGGCTGTAGGGCTGACTAAAGCGTATTTCACTAACCAGCCGACTGCCGAGATGACAGGCAACATCACCGGTGGATTAATGCCCGGAGGCAGTCGATTAGCCACCTGCTGAATGCGTTCATTGACCAACTGGCGATTACGGTAGATGTCTGTTTTATCATCAAACACAATAGTAATAGTAGAAAGTCCAACGGAAGTTTTGGAGCGTACACTAGCCACCCCTGGCGTGCCATTAATCGCACTTTCTAGAGGATAGGTAATTAAGGATTCTACATCTTGAGTGGTCATGCCAGGAGCTTGAGTTTGCACCACCACTTGCGGTGGCGCAAACTCAGGGAACACATCCACCGGCATTTGCTTTAAAGTATAACCACCCAACAAACAAAGAATGAGCGTTAATGCCAAAATTAAGGGGCGATTATGCAGTGACCAGGCAATGAGACGATTAAACATTAAGGTTTCTCCTCGTTACCTGAATGAGGTTTTTTGCTACCGCTACTTAATGACAAGGTATACAGTTCTCGATTGCCTTGAATGACCACCGTATCACCAGGAACAAGGCCGTCTTTAATTTCCGTGTACGTATCGTCACTGGCACCAACGCTCACATTCACCCGCTCATAGTTATTGCCTGTGCGTACAAAGACAAACGAGACATTATCCACATTAAGAATCGCGTTACTTGGTACAGTCAGTGCCGCATTGGCATAGCGTAAAACAAGATTAGCCCGCACAAACATACCTGGCTTTAATACGTTGTCTTGATTATCCAAGCGGATTTGGACATTAACGGTACGCGTTAAAGCATCCAAATTGGGCTCAATGAGTGTCACTTTGCCTGGAAAAATCTGCTTGGGATAACTTAATGCATGAACATTAACCTTCTGCCCTACTTTAACGCGGCTTAAGTCTTCTTCATATACTTGCGCCACAACAAGCAACTGGTTCCGATTACTGACATGAAACAAAACGGTATTAGGCTCCACTGCCTGTCCCAAATTAACATTACGTGCATCAATAACCCCATCAATCGGGGATTTCACCGCCACACTAGGCGGTGGATTGCCAATTAAACGCGATTGCACCGTAGCCAAAGCCTGGTCTTTGACTACTTTATCGCCTAAATTGGCATTAATGGCCGTCACAGCACCACTGATTCGTACACTGACATCGGCTTGAGCATCGGGCAACAACTGAATTTGGCCATTAAGAGTCAGCAATTCTGCCATAGGACGAGGGGTCGCATCAGCCACCTCAATACCCAACATTTGAGTTTGCTCCTTGGTCAATTGTACAGGTCCCGCTTTTCCCCCCTCATTGACCTCAATTTCATCCCCATGTGCACTTACTGAAGGTGCATTTAAGAAGAGGCACAAAACAATTGCTGCACTCAGTCCTGTTTTAATCTTTTGTTGCCAAGTCATAACCATTGTCATTCCTCTGGTAGGCTAAATACGAACACAGTCCCTTGGGTTGATCTGTACCCATTGCAGTACATAATGCAACATACACCTGAAAATATTTCTCTAACGTATTTAAATAAGCATTCTGTAAATCATTTTGTTGGCGCTGAATTTGCAATACATTTAACAGTGAAATTTGACCATTCTGATAGGCATCTTGTGCCAATTTTATATTCTCAATACTTAAACGAAGGGAGGTGTTTTTGGCCTGCACAAGACTGGCGTGCAAGGCTTTAAGCTGCGCGTAATTGCTGGCTACTTCCGTTTCAATCGCAAGATTTAAAGCGCGTAGCGCCATGAGGGCTTGGGTTCCTGTGGCGGCTGCCTCAAGGATTCGCCCCTGATTGGTATTTAACAAAGGCAGGGGAATGGAAAGAGTGACCCCTAAAGTGCGATCGGCTGACTGTGGCGGTCCATTTTCTACAACAATCTTATCTTGTTGAACGCCAAGACCCAAAGTCCAATCTGCAAAGCGCTGGGCTTTCGCAAGACGCCTGTCGGCATTGGCTCTACCCACCGCCAACCAAAGACTTTGTCGGTCAGGGCGATGCTGTAAAGCAAAGGACTGCAACGTTTGAAGTTTAAGGAGTTTGAGGTGGATTGGTGTCTCTAATTGGATCCTCAACGGTTGATTGGCTTTCCGACCGAGTAATTGATTCAAGGTAGCATATTGACTGATGCGAAGGCTGTGCAAAAGATGCTTGTCTTGCTCAATGCGCTGGTATTCAATACGCGCCGAATTATCATCGAGCTTGGAAATTTCAGCAGCATGATAACGATCATGAATCACATTCACCAGCTCCCGATTAATACGCAGTAAATAATTGGCTTGTTGCAAGCGCTTCTCAGTAACCACAAGTGCATAAAAGGCAATAGCTACTTTAGCGCTTAACTGACGTTCCGCTTCTCGAATTTCAGCCCTGGCGCGTTCTACATCAATACGGGCTACCGTTTTTTGTTTGGCAATACGCCCAGAAATAGGAAACGCTTGGGTAAAGGCCGCGCTTCGAGAATATTCGCCTTCATTATTAAACAGTCTGTCGTCGTTATTCGACACATTAAAATTGGGGTTTGACCAAAGCCCTGCTTGCACTAATCGACCCGCGGCAATAGAGACATTGAAACGCGCTGCCCTTAAATCTTTGTTATGGTCTATAGCCAGTTGGGTTAATTCCTTAAGGCTTACAGCAGGCTGAGCGCTCACAACAAAAGAGCAAAACACAAGTATTAAAATGAGTAAACAACGCTCATTCACCCTGATTAAATGCTTCGCTTGCCCTAAAAAAATTCTTTTTAGGGGTAAGGAACAGGCCGGTATGCGTTGATAACCCCAAGAATAGTTCATACGTGTAACCACCGTAGGCGAAGCGCATTCCCAATGACGGATACCGAGCTCAATGACATGGCAGCAGCAGCAATAATTGGGCTTAAAAGCATCCCAGTCATAGGATATAAGACCCCTGCAGCAATGGGCACACCTAGTGCATTGTAAATAAATGCAAAAAACAGATTTTGGCGGATATTGCGCATCGTCGCTTGCGATAAACGCCTGGCCTTTAAAATGCCATTTAAATCACCACGCAATAAGGTAACCCCTGCACTTTCTATCGCCACATCCGTGCCCGTTCCCATGGCAATACCAATGTCGGCTTTGGCAAGTGCTGGCGCATCATTGACCCCGTCTCCTGCCATAGCAACAATACGACCTTTAGCCTTCAATTCACCCACAATACGACTTTTATCTTCAGGCATGACTTCAGCCATCACGTGCTTTATGCCCAATTTAGCGGCAACTGCTTCACCGGTTTTTTTACTGTCCCCAGTCAGCATAAAAATTTCAATTCCATCCTCCTGAAGTTCACGAATGGCATCGGGTGTTGTGGCTTTAATCGGGTCTTCGACAGCCAAAATCGCAGCCGCTTTACCGTCCACCGCCATGAACATCACCGTAGCCCCTTCGGCCCGTAGTTTATCGGCTTTTGCCACTAACAGATTACTGTGAACACCAAGCTCTTGCATCAACTTGGTATTACCGATGCCAATGGAACGTCCCTCGATTATTCCTGTCACCCCTTTGCCCGTCGGCGCATTAAACTCTGAAACATGAGATAAAGTCAGCTTTTTCTCTTTTGCTGCAGCCACAATGGCATTGGCCAGCGGATGCTCACTGTTGCTTTCTAATGCCGCAGCCCAAGCCAATGCCTCATCTTCTTCAAACTCATCGGCCGTGATAATTTGTGTCAGCTTTGGATGTCCTTCAGTTAATGTACCCGTTTTATCAACCACTAAAGTATTAACTTTCTCCATGTGCTCCAGCGCTTCTGCATTTTTTATCAGTACTCCATTTCTCGCACCAAGTCCAACTCCGACCATAATCGACATCGGTGTGGCAAGGCCTAAGGCACAAGGACAGGCAATAATAAGCACCGAAACTGCCGCAATGAGACCGTAGCTGAATGCGGGTTGCGGGCCATAGAGTACCCAGACACTAAAGGACGCCACTGCAATCAAAATAACAATAGGCACAAACCAGGAAGACACGGTATCTGCCAAACGCTGGATTGGGGCACGACTTCGTTGTGCCTCACTCACCATCTGTACAATGCGTGCCAGCATCGTGTCACTGCCAATATGCAAGGCTTTCATGACAAAACTACCGGTCTGATTTATAGTCGCACCAATGACTTTGCTACCCACATCCTTAGCTACAGGCATAGGTTCACCAGTAACCATCGATTCATCTACATGACTATGACCTTCGTGTACTTCACCATCAACAGGTATTTTCTCACCAGGCCGTACGCGCAGCAAATCCCCTTCATGGACTGCATCAAGTGATACTTCCTCTTCGCTGCCGTCTTCCCTCAAACGATGTGCACTCTCAGGGGCTAGTTTCAGTAAGGCACGAATTGCACTACCCGTTTGTTCGCGCGCTTTGAGCTCCAACACTTGTCCTAACAAAACCAAAGTAGTAATCACTGCGGCTGCTTCAAAGTAAACGGCCACCACGCCTTCTTTACGAAAGACTGCTGGGAATAGTTGTGGGAATAAGGTGGCCACTAAGCTGTAAACCCAAGCTACACCGATACCCATGGCAATCAAGGTAAACATGTTCAGACGCGTCTTTAGCGATTGAAATGCCCTCTCAAAGAAAGGCCAACCTCCCCACAAAACAACAGGAGTTGCCAGCACCATCTGCATCCACGTGGATTGGCTTGTAGAGAGGTGAGATATTCTTCCATGCCCACTCATTTCTAGAATAAAAACGGGCAGTGTCAAAATGAGGGAGACCCAAAAACGACGGCGCATATCTCGATATTCAGGACTAACCTCCTCCATGATTGTCGCAGTAACTGGCTCTAGGGTCATGCCGCAAATTGGGCAGTTTCCCGGATGAGATTGACGAATCTCTGGGTGCATAGGACATGTGTACATCACCGCTTCACCTTCTTTGGAAGCAGCAGGCTTTCCTTGATGCGTGTCTTGCTTGGAATGACACCCCGTATGCTTCTTTGCGCCTTCAGTGGGTTTTGCATTATCCTGTTCGTGTGGCATAGTTCACCTATTCGTATTTTTTGAGTAGTTCCATGATTTCGTGGATGCGTTCCACCTTGCGTGCTTCATCCTGACTGCAAAAACCATCGGCAATGCACCCCATGATATGGGTTTTGAGTACACTAAGCTCTATGGATTTAATGGCATTACGAACAGCACGTAACTGAGACAGAATATCAACGCAATACTGTTCTTTTTCAATCATGCGCTTAATCCCTTGCAGCTGGCCCACAGCACGGTTGATGCGAGAACGCTCTTTGGTATGTGAGGAATGGTCTGGCATAGCTTAATATCCTTTAATAATTCCCACCGAAACATTCGCTAAACAGGAGTATCCAAGCATGAATCATATGGCCGATTGAGTGAATGGATGCACTATTAAGAATTCTAAATAGTTCCCATTATGTATCGCTTCACCCAATCTCTGTCAAGTCATACCCTGGGGGGTATAATGAATAACCCTTTGTTTCGATAATAGTTTATCCAGCATGCGCTTGTAACTTGCACTATACTCAATAAAAAAGGACTCATCATGATGAAATTAACGTTCCTAGGCGCCACAGAAACCGTAACGGGCTCTAAGTACTTAGTTGAGGCAGACCATAATAAAATCTTAGTGGATTCTGGGTTATTTCAAGGGTATAAGGAGCTTCGCCTTCGCAATTGGGCGCCACTACCTATTAACCCCTCATCCATTAATGCAGTACTTCTTACTCATGCACACATCGATCACTCCGGTTATTTACCCTTATTAGTAAAAAATGGCTTCTCTGGTCCTATTTACTGCACACCCGGTACCAAAGATTTATGTGCCATCCTTTTACCCGATAGTGGTCATTTGCAAGAAGAAGAGGCCAAAAATGCCAACAAGTACGGCTATTCCAAACATCATCCGGCCCTACCTCTTTATACAATCCAGGATGCAGAAACGGCGTTAAAACAATTCCGAACCAAACTCTACAATACCTTTTTTGATCCTTTTAAAGACATGGAGGTTCAATTCATCCGTGCGGGTCATATTATTGGCTCATCCTTTGTTCGCATGAAGAACCATAATACGTCCCTTTTATTTACTGGCGACATGGGAAGGCCTCATGATTGTGTCATGCAAGCGCCAAGCCTCATTGAAGACATTGATTATCTGGTGATTGAATCAACCTATGGGAATCGCCTCCACGACAAGACTCCTCCTACAGAGCTTTTAAAAAACATCATTAATAAAACCGTGCGACGAGGGGGTTCCATCATTATTCCAGCCTTTGCCGTGGCGCGCGCCCAAAGCATACTCCATTACATCGCACTATTAAAACAAGAGCAATCCATCCCGGATATTCCTGTATATCTCGATAGCCCCATGGCCATCAATGCAACCCATATTCTGTGTCACCATCAAGAAGACCACCGTCTGTCGGAACAGGAATGTAAAAACCTGTGTAACACGGCAACCTACATCAGGACCCCTGAGGAATCCAAACAACTCGATAGCAATCAATTTCCCAAAATCATCATTTCGGCCAGCGGCATGGCAACAGGAGGTCGTATTTTATTTCATTTAAAAGCCTATGCCCCTCACCATGAGAACACCATCCTTTTTGCCGGCTACCAAGCAGGTGGAACGCGTGGTGCCCGTATGATTCAAGGTGAGACGGAAATTAAAATACACGGGCAGATGGTTCCTGTTAAAGCACAGGTTGAATCCTTAAGTAACCTCTCGGCCCATGCAGATTATGAAGAGCTCCTGCACTGGTTAAGCCATTTTCGTAAACCGCCTAAAAAAGTTTTTATTACCCATGGCGAACCCCAAGCGGCAACTTCATTAAAGGCGAAAATAGAACAGCAATTTGGCTGGACCTGTGTGGTTCCTCACTACCAACAAACCGAGACGCTCACGTGAACACCACTCATGCAGCATTAACACTCACCCATATAGGGATTAACTCGTCAAAAATGGCGATTATTTACATGCGCGAAGACTGTCACATCTGTCGCTCAGAAGGGTTTGTGGCCGAGGCCCGCGTAGAAGTCACACTCAATAACCAAACCATCATCGCCACCATCAATACCACTGAGGTGACATCCAATTTACTCAAACCCGGCGAAGCAAGCCTCTCGAGCTATGCTTGGGATTTGCTCTCAGCAAAGATAGGCGATAAAATTTCTATTGCCCACCCAAAGCCACTTGACTCATTAAGCTCTATTCGCTCCAAACTTTATGGGAATGAATTAAAAACAGAAGAAATTAACCACATTGTGGCTGATGTCGTGACAGGACAACTCTCCGATGTTCAGATTGCTATGTTTCTTGCAGGAAGTGCGGGAAGTCGATTGAACACCAATGAAATCCTTGATTTAACGAATGCCATGGTGCAAACCGGAAAGAAATTGCACTGGCCCTCACCGTTTATTGTGGATAAGCACTGTGTTGGTGGCTTACCCGGCAATCGCACTACCTTAATTGTAGTTCCTATAGTTGCAGCCTTTGGACTCATGATGCCTAAAACCTCCTCCAGAGCCATAACCTCACCCGCAGGAACAGCCGACACCATGGAGGTTTTTGCGCCCGTTAATTTAGACATCAAAACCATGCAAAAAGTAGTGGAGCAAGAACATGGGTGCATTGCTTGGGGTGGTGCCGTTGCTTTAAGCCCTGCGGATGATTTACTCATTCGCATTGAACGTTCCATCGATTTAGACAGCGAAGGACAAATGGTGGCTTCCATTCTCTCTAAAAAAATTGCCGCAGGTTCAACCCACATTGTCATTGACATTCCCATTGGTCCTACTGCAAAAGTAAGGACGATGGAACAAGCAACAGCGTTAAAAAATACCTTAGAGCGTATCGCCAAAGAATTTTCCATCCAACTCAATAGTGTTTTTACAGATGGAACCCAACCCGTTGGTCGTGGCATCGGGCCTGCTCTTGAAGCAAGGGATGTATTTTCTGTGCTTTCTTGTCACCCCTCAGCACCTCAAGATTTACGAGACCGTGCCTTAACCCTGGCAGGACACCTACTCGAATTTTCTCCCGAAGTTGTATCCGGTACGGGCAAACAACTGGCAGAATCCCTATTGAATAGCGGAAAAGCATTAACAAAATTCGAAGCAATTTGCCAAGCCCAAGGTGGATTTTTTAATATTCCTTCTGCACCGTACACCCAAACCATTGAATCCACACAAACAGGCAAGGTTATGAGCATTGATAATCGCTTAATTGCCCGTCTTGCAAAACTAGCCGGGGCACCCAAATCAAAAGCAGCGGGAGTTGAACTCTTAGCGCCTTTAAACACGGAGGTAGAAAAAGGCCAACCCTTACTCATTGTTCATGCAGAAACTCAAGGTGAGCTTGATTATGCCTTGGCGTTTCATCAACAAGGGCATCCTGTTATCCATATTGAGGAATCCACATGAAGCCAACACCAATCCTCTTTTCCCTGTTTGACAGCGACCATTTTGCCAAGGCAATGCAGCAGCAACTGGGGTATGACATGGGCAATATCACACTGCACCAATTTCCCGACGATGAAACCGTGATTAACATCAAATCTTCAGTGAACGACAAAGACGTCATCATGATTGCTGATTTAACCCATCCCAATAGCAAAATACTGCCTCTTCTCTTCGCTGCTGAAACAGCCAAAGAATTAGGAGCAAAGAAAATAGGTCTCATCGCACCTTATCTTGTTTATATGCGCCAGGATAAACGCTTTCAACCCGGAGACAGTATTACCTCTCATTATTTTGCAACATTGATTTCGAATTATTTTGATGGGCTGATGACCATTGACCCTCATCTTCATCGTTGGCATGCTTTAAATGATATTTATTCCATCCCAGCAATTGCACTGCATGCAACGAAGCCCATTGCAGCTTGGATTAAAGCTAATGTACCTGATGCATTGCTTATTGGACCCGATGCTGAAAGCGCGCAATGGGTTTCAGATATTGCTCAAAGAATTAAAGCACCCTTTTTAATTCTGGAAAAACAAAGAAAAGGCGATAATCTCGTTGAAATATCCATTCCACAAATTGACTTATATCAAAACCATACACCCATCTTAGTCGATGATATTATTTCAACCGCAGCCACCCTGATTAAAACGGTCAATCATTTAAAAGCACTCCATATGAAGCCTCCTATTTGTATTGGAGTACATGCGCTGTTTGCAGGAAACGCCTATGAGGACTTACAAAAATCAGGAGTCAAGCAAATCATCACCTGCAATACCATTGCGCATGCCTCGAATGCAATTGATGTAACGGATTTGATGATTGAAGCAATGGATGATTTATTTAAGACTTAAGGAGATAAGATGGAGGACGCCATTGAATCCATAAAACAGTATATGCGAGCGGCCAATTACCTCTCTGCCGCGCAAATTTATTTAATGAACAATTGCTTACTGGAACAACCACTTACCTTTGCAGACATCAAACCACGCTTATTGGGTCACTGGGGTACTTGCCCAGGCATTAATTTCATCTATGCTCATCTTAATTATCTTATTAAAAAACACAAATCATCCATCCTTTTGTGCTTGGTCCAGGTCATGGTTATGCAGCACTACAAGCCAATCTTTTTATTGAGGGGACTCTAAAAAAATACTATCCAGAAGCAACACATACCGAACAAGGAATAGCTTACCTTATTAAAAATTTTTGCTGGCCTTATGGTTTTCCAAGCCATAGTAACCCTGGAACTCCTGGTGTTATTTTGGAAGGAGGTGAATTGGGTTATTCACTCGCTACAGCTTATGGTGCTGCACCTGATAATCCTAATCTTATTGTCGCTTGTATTATTGGCGACGGTGAAGCTGAAACAGGACCAACAGCCACAGCCTGGCATTTGAATAAATTCATTGATCCTGCGACTAATGGTGCCGTTCTTCCTATTCTTCACCTAAATGGATACAAAATCTCTGGCCCAACCCTTTTTGGCCGAATGAGCAATAAAGAATTGAAATCCCTCTTTTATGGCTACGGCTATCAGCCTTTTATTGTTGAAGGTCAGACTATTCACCAATAAAATGATGGGCATGCTTGTACTGTTATCAAACCATTCGAATCATTCAAGAATCAGTTCGAAGGACAACCAAAAAACACTACCAAGACTTCCAATGATGATTTTAAATACCTTAAAAGGCTGGACATGAATTAAAACCCTTTATAATCAAGATTGAAGACGATTGTCTCTCTCATCAGGTAATCGTCACACAAGCCAAGATGGATCGTTTAGAACTACTCCTTCTAGAGCAATGGCTTCGATTTTAATATCACTAATCAACTGGTTTGAGTCAATGTCGGTCTTTAATTTACACTGACCATATTGGGTCATCTCGCCAATTATTTATAAATCCCATTTCGACTCCTGGAAACTGCTCATTTCTTTCAAATAGCTCAAAGAGCTTTATTTTCCAATTAGATTCAGGTGCAATTTTTTCTAATAATTGATCTATGACAAAAGCGATTAATTGAAAACGATAGTTACCATCAATATGGGTTTTAATAGGAGCATTCTTAGGAATTAGCGGAGGAATAACGAGCCATCTATTCCATAATCTTGAATGATGAGCACATAGGTTCCTTGTATAGGTTAAACTTTTTATCCAGGATTCAATTACAGTTGTATGCTGACCTAAAAAAGAAGCAATTTCATTACGCACATCTTTCGACTGGATATTATTAAACATCTTAGAACAGACACCAAAGGAGAGTGCCTCAACCATCATCCAAATTGGTGGAAAATATGGCTTATCATAATTTTTATGATAATGTTGAATAAATAGTTCCTGCTTATTGGTACTAATCGTTTTAATTGTTTTTAGATAATCATCAAAAAAATCTCTTTCTTTATTTGCACCAGCTTTAGCCTTAAAGTGATTTCGCTCTACATACCAAAAAGGATTAAATCGGATACTTGTCACATTGGTTAATGCCGCTCGAAATGCCACCTCTATTTTTTCAATTGCATCAGCAACAAGTAACCTTAACTCTCTGTCAAATTGATAAAGCTGCCAAACTTGTTCAAATGTGGCGTTTTCTTTAAATTGGCGAGGGCTATTTGCGTTGTGCGATTGCTTAAAAGGCAAAAGATAGGATGATAAGCGATAATAGCTTACTGTTTCTAATGCACGAACAGCATGTTTTTGATCCTCAATATGCAAACCCTGAGAAATTAAAAACTCTAGCTGTTGACTAACAGTAAGTGCAGGTTTCGTGTAACTCTTTTCAACCATAAAAAAATAACCCGTCGTGGTGCGCATCGTTGAGAGGCGTGACGGGCATGGTTAATTCATATTATAGCGCAACCACTCTCAAATTCAAATACGCGTTTTGTATTTTTATTAATTCAGGTAATAAGTGATTATACCACTCAGAGTCAGTCTAATCAAAATACTAATAATCGACACAAGATTCTAATGTGGCTATGTGTCACACAGGGAAATATTGATTGGGACTGCCTAGCGCTGCCTGACACAACAGTGACGAAAACGTGCCGTAACTATGGCCGTTTGTAGTGTGTTTGTGGCAGTTCTAGGCAGGAATTCGATGATTTGATGCATCGTAAGCTGTTGATTTATAATGTTTTATATTATTGAGTATCAGGCTTCGAACCAAGGTGTCGGGGGTTCGAGTCCCTCCGAGCGCACCATTTAATCAAATACTTACGTTCATTTTTCCAATTTCAAGAAAGTAGATGTAGCAAATTTGTAACACTTTTTACTACATCCTTGAAACCTAAGCCTTACTACCTGTACCCACTCCCAAACTGCTGATTCTGTTTGCAGCATTACTTAAATGATCGCCTGAAAGGTGAGCATAACGCAATACCATATCAAAACTAGACCATCCACCCAACTGTTGAAGCTCTTGTAAGCTAGTGCCATTTTGAACATGCCAACTAGCCCAAGTATGCCTCAGATCATGCCATCTAAAATTTTCAATCCCTGCTCTTTCCAAGGCTTTGCTCCAAGCACGAGTACTACATTTCTGAATTTGATTATTTTTATAGGTAAAAACAAATTCTTTATGAATACCCTGCCGACTTACTAAAATAGCTATTGCATCATCATTTAAAGGCACTGGAATAGCTTTCTTAGTTTTAGCTTCATCAGGATGTATCCAAGCATGTCGCTTGTTTAAGTCGAGATTAGACCATTTAAGCCCGGTTACATTACCAGCGCGTAATCCAGTTGCTAATGAAAAAGCAGCCATATCTCGAAGATGTGAGGGCAATTCATTAAGTAATCGATTAGCCTCATCTGGAATTAACCAGCGAATTCTATTTTTCTCAACCTGCCGCATACGAATAGCAGGAACTTTATCAATCCACTCCCACTCCTTGTGGGCTTTTGTAAGAATTGCGCGAACCACTTCCATTACTCGATTAACAGTAGTTAAAGTAACGTCCTCTGTTTCCTTCTGTAGCGCTACATCTTCGAGAATATCACGATTAATTTCATTTAAACTCAAGTTTGCTAAATGCTTATCTAACCAACGCAAATGAAACTTATCTGTTTCAATACTTCTTTTAGCACTATTTTCTTGCAACCATCGCACTACAGCATCTTGCCAAGAATAAACTGGTTTATGGGCTAATCTTTCCATACCCCATAATTCAGCCTTCAATTTATCATGATATTCTTGAGCTGCTACTTTGTTCTCAGTCCCAGTGCTTCGTTGTATTCTTTGTCCCTTGTGTGTGAAGCTAACCCACCAAGTTTCATTTCTTTTGTAAAGCGCCATTGTTGCTTACTCCGTTTTGTAGCGCCTTGCGATGTAACACGTGCAGAATACTGAGAACGCATATACAAAACAAGATCCTGTTCAATAAAACACCAACCACGGCCAATTTTAACAGCAGGCAATGTTCCCTCTGCTGCTAATCGGCGGATTGTTTCTTTATGAGCACCTAGAAATCTTGAGGCTTGATCAATATTCATTGTATTGAAGTGAGAGACTGGAGAATTACTTAGTTGTCCATTCATGAATTCGTTCATTACTGTCCTTAGATTTACAAATTACTCGATTCGAGTAATTATTTAAACATAACGAGTTTTTCGACGCAATTCCTTTTTAGAGTTTTTAAAGATCTATAAATCTCGCTATACCTTTATTCCATTTGTTTATACAATGATCGCTAAAATCTATTAAATTAAGGTGATAGGATGAACTTACTTAATGACTTAGAAGCATTGATCGGTATTGAATTTTTAATTGAAAATGAATCTACAGCACTGGAGATAACCCCTGAAGTTACTCAAATCGAACAGCCCCACGCAAATAAAATTGCACTCATTCAATAATCAAAATGCATAAATTGATTGTTGTTGGTTCCGGTATCAAGTCTGTAGCACACTTGACTGAAGAAACTAAAAGAATCATTCAAAACTCAGATAAAGTACTGTATTTGGTTAATGAAGAACTATTAAAACAATGGATTGTAAGAGAGTCGAAAAGTGCGGAATCATTGGAACCAATTTATTTTAATTCAACCAAGCGAATAGACGCTTACACTAATATAACGTCAGAAATAGTTAGAAGTTATTATCAATATACTAATCTCTGCGTTGTCTTTTACGGGCACCCCACAGTTTTCGCCGAATCGGCTTTACAAGCGGTTAAAATAATCCAAGCAGAAAAAGGCAATGCCATCGTATTACCCGCCATATCGTCTATGGATTGCTTGTTTTCAGATTTACAAATAGATCCCGGAGCGCAAGGATGTTTTAGCATTGATGCTACTGAGCTACTAATTTATGAGCGTAAATTAGACATCCAATCCCATGCAATCCTATGGCAAATTGCAAATCTAGGAATGTTTAATAGACAAAAAACAATAAAGCTAAATGTGTTGAAGGACTATCTTAGTAATTATTATTCAAACGAACAACAAATTTGCTTATATGAAGCAGCCCTCTATCCAACTCAAAAACCTAGAATTGAATGGCTCAAATTATCTAGTTTAGAGGAGGTGGAAATAAACCCTATCTCCTCGCTTTATATTCCCCCCTCTCCTACCACAAAACTGAGCACAAAATACATCGAGCTCCTAGAGATTGATTTAGACAATTTTAAATTATCTACTGAGACTCACGCAGCCCCTAAATAATTTGGCATCACTAGCAAAACTTTTATTTGAATTATCAAACATAAAAGAAAATCGTTTATCAGTATTCAATAAACTAGCAGAATTACTAATAACACCACTACCCGTTGCTTTATAATGATAGAAGTTAAACTTTATTTGTTTACTCATATGATACAGAGGGCTTCCATAAGCATCCCCATCTACACCGATAAACTCTTCTTGATAGGCAAGAAGAACGTTTCTTAAAGTTTCCAACTCATTTATTGTGCTATTACTCTGATTTGTTTTAAATGTATTAATTTTAGAAAATGGGCATTGCAAGGGATAATAAACACTATCATTCTTTTCAAACAAAGGAGCAGGCACCATTACTGTTGGCGTATGCTCTAACTGGTAACACTCATCATATATTTTTTGTATGGCTGTGACAGGAAAATATTGATCATCTATTGCTGGTTTTACTCCAATACCAGAACCCATACAAATGTTATATATGTATTTAGCTGTATCTATAATGAATGGTGTAGGTCTGAATCTATTAATTTTTTTGGCTCTCAAAAATAGCTCATTGCAAGATGCATCATAGGCATTTTGAGTTAATTTTTTTCTTAAGGATTCAGAGAAATAAAGCTTTAATTTCAACCAATTATCATTCGTTTTAACTTCATTAATAAACTCTTGAGAGAAATATAAAATTTGACTACTCCAATCAGAACGGAGTGTTTTATCCTGCAAAATTTCTTTAAAAATCAGATGATGTTCATAAGGCGATTTAGGTGCGGGTACATTCACATTAAAATATTTTTGAATGCGAGAGTGCCTTCTTGTACAACCTATATTAGGTAATAAGAATGATGACAAGGCTCCTGATGAGACGGACAAAACATTATTATCTACCGTTTGATCTTCATCAAATACCACCTGCATGTTGAATATGGCTCCAGGCCCTTGAACACAGTCAGGAAAAATATGATCATCAGAACCGAAGTGATGCCACTCACAAAATTTGTTTAAAATCATACCTAACGGCAGGCTATTTTTCCCATATCCTAAGTGCTCGAATAGCTCGTTGGCGGTATGCTTACTATCAATTTTTTCTAAAGTTCCCTCTGGAGTAGGCAAATAGGCATGATTTTTAATACCAAAATGAGAACCAAAGGAATAGTGAGCTAGAAAAAAGGGGATATTTTTATTTGGTGAGATTTTTTCAATCACTTCATACAGTGCAGGGTTTACTGCAAAAACAGCCTGCTTTATCTCGTCCCATGAAGTTCTTTCTATCTTGTTCATTCCATAAACACCCGACAACTTGTTCCACTCGTGAACAGTATTACATCAAAAATTAAAAAAACACTTAATCTTAACTAATTCTAATGTTAGAGTCACGGCTCACGGATAGGAGGTCAAATGAGTACTGTAGAGCAAAGAATGCCTAAAGGGATAATGTTTCTTTATTTAATACAAATGTTTTCCACATTCTCATTTGCAGTGCTTTATTCTTCATTGTCTTTATATATCACTAACCAGCTAGGTTTATCAAACCACTTATCTAACAGCATAGTAGGTTTATTTTTAGCATTTAATTTTGTGTTGCATCTATTTGGTGGACTAATCGGTGGCAATTGGTTAAGTAACCGGTTTCTATTCCTATTAACTACTATTTTGCAAACCTTCGGCATACTATGCTTAGTGTTTCCAGAAACTACCTCACTTTACCTCGGCTTAAGTTTGTTTTTAATTGGTTGCGGATTAAATACAACTTGTTATAACACGATTCTCACCCAACGTTTTTCATCTTCCGATCCAAGACGAGATAAAGCTTTTTTTATAAGCTATTCGACTATGAATATAGGCTTTTGGGCTGGTTTTATTTGTAGTGGCTTTTATGATGCCTCAAATCACTACGAAGAAATTTTCTACGCTTGCATAGCAACTAACATAATTACCACATTATTAGTTACCTATTGCTGGAAAAACATCAATGACATAAATACCAACCTAGCATTAAACTCTGCGCAAAAACAAAGAATAAAGGGTATTGGAGGAGTTTTATTTATAGTACTTCTTATACCTGTTTTGAACATTTGCTTTAAGTTACCTGATTTTAGTAATGGTCTAGTGATAACGATTAGTATGCTAATGTTCTTCGTTATTTTATTTATCAGAAACAATCAAAAAATACTCGCAAACAGACAAAAAATTACGGCCTTTTTAATTTTAACTATTACATCCACTGTGTTTTGGATGATTTATTATACGGGTCCAATGGGTGTTACTTTGTTTATTAAGAATAATGTCGATAAACAACTTTTAGGATTTGATATTCCTACACAATGGATTCTAAATATTAACTCATTTGTTATTATTATTGGCAGCCCATTACTCGCTTTATTAATTAGCAAACTACAGAACAAAGGTTACACGTTTTCTGTTTCTACCCAGTTTATTTGGGCATTTTTTCTCCTAACAGTGTCCTTCATTTCTTTATCCTGTGGAATTCATTTTGCTAATGAAACCGGTTATACCGCTTTTAACTGGATTGTTTTGCATTTTGTAACACAAGCAATAGCGGAATTATTTATAGGCCCTGTGGGCTATGCAATGATTGGGCGTATAGCTCCAAGCCATTTACAAGGACTTCTAATGGGAAGCTGGATGCTTGTTTCTGGTGTATCTGCATCCTTATCCCATTATTTTTCCAACTCAATGATTAAATCTGAATCATCAAATCCTTTGTTAAGTAATTCAGATTATTATTACGTATTTAATGAGTTAGCAGTATGGGCATTAGCAGGCGCACTATTCTTGTATTTAATTGCAGGAAAATTACGTTTATTCATGAATGAAGCGTCAGATAAGAATGATTCTGCATCCCCTGAATTACTTCATCAATAGAAATAATTTTTTACCTATGCTTAGGATTAAAACAAAATTACATTTTACCCCTATCATTTTCCAAGAAAAAAACATAATTTTATTCTCTGACTCACTGTGCTTAACTAATATTTCACTTTTATGGATGAATAAGCTTTGGAGTTTATGACATGGGATGTCTAGCAGAAGTTTGGGAATCAGAGTTTGATATTCGTTTCAATTGCAACAAATCTGCCCAAAAAATTATTTTGGAATTTTTATTAACCTATAGCAAATATGATCTAAAAGAACTCTCTGAGTTACTAGAGGTCACGCCCTTCTGTTTAAATCAGGTACTCAATGACAAAGAATATTTATCCGAAACCGTGTCTTCAAAAATGATGGATTGGCTTTATATTTTTATTGGTAATTAAATGAATGATGCTCTCATTAGATTATTTTAGATTCAAAATCTTTCTTGCTTCTTTAATATCAATTTTGAATTTGTATCCATGCTTTTCTAAAAGATGCAAAAGGTTTTCTCCTGTTAATAATGTAATATTTTTATCTTTTGCAAATTCATAAGCATCTGGACCATAATGGCTCGTTGTAACAAGAATCCCCCGATTTGCACTTTCATTTTGTATAGCACCATATAGATCGCGCACTGCAGAAACATCAACTAGCTTGGTATATCTTTTGGCTTGAATGATAAACTTACCACCTCTAATAGGATCTGGGTCGTAAATTATTGCATCGACCCCCCGATCATGACTTGCATGAGTGATTCTTACTTCCGCACCATGTTTAGAGAATTCTTTCTCAAAAAGCTCACGAATTAGATGCTCAAAATCATTCCAATCCATTGCTGCTAAATTATGATCTGGTGATAATCCCACCATAATTTCTCTACCCTCAATGAGACGATTATCATTTTTATTTATTACTAAAATTGGTGCAACTGGAATATATTCTAAAATATTTTTTGCTATCACACCTTTAAATGACTTAAAGCATTCTTTGGGATCTAAATTGGTAATTATAAGTTTCTTAATCTTATCAACAGTTGCATGAACGGATAAAATACACTCATACCTTTCATGACCATTCGTCTTATCAATAAAATTAACCCAACCATTAAAAACAATTGATGAAATCGCGTTAATTTCATCTGTTATCGCAACCTCATATAAAGTGCGAATGGCGATAGCTGGTAGCGAGAATTCAACGATTGATTTTCGTTTAATTTTCGATACGGGTTTTAATTTAAATTGCTTTGTCTCTTCCAGAATTTCATATCTTTCAAAATCGGGAAGTTGAAAATCAATAATTATAATTTTTGAATCTGGCTCATAATTAGTTTCAAAATGTCGAGGAAATGTATCAGGATATGGCGATTGTAAAAGGATCATTTGTACGAATTTTTCTATAGCAGCTTTATCTCCGCTTTCATATCCAGTCTTTAGCTTTATTAATTGTTCATTTTCAGTTATTGCAGATTGATCAAATGAGTCCTTTTCATTTGACCAAATCGATAACGCCTCTTTGAGCATCTTCTCACTCTGAGTGCGTTTAACTATCCAGTGAGAGTGAGCTCTATTATAGTTGGCCAAATTTTGATTGTATGCATCCATGCTTAACTCATAGGATTTATAGTATTTACTACTTCTTTTTCGTCTCTCAACGATATTATATCGCCACTGCCACACATATAATGTTAGATTGTGCCAAATTTTTCCAACATATATGAAAAGGCTCTCAAATATTGTGGCCAACTTCGGACTTCTATCTCTTAGAAATCGAATTTTGATATCGGGTTTAATATAAGAAGGTTTTGAGAAAATCTTCAACATTCCTGACGCTATATCATCGTAATATGGTTCGACAGGCTCTTCAGGTTTTAATGGCTCAGTCAACAAACCTTCGATCTTAGGTGGAACAGCTTCAAATTGCCTAATTTTTAACACTTCCTTCCAGTTGAAAGGACATTCTATTCTGCTTGGAATAGATAACAAGCATAGTAAATCATTAAAGTAAATCTGCCCTTCTCCAATCAAAGCATGCTTTTCGCAAAACATAGGTTTGAAAACTGATGTAAATTGAAAGTTTTTATATTTTTCCGCACGCACAGAGACTCGCATATCTGAATAATATTCGAAATCATTCGATACAGATCGCCTTCTATAATAATTATGTCTGCTCATCAGATTGTCATTTCCTTTTAATCCATTTTGAAAGTATAGACTGCAAATGGATATTACTATTTGATTCAGAAACCTACAAAATTAAGACCAATTAATTAGTCTAAAAATTCAATTAGAATTAACGGTATCCAATTCTATAGAATAATAGCTGATAATCCCTCAATTTTTGGCTCAATTGCCTTTAATTAATAAAACCCCAAATATCATCAGAAAGACATTTTTCCATTTACCTTTGTGAATTAATTATATACAATATGTCTTTTTTATTTTTATCATTAATATATGTGGATACCAAAAATAAGTTTAAGAAGATGGTTTAAAATATATCCTAGTCTGGAAACCTCTTTACCATTATATTGCGACTGCACTAGAGAGTTAACTAACATTGTCCCTTTTGTAGCCAAAAATTACATTGGTATAAAAAGTGATGCCTGCTCTTGTGGGCTTGGCAAGCAAATTTTAAGTATTCCTCGAAATGAAAAAATTAGGATGCAATTACATAAGAATATAGTAGGTTTTTTAGATTAACCCCTACATCTTAACCCTTTATCTAAATTCGATATTAATATTTCGCCAAACTTCCTATCAAATACTTTGTTCTCTATATGCCTTTCGATATTTTCTTGTTGTTTTGATGTGTATTTTGTATGGCGTTTATAGGCTGCTAGAGTTGGAGCTCTAAAAGAAGCTATTTCCTTAGGATGTAAATTTTTATCCGTTGTTATTTTATGATTGGCTAATTTTAAAATCACTCCAATAATATCGTGCAAAATATCCATTTGAAGATGATCAATATTAGAATGTTCTTTCACCTTAATGATAGGTATGGCCGAGTTAACAAGAGTGGATTTTATTAAAAAGTTAAACCCAGAATCCCCCCAAGTTAAAGCCCCTTGAAGACTAATTTCGCTGCTAGAAAAGTTAGGTATCAGAAAAGCAAATTTATCTTTCTCTATATGTGCAAGTTGGTCTAAAAGAAAATAACTTTTTGTCCATCCCTTATCTTCCTGTTTATAAGTTGCTGAAACTATTGCTAAATTATTATTAGTAATAAAGTCTCTCATTTTCTATCCATAATTAACAAGAGTTGTTCAATAATTGTAGTTCATTTTCAGGTCACTTGGAAAAATAAGAGACAATCCTATTGAGCTTACTATAGAGTTAAGGCTTCTGACTTTCAGAATTAGCCATAAAGATTTAGGCATATGAGTGATATTTTTTATCATTCATAAGACAGTGTTGATTATATTTTTCAACAGGAATCCCCATATAATTTAAAGAAATAATTCAGAACAAGCTGCTTTCTTGCTTTTCCGCATTTTGTTTACCCTATATTTAGAACCACAAGAGCTTGAGCACCATTTGGCATTTGAGCGACCTATAAAAAACTTAAGGCAATCTTTGTTACAGCACCTTTTCAACCCTTGAAGCCCACCAAGCGAGGTTACATTGGAGAACATGTAAGCTCCGAAAACTAAGGGAGAGGGATTCTTGGGCATGTAAGCAACATGAATGGCAGAGAGTTTATTTTCTCTATTTCCTACAAGGAATTGAATTCTTACATTCCAAAGAATTTCATTTAGTTTATTTACTAAATTATCAGTAAGGCCATTTTTATAATACTCCTCCATGCACTCATAAATGATAGCATCAAGTTGAGGCAGGGTATTTGGGCAATCCTTTCCATTCACTCTTTCAATATGAAAATTTGCTGCTTCTACTAAAAAAGAGGATTCTTTAGCTCCGTAAAACTCGAGTCCCTCACCTGTATTAATACAAAAATAGTCATGTAACGCTTTTTCCACTTAAATCCCCTCTTGAATATGTAACGTATTTGATGTTTATATCCCGTTACATTGTAGTTTTCAACCCTAAAAGAAAAGGATAAGAAATGATAGATATTAAAATGCCTGATTTTAATCGTATGGAAATGGCTTCTACAAAAAACTGTATGCAGTTAGGATGGAGTGCTAATTATTATTTTCCATCTTGCCCTCAAGAAATTGGAAAAAATTCATTTGAAACGTATTTCAAGAATTTAAAAATTGGGGCGGTATTTGCCTATAACGATGATTCCCCCAAATTAATAGTACGAAAGGTAGCAAAGGGGGAAAATAGCTCTTCAATTTTAGTGATGTGTGAAAGAGAGGGAATTTGGTGTGAGCGGCTGGGGTTTCTACCATGGAGCATTACCGAAATTACTTTAGAGAATAAACTATTCATTCATTCAAATTTAGGCTCCCATTTTGAGAAAGATGATGCTGACAAACATTTCGCATCAAGCAGGGTTGAAAATGCAGGGAAGCAATTTCAAACAATTACAGGAAAATAAGAATAAGCTAAATCTAGCTTATTCTTATTTGAAAAATTATTCGAGTTGATTTTTAATAGATGTTAAATTTTTCTCTACTTCAACAATTTCATCTTCCTTCTCACAACTATAGACTTGAGCATGTCTTAAGGCTTGAATTGCATAATCAATATTATATATAGCAGAATACTGATCATTAGCTATTGCTAAAGCAGCCTCCTCCGTTTGGAATGTAGCATATTGCAATTTTTCCCTACATTTATCTAAAATTTGCGTATCCCCAATAACAATCAATCGCTCATAAATTAAATAGCATTTCTTTGCAAGCGGCACATCAAATAAAGCCGCATTGCTAACTGATGTTAGTGAAGAAAGAAACAAAGCTAAAATAGTTTTTTTATTCATTTTTTTTCCATTAAATTACAAAATACACTGATACGTCAGTTCACATATTTCCTTACACGCAAAGGATGATATCACTATAATTTCCGGAAATCTAAGTTATATACTAAAGCTCGAATTACCTCTTAATTGTTCTAAATAATGAAATAACTGAACCAATAAAAATTTCTTTAAATTCTTTTGAAATTTTAACATCCGGCCAATCATTATTGATTGCAATCAATTCAAACTCGGGTTTTTCTTTGGATGCTGATAACTGTTTAAATTTACGAATAATAGCCTCAGACTCATTTTCTAATCTGACAATAATAAAATCTCCGGGATTCGGCTGAGTATCAGGATCAACGATTAAAATATCATCAAATTTAAACTCGGGAATCATACTTTCATCTATAACTGCAAGCGCAAAAGCGTTTTTCCCTATGCGTTTTTGAACTGTAGAACTAATTGGAATTAAATCTATTTTTTCAGAATAAGACTCATCTTTTATTCTTTCGATTGCTAAAGCAGGATCACAAGCACTTTTATAATCTAGTATAGGTAATAGACCACCTAAGCCGGGGGTTTTAAAACTCCCTTGTCGATCATCAGAGAGACACATTAAAAATGAAGGAGAAACTTCTAAAACCTTTGCTAGCTGCTTAATTTCCTCTGGTCCGGGAGTTCGCTCTCCCCTCTCATAATTATTTATTCGAGAAATATTTAAGTTATCTGTTAGCTCAGCAAGCGCCTTCATAGTGAGATTTTTGCTCTTGCGCTCTTGTTTAATCCTTAATCCAATTTTCTCTTTAATACTCATTCAGTTGGCATACAAAAAATATTCTTAAAAATATGATAACAGATATTGACTCATTCTCAATGTGTGTTAACTTTAAATCTTAATTGCTCATTTCGAGTAATTTTACTCAAAAAGAGTTTATTGGTTTTGGACGTTGCATATGGAGAAGTGCCGGGATGTTGGATTTCATAATTAACCAAAATGAATTGGCCGCATTATGTGGGTTACCTCACATCCAGCAGCTTACTTATTTTAGAGGGATACGACCATATATGGACGTTAAAACAGGGCTAGTAGGTGTTAAAAGACGTATTAGTCATCAATCAATTTCTGAGCAACTCTACATTGAGCCTCGTCCCGGTATAAAAAGCCAAAGCTTTTCTCGTGATCAGGTTCGCCGTGCCATTGCTGGTTTGGTACGCGCTGGTGCAATTGTTGTCCACTCAGAAGATATGCACTTAATTTTAAAATGTGAATTAGCAACGAGGGGTTATTCTGCCCAAAATAAAGCCACCATAAACCCGCCACAGAAAACCACCATAAAGCCACCCGTTACAGATCAATTAAACACTGGCTTATCAAGGATTGAAGTTGAGAAAAGCGACATAGCGAACCCTTCAAAAGCCGCCATACCTCTATATAAAGATAATTATTATATTTATTTATTAGCGCAATTCGAACAATTTTGGTCTTTGTATCCCGAGAAGAAATCCAAGAGCAATGCTCAAGCTGCATTTGAACAGCTAAATCCTAATACCGAGCTATTTCAGCAACTCATGCATGCCTTACAGCAGCAACTTCAACACAGAAACCAACTTAAAGCACAAGGCACATGGGTGCCACCTTGGAAATATCCAGCAAACTGGTTAAGCAAACGCAGTTGGGAGGATGAATTATTTATGGACGCATTACAGGAGAAACCTCATGCAAAGCATGAAAAAAATACTAGGACAAATAACACCGGAGCAGACATGTTCTGCCCTCCCTGTGATGAAGAAGAATCAAGAGCAGACAATGTCATCTCATTCCAGCGATACCAGTAAGGAACAAAAGCGGATTGATTTATTGTTCTCAAAATTTGCAGCCTTCTATGGGCATATTTGGCGAAGCCAATTTAAGGATGAACAGTTTTTGAAATTTGCTAAGAAAGAATGGCTTGATGGTTTAGTGGAGTTTTCTGAAGTGGTACTGCATGAAGCCATCATCGGATGCCGGGAGCAATATGAGATGCCTCCATCATTACCGCAAATGATTGGCTTTTGTAAGCAAATAAAGAAACGAAAGGAGTTTCGAACAGTTCCTGTTCATACCCGAGCGCAGGAAGACATAGTCAACAAGAACGTCAAACGCTGTATGGAACTTTTAGCCTAAAAAAGGAGAGCAACATGTTGGTATTAACCAGAAAGGCAGGACAGCAGATTTTTATGGATAAAGGGCGCATTCAGATGAAGGTAATCAAAATAGAAGATGATGTCATTAGCATTGGTATCGATGCCCCTCTACACATTGATATCGCCCGAGAAGAGGTCTTTTCTCAAAATTTGGCGCAAGAAAAATTAGCTTCTTTAACAAGGGGTACACGATGAACAAACTTCAAAAGGTGCAAAACAAAGTATCGCTAGCATATTGGACGATGATTTGTTCACTTCTTCCTGCAACAACACATGCAAAGAGCATTGAAAGCATTATCGATAGAACCGTCCGTTATTTGCAAGGAGGGCTTGCTCGCTCTATCGGGATTCTATGCATCATAGTAGCGGGTTACTTATGTTTGTATCGACAAAAGTTTCCCAAAGAATACTTCTCAATGATTCTTGTGGGTCTGGGCATCATTTTTGGTGGTTCTACCTTGTACAACACTTTTATTGGCTAGGAGGGGCGCATGAACACTCTAAAAAGTAGTCCTCTTTTTAATGCATTAACAAGACCCGCAATGACGCTAGGGGTAACCTTTGAATACCACATCCTAAACTTGATGGTTTCGATGTGCGCATTTATAGGCCTATCTCCACTGTACGGTCTTATTTTTATACCCCTTCACGTTTTTGGCTGGTTGGTGTGTCGCTACGACATTCATTTTTTTACGATTTGTGCCAAATGCTATTTATTGCCTCACGCCCCAAATAAAACTCTTTGGAAGGTGCGCGCTTATGAACCGTTTTAAGATAGTAAAACCCGTAACACTTGAAGCCAAGGTTTCAGATAATTTCCCTGTCACCCATTTAAATTCACCCAGTATTTTTGAGTCTCAATCCGGTTTAATTGGCTCGGTATTACGGGTAGAGGGGATTTCTTTTGAGGTGGCAGAGACAGAAATATTAAATCACCAACTCTTTTTACTACATCAAGCGCTAGTCGGTTTGGACTCACGTTTTATCGTCTATGTCACGACCCACAGACATAAAGCATCGCGTGTACTCAAGGGTGATTTTAAATCCGAGTTTGCTCAAGCACTCAATCAACGCTACCACCAACGCTTTGCCCATAACAAAACCTATGAAAATACCTTGTATCTCACCGTGGTATTAAAAGGGGATGACTCAAGTAAAACAGGCTCGTGGATTGAATGGTTGAAAGGCATTGGTCATGTCAGTTCTGAACTCAAACACATCCAGCGAGAAAAAGATGGTGCCACCCTCAGTAATGCAGTGAGTCAATTACAAGCTAATTTATCCTCATTCGGAGCACACCGTTTGGGTGATAAGGATAAAGATAAAGGGTTTAGCGAGCTATTAGAGTTTCTGAGCTTGGTGGTCAATGCGGGTCAAACGCTCCCCTATCAACAACCACAGTATAATCCACCAATAGCCAATACCATTTCCAGTGCATTTAAGAAAGAGGCGATCTATCCAGAAGGCCATCTCGGACAATATTTAAGCCGTTACCAACTGTTGTTTGGCGAGTACGTACAATTTCAAGGTAATACCCTAAGTGAGTGTACCTTTGGCGCGCTATTATCCTTAAAGAAATACCCTACCGATACGGTGAGCATTTTATTAGATAATTTACTGTCCCTAGATTGTGAATTTATTTCCACCCATACGTTTGCCCCAATTGGACGTGATAGTGCCTTAGATAAAATTACTAAAAAGCGTTCCAAGTTAATTAATGCCGAAGACAAAGCACTCAGCCAAATGAATGCATTAACTGAATTAGAAGATGGTATTGCCAGTGAAACCCTATTATTAGGCGCCCATCATCATACCTTAATGCTTCTTGCACCCAATAAAGAACACTTAGACGACTTAATACTAGAAGCAACCAAGCGTTATGCCAGCAGTGGCATTGTGGTTGTGAAAGAAACCTTAGGCCAAGAGCCTGCCTTTTGGAGCCAAATTCCGTGCAACCCCCATTTTATTGCTCGAGCATCACTCATTACCTCGGAAAACTTTGCAGGGTTTTGTTCGCTTCACAATACCCAATCAGGCTATTCCCATGACAACTTTTTAGGCAGTGCAGTCACCCTGCTTGAATCTCCATCGAAAACACCGGTGTATTTTAATTATCATGCGCGGGGTTCACGCACCAATCCATCTAAAGGCCATGCGGCAGTCTTTGGCGGTAACAATGCAGGCAAAACAACGCTGGTTAATTTTTTAGATGCCCAAATGGGGCGTTTTGGTGGTCGCAGCTTTTTTCTGGATAGGGATGAATCCTCCAAGATTTACATCTTAGCCTCAGGGAACAGCCGCTACCTTAAAATCGCGCCATCGAATCCTGTATCGATGAATCCATTACAGCTACCCGATACGCCGGAGAATCGATCCTTTTTAAAGTCATGGTTCGCCACCCTACTTTTAGAAGAGCATGAACAAATGATTCCAAGCCACATTGGTGAAACGATTAATGAGTGCATTGACTATGCATACGAGCAATTAGCTCCCGAATACAGAACATTAAGCATTGTCAGTCAATACTTACCTGTTGATTTCCCTCGTTGGTCACACCTTAAGCGTTGGCTGAAACAAGACACCGCACGAATTGATGGAGAGTATCACTGGTTATTTGATAATGAGTCCGATGCCTTAAATCTTGAGTTTGATAAGGTTGGCTTTGATGTCACCTTCCTCATGGATAGCACCCCGCAATTAATCGCAACACCTGTGTACTTGTATTTATTACACCGTATGCGCCAATGCCTTGATGGTCGGCTCACCTCGTTTGTACTGGCTGAAGCATGGCAGTTACTCGCCTCTCCTTTTTGGGAGAAAACGCTGCGTGAGTGGTTGCCCACTATTCGGAAAAAGAACGGGCATTTTATTTTTGATACCCAATCGCCACAAAGCATTATCAACTCGCCTATTCGGCATATCGTATTAGATAACTTGGCAACCTTGATTGTATTTCCGAATCCTCGTGCGGAAAAAGAAACCTACATTGATGCATTAAAACTGACTGAATCCGAATTTGAAGCAATCAAAGAAAGCACACCAGAGTCCCGACTATTTCTTTACAAGCAAGAACATGAATCCATGTTATGTCGTCTTGATTTAAGTGAATTAAGTGACTTCATTCGAGTGCTTTCAGGAAACACCCGTTCAGTGACATTGCTTGATGAATTAATGAAGGAGTTAGGCACAGAACCCCAAGCATGGTTGCCCTCTTTTTTTGAACGGAGTGCCTATGAATAAAAAAGCCCTCTTATTCTCAATGCTCTTAGCATTATCACCGATAAGCCACGCCGATTTATTAGGGGTAGAAGATGCACAAATGATTGCACTTTCATTAAAGCAACTCAATGAACTGCAAGAACAATACCGCATCTTGCGTGATACCTACGAAAGTACTCAAGCCCAAGTGGAGAACTTAAATCAACTCAAGTCCATGAATTCAGGACATTATGGTTTTGGTGATCTTAATAACGGTTTAGATAGCTTACAAAGTTGGCAATCGCCGGTCAGCACGTGGCAGGATGCATTACAAAATCTATCTGGCGGTAATTCTTCTCGATATAAAGAATTGGTTGCAGCTTATGAAAAAAACCACCCTGCCCTAGATGAGACGAGCTTTAAGACCAATACCTCCCCTGCTCAAGCAGCACGTTTTAAGGAAGATAAAGCCGTCAATCGTGCGGTCTTAGTGCAAACCACAGAAAGCTACAACGAAATCAATAAACACATGGAAGCGCTTCATAAGCTTTCCAAACAGATTGAGCACTCATCCAATACCAAAGGCGCTATTGATTTAAATTCCCGACTGTTAACTGAAATTGGTTTTATTCAACTCATGAGCTTACGCCTGCAAACATTGATGAGCCAACAAGTAGCACAAGACAGCTTGGCAGATCTCCAAGATAGAGCTGAGATCGCGCGTTTTAACCGATTACCCAATAAATAAGGAGGAATGATGACTATGAAATGGATTTTTAGTGTGTTGCTTCTAGGTCTGCTGACTGGCTGTTCGTCAACACCACCTGATTTAGATGCTCCTTGTGCTCAATTTGGCCGTTATTGCCCGCAATATCCTATTAATGAAGCACCTTTACAGGAGGGTAAATAATGAAGAATTTACTGAAAAGTAGCGTGGTGTTATTAGGAATTATTGCTTTATGCGCTTGTCATCATCAAAACCCATTAACAACTCATTCCAAGCAAGACACGTTCAGATTTTTGCTGAATGCATCAGCTAATTCTGAAAAACGCCTTCATATTCCGACACAAAAAGATTCTTATGGTTATGCCTATTTGGAGTGCATGGATGGTAAGACTAGCCCTGAGATATCTTGTGACGCTTTGTATAAAGAGATGGTTTCCTTTGCTAAAGAACAGCATACAGGCTTTGAACATTTAAGCGTAAAAGATGTCACTGATTCCAGTGTATTTGCATCGCTCGCTGAGGATTATGCCGAATATGCAGCCACTCATGAACCACACATCCTAAGTGAGAACAAATCATGAGTACCACAACGTACAATAACTTCATGATTCAATTAGCCAGTGAACTGGATGCAATAACCCGTACGTTTGTTTTTGATGGCTATAGTGCGGTGTCGTCTATACTGCAAGCCCCTTTGGCCTCTATGATTGTGCTCTACATCGTGCTCAAAGGATATGCTATAACACGCGGCCTAATTGAGCAGCCCCAGCATGAACTGCTTCGCTTCTGCATTCGAGTAGGATTAATTTACTTGTTCGCTATGAATTGGAGTTTTTTTTCATCTCATGTCTGCGATTTATTCATTGGCGGCAGTGAAACGATTGCAACCAAACTGATGCTTGCCCTACATAAACACGGCTTAGGGAACTCCATCAACCAAGGGCTGCAAAATGTCCTTGATGAAATATCAATGCTAGGTTGCGATTTATTTGAAGCAGGCTCTTTAAGGAAACTCACACCCTACTTTGCCGGAATGATGGTGTTTCTATCAGGGAGTTTGACGGTTGGCTTGGCCTTTATTGAAATTATTATTGCAAAACTTATGTTGGCGGTTCTTTTGTGTACCGCACCATTGTTCATTTTATTCACCCTCTTTGAACAAACTAAATCCTTTTTTGAACGCTGGCTTGGAGTACTGGCCGGTTTTTCCTTTGTACTTATCCTTGTGTCCAGTGTGGTTGGCCTCTGCATTCACTTACTGCATTGGGTCACTTCATCGTTTACAAGTAATGATAATCCGGTAACCGCAGCCATTTGGATACCTATTTTCATTGTGGCCTGCCTGTGTGTGATGGGTATTCTTCAAGCGGTCAATATAGGTAAAAGTATTGGCGGCTCGGTATGTACTTCCTCTGGTGCTGCGATGGTCGGAGGATTCATCGCCGGTAGTCTAAGCACAGGTCGCCTTACCCAAAAGACCATGAGTAACACGAGTAAAGGATTGGGTTCAAGCGCTTCCTCACTTGCTCGCGGCGGGCAGCATACAAAAAATGCAGCTACCCATTTATTCAAACAACTCCATAAAAACTTAAGAAGAGGTGCTTCATGAACCAACACCCATCGTTAACACGCTATTTTAACCACGCAAGATCCTGGGCTGATGATACGTTTGGACGAATAGAGCAATCGCGTAAGCGTTATCAAGTCGCTTTTCTAGCCTCGATGAGCTTGAATGTCATGGCATTAATCGTGGTGGCCGTATTATCTCAGTACCAAACCTTAATACCGCTGTTAGTACACCATTATGATAATGGGGTACTAACAGTGGATGCGGTAGCCAACAAGCATACGCCGATGAATCAAGACCAAGTCCGAAGCGACATTGCGCGTTACATCCAAAACCGTGAATCCTACGATGCATCCAGCTATCGTGCGCAATTTGAATTAATTCACTTAC
>NZ_JAJKBJ010000010.1 GCF_023618015.1 Legionella maioricensis
AGCAACGGAGCATAGCAACCAACCTTTTGTTGGGCTGCTCTTCGTTTAGCCCAACCTACGGCATTAAATCATCTCATCCCCGCCCTTCGAACCAAGTGCAATCTTGCCATCTTCAGCGAGATTTCTTGCTATAGCTAAAATATCTCTTTGTGCCCGCTCCACATCACTTACCTTAACTGGGCCTTGAACCTCTATATCGTCTCGCAATATATCTGCAGCTCGTTTAGACATGTTAGAAAATATTTTTTCTTTGGTCGTTTCAGTTGTCCCTTTTAATGCTAATTTTAATTGTTCAGAAGTAACGTCACGTAGCAAAGTCTGGACACTTCTATCATCCATATCGGTTAAATTTTCAAATACAAACATTTTGTCTCGGATTTTATCGCTTAACTCTTCATCCCAATCTTTAATTTTTTCAAGGACCTCTTCTTCCATTGCTCCATCAAGAAAGTTGATCACGTCAGCAACACTTTTAATTCCACCTACCGAAGCAGTCTTAGCCACCTTTTGACCACTTAACTGCTTTTCAATTACTTGTCCCAGCTGTGTGATGGCTTCTGGTTTTACGGTGTCAATATTACACATACGTAATAATACTTCAGCGCGTTTTTCCGCACTAAAATAACTGACTACCTCTGCTGATTGCTCACTATCAAGGTGAATTAATATAGTGGCGATGATTTGCGGGTGTTCATTACGAATTACATCAGCAATTAAGCGACCATCCAGCCATTTTAGTCTGTTAAGTCCGCTGTCTTTATCCGAAACCAGAATTCTATCAATAAAAGGAGTGGCTTTTTCTTCGCCTAGAGCTTCAATCAGCACGGTGCGCAAATAATCCTCAGCGTCTACGGTTAAACTGGTCTGATCGTCAATTGCACTGATAAAATCAACCAAAACATTTTGCATTTTTGCCTTACTTACAGAACTCATGGTCGACATGGCCATACCCACTTTTTGTACTTGTCGGGGCTCCAGGTGTTTTAATACTTCCGAAGCATTTTTTTCACCCATGCTTAATAATAAAATAGCTGCACGTTCTATTCCGTCCATCTTTATCCTCGATCAACCCACGTTTTAACTACTTGCGCTACCCGCTTTGGCTCTTTATCTACCACTTGACGTAATAGACTGAGTTGAGACTCATAATCATGAACATCTTTGAGCGATAACTTACCATCGAAACCTAGTTCATTCGGGGAACTCTCCCCATCATTTTGCTCTTCTTTCTTGTTACTGGCCAAGGTCTTTAGCATGGGTCTTAACACGCCAAATATCATCGCCAATACAAATAAAGCACCACCAATTTGTTTGATTATCGACCAGAAACTGTCTTTTTGCCAAAAACGTTCCGCAGGTAAGGGCTCGATTGGATCAGGTTTAATAAAACTGCTATTGATTATATTTAAACTATCACCACGTTTGGCATCTAATCCAATTGCATCTGAAACAAGAGCTTTTAATTGATCTATTTCCTTGGCAGTTAACGGTTTTTTCTCCATCTTTTTGGTTTTATCATTCATTACCGCTCGATTATCAACCAAAACAGCAACAGACAACCGTTTAATTGTTCCAGGCTGGTTTTTTGTATGGCTTACCGTTTTATCCAATTCGAAATTTTTAGTACTCTGGGTACGTACATCCTGGGCAGTACTTTGATCAGAAGTAGTTTGTTGTTGTGGTGCATTTTTCTGAGCGCCATTTTTAGGTGGAATATTTTTTGCGCCAAGACTCGGATTAGGTTGAGGGGTATTCGTTAAAGAACCTGGGACGCCACTGGCATTGTTACTCGCATTACGCTTTTCTTCCATAGTCTGTTCACTACGCAAAGAAGGCAGCTCAGGATTGAACATTTCCTGGGTTTGTTCATAACTTGTAAAATCAATGTCCGCTGAAACTTTTGCCCTTACTCGACCATAACCTAGCATGGGAGTTAAAATATCCTGAATTTTTTGAGCATACTGATGTTCCAGAGTCTGACGATAATCAAGAAAACGCTCCGTATCTGAAAATAAAGTCTGCCCCCCTCCCTCATTTAATAACTGACCATCTTGATCCACTACCGTAACTCGGCTTGCACTTAAATTGGGGATACTGGACGCAACTAAATTGATGATGGCGGCAATGGTATGTTTTTTGAGTTCTACACCTGAATAGACATCAATAAATACGGACGCACTGGGTTCATGAGCATCTCGTACAAAAGCTGATTCTCTGGGAATTGCGAGATGAACTCTGGCTGATTTAATGTCATTAAATTTACTAATGGTACGCGCCAATTCGGCTTCCAGCGCTTGCTTATAGCGAGCGTTCTCCATAAACTGACTGGTATTAAAAGTCCCGGCGCCTCCAAAAACCTCTTCACTCCCATTAGACTCACGTGGCAAGCCTTCAGCGGCTAATTTAAGGCGCGCCCTTTGCAAACTATCTGCAGGCACCATTAAAATACCATTATTTTTGTCTATCTTAAATTCGATGCCGCTACGCTCAAGAACAGCAACTACATCAGCTGAATCACGTGCATTCATTTGACTGTATAAAGGCACGTAACTCGGATCACGAGACCATAATACTACTGCTAAGCCGATTGCTACACTTGCAGCCAATCCAAATAATAAGCCGATTTGGCGAGGTATCGATAAGCTTGCAAATTTTGCTGCTGCTGTTGAAGCATTATCAGCCAATGCCATCATAAACTCCTGTAATCTTATCCTATGCTTATTAGCATCACATTAAATGGATTAACACATCAATACATTAAAATTAATTATACTGGCATATTCATAATATCTTGGTACGCTTGGACTACTTTATTTCTTACTCTTAAAGTAGCTTCAAAGCCCAAATTGGATTTTTGACTGGCTATCATGACCTCACCGAGACTCACGCCAGGATCTCCCATTTCAAAACGAGTTTTTAATGAATCAGCTGATTGAGTCAGGTCATTTACCTGATTCAATGCCTGTTGAAGAACCAGATTGAATGGTGCCTGACTTGAGCCGGCTTCTATCTTAGAACCATCTGCCTGAGCAGCCATTGTACGCATTTGATTGATTAAATTAACTGTATTAATCTCGCTCATTTCCTTATCCTCTCGCATTCCTTTATCGATCTAAACAACATACCCTTCTTCACGCATTTTAGCCAGCTTATAACGCAAAGTTCGCTCACTAACGCCCAATAAAGCTGCTACTTGTTGTCTGTTCCCCTCATGTTCTAATAATGTTTTCTCTATCAATTCAAATTCATGAATTTGTAAGTTTTTGCTACTAGCCGCAGCTGTAGTTTCAGGGGTCATTGTTGAGGTTACTGACAATTGTAAATGTTCAGCCTCAATAATTCCCTGGTTTTGCAAGACTAAGGCTCTTTGAACCACATTATCGAGTTCACGCGCATTGCCCGGCCATGGATAAGCCAACATTAATTTTTGTGCGGCGGGACTAATTACCGGCACTACAGGTTGTTTGTGCTGACAATGTTTGCGAATCAAATAATTTGCCAAAGGAATGATGTCATTTTTTCTTTCTCTGAGAGGATGCCATTGTAAGGGAAAAATATTCAATCTATAAAACAAGTCCTCTCTAAAACGACCTGCTTGAACTTCATCCTTTAGCTGCCTGTTCGTTGTTGCCAGGATTCGAACATCCAGGCTGATCATCTTATTCGATCCAATACGCTCTACTTCTTTTTCCTGTAAAACTCGTAACAGCTTGGCTTGTAAACTTAAAGACATTTCACTGACTTCATCCAAAAGTAGCGTTCCACCTTGAGCTTGTTCAAATTTACCAGCAGTTGATTTATAAGCGCCTGTAAAAGACCCTTTTTCATAACCAAATAAAGTAGCCTCTAACATTTGCTCTGGAATAGCGGCACAATTGATCGCGATAAATGGCTGTTTTTTCCGGGGCGAATGATCATGAATAAAATGAGCCAATACTTCCTTACCTGTCCCACTCTCACCACTAATCATAACCCCTACATCAGATTGAGCCACCTTCAATGCCATGGTTAACAGGGCCTGACTCTTAGGATCTTGGGCTATTGGGTCGCCGCTCTCATCATCCAATTCAACTTTGATATATTGATTGACTTTTTCTGTTAAAATTTGTGCACTAAACGGTTTTTGTAAATAATCTACTGCCCCATGGCGTATGGCTACAACAGCATCTTCGACAGATCCATAGGCAGTCATTAAAATAACGGGTAAACCAGGACGTTTTTTTTGAATTTCATTTAATAGCTGATTCCCGTCCAGCTGATCCATGCGAATGTCCGTTAGTACTACCGCAGGATTATGTATATCAAGAAGAACCAAAGCTTCTTTACCGTCTTTAGCAGTAATATAAGTATGGCCAGCAATAGTCATCGTTTCAGCCAGCGCTTCTCTCAATACTGGATCATCTTCAACAATTAAAACATGGCTCATAGAAAATCCTTTATTTTTATATTTATCGTATGCCTTTCTTCTCACCCGGTAAATAAATATTTACCTGAGTCCCCATTCCTTCAGCTGATTCCAGTTGTACTTGTCCTCCATGCGCCTTGACCACAGCAAACACTACCGCCAAACCTAACCCCGTACCTTGAGCTTTAGTGGTGTAAAATGGTGAAAATGCTTGCGCTTTAACCTTCTCTGGCATCCCTTTACCATTATCCTCTACTGATATTTGTATACCCGAATCATCCATAGATGCAAGAGTTAAATAAATTTCTGTTGCTTCAGACTGTAATGCATTAATAACCAGATTTAAAACGGCCCCAATTAATGATTCTCCGTGTATCGATGACTCGCGAGTTTTAAGCAGATTACTCACCTTGAATAAGGCAGAATAAGATTCTATATAAGGTTGAGCCCGTTTTATTAATTGAGAACACCAATGCTCCATGTTAATAAATTTAGGCTCGATTGAGGTTCCTCTGGCAAATAATAATAGATCCTGAACCTGTTGTTCAATACTGGCATGACATTCTTGCAGCCTACGAATCCAATTTTGAATTCGAATATCTAAATTAGGAACATTGTTTAAATGTTCTGTATATAAAATGGCAGAAGATAGAGGTGTTCTAATTTGATGAGCCAATTGCGCAGTCATTGTTCCAATCGAGACTAATCGCTTCTCATTTTCTTTAGCTTTTTCATAATCTCTGGTGGCGGTAATATCGGATAAAGTAATTAAAATACCCGGTAAACTATCCAAAGAAGAAATGGCCACGTGAACACGACGTCCGTCCGCTAAAGACACTTCATGCCCATCATCATCTCGTGGCACGAACGCTCTTTGAATCACATCCAGCCATAAAGTGTCAATTAACCCATAACCGAGCATGGCTTCAGCACAGGGATTTAACCAAACAATTCGCCCTCGAGCATTTAAGATCACCAAGGCGTTAGGCAAGCTGGATAAAATATCCCATTCAGATAACTCAATCTGGGGTTTTACCGCGCAGGTTTGATAAGTAGAATAATGCATTAATAATTTTACTTTTTAATAATATATGATGACTCTAACAAACTTTGAGACAAAATGAAAATGTGATTAAAATCATATGATTAATTAAATGGTCAATTGATTTTGTAATTCCTGTTTTTAGCTAAAAAACCTATTAAATAAAATACCGTTACTAAGTGAGATGGGCACATATAATTTTTTGGCAATCCTTGATACTCTTTTATTATTCGCTGGATTTCGTTTTCCCACGAGGGACTATGAGATTCAATTTCTGAATCTCTTGTTAAGAGAACCATCATGCTTTGGACTCTGATTTCTCTATTTTTCTGCTGGTTAATTTACCGTGAACTCACCGTCACTTACCTATATCCAAATCTTATATTGCCGTATTATTGCTCTTAGCATTGTCCTTTGCATGGCCGCCGTTTCATCACTGGCGTTTTGAGCGCTTTTTAACTGCCACAGCGAGTCAACTGGCTGACAATCATCCTGTTACCGTGCATTGCAACACCTTATTTGACACCCTATTCGACGAAGAGGTACGGGTTGCAGGACATGCCGATCCCCAAACTGGATATATAGTCATCCAATACCCACGATGCTCCCTATTGATGGACTATATTGCTCATCCTGATCGCGCAAGCAAGGAAGAAATCATCAGCCTAAATACCTTCACTCATGAAAGTATGCATGCGCGCGGTGAATACAATGAAGCTAAAACTGAATGTCAGGCAGTGCAAAGAAATTACCGGGCAGCAAAATTACTTGGCGTGCCCGATGGAATCGCCAAGCAAAATGCTCTTGATTACTATAAAAACTATTATCTGATGCGAAGCGATTCCTATTTTTCTAAAGAATGCTCCCCGGATAAAAAAATGGACGAGCATTTAAGCGATTCCACTTGGAATGAGTAAGCCTTTCCATTTTTTAATCCAGATCTGTTGGCCATTGGTCAACAAATCTTATGTGATTGATTAAACCAAAACACGTAATTCGGCGTATACTTCATTTGCTCGAAAAGTACCATTCCAAGGAGTAACGCTGACCCCAGTTCTACCACTTCGGGCTGATAAGGAAGACAGGATATAATCAGGAAATGGAATCTTACCACCATCAAAATAATTGTAACCTACAGCCAATGTTGTTCGGGACGTTAATTGAGCCGCTAGCCCTGCTCCAACATGCCATGCAAAACTACTCCCCGTGCTGACGTAGATAATCAGTAAGATACCGGCCAAATCCAAAAAATATGGGGGCTGAAGAACCCAAATCATTGGAGTAACCCTGATTAGCAAAATCCCAAACGGCCGGATCAGTGGTAATATCAGGATCGATTGAAGCGGAATATCCTGCTCCACCAACCATATACCAGGTTTCAGTCTTACTTACTGGCCCCATACTCCCTGCACATACTGTTGATGATAAGCCGATGATCAAGCAGGCACTGTTTATTATTCTCAATTTATTCATAAGTCCTTAATTCCCTTTATAGTTCAAAAAGATAATTATACATCAGCTTTATATTGCTTCTACGTTTTGCCTTTAAGATGAGATGCTGAGCGGTTACTTTTTCTCATCTAATGTTTTTAAAAATGCGAGTTTTTCAGCAATTTTAGTCTCTAAACCACGGTTTACGGGTTTATACCAGCCTGGATCTGGAATTCCTTCTGGCAGATAATTTTCTCCGGCAGCATAACCATGCGGTTCATCATGAGCATAGCGATATTCATGACCATAACCCAATTGTTTCATTAAACGAGTAGGGGCATTTCGCAAATGAACAGGCACTTCTCTGGATTTATCTTTTTTAACAAAGTCCATCGCCTGATTAAATGCCTTGTAACCCGCATTACTTTTAGCAGCAATAGCAAGGTAAATGACCGCCTGTGCCAATGCCAGCTCGCCCTCAGGAGAACCGAGTCGTTCATAAGTTGCAGCAGCCTCATTGGCAATTTGCATTCCTCTTGGGTCAGCCAAGCCAATATCCTCCCAAGACATTCTTACAATCCGCCTGGCCAAATAATGCGGATCAACACCGCCATCCAACATACGACATAACCAATAAAGAGCAGCATCCGGATCAGAGCCGCGCACTGATTTATGTAAGGCAGAAATTTGATCGTAAAAATTATCGCCGCCCTTATCAAATCGCCTGGCGTTTGGAGCTAAGGCATTATTCACCAACTCTTTGTTAACAAGGGTGACTTGCATTGCGGTGCATGCGGTTTTAATTTGCTCTAATAAATTGAGCAACCTCCTGGCATCTCCATCAGCACAGGCGATAATGATCTCCAGGGCTTCCTCATCAAATTGAAGCTCAGACAGCACCTCATTCTGTGCTCTTTTAAATAATTGGGTTAGCTCCTCATCGGTCAATGATTTTAAAACATAGACTTGAGCACGTGATAATAATGCAGAGTTGACTTCAAAAGAGGGATTTTCTGTAGTAGCTCCGATAAAAGTAACAAGGCCTGATTCGGTATAAGGCAATAAAGCATCTTGTTGTGCTTTATTAAATCGGTGAATTTCATCGATAAACAATATCGTTTGTTTGCCATGAGCTAAATTATCTTGAGCCATTTCCATTGCAGCACGTATTTCTTTCACACCAGAAAAAACGGCAGATAAGGCAATCCACTCACAATCAAAAGCTTCTGCTGTTAATCGGGCAATGGTAGTTTTACCAACCCCGGGCGGTCCCCAAAGAATCATTGAATGGAGCTTGCGGCCTAAAAAACTAAGTCGTAAGGGTTTACCCTCCCCCAATAAATGCTGTTGGCCGATCACCTCATCAATATGTTTAGGTCTTAAAAACTCAGCCAAGGGAGGAATAGGATCTTTTTTAAATAAGCTCATTGGATAGCTACTCAACAGTGTACGATATGCGAATCTGGCAAACTTCGTCGCGAACACCGTGAAAGTTCTCCTGACATTGGCATAGTACCTACCTTTGGAGATCCTTCACTGCGCTCAGGATGACGAATATCTAATTAAACCATTCAACAAAGCCCTATCTGAAAGAATGCTCATATTTTCGTTCAAGATGCATCAAAGGTGGCCACTCTTTCATTGCTTTACTACGTCGACTCCTTTCGGTGGCTTAAATTGGAACAATTTTTCTGCCAGTTTAGGATTTGATTTAATTTGACTTAATTTTACTGTAGTAGTTTGACCTAGTTGATCATGCAATTCCAGGCCAGTTAAATTATCTGCCGTAAATATCAGTTTGATTCGCTGAAAATTCGCTTTGACTGACTTTGATTTCAGGTTAAAGGTAATGGTAGTTCCTTCATTTTTTTGAGTTACATCAAAATCTCTAGCCACCGTATCATCATAGCCACTTAAAAACAAAGCGGCTGTTCCACCTAAACCTTTTTCCTGTTTTTTAACGGTAACCTGCTCTAAGTCAACATCATAAACCCACATTTTTTTCCCATCAGCCACCACCAATTGCTCCATCGGTTGTTTGGTTTGCCAACGAAAACGACCAGGTCTTTCTAATGCCATAGTACCTGATGAACGAGATACTTCGCGCTGTTTTGCTTTAACTACTTGTTTAAAGTCTGCAGTCATGGAACGTATGGCGTTAAGTTTTGTTTGTAATAATTCACCGGAAGTTTGACTAAATACGCTACCAGAAAATGCCAATAGCAAACTCAAAATTAATTTTTTCATCTTTATTCCTCAGTTACTGAAGTGACTAATACATCTCTATAACCACCTTCTAAAGGACCAACAATTCCTGTTCGCTCCATTTCTTCAACCATTCTTGCCGCACGGTTATAACCAATTTTCAAACGTCTTTGTACGGAAGAAATACTTGCCTTACGAGTTTGAATAACAAACTCCACTGCCTGATCATAGAGCGGATCATCTTCTTCAGCAGAGGATTGTCCGTCCTCATCAAAACCACCCTCAGTACCATCACCAGTCATTTTCAAGATGTCATCGATATAATCAGGTTCACCTCTTGCCCGCCAATCATCAGCGATTCGATGCACTTCTTTATCATCAACGAAAGCACCATGTACGCGCAAAGGAGCCCCACTACCAGGAGCCAGATACAACATGTCTCCATGTCCGAGTAATTGTTCTGCACCTTGTTGGTCAAGTATAGTACGCGAATCAATTTTTGAGGATACCTGGAAAGAAATGCGCGTTGGAATATTAGATTTAATCAAACCGGTCAGTACATCCACTGAAGGTCTTTGAGTTGCAAGGATCATATGAATCCCTGCAGCCCTAGCCTTTTGTGCAATACGAGCGATTAACTGCTCTACTTTCTTGCCCACCACCATCATCATATCCGCAAGCTCGTCGATCACCACTACGACATAAGGTAAAGCCTCTAGTTGAGGAGCCGCTTCATCCATGGAATCGACAGGTTTCCAAAGAGGATTAACCAAAGGTTCTCCACTGGCAATTCCTTCCGCAACTTTAGTGTTATAACCGGCTAAATTTCTTACTCCCAATGAAGCCATCAATCTATATCTTCTTTCCATCTCTTCCACGCACCAGCGTAAAGCGCTGGCTGCTTCTTTCATATCAGTGACTACCGGGGTTAATAAATGCGGAATACCATCATATACGGACAACTCCAACATTTTAGGATCAACCATGATGAGACGAACCTGTTCAGGAGTTGCCTTAAACAAAATACTTAGAATCATCGCATTGATACCCACTGACTTACCTGACCCAGTAGTTCCAGCAACAAGTAAATGAGGCATCTTAGCTAAATCAACCACCATAGGATGTCCGGCAATATCTACCCCTAAAGCCAAGGTCAATGGAGAGTGAGCTTGTTGGTACACCTCTGCAGATAAAACATCTGACAAACGAACTATTTCGCGAGACTGATTAGGTAGTTCGAGACCAACCACTGTTTTACCAGGAATCACTTCAACAACACGAACAGAGATAACAGATAAGGAACGAGCCAAATCTTTAGCCAAAGCAGTAAGCTTACTCACTTTAACCCCTGCTGCCAGCTGCAATTCAAAACGAGTTACTACAGGCCCTGGATGAACAGCCACAACGTCAGCCTGGATACCAAAATCCAATAAGTGTTGTTCCACATCACGCGATACATTTTCCAGCTCTTCATGAGTATAACCACCCATGGGTTTACCTGGTTGTCCCTTATCTAACAAATTTAAGCCGGGCAAAGTTCCGGAGGTATTTAATCCTGAGGTATTTAATTTAGGGGCACGAATCTCTTTATATTCTTTTGGTGGTTTAATCACCTCGGATTTTTCTTCACTGCTCGCAATTAGAATAGGAGTTGTCCTTTCTTTTTCCTTTTCCTTTTCTTTTCTGGCTTTAAATAATTGCGGTGCAGGCTTTGGTGTAGTCTGTTCTGGGGCCATAGATACTGGTTCACGAGACTTATAACGGTCTATGCCTGCAAGGCTTAAATGAAATCCTTTTTTCAATAGCGCATAGGCTGAGTTGAACCCCCAGAGGGTATAAAAACCGATTAATTCAATAGCTCTTACCCACGATAGACCTGTTAACCAGGTAATACCCACTAAAAGCATAGCTAATAAAAGCAAAGTCGCACCATGTAAATTAAGCATTTGATACCATCCGTTACTTACTGCCTGACCAATAATTCCACCAGCACTGTGAATTGAATCCAACTCTTTAATTTGCGGTTCCAAACTTAATAAACCGCACCCCCCAGAAATCATCAGGATAAAACCTATTGTTCTGAGCATCAATACCGATTTATCAATAGTTTTTAATGCATGAAAATCCTTCAATATAGCCCAAGCTACATAAACAAAAATGAGCGGCAACAAATATGCAAAATATCCAAAGACAAAAAAAAGTGCATCGGCAAGATAAGCACCCACCTGTCCTCCAGAATTAGCAATTCTAATCCCCGAACGTGAGGCATGAGACCATCCGGGATCGCTCAAGTGATACGTAAATAAAGACAAGAGCACAAAAAGAGCACTTGATAAAATTAATATAAAACTGCCTTCAGTTAAGCGCTTTATAATGTAATCTGGCATGTTTTTTGGGGGAGTGCCAACCTGTTTTCTAGAATGTTGTTTTGCCATAGGTATTTTAATATGTTCATTTTTGTCATAATATTTGCCATCTTAACACAAAATATAAGGAAGGCAGAGACGATGAGCACAAGCACTCACCACCGCTTAATCATACTTGGTTCTGGTCCAGCAGGTTACACCGCCGCAGTCTATGCCGCAAGAGCTAATCTTAATCCAGTGTTAATCACTGGTATGCAGCCTGGTGGTCAATTAACTACAACCACAGAGGTGGATAACTGGCCTGGGGATATTGAAGGCCTACAAGGCCCCGCTCTTATGGAACGTATGCAGCAGCATGCAGAGCGCTTCGATACTCAAATCATTTTTGATCATATTGTCAAAGCTAACTTAGCGCAAGCACCCTTTGTACTTCAGGGCGATAGTGCAATCTATACTTGTGATGCTTTAATTATTGCCACTGGAGCTTCGGCTCGATACTTGGGATTAGAATCTGAATCAGCCTATCAGGGGCGAGGCGTTTCAGCCTGCGCGACTTGTGACGGTTTCTTTTATCGTAATAAAGACGTTTGCGTCATTGGTGGCGGCAATACCGCAGTTGAAGAAGCATTGTATTTGTCTAATATTGCATCTACCGTTACCTTAGTCCATCGACGAGACAGTTTACGTGCTGAAAAAATTCTCCAGGACAAGCTTTTTGAGAAAGCCAAAAATGGCAACATTAAGATAATATGGAATTTTACTCTTGATGAAGTGTTAGGCGATGGAAAAAAAGTAACTGGAGCCTCCATCCGCAATGTGAATAATAATGCTAAAGAAGAGTTAAAGGTGGATGGTGTATTTATAGCCATTGGTCACACACCAAATACTGCATTATTTACTGATCAATTATTAATGAAGGATGGATACATCACCATTAAATCGGGCTTGGATGGGATGGCTACCAGTACCTCAATCCCGGGAGTATTTGCCTGTGGTGACGTTGCAGACCATGTATACCGCCAGGCAATTACTTCAGCAGGCTTTGGCTGCATGGCAGCACTCGATGCAGAAAAATATTTAGATTTACAATCAATTTAAATTGATTCTCCTGTTCTTACCCGCAAAAAAAGATGTTTTTTGCGGGTTGATGTCCGATGATGTATACGATTAGCACTCAAAAACTTGTAACCGTTCACGGGTATGAACTTTATTCCATCGTAAGTTCAGCCTCAGTATTCTTGGCGATATAAATCAGCATACAACGCAATGACTCTCCTGAGAAATTTGAGTTATCATTCAGATCATTTCTTCTATAATCGTATGAGTAGCTCCACAAATTACTAATGATGCAAATTCAACCAGACGAGAATGGCTCAAAACTTAGGAAAATAATCCATATTGATATGGACTGTTTTTACGCAGCCATTGAAATTAGAGATAATCCCCTGTTAAAGAATAAACCTGTTGCAGTAGGCGGTTCTGCAACTCAACGCGGTGTATTATGCACCTGTAATTATATTGCCCGGGAATATGGGATACATTCGGCCATGCCGACAGCAATGGCTCATCGTCGCTGTCCTGATTTAGTCGTACTACCAGTAAATATGAATAAATATAAAGAAGTATCTCAATCAATAAATTCTATTTTTCACCAATTTACTGATCTGGTAGAACCGCTGTCACTTGATGAAGCCTTTCTTGATGTCTCCCACTCCCTCCATTGTCAGGGGAGCGCTACTCGTATAGCCCAAGCCATTCAACAAGCAATTTTTAAAGAGCAGGAACTCACTGCATCAGCAGGAGTGGCTCCAAATAAATTTTTAGCGAAAATTGCCAGCGCCTGGAAAAAACCGAATGGATTGTTTGTGATAACGCCAGAACAAGTAAGCAGCTTTGTTAAAACGCTCCCAATTAATAAGTTATTTGGCGTTGGCAAAGTGACCTCATTAAAATTAAATAAGTTGAATATTTTTACCTGTAATGATTTGTACGATTATTCTTTAGTCTTTTTAACAGAGCATTTCGGAAAGCTCGGTCAACAACTTTATTATCAAGCCAGAGGGATTGATAATCGTCCGGTTCAACCTAATCGATTGCGAAAATCATTAAGTGTAGAAAGAACCCTACTACGCGATCTGGTAGAGCCTGATAAAGCAATTAAAATAATTGAGGAACTTTGTGATGAATTGACCTTGAGAATACAGAAAAGCGCCCCTGATTTATCAATAAAAAATCAATTTATTAAAATCAAAAATAATGATTTCAAACTGGTCTCCGCAGAAATAAAAAGTACCGAAGTCAACCTCAAACAATATATAGAGCTATTCCAAAAAGCTTATATGAGTCACCCCAAACCAATCAGACTTCTCGGAGTGGGCGTTCATTTTCATCATCCCTCTATTGAGCAGGATTACTATCAACCATCCTTATTTTCAAATGAGGAATAAATGGGACACTAAGCTTGATAATGCTTCAGTTTCTTTACTCAGCTCTTATTCAACTATCTGTAGTTTAAGTCATTGATTGTCATGAGCCGATATCGATGTTTTTTGTATCATGGTTAACATATGTCAAAGGGATAAGCAGGGGGAAATCACCCTATTTTATAAGGAATTTGACAGAGTATACACAGACATATCCACAGAAAATGTGGATAACTAAATAGAATGGGAAATAATAAGAAAAAGCAATAATCCTTATAGAACAAGGGTTCTTATAGAAATTGCAAGAATATTTAGAAATAAATGGGAAGTGCGCGAATAAAATATCCACAAGGAAAGATGTTAAAATAAACATGGATATTATGCACGTCTATCTTAAACAAAATAATAATGAAAAAACAGTCTTGACTCGCATTATTTTTATTTGTTTTTTAAACAAATCCCCTCTTTCAAACAATCAGTATCTACTGCAACACCTTGATTTTATTCGATTCGTCCCACTTAAAATAACTCCTTTCCAAACAACATATTTAAAAAATATAATTACTCTTTAAAATTGATTTATATCTATTTTATTCTGCTGATAAAAAGGTTGGAGCGTACTTGTCAAATAATAAAATTTAAAAATAACAAAACCTACTGAGTTCCTCATCAGTCTCATAAAAAGTTACCCACAAAGGCTGTATATAACATAAATGGTCACTGCCGTGAAATGATTGAGTTGAGTCGAGTTGAACAATTGATATTACAGGAAATTTTTTGATTTTCTATAACAGTTAAGATAGCATAACCTTTACTATGCTTACCGCTTAAAATTTTTTATAAGCATTACTATTGATAAATTACCAAGGGACGGGATCGCGCATGAGCTATCCATTAAAAATTAAAAAGTCGTGCACTCTAGCACATCAGTCTGTAAGTTCTTTCAGACTGATTCTCTTAACCACCCGCTGTTTTTTATGAACCCCTTTAGTATGGCAAGGAGCATTGATGAACAAGAATTCTGTTGTACTGCCGTTATCAGCAAGTCTTTTAACCGGTAGTACCCACACAGGTACTATGAGGCCTGTTCTGGCGTTAAACCATTCCTATAATTTTTTATTTAACCTCACCTATATCGCATAAGGATACATGATGAAATTAGCGCGTTTAATGCCACAATTAGGCATGGGTTTCAGTACTTTTTGTTGTTTAATCAGTTCAACGCAAGCCGGGATTCCTGTATGGAGCTTTACGCCCAATATCAATCATCCCCCTACAGCGACAGTGGCCCCAACCGGCTCTGTTGCGGTACAATATACCGTAAGCAATAATTCACGAAGTTCCCACAACTTGGTTATCCTACCACAGACAGGGGTAAGTCAAAACGGCCCATGTGTGCTAGGACCCAAAGGCACTACAACCTCCACCTGCTTGTTGTCATTAACCATTAGTGGCAGTGCGCTACCTGCAAGCGGACTCTTTGGAGGTCCTACTTTGTGTCAAGTAAATCCTGATGGGGCGCCTAACCCCAATGAGTGTTATCATCCGCGCAAAGAAGACAGTTTAGCCATTACCGTTATGGCAAATTTAGCACTCAGCGTCAAAGGACTAACCTTAAATGGACAATCCTCAGGACAATCCCGGGTTATTACCGTCACCAACAGGGGGGATACTCCTACAACCGGATTATCCATTAGTTATCCCACATGGCCAACAGGAACTACGGTAGACACCACATCCCCCTCCGCGTGCGCCAACGGTACTATTCTACCAGTGGGTGGTTCATGCACGATTACAGTAGTTCCGGGCACCATAGCTACCTCAGGAGCAGGGAATGCACCATGCACTACAGGAATTGCGCCAATACCAGGAGTGGTCACGGTCACTGCAAATGGTGTAATCTTATCATCAACTACAGTGGAGGTTCTTGGTTATGGCTGTATTTATCAAGGGGGTTATATTTATGCCATGACAGAAACAGCTAATCCATCAGCAAGCATTAGTGGCACAGTAACGTCTCTTAGCGATCAAGCTCCCAGGTATCCTAATGGTATTGATTGGACTTCAAATGGTGGTATAGGCCATGGCATCCCTCCCTTTGACCCCACAGACGTAAGTTATGATCTGATTCCTGGAGTTGATGCTGCTTCTACACCCTCAGCACCTTCGCCCACTTTTTCTGCGTTTCAAGCTTTTTTTGCATCAACTTATACTAACCCAGACCCGTTTACTAGTTCCTCATTTAGTGCATGTCAGGGACTGACCGATGGTCAGTGCAATACACGTAATCTTGTAACTTTCTATAATCAATTCATGACAAATAATACGCTAGGGAACGGGGGTACTGCTCCATTTACCGCATCCCCTGGGCCAACACCATTATCCTATTACGCGGCAGGATTGTGTAAACAAACGATTAGCGGTTATTCCGATTGGTACCTTCCCGCGATTTGTGAGATGGGCCCAGCAAACAATGGTTCTGGTTGTGTTGCTGGCACGCAGAACATCATCGATAATTTACCTGATTTAATTGGCATCATTGGTCCCTCTCCAGACACCTCCTGCGCATGGGGTGCAAACTGCCTAACGGACCGCTACTGGAGCTCTACTGAGGATGCGCTCTTTCAACGCGACAACGCATGGAGCGAGATTTTCGACTCCGGCAGCAACATTCAAAGCACCGGGGTTAAGTACTTCATGTGTGGAGTTCGGTGCTCTCGATCCTTTTAAGTAGAATAATTTAAATCCTATGGGCATCAGGCGATGCCCATACCATAGACTTTATGGGTTTATCTTTGGCCTTGTTTCAATCTATTGTGCCCTCTTACATTGTGTTAACGAGGGCTATAACTACCAATTTTTTTTACTCAGTGAATATTTCAATTGACAGAGCCTTGATGAATGCAATAGCTTTACTCCCATCGAAATAAGCGTTTTGTAAAGGACTATGCATGAACCCTCTATTTATTGATTCTGATATTGAAAAAGCATCAACCATTGCTTCCGAATTTTATACCTCGCCAGATTGGTTTGAACGAAGCAAAGAAAAAATTTTCGCAACCACCTGGCAATTTTGTCTTGGAACCGAGGACATTCAACAGCCCTCGTCCATGGTCCCCTTCACTTTGCTTCCTGAACTATTAGATGAGCCGCTCTTATTTGTCAGGGATGAACAAGCCACATTACGTTGCGTGAGCAATGTCTGTACACACCGAGGAAACATTCTGGTCGATGCGCCTTGCAGCTCCCAAAAAATTAAATGCCGTTATCACGGGCGGCGGTTTTCACTTTGTGGCGATATGTTACATATGCCCGAATTCGATAAAACTAAAAACTTTCCTACGCCTAAAGATAATCTGGCTCAGATCCCTATGGGTATTTTAGAACCATTTATTTTTACTTCCTTATCTCCCACAGTTCCTTTTTACGAAGTGATTTGTGATATAAAAGAGCGTTTATTCTGGTTACCTATGGATAAAATGCGTTTCGATAAACAACGCTCCCGCGATTATCTGGTGAAAGCCCATTGGGCCCTCTATTGTGAGAACTATTTGGAAGCTTTGCATATTCCTTTCGTGCATCCCTCATTAAGGCAATTAATAGACTGCACCACGTATACCACCGAACTCTATCGCTTCTGTAATTTACAATTGGCCTTAGCAAGTCCTGGAGAAGCAAGTTTCACTATTCCCAAAGAATCTCAAGACTATGGAAAAAACGTGGCTGCTTACTACTATTGGATTTTCCCTAACACCATGCTGAATTTTTATCCATGGGGATGTTCAGTCAATGTGGTTAAGCCCTTAGCCCCTGATTTAACACAAGTTTCATTTTTAACCTTTGTCTTTGATGAAAGTAAATTAGGTCAAGGAGCTGGGGGTGATTTAGATCAGGTCGAGCGTGAAGATGAAGCAGTGGTGGAAGCAGTACAAAAAGGAATACGCTCACGCTTTTATGATACAGGCCGCTTTTCACCGACTAAGGAACAGGGAACTCATCACTTCCAGCGCTTGCTGTGTGAATTTTTTAATGCCTAAGAAGCCTATATAATCAATTTTAGGATGATTAAATGGACGCATCACCCCCTACGGATAAACTTCATAAAAATTTGGATGGCCGCCTCTTGGGAATGATTACCCTAGGAGGCTCAATAGGAACGGGGATATTCCTGGCAAGTGGCAGTGTCCTTTTCAGAGCAGGACCTGGCGGAACATTGATAGCCTATTTATTGATGGGAATTATGATTTATTTTTTAATGACCAGCTTAGGCGAAATGGCTGCATTTATGCCCTCTTCAGGTTCCTTCTATCAATATGCAGCTCAGTTTGTTGATCCATCATTAGGCTACGCATTAGGCTGGAATTATTGGTATAGCTGGGCAATAACTATAGCAGCGGAAATAGCTGCTTCGTCTCTACTCATGCAATTCTGGTTTCCTAATACTCCTGCATGGCTTTGGTCTGGGGCTTTTTTATTATTTATAGTAGCATTTAATGCCATATCCACTAAAGTATTCGGTGAAATTGAATATTGGCTTTCATTGATTAAAATCAGTGTCATTGGATTGTTCATCATTATAGGTTTTGCAATGATATGCGGCTTTACCTCCCATCATTCGGTAGGGTTTTCTAATTGGCGTATAGGTGATGCTCCATTTCATGACGGCTGGTTTGGTATCTTTAGCGCGGTAATCCTAGCTGGTTTTTCTTTTCAAGGAACAGAACTCATCGGTATAGCCGCCGGAGAAAGCAAAAATCCTCAGAAAAATGTACCTAAAGTTATTAAACTGGTATTTTGGAGAATTTTTTTATTCTTTATTCTTTCTTTACTGGTGATTAGCTTCTTAGTCCCCTATACCTCGGCGCAAAACATCGATCAAGATGTCATGATGAGTCCATTCACACAGGCTTTTGCTGTATTTGATCATAAACGTGCCGCTTTCATGATGAATGCGGTTATTTTAATAGCTATATTATCAACGGCTAATTCCGGCATGTATGTCGCAAGTCGCATGCTTTGGTTTTTAGCAAAAGAGAAACATATTCCCTCATTATTCTCCAGAGTCACCAGAAAAGGGATACCTATACACGCATTAATAGCCACAGCAAGCATCTCATTACTGGCTTTTTTGTCTTTTCTATTTGGTCATGATTCTATCTATTTATGGTTAGTAAACGCTGGAGGATTGTCCGGATTTATTGCATGGATGGGTATTGCCATCAGCCATTATCGGTTTCGTAAAGCATACATTCATCAAGGAAAAGATCTAACTCAGCTTCCTTATTTAGCCAAAGGTTATCCTTATGTCCCATTGGGAATATTTTTCTTATGCATCCTGATTATCGCCAGCCATAATGTCATCGCTTTTATGCATCATGACATCAACTGGCAAGAACTCATTATTTCTTATATAGGATTGCCATTATTTCTCTTGGTTTGGTTTAGTAATAAATGGATAAATAAAACCAAAATAATCCATTTAAGCCAATGTAACTTTTAATGCGTGCTAACATTTTTATGAAACGGTATTTGATTCTCTAAGGTGTTCAATGCTATTTATTTAATGATCGTTTATAACCTATTTTTCACAGGCGAAGATACAAAATGGACTTGTTTCGTAAAAAAGATATCCAAACAGAAAAATCAGCAGTCCTCTTACGATGTTTATCGGCATTTGATCTTACCTTATTAGGGATAGGTGCCATTATTGGCGCAGGTATTTTTGTTATCACCGGCGTAGTTGCCGCGACAGATGCCGGTCCTGCAATCGTCTTATCGTATATCATCACCGGTTTTGCCTGTCTTTTTACGGCCCTCTCCTATGCGGAATTAGCTACGTCTATTGGGGGTTGCGGTAGCGCCTATGGTTATGCTTATGTTGGCTTTGGAGAATTGATTGCCTGGATAATTGGTTGGGACTTGTTGCTGGAATACTCCATTTCCATTGCTGCTGTAGCCGTGGGATGGAGTAGTTATTTCAATAGTCTGCTATTGTCCTTGAATATTGAAATTCCTAAGTTACTTCTCCAAGGCCCTGGTACAGGTGGCATAATAAATAGCTTAGCATTAATCATCATTGGCTTATTAGCTTTAATGCTCATTGGTGGTGCAAAAATCAGTACACGCTTCAACAATATCATTGTCTGTATCAAGTTATCTGTTATTTTATTATTTATAATCATCGCTGCAACTCACGTGGAAACCAAAAACTGGGTTCCGTTCATGCCCTTTGGATGGGCAGGTATCGCGAAAGGAGCTTCATTGATTTTTTTCGCCTATATTGGATTTGATGCTGTCTCTACAACAGCTGAAGAAGTCATCAATCCCCAACGTGACTTACCCATTGGCATTATTGGTTCTCTATTCATTGCAACCATTCTTTATATTGTTGTCTCGGGTCTTCTTACAGGCATTGTCTCTTATAAACTACTCAATGTTGCCTCCCCCATTAGTTATGCGCTTATTCTCATAGGCTATAAAACTGCAGCGAGTATTATAAGTATTGGAGCAATAGCAGGTCTTACTACTGTGATGCTGGTGTTGTTTTATGGTTTAAGTCGAATTTTTTTCGCAATGGCAAGAGATGGTTTATTACCCGACTATTTTGCTGCTCTCCATGAAAAAACCCAAACCCCTGCCCGGATTATCTTATTTTGTGCCCTATTAATTGGTTTTGTTGCCGCCCTTGTCCCTATGGGTACCTTAGCAGAATTAGTTAATATAGGAACGCTTGTCGCCTTTGCCATGGTTTGTAGCGGTGTTCTCATTCTACATTACACGAAACCGGATTTACCTCGGCCGTTTAAAACACCTTGTATGCCTTATGTTCCGATCTTGGGAATACTAAGCTGTCTCTATCTTATTATTAATTTGCCTTGGTTCACTATTTTCCGATTTATCGTTTGGTTTGTCATCGGTATGTTCATTTATTGTATTTTTGGTTATAAGCACAGCATGTTAGGCAAAACCTAACATGCTTTATTCTATTAATGGGTTCTGTCTGAAGGAAGTGATTGATAATAACTATTAATTGTTGAGATCCAGGTGGGATTAGTCATATCAGGCCAATGATCTTTGTCAAATCCGGGAGATAATTTTAGCCTTTCTTTATCAATGGGAAGAACAAAGCAATCTTTCATCGCATTATAAGAAAAAGCAGACCAAGGCAAAGCAAATAATTTATCCCCCATACCGAGGAAGCCCCCATAGGATAAAACCACATATGCGACTCTTCCTTCAACTTTATCTAACATTAAGGCTTCAATTTTACCTAAACTCTCATTTTGAGTATTTCTGACCTCGACGCCAATAACGTCTTCAGTATTTATAATGTGTCTTTTCATTTTTCTCTCCTTTAAATGTAAATATCCTTTAGTTGATGTCAGTTAAATTAATTTGTTTATCAGGGCTAAAGAATATAAAGGACAACCATTGCCCAAAAAACGCAAATATTGAAAGTCAGTTAAAAAATGATTTTTAAACACGTCTTGGTGAAAAACCACTTTAGTAACTGTTTCTAATTATAGCCAATAACCAATTTCAATTCAAAATATAACCAAAATGAGACAATAACAAACAAATAAAAATGAAGCATTTTGTTCGAATCTCCCTCCATCAGACTGGAAAAGCAATTGTCGAATAGGATAATGGTTTTTCTTATAAATTTACTGTTTGCCTTAGTTTTGGCTTAAACCACCTTATATTGACAAATAAAATTTAACTACTAGGCTTATTATTGTGCAAAGCACCATAAGGAGATGATGATGCCAAATCAATACACGCAGTACCAAAATATGAATGCCTTAGAAAAACCATTTCGTCAATTACTCGATTTAAATGTGAAAACAATGCAAAGTTTTAGTTATATCAAACCTAATGAATTGTTAAATTCTAATAGACCTGAACTAGTCTTAGAAAAAAATATGGAAGTAATGATTGAAAATGGACACAAAGCATTGGATTACGTGCAAGATATGTTTGATATTATGGAAAATCATTGGCTTAATATGTCCCGTCAAATGATGAGACAGTCACAAGAAACCATCAGTCAAACTCAAAGAGCTGCGCAGAATAATATGAATGATCTAAGAAAAGCCGGTACTCGGGTAGCTAATAGTGTGACGGGACATTTAAAAGAAAGCACGAAACAACGCTCTAAATCGGCCCACCCAGCTACAAAACATAGTAAAAATAAAGCAACAGGCTCCCCAAATGCATCCCACAGAGTGAGTACTCATTCGACACAGGCAAGCTCTGCAAACAGATCTTCCTCATCAAGAAAAACTGGAACGAATACACGCCTGAATACAAACGCAGATCAAAGAAGTCAGTAATAAAAAATTTGAAAAAGGAGCTCATCAGGTTATGAACGCATACCTGATGAGTCTCCTACTCAATCATCGTCGTTATAAAGTAAAACCAACATCTTCTGTTATATCGAGAGCAATATCGGTTTTTTGATTTTTAGACGAGGCTAATAAACCATTCCTGTTTAAACCGTGCATCATTGTGTCATTGCTCGCAGGTCTTTGCCAATGAGGTACGGTAACCGCAACTGGAACTGGTTGTAGTCCAGTTGACAGAGGAGGTTGAGGAATAGGTTGTCGTCCCGGATTAAGTTGCGCTTCTTCCTGCTCAATACGACTGAGTTCGTCTGCTGTAAGCGTTTGCAATTTTCCTTGATAAAAATAAGAAAGTAAACGTAACTTTGTAACCAAAAGAAGAGCCTCAAATATATTGCTTAATTCCGTATAACCATGCTCTTGAGGACTAGCATGAGCGGCTCTAAAATCGGAGGGAGAGAGCATATGAATTTTACTCAGCTCCGTGCGATAATAAATTTTATTATCCTCACCCAATAAAAAAAGTGGCTGAGGCTGACGGTACTTGACATCAATATCTGGCAATCGTTGCAACCCGCCATATTCTATCTGGCTAGGTAATTCATTGCCTTGAAAAACCCGACGAATGTCTTCCATCGACTCCTGAAGACCGGCAATACAAGATTGTTTGTTATAATAATTTTTGGCGCTATTAAAATCACCATCGCCCCCTGTTTCAACTGGTGGTTCCGTAAGATCAGGTGTTGGATCATAAGGTCTTTTAGTATAAACAGTGACCTGATTTAATTCATCATGTAAATTATTAACTAAAATACTACCTAAAGTTCCAAAACGGGCTGGCAATAAAACCCGCAAATCCCCCATCATGGCTCCGTGACCTGCGGCATAATGATCGCTATAGTAATGAAAACAAAACAGCTCCATTCCCAGAGCTAAGGCTTGATATCTATAAGCTAAATCCTTTAGTTTTTCTGTTGTTATACTGAATCCTGATTGATGCATCATCTCTATCAGGGAATTAAAGTCCTGGTTATCTGATTGATAATGCTGGTCTTTAATCAATTGATTTAATTCATAGGAAATACGGCCATATTTGAGTGCTATATGATGTCCCAGCATATAAACACGAACAGACCAGGGTGTAAAATGCGATAAATTTCGATTAAGTATCTCACTATAATTGTTGACGCGCAGAGCAAACATTAATTGTTGGACATAACTATTCAAGGTTGATGAGAAAGGAATATAGTTCGCATTATTAATTTTATAAATCGTTTCTATATCACTTTCATTGACATTAGAATTAGCTAACTTCTGGTATGACTTGACTAATTTTTGCTCTTCAGTAGCTGTAACCGGTTTTTTAACTAAGTATTCCCCCAGATCTTCGCACTGGTAAGTCGTTTGAAAACTCTTTCGATGACGAGCAAAGTCCTGTTGGCTGGGTAGATCAAGTTCGACCTCCCTGCCACCGAAATAATCACCGGACATCGCCATAATCTGTCCGGCAGTCATCTCTAAATCTATACCTTCTGGAAGACCGTTCTCATTAATACCCTGCAATTCTAAAAGCAAGGTACCTTGCTCATTAAATCTTACATAAGGGTTGCCTTGTAATTCATCCCAATCTCCAAATCGTAATGAATCACCTAATTCTGTATGCTCGCTGGTATCCATAAAGAAACTCCTTTTCTTTTATTATTATGATTTTTTAAATGAGTAACTCGATAATTCTCCTTTCTAATCCATTAGTCGCTATTAAATCAAAAATGGGACAATTTTATATGGGACCAATTGACAATATTTATTCCAGTCTTGACCGTATTTATTAGCACATCGTCTATCATCACGAAATGCACGATCCAATAAAAGGATTGTTAAAAAACAGACATAAAAATAAGGAGAAAAATGTTCGAACAAGGCCGGGACTGACCAAAAAAATGCTCCGGCTATCTCAGGAACATAGTGAAAATGTCTTGCAATTCCCCACCATCCGGAAGCAAGTAATAGGCTTTGTTTTTTATCTCCCTCAGTAGTTTGGTAATGAGCTAAAACTGTAACAGGCTTTCTTCCCCAGATGGTACATTGTCCTTGAGTTGCTCTGGTAATAAGTCGTTGTGCATCGGCCCAATAATTGATAAAAATACTTCCAGCCCCCAAAATAAAAATAGCTGCTGCCCATCCCAGACTTAACTGAATAGGGTGAAGAACAAGATACATACTCGGTGAAGTATAAATGCAGGGAACCCAAACCATACAACCCCAGCAAATATAAAAACCAGCCCGGTCATGCATAATATCCAGTGAACGCAAATAGCCTTTTTCCCAAATAAAAAACTTCCCAATATATAAAAGCTGTAAGGCAACAGAAATTAACATCGAATTGGCCAAGCCACCTAACTCTGCCTGTTTTGCAGCATAAGAGAGCAGAAAAAGTCCCCAACTCATCATTCCAAAACGGCAGGTAATAAATTTCTTGATACTCCAGCCCAGCACCTGAGGATACAGCTCCGTTCCCCAATAATAATCAAAGAGCATGTTATTCGTGATGCCTGAATCCGTAGATGAAGGGAAAAAACGCCCTTTGATATATAAAAACACACAAAATAGAAGACTAAACAGGTTAAGTGCACCTAAAATGGCCCCTAAATTGTCATACAGGATAGTAGCTGAAAATAAATTCAAGCCAAAAGTAGCCAGACAAAATACGGACATAGTAGTAATGAATGCTAATACCCCATTCTCTTTATAAACAGGAATATTTCCTTTGGGTGTAATCGGACCTTCAAATGTTTTTCCGGGCAATAACCGCATTAATGCCAATTGAAACAGAGTAAAAACAAAAATAATCTTCCAGGCTGTAAAAGAACCCCAAAAAAATGGTGCCCATACCTTATAAACAGTTTGCACCAAGCCTTGCTCACTTACCAAATTCCATAAAGCAGACAAAGAACCGTTAAGCTCGGTATTGGTATACCACATCAGCATCACAAAAATAGGGCATGAAAGAATGAGGAACAGCGGACCTAAGAAATTTCTTATATTTAAATACATCATGTTTCCTTACACGGTTATAAAAACAATGTTTAGCATAGCATAGGGTTTTCCCAGATATCGAGTCCTAACTCCCGACACGTCGCAATTTTATTCGTGGCGTTTGGAAATATCACAAAACAAAAGCCTCTTGGATTCGAGTAACTCTAACTGGATCCCGCAAACAAGTCGGTATTATTGCATCAATCAAATTTATGCCCTACGTCCCACAGACAAGCCGTCGGACGTAAGTACTGAAATTGATTGATACAACAACACCGGATAAGTCGCGGGACGAAGAACCAATTGTCCCCCTAGTGCAATTTAAGATTTCAAAGAGTACCTATGGATATTTTGCTTCTTGTTTACAACTGATTAACCCTTTACGCTCTGATTTGACCGTCTCCAAAAATGAGCCATTTATAACTGGTTAAGGCAGCCAAACCCATGGGGCCGCGAGCGTGCAACTTTTGAGTACTAATCCCAATTTCAGCCCCCATACCAAATTGCCCACCATCTGTAAACGCAGTCGAAGCATTAACGTACACCGCAGCTGCATCAACATGATCTAAAAAATAAGTGACTGCCAAGGGATCTTCGGCAATAATGGCCTCGCTATGACCTGAGGTGTATTCCATAATATGCTTCACCGCGTCTTCTACTGAAGAAACTGTTTTGATTGCCATCTTGTAGGATAAAAATTCATGGCCAAAGTCATCAGGACTTGCTTGATGAAGAAGCGATTCAGGATAAGCGGCCCTAAGGGCTTTATAACTTAAATCATCTGCATAAATTTCAACATTTTTTGATGCAAGTAACTCTACTAAAAAACACAAATGGGTTAAACTTTTTTCATCAATGACTAAAGTATCTAAAGCGTTACAAACACTGACTCTTCTTGTTTTAGCATTATTGATAATCAAACGGCCTTTTTCTATATCACCGCTGGAGTCGAAATAGATATGAACAATACCTGCGCCTGTTTCAATCACCGGTATTTTAGCGTGCTCACGAACAAATTGAATCAATGATTGGCTTCCTCTTGGAATACAAACATCAATCAATTTCGTTGCATTCAAAAGCTGATGCGTGGCCTCGCGTTCAGGGGGCAATAAATAAACGGCGCTCTTACTAAGATGATGCTCTTGCAAACTTTGATGAATCAGCGATACAAGATATTTATTGCTATGATAGGCTTCTTTTCCCCCCTTTAAAACACAAGCATTCCCTGTTTTAAAGCATAAAGAAAAAACATCAATAGTCACATTAGGTCTGGACTCATAAATCACCGCTACCACACCAAGGGGAACAGAAATTTTTTGAATTCGCAAACCATTGGGGCGCAATTGTTCCTCTAAAATAGTTCCTAAGGGATCGGGTAAAGAAGCAACTAATTCCACATCATCTGCAATCGCACTAATTCGCTCTTCAGATAAAAGCAGTCTGTCGTATCGAGGATCATCTTTTGCCATCAAGAGAAGATCTTTCTGGTTCTCTGCAATTATTTTATGACTCGCTTTGCGCAAATGAGCAGCAAGACTCAACAATACTTCTTTACGTTTCGTCTTGGTTAAAAGCTTTAAGCGATAACTTGTTTCTTTGGCGGCTTTCAACTGTTCAATAAGAGTGTCCATTAGCAAAAAAACTCCTAAAAAATATGCAAATGATCGTAATGAATAAATCCTGGTTTATCTTTTATCCCCAAGTACTCATTTAATTTGTTTGCATCATATTTAGCTATTCCTATACCTATTTTCTGTCCTTTTGGGGTAAGTATTTCAACCAAATCGCCCTTTTTAAAATCACCACTACATTGTTCTATGCCTACAGGCAATATACTGATAACTCGTTTATTTTCTTTTAAAATATCAAATAAACCTTGATTTATTGAAATCGACCCATTTTGCTTATTGTTATTATAAGCCATCCATTTCTTTATATTTGACTTTTTCTTAGATGGCAAAATAACCGTACCTAACTCCTCCTTTCCTATTATACGAGTAATCACTGAAGGAATATCAATGCTGGCTATATGTGTTGTGATGCCTAAACTTGACATTTTACGGGCCGTTGCAAGCTTACTGCTCATCCCCCCCCTGCCTTGCGCACTTTTAGCAGGAGAAACTTCCGGCCAACCTTTTTCCGGATCAATAACAGGAATAATTTCTGAACCCTGCGTATCTGGATGAGCGGTATAAACCCCTTTGACATTGCTTAGAATAATTAATTTTTCAACATTCATTTGTGCGGCAATAAGGCCAGCCAACTCATCGTTATCAGTAAACATCAATTCTTCAATAGCAACACTATCATTTTCGTTAACGATGGGCACAATATTTTTTTGCTGCAAAATTTCTCGTAGTAATCGGGCAATATTTAAGTAATGCTGTCTTGTTTGAAAATCCTGTTTGGTAAGCAATATCTGAGAGGCCAGGATATGGTGTACTTTGAACATTGAAGCATAAAGATGCATCAATTCATGCTGTCCTAATGAAGCTAAAAGTTGTTTTTCACCCGTAGAACTACCGTACTGACGCCCAAGAGTCTGATGGGCGACCTTGCGGCCTGAACCCACTGCCCCCGAACTCACTAATACCACCTGATGTCCTGCTTTTTGTAAGGTCACAATTTGCTCAACCAAATGCAGCATAATAGGTTCAAAAGGGGTTCCATCATGTGACAAAATACTTTGGGTTCCAACTTTAACAACGATGTTCATTAATTTACCTCTATATCCGAAATACTTGGCATCGGCCCCATCTAAGGACACACTTTTAATTATTTTGGTTAGTTTAGCCCAAGAGTTTCATTATATCGAAATAAACTTGGGCTTGGTTAGAGTATAAGATTTATTCCTTGCTACATGTTAGCCATCGTTAAGACAAAATTGGGAATATTTGGAGAGCCAACCCCAACCCCATCATTCCAAAATTGATCTTCAGGTTCAAGGGTAAGCGCTGAATCCCATCCAAAAGTTATATTGTTAATTGTAAATGCAGACGCCGGAGCTGGAGTACCCTGTATCAATGAGGACGGTGGTGGTGTTGCCCCACTGATAATAAGAGCGGGAGGAATAATAAGATTAATAGCTCTATTCGCCAGTAACACTTGATTCATTTGATATAAATAAGGTGCTGCCTGTCCAATAGAAGTTCCTTTATTAAGTAAACTGCGGGCTTGATTTACTAAAACTAATGTTCCCGAAAATAAAGGACAAGCCAAGCTGGTTCCTCCATCCTGAACCTGGACCCCATCGGCGATGATCAGCAGTCCGGTTTGCGGATCACCAAGCATGGCAATATCAGGTAATGCGCGACGATTTCCATAATTGTTAATCACTCCATACCCCCCTGCAGTGAAGTGACTGATCGAACTCTGCCAGGCAACAGGTCCATAGAGCTGACTAATGCCTCCACCGGTGCCGCCATCGTAGGATAAGGTACCGCTAACTCGTTTCACTGTTCCCCAAACCGTTTCAAACGCATAACGATAGGTATTATCGACAAATAATGCTGTCGCCCCAACAGCAGTAACATACGCAGAACTTGAAGGATAATTAACGGTTAGAGGCGAAGACGAAGTCCCAGTGCATTTTGTTTGCGTACTATAAGTATTATCGCCACAATCCCCAGAAGAAAAATTAACACTGATTCCGGCCGCTGCAGCCAACTGTAGCGTGGACTCAAGCGCTGTATCGATGCCGTTTTCAGGACTGCTCCAACTATTAGAAATTACATAAGCATTAGAAAAACCTGCAATGGTATAAGAATTCTGAAGGAGCGTAGTAATTACATCAATTAGTGTACTTCGCTGATCAGTAGCACCTAAGACCAACACCGTATTGGCTCCTGGTGCAATCGTATGAGAGGATTCAACATCTAATGCTACTTCCCGACTAAAAGATGTGGCATTCGGGCATGTTGTATAAGGAGAGCCATCAGGGTTGATCATTGCAAAATTCTTGAATGGTCCGGTGGTCACAAAAGGTTTTATACCATTCATATTAAAATATTGATTGGCATCACTTAAAATTTGAGCCGCTCCATTGGTACCGCAGTTATCAACAATAACCAGAGTTTGTTGCGATCCATCAAGATGTATGCCATTAACAGGAGGAATATTACTCAAATTATAGGCTTTTTGTAAGTTCTTTCCGCTAAAGCCTTGCAATGAGATATCGGTAGGAATAGCTGAAGGATTAAAAGTATTCCAAATAAAATTTAAGTCATGCACTACTTTTTTGTTAGTCTGAGCGCTCTTTATATTCGACTGAAATTCAGGAATGGTGCTAAGCCCAGTAATTTCCGAAATATATTGGGCAATCTCTGGATTTAATTTCGGAGCGCTTGAATGGGAGCGAACCCGTTCATTTTGATATTGATAATAGTTTATTTGCACATGAAGTGCCTGCTCAATTTGCTCCACAGTTGCGGTTACACGAACGCTATGGTTAATGACCTTTGCTTGCATCCCTTGAGAAGCAAAATAGTGTTGCACCGCATTTTCTGCATCCTTACTTGGCGCAAATTCTTGCTCGTAAAGAGCGGGGGTTAGGAACTGCTGATATCGAGGGCTATTATAATCATAAACATCTTTAACCAGTTGATCTAATTCCTCCTTATTTCGTAACTTTAACCAGACAATAAAGGATATTTTTGTCTTTGGTTCAACAGGTTTAATCACCGTCGCATGGGTTAACAAATTTAAACCTGAGCTTGGCAAATTCGCTAAGGCATTTGCTTGATCGGCATAGGAAGTCATCGCCATGAAACTATATGGCAATAAGAACAACCCTACTTTTTTAATTTTTAACATGAATCATCTCCCTATGCTGCGCTTAGAAAAAATAAACTGGTAATTGGACTATACGTGATGAATCCCAATTCATCCCCAGTAGTTAAGGAAAACACATGACCATTCTGGGTACCCGCATGGATAACGCTCGCATCTGAAATGACAAATAAGGTATACGTTATTTGAGAAAACAGAGTCCATGTTGGGTTGGGGGCGGTCAAGCTATTGCTGGAATAAGCGTATTCAAAATCTATTGTTCCTGGTGGTAAGGTGCTGTTAGATGAGGTTTGTCGCGTATTAACATAGAGTTGGCTGTTAGTGGCGAAAACATTTTGGATGGGCGCGGCAACCGGGGTTGTTGGGCCATTAATCTGTGTCCAATTAATACCATTGTTTGTGGAGTAATAGACATTGCCATCCCCACTGCCTACATAAATAGTATTTGAAGAGGTAATGAACAGGCTATTTACCGCTCCAGAACCTGGATTTGCAGTAGCAGTCCAAGTATTTCCGTCAGTTGAGTGATATACATGACCGTCTTGGGTTCCGACATAAATGGTTGGAACACTATTAATAATTGCAACAAAAACACTATTTACGGATACGCCACCAGGAACAGAAGCGGTAGAACTCCACAAAATACCATTATCGGTTGAATAATATACTTTACCATCTGCACTACCGGCATATAAGGTGCTTTGCGTAGCAAATACGCTATTTACTGCAGAGCCAGGTGATGGCACAGTCGTATTAGCCCAAGTTAAACCATTATCGGTAGAAAAATAAACATAACCGCTTAAAGTCCCGGCATATATGATCCCTGACCGAGTAAAGGTTACTTCCACTGTATGATTAGCGGTAATGGAAGACAAAGTAAACGTCGAGCCCCCTTGCTGTGCAATACCTCCATCCACAAACCATTGCTCTACAAGATAATGAGCATTAGGTATGGCAGTAAAGGTTAGGCTGCTTCCGGCAACAACGGTTTGTGGCGTACTTGGCGTAATGGCTCCATTCACATCGGCAGTGGGAGTAATTAGATATTGTGCTAAGGGAATGCGAGTAATATTTAAAACATTATTAGCAGCAGGTTGATAGCACTCAGAAGTGCTTCCTTGTTGACACACAACAGGACCACCTTGAATATTACTGGTCAGCGCGCTTCCGTTCACAAACAAATTAAGGGTACAAGACTCCAGGTAACCTAAAATAAATGGGTTCTTACAACTTCCTGTGGTGATCTGAGTAATCCCTGCAATTGGTTTCATCACCAAAGTATGTCGTTGATGGGATTGATTGGTTACCACGTATTTAACGGTTGCCGATCCCACTGATGTTATCGACACAGTTGGCGAGTAATAAGGATCAGGAGTAAATGTCCATAGTGGTTTGGCTGCATCACTTAGGGGAGCAAATAGAAAAGATACTACAGCGATAAAAAGTTGGCATAAAGCGACTTTAACTATTTTTTGCATCTTAAAATCCATTTTTTGAGAATATTTTGCTTCCTATCATAGACTTAGCACTTATTTTAGATCAATAAAATTATAAGTTAAGTAAAGTATTTTGTTATCGCGATGCTAACCAGCAGTATCTTTTCTCATTAGTTTTGTCAGCAATTATTGAAATTCCCTTGAGCAATATTATTTGCAACTAACCATATTGGGTCTATATTATTAACCCCTACTATTCAAGGAGAAGAAATGAAAAAAATTTTATTGATGGGACTTACAGCAGCCACACTATCTTTTACACCCGTGTCCCAAGCTGATATTACTGTTCATTCAAACACCCCCGACGCTTGTGAATATATTGCTGGGCATTGGGCGGGAACTGGTAAAGCATCGAATTGGGTTATAGGTGAGTGTATCTATCATGGAGCAGGAACAGTTAGCACTGTAGACAATACCGGTTCATTTAAAATAGAAGTGACCTCAAACAAAGACTCAGGAAGTCTCCTTTGCCCTGCTCATGCCAAAAAACGACTGACAGGAACTTGTATTAATGGGGTTGTTACGATTAAAACAGAATACGGCGACCTGGCTGGTCATTTTTCGCAAAACTCAGGAGATGCAAAAGGAACTTTATCTGTAGCTCGAGGAATAAGCGCAGATGTGGTTATTCAATTTCAACGAGTGGAATAATTATTAGTATTCGTATTTTAAATACTTATTAAAACCTCACCGGCCTGCGGTAGGCCGGTGAGAAACTTGCTTTAATATAGCATTATACAAGGCCTGATGATGCAAAGAAGCCAGCAACCGGCAAAAAATCAGGCGAATTGATAGTTAACTTTGAGTACAACTTCTCCTGTTCGCAACCAAAGATCAGCTGAGGCCGGGCGATAAATAAAGGCGGAATTAGAAAGACCAAAAATGGCTACGCTTCCAAGAGGATATTGTCTTCTTCCATAATCAGTATAACGACCCTCAACACCCATGCGCCAATTTTGAGTCAACGCATATTCTATACCGGCACCATAAGTACCTCCAACTAGCCTATGAGTACTTGAGTTATACGCGCCAGGAAAACGAATACCTCCACTAACAGAGGGAACAAAGGTACCGAGAAACTTCACGTTGGCAAACCCTACACCACCGGTCCCATACAATAACCAATTATCCGCTGCATAGCCAAGACGACCAAGTATAGAGGCCTGCACATCATTCTCAGTAGAGAGAATATCCCCAGCTACAAATTGAGTTCCTGGATAAAGCTCTGCTGCCGACACAATATGAGAGTCATTTAAATCTTCGCCATTTATATTAGCTTCTGCACCCAAAACCCAGTGATTATGTTGCCAGTTGAAACCAACTTGACCACCTCCCGTGAATGAACTGGGAGTAACATCATAAAATTGAATAGATGGCCCTAAAACTCTTCCTAATACTGTGGCAGTTTCAATAGTTACCGGGGCAGTAAATTTACCCCATTTGCCGCCCAAATTACCGCCAACGTAAAAACCAGTCCACTGGTGCTCTGTTCCAATCGGTCCCATTGTCCCAGCATTAAGACTAGTCATCCAGAGAGGATTAACCATTGCGCCGAGTACTACTCCTATTGAAAATACCTTCTTCATCAATTTACTCCATTATTGTAATTATAAGAGAACGCTATACCGATGGACTTCAGGGGGCACAACATCCTTTGGTACATGGTATTTATCATATTGATAGTTATTCTTTAAGTAAAGAGATGATTTTTGCAGTCCATCCCACCTTAGACTCTGAATGATTTTTATTGATCACAAAATACTTCAAGTATTTAATATGACTAAAATGCGTCTAAAAACGAGTACATTCTTTTAATTAATCTCTCTTGTAGACGGTTTACTGTTTTTAATGACAAAATGTAATTTGAGCCAAGCTGGATTAATCCTTGTTTTATACCTGCGGGAGGCGTGTGTATGACACTTACTGTTCTTTTTGTTATGGGCGCCATTTTGCTCGTGCTAAATTATCAACTGCGCCAGAGAGCCATGACTGCAAAAATAACTTCCCCCTCTTCAGTTGATTATCTGACTCTTATAAAAGATCTTACTATGTTGAAGACGAACTCACCTTCAGCAAAATTGGCATTGCAAAGCCATTTCATGACTTTCATTTCAGAACTTGCCACACGTTCGCTGGATAAACAACATTCTGGTATTGGCTATTTTAGATTGCCTAATACGACTCAGGTCTTTGTGTTATCAAACAAAACGGCAATTCAACGGCTTTATGCAAGAAATAATGAGAAAAAATTTGGACAAAAACAATTTTTTAATCGTTTGGCAGTCATATTGGGTCAAGATAATTTGATGTCGTCCAATCTGGGTTCAAATACTCATGGAATGATACGTAGCGCTATATTATTGCGTAACGAGTCCTTTAGACCTCAGGTAGCTAAAGTAGTCGCTGATTTTTTCCAGGAATATGAAGCCCAACAAAAAACGCAAGGCAAGACACTTAGCGAAGTCATGGACAAACTATCCCGGCGAGTTTTACTCGCTACTTATTTTGGTCAGGACATCATTAATCCATTTGAAACCCTTTATAGCTCCAAGTTAACCAAGGAATTAATAGACTGTTTATTCAGCCTTGAGCCGATCAGACAAGAGGAAGAGAAAAATCTTTTCCTCTTAAGGAATAGAATATTTGAACTGGGTTGCCGCCTTATTTTTTCAACAAAAGCAATAACCTCACAGTTAATGCAAGAACAAAGTTGGCTTAATTATTTGCTCACTGTTAGAGTCATCCAGAATCCTGAAATAAAAAGCCAACTGGAACAACTGGGTATTACCTCCAGCAAGCTGAGCGCCGAACAGGCTGAACTTCTGTTGAAATATGCTATTGCACATGAAGATGATAGCCCTTTGTCCGCGCTCATAAGAGATGTGGTCAATGAAAGTTTATTCATTCCCTTATTAGGTTTCGATGCCACAGCCACCGTTTTAATCACCGCGTTGAGAATAGCAGTTCAAGATAAACGCATCTACTCCATAGTTAAAAAGGAAATTCAACAGAAAATCGCTGCAGGGGAACTTTTTGAATTACACTCACCTTGGGATAGTCATAACTTCTCTTATACCGAAGCAGTTTTGCTGGAAGCATTACGCTTATCACCTCCCGCCCCTATTGTTCCAGAAATTATTAATGAAACAATTACTCTCGATATTGATGGTACTTTTCTAACTTTACCCGCAGGTGCGCTCGTATTTATTCCCATGCAAAGCTTACACACTCATTCGTTTCATTTTCCTGACCTTACCCTATCAAAAGAGGGCCAAGAGGCTTTGGGTAAAACCACAATGAGTGCAAAGGACATTTTTCCAGAACGATGGGGCCCCAAGGACAGTAACGGGAATGTTTATAATTCTAATTTTTTTACTGAGGAGGGGATTTTAAATCGCCCAGGTACATTGGAAAAACCCGGAGGACTCTTATCCTTTAAAACAGGAGCAAGGCGATGCCCGGGTTTACGCATTGCCATGACCGAAGTTTTATCATTATTTCGCATGCTGGCCTCCTATAAATTTAAACTGAGCGGCGAAGAACTCTTGGAATTGCGTTTTAATTATGAAACACCGCTGCAGAGAAATGGCGGGTTGGGACTGTTAAAAATTAGTCCTCGTAAAAAATTGACTTTGGACGCTCCCCCTCTCACTCGAATATCAGATCAAGAGGTTCATCAACAAAGCGGCCTGACTTTTTTTAATGAACAGCCCATCTCAACGCATAAAGAACAAGCCGAACTAACCAACCTTCAACTAGGGTAATTGAGTCTACCATCGCTCACTGATCTCAATTTCCTTGAAATACTCCTGGATTCTGCGGCGGGTTGCCGGTGAAAGATCTGGGGGTAATTGATTAGCGGGAAACCATTGTTGCTCTGCGATTTCAGACGAAGTCACTAATTCTTGTGCCCCTGCATGACCAATATAGAAAATAATATAATCATCACGTTTTTCATTTCTGCTGTAATAAACTGAAAATAATTCAGGTGGGGCATTTAACACAACCCCAACCTCTTCCTGAAGCTCCCTTTCTATAGCTTGGCGTGGGGTTTCTCCTGATTCAACTCCACCGCCAATAGTGTACCAATCAGGTTGATAGGTATGTTTAACCAATAAAATTTTTTCATCTTTAATCAGTAGAATTCTGACACCTACTGTTCTTTTCGCTAAAAGGGAAAAAACTATATTTTTTACAACATGATAAATTCTCACTACTGACCCCAATACATTTTAGAGTGCGCCAAGCATCTCGAGGACATGAGACACTCAAGATGACGGGTGAATTTGCAAATCAGATTAAATGATATTACAGATGAGTAATTAATAACAATTACTTAACAAGTTTAGCGCGATAAAGAAAAATCTCTTATCGCGCTTTTAGACTAATTCAAAAATATGAAGTGTTATCTACGGTGCCAACCACCGCCGCCATGCCAGCCGCCGTGCCATCCGCCACGCCATGCAGTATTACGCCAGCCGGTACCTCGCCAACCAGCGCCATGCCAGCCGGTATTCCATGATCTAGCACCATACCAATTATTATGTCGCCAGCCTCGACCACCATACCAACCGACCCCGTAATAATTGCCATATCCATAACTGGGGTAAGAAGCGGTAGAATAGACGTAATTACTATTGTATCCAGGTGAATATACTGTCTCAGTTACACAGCTTGACAGACCTAATGTACTTGAAGCTATTACACACGAGAGTATTATTTTTTTCATATTAGCATCCCAGCTGATTAAACTCATCTAAAGTGTAAGACAAGTTCTTAAAATATACAAATTGATCACTTTGTTATCTTGATAATCAATTAATAACGGTCAGGTGGGGCTTGTATTCAGAGCTGCTAAAATATTAATGATGAATATTTTTATTTTGAATTAATGAGTGGTTTACTCACCCGGTTTTTTCAGACAGAATTAATTTCTTATTATCTGGAGAGGACGAGATTGGATTATAGCGATAATAATTATATTTTTCCTCACCCGGAGACCAGCGACAGACAAGGCTTATTAGTTATTGGAGGTGATTTATCCCCTCAACGCATATTACAGGCTTACTCCCAAGGTATTTTTCCTTGGTATGAACCCGGTTGCCCTGTTCTTTGGTGGTCACCTAATCCAAGACTCATTTTAAAACCAAACGACTTTAAGTTATCACGAAGTTTAAAAAAATCCTTAAAAAAACCATTTAGATTATCTATAGATACGGCGTTTCAAGAAGTAATTACCGCTTGTGCCACTTCTTCTGATCGCCTTAACAAAACATGGATAACCAATGAAATGATTGATGCATATATCAATTTACATCATATGGGTTATGCCCATTCGTTTGAAGTTTGGGAAAAAAATAATCTGGTAGGTGGATTATATGGTATTAGTTTAGGAGCTGCTTTTTTTGGCGAGTCTATGTTTCATATGGTAACCGATGCTTCAAAAATTGCCTTATACTTCTTATGTGAAACGATGACAACGTGGGGTTTTGATTTCATTGATTGCCAAATGCCGACTCCACATTTACTTAGTTTAGGGGCCAAGATTATCAGTCGAAAAGAATTTCTTCATCTCCTGAACCAGACCTTGGCAAATCCAAATAAAAAAGGGATATGGGGTGTGAAAAATGAGTTATAATTAATCCTGAATGGAATTAATCCTTTGCACAGGACGCAGCATGATTGGAAATCTGTTTAAAAAAATAAATCAGCTAATTATTCCTCTTAAATCCAGTATGCTCTTTATTTTTATTTCTTTATTTCTCATCACTGCCTTATTAATTCTTCTCGTCGCCACAGTACGCTATACAAAAATATTAACTTATATAGCCCATGAACACATGAAGCATGCCTCAGAATTCGTATTACGTGAATTAACTGAGAATATCAATCCTGCTGCAGTTAACAGTCAATTTACTGGGCATCTTATTCAGCAAAATATTATTAAAGCTGGCCCAGCCCAGTTAGTTCCTTTAACCATGGGCATGGTCAAAACGTTACCTCTCGTAGCTGGAGCTTATTGGGGTGACCAACAGGGCAATTTCATTTATTCTCAAAAAGAAAAAAATGGAACTATCACATCCGAAATTTATAACCGCCTAACCCATCCTGCAACACATACCATTATTAATAGAGATAACTCTGGAAAAATAATTAAACAATACCTATCTCCTGACCTGAGTTACGATCATCGTAAACGAGTCTGGTATCATCAGGCCCAAAAAGAAAAGAAAACGATATGGACTGATATCTATTTCTTTGATCCTCCTCCTGACGTAGGAATAACAACAGCATCGCCAGTATTTAAAGATGGGAAATTTTATGGCGCTTTTGGCATTGATATCAATTTAATTACACTCACTGAATTTATCAAAAATCAAAAAATCACCGCTGGTGGTTATTCTTTTATTATCACAAATAAAGGGAAATTAATTGCATATCCAAATAAAAAACCTTTTACTGACATGAATGTTTCTACGGGAAAATTTCATAATGTACATAATGATTCAATACCCTTAATCGACAAATCGCTAGAACTGTATAAAAAAAGTGGACAGGAAAAACTCACATTTTCTTATAAACATGAGGGTGAAAATTATATGATAAATTACGAACCAGTCGAAGCGTTGAAAAGCTATGGCTGGCTTATCGGAATTGTCGTTCCGGAAAGTGATTTTATCAGCGATTTGAGAAGAATAAATTTGATGAGTTTATACATCAGTTTTATCATCTTACTTTTGGGAATCCTGTTCGTATCCGGTTTAGTTGCTCGTATTGTAAGACCGCTTAAATCTCTTGTGGCTGAAACAGAAAACATAAAGCATTTTAATCTTGATGGTGAAATTTCGATTAAATCCAGGATAAAAGAAATCATTCAATTGCGCGATGCAGTGCATTCAATGAAAATTGGACTTAAATTATTTCAAAGATACATACCTAAGATTCTCGTAAGACAGTTAATTGAATCAGGAGAAGACGTACGCATAGGAGGTGTTCGAAAAACACTTACTGTTTTCTTTTCAGACATTGAGCATTTTGCGACTCTCGCCGAAAAAACAGAGCCCAATTTACTAATGATACAGATGGGAGAGTATTTGGAGGAATTAACCCAAATCATTATCGCTGAAAAAGGAACCATAGATAAGTATATTGGTGATGCCATTATGGCTTTTTGGGGGGCACCCTTACCTAATGATAACCCATGCTATCATGCAGCCCGCGCGGCTCTTCGCTGTCAATTAAAATTGAATGAATTGAATACCAAATGGGAAAAAGAAGGAAAGAAAATTTTATTTACCCGTATTGGTATCCATATGGGAGATGCCATTGTAGGTAATTTGGGCTCATCGGAACGATTAAATTATACGGCCCTTGGCGATTCGATCAATATTGCCAGCCGACTTGAGAGTATCAATAAAAATTATAAAACTAAAATAATTGTCAGTGATACGGTCTATGAACAAATAAAAGATCAATTTTTATTCCGAATGATTGATTGCGTTGTAGTTGAAGGTCGGACTCAAAGCTGCTGCATTTATGAATTATTAACGGACAATGCTTTAGCTCTCGAATTTGACCTGGGTGCATACAATCCCTGCTTTGAAAAAGGATTCTCAGCGTATAAAGAACAACGTTGGGATGAGGCAATTGTTTGCTTTAAAAAATGCCTGGAAATTTATCCCGCAGATGCTATAGCCCCTATTTTCATTGCACGATGTCAACAGTTTAAAACCCAACCGCCAAAATCAGGATGGAATGGCATTATGGAATAATTAGCTTTAATATCGTGTAACCTAGAAATTTTATCCCGTGGATCATTAATTTATGGAGCAATAATGAAACAACATTCTTCACGATTTCTAACCTTAGTAGATGAATCTAAAAAACGAATCAAAGAAATAACCCCTCAAGCATTGAAAGACAAGATGGATCAGCAAGAACCTTTTGCTCTAATTGATGTTCGAGAAGACAATGAATGGCCTACCGGACATATACCGACAGCAATTCACATGAGTAAAGGGATCATTGAACGGGATATTGAAAAGGCAATTCCCGATAATCATACGCCAATCGTTGTTTATTGCAGTGGTGGTTTTCGTTGTGCTCTGGTTGCAGACAGTTTGCAACAAATGGGGTATTCGCAAGTCTATTCTTTAGAAAGCGGTTTACGAGGTTGGTTAGATGCCGGTTATGAAATTAAAAAATAATCTCGATCACCTCTCCCCGTCATCTTGACTTCCACTACGTCATCTTGACTTCCCTACGTCACCGTGACTCCCCTGCGTCACCTTGACTCCCCTGCGTCACCGTGACTCCCATGCGCCACCGTGACTCCCCTGCGTCACCGTGACTCCCCTGCGCCACCGTGACTCCCCTGCGTCACCGTGACTCCCCTGCGCCACCGTGACTCCCCTGCGCCACCGTGACTCCCCTGCGCCACCGTGACTCCCCTGCGCCACCGTGACTCCCCTGCGCCACCGTGACTCCCCTGCGCCACCGTGACTCCCCTACGTCATCTCGAGCGGCAGCGAGAGATCTCCTTGATGTAGTACGGTGCGTATTGCAGGAGATCCCTCACTTCATTCGGGATGACGTGAGAGGTTCGGGATGACGTGAGAGGTTCGGGATGACGTGAGAGGTTCGGGATGGAGTGAAGAGTTAGATGACGTAGGGAAATCAAGATGACGTAGTGGAAGTCAAGATGACGTGAGAAGAGCGAGAGGACGTAAAGAGATCAAGATGGCATGCATTCAAGATGGCATGCATTCAAGATGGCATGCATTATAGATGGAGATGATAATCTCCGTTGACTCCGACGACATCATAAATATGAATGGGGTAATCAAAACCCTTTGTTTTAACCCGGAGATGGCCACTAATCTCCAGATCCTTACTTGTTTCCAAATAAGTTGCCTCAGAAATTAATACTTGTCCCCCCAGGCTAAAGTCCTGAATACGCGATGATAAATTAACTGACGATCCTATTGCACTGTATTGCATCCGCTTTTTGGACCCCACATTCCCAACTACCGCTAACCCGGTATTAATTCCCACGCCCATCAGCAACTGTGGTAATCCTTTCTTTTTATTCATCATATTAACTTTTTTCAGTGTCAGTTGCATTTCAATAGCACAAGCAACGGCTCTTAACGAGTCATCTTGGGTTGAATAAGGCGCCCCAAAAATAACCATAATTGCATCACCAATAAAGGAATAGATAGTTCCTCTATGCTTTTCAATAACATGAACCATTTTAGTAAAATAGTTATTCAGAATTGCAACTAATTGTTCCGCTGGCAAGGAATCAGACAGCGGGGTAAAATTTCTTAAATCGCTAAAAAGAATGGTAACTTTGCACTCCTTGCCACCAAGTTTTTGTTTCGTATTCGAATCGAGAATAGACGATACGACGTCATCGGACATATAAAAACTAAATACTTTGCGGATAAAATCATTACGTAATTCCAATTGTTTTTTTATTTTTCTTAATAAGTCATTAGCCTGACGAAATGATAATTGCTCTTCAACCAATGCAGCCAATTCCTGGAGAATTTTTAACTGCTCAGGCTGTAATTTTAAAGGTTCCCTATCCGCCACACAGAATGTTCCTACATTAAAACCTTTTGAATTGGCTAATGGAATTCCTGCATAAAAACGAATAAATGGAGATTTTTTTACAAGAGGGCTATTAGCAAACCGCTTATCTAAAAGAGTATCTGATATAACCAATGGTTCGTTTTGCTGAATAGTATGATTACAAAATGCAATGCTGCGTGGAGTTTGCTTGGCACGTAAACCCCGTCGAGACTTAAACCATTGTCTTTGCTCATCCAAAAAAGCGATATAACCGATAGGAACACCAAGCAAATCTGTTGCGAGCTGAACAAGGCGGTCAAAACGCGCTTCTGGTGGCGTATCTAAAATTTGTAATTCATGCAAAGCAGCGAGTCTTCCGACTTCATTATCTTCGTCGTTTTTTCGCATAATCAATTCCTCAGCAGTATTTTCCCAGATTGACTGATCGCCCTAAGCGCATTTTTGTGCTTATAAACAAAAACATCGATTTATTTAATAGATTTTCTTTGAAATCGGGAGTGATCTTATATAAATTCTAGACTATTCCCTTTAGTTATCCATGAAGAATGAGTCATTGGAATCAAACTCTGCTATGGCTTAGAAAACAACCAGCGATCTTTAAGAGTAAACCGTCTACAGAAATATAATGTGATTCAAAGTGACTTTTCTTACAAATTCTGCTATCTAACCCTAATTGCTATATAAATCATTTCAGAGGAAGTCATCCGGTGGTAACGTCTCAATTCACAACCATTAGATCCTATACTGTTCCTATTATTTTGATGTCCTCCATCCTGTTTGGAGGTCTGACCGGTTACTGGCTTGGCCCGAACGCTCAATTGTTAAAACCACTGGGTGAAATATTTCTCAATTTGATTTTTACCGCGATTGTTCCACTTATTTTTTTTAGTATTTCTTCTGCTATTACTCAGGTAAGCTCATTGAAAAAACTGGGAGAAATCGCTTTCTCTATGGCTGTTGTTTTTATCTTTACGGGTATTGTAGCTGCTCTTTATGCGATTGTTACAGTAACCCTTTTTCCTCCAGGACAAGGTGTTTCTTTACATTTAACAATGCCAGAAAAAATATCCACCGTCAGTCTCTCCAATCAAATTGTAGGCATTTTTACGGTTTCAGATTTTTCAAAACTATTGTCTCATGAACATATTCTGGCCCTAATCGTATTTTCAATCCTGGTTGGGCTTGCAGTAACCTGTGCAAGAGAGAAAGGAGCACCATTTGCTACTTTCTTGCAATCCGGTGAAGAAATATTCATGCGCGTTTTTTCTCTCATAATGTATTATGCCCCCATTGGCTTTTTTGCTTATTTTGCTGTCTTAGTCAGTGAACTGGGCCCCAACTTAATAGAGAGTTATGTTCGAATTGCCATCATCTATTATGTATCTTCGCTTATTTATTTTTTTGTTGCGTTCAGCGGGTATGCTTATCTGGCTGGAAAAATGACAGGAATAAAATTGTTCTGGTCTAATGTTTTTCTGCCTATGGTCACCTCCATTGCAACATGCAGTAGCGCAGCCAGTATTCCAGCCAATTTAGTAGCTACAAAAGCAATGAGAGTCTCCCCCGAAATTTATGAAACAGCCATCCCCCTGGGCTCCATAATCCATAAAGACGGCTCAGTGATAGGAGGCGTTTTTAAAATTGCCTTCTTGTTTGGCATTTTTCACCTGAATTTTACAGGCACCTCCATCTTACTCACCGCTCTTGGCGTTTCATTATTAGTTGGAACAGTAATGGGCGCGATTCCGAGTGGCGGAATGCTTGGTGAATTACTGATATTAACTGTTTATGGATTCCCCCCCACCTCTTTAATAGCCATTGCTGCAATTAGCATTATTATTGATCCTCTTGCAACCATGCTCAATGTCACAGGAAACAGTGTCAGTAATATGCTAATTGCCCGTTTAGTAGAAGGTAAAAAATGGTTCATGGCACGAAATAATGTAAGTCCGTCAACAAATAAATGTAACTAAAGATAAAGCTTCTCCATTTTTTGAAGCCTAGGCTAGCGGCTAGCCTAGGGCTCTACCGCACGTGTTTACCAAAAGCTCACGAAACTTAGATTGCCATTTACCTTATTTTAGTGCACTATTTCACCTTTATGAATTTGATACATCATTGAGAGACCTATGGCAAAAGAAGATCATATTGAGATGGCTGGTACCGTTATAGATACATTACCCAACACCATGTTTCGTGTTGAATTAGAAAATGGACATGTTGTTACTGCCCACATTTCTGGTCGCATGCGTAAAAACTACATTAGAATTCTAACTGGGGATAAAGTTAAGGTTGAATTAACGCCTTATGATTTATCTAAAGGTCGTATTATCTTCCGTGATAAAAACTAATTTCCTGACCTTTTCAGTACTCACTCTTTCATTCATATTACCGCTTTCGTTTGCTGTAAAGTAAACATTCGCGGAGTATGCATAGTCCGTCGTTGCGAGCCTCGCAATGACGGCTTTTTATCTGGTTCTCAAACGTAGGTTGAGTCGTGAGCCTGCATTCAATTTCATGGTCTGGTCATGCCCCATAGCCGTCTGGCTATGACAATTTAGGTCATTGTCCTTCTCGCGCAGGCGGGAATCCATTCCTGTTTTAGTACCATGCTAATGCAAAAAGGGATCCCCGCCTACGCGGGGATGACACAGTTCCGTCCTACAGGTTATAGATACCGCCGGACATAGAGTTTGTATTCACAGAGAGTTATTTACCCGCTACCATCATTTTCTCTATTAAGATAGAGCCACAGCGTGTAGCAATATTAGGATTAATATCATTACCAACAGCAAGAATCATTTTAAACATCTCTTTTAGATTTCCTGCAATAGTGACTTCATCTACAGGGTATTGAATAACCCCATCCTCTACCCAATAGCCACTGGCACCACGAGAATAATCCCCGGTAATCCCATTAATCCCCTGCCCCATCAACTCAGTAACTAATAAACCTTTATTCATGGTCTTTAACAGTTCCGTTAAATCTCCAGCAGTAGGATCAACAGTCAAATTATGAACGCCATCACTGTTAGCTGTCGTTTTTAATCCCATCCTGCGCGCAGAGTAACTGCCCAGGACATATTGTTGTAACTTTCCCTTGTCTACCAAGAGATTGGCACGAGAAGGTACTCCTTCGCTATCAAAGGGCGAACTTCCCAAAGCTCCCTTTAAATGAGGTTGTTCATAAATACGAATAAATTCAGGGAAAATCTGTTGTCCTATCGAATCCAATAAAAAAGAATTTTTTCTATATAAATTAGAGCCGCTAATCGCACCGATAAAACTGGATAATAAACTACTGGAAACCCTGGAAGAAAAAATGACCGGGGTCATTTGAGTTTCAATTTGTTTCGCATGCAAACGACTTACTGCCCTTTCTACCGCATTTTTGGCTATTTCATGAATATCCATTAAATCCAGAGCATTTCTGACCGTAGTATAATCATAGTCTCTTTGCATTTCCTCCCCATCTTTTGCAATTAAAGAACAGCTGATGCTGTGACGGGTACTGTGAATAAATCCTTCTCCACCGTAAGTATTCGCGAACCCATGGTGAGATTCATAAGAAGACACACTCACTCCATCAGAATTAGTAATCCGTTTGTCTAAAGACAAGGCATAGGATTCGCATTTTAATGCCATTTCTATTGCCTGTTGCGGCGTAATATCCCAAGGATGAAATAAATCAAGCTCTGGATGATTTTTCGTCATCAGCTCTTTATCTGCCAAGCCAAAACAGGGATCTTCAGCACTAACCCTGGCTATATCACAAGCTGCTTTAACTAATGCTTCCAGAGCAGCAGATGAGGTATCGGTACTGCTGGCTCCCCCTTTACGCTGGCCTATATAAACCGTCAAACCAACTCCTTTATCTTCACTGAAAGCGACTGTTTCTACCTCTCCCATACGAACATCAACAGAAAAACCTCTATCATTATTTACTGCAACAGCAGCATTAGTTGCCCCTTCTTTTTTGGCCAATTCCAATACATCATTCATTAATCGAGTTAATTCTGTTGTTGACTTATGTGCTTCACTATTGTTATGTTGCGTTTTAATTTGCATAAGAGATTCCGTGGTGTTGAATGATGTACTTAAGGATACAATAACATGTCTTCGCAAACCAATGTTTATCATGCAAACAAAAGCTATTTATTGAATTTATTTCTTTTTATGTTCAGTTTGCTGATCTCTGTGAACTCTTATTCCTCATCAGCAGACGGATGGCAAAAATTAACTTCAGGTATTGAATACCAGGATCTTGCTGGCGGATTATTAACGCCTTGGTCACATATTCATGTATTTCGTATTGATTTGAATAAAAATCGGCTGGCTTTGGTTACAGCTAAAACTTTGGCATTAAAAAACGCCTCCGCCGATCAATTTGCTCAACACAGTAAAGCCCTGCTAAGTATCAACGGCGGTTTTTTTGATCACGAATTTCGGCCTCTAGGTCTTAGAATCAATAATAAAAAATTGGAAAATCCCCTGAAACAGATTAGCTGGTGGGGTATTTTTTATGTAAAAAACAACAAACCTTATATTTCCAATGTGCGGCATTTTAATCATGATGATGAAATTGTTTTCGCAGTACAAAGTGGTCCCCGATTACTGGTAAAAGGGAAAATCCCCTCTCTTAAACCGGGAGTTGCCGATAGATCAGCCCTGGGTATCACCAAAGACGGGAAAGTAATTATCTTAGTCTCTACCAGTTCAGCAATGACTACCAAGGCTCTGGCCAAAATGCTGAAGTCCCCTCCTCTTTCGTGTACTGATGCAATTAATTTAGATGGAGGAAGCTCCAGTCAGCTCTTCGCGCATATTGATTCGTTCCGACTTAATGTGCATGGTTTTTCAAACGTCAGCGACGCAATTGTTGTGAAAAAACTATAATTTATTAGGCGATACGTGTTACTCTCGCGGGTGGTTATGAGCTAGTTTTTGAGGTCTGTTGATAATTAACCTCCTCGACGTCCGGGGCTTTAAAAAATGAATAGTTACAGCCTAGTTTTATTTGCCCATCCTTTGGAAAATAAAACCAAAATTATTAGCAAAATTTATAAATAATTTTTTTATGATAAAAACCTCTGAAAATAAACGTTTATTTGGTTATAAGCACAATTTATTTATTTTAACTCACAACTTATCCACAATATATTCCCATATTGCTCTCTTGATTAATAGGCAAAAACACATTATCTTGTTATTCCTGTCTTTAAAAAACCCTATATATTGGGTTTTTTGTATTTATGATCTACAATTAATATAACAGTGATTGAGTTGCATTTGACTGTTAAAAAAATATTTCGTGGAGGAATAATGTCTGAAATTATTGAGCCGATACAAGATGTGCCGCAAACAAGTCAATTGGAACTGACTGCCAACGCACCCGGTTTGCTTAAAACGATCAAACGCAATGGTAAAGTAGTGAATTATGATGATTCTAAAATTAAAGTTGCTATTACTAAAGCGTTTATAGCAGACGAAGGTGGCAGTGCTCCTACATCTGATCGAATTCATCAACAAATTGAAGAATTGACTCGACAAATATCCCAAGTATTCAAACGTCGTCTGCCGAGTGGTGGCGCTATTCACATTGAGGACATTCAAGACCAGGTAGAGCTGGCCCTCATGCGTAGTGGTCATTATAAAGTGGCGCGTGCTTATGTTCTTTATAGAGAAGAACATCGCAAAGCAAGACAACGTGAATTAAAACAACAACCCAGCAGCGATAATACAAGTCTGTTAATTACTATGCCTGATGGCGAGTTAGCTCCCCTAGACATGGATAGAGTAAACACCATCGTTAATGAATCATGCCGTAATCTGGAACATGTAACCGCAGAACCTGTAATTAAAGACGCCTTGCGCAATCTTTATAATCAAGCAAAGTTTGAAGACGTGCACAAAGCATTAATCATGTCTGCTCGTACTCTGGTTGAAAAAGAACCCAATTATACCTATGTCAGCGCTCGGCTATTATTAGACAGCTTGCGTATGGAAGCACTCAGTAAATTAAAAATCCAATCAGACGCGACCTTTGATGAAATGAGCGCTCTCTATCCCTCTTACTTCAAGTCCTACATAGCACATGGTATTGCTCAAGGAATGCTTGATGCCAAAATGGCTGATTTTGATTTAGATAAACTGAGCAACGCCTTGTTGCCTGAGCGTGACATGCAATTCACTTACTTAAGTCTGCAAACATTATACGATCGTTATTTTATCCATGACCGTGGCGTACGTTATGAGCTTCCGCAGGCCTTTTTCATGCGCGTTGCCATGGGCCTTGCCATGCGCGAAAAAAATAAAGAAGCGAAAGCCATTGAATTCTATCTCCTGCTCTCTTCTTTTGATTATATGTCGTCTACCCCTACTCTATTCAACTCAGGTACTGTAAGACCACAATTATCCAGTTGCTATTTAACTACAGTCCCCGATCATTTGGATGGTATTTACAGTGCGATTAAAGATAATGCCTTACTTTCCAAATTTGCAGGTGGTTTAGGAAATGACTGGACTCCTGTACGTGCTATGGGCTCACATATCAAAGGAACCAATGGAAAATCTCAAGGAGTAGTACCCTTCTTAAATGTTGCGGATGCGACCGCTGTAGCTGTAAACCAGGGGGGGAAACGTAAGGGTGCGGTTTGTGCTTATCTGGAATGTTGGCACCGAGATGTAGAAGAATTCCTCGAGCTGAGAAAAAATACAGGGGATGACCGTCGTCGTACTCATGACATGAATACTGCTTTATGGATACCTGATTTATTTATGATGCGTGTTCGTGAAGAAGGTGATTGGACTTTATTTTCTCCTGATGAAGTACCAGAATTACATGACCAATACGGCAAAGCCTTTGAAAAATTGTATCTGGAATATGAAGAAAAAGGCCGCCAAGGGATCATTAAAAATATCAAGACCGTTTCTGCTGTAAAATTATGGCGCAAAATGTTATCCATGCTTTTTGAAACTGGCCATCCCTGGATGACTTTCAAAGATCCTTGTAATCTGCGTTCGCCACAACAACATGCTGGGGTGATCCACAGTTCGAACTTATGTACTGAGATTACTTTAAATACTTCCGAGGAAGAAATTGCAGTATGTAATTTAGGTAGTGTGAATCTTCCCGCTCACATTAAAAACGGTCAATTGGATAAAGAGAAGTTAAAGCGTACTATTACAACTGCTATTCGAATGTTGGATAACGTAATCGATATTAACTATTACTCAGTACCCCAAGCTCGAAACTCTAACTTGAAGCATAGACCTATTGGTTTGGGTTTAATGGGTTTCCAGGATGCATTGTATGAGTTAAAAATTGATTACACCTCTCAGGAGGCTATTGAGTTCGCTGACTCCTCTATGGAATTAATCAGTTATTATGCAATAGAAGCTTCTTGTGATCTGGCTCAAGAGCGTGGCAGCTACTCAAGTTATGAAGGATCACTGTGGAGCAAAGGCATACTGCCCATTGATTCAATTAATTTATTGCAACAGGCTCGTAGTAAATATTTGGAACAAGATCGCTCACAACGATTAGATTGGGAAAAGTTAAGAGTTAAAGTTCGTACTCAAGGAATGCGTAATTCTAATGTAATGGCTATTGCTCCTACAGCAACCATTTCCAATATCTGTGGTGTAGCGCAATCCATTGAACCGACTTATCAAAATTTGTATGTAAAATCCAATTTATCAGGTGAGTTTACGGTAGTGAATCCTTATTTGGTTGCTGATTTAAAAGCGCTGAATCTTTGGGATGAAGTCATGGTAAATGATCTGAAATACTTTAATGGCAGCGTACAGCCCATTAGCCGTATTCCAGAAGAGTTAAAAAGACGTTATGCCACTTCTTTTGAAATTGATCCCATCTGGTTGGTTGAAGCAGCATCTCGCCGACAAAAATGGATAGATCAAGCCCAGTCTCTCAATATTTACATGGCCCAACCCTCAGGTAAGAAACTGGATCAACTCTACATGCATGCATGGATACGTGGATTAAAAACCACTTATTACTTACGTAGTTTAGGTGCAAGTAATGCCGAAAAATCTACGGTTACTGATGGCGCACTAAACGCGGTAAAACTAATAGATGAAGCCCCTAAAGTATGCTCTATTCTGGACCCAGACTGTGAAGCGTGCCAATAATCAGGAGAAATTTTAATGTCATTCAACAATACACAACAAGCTGCTGACGCGCCCCGGATTCTGGGCGCGACAGGACTAGAAATGCCCGAAATGGGTGCTGCGCGCATTCAGGTTGATCACAAACAAATAATCAACTGTCGTGCTGACTTAAACCAATTGGTTCCCTTCAAATACAGATGGGCTTGGGACAAATATTTAACTGCCTGCGCTAATCACTGGATGCCTAATGAAATAAACATGAGTGCCGATGTGGCATTATGGAAAGATCCTAATGGACTTACTGAAGATGAGCGCTTAATTATTAAACGTAATTTAGGTTTCTTCTCCACTGCTGATTCATTGGTTGCCAATAATCTGGTTCTTGCTGTTTACAAACACATTACCAATCCTGAATGCAGACAATATCTATTACGTCAAGCCTTTGAAGAAGCCCTGCATACTCATGCTTATCAATACATCATTGAAAGTTTAGGACTTGATGAAGCAGAAGTATTTAATATGTATCGGGAAATCCCTTCAGTGGCCACTAAAGCAGCCTGGGCATTGCCTTTCACCCAAAGTTTAGGTGATGAAAGTTTCCATACTGGTACTCTTGAGGATGATCAACGTCTATTACGCGATTTGATCGCATTTTATGTCATCTTTGAAGGTATATTTTTCTACGTTGGTTTTACTCAGATTCTCTCTATGGGACGTCGTAATAAAATGGTAGGGACATCAGAGCAATTCCAATATATATTGCGTGACGAATCCATGCATATGAATTTTGGTATTGATGTCATCAACCAAATTAAAATCGAAAATCCGCATTTATGGACGCCTGAGTTTAAAAATGAAATTATTCAACTCGTCAAAGATGGCGTAGCAATGGAATATCAATATGCTAAAGATACTATGCCTCATGGTATTTTAGGAATGAATGCAGAAATGTTTGAAGAATATCTGCATTTCATTGCCAATCGTCGTCTCAATCAAATTGGCCTGACTGAACAATACCCCGGCGCTGAAAATCCATTCCCATGGATGAGTGAAATGATGGACTTAAAGAAAGAGAAAAATTTCTTTGAAACACGCGTCATTGAGTACCAGGCAGGCGGTACTTTAAGTTGGGAAGATGAAGATTAAGGCAAATTTTTTAGTGTAACATGCTCAATCTGCCGGTGCTCTTTCCGGCAGACTCCTTCTGACGCAGTAATGCATCACTTAATTATTAAATACGGAAAACTCCATACCGGTTATTTATAATTTTCTAAACATCCTTTAGTTCTCATTATGTCAATGATATATTAACTAATTTTCTGATAGTTATTTGAATGTAACTTTCAACTTCCTGGGTACGTAGGTCTTTTAAGCAATTAGCAAAATAAAATATCCACAGCCCTAATTATAATGAATTTTTTGATTCTATTGATTTGTTGATTTAAGGGAGGATTTTGATGTCAAGAAAGAACTATATAGCCTGTGCCGTGTTGCTTTTGGTTTCTGAGTCAGTTTTAGCGAAACATTTATTAAAAGAATCCACAGATTTAATTTTTCGTCCATTTGGAGTTTTTAATGTGGGGGCTGACTTTATTCGCTCTGGAAGATCTCAAACAGTAACTTTGCTTCCCCCATTTTCAAATCATTATACTAACTCAGATAATTATCAAAGCAGCGGAAGCTTGGGGGGCGGTTTAGGCATAGAGTCATTTAAATCCGAAAGACTCTTCTGGCAATTAGGTGTATCTGCCTATTTTGATTCTCAGGTTACTAATAGTGGCGACGTATGGCAATTTGGCTTGCCTGAATTTAATAATTTGACCTACAGTTATCAGACTCAATACTCGCGAATAGTGGCTTCAGGTAAAATATTAAGCACGGTAAAACAAAGGATACATCCGTATCTTTCTGGAGAATTAGGAGTTGGTTTCAATAGAGTCTCAGGATATCATGAAATTCCCCTGATACCTGAAGTACTGCCCATGTCGCCATTTAGGAGCGCAACACAGAGCTCGTTCACCTGGGGAGCTGGGGTTGGTCTGGATGTCGATCTCAACGCGCCAGTAAGACTGGGTATAGGATATCAATTTGCCGATTTAGGTAAGGCATCATTAGGTTTGAGCCCTGCCCAACTGACAAACGACACCTTGCATGTTTCTAATTCATATACTCATCAAGTCAGGATACAACTGACAGCTCTTATCTAAGGACGAATAATAATGAAGGACTTTGGGCGAGAATTGCCTTAGATTAATTTCGTATGGCTAATGGGAACAAGATTAGCCTGTGCCGAGTGCTGCATTGCGAATGTCCGCACTGCACACCGAATTAAACACTGGAGAATACTGTTCATTTGCAAAAAAGTTAGCTATGAATGGCTGTACGATTTTTGGTTGTTCCTTAGACAATTGTTCTTTTATGAAGAGTTCTATTTCCTCACGATTTTCTATTGGTTTTTCTATCCAGGATTCAAGTTTATCTCCAGGGATTGTCAAGTTTAAGACGATCTTGTTGTATGGAGATGAATCAATTAGAATGCTTAAATAATGCTCTTTTCTGGCTGAATATCTGGCCAGGTACTCACCAGGGTTACTGAGTAGCCGCTTTGCAGCCTCTGTATCAATATTACCGTGATATAATGGAGAATCCATCTCTTTTTTCAATTCTGGTTTCATTTTAAAAAATACGGCCGCTTTTCTATAATCCCACAATTTGGAATTACCCTGCTGTTCGCCAGTATTTTCAATCGCTTGCTTTTGCAGCACATTTCCGTAGAACAGTATGGCGCGCACGAGCATCATTGCCGTGTAAATTTTCGATAATTGCTCAGTAAATCCTGCACTGCAATGTCCATGTTGGCTAATTTGATATAATTGAGAATATATGGGGGCTAACCCTGTATCTCTCAATTTGACAAATTCAGACTCAGCGAATTTATTCAATGCCTTGGCCAGACTCGGTTCTTTTGGTGTGGATGCTTGAGAATCCTCCTCCAGAAAGGTGTACAATAAAGATATTGCTAACTCAAATTCATGGAATTCGGCGGTATTTTCACCAAAGGCCCAACGGTATCGTAAGTGGACATTTTTTGCTTTTTCTAAAATATTTTCAAACAGATTGCAAAACGTATCATGAAACAGTGGAACATCTTTCACAGCAGGGCCAAGGGTTTTACTCATCAAAACATTGCAACGCTCGTATACACTGGGAAACGTTGTAAATATTCGCAGAAGGTCTTCTCTTGAAAAGCATTCAACCCAATGTGTGCTTCGTTCAGTAATTTCCCTGCCGCCAATATAATCATCGAGCAAACCGGTCCTATCGATGCGATTTAGAAGCATTTCTTCCGTATAAATTGCGTTATCGGACGTGGTAATGGTTCTGGCTTCCTGCATCTCTTCTTGTGGGTAGTCATCAGTTTGTTTTTCTTTTCCTTCTTCACTTGAAGTGTCCATAGAATGTTTGATTTCTATCTTCTTTTTGCTCATATATACCTCTGTTCACTAGAATGTTTTCCGGATGCTTATGAGGTTTTTAGCACTTATTCCCGTGCTAAAAAGAAATCTACCGGACAATATGTTTAAATATTAGCACAACTGGGTATAAAATGGATTTTCTGAAAATTTAAGTTGAATGATGTCCGTATATTTATTGAGGCTGATAAAATGGATTTTGACTAATCTCAGCCTGTTGACTACTGGACGAAATCTCTTTGGGGGTTATCACACAATCTTCTTGTAAAAAATCTTGTATCTTACCTTCAAAAAGAAGGGTTTTAGGTTGGGAACAATAAAAATCAAAGCATTTTCCTTCTGCATCAGAAGATCTATTAATTAAATACACACGCCAATCACCACTCTCTTTGTCAGGAGGCACTATTAAGGTTTCTCCCTCCATACTCATGACCGCTTTGATGGTTATTTCTCTATTTTTATTAAAAAAAGCCTTACCTAAGCGCATGGCATAATCTAAAAGTGGATTATCCTTATCTATATCAGAAACAATAATTTCTATCTCCTTGATAGAGGCAGGAAGGCCGCTTTGTAACAACTTTGCGGCTAGCATTTGGGGGGCAATAAGATTTTGAAAAGAGCCGTCTGCATTTAAAGAAACTAAAGTAAGTTTATCACTTTGATCAAACTCAAAATTAGGAAAATTAATAATCAGGGAATGTCCGTTTTCTGACTTCAGAGAGCCAATGCCTTTTCTATTAAGAGCTGAATCAAAAAAAGAAATAATCATATTATTTACCCGTTTAAAACGACAGTGAGCTCAGTTTAACTTTTCAGTTTCTTTTCAATTAAGTTAATAAACCATTAATGTTCACCAGTTATTCTAATAATTATAGCAAGGTTTAAAATATAGAGTTGGTGGTTATTATGATAATAATGTTAGATGCCGATAAAACTATTATCAAAACCAAGGAATTAATTAAGGGAAAAGATCAAGTTGAAAAAGTTCAACGAACAAGAGATGGAAATTACACTTTACAAGGCACTCGAAAATCATTTTTAACAGAACATAACAATAAACCCATCACTCGAATAACTTTTATTGGACATAGCGCCTATGAAGAAGGTACGGGAGTTCAGTGTTATGGGGGCTATGAAGTAGAGGATTTCTCAGATTTACTGATCGCACGACTCAAAGAAGCCAACGAATCATCCGGAAAAAAGAATGGCTTCACAGACAATCTTATGCACATTGACTTAATAGGATGTTTGACCGGGTACGTTTCTCCCACCGGCAAAAGTTTTGCTGGAAGAGTAGCTGAACGACTGTTAGAAGCAGGTTTTAATATTCGTGTTAATGCATTTACCAATCGAAGCCTTCCCCAGCCCCATGCTGTTTCAAGCATGATTTCCATGCCTAGTGTAGAAGAAGGAAAACTCTATATTCGTGGATTTTCCAGCCCTGCTCATCAAGAAAAATATGACCAGATGAAAGTGGTCATTGCCAAGGATATAGAAGAAAAAGAATGTAAGGGATGTGAATTAGCAGAACTAATGGAAAAATTTGCAGCCAAAAAAAATGAAAAAAAGGAGAAGCAAGAAAAACATAAAATTGTTCAAGATGAGATGGAAAAAATGCAAGGACGTTATAACTCCTTAACAAAAGAAATTAAAGTATTGGAAGAAAAATTAAAAACTCATAATACTAAAAAATTCTCATCTGAAAAATTACAGGATAGTATTGAATCAGTTGTTGATTATGCAAAAAAAACCAAATCTAAATGGCAAGCCAAGGCAGTTTCTTTGGATCAAGAAATCAGGAAAATAAATTCCTCTCAACAGCCCGAGCAAGAAAAATCCAGCGTAATTATGAAAGCCATAGAGAGAGCAGTAAAAGATATTCGCAGCCATTTTTTTAGTGGTAGAAAAAGTACTACCGCTAACGCACTTCAAGATGTGATGGATAACAAAGAAAACATCACTTCTTTTAGTTCACTTAAATCCCTCTTAAACACCATTGGGCAGGATGCCATAGACAATAATTCAAAATGGAAGAATAAGACCCGTGATTTACTGTTAAAAATTGATGTAATTGACCAATCATCTAAAGACGAGCACACGAAACTGCAAGAAGCATTAGCTTTAATTGATCTTACAGCTAAAGATATTCGCGGACATTTTTTTGGAGGCAGTGGAAGTACAATAGCTACCCGATTAGAAAAAATATTGGAAAAACAAGATAAATATTTGGCTCATGCAAGAGAGCAAGAGGCGTTCACCAAAGAATTATTACAAAAAAAATCAGAGTTAGAAAAACTCCAGACTTCACCGCAGATTAAGATTTTAAAAGACGATAAGCAGAAATTGAAAACAAGTCTGGAGGATTTGGAGAAAGACATACAATCTATTGGCCAACAAGGGAGACGTGTCGCTCGAGAAATAAGAGGTTTGGATAAACAAATTGATGAGGGAAAAAAGAAAATGGTATCTTTTGCCGTAGAGGTAGCTTGCACTGACAATGTGCGTCATTATTTAGATTCACATCCTGAATGTAACTTCACTCAGCCAGCACAGGAAAAACAATTAAAAAGCAATCATGTCATTCGTAACTCCGGAAGGGTTGGCTTTTTCCAACCCCAAACTCACACAACAGATACGGTATCTGTTGCCCCGGTTTCTATAATTAAAATATAGCAAAATTGACCTGAGAGAATGTCAGCAAACGTTGTTATAAAGCCGAATACTTAATGAATTAACCTGAAAATACCTTATAACCACTATTGAAAAAACGAGAGTAGGTAGGAGCTGAGCTCAGCGAAGCCCAACAATAAATTAGAAATCATGGCATTATTTAGCCTTGGGTGTTGGGCTTCGCTTTGCTTCAGCACCAACCTACGTATTCAACTGTAATAAAGAATTTTTTGAGAACTCTTCAAGTCCTCGATATTTTAAGATAAATTGTCAAAGATCTTGTGGGCAGAGCAATAAATCTCAGCTTGGCGGTTATGTCGGATGACCCAGCTTACTTTATTTAATAAGAAAGGATTGTTATGTTAAAACGTTGGCTAACAGGAGTACCGCCCCTGAGGAGAAGTACATTTTTTAGTCGACAGTCGCAACAGACGCATCAACGGTCTCATCATCACTCATCTCAAAATAACTCCATACCCCGCCATGAATTGAAAACTCACTTTCCTATATTTACTTTTTTGGAAATGGGCCTGTATGGCTGCACCCTATTTTATCTGGTCTATTCTATAAAGAATGAAAAAGTAAAATTGAGTAATAATCAAACACCTAATCTGAATGAAGCGCCTAGAGAAACTCAGGAACCAAAAGGACCCAGAGTCTAAGCCTTAATTGCCTCGATTCGTCAGATTGCAATCAGCGCATAAACCTTTGATTTCTACAGTGCAATTTATAATTGAAAATTGAATGGCATTAGCTGATTCAGTTACAGAAGTAAAATCAAGAATGCACTCTAATTCTTTGACAAAATCACATTGACTGCAAATGAGGAACTGAGCCTGCCCCACGTGATGGCCATGCAAACAGGCAACGTAGGACTTAAGACTGTCGATGCAATGAATAAATCCCTCTTGATGCCAAAATTGAATGGCACGATAGACTGTAGGCGGCTTGGGGTTCTCAACCTCCATGGATAGTTTCTGCAGTATTTCGTAAGCACCAAGAGGCTTTCTCTCATCCGCTAATATTTTGAGGACACGCTCTCTTGGCTCTGTAAATCGATAGCCATGGTGTATGCAATGTTTATAGGCCCTGTCCAACAAATTATGTTTCATCAACCATCTTCAAGTTTAGTTAGTACACTGTAGTTTACCATAATCTCTATGGAAAAATAATCCAACAACTGTCCCCAATGATTTAACAAAGAACATTTTCTGTCTAAAAATTACTTAATGTTTCTTGATTTTCAGCAATTGAGTGTTATATTATAACACTTTTTATAAGCCATTGCCTTCTTTGCATCCTGGTATTCATTTAAATAGAGAAAACTAATGTATTATTATAATTATCGCTTCCGCCTTTCAGATGATGCCCAATTTCCCGACTCGGAAAAAGCTGCAAAAAAAATCGAACAGATTTTGAATGAAGATCAAAACCTGGAGTTAGTGCGGGTAGCCATCGATTTGAACAGTCAAAATAAAAGCATCAGTTTATTATGTAAATCTCAAGATGCTATAGCCATACAAGCCCAAGTGACGCAGCTTTTGTTAAAAGAAGGGATTACTGTAAATGAAGAAATAGAAACAGAAGAAATTTTTGATGAAGAGGAAATGGGGCATGAAGATCATGTACATGCATCCAGACCTGTACATCCTGACCGTATTAAAAAACGGAAAAAGAAGACTAAACAAGAACATTCCCATAAGCACTCTCATGAGCACGCTCATAAACATTCCCATGAGCTCTCTCATGAGCACTCCCATGAGCTCTCTCATGAGCACTCCCATGAGCTCTCTCATGAGCACTCCCATGAACTCTCTCATGAACACTCCCATGAGCTCTCTCATGAACACTCCCATGAGCACTCTCATGAACACTCCCATGAGCTCTCTCATGAACACTCCCATGAGCTCTCTCATGAACACTCCCATGAGCTCTCTCATGAACATTCCCATGAGCTCTCTCATGAACATTCCCATGGGTGCTCTCATGAACATTCCCATGAGCTCTCTCATGAACATTCCCATGGGTGCTCTGATGACTCCCATGAATGTTCTCATGATCATTCTCATGAGTGCTCTGATGACTCCCATGAGTGTTCTCATGATCATTCTCATGGACATGACAATCATTGGCTTAAAGCTGCATTAGGCTTGGTTTGGGGAGTAGGCTTACTTGTCCTTTCTATTGCAAGTTTTAATATTCCTATGATCGCCTACTACGTCATCACAGGGCTTACTACGTTGATGACACTGTACTTGGGACGCACTATTTATCAATCAGCGTGGCGTGCCTTATTGGAAAAAAAATGGAATACTACAACCCTATACACCATTAGTACTTTGACCATTGTTGGAGTGTCTATCGCAAGCCTGTTTGTTCCCGGTTTACCTATGATGTTTGAAGCAGCACCTTTGGTATTGGGCTTTTGGCATTTAGGCGAAGGAATTGAACATACCTTAAAAGATGAAATTACTAGAAAACTGGATGTGCGCGCTTGTATACCTGCCTTAGTCAAGTTAAAGGGCAATCCGGATAAGGAAATTTCAGCCAAGACCTTAATTCCTAACGATATTATTATTGTTAAAGGCGGAAATGTTATTCCCGTCGATGGTGTATTAACGAGCACCGCACTACTTTATACCACTCGAATAGATGGCTCTCCCGATTTGAAAGAATTTAAACCGGGCGATACAGTAAAATCCGGCATGACTTTAGCTTCTCATGTTCCTTCATTGGAAATGCGTGTAACAAAAACTTATCAAAACTCTTATCTCTCATTAATCGCAAAAAATATTAAAAAAGCAAATAGCGAAAAAGCACCGATTGAACTGTTTGCGAATACAGTATTGAAATATTTTATTCCTGGCTTGCTCGCTGTAGCTCTTGTATCCGGAATTGTCATCGGTTCCGTATTTAATCCCGCGCTTGCTATTCAATGCGTTATCTCTGTTCTTGTGAGTGCATGCCCCTGTGCTTTGAGCTTGATTACCCCCCTGGCAGTTAAAATAGGGATGAAAAAAGCCTCTGAAAAAGGAATTAATTTTAAAAATGGCAAAGCGTTACAGGCCGCTGCTGATATTGATGTCGTTGTTTTTGATTTAAACGGCACACTTACTAAAGGCCAAATCGAGGTGAGCTCTTTTTATATTGCAGATAAAAATAAAAAGTTTTTGAGCCATATCGCCTTATTAGAAGATCAATCCCAACATCCAGTGGCAAAAACGATTAAGTCTTATATAGAAGGTCAAGGCATTGTTTCAAGCGAGCCATTAGAAATAACTTCCGTTGATAAAAGTCATCACTCTGGCATGAAAGGTGTGATCAATGGTGAGACATTCATAATAGGCAATAAAGACATGCTATTAGCGAATGGAATTACCCATATCAATGAGCCTTATAATAATCCTGAAAATGGTTCGGTTTACATTGTTCGCGGGACCAAAGTCATAGGACAAATTGACCTCCACGACCCTTTGCGTGAAGATGCCCTGGCAACAGTCAATCAATTAAAGCGTCTTGGTAAAGAGGTTCATATTTGTACCGGGGCAGATCAGGCAACTGCAGAAAAATATGCCGCATTATTAGGTATCCCCAAAGAGAATATTTGCGCCAATACCGTAGGTGCGATTACTAAACCGGGAGAGGTATCTAAAACAGGTTATATAGAACAGTTAAGACGCCGCGGTTATAAAGTAGCGATGGTAGGTGACGCAGCCAATGATGTCACCGCAATTGCCTATTCAGATATAGGCATTGCGGTTAAATCAAGTATTGGTGATGACATCACGGAACAACATGCGGGCATAGTGATTCAACAGGGATTGCTATTTCCTATTGCAACAGCATTTGATGTAGCACAAAAAACCAAACAAAATATTTTCCAAAACTTACTCATGAGTTTAACCTATAACTCAATGATTACTTTGGTGGCAGCAGGATTGTTTGTTGCCTTGGGCTTTGCGCTTAACCCGGCACTGGGTGTGGCCTTAATGGTACTTGAATCCACCATTATTTTAGCTAATTTATATCGTTTCAAACACCAGGAAGTTGTGACTCCAGCATCAAATAATGCAAATGCGGTAGTCGATGCAGAAGTTCCTGGAAATACAACCGCAAAAGTGTTGAATGCTTTAGATTTCCGTTCCAAACCCCAAGCCAGTTTAGCTGTTGTGCCAAAGCCTGAGGCAGTGAACTCTAAAGCGGGAAGGTTCTTTACGCCTGCTGCTAATCTTGCTTCTCATACTCCTGAGAAGGATCAGCAAGATCAACTGGCTTGTTTATGTTAGGGGCAGTCGACAATTGATCCTTGGACGTCGCAGCGAGTAACCTGGGTGAAACGAAGTGAAGCCCAGGTTTCAGTCCTGCGGCCCCCACCCAGACTACAAAAAAATGAGTTGATCCCGTCAAATTTGCATCAAGGCTTTTCCATAGCTGCGGGTAAAGACGAAATTTCGTGGATTTCTGCAATATAACCGCCGGGAAACTTCACCATGGCTGAAAGACGTTGTTCCGCGATAACAGGCTCGACCAGAATGGTTGCTCCCGCTATTTGTGCTTGCGCAAGAGTCTCTTTAAGATTAGGCACTTCATAACCCGTTATTTCACGACCATAGGGCCAAACTAAATCGCCATTGGTGATGATGACCAGCATTCGCCCAAAACCGGATTCAATACGTACGCGTCGATAATGTTTATCCGGTTGTCCTATCTCAATACCAGGGGCATTTGGATTATCCGATACTACCTTACCTTTTGAAAAACGAAGAAAATCCTTAATGAACAGATCGGCACTGTCTGGAGACAGATAGACTCGATTTTCCGGAATAGTTTTCAACTTGGCATAAGATGGCGGGATATTATGCCAGTAGAGTTGCATGTACACGCCTCCAGGCCATTGAATAATAGCATCCCTGCCTACAGGATCAGAAAATGGTGCTACCACAACATCGGCTCCTGAATCACGTGCAGCAGCGAGGGCTTTATCCAAATCTTTAACGAGATAGCCTGTTCGTTCAAGTCCAAAAGGATAAGGAATAGGTGTCTTGAACCCGAATACAGATACCGCCCCTACCGGAGTTAATCCCAGCTGCGACATAGTCTGACTCGGCGTTGGGGTTACCTGAAAGATACCTTGCGGTGAAGTATTTCCTCCAAAAGTACCCATAAAGCTGGCTATGAAGCGATCAAACTGTCCTGGAGCCACGTAAACATGGGTGGTGTTGTATTGAGGCCCAACGGAAAAATCAGAATTTTGCGCCGCATTGACGGTCATCAGAGATAAATCAGCTAACATCAAAACCGTACAGACAAGAGATCCAACTTTACGCATTATTGTACTCCTTACCCAATTCACTTGCCGATAAGAACAAGAGTTCATTAAAATGCCCAGCAATAACAATTTCCTCCCCAATGCCAATTAGATTCAAGATGATTTAAAGAGTGACAGAGATGGGTTGTGGTACTGGAACCCATAGCCAATAATTTATTACCGCCATAAGTTCCATAATGTCTTATTGGCGACCAATCAGGACTCACCGGCGGTAAAGGAGGATTATAGTGAGCAAAATGCTCGCAGGCATGCACAATCGTTCCACCAACCACCGTCATTAAGGAGTAAAGCTCTTTGATTTCCTCTTCAGTAACCTGAAAAAAATCTTTGGACAACACAGCAAAATCAGCCAATTGATTGGGCAAAAAAGATCCTTTACTATTAGATTCATTAGAAAACCACGCACTGCCTTTGGTATACAGTTCTAACGCTTTTTCTCTGGAGAGAATATTATCGTTTTCATACAGCACTGTTCCCCCTACTGTTTTCCCCGAGGTTAACCAGTAAATGCATAACCAGGGATTATAACTGGAAACCCTTGTTGCATCAGTTCCCATGCCCACAGGAATACCTGCTGATAGAATTTTACTGAGGGGTGGAGTACGAAGAGTTTGCTCTTTTCCATAGCGCTCCAGGAAATATTCACCTTGGAATGCCATACGATTTTGGATGGCAATACCACCGCCAAGAGCGTGTACTCTTTCGATTGATTTATCGGATATAGTCTCGGCATGATCAAAAAACCAATGTAATTGATTAATGGGTACTTCTTCATGGACTTGCTCATACACCGTTAAGGCTCTTGCAATAGACTCATCATAAGTAGCATGTAACCTGAACGGCCAGGATTTCTGTGCCAATAAATGCACCACTGGTTTTAATTGCTCCTCCATGACTGGAGGTAAATCAGGACGAGGTTGTAAAAAATCTTCAAAATCAGCAGCAGAAAACACCAACATTTCTCCCGCCCCATTATGGCGATAATAATCATTCCCCTGTTGATACTGGCTGTTTTTAGTCCATTGCTCAAAATCGGCTAATTCATGATTCGGTTTTTGAGTGAATAAATTATACGCGATTCTAACCGTCAGTTTATTCTCTTCATTCAGTTCATTGATTACCTCATAATCTTCTGGATAATTTTGGAAACCACCCCCAGCATCGATGACACTAGTGACACCCAGTCGATTTAACTCACGCATGAAATGTAACGTAGAATTAATTTGATCTTCTTTATCAAGCTTTGGGCCTTGAGCTAAGGTCGAGTAGAGGATGATGGCATTAGGATTAGCAATTAACATCCCCGTTGGATTACCTTCCTTATCCCGTTGAATACGCGTACCCGGCATTTCTTGAGTGTTTTTATCGTAACCGATGACATTAAGTGCTGCTTTATTGAGCAAGGCTCTATCGTACAAATGCAAAATAAACACCGGCGTCTCTTTAGAAACCGCATTAATTTCATCTAAGGAAGGCATTCTTTTTTCTTTAAATTGAAACTCGCTCCAGCCACCAACCACTCTAACCCACTGTGGTGCCGGAGTTCTTGCAGCTTGTTCTTTTAGCATGAATAAAGCGTCACTCAAATTATTGATGCCATCCCACCTTAGCTCCATATTGAAATTCAAACCACCGCGAATAAGGTGAATGTGAGAATCATTAAGACCAGGGATAACCCTCTTTTTTTGTAAATCCACCAGCCTTGTCGATGGTGTTTTTAAAGAAAGGATTTCTTGATCGGAACCAAACTGCACAAACCGATGGTCTTTGATAGCAACAGCAGTCACATCGCTTTGACTAATACCCGGACCTTTAAAAAGCCCGTTAAAGAAAATAATATCCATAGCGAGATTGCTCCAGACTGATATTGGACTATTTGATCAATTTACCTTTCCATTGACTTCTTGATTTTTGTTTATGAACCAGGGTGTAGGCATAATCAACCCCCATCCCATAGCCACCACTATGTTCTCTGACTATATCCATGGTTCCGTTATAGGTTTCTTTCCTTGCCCAATCCCTTTGCCATTCTAGCAATAACTGTTGCCAGGTGAGCGGAGCAACCCCTGCTTGAATCATGCGAGTCATTGACGTTTGGTGCGCCGCAAAGCTTGTGCCTCCACATGCATCCTCAACAACATATACTTCATATCCATCTTGCATGGCTGAAAAAGCACACATATTGATACACACCTCTGTCCACAAACCTGCTAGTATTAATTTTTTTCTCTTGGTACCAGCAATATGTTTTCTAACCATTGCAGAATCCCAGGAATTCATACTGGTTCGTTCAATAATGTCATTGTCAGGAAAGACGTCTAATAATTCTGGCCAGATGTAGCCACTAAAACTTTCGGTTTCAACCGATGTTAGAATCGTAGGTACTGCGAATAATTTTGCAGATTTTGCTAAAGAAACCGCATTGTTTTTCAGCAATTGACGATCCATATTAGCGACCCCAAACGCCATTTGTGGTTGATAGTCTATTAATAAAAGTACTGAATTTTCAGGTGTTAACAGTTCAATTTTTTTATCCATGTTAATAATCCTTTATTAATAATAAAAGTTCCGCCTTATACTCTTGAGTTAATCTTGCTGGAAATATCCTAAGCTTAGTAAATGCAAAGCACTTTGTCTAAATATAAATCATTTTTCTAAGAAGTTATTGACTGCCGTTGACTTAAGAAACGTCATCCAGAGCGAAGCGAAGGATCTCCAAAATGTGGCGAAGAGCCCTCGTCGCAAACTCCTCGGAATGACATAAAGTGGCTTAAGCCATAGTAGTGCTCATCAGTCAAACGGAGCCAGATAATGCCTTGCTCTCGACTGTTTAAATTTTTTGAGGAACTCTCAAGAACAAGCTGTGGAGCGTCTAAGGACCAATTGCCCCCATAGCCCCTCTTTTATTTGATTAATTAAAAAATAGTGTGACATTTGTCATTGATGCGGTAAAATCCGAATCGTGTAGAAAGGAACTTGTTAATTATGTTTTATTTATGAACAAATCCGATAATGACCAATTTGTTTACCGGGATGAATGTCTATAAAAAACAAAAAGTTCTCCACTCACAGTAAATTAGCTCGAACTGAAATACATTTTTTAACCTGGCACAACAGATGAGGTAACCAATGGAAGTAAAAATAGAAAGAAGTCCACGAACTCAACATCAGCATGGCCAAGCAGGTACTCAACATCAGCATGACCAAGCAAGAACTCAACATCAGCATGGCCAAGCAAGAACTCAACATCAGCATGGCCAAGCAAGAACTCATCATCATGGCCAAGCGAGCCCTTCAAATAATAATACCAATTACAGCTTCATGTTAAAGTGCTTGGGGGCATTAACCGCTGCAGCAGTGATAGCTGGAGGGATTATTCTGGCCACAACCGCTAAGGTAAGTACCGCAGCCCTGATTGGCACCGCAGCAGTAGCAGTAGCAGCACCTCTTGCACCTATTGCTGGAGTATTAGCTCTTATTGGTCTCATTAGCGCCGTTTGTTTATTACCCTTTTTATTTTCAGGAAACAGCTCTTATACAGTTAGGACACCTGGCTATGTTTATAGTCGTCCTACCTATTACCAACCGACGATTTTCCCCACACCGGTTGTTTTCGGCGGCCATCACCATGATCATGGACACTATCACGGTCATGGACATATAAATACTGAATATGGACACGGCCATCAACATGGACATGTCGACACTGGACACGGACATGGACACGCCCATTCACACGGACATTCTTAATAAATAATAATTCAAGCCTGACTGTTATCTTTGCATGATAGTCAGACTTGAAAAATTTCTAGTTTAATGTTCAATTAAATAATAGAGTTTGCTCAGGTTCAACTGGGGTAGCGTCTAGTATTATCTGCCGCTCGCGCTTGTCAAATAAAACCTTAGCAGCGTCAAACAATTGCTCCACATCCCCCTTGTCGGCCCAAAAACTCTGGAATGCCAGAGGATAGGTTCTTAATAACTCTTTCTTGTTCATTGCTCTATGCTCATTTAGAGCTGATGATATATCAGCAAGAAAAGCTGCTTTCTGAGTGTTTTTTTCCATTTCATGGGCAGAGGAGCCTTGAAGAACAGCAATTTTTCTTGTAATAATTTTTTGCAGATAAGCCTCTCCTGCAGTGGGCTCCATTGCTTTAACTACTGCACTGTAATCACAACGGGTAAATATCCGATGGTATAGATGATCATGCTGCAAACCCGCATCCAATGTACTTATTAGTTCCGATGACTCGGTAGGTTGTTCTTGCTCTATTGGTTCTGGTTTCCCTAAATGTAACAGTCCTTTGATAGACAGCTTCCAATTATGGGGAGTGAACCGCCATAAAATATTTAAGAGAGTAAAAGTTACCGCAGTCAAAGCAAAAGCAGATCCTACCGCAGGAGCAACAGGAAAAAGCATTACAAAGGCCACAGCTCCTACAACAGCAGTTAATAAGCCTAGAACAAATAAATTATTTATGACCGCTTGAATATAATGCATGCGCTGGGCAGATCCCTGAAGAGATTCATAAGCTCTATATCCATTAAGCCCTAACATCGCTAACTGATGAAAAGCTGCAACAAGGACGCTGCTGAAAAAAAACCATGGCCCTGCTGCAAAAGAAAGACCATATGCTGTTGATATAGCAGCGCCATACAGCGAAATACTGGCCAAAACTGCACAGACTGCTGATGTAATAAAACCGAACCACTGATCCAGATTTTTATTTCTGGCCTTAGCAAGATGATATCCATTAAATAAGGCCGAAATGGTAAGCAAAAACCCCATGAACGGAAACATCACATAATATAGGGGGGTTCCCGTAAAAAACATAAAAATACGGGAATCTGACATTAAAGCAAAAAAACCAACGTCCTGCACTTCTTTAACATATTGAACTGCTCTTTGGATCCAGCGAACAGACATAAATCACTCCCCAATTATTGGCGTAACTGTGGGAATAAAATAACATCACGAATGGACTGTGAATCAGTGAATAACATAACCAGTCTGTCTATCCCTATGCCCTCTCCTGCCGTAGGAGGCAAACCGTATTCCAAGGCTTCAATGTAATCGCTATCAAAATGCATGGCCTCCAGATCACCAGCATCTTTTTCTGCAACTTGTTGATGAAAACGTTCCGCCTGATCCTCAGCATCATTCAACTCGGAAAAACCATTAGCAATTTCACGGCCTGCAATAAAAAATTCAAACCGGTCTGTTACCTCAGGATCAGAATTACTGCGTCGAGCTAAGGGAGATATCTCAGTTGGGTACGCAGTAATAAAGGTAGGTTGAAATAACTGATGTTCTACTGTTTCTTCAAACGCTATCATCTGCAATTTACCCAGTCCGTCTGTTTCTTTGTACGGTAAATTTAAATCATTAAGAAATGTTCTGCATCCCTCTATAGTTTCTAACTGCTGCGCACTAATTTTAGGATGATGCTTTAATATCGCTTCCTTCACACTCATCTGTGCAAAAGGTTTATTAAAATCAATGACCTGCCCCTGATATTCTACTTGCCTACTCCCTAAAACTGTATCGCATAAATACTGTAATAGTTGCTCTGTAAGGGTCATTAAATCTTTATAGTCTGAATAAGCCTGATAAAACTCAATCATCGTAAACTCAGGATTATGGCGAGTAGAAATTCCTTCATTACGGAAATTACGATTAATTTCATATACTCGCTCAAATCCCCCTACGACTAATCGCTTTAGATAAAGTTCAGGAGCAATACGCAAATACATGGTCATATCCAGAGTATTATGATGCGTAACAAAAGGTCGAGCCACAGCACCGCCCGGGATAGGATGCATCATCGGCGTTTCCACTTCTAAATACTGATTTTTATCCATAAATTGACGGACTGCTTGTATCAGTCGTGAACGAATTAAAAAGGTTCGTCGACTGTCTTCATTAGCAATCAAATCAACATAGCGTTTACGATACTTCATTTCCTGATCAGCCAAGCCATGGAATTTATCAGGCAATGGTCTTAAGGACTTAGTTAATAATTCAACATACTCGGCATTGATAGTAAGTTCCCCAGTATTGGTTTTAAAGAGTTCGCCTTTAACGCCAACAATATCCCCTAAATCCCAATGTTTGAATTGTTCATATATTTCAGGGAGATCATTTGCCCTGATGTAGATTTGGATTCGTCCGGATACATCCTGAATATGGAAAAAACTGGCTTTACCCATAATTCGTCTTAAAACAATACGTCCGGCAACGGTTACTTTAACCTGTTGTTGTGCTAAAGGGTCTTTTTCAAAGTCGCCATATTTTTTCATTAACTCATCAGCGAGGTGCTCACGGTGAAACTGATTGGGAAAATTAAAACCACCGTTACGTAACTCAGCTAATTTTTGTTTACGAATATGATAAACTTCACTTTCATCTAAGCTTTCATCTAAATGTTCTTCAGTCATGCTGCCCTACTCCTGCCTTTAAACTGGCTTCAATAAATTGATCTAATGCGCCATCTAATACCGCTTGGGTATTACTGGTTTCTACACCTGTGCGCAAATCTTTAACCCGGGACTGGTCTAATACATAAGAGCGAATTTGCGATCCCCAACCTATATCAGATTTAGTCGCTTCCAAGGCTTGTTGCTCCGCATTCTTCTTTTGCATTTCCAATTCATACAACTTAGCACGCAGCTGCTTCATCGCCTGATCTTTGTTCTTGTGCTGACTTCTATCGTTCTGGCATTGTACCACTATGCCACTAGGCGCATGGGTTATCCGTACCGCAGAATCAGTTCGGTTAACGTGCTGACCACCCGCACCAGAAGCCCTATAGGTATCTATTCGTAAATCCGCTGGATTAATTTCTATTTCAATATCATCATCAACTTCAGGGGAAACGAAAACGGCCGCAAAAGAAGTATGACGCCTGTTACCTGAATCAAAAGGTGATTTACGAACCAGGCGATGAACTCCTGTCTCAGTTCGAAGCCAGCCGAAAGCGTATTCACCAGTAAAATGGATAGTAGCACTTTTAATGCCCGCGACTTCCCCCGGAGAACATTCAATGAGCTCAGTAGTAAAGCCATGCTGTTCGCCCCATCGTAAAAACATTCTCAGTATCATTTCAGCCCAATCTTGGGCTTCTGTTCCACCTGACCCAGCCTGAATATCCAGATAAGCACTAGCGTTATCCATTTTGCCAGAAAACATACGTCTAAACTCAAAACCCGCGACTTGTTCTTCTATGGACTGTAATTCTTCCCCAATATCAGTAATTGTCTGTTCATCTTGTTCCTCTCGGGCAAGCTCGAACAACTCTGTTAAATCAACTATGGATTGCCCCAGATTTGTTAAAGAAAGAACAACTGATTCCAATTGAGTTCGTTCACGACCCAAAGCTTGAGCCTGTTCAGGATTATTCCAAATCGTTGATGATTCTAATTCGCGTATCACTTCTTCGAGGCGTTCACTTTTCGCTTCAAAGTCAAAGGTACCCCCTAAGCGATTCAATACGCTTACCCAAGTCAATTAAGCTCAGGTTAATATGATTCACTTCTAACATAAGTGTCTCTTAAAAAATAAAGATAGGATTTTACAGCGAAAGTAGCTTTCTAGCTATAGTAATTGGTTTAGGAACATTAATTAATAAGGTATTTATAGTGCCTAAGTCGTCTTTATGGCAGAACGATAAGCCTGCAAATTCATTAATAATTCTGCTTCAGCATTAGATAAATGACAGCTGGCAACAATTTCGTCACGGTCGCCCCCCATCTCCAGTATTCTTAAAGCATGTTGATAGCCACCATCATTATCTCTTTTATTTTCCAAATCTTGTAATTGATTATCCATACTGATTAATTGTTTATTAATTTCTCTTAATTGTTTAGCAAATAATAAATCAGCATTAATTAATACCGGGTGATCTTTCTGTATTTGCACTGTTAATTGTTCCAAAGAATCTATTTTTTCCTGTTGAGCGGCGATTTGCTTACGTTGATTTAATAAAAAATTGCCTATAAACAAAAAGATGATTAGATTAAAACTCAGGATGATATTGATCATTTTTTTTCCTTTTTATCCGTATTCTGTTTTGGTGATTCTACTTTATTCCCATTCTGTTGTGGTGATTGTACTTTATTCGTGTTTTGTTTTTTTAACTCTACAGAAGGCACCATATTAACAATAACATTATGTATCTGATTTATTCTCGGGTTGATCAAGCGGTCTACATTCCTGTCTTTAGCGATCACAATATTTACTCTCCGATTTAAACCCCTTCCTTCTTCTGTAAGATTATCCGCAATAGGATATTGCTCCCCATAACCGGTAACTAAAATACGATCTGTGCTGATGCCATAACTGTTTAAAACACGCGCTACGGTAGCAGCCCTGGTTGCAGAAAGCTCCCAGTTAGAAGGAAATTGCGGTGTTTCTATTGGTATATCGTCAGTATACCCTTCAACTACAATAGGAAAAGGAACCTCTTTAATTTTTGTCGCTAATTGCATTAATTTCACTAAAGCTTCTGGAGTCAAATCAGCAGTCCCTGATTCAAATAAAGAACCTGCTTTCATATCCATTTCTATCCAGCCCTCTTGCCGGTTAATTTTAAAATCTCCATTCTCCAATTCCGACAATGATTTATTTAAGTCATCAAGACCATCTCTATAGCTGCCTTTGGTCTTTCGTTCTGCAGGGCCATTTATTTTGTTATCAGTGGATACCATCGCTTTATTTTGATCTTTTTTATTAAATGCTGATTTCATCCCTTCTGAAAGTGATTTGTATTTTGACACGTTGACTGATGAAATAGCGTACATCACCACAAAAAAAGCAAATAACAGGGTAATAAAATCCGCATAGGAGACTACCCATCTATGGCTATCTACATGCTCTTCCGGCCTATTTCGTCTTGCTTTCATTTTTTTTATGCTTGCCAAAATTATTTAATTTTAGTTGTAACATATTGGGACTCTCACCACAGGCTATGGCAACTAATCCCTCTACAATCATTTCATCAAAATGTACTTGGCGAGAAATACAACTTTTTAATTTATTAGCTACAGGTAGAAATATAAGATTAGCCATACCTACCCCATAGATAGTAGCCACGAATGCTACTGCTATGCCCAACCCCAGGCTTCCTGGATCAGCCAAATTTCTCATGACTTGAATCAATCCTAAAACAGCTCCGAGAATTCCTATAGTAGGGCTATAGCCTCCCATACTTTCAAAAACATGTGCTGCTCGTAAATCCTGTGATTCATCATGATCGATTTGGGCTTCTAATACATCTCTTATGGTTTGTTTATCTACCCCAATAACTAATAGTTCAAGCCCTTTATTAACTAATGGATTGCGCTCGACTTCCAAGTGATCTTCCAAGGAAAGTAATCCCAGCTGACGTGCTTTTTTAGCTAACTCTATGAGCAAATCTCTGTATTCATCAAAACCGATACGAGGCGGCCTAAATATCCAGGGTAAAATTTTAAATGCCCTTTTAAAGGTTGGCATTGGGGTCTGCAACATTACTGCCCCCAAAGTTCCTCCCAAGACAATAAATAAGGCAGCCACATTGAGCAGAGAATGTAAATCGCCCCCTTCAATCAATTGCCCTATGATAATTGCGAGAAAACCTGTTAATAAACCTATTAGTGTTAATGAATCCATTATTATTATCTATTCCGGTAAGCGTGATTTAATACGGTGAGTTGCTTGACTAAGAATTTGAGATATACGAGATTCACTCACCTCCAAAACCTCTCCAATTTCTTTTAAGTTCAAATCCTGTTCGTAGTACAAAGACAAAACCAGTCGTTCTTTATGAGGCAATCCTTCGATGACCTGCGTTAAATGACTCATTAAATCCGTATGCAGTACGCTGACATGAGGTTCAGAGGATGATCCGCTTCCTTCAGAATATAAAATGTCATCGGTTACGCCTAAGTCATCAAAACCATATAAATGGCTACTGGCAGAGTCCTGCAACATTTCATGATATTCATTAATGGGTAGGCCTAACTCCTCGGCTACTTCAAAATCTTTAGCCTCTCGCCCCAATCGATGTTCCACTTGTTTTACCGCCTCAGAAATCATTCTGGAATTGCGATAAACCGAGCGAGGCACCCAATCATTGCGCCGTACCTCATCCAACATATGTCCTCGAATACGAATTCCAGCATAGGTCTCGAATGAAGCTCCTTTAGACGCATCATAATGTCTCGCAGCCTCAAGTAAACCAAGCATCCCAGCCTGTATTAAATCGTCAAGTTGAACACTTTGGGGCAAACGTCCCAATAGATGATGGGCTATCCGTTTGACCAATAGAGCATGACCTTTTACCAGTGTTTCCTGGGTTTGTTGATTTACTTTGCTGTATGCAGCTAAAGCATCCACGATACTCTCCTTACAAGAACAGCACAGATAATTGATAATCTATAAAATCCAACCCAAATTCATTTAAAGCTATTTTAAGTATAGTGAACAATTTAAAATTCACCTGATACTAATCGTTCTAAAAAGAAACTCGTGTTGCCTCCTAATAATGATTTAAACGGCCAATTATTCACCGTTTCCGCTAACTCTCTTAATGCAATCGTAGCCGGAGAATCAGGGCAAGCAATTAAAACCGGTTTTTGCTTTTTTACCGATTTATGAACATTCTCATCAAACGGTACCGCTCCTAAATAGTTTAGATGAACATCAAGAAATTGTTCAGAAACTCGGAGCAATTTATTAAATAAATCTCGTCCATCTTTTAAATTTCTGACCATATTGGCTAAAATGTTAAAATGAGTCCACTCATAGCGTTTACTCATCACCTTGATTAAAGCATAGGCATCCGTTAATGAGGTCGGTTCATCACATACAACAACAATTAATTCCTGTGAGGAGCGAGCAAAACTCAACACCGTGTCTGAAATTCCCGCGGCTGTATCGATAATCATATAGTCCAAATCATCGGTTAACTCATTAAAGGCATCGATGATCCCTGCATGCTCAGCCTGAGTCAGTTGGGTCATGAATTCCGTTCCAGAAGCAGCGGGAATCACTCTTATGCCACTGGGTCCTTGCAAAATAATATCGCTTAAATGACATATTCCCTGAATGACGTGAGATAAATTATATTTGGTATGCAATCCCAGCATAATATCAACATTGGCCAAACCTAAATCTGCATCAAGCAACATCACACTTTTATTGAGCTGAGCCAGAGCCACAGCCAAATTAACGGAAACATTACTTTTGCCCACCCCACCTTTACCTGCTGTGACTGCTATCACTTTAACCGGTTTAGTTCGGGATAAATTTCTAAGACCAGAAGCCTGATCCTTAATGCTCTTGTTAGTTTTCGACATGATATTCCCTCCCAACACGCGCTTGTTCCTTGCTGATGTATTTATCGGCCGGGAACAATTGAAGTTCTTGTTGAGCAAACAGCTCAACAAGTTGATGACGCGTAGCCATTTTGATGTCTTCAGGGACTCGTTGACCATGCGTCAAATAACTCACTCCCAAGCCAGATTCGATGACAGCACTTAAGGCGCCACCTATGGCCAGAGACTCGTCTAATTTTGTCACGATGCATTGATCGATATGATTCGCCTGATATCGTCTTATTGCATCAATGAGCACTTGATAATGACTGGTTGCGGGTAATACCAGAACTTTAGCAATGGATTGGAGATAAGTACTCAAAACATGCATTTGCTTGGCGACCCGCTCATCAGCGGGGTTCATCCCTGCTGTATCAATCAAAATCAGTTTTTTATCACTTAATTGACGTAACACTCGTGCTAAAGAAACCTCATCTTGAGCAACACATACTTTTACTCCCAGAATTTTTCCATAAAGAACTAATTGTTCCTGGGCTGCGATACGATAGGTATCCATAGTAACTAAACCTAATTTATCAGCGCCAAATCTTAAAGAAAAGCGCGCCGCAATTTTGGCAAGAGTTGTCGTTTTTCCAACACCTGTTGGCCCGACAAATGCATAAATGCCCCCTTCTTCTATCCGTCGTGTATCGCGAATAGGTAACAGCTCGGAAATATGGGCTAACACTGCTTGCCAAGCTCGTTGTTGATTTAATTCAGGACTCACTGTACGTGCCCAGGCAGCAGCAGTAGTATGACTGACCCCCAAATATAAGAGCTTTTGTAACAATACAGTATGTAGAGGCTCATTTCCTCCCACATTTCCTCTTAATTGAGCTTCCAGCATCCCTCTCAATGTCTGGATTTCCTGACGCATGTCATCTATCGGTGTTTGAGGAGGATATTTTTCAGTCTGGGTCGGAGGCTCCGCAGAAGCCACCGCTGCTTGAGTTGACAAAATGGATTCATCAAAGTCAATAGCAGCAACTACCTCAACCCCACCCTCTACACGATGACTAGACAAAATGACGGCATCAGGACCAAAAGTAGCCTTGATTTGTTGCATCGCACTGCGGGTATCTGCAGCGACAAAACGTTTCAATTTCATAAAGCCTCCTGCCTTTTATACTCGCTATGAGTATGACTATCCTACGGTACCAATTATCCTTATTTGTTTGTTATCAGGAATTTCCTGATAAGACAATACATGGAAGTCATTGGATATATTACGCACAAATCGTGCCAAAACAGAACGTATTGCTGGTTGTACCACTAATACAGAACTTTCTTGTTTTGCCTGCTGTTGAGCAGCAAACTGAGCCAAAGAGTGTTGTATTTTATCTGCCATACCGGGTTCAAAGCTGACGCCGCCACCGCCACTGTTCTGAATAGTATTCTGCAATAATTGTTCCAACTCGGGTTTCAAAGTAATAATGGGGAGTTCTTCGTCCAATCCGCTAATTTTTTGCGTGATTAACCTTGATAATGCGATCCTTACCTGACTAATTAAAAACTCACTGTCTTTAGATTTTGGCGCATTCTCCGCCAAAGTTTCGACTATAGTTCTAATATCAGTCAAAGGAATACGCTCTATTAACAACCCTTGCAGTACTTTACTTACCATACCTAAAGAAAGCCCATCAGGAACCAGCTCTTTAACCAGTTTAGGTGAGCTCACTGCCAGTTTATCTAAAAGTTGCTGAGTTTCTTCATATCCCAATAATTGCTGACTGTTCAAATCCACTATTTGACTCAAGTGCGTTGCAACCACTGTAGAGGCATCTACTACGGTATAACCTAAAGTATGTGCTTGTTCTTTTTGATTTTCATTAATCCAGACGGCTTCCATCCCAAAAGCAGGATCTCGCCCTGGAATTCCTTCCAGAGTACCAAACACTTGTCCGGGATTGATAGCCAACCATTTATCCGGATGAATTGCCGATTCCCCCATAATCACTCCAGCCAAACTAATCCGATAATGATTGGGTTTTAAATCCAGATTATCCCGAATATGAACTGAAGGGATTAAAAATCCTAACTCTTGTGATGTTTTCTTACGAACTCCTTTAATTCGCGAAAGCAATACCCCTCCTTGAGCACTATCTACTAAAGGAATCAAACGATAACCTACCTCCAAACTAATGACATCAACAGGATTAACATCATCCCAGGATAATTCTGAAGTGAGAGGATCTTTCGTTTGAGTCTGTTCATTTTCTTTATTAATCTGCAAATCACTTTTTGCTTTGGCTTGTTTGATAAATAAATACGCTATCCCTGCTAAACCTGCTGATAATAAGATAAAAGCAACATGGGGCATGCCTGGAATAATACCTATTAATCCTATAATAGCTGAGGCGATAATAAGTGAGCGAGGATTAGAAAAAACTTGCGATATAACTTCTTTGCCCATATTTTGTGCGCTGGAAACGCGAGTAACAATAATTGCGGCTGCAGTAGATAAAACTAAAGAGGGAACTTGAGCCACTAAACCGTCACCAATGGTTAATAAAATATAATTGTGCAATGCATCCGTTAAACTCATTCCATGTTGAAGGATACCAATAATCAATCCTCCCACAATATTGATAACCAGCACTAATATACCTGCCACTGCATCGCCACGTACGAACTTGCTTGCTCCATCCATAGAGCCATAAAAATCAGCCTCCTGAGCGACGTCGGTTCGACGCTTAATGGCCTGCTCCTGATTGATTAATCCTGCATTAAGATCGGCATCAATAGCCATTTGTTTCCCAGGCAAAGAATCCAAAGTAAAGCGTGCGCTCACTTCAGATACTCGTCCAGCACCCTTAGTAACGACCACAAAATTAATCACTACTAAAATAATAAAAACGACCAAACCTACCGTGTAATTTCCGCCAATTACTACCTCACCAAAAGATTGAATGACGTGGCCAGCAGCATCGGTACCATTATGGCCGTTTAATAACACAACTCGCGTAGAAGCAACGTTAAGTGCCAGTCTTAATAAAGTGGCAAGCAAAATAACGGTAGGAAAGACTGCAAAATCCAAAGGTCTTTCACTATAAATAACCGCTAATAAAACCACCAACGACAGTGCAATATTAAAAGTAAAAAATATATCCAATAAAAAAGGAGGTAATGGCAGCATCATCATACTGAGCATGATGATCAACATCAACGGAGTACCTAATCCCTGACGCATCCAGGACTGTATATAATTCAAGGCGGCTGTCATTTGATGTCTTCCTCTGCTTCACGAGCCAATTCAGGTGGAATAGGAACGTTTTGTAAAATTTCAGGTTTATAATCATAGCGTTGCTTATCACGTAACTGGAACACATAGGCTAATACTTGTGCCACCGCGACGTATAATCCTCTGGGTATTTCAGCATTTAATTTGGTAGAAAAATAAATGGCCCGTGCCAAAGGAGGTACAGAAATAATAGGCACCTTATGCGTCTTCGCTTCTTTGCTGATTTGAAATGCAATCAAATCCTTGCCTTTGGCAACAACAATAGGAGCACGACTGCCTTTTTTATGATAACTGATTGCAACGGCATAATGAGTCGGGTTGGTCAACACGACATTGGCTTTAGGAATTTCACTCATCATACGTCGTCTGGCCAACTCTTGCTGAGCTCTACGAATAGCACTTTTTACTTCAGGCTTCCCTTCAGTTTCTTTATATTCATCTCTTAATTCCTGTTTGGTCATTTTAATTGCCTTACTGTGTTCGTATAATTGGAAAGGTACATCCAAAGCAGCGATTAGAATTAAACTTGCGGAAATGAAAAGAAAAGACTTAACAATAATAAATCCACCATCATGAATTGCTGTTTCGATTGGAACATTGCTTAGACTTAACAATAAAGGAACCTGCGATTTAAGAACCAGGATGGAAATGCCAGCAACAAGAACGAATTTAAAAAAGGATTTAAGCATTTCAACAAATCCCTTTAGAGAAGCCATACGCTTAAAACCTTTTAACAGACTCAGTCGCGAGAATTTAGGTTGTAAGGATTGGCCGCTAAATACCCATCCGCCCATTAATAAAGGGGCTCCTAAAGAGATAAGAAAAATAACAACCAATATGGGAACAAGAGCCCAAAGTCCGGCTTTTGCTAAAAAGAATAACCGTTCAAAAACTAAAGTAGGAGTAAGAATTATTTGCGTATCAAACTCAAAAGCTTGTCGCATCATCACAGCCAAATGAGTGGAGAGTTGTTTTCCAAAAATAAAGAAGCCTACAGCGGTAACTAATAAAATTACCGTCGCATTAAAGTCTTTGGATCGAGCGACCTGCCCCTTCTCTCGCGACTCTTTTAGTCGCTTGGCCGAGGGCTGTTCGGTTTTTTCCTGTGCCTGTTCTTCATCTGACATCAGCGTAACATCCCTATTATAAACTGCATTCCCTGTTCAATACTTGAAACTATTTCCGTCCCAACGCTTGGCAAACCTATTTTAATAATTGCCATGGCCATTATTAGAGTAATAGGGAAGCCCAAAGAAAAAATATTCAGTTGTGGAGCAACTCGCGTCATTATTCCAAAGGACAAACTAACAATAAGTAGAGACAATATTGCCGGAATGGAAATTAATACCGCCTCCTTAAACATCCAGCCAGAAAACATAATCACATGCCATACCATAGTATTATCTATTGGCGACTGGCCTATAGGCATCATTTTAAAACTATTCAGTAGTGCATCCAGTAAGGTTAAATGACCGTTCAATGCTAAAAATACTAAAGTAGTCATCATCAAATACAACTGACTTACCAAAGGAACGCTGGCTTTACTGGAAGGATCAACCATCACTGCAAAACCTAATCCGGCTTGCATTGAAATAATCTGACCACCTAAAACAAAAATTTGAAATACGAGCTGTAAAGCAAACCCCATTAACAGGCCAAGAAATAATTCCTGTATCATGTACACCAGATAAAGACCATTAAAATGCAGAAATGATAGTTGGGGGGATACGAAGGGAGCGCATATCCAACTTAACGTCAAAACAAATAACACCTTAATCCGTGAAGAAATTAAGACAGAAGAAAAAACAGGTACTGTAAGCATCAAACCACCAATACGCCACATAGGCCAAATCACTTGACTCAAAACGCGTATCATTGCCTGATAATCTACATTCATCTGTAGTTCCTAGCCTATCATATAAGGAATATTAGTAATCAAAGAATCTGTATAATTAACTAAAGTCTTTAATAACCATGGTCCTGCAAACACCAATACTAAAAAAGTAACAAATAATTTGGGAATAAAACTTAAACTAGACTCATTGATTTGAGTTGCCGCTTGAAACATCGCAACAATTAAACCCACTATTAAACCCGGAACCGTCAAAACTGTTAACAATAAAAGGATGACATTAACGCTTCCGCTGAACAAAGAGCCTATCGATTCTGGGGTCATAGCACCTCCTAAGTCATCGCAAAACTTGAAGCAAGTGAACCTAACACCAAAGTCCAACCGTCAACCATCACAAATAACATAATTTTAAAAGGCAATGAAATAATTAAAGGTGATAACATCATCATCCCCATAGCCATCAAAACACTCGAAACAACGAGGTCAATAATTAAAAAAGGCAAAAATAAAATAAACCCAATTTGAAAAGCCGTTTTCAGTTCGCTGGTGATAAAAGCCGGAATCACCACGCTCATTGGAACCTCGTTAAGGGGAGCGGATTCAGCTCGGGCAAATTGTTTAAAAAGCGACAAATCATTTTTTCGTGTTTGATTTAACATAAACTCGCGTAAGGGAATTTGTGCATTGGACAAGGCCTGAGGAAAATTCATCTTTTCAGCCATGTAAGGTTGTATCGCTGTGTCATTAATTTTATTAAAAACCGGCGACATCACAAAATAAGTCATAAATAAAGCAATACCAATCAAAATTTGATTGGTGGGTGTCTGAGCCATGCCAATGGCCTGACGTAAAATTGACAGTACAATGATAATTCGCGTAAAGGCGGTCATTGCCATCAATAATCCAGGCAAGACACTTAATATCGTCATGAAAATTAAAATTTGCAGATTGACGCTATAAGATTGTTCGCCATTTACCCCTGGTTGTACCGTAATAGCAGGTAATGATAGTGGCGCTGCCTGGACTGTTATAGGTAATAAAATGAAAAACAAAACCATCATCATCAAAGTCTTATTTTTCATTTTATTTTCTTCCCACCGCAGATTTAAGGAATTCGGCAAAAGCAGGTTTATTTTCTGAATCAAATCCCGGAGGTAACTGTTCACCAAAATCGTACAAAAGACTTACGGTACTCGCACCAACTCCCATCAATAAAAACCGATCGCCTACCTTCAGTAACATCATTTTTTCCTTAGGACCCAAAGTCATACTTGCTATGGATTGAAATCCTTTGGAAGAACTTAATTTAACAAGATTTAATCGCTTCACTATCCAGGACAAAAAAATAATGATTAATAAAACGGAGAGCAGTCCCATAATAACCCGCATCAATTCATTATGACTGATCAGATTAGAACTCTCCGCAGGTAATGCCGCAGCACCTGTACTGATTAATAAAAAAAACAGCGAGATCAAATAGCGCATTATAATCATTCTCTGAGCTTCTTAATCCGCTCAGCTTTACTCACTATATCTGTTAATCTCACCCCAAATTTATCGTTAACCACAACCACTTCCCCGTGAGCAACTAAAGTTCCATTAACCAAAACATCGAGTGGTTCACCTGCTAAACGATCAAGGGCAACAATTCCTCCTTGATTAAGTTGTAATAAATTTCGAATAGTCATTTTGGTACGACCAATCTCTACAGTCACTGATACAGGTATATCTAAAATCAACTCCAATTTTTCGCTGTCAGCATCTTGAGCCAAAACGTTAACTTGTTTTGATTGCTCCGTTGCTGCTTCTTTTGATTGAGCCATCCATTTCTCCTAATAACTTATTGTTTTTATTATTTTTAGCGCTCGTTTTTCATTGGCACTACCCATAGTTGCGGTAAAGCTGGGGGTCCCTTCAATATCCAGAGTAACGATTTCGCTCATTTCCAAAGGGATAAAATCACCTGCCTGCCAAGACATCACTTTACCCAGCGTACTGGTCGTTTGAGCCATAGCAGAACTAATCGTTAATTCAACATCCATTAACTCTTCTTTTAATGAATTGATCCAGTTAGGATCAATTTCATCATCAGGACGAGAAGCCCCTAACTCCAATTGCTGTTTGATAGGTTCAAGCATTGAGTAAGGTAATATAATGTAAAAAGAACCTGTTTCTTTACCAAAATTCATAGTAAACCGCCCCACAAGCAACATTTCTTCAGGCTCGGCTATATTAACTAATTGAGGATTCGTTTCTTCATTCACTTTCATTAAATCAAGCAGCATAATCGGCTCCCAGGCATGAATGAGATTAGCCATTAACTTTTTCGTGACAACATCCATAACCCGCAATTCAGTGGCCGTGAAATCGGTTTTATCCTTTTGGGCATAAAATTGAGTACTACCGCCAAAATAATAATCCACTAAATCGTAAACAAAAATACTATCAAAAAGTACAATCCCCTTACCGCGCAAGGGTTTAAATTTATAAATACTCATCAAACTCGGATTAGGCAAACTACCCATAAATTCACGGTGCTTTATAATTAAAAGAGGCTCTTGTTTTATTTCGAAATCTTTAGCGGTTAACTGATAAATATCGGTTGCAAAGTAACGCACTGCCCTATCATAAATTTTATCTAATACAGGTAACTGACCTTTAACAATACGTTTTTGACCAGTAAAATTTAGTGTTTTGACGCCATTATCGCCCACTCTTGTTTGAGGCTCAAATACCTTATCTGAATCTGTTTCCGGATCTGCGGAATCCTTTGATTGCTCCCCTTCAACTTGCTCAGTATCAGCCTGCGCCTCGCCCCCCTCTTCAGCAGACTCATCCACCGCTTCGAGTAAAGCATCTATTTCTTCTTGTGATAACACATCTTTTTCAGCCATAAGCAGTCCGTTCGCATCTGATGCTATTACCTAAATTCCTCTTGAATTTAAGATTATTTGTTTGAAAGACATAATCAAAGCAAATACCATGCCATGAAAAAAAACTAATGATAAATCAACAGCATGCTTCGAATACCCCTCTAATTTGGCATATTAAAAATGATTATGTCAATGAATTGACTGGAATATATCTGATTACGTCGAATGAGGATGATGAAATACCATAGAGCAATCCACTAACATGACGATTTTTGAACAATGTATACCAGCTTGCAACCTTATCTAGTCCAGAATAAACCCATTTACATTAAAGCCAGTGTGCAGGCCACTGAATTTAATTTCCTGTGCATCCTTTTTAATGAGGTAATTTAGGTCTTGTGCAAAATGGATCTGGAAGGCTGGTTTCGATTTGTTGTTCATCAGCTCCAGAAGATTTTAGATTAAAATGAGATTCATCTACTGAAGAGGCTAAAGTCGCTGCTTTTAGCTGCGTCTCTTCTTTATTTTTGTTCCTTTCAGCGCTAATTAACTCTTCAGTTACCACAAACTTTTGAGGTGGAGAATTAGGAGAAAGATGCGATAAAATTTTTGAGGAGGAACTAAAAAAACTAACATCAGTCGCAGCTGCCACGGAGTCATTAGCTTTTGAAGGAAAAGGGGAGAAGAACGATAATGGATTTTCTTTAAAACTATGCCAATTATCTTGAATCAAATGTGGGATGCTTAATATTCCGTAATGTCCATTTCTTTGGGCAAAAGTATTTAATGACCATCCAGCTCCTCCGCCAATCAGTGTACCTAATACAGCACCTATTATTGCACCTACAGCAGTTCCGATAATCGGAAATACACTCCCTATTGCCGCACCAAAGGCAGCTCCAGCACCAGCCCCAACCCCAGCACCTAAAGCTGTATAAATGCCAGAAGTTACCCTACTTGATAATGAGTTATTATCATTATATTTAGAGCCAGTGAGAAAACTTCGAATTACTCCTTGCCATGTTTTAGACTCAGCTAATGTTTCTTTTTCATCATAGTTCAATTCAGAAAGGGAATAGAACCGAAAATCAACTCCGGCTTCTTTGTCATTTTTAGAGGCTGCAACATAAAAATCAATAAAGTCCTTTGGGCTTTGAAATAAATACGCTCCATGATTAGGATCCATATATCGTATTCCCCCATCATCTTGAACGCTGACATAGCATGCATGTCCTATCATGGAACTTCGGCGCGTTAATTGAAGTTCTCCTCCTTTATTTTCTTTAGCGACGTCTAAAATCTGTTGTGCCTGTTGTTGGTAATCAGGGCAAAAATATTCTCTCGTAAGTCTCGTTCTTTTTACTGTTTTTTGATCCTTTTCACGATCCAATTGAGATTTTTGATAATTATGAACTTCCTTGGTGAGATCAATTTTTACGGCCTGATTTTTATATGGCGAGAACTTCGGATCTACCATCGCATAAGTAAAACCATAACATTCACCACGAGATGTACCCAATTTGGGTAGTTTACCCTGATTAATTTCCGCAATTCGATACTCTGGGGTTTGGAATCTTGCATAATCGTTCGACGTCAAACTATCTTTGGTTTGAATTTCATCTACTTTAGAATAGTCCTCTTCCACGGAACTCTTATTGATTTTTGTAATTTTATTATCTATATCTTTTAAATCATCTAGCACGAATATCAAACTATCTTTGATTAGTGTCTGTTTATTTGAGGCAAGGTAATTTTCAATTAATTTAATATCTTCAGATAAAGCTTCGTAATTGTCGTTTATTATACGTTGACCCAGTTTTTTTTCTAAGTTTTTAAGAAATTCTTGATCAGCTATTAATGATTTACGGTATTCTTCTTTTGCGGAATTTGAAAAAAAATGTAAGACAGATTGAAATGGAGTAAGATTTCCCAAACTCAACCCATGTAATTGTTCATTTATTAAATCAACACAAATATAAAGACTCATAATAATGACCACAATATAAACAGCATGGTCAAATTATAACAGATATTAATTAAGTCATTATGAACACTTGGTGAATACCCGCGTTTCGAAATGCCTCAAATTGGGTGTTACCGAAGAGGGGGCTCAATGGTCAACAGACCTTACTTTGATTGTATTAATAAACCCGGGTTTATGACGCATCGAATAAGCCATTCTTGTTTCTCATTTCGCTCAAGACAAAGAGGTGTTCCAGGTACAAAGAAAATGAAGCTCTTATCTCATCTTGGACAAGAAGCTTCGCCGCCAGCTTACCCATAATGTTTCACAGGAAAGCGACCTCTATTTTAAGAATAGAGAGAAACTGGAAAGTGAATCAATGGTCTGTTTCCCTTTTACACTAAGCGGCTGCTCTAGATTGATTGACTTTTCTACACAGGCTCCATGTTGTAGTAAATAAATCCTCATAAAAATTCCTTTTCCTGTTGGTCTTGTTCGGTATAACCTAATTACTTCTTGTTTTAATTTTAAATTAAAACGCATGGTAATTTACTTTCATTTCAATTTCTAACAATAGCTTATTAAAAATACTATAGAAACATACATATAATAAATGCATTGTGCTTGGATATCTCAAATAGGAATAAAATGACTTTAATACTGACCGCAGGTACTAATAACTATGTGATTCAAATTTCCGATAGAAAAATAACAGCAAAAGGTAAATTTATTTCAGATAAGACCAATAAGTCTCTCATCCTATTATGCGATGATGGTCGATTTATAGTTGGCTTCACTGGATTAGCTCAATTTCCCAGCTCCAAGGAGATAAATCCAATTACAAAAAAAGCAGGATTTTATATGCAGGATTGGTTGATAAACACTCTGCATGATATAGGCCAACAAGAAAACGCTATATTCAGTATTGCTGAGCAATTAAAAAATAAATTATCAGTTTTATATGAAAACCCATCATTTTCACGACAAAGGTTAACAGTAGTATTTTCTGGATTTATTGATAATGTCAGCCCATCATTGTGGGGGAGCTTATTTATTTCTAATTTTCAACGCGGTTACCAAGGAGAATGTATAAACGAAGCGGAAGAATTTCAAATTTTCCAAGTGTGTTCTAATAAAGAAGTTGGATCAAGATTTGTAACTTCCTTTGGGGATACACAACATATCAAACCTAATGATATCGAGTTCCTAAGTGACTTAGTAGGCAATAAAGATATCAATATGTCTATTATAAAAGATGGCATAGAGAAAAGATTTAGAGCAATAGCTCATAGAAGTAACCGAACTATTGGCGAGAATCTTAATTTAGTTTTTTTATATAATGACCCGCACTCTGAACCTACTGTTGAGTTTTCAGGAGCAGACTCTTCGAAAAAAGCGCCATACTCTTCGATAATTGATTTAAGGCAAAAAAAAGCTCCCTTTACTATTGCACATCCAACAATTAGCCTTACTGAAGGAGAGTTTCCTAAAAAGATTTTCCAAGTAAATAGAAATAAACCTTGTCCTTGTAGAAGCGGCCTAAAATATAAACGCTGTCATGGACAAAAAAAGAAAACAAAGAACAATTACTAATATCTAAAAGCAAGCATAGATCGGCCTGGATCTGCTATCATTAAAATAAAAAATATCGGTTCAAACTCTGAAGAACTCCCAAAATAAAGCAATTTTTTGTCAATCCCTGCGAAGGCAGGGATACATCAATAAGATGCATCTGAGGTCTGGTTAAGATACTCTAACGCCCCAACATCGCAAAAGAGTATAGAAAGTTTATGAAAAAAACTATTTTGTATACATTCTTTCTAGCAAAAAAGATGGAACTTTATATGTAAGTGTTACAAGCAATTTAGAACAGCGTATGTATGAACATAAAGCAGAGTTAATCGGTGTATTTCCACTTATTGAGCAACATAATCCTCAGTGGATTAATTTGAGTGTTGGCTTATCTCCACAGATGGATCCCCGTCCTCCCAAGGACAGAAGTTGTGTCACTTTTGTGGGGTTATTCAGTTCAGACTGAGGAGGGGTTACGCTGCCTCGAAGGCTCACATCGTACCCGTAAGCGACGAGGGGCTTCTGCAATAGGTATTACCCCACATTTAAGAGATCCTTCGCTTCGCTCTGGATGACGTTTCTTAAGTTAATAACAGTGCTGCTCATTATTAAGCCTCTGCTCTCAATAAAGTTTTTAGTTAAATTTGCCTTATTGTCCTATTGCCTTATAGAATGAAAAGCCATGATGGAATGTCTGATGAGATTCGCAGAATTAAAGAGGACTGAATGATCACGTTGAGAAATAGCAACCCGATCGGTTACAGGACAAACATTAGGATGTCTTATGATATTTTTAGATTTAACTAAAAAAGCAGCATTTAAATGTATTTTAATCCTCCTGAGCACCTTAGGGGCACTACTGATAAGCCAAACAACCATTGCCAGAGGTGGACTCTTTTTTAATATTTCGGCAACAGGAACTCCTGCGAATCTGAGCATCACCCTATGCCTTAATGGGAAGGGCCCCCTATCCTGTCAAAATTATGCGGTTTCTGCTTTAAATCTAAATATAAGCACCACGATACCCAATCATGTATATCCCTCTGTGGGGATAAAGATTAACACGCCTGGCTATTCATTAATGGGTTGTACCCCAAGTAATAATGGATACTGTTTATTTTCTGCAAGCAATACCGCGCCTGCCCGGATTATCATTAGTAAGGGTCAAACAACATTGACACCCAGCGTGACTTCTTTAGCTCTCTCCGTTAATTGTCCACCGTTGACAGCCGGATGTACTTATACAAATAATGCATTAACCGGCCATGCAAGACAGATAACGATCACCAACAATGGAGCAATGGCAGCCTCCAACGTGTCCGTTATATCCTCTGGTTTTCCTGCAGGAACCACAATTACCTCTTCGACTTGCGACAATATATTAGGGCCCAATGAATCCTGTACTATTACCATTACCCCTGGCATAACAGCAACCTCAGAATGCACAACTGGTACTGCCCCAACCAATGGCCCCCTTACCGTAATGGCTGATGGGGCTATTGCAACGCAGGTGAGCGTGGTGGTATTGAGTTATAGTTGTATTTATCAAGGAGGCTATGTGTATTCCATTGATGATACAACCCTCAATACAGTAAGTATTGGCGGTAAGGTTGCAGCACAATTTGACCAAGCCACACCCCCTTCTGGAATTATTTGGAGTTCAGACAGTGCAGGCAATTATGACGGCGGGGTGAGCATTTGGGGAATTGATGATACCTCTACCTCCAGTAGCCCAAGTCCTAATGCCAGCTCTGTACCCCCTGCTACCCGATATTCAGGACAATCTAATTGCAATGGAGCAATAGATGGTTCTTGCAATACCAATAACATTTATGTTTATTACAGCACTATCGCCGCATCAACTCCTCCTTTATCAACCTATGCGACAGGACTTTGCAAACAAATCATTAGTGGCTACTCAGATTGGTATTTACCTGCAATTTGTGAAATGGGGCCAGATGATGGAAGTTTAATTTGCACGTCCCCGCCCTTGCTGCAACTTCAACAAAACATGGCTGATAATCTACCGGTATTATTAAATAACTGTATCGGCTCGATGTGTTTGGCTGGAGACTATTGGAGTTCTACCGAGCAATCAGGTAACCCACTCGATAATGCATGGTCAGAGTGTTTTGCTTCCAATGGGGGTAGTTCTCAGTGCATAGATATCAAAAGTGATTCTACTTTGGGCGTTAGGTGTTCTCGAGCGTTAACTTCTTAAATACATGCAAATCATGGGGTCAACTCTGACCCCATAGATATTTAATACCTTAGAGCATTTTTTTATAGAGAATTTCTTTTAATAAAGCACCGCCATCGTAAAACTCTTCCAATTTAGTTGAGCCAGTGGCTTCGAAGCCCAAAGCCTCATAGAATCCTCGAGCCTGTGTATTGTCCGCCAGTACCCAAAGACATACTTTTTTATATCCTTGGTCTACTAATTCAGACAATGCAGCCAAACATAATTGGGTTCCCAATCCCATGCGCCAGTAATCTGGATGTAAATAAATCGCGCTGATTTCGCCAATTGGACCATTTTCAATAATATCCCGAAACGGACAAATACTCGCAAAACCAACCATTTGATTATCCATTTCGCTAACGAGTACTTTGACTCCCTTTTTTAGCAGATCATGCCATTGTTGAGTTCGTTCTTGCAGAGATAAACTTTTCAGAATGGTTTCCGGGATAAACTCTTTATACATCTTTTGCCAGGAACGGAGATGAATTAAAGCGATAGCCTCTGCATCTTTTAGTGTTGCTGTTCTAATATGAGACATAAAATTTTTAATCAGAAAACCGCTTTAGGTTAGTATAATTAATTCTCCTCACCAGTGCATTAAAAATTCTTCTCAATAATAAAAATATCGAAATAGGACATCGATCTCACTTAAGGGGACTTTGTCATAGCACAGCAGCTCGCACATTCCGTGGTTAGACTTATCGCGTTAACGATAGCATAATAGGCCCTAACTTATTAGCAATGGAGAGCAAATGCCTCAAAGTACAATCCTATTGGCAATTAAAGAATTTGTTGATACCCACCCGGATTTTCCTGCAGATTATTTTAATGCCGAGCATCGTGCGACAACAGGATTTTTCGGCACAAAAGTGTACTTGGTTAAAGAAGAAAACGGATGGACTCTTGCTGAGTTGAATTACCTTCATTTATTAGTTCGTCAGTTTTCTTCTATATTAACCTTTGGTTATTTAAAGCTCTATGGCAACATTGACATGAATAACTTCCAATCAGAAATACAGCCTCTCCCCTATGAAACGGATATCTCTGACAAAACCCGGCGTCTTTATGAAGACCTGATGACCAAAGCACTTGGACCTGACGCAGCATGGGTTGATGAGATCAACAGTGCGACAAGCGATACCTTTGATGAACAATCACCGTTGTTAATTGAACCTATCAAAGAAATCCAGGAAAAAATTGTTCCAGTTGACCAGCAATCCCAGACGTTGATGGAAAGCATCAGCGAAGAAAGCCAAGAAGAAACTAATACAGTTGATGCCCCCCAGGCACTAATGGATGATGTCACCTCAGAAGAGCAAGAGGAAATCGCTACGATTGATGAGCAGCCACTGTCGTTGATGCAAATTATCAATAAAGAAAGACAAGAAAAAAATGTTGCTGTTCGAAAGGTTATGGAGAACAAAGTTCTGGCTATTGCAAAAGCCGACTATAAAAACTTATTCCACGGCATCGATCAGATGACCAATGAGCAGAGAGCATCGCTTGTGCGCCTTTTGAGCCCCGATGTGAAACTTTCATTAGGGATTTGGAATGGAGTCATGCACCATGGAAAAGCTTTTCAGCTCTCTGCTCGAGAAAATGTCCGTACCTGGATTCCGGCTATTATTCAGGCCCTCAGCTTGGAACAGTTAACAGAGGCGTGTAATGACATTAAATTTTGGGAGGTCGTCGATCTATTCCCCGAGCAGGTTGGCACTGTATTATCTTTGCAGCAATGGACCTGTATTATTGAAAATAATAAAAAATCGGATTCAATTGTGAAGTTGATGCTTGCGCTTCCCGTAGATGAAATGCTCTACGATAAATTGTTGGTGGCTTGTGGACGGGTACCGATTGATTTTGGCAAAGAATTAGGCATGTCCATGCTGATTAGCAAGCTGAATCGTTACCTCAAAGCCCACAAAGACGAACGCTCGACGGAAGTATTAACCAGAGCTATGAAACGGCCCCCCTCAAGAAGAGTGACAGTATCTGTATCGACACCATTGAACAGAAAAGATCACCGTAGTTTGACGCAGCCCAATCTCCATTTGATAAAGGAAAAAACCCCGTCTCGAACAGTGTCTTTTATCACTCCCACGAATATCACTTCAGCGAATTATCCACGCCCGCCTCAATGGGAAGATGGAGAGTTTTATCATGTCGTAAACAATTTATCTCAAAATGTAGACAACCTGAAAAAAGCCAAGATACTTTTTTGGCAATTATTAGAGCGTTTCCCTAAAGAGGCGGGAGCTGAAGCTCAAGACCTTTGTCAAAGGAGCCTTAAATACTTAATACGTCATTATCCACCTAGCGTTTTAGAACAAATGGATGGCTTAAATGAAGTTGAGTTGCAACGCTTTCTAACAATACTTGAGCAAACAGACGCAGCGTTGATTGTTGGGGTCTGGGATTCCTTAATGGCCAGCGCGCGTGAATTAGGTTTTTCAAATGAATTATTTGCAAGGAATAAAGCGCAACGGATCTTAAAGCATGTATCGCCTCAACAATTGGCAGCTAGTGTTTCTGAGGATAAATTATGGGCTGTGTTAGGGCATTATCCCGATCTTGCCGGACTCTTATTTACTGCAGAGCATCTCAAAATATTAGCTGCTCATAGAAAAGCGCCAATGATACTAGCGAAAATTATCGCGGATCTCCCTCTGAATCATGATTTAGGCGATAAATTAGCAGTTATTTGTCCACACATGGTAAAAGATCCTATGCTGGAAATGCAGATAGCAGCAAAAATCCGTTGGTATAGTGCTAATATCAATAAGACCAAAGCAAGCGAGCTACAAAGGGTGATTGATGAGGCTGGGGGCGTACAAGAGATGGATGAAAATAGTTCCACGGTCTTTTCTTATGGTTGAGACTTGGAGTAAATAGAAGGCGATCGGAGCCCAATTCAGCCGAAAGAGTCGTTTTATTGAGCGTATCTTTTCTGTTGCGGCTATTCCGAAAGATGTCTTGGTATTTATTATGTAGCCCCTCCATCAGTGAACTTCTCCTGAACGCTACACAGATTGTCACTTAGGATGGTTTAGTCAGCTCATAGCCCGTTTGCACGGGCTATGTAGTAAAACCATAATTTAACTATTAGCATCATAAATTTTTAGGAGTAATTATTTGACCAAGTTGTTCTTCTGGTTTCAGCATTGAAGTTTCATCTAATTGGAACTTTTCTTTTACCTGTTGAAAAAATTCGGTACGTGATAAAAAATTTTCATTCGATGTTCTCAATAAAGTAGTTAAATTTTTCATTCCCTCATCACCAATCACCCAGCCGCCTTTCTTGTCGTATGCACATGTAACAGATTGAAAATTATCTCGACCGTCAAGAAACTCTATAATCAAAGTACCAGGAAGAGTACCTTCTTTTAATAACCAGTTGCATTGGCTGTTTTCTTTTAATTTTTCATGACTATCTTCTGAGCTCATTTTGGGAAAGACAATTTGATTCTGTTTTTTTTCCTTACCAAAATGTGTAAATCGGGATTCTACATAAACGGGTTTCATTTTTTCTTTTATATCGTTGCCGTCTTTTTGCATTTTTTCATGACTTATATGTCTTTGCTGCGCTTGTTCTTCTTGTTTTATTTTAAACTCCTTCATCTTATGGTTTAATGGGGCACTGGGATATACGGCAGGAGTACCTAATTCCGCTAAATCATAAGAAACAATATTGAACTCTCCTTTTTCATTTTCATTGTACTCAACACATAAAGATAATGTACGAGCAGGAAAAGTAATACCACTACTCATATATGTCGATAATTTCTCACGAGATTCAAAATCCAAATCAAGACGCCACGTATATTTTTGCTCCTCAATGGCTTTCACAATATCGTCATTTTTGACTTTATTAAGCTCAAATATATTTTTTATACCAATATCGTTATAAGCTATTTCAAATATTGTAAAGTGTGGATTGGCCATTTTTATATATCTCCATTTTTATTTTTGAATCACTTGGTTCAAATTAAGTACAATTATAGCATGAATTTTATTCTCCATATAGCTTTGTCACGTAGCTTTGACGTGAACAAAGTTATAACTCGAAAATTTTTGCTTCATCTTCATCAATCTGAATCTATTAACGTTCTGGGTAACACTAGTTGCAATCCATGCAAATTACTTGAATAAATCGCGGGCTTTTTTATTAGGGATGCACTCACAAATGGTGTTCAGAATAATTAGAAAAACCAATAAGCTTTGCTGGTCGACTACGATTGAACCCAAGCTATAGAGAGTTTCTGCGCATTTCTATATGTGGAATGCCATCTTCTTCATACACTTTTCCATATATTTTAAATCCAAATTGCCCATAAAATTTTGTTAAATAATTCTGCGCAGAACATTTAATGTTAACGCTCGGGTAATTAGCGTCACAATAAACTAACAATTCTTCCATTAGTTTTTTTCCATATCCTTTGGTACGAGCAGATTTTTCAGTTACCACGCGACCGAATACAACATAATTCTCAGCAGGGGTTGGAGGAAATAAACGAAGATAAGCAACTAATGAGCCGTTATCCATACCCAATAAATGTAACGCCACGGGATCTTTCCCATCCGGATCAAGATAAGCACAATTCTGTTCCACTACAAATACATTCGAACGTAAGGTAAGAACAGCATAAAGTTGTTCCACAGTTAATTGCGCAAAGTCATACCAATTAAAATGAATCATGAGTGCTTTTATTTATCCTTATTTTCAATGAAATCAAATTTATTATAACTGCTAGCCAAATCATTCAATGCTTGACCACTAACCCGATAGACTGTCCAGTCGCTCATTGGTTTGGCACCGAGTCGCTCATAAAATTTAATTGCGGTATCATTCCAATCCAATACCCACCATTCAAAGCGCCCACAGTTTCGCTCTTTAGCCAATTGAGCAAGGCAAGCCAGCATCATCTGCCCTACCCCTTGGCCACGTACCTCAGATTTTACATAGAGATCCTCTAAATAAAGACCTGGTTTGCCTAAAAATGTAGAATAATTATGAAAGAATAATGCAAAACTAACTGGTTTCTCATCAAGATATCCAATAATTACTTCCGCATGAGCTTTAATACCAAATAAAGTCTCTTGCAATAGCTCCTCAGTTGCCACCACCTCATGCAGCAATTGCTCATATTCCGCTAACTCCTTAATAAATTGTAAAATTAACGGTATATCGGTGGCGGTTGCAAATTTGATTTTTAGATTATTGTTCATAAAAGATTTCCCAGTTTTCTCATTACACGCTTTGCTGAGCAGCCGGGACTGGTTCAACAACCCCTTCCCTTTGAGTTGGAACCAACACCTATTTTTGTGGTCACTCACCAAAAAAACTACTCTGATAAAGGAATACAATGGTTGCTCCAATTAATTACTAAAAATATAGAGCAACTAGAAGCAGAAATACACAAATCCAACGCTACAAAAAATTATTAGGTTACATTAGTGATAGTGAAGTACCTAAACCCTGTTTTAAGGCATTCATATATACAGCATGGGCAATACTGATATCCTGAATAGCCAGCCCCACCGATTTAAATAGTGTGATTCGTTTCTGGTTCGGTGTCTGATTCGCATTAACTATGGCCCCAAGCTCTTTGATATCCTCCTGTCGAATACATCGCTCTTCTAACGCTGAAATTACCTCCCCAGCTTCAGATAAGGCGGCTTCTAGTTGATCAACAACAATGACGGCTTTAGCCATTACATCATTATTAATTTCACGCATCTTGCGCGTATGCGAACCCACTGCATTAATATGAACATCTGGCTTTAAATCCGCCAAACATATCAGTGGTTCAGTACTTGCGGTAGCTGTACAAATAACATCCGCATTTTTCACTGCCTCGCGAATGGTTTGATGACATTCAACCTCATACTTATCTTCTATTTTTTGAGCAAATCTCTTGGAGTTTTCAAAACTTCGTGACCAGATTGAAACGTTTCGAATGGGCCGAACACTGGCAACCGCTTCCAGTTGCGTTACTGCCTGCACTCCAGAACCAATAATTGCCACCTCATTAGCATTTTCTTTTGCAAGATATTTAGTTGCCAATCCTGAAACAGCGCCAGTACGCATTGCAGTCAAATAACCGGCTTCCATAATGGCCTGTGCTTCACCTGTTTCCTCGTTAAGCAGTAACATGACTCCATTTATCGCAGGTTTCTTTTTAGCTGTATTATTGGGAAATACTGAAATGACCTTTAATCCCAGAGCATTTTTCTGGCTAAGATAAGCAGGCATAGTCAACATCAACGCGTTTTCTTTTTCTACGGCTACAGGGGTTCTTAGAGGTAATATTGTCTGGCGCAAATAAGATTCTTTAAAAGCTTCCTCCATTACGGTTATCGCTTGCTTCATATCGATACACTGTTGCACCTCACGCTGTGACAAAACCATAAAGCTCATGTTGAAAACTCCATTATGTTGTAGAAAAAGCGAGACTACTTATCTGATAATTTTAACTGAATGAAAAACTAAATACTTAATATTTCCATAAGACTTCCCCATTATAATGCCGATTAAAAGAACTATTTTGCCAATATTTATTCATTTAACGTATTGAGATTACAGAACATCTAATCAAATGAAATTCTTGGGCAGTGTTAATAAGGCATCCAATATGAGCAACTCCCTTCATAAATTGATTGAAGAATATAAAGAATTCATGAAAGAGGAATTCATCCTATTTTCAAGAACCTCTTTATCAGGCGCAAATTATTACATGCTTGTACCCAAAAACCGAGAAAAAAGTAAAATCCAAACAGCAAATGGTGAGCTTACAACAGTAGGCCTTCATATTACTGTTTATGAAAAAGTAAGGAAAGAAGTTCAAAACTCGACTTTTCATATTACTATTAACTTAATTGATGAAAATAAAAATGGGGATGTTGCAAGAATCTATTACTCAGAATTAGGTCAATATCTCTTTACAACTGTCAAAAATAAAGAAAATACTTCTATCGACACTGTTCCAGAAAGCCTATTGAAATTTGGAATCAAAAACATAGCTCCTTTTGTTGCAAAAATTTCGAAGTTAAAACAGGATTATCTTGCCCAATACAAGCTTCTTGAAGATAGGCTCAAGCAATTGAGTATTGAGCTGGACCATGGCGATTCCTCAGCGTTACAAAAAAAACTCTTGGCGTATAAGCAAGAATTGGAGAGGATGATTAGCCATATTCGTTCGGGAACGCTGTTTAATCAAGAGCATGTATTTGAATTAAAACACTATAATGATTTGCTGATGGACACGGAAATAAAATTAAGTCAGTTAGAGCTGGCGGCTAAAACAAATCCGCCACAAACAGTACAAGAAGTCGCAAAGAAATCTCAGGTTGTCATTACCTCATTTAAAGTTGAGAAGCAGGCTAAAACAACTCGCTCGGAGCCAAGCCCTAAAGCTTTACAGAGCATTGTGCCTATTAACAAACCTGCTATAAAAAAAGAAGAAGAAGGACCAACCCCTGAAAGAGTAAAAATTGACGAGCTAAATAAAAAAATAGCAGCTATTTTACACTCAGGAAGTTTAAGTTCTGTTGGGAAAGTACTTCAAGAATATGAACTACAAAAACACAAGTTTAGTCTGTTAGAAAAAAAACCTGCAAAAAAAGATAAAAAGTCTGATAAAAAAATAGATGAAACTGAATTTCTTGATACATTAATCAGATCTAATCAATTATCGGAAGAAATAAATAAAACGGTTCTAAAAATACTCCATGAAGAAGCGATATATACAAAAATAGAGAAGCAATCTTTGAAATATTTGCTGCAAAATTGTACTTTAAACACAGAGGACATCGTAGAATTGGCGGTTAAAAATAATCGCGTGCAGGTCTTGGAGCTTGTAATGCAGCTACGAAAAGACGTCAATTTAGAAAGGAAAACCAAAGAAGAAAAACAATATCTCTTGGAGATTGCGTATAACAAAGGCTATTTTAATATGTTCAAATGCTTATTGGCTCATAAGGCCTCTCCAGATATCGTATGTACTAATAAGCAGCCTATCCTTTTTGCTGCATGTGCGGATGCACGCCCTGAGGAGATGGAAGCACTACTGGAGGCAAAAGCTAATCCATGGGCTCTAGATCCCAGAGGATTTGCGGCTTTAGGCGCTTTGGTAATGAGAACATCCAAACAATTCAATAAAATTTCAATGGCAAAAGTATTCTTAACTTACGTTCCTCAAGCAGTAGAACAATTGCAAGGCAAGGAAGAAAGCAAATCTACTCCTCTTGCTTATGCATGCCAGGAAGATATGTGGGATGTAGTTGAATTGTTGCTGCAATTTGGCGCCAACCCTAATAACCCACGTCACGACGGTATTACTCCTTTTGGAGTGTGTGTGTATAAGAATAATTTTAAATTATTTAAATATGTAGTAGAAAATTCTACAGTCCCTATTCGAGAAGGATTAGAAAGTGCCTTGGATCTTGCTGTAATTTGTGAGCGTCAACACTTTATTGAATACATTATGCAGTACAGTAAAGAACATCAATTGAACCTATCAGTACCGTCAATAGCTGATGCGCAGAAACGTTACGAGAAACTTAGCTACTCTCCACCTTCATTAATATCTTTTGGAACTAATCTCAAAAGCATCTTTTTTCAAACTTTCTGCGAGGACAATGACGAAGATGATATGCCATTAATAGTAAAGTTCTCATCTAAATAAGCTGGCTTTTCGGTAGCTCATATTAGCGCAGCGTAATACGGGCTACATTTGACACGTTATCTTAACCCCACGCTTCGTGTGAAGAGAGATCCTTTTAATGACATGTTAATGACATGCCCTGGTTAACTAAAAGAAAAATAAACTATAATCCTGTATAGATGGAAGAAATTTTAATACGAGCAAGGATGATGATGAGATCTGTTTACATACTGTATTTATTTTTTTGTTTGCTTACCGCCAACGCACATGCGCAAAATTTAGTCATAGGTACGTTATCTAACGACCCCCCATTTGAATTTAAAGAAGCCCCCCATACCTTTTCAGGCTTTGATATAGACATTATGAACGAAATATGTAAAAAAATGGAACGTCAGTGCACCTTTAAAACATTTAATTTTCACAAGCTGTTTGGAGCACTAAATGAAGGGAAGATTGATCTGGCCATTGCCGCAATTATCATAACACCAGAAAGAAAGAGGCATTTTTTATTTAGTCTTCCTTATAAATTTAATTACCAGCAATTTATCACCTTAGCCCATTCAAGCCTGCAACACTCTTCCCAACTACGTGGTAAAAGAATAGGAATTTATAAAGGTTCCCCTGAACAAAGTGCTGTTTATAACAAATTTAAAGGTCATGTCGAGATCAAACTCTATGACCATGTTGATGAATTGGTTTTTGCGTTAAAAAATAAAAAAGTGGATGCCATTGTATTAGAGTATCCTCGCGCCATGTATTGGCTTTCCAATACTAAAGATTTTAAACTGCTTGGTCATCAATTTCGAGCCGGAGAAGGATACGGAATAGTTGCCAAATTAGGAAAGGAACATTTAATTCAACAAGTTAATCAGGCGTTAGAAAGAATGGAAAAGGATGGCTCTTATCTTCAGATATATCAACTTTATTTTTAAGTCCTTAACTATTTTGGGGTTGGGAGATCTCCTTTATCTATAATGCCTGTTGCTCATTTTTAGAAAATGCTTATAATTAATTAGTAATTAAGCGTAGCATTTTTTGTAATATCTTTAAGACACCTGGATGCACGAAGAGAATATTGTCCCCTCATTAGCAGTAGAATGGTCACAGATTCATAAAATGATCAAATTCTTCCTTTTTAACAGAGCAATAAAATGGCAATAAAAAAATTAACTCAAGAGAAGTCTTCATGTCATCATTGCCTATTTGCTGCTTTTTGCCAAAGTGCCGACGAGGGCACCCCTCTAGTCAGTGGGCACCAATTATTAAAGCGACGAGAGTCTCTTTATTCCTATCGTGATGGATTTTCCCATCTTTATGCTATTAATTCTGGCGCTGTAAAAACATTCCATGTCGATCTCGAAGGACAAGAAAGTGTTCACCAATTCTATTTGGCGGGCGAAATACTTGGTTTTGAAGCTATTTATCTCAATCATTACCCTTTTTCTGCAATTGCTATTACCAATACCAATGTGTGTCGCATTCCCTATGAGCGCCTCATAAATCTTATATCTTCTCGCCCTGATTTAAATCGACATCTCTTGGCCTCTATAAGCCAACGCTTTAGTTTTGGTCAATACGTCACTGCACCGACGGCTGAACAAAGACTATCTGCTTTTTTACTCGAGTTATCAAGACGTCAACCCGACTGCAACACTACAATTGAGTTAGATTTATGCATGTCTCGCCAAGATATTGGAAATTATCTGGGGCTTGCGGCAGAAACAATCAGCAGAATTCTGTCTCGTTTTCAGAAAAATCGTCTTCTTATTATCAAAAATAAAAAAATCAAATTATTAGATCACACGCAACTTCAGTGGATTGCTCAAGATGGATTGGCTAAATCTGACTCCATTTATTGATCTATATCAAAGTATTCAGTAGCCAATCTTTTTATACTTACCTCTCTAGAAGCTCTGTTAATTTTATTAACAGTTGAAATACAAACAATTATTCGGCTTCCATTAGAATCTCGATAAACCCGGTAATCATGAGGTTATGCCATGAAAAAAGAAGACATTCCTTTAGCCATCTCGGAAATAAAAAACTATTTGCTCAGTCTACAACATGCGATTTGTGAATCATTAGCTGCTGAAGATGGGCAAGCCGACTTTGCATTACATCCTTGGGAGAAAGATTTATTCGGCTCTGGAATAACGCGAGTTATTTCTAATGGGCGCGTATTTGAGAAAGGCGGTGTGAATTTCTCTCATGTCTATGGAGATAGCCTTCCTGCTGCTGCAACCCAAACGCGACCACATTTGGCTGGCAGCAAATTCCAGGCCTTGGGTGTTTCCTTGGTGATTCATCCTAAAAATCCTTATGTACCCACCTCGCATGCTAACGTACGTTTTTTTATCGCAGAGCCTGAACAAGGCAATCCGGTTTGGTGGTTTGGTGGTGGTTTTGACTTAACTCCCTATTATGGCTTTGAAGAAGACTGCATTCACTGGCACCAAGTTGCCAAAAATGCTTGTACCCCCCTGGGTGAAGACGCGTACCCTATTTATAAAAAATGGTGTGATGATTATTTTTTTCTAAAACACCGCAATGAACCAAGGGGTATTGGCGGTTTGTTCTTCGATGATCTGAATCAGCATGATTATGAAACGTGCTTTGCATTTATGCGTCATGTAGGAAATGGTTATATTCAGGCCTATCGTCCAATTGTAGCCAGACGAAAGAACACACCTTACGGAGATAAAGAAAGAGAGTTTCAATTTTATCGACGTGGGCGTTATGTGGAGTTTAATTTAATTTATGATCGCGGAACCTTGTTTGGCTTACAAACCAATGGTCGTGCGGAAGCCATATTAATGTCTCTCCCCCCCACAGTAAATTGGATTTACAATTGGAAGCCTGAGAAAGACTCACCAGAAGAACAACTCTACAAAAACTTTTTAATCACAAAAAACTGGATTTAAATTATCATTCATAACACAATCCTTATCTACGTCTTTGCAAAGGCAGTGAAGCATCAGGCTTGTAATTGAACATCGGCCTGGATCAACTTCGTTACACTCGCAAAGACGAAATCAATTAGCTAATTGCCAATTTTATTAAAACCCTGCTCCGGCAAGAAGAAGCTTAATGAGAACTATACAGAATCTTCCTGTCGGGTTTCTGACATAGATCAGTGTTTTAATTATGTAACCAGATATTATTACACCAAGGTTAAGGATAACTTTAATATTAATTGAATAGGTGATATCAAAATGAAAATAAAAACAATGATGACTACCTTCGTAGCAAGCACACTAATTTCTGGTTCTTTAGCTGCCGCTGATTCTTCCTGGCTTGTGAGATTACGTGCTATAGATATGATTCCCAATGAATCTAGCACCATTATTTCTCTAATTGGTGGAGAAGTTACAAAGATTAACAATGTGGTAACGCCCGAGCTCGATTTCAGCTATTTTTTTACCCCCAATATTGCCGCTGAATTAATCCTGGCTACCACACGCCATTCCGTCAAAGCAACGCACACTGCCATCGGTACTGTTGATTTGGGAAAGGTTTCAGTTCTACCGCCTACTTTGACGGCCCAATATCATTTTATGCCAGGACAGATGTTTAGTCCTTACGTGGGCGCGGGCATCAACTTCACCCATTTCTATAACATTAAGAATGGTCCTTTATCCTTATCTACTCATTATGGGGACAGCGTGGGTCCAGCTTTGCAATTGGGAACGGACTTTGCTGTTAATGACCAATGGTCAATTAATATTGACGTAAAGAAAGCATTTGTTAAAACAAATGTTACCGTCAATACCGTGTTAGCACCTGTATCAACTAAAGTTACAATTAATCCTTGGGTTTTTGGTTTTGGTATTGGCTATCGCTTTAGCTAATTTACCACTAATAAACTATAAAGATCCTGCAAGATACAGCATCACTTGCAGGATCTTACTCTAATTTAAAAATAATCTGCTTTTTATTCGTTAATTTGTTGTTGGCATTTTTCCTGAGCTGTTTTTTGACAGTTAGACTGACAATCTATTTCTTCTGAATTTAAACAAATAGAGTTAATACAGGTTTGCGTGTTTTCGCTAATGCACTTCATAGCATCAAATTTTTCACTGCCGATTACATCCTGAGGAATATCAGCGGCGAATATTGCATAAGAAAATAAACTAAAAAAGACTACGCTCAATAAGGTTATTACATAGTTCATAGTAATTCCTTTTAAATTATAAACTAAATAAATTATAGTTCCTTTTAATAATTTGCTACGGTTTCATTAATAAATAAATCATGCGAAACTCAACAATAAATTCCTTCACTTCATGAGCATCACAGTATGCGCAGCAAAAAAATATTATTAACTAATTTCAGCCATGCCCTATATAGTGAGTCGGTATGTTTAAGGCCCGACAATGAAAAACAACTTGCTGAGTACGTTACCAATAATAAGCCGGTGAATATGCTTGCCAGAGGAGCAGGACTCAGTTACAACGACAGTTGTTTGAACAAAGATGGACTTATTATTGACACCAAACGTTTTAATCATCTCATTCATTTTGATAGCAATTCAGGAATAGCAGTGTGTCAGGGCGGCACTTTATTTAAAGACTTATTTTTACTGGATCCTGATTTTATTCCAGCTGTAATACCAGGAACAGTGTATGCAACCGTTGCTGGAGGTTTGGCTCATGATGTTCACGGTAAAAATAATCCTCGTGAAGGAAGTTTTGGCCATCATGTGGAGTGGTTTGAATTAATCATCAATGATAAAACAATCCGTTGCAGTCGGGAGCAGCACTCAGACTTATTTCATGCAACTATTGCCGGATTAGGTTTAACGGGCATTATTACCCGTGTCGCCATTCGCTTAAAAAAAACCTCGCGATTTGTTCAAGTAGAAAACACCGTCGTTGATTCAATTAAAACATTAACCGAACAGATGTCTACCAATAGTACTATTCATGATTATCAGGTCGCCTGGCTTGACTTGCTAAGCCCAACTCCACGTGCCCTATTGTCTTTAGCAAACCATTGCCCCCCTGTTCCATGTAAAGAAAGAAAATCGCATACTGTCCCCAAGTTACCATTTAGCCTGATCACATCATGGAACATGAAATTGTTTAATAAATTTTTTATTAATAGTAAAAAAAACCAGGAACAACAGAGTCTGGAAGAATTCAATAATCCCCTGGATAAAATAAGCCGATGGAATAGACTCTACGGCCCTAAAGGATTAATTCAATTTCAGGCAGTGTTTACTCAAGACCATGCCATCGATACCCTGGAACGCTTAATAAAGCTGATTCAACTCCATAAGGCTACCCCTACCCTGGCCGTACTCAAATTATTCAGCCAATCGGGTGAGGGATTACTCTCCTTTTGTAAACCAGGTTTTACACTGGCTATTGATTTCATTCATAATGCACAGGCAAAACAGGCTATTACAGCAATGAATCAATTGATTACTGAGATAAACGGACGTATTTATTTAGCTAAAGATTTGTTACTCAATCCGGACCAATATCAAAAAATGTATGAAAATAACGCCAAATTTTTGCAGATACTCGCCAGTTACCACTGTCACATGCAATCTGACCTTGCAAAACGATTAGGAATAATACAATGATTCCTAGAACATGGGTTATTTTAGGAGCCACATCCATCATAGCGGAAAAATTCGCTCATTGCGTGGCTGCAGAAGGACATCACTTACGTTTAGTTGGACGAGATTCAGAGCAACTGGAAATCATTGCTCAGGACATACGCCTGCGCTATGAAGTACCCTGCGACATAGTACTCATGGAAATGACAGAGCATGCAGATAAATTAATAACTATTTTGAAGCCCTGCGTTAATGAATTAGATTTATTTATTGCACATAGTGATTTTACCGGGAATAACGAGTTAAATCCGCTATCGATTACCAAACTCATCGAAGTCAATGTACTGGCAACTACCCTGCTGACTCATGCATATTTAAATTTGAATCAAACCCAACACTACCTTTTTTATTTAAGCTCAGTAGCCGCCTGCCGAGGACGATCTAAAAACAGTCTTTATGGCGGAAGCAAAGCCGTTATTGAAGTTTATCTGGAGGGGCTACAACAATCGGCATCGGAGACAAAGCATATTACTGTTGTCCGATTAGGATTTATTGATACAAAACAAACGTATGGTTTGCCAGGAATTTTTCACGCAGCAGATCCGCAAAACTGCGCCAAAGCCTGCTGGAAAGCCATTAAAAGAAAAAAACGTAAATTTTATTATCCAGCCTTTTGGCGAGCCATAATGGCCCTTATCACCAGACTCCCTTTCTTTATATACAAAAAAATGGGCGCCATGTAGGTCCCCAGCTGAATTGAATGCCTCAGGCTGCAGTTGTTAAATAGTAGGCTTACAAAATTTCGTATAAAAAAAGAATTCAGTGTGTTATAATTGTGCAATCTTAAGTATACCAAGGTAGTCCATTAAAAATGAGAACACTTATTTTAAAAAAAATACTCCTGCAACACGGTTTTAAACAAGAAGATGTCGCGTTTTTTGAGGATAGAGTCCGATTTAAAATCAAAGACGTGAATCAACAAGAGCTCAGAGAAGAAGGAGCGCCGATCCCTGGTAAAAATGACTCAAGTTATCATAACTATATTTATTCAGATGGTTTCATTTCAAACCTGGATAAAATTGAAGTGACTTATTATCCAGAAGGTCATCAATATCATAAACGAATAAATACCATCAGAATTCCATTGAGTATGTATAAAGATACCGGAGAAACCGCCAATGCAATACACGATACAAATCATACGATCAAAAAAAACGCAGATTCTGTCTTAATCACTGTAGATTATTCCAATAAAAATGGCACTACACCTGCAAATCAGTTACTTAATCAGTTGATATCAGATTTGCAACCAAGGATAGCCAGCTCAGATGATATTAGCCAAGGCCTTAACTACATAAGTGATATGGGACGTCTTCTCCCTCTTATAGGTCTTGGGATACAAAGAGAAGTAAGAGAGATGTTTCTTCAAGGCAGTAAGAATGGCCATTTATTACAGTTACAAGATCGAATAGTCAATTCGCCAGATCAGGTTCAGGATAGATTTATTGACATCGATATAGGCATCTTGTACAGCTACATAGAAAAATTGGTGCGAGAAGAGGGATATTTAGCCCAGCTTGTCCGTAATTATTTACAGTTAGATCAAAAAAACTGGATTTTTGCAGATCAAGATTTACTTAATAATTTTACCAAAAATAAAGATGCAAATTCAGAAAAATTAAAATTGGCGTTGCAAAACAAAGCAGAACCTTTATTTATTAGTACCACTACCGGAAATCATGCCTTTGCGGTCAAAGTTGACTTTCAAAGTAACACCTTGTTTTTGGCAAACCCTGGTGAGGATACGCGAAATTGTGAAGCCATCATTGAGCAATTAAAACAGATTACAGGGTGCACTAATTTTGTGCGAGTGATAACCCAAAAATTAAAAAGAGAAGAAGATATTCCATTTAACGATGTCTGTACTGTTGACTCACTAGCCCTTGCCCAAATGATGATGGATCAACCTTTATTATCAGAAGGTTGCTTGAATAGTATGCCATTAAAAACAGGAGTTTATGTAAAAAACGCGCTAAGCGAGATAGACAAAATAGACGAGATGGATTTAGAACTTCCACCGCATCAACCTTCTGTTAGTACGGACATCCCTTTAAAAACAGCATCTATCCCGGAGAATCCTCATACCCTTGAGAAGAACTCTGTACCGGAGGATGAATTTCATACCTCTCCACAAGAAGAGCAATCATTCAGATACGGAGTAAAACTCTTAAATGTGACTGAAGATGAGGAAGTTATAGTGCGAAGACCACCTTCTGCTTTTTCTAATCTTAGCATGCAAATATTAGGCGGATTTATAACTGTTCTAGGAGTTGCAGCCATTGCAACTGCCTTTGCAGCGCTAAATGCAGCCACCTTTGGTATTGGCGGATTAGTATTAGCAGGAATTGGGATTGCAGCCACTTTGGCGGGAATTGGTCTCTTTGCGGCAGGCAGCATTAGAAAAGGTGAAAATGTACCGCCCACGATAGAGCAGCCCCTGGCTGTCCTTTAAATTCAAAGACTGTTTTATTTAATAGTTTAGATTTTTAAAATACAAGGTTGGATCAAAATGACCCAACCTTGCTCCATGCCCCGCTCCTATGACTAAAGTGGACTATACTTAAAGTATTTCATTTTTATAGGACAGCATCATGAAAAAATCTGATCAAAATCCCCAAAAGAATAAAAGAAAATTGGAAAAGGAAAATTTAGAAAAGGTATCAGGAGGTCGTTTTGGCCCCTTAAGACCCAGGGATCGATTACCTGGTACTGTTAAGAGAAAATAGCATAATTGCTGATTTGGGGCCGGCGGGACTAGCGATGTTAACTCCAAGTTATTTTTCTCAGCCCGCTATACCCTCAAATCGGATAATTTTCAGTCCATTCCACTGCACGCGGTCATAAATTCTTTCAATGAGCCACTGAGTCTTCCATTTCTTTGAAATGACATAAATCTCGCATTATCACATGCGACCCTCAACCTATATTGCGCCAACGCCTCATAAACAATCCATAATATGCGTGCCGTAGAAAAAGCCTCTAATAAATCTCTTTTAGAATTAAAAACCATATAATTTTTAAGGCAGGCATCCATAAGCCGCAGATATGCATCATCTTCATCGGTTAGTGCATGGTGAAATTTTGCCTGTCGCAAACAGCCTACCAATGAAAAAAACGGATGAGAAATCACTACTTCACCTAAATCAATCATTGTGACATTTTGTAATACATCGTCTATAAGAATGTTATTGTCATGAAAATCACATTGAACAATGGTTTGTTTGATGGAGTAGTCGGATAATTTTTCACATAAATTGGAAACCTTGGGAAAGAGCATCTCTAATTGGCTAATTTCTATTTCTGATAGCCCATCCGCCATCAATGTGTCTTTTTGTGCAAGCAATTGCTTGTATAAAACGGGTAATTTATCTAATCGCCAATCGGGAACGCCAATATCAAGAAAAAGAGTGACATGATCCACAACAGTTAACTGAATAGCGGTAAATTGCTCAATAGCTTTGCAAAGCAATGCTGCATCAAATTGCTTTTTTAAAATTGCTCGTAATGGTCTGCCCGCATCTTTCATTAAAAAACAATTTAATTCAGCATTATGTGCAATAACCTCTGGAACAGAAGCATGAAATTGCTCATGCAAAATCAGGGTAATGATGGCCTCCAAGGCAAGCAATTCCGGCGTATGCTTCAAATAAATGTAGCCAGCAGATGTTGCAAAGCGCACTACATAAGACCAAGGAGTGTTTTGCACCTCTTCTGGCAAGCTGCTTTTTAGGGTATATCCATGAGATAAAAGGTATTCGCATCCCCATTGAATGATTGTTTTATTCAGCTTGTCATTTTCTGTCGCAGATTCAGTTGTCATAACGCTGTACTCCAAATAGAACACTAAATAAATTTCTCAATGTCACGCATTGCTCTTTCAACGTATTCTTCTTTTCCCCGACTGGAGCAGCGCTTCAACAGCAGCCTTGCCTCTTCTGTTTTTTTTTTTGCCTACGCTTGTTACAAACAATCTGTATAATGCATCCCTATACTTACCCATCAGAGGATTCTCATTTGAATCACCAGAATCAAACCCCATATGAGCGACTCGCTCCCGATGTTATTTTGGATGCAATTGAAAGCACAGGTTTTCTTTGCACAGGCAGCTTACTCGCGCTCAATAGCTATGAAAACCGGGTTTATCAAGTAGGAATTGAAGATGCGCCCCCCCTCATCGTGAAATTTTATAGACCCCATCGCTGGAGTTCACAGGCGATTTTAGAAGAACATCAGTTCGCACTCGAATTAGTACAACATGAAATTCCCATTATTGCACCCCTAATTATAAATGGTCAAACATTGCACCATCATCTGGATTTCAGATTCGCACTTTTCCCCAGACACGGCGGCCGCCCTCTAGAATTGGATAATAGCGAACAATTAGAATGGATGGGACGCTTTATAGGACGTTTACATGGCATCAGTTCCTGCCGGTCATTTCAACATCGCATCCAGCTAAATGCTCTAAGTTATGGTCAGGAGCCTTATGAATTTCTCATTGAACAAAATTTTATTCCGGATTATTTAAAACCTAATTTTTGCAAAACAGTCGAAACGGCCTTACAAAGAATCAAGCAGATATTTGAATGCATTGGTCACATTGCTCCAATACGCTTACACGGTGATTGTCATGCAGGAAATATGTTATGGAGCGAATCAGGCCCTCATATTGTGGACTTAGACGATTGCCTCACTGGCCCGGCGATGCAAGATATTTGGATGTTACTTTCGGGCGAACCAAAACAAATGGAGGTGCAACTGGCGAAGATTTTACAGGGATATTGTGAATTCCATGATTTTAACCCCCGCGAACGCCACTTAATTGAGGTATTACGTACATTACGCATGCTGCATTATTCAGGATGGCTGGCAAAACGCTGGACTGATCCAGCATTCCCTTTGAGTTTCCCATGGTTTAATACGCCTGTATATTGGCAAAATCTGGTGGTAAATCTTAATGAACAGATTGAATTATTAGATCAAATTGAATGTTAGTTGGGAAGCCGGGCTCGCGGCCAACAAGACCATGAAAGCAAAACTCTTTACTCAATAACTTATTCAATAGCCCTAGATAAGACTTTAGAGAATAAATATCTGTTTGCGCTCACTATGTATTTATTTCAGCTCCGAATTGATAATAATTGAATAATTTGGCTATATTATGACATTTGATGATAAAAAAAATCTTATTGAGGTATGTTTATTTGAAAGCTATCTCGCCCAATACTTTATTGAACACCCAGAGATCTTCCAACCACTTATTAATAAAGTACTTGAAGCAGTTGAACAGATAATTACTAGCAATTCTGAAAACTCCATGTTCAATAGAGTGCTATTTTCGGTCTTCTCGCAATTAGTCGAAGAATGTCCAGAGATAAAAGATATGAATGCACTCAAAGGATCTAAGTCGCTAGTTGCCTTTGATACTTTTTGTAAGTATTTTGCCGAGCGCATCATGGTGCTTACTTCAATAAAACTACCCGAAATAGAACTGGAAAACTCTGGAGAAATAACCTCGCTAAGTACTTTAGCCCAACATTCATTATTTAAATCCAAACAATACGGGGAAGCCATTTTTTTAAAAAAAATGAGACCCGCTTATCTGTTTTCAGATAAAAACAGAGGCGTGATAGAAATCACCGATTTAGATAGTGAAAAAGAAACCCGAAATTTAGGTATTTTATCTTCCGAGAATACGCCTGATAGCCTAAAAGACTTTTTTTCATTGCCCCACTATCCCTCCCGACAATACTATAAAGCTAAGGAAGATAGCCTTATGGCACTATGGCTTAGAGAACATTACTTACCTGTTATTTCTGGTGCATCAGGTGGCATAGGAAAAACCGTAAGCAAAATTAACTCGTTTGTAATGCTTTCTAAAACAGAATATCAACTGTTAGGGATTTTAGTTGCATCCTCTACAATTGCTCTTGGGCATCATTCATTTTTTGAGGTGATAAGACCACTGAGCTTTTTTAGCGGAGAATTAGAAGAGAAAAGCAATTTACTGGAGTTTTATGAGCAAGCTATCCCAGAAGAAGTGAAGCGTTTGCCCTCTTATCAAGCGCATATCGCAAGTCATTTCAAATTAATAGAAGAGATAACTTTTGGCGCACTCGAAGGCGAATATAATTTTACTAAATAAATTTATTGAGTTTTTAGCCTGGATGAGTACAGCGTAATCCAGAAAATGTTACCCCCTTTAACTTTGGCCAGCCGGCCTTAGCTCTAAAGAGGGTTGCTTAATCTGCCTTTAAGATTTTTAATATTAACTAATTCTTGTAATTTTATCTGGCTTGGATGAAGTGTCCTCTTTCTCTTCACTAGCTGGTTTAAACAGCCTTAAATTCTTACCCATCAAACCTGTTTCTTTAAATTCTGCTGATGAAGGTTGTGAAGAGGTGGACTCTGTGGAAGATAGCGTTTTATTATCGCTTGGGACTCTCATCTGAGTAATATCAAGCTCATCTAATAATTCATAGTCCTCAGTCAATTGCTTTCTTAATTCAGGATTTTTCATACGTAAATAGGTAAGCAGCTGACGTCCACTGGCCTTACAGATTAACAAAAATAATAAAGTAGTTTGCTCTTTAGTTTGGTTGCAAAATACTGGGTTTAGTAAGACTTCGATTGAAATCTGTTTCACCATCGCTTCATTTTCAAAGCATAACCGCTTTAAAACACTTACCCCCTCTTCACTACGTGCTAACCAATGTAGGCAAAATGCATTGGTTAGCGTCGCTGTAGTTACAACATCTGTCCATGCCGTGACTGGGATGTCTCTAATATAATTTGAATTTGCCTCCAGTAAGGCAACCAACAATTGAATACCAAAATTTGCACTGCACAGAAGTTGAAGAGGAGTAAACTCAAAGCTACTCAGAGGAGCTCCGATTTTTATTAATAAATCTTGAACAGGAAAAAATTTCACATAGGATGGCTCTCGCCGTAATTTATCGCCCAGTATAAGTCGTCCCTCCGGGGTTAGCATAAGAGAGTAATAAGGAACAGTACCACAAGCAGAAGGTAAACCTTTTCCTGAAAAACCATTTAAAAAACGAGTTAGAAAATCTTCGTAAAGGTTTGGATATTTCGTGAATAGCTGAGTTATTTTTTCCAACCCTTTTTGGCTACGACTTAAACTACCTAAAATAGAATTAGGAAGTGGCCCTTCATCGATGTTGCTTTTACTAATTAATATTTCAGCCGTAAGATTTTTCTCTATTTCTGGAGTTAAAAATAGGTCCAATAAATTACTTTCTTCATTATAATGGTAAGCTAACCAGTACAATGGTGAGGTTATTGCAAATAATCCGGCCGCCTCAGTTAAAGAACGAGTTAAATCCTCTAACGATAGCCCTGCTATGAATCCAGGATTTTTTTCCACGAGCATATTTAAAATTTTATGCCCTGTTAGATCAGACGTTAAATAATAGAATGCGGTGGTGTTAGCCTCTTTACCCGCCTCTGCTGTTCGCATACGTAATAATTCTTGAAGCGAAATCCCCTTAACCAGGTTATCGTTTATATCAAGTAACGCTTTAAGCAACTGACGACCGTCAAATTTAGTCGTTAACCAGTAAAGAGCAGAGGTATTTATAGTTGATAAATTTATCCCCTGACGTCTAGTCATTATCAGAGGGCGTATCAGGCCTTCTAACTCCAGGAATCGTGCAAGATTTTGATTTAAGCTAAATAAATTCTTTAAGACACTTCGACCTTCAACGCTCGAACTTAGCCAATACAGCGGAGAATCTCCATACGTGTTGCGATTTTCTGTATTAGCAAATTCTAAATCAGCAGGAAAAATATACTTTGCTAATTCTGGTTTGACTTTTAAAAAATAGTTTAGTAACTGACATCCATCTGCATGGGTGCTTAATGAGTATAATGGAGAAACACCTTCACTATTTTGTCGAGTCAATTGTTCAGCTAAACGCTTTGCAGGAACATAGGAGATAAAGTCAGGTTTCAATTCTAATATTAACTTGAATGTTCTCAACGCTTCCTGATTTATCGTTAACCAATAAAAGGCGGGATTCCAAGTATTGGAGAAGAGTGAATCCATTAATTCTTCAAGGGACAGGCTTGTGATTAATTGTGGATTTGCTTCAATCCATTGATTCAATAAACTTATTCCATAAACACTCAACCAGTAAAACGGCGAGGTATTCGAAAATAATTCCGTAGAACGGGGCTTCATGAATGCAGAAGCAGATATTTCTGTAACCAATTTTTGATTCTGTTTCAACATTAATGTCAGTACAGCCTCGCCACCAAAATGAAAATCATGAGTTAAATAAAATAAAGGAAAATTGTCAGGCTGATTAAAAGGGGTAGTTAAATCAGAGGCTGAAAAATTTTTTATTAAATGCGGGGCGCGTAAAAACAACAATTCTAATATAGAACGCCCTTCGCCAGATTTTGATAAAGTTAAGAAAGGTGTGCTTTCTTCTTTATCAAAAGAATATGTTTTTGTTAAAAATTCAGGAGATAAATGTAGAAATAGCTGAGGGATGTTTGTAAGTAACTTTTTCAATAAATCCCTTTCCAATAGAACCATTGAAAGAAAACGTCCATCAAAATTACTCTGCAAACCTTCTACTACTACTTTGATTAATTCATCATGTTGCCCGAGTACAGATGCTAACAGTCTTTGATTATCTTCTTTCTTGATAAAATCAATAAAGCCACAAGAATTCCCTTTTACATTAAGCTTAAAAAAGTCTTCAATACTGGGATCTTTAAGCAGATTAATAAGCGTTTTTCTGGAAAAAATTTGGGGCAACTTAAGTCCCGTAGAGGCAGAAGGATGGTCTTCCTTTTTCAGTTGTATATTCGAGGTCTTTTTATTGTTCGATTTTATTATATAAGGCTGCTTTACTTTTTGCTTAACCGGCTTACTGTTCTCTTGCAGTTTCTCAGTTTCAATTTTTCTGGCAATTTCCTCATTTCCATACTGCCGTTGTTTATCAGCTTCCTTAAGCCAATCGATTTGCGTATCTGATGCAAGGTCAGTAAACACAGTAGTTTCCTGCTTTATAGCGGTTTTCTGCAATAAATTGCTCAAGTGAGTTAGCTGCTTTAAATCCTGGACAATGATTAAATGGTTTTGAGCACGCGTAAACGCAGTAAACACCCTATTAAATAATGGTCCAAAACTTATATCCCTATGTCCCTGTTTGGCACGATGCTTTGGTGCAACCAAGCTACCCTCGCTGACTTTATTTTTCAGTAACACATTGGCCTGTTTGAATTCCTCTTTGTCAAACAAGCGAAAGGCAACAACTGTTTTGTATTCAAGTCCTTTGATTTGTTCGGGTGTAAATACCAGCGGGGTTTGAAATAGTTTAATCGCTTCATCTTTAAACTCTTCATACGTCACCACCACAAGTTCTTTGTGACGTAATTTTTGCAGTTCTGCCGCTGAAGAATTATTAAGCCATTCAACAAAACCTTTTTCATCTTGTAAACTAGGCGCAGAAACAATAGTTTTAAATTCTTTTTTATCAGCGATACCTCCAGTCAGAGTATTTTTAACTTCAATAATCCTGTTCGCCAATTCCACAATAACAGGATGACAACGATACGTTGCATTTAATGCGAAATGTGCTGCTTTAGAATAACCTTCGCTCAAGATTTGCAATAAATAATCACGTTTTGATTGCTCATCTTCCAGACTTTGATGCGTATCCATGCATGCGGCCACTTGATACCCTTCGGTTAAGTCACGTAGATTCTTTAACTGACGATGTGATAAATCCTGCGCCTCATCTACTACCACGAAAGAAAATTTGGGTTTACTTTTTATTGAATAAAATGCCGGATGGATGCATTGGGTTTCTTCCAAATGAGCTAAATAAGCCTGAGCCATTTCCCAAAGCCATTGTCTCTTTTCCCGATCAGAAATTAAGGATTGTCGTTCCCCCAGGTTGAAATACTCCTCAGCTTTATAAGCAGTGAGAATCCGTAACTCTCGATAGATTAAAGACGTCTGTTTACCAAAGCTATCCAAGTCAAAAGAAGTGCTTTTTCGGTGTTTTAGTCTGGCTTTGTAGTTTTCAAACCACACTTGAAAATGCTGATCACCAACGATTTTTTGTGTTGTGATATCAGGTATGCAGTCATTTAAAAGTTCAGTATAGGTACGAAATTGTACGGTCTTGGGGCGTAAATTTTGTGCTACAGGTAATTCATTCCATCCCGCTTCCAGCATCTTTTTTAAAGGTTCAGACTGGGTGATATACAGTATGGGACCACCTTCATACGCTTTTTGATTAACTGCTTGTTCTAAAAGAGACAACGCAACACAGGATTTACCTGAACCAGGCGGACCACTAATTACAGCGGGCAGTGTGGCTCCTCTTGCTGTTTGTTGTTCCTCATTGAACTCAATATACATCTGATTGTAATAGGCAAGAGGCACATACTGTAAAGAGGTAGTGTCGGTAAGGTCTTCTCCCGATAAACCGCTTTCTGTCGTATCAATAAAATCATTATGCTCTATTTGATTTGCAATTACTGGCGCGTTCTTTTCCAGGTAATTCTTTAATACATTAGCCTTTAAGAAAGGACACTTTTGATAATCATGGTTTAAGACTATATCTAATAAAACTAAATAAGATTTTCCCTCTTTCTTGAATGTCGTAAATATCAGGCGATCACTTTTGTTAACGCGTACACTGTAAACACAGTGTCCTTTTAATTTTTTTAAATCCAGGTCTGCTGCTTTATAGTTACCCTGTACCAACTTATGAATGATTTCATGATAAGGTGCGAATCGTGAGGCATCACCTATAATGCCTTGCCAGTAATATACTTTTCCCATTTTCTAACCACTCGAATAAATAAACTAATTCGCTAATGAGGTACAGGTCTTACTGCTCTTTATTTAGCGACGCTGAATTTCCTTGAAGGTTTGATGAAAATCAATGACGGTTCTAGTCTTAGCGCTCACTTGTCATCAATAACATCCAAGTGACACATCTTAAAACAGAGAGAGCAAAAAATGGATGGGTAAAACTACCCACGGAAATGTGAAGTTTTCAATGAAGATATTTGATTAACAAAGCCAGGAACTCATAGCATTCTCATTAAATAAATGTCAGATTAGGATCAATAGAGATCCATCAAATGAGCTATAAATTAAAATAGCTCTTTTTTATAGGATGAAGTCATGAAAAAATCTGATAATCCAAAAAAGAATAAAAGAAAATTGAAAAAAGAAAATTTAGAAAAGATATCTGGAGGTCGTTTTACTCGCCCCAGCCCCTCACCCAGATTTAACTCTGATGATGTTGGGCTTGCAGAGCCTGCTGTTAAGAGAATCTCCGGTAATCCGGATAACAATCACGTCAGTCATTGACATAAAGTCTCGCTTCTTGCATTAATTGGCGCATGTGTCTTACTGCCTCCTTAAATCCACAAAATAAGGCTCGGGCAACAATGGCATGTCCTATGTTAAGTTCAAGTAACTCTTTAATTGCGGCAATGGGTTTAACATTGTGATAATTCAACCCATGTCCCGCATTAACAATCAGATTTAAACTCGCAGCATAGCTTGCAGCTTGTTTAATTCGCTCTAACTCACTATTTTGCTTCTCTATACAGGTTGCATCAGCATAACAGCCGGTATGTAGCTCAATTACTGGGGCACCAATTTCTGCAGCAGCTTTAATCTGCTCCATATCGGGATCAATAAACAAAGACACTTCGCTACCCATTTTTTGCAAACGTCTCACTGCATGCTCTACCGTCTTCTGGTGAGTTAAAATATCCAGTCCACCCTCTGTAGTTAATTCTTCACGTTTTTCAGGAACTAAACAGGTATGCTCAGGTAAAATTTCTTCTGCAAAATCCAGCATAGCCTCAGTAACCGCTAATTCAAGATTCATTCGTGTTTGCAGCACTTGTTTAATTAAGCGCACATCACGTGCCTGAATATGGCGCAAATCTTCTCGCATATGCAGAGTAATACCATCAGCACCTGCTTCTTCTGCATCCATTGCGGCCTGAACCGGATCAGGATAACGTGTTCCGCGAGCCTGGCGCACTGTTGCAACATGATCAATATTAACGCCCAACAATAATTCTTTATTCATTCTGCACCATAAAAATATAAAAAGAAAAGTATAATAGACTTCTTTCACAGGTCAATATTAACGTTCATCCATATAAAGCGCGTGCTTTAATCTCCCTGCCTCCCAAAAGGTGATCTATGGCTGCTCTCATAATCTGTTTTGCTGATTTTAGTAAAACCTCATCATTCAAATTATCTTCTGCAAGTGAGAGCAGATGTTCGCCGGGGATACCTTTACTGACGGCTATAAATCCCTCACCCGCAACAAATTGATAGTGGCGCTCCGCATCAATTAACGCACCGGTTCGAGCCTCCTGAGTCAGAGAAAAAGAATACCCGCACGTTTTGAGCAAAGCCCACTCAAAACGACGTAATAAAGACTCCACCCCTAATCGGTCTGAAACTAAGGCTAAACCATTTAGAGTCATTAAATAGGCATTAAATAATGCGTCATCTGGATATACAGGACTCAATGCATAATAGAGAAGTTCATTAATATACAATCCTGAAAAAAGAGAATTGCCCTCTAACTGAAGCATGGGAGAAATGCTTTCAATGGTTCGAGTATAATAACGATCATAACGTTCATCAATCTCTACCCATAAAGGAGTAAACGCCTGCAAAAGAGATTGCTTTTTAGGCGTTCGCCCTCCTTTGCAAAGGCACTGAATCAATCCCGATTCACGAGTAAAAAAACTCACTCTGGCACTGGTATCTCCGGACCATTGTTTGTGTATCACCCAAGCCTGTAACGACTTAGTCATAGCCAAGTTGCTTTAAGATGCGTTCATCATCCGCCCAGCCTGATTTAACTTTACACCAGCATTGTAAAAAAACTTTCTTTCCTAACATTTTTTCCATATCCAGACGAGCATTCGTCGCCATCTCTTTTAATTTTTGTCCTTTATCACCAATGACCATGCGTTTGTGGTTGTCTTTCTCTACCAGGATCAACGCGTGAATACGCACAAGATTCCCTTCGTCTTTAAATGATTCAATATCCACAGTCACTGAATAAGGTAACTCCTGACCACAAAAGCGGAAAATTTTTTCTCGAAGTAATTCAGCACATAAGAATTTTACAGATCTATCAGTAAATTGATCATCGGGGAATAAATGTGGGCCTTCAGGTAAATAATCAATGAGCTTAGCCTGAAGTTCATCCACCTGTACCCCTGTTTTTGCCGACAAGGGAATAATGGCAGCAAACTCATGCCGTTGACTCATTTGTTCCATCCAAGGTAGTAATTGCGTCTTATCAGTGATTTTATCCACCTTATTGACCACCAAAACACAAGGCACTTTCGATTGTTTGATTAAACCCAATACATATTCATCTTCTTCTTCCCAATGGGTTCCATCAACCACAAAGGCAACCACATCAACATCACGCAGTACACTAATAGCCGTTTTATTCATCATACGATTCATCGCTTTTTTATTGCCTTGATGAATACCTGGGGTATCCACGTAAACAAACTGATGATCTCCCTCCGAACGGATCCCTAAAATACTGTGTCGCGTTGTTTGTGGTTTTTTAGAAGTGATACTTAATTTTTGCTCTAAAATACGATTGAGCAATGTTGATTTCCCTACGTTTGGTCTCCCGACCAAAGCAATATATCCACAATAACTAGTCATTAAAATTGATTCCTGTTTATTTTTAACACATTTTATCAGCCACGCCCTAAAACTTCCAGCCGTAAATGAATATAACCTGTGTGGAGCAAACATAAAATTTTACTCATTCTTCACTTGCTATTTTCTTGGAAAATCAAGTAATCTGAATGCTATAAAAACAAGGAATGGTTTTTATGTCAGACTTTCAAACTACCAATGGCCAAACACAGATTCTCATTCCTCTACAAATCAAACCGTATAGTCATAAAGCAATGCCTACGATAACAGGAAGTGCTTTCAGTAAAGAGGCAGGTACGGTATTGTATGGATTTTATAACATGGAATACCTCCTTCCAGGAGGGGACAGAATACGATTAATCGCGAACCATAATCAAAAAACTGTCCAGCTAATGTTGTTTACCCATGATCCTCAACTATTAAAACTGCTTCCCGGGGAACGCCCTTCATCATTAGTCGCAGATACAATCGATAAAATTCAACGTTATCGTATCCGATCGGAGAGTTATAAAAAACCCCTTAGTCCTGCTCAACAAGAGAAACTTCAACTGGCCAACGAATGCATTAATTCCCTAACTCTTCTCCTAAAAAAAGAACGTCGTTTAAAAAGCCACGATCATATCGGCCATGAAGCATTAAGAAGAAAAGTTATTTCCATTATTGAGCTCTGTAGGGACGGCAATCGAATGCTGGCAAATAGCCCCATCGTTTCAGAAGGGGCATTGGGTTATTTACTCTACGATGCCCATAAAGCGGCACAACACCATCAATTCAATCGTATTCATGCTGTTTCCCGACAGGATCAAATGGATTTTACTAAAATAAAGAGGAAAAAAAACAATAGGCTTCTTTCGACGCCAGTACATGCGGATTCGAGCACCGTAGCGACGAAACAATGCGCCGATACAATAACATGTGGAAAGGAGTCTAATCCCTGTTTTGTGTGGGATAGTGAACTCCATATTGGGCACAACAGTAACGATCTGGACGATGCATTAAGAACAATTTGCCAACATTATAAATTAATTCCCGCACCTAGCTTAAGTGACCTCCCGGCAAATAGATTCGCAAAACTGGAAGCTTTTTTTCGTCAATTATGGCGCGACGGTCAAGATTGGATGGAATATTTATCAAGCACGGAGAAACCCACTCATAAAACGGACGTATCCTATCGTTCTAATGGAGTTTCCATCACCCAAATAACTCCTTATTACAAACTAAAGGGGCTTGCACAAAAAGGCTATGCCAGTTTAAATGAATTAGTCATGGGGCTGACAGACAGCAGTAAAGAACCCATACAAGCAAGAACACTCAAAGAAGCAAGAAGAATATTAGGACCATTAGCCAATGATCATTGGGTTGTATTAGCAAAGCATCAACAAATCATTTTGCGCCTGAATAATAAGCTGGTTCAACTTAATTATTTTATTAAAGATAATCTTTTTTATCCCTTACCGGAAGGTCAGGACTTATATACGTTGAGTCAAATAAGCAAAAGACACATTTATTTACCTGAACGAGCCAGTTTAAAAATCAAGGGCTTCGCTTCACGTATCCCTATCTTTTTTAAAAATTTCTTCAAGAGTATTGGACACTATATAGTTCATGACTTACAAGAGGAGTTTTTTAACCAGGTCCATGCAACGCATCCGCAAAACGCTCAGAATCAAGACGCCCCTACATCCAGCAGATTGCCTCTCCAAAAGAGGAATTCTGTACATGAGGCACTGGAAAGTAATGGACTTTTAGCTAATGGACAAACTCTTGAGGGATTTATTAAAGAACACATTAATAACAGTCCATATGTTATCGCCCGCGCCAATCACCCACCCAGTCCCCATGCCTATAACAACCCCTTACATCGTTCTTTGGGACTTCTTCGCCATATAGTAGGGCTGTTTATAGATACTGGAGAACGTAATCCTATAGTGGGATCTTTAGCTATGGCGGCTTATGTATATGGGGCAGGAGCCGTTTTAGCTCCCAATGCCCTGGCTGACCTTTTAACAAAACTGCATTTAAAAGGGCTGGTTTCCGGAATCGAACCCACTCAAAAACTGGCTCATTGGATGAGTCATGGAACAAGGGCTGAAGCTGTTTCTGCATCAATTACTTATTGGCAAGCAACAGTTGCTGGCGGTAATCTGGATAAATTTTTTATAGATGCAGTAAGCATTCTTAAAGACGACCTCGCTGAAGTAGCTATTATTGCTGCCCTGGCATTAAGCCTCGGATATGGCATCACCAAAGCAATACCGTCTCTGCAAAAGGAAATGGGCGATTTTCCCTACACCAACTACGCAGCCTTAGGCGGAAAAGGTGGCGCGGCGGTATACGATACTATTATGCATCCTGGTGACGACTGGTTACTTGGAACATGTAAATGGTTCTTAAAATGTGTTATTAACACAGCTAAATTAGTCATTGCCCCATTTTTTGAGGGGTACTATTACGGCTATCAAGATGGCTTTGTCCGTGGCTGGGGAAAAAGTGGCTCCCTGGCAAAACGACTGGCGAAACAATTTTTTACTGCCATCATCGATTTATTGCTAACCATTTTGACTATTCCTTTGCTTGAGATCAGTGCCCTTTTAATTCATATCCCCTTTCGCGGCATTACGAATATTATTCGTAAATTACTGGCGACTCTAGGCAATATTAAAACTATAGGACAATTATTCCTTAATATTGCTCAAAGACCCTCTCTCAACAATTATATTGCTGATTTTAGAATATCACGCCTATATGGTTTTGCTTCCCCATTAGGGCATTTTTCCGATCGTTTACTAATCAATATCGGGATTAATATTCTTCGTTTTGTGTTCTTGCCTCCACTCCAACTCATTAAAAACATTCTAATTCTCCCTCTTTTTGATTTGGGCTCTTTGTCTTTTCGTTTAAGCCTGTCGGTTATCAATCCAATAAGTCGTCTTATTGCCTATGCACTGGGAACAATACTGGTTACTGCTGGAGGGGCTTGGGATAATTCACTTGGTCTTATATTTTCCTCCAGCGCAACAGGCCTTACCTTAATCTGTAATTGGCTGGACAATAAAATGGGCGAACTGAAACAATACCTGTTGTCACTCATCGAAATTGTCCGGGGAGAATTATATCACTGGGCTTTTGTTGAAGAAGATGCTCAGGCACACACCACGTTAAATGAGCTGGAATATTATTGTAGCCAACCCAGGCGTTTTGAATTAATCCCTCATGACGAAAGTCATTGCTTATTACATAACCTGTTGGATAAAAGTACCGATTTATCTCAAACTGACCTTACCCAGGAGACGCATTACGATAAACTGTTTAAAGCACCCTCTTCCACTGCCAGTGAACCTGCCAATCAAGAGCGTTGTACACTGCATGCACCTTAAATTATTTTATTTGCAAAAAAAAACGCTTCCCCCTAAGATGCAATAAAAAGATTAAACGGTTATCTCGATTTAGAAGGGAGTTTTAAATAATAAAAACCATACCAACTGGTGCTTTATTGATCAAAATTGTGTATAATTAAATTAACTGTGGCAACGAGGAACATACTTATGTCTAAAGAGCAATCAGAAACTGCTCAAAAAACTCTGGCCCCTGAAAAATTACAAAGTAAACAAATTGAACCAGCAAACAATCCCAACTTAAATAAATGGGCTGGTTTGATTGCTAACGATATCGATAAATGGGCAGATATGAGCGCTCAAGATGTCAAGAAATGGGCTGGTGTGAGCACTAAAGATATCGAGAATTCAGATCAATCCCCCACCATCAAAATCAGTCGTTTTGGTATAAAAACCGCAAGAGATGTCCAAACCTTTCTACGCTCTCCAGCTGGTGACAGCGTTATGGCAGAAATCGGTAACCAACTTGCGGCAGAGAAGTCCTTGCATGAATACGAACAACTGCAATTACGCGAAAAACACTTGCTAATGAATCGCCTTAAAGCGGCATTTTTCCTATGGTATATCGAAAAAAAAGCACATGCCGCCGCTCAGCAAAAAGAGATAATCCTTGAGCAAAATCAAAGAGCGATAAAAAATAGTGGACAAACCCCGCAACCCACACCATTACGTCCTTCATCCGAGCGTACTAGTCTTATGAGATCCATTGCGGATTATAATCGAGCCATTCAAAGCTACCAGAATAGACAATCCACACTAGAGAAAGAATACAAGGCTCTAAATACCAAGTTGAGCAAATTAGAATCAGAAACGCATATGATTAAGTTCAAATACGATTTATATGGCATGCAATTAAAAGATTTTAATAACACGTTAGAAAAACTTGAGAACGCACCAACTCCTAAAAGAGTTGCTGAGCTTCAAGCTGAAGTAGATTCAATCCAGGTAGAGATGAATGAGCTCCAGAACCAAGTTGATGAGTTAATTAAATTAAATCGGCACGATGAAGCCTCCACATTAAAGCAAAAACACACTAGCCTAAGCTTAAAACGAGCTGACTACTTAGATGAACTTTCCACAGAGTCTAAAATTCAATCTCAAATAGACGCCATCAAGACAAAGATGGATGAAATACTGGATCAGGTTGAGGAATTAATACAGTTAAATCAGGACGACGAAGCCGCCCTATTAATGAAAACGCACACCAGTTTAAACTTAAACCTTGCCAGACACTTCGATATGCTGGCCGTGCGTAAGGGAGACAAACATTATGTTACTGAGGATGGAAAAATAGAATTGGACGGAAAACCCGTCTCCTTTAAAGATGCTCATTTTATTCTTAATAAAGGAGAGCAAATCATTAAGGAAGGAGACAAACATTATCTTCTCCAACCAGGACAAATTTGGGACCAAGTAAAGACGGATGAAAAAGCCTTAAAGAAAGCCAGCGAGAGTTTTGAACAAAAAAAACATGAACTGATGGTGGTAGAAAATGTAGTCCAGCATAATGAAGGATTAGAATCCAACGTTAATAAAGAGCAAATTACAGAAGTTAAAACCGAGATAACAAACAACGAAAAGGAACAAACTCTACTACAAAATCAAACCACCCTGATTCAAGCCGCCAAAGCAAGTGCTGAATATTTATTAAACAATCCTAATTTAGATCTTCCCACACCAAGACCTACCATTAGCCAAGGTCATTCAATACCGACACCTAAACCAGGTTTTAGCCCCACGGTATTTTATAAAAATGAAGAGGAATTAGAACAGTTTTGTAAACAACCCAATGCTCGCACGCTCATTAAGTACATGGCCAACCAAGCGCCTGTGAATATAAGGCAAGAAGCACTCAAGTATTTAAACGCCGAATTTTCAAAACTCCAACCGAGCACCGCTCCGATTCCCACGATAGCAATGCAAAGAATGCTGCAAACGCTTGAAACCATGGGGGTCAAAGCAGCAAAACCCTCTGTTACTAATATTCAGCAACCATTAGATCGCGTGAAAGAAGCAGAAAAAGAAGTAGAAAATGATGCGCCCAGCCCTAGTCGATTAACACCACTTTCTACTAGTCCATTTAAATAGCGCGTATCAGCTACTGCCCCTAAACCCGCAAACAAGCAACGAATTTGCGGGTTTTCCGTCTTGTTCATCCATTAAAATACTTAAAATAACTCGTTAAAACTACCTGCTTTTATTGTCAATCTACTTGCCATCTCAAGCCAACTCTTCTAACATTGAAAAATAATGCGGCCCCACGGAATTGCACCATGATCATAGATAAATTTTTAGGTAATCAATCAATAATTGTTTCACTGGATGTGGATAATTTCCTATTTCAGCGGCTGGAACAAATTATCGAAGCAGGTATTACTTTGGTTGAAATTAACTCTACAGAAAAAAAATTGTTATCTCAGATTATGAAGCAATACCCCAATATTAAAATAGGTGCTGGTGGCATTATAGATACGCAGCAATTGGAAAACTGTTATCAAGCTGGAGTTCATTTTGCTTCCAGCCCCGGACTTTTACCCGCAATTGCGCAAACGGCTAATGTTTATTCAATGAATTATTTGCCAGGAGTTGCTACTATTTCTGAAGCGATGATGGCTATGAGTCTTGGATATCAACAAGTACGCCCGTTTCCGGCTAATTTAGCCTTTTGTACCTTACTGAATAAATGTCTCCCCAATCTGAATTTATTTCCCGCCGAAATTGAATGGGAAGAAGCAGAACATTTTCTCAATTTACCCGCCGTCGCAGCCGTAAGCATCCACAATCCGGATAAAAAACAGCTTAATGCTCTGGCATCAGGGGTTTTGGTTTAAGACGCTTATCTCTTTTGCCTACATACCGCGCTTTATCGAGATATCTTGGCGTAAATCAGTTTGGTACCTATTTCCCTCGCCCGCGAAAGAAACACCGCTAATAACCATGTTAATTCGCGCGGCTCCCAGCTTTTTAACTCAATTGTCCTCTAAAGGTTCAAGAGGAGTAATAAGCCACATAATGAGATAAACAATTAAAGCAGTACCACCGGCCAAAAAGAAAAGAACAAAAATTAACCGGATCCAAAAAGGATCGACTTTGAAGTAATCGGCTAAGCCCCCACATACTCCTGCAATTTTGCGCTCTTTTCGAGAGCGCCATAGTCGTCTATAAGGTGCTGAATTTTCCATAAACTGCTCCCGAATCCCTGATTCCTATTATTGAATATTAAAGAGTCACTCTCTGTGAATTAATAAATCCAAAACCAGAAGTGCCGCACCAATGCAAATAGCACTATCAGCCAGATTAAAGGTGGCAAAATGATGGTGTTTATAATAAACATCAATGAAATCAACCACGTATCCTTGTAATCCCCGATCAATCAAATTACCAATTGCCCCACCCAGAATAAGACTAATACCTGCTGATTGAAGTTTATCTTGAGTAGGAGTACGCCACAACCAAATGATGAGAATGGTACTGACGACAAGATTAAATCCCGCGAAAAACCAACGGTGCCAGTCACCAGCACCACTTAAAAAGCTAAATGCTGCCCCGGTGTTATAAGCCAAGGTAATGTTTAGCATTGGGAAAACGGGCATTGGTTTATACGGTGTTAATGAAATTGTGATCCAATATTTACTTAATTGATCAGCAATTATGACAATAATACTAAATACAAACCAATACCATTTTTTCATATATAGTGCCTCACTTCATCCTGACCACTGATATTGCCCACACAACGCAAACATAATTCTGGATGCTCTTTATTCTGCCCTATATCCGGGCGTCTATGCCAGCAGCGTGCGCATTTCTCATAGGAGCTTGCAGCCACGGCAATAGAAACACCGTATTCTGTTGCAGTTAATTCTTTAGGCGCAAGGTTCATGGGATGTACTGTTGCACCTGAGGTAATTAATAAAAAGCGCAGCTCTTCTCCTAAACGGGTCAACTTTGGCAACACTTTAGAGTCTGCATACAGAGTCACTTCTGCAGCCAAGGCGGAGCCAATCGTGCCTTTTTGCCTTGTTTCCTCTAATGCTTTATTTACTTCATCACGAATTAAATGCAACCGTTCCCAATCTTCCATATTAATTGCATCAATTGTTGGCCAGGCGGTGTACCAACGTTCTATAAAAATCGACTTGTCATTAAACCCGGGAATAAACTTCCATATTTCTTCCGCTGTAAACGACAATATAGGAGCCAACCAAAGAGTAAACGCCTGAGCTATATGGTACATAGCAGTTTGGCATGAACGTCTTGCCTTGCTTTTTTGGGCCGTAGTGTATTGTCGATCCTTAATTAAATCCAAATAAAAACTACCCATATCTACAGCGCAGAAATTATGAATTTTCTGATAAATAACATGAAACTGGTAGTGCTCATAAGCGCTAATAATTTCTTCTTGTAAGAGCTGACAACGTTTTAAAGCCCATTGATCCAGCTCCAACATTTCCGTCACTGAAACACAATCTTGTTGGGGATCAAAATCACATAAATTAGCCAATAAGAAACGCGCCGTGTTGCGAATTCGTCTATAAGCATCTGCATTGCGTTTAATTATCTCATCAGAAATACTTACTTCATGTCGGTAATCAGTAGAGGCAACCCACAGGCGCAAAATATCAGCCCCATACTGCCCCACCAGTTTGTCCAAAGCGACGTAATTACCTTTGGATTTAGATAGTTTCTTACCTTCAGCATCCACAGTATAGCCGTGAGTTAGTACTGTTTTATAGGGGGCAACTCCATACATAGCCACTGAAGTAGTTAAAGAGGAGTTAAACCAACCCCGATGTTGATCTGAACCTTCGAAATAGACATCAGCAGGAAAATCTAAAGCGCTGTTCTGCTTTAAAACACTAAAATGAGAGATACCCGAATCCAGCCATACATCCATGGTATCAGTCACTTTATCGTAAAATGGAGCATCTTCGCCCAGCAATTCAGCAGCATCTAATTCAAACCAGGCATCGATTCCTGATTGCTCAATAATACACGCTACTTTTTCGATAATCTCAAGGGTATTAGGATGGAGCTCGCGTGTTGTACTATGCACAAATAACGGCATAGGTGTACCCCAAGCCCTTTGTCTTGATATGCACCAATCAGGTCTGTTTTCAACCATATTACTAATGCGCGCTTTCCCCCAATCGGGAACCCAATTCACCTTATCAATTTCAGATAAGATAGCCTGTCTGAGGTTGCTTTTATCCATAGAGATAAACCACTGAGGCGTGGCCAGAAATATCATGGGTGATTTGTGGCGCCAGCAATGGGGATAACTATGTCTAATGGTGTCTTTTGCTAATAACACCCCTTTTTCAGCTAGAACTTCTAAAATAGGCTCATTGGCTTTTAAAACTGAAAGACCTGCAAATAGCTCCACATCTTCAGCAAAACAGCCATTCGCTTTAACGGGATTAATTAATGGCAAATTATAAGCTTTTCCAACCATATAATCATCAGGACCATGAGCAGGAGCCGTATGAACACACCCTGTACCCGATTCAGTAGTCACATGTTCACCCAGGATTACCGGTACCTGGCGAGCATAAAATGGATGCTTTAATTTTAGATTTTCAAAAGTTTTTCCCTTGGCCAAGCCACATGTTTTATAATCGTTTATTGCATAGCGAGCCATAACAGACTCCACTAAATCCGCAGCCACTATAAAATAAGACACACCCGCATCAATCAATGAATAGTCAATTTCAGGGTGTAAGCATACTGCCTCGTTAGCAGGTAGAGTCCAGGGAGTTGTTGTCCAAATAGGAAGACTTAAAGGTTTAACTTCCAAATTTGCTGTAAAACGATCGAGAAACTCCTTAGCATTCACCGCGACGAAAGCTACATCGATAGAAGGAGAGGTTTTTTCCTCATAATCTACTTCTGCCTCAGCTAAAGCGGAACCACAGTCAATACACCAATGCACTGGTTTAAAACCTTGCTGCAGATGACCGTTTTTAATCATTAAGCCCAAGGCACGGACTATATTGGCTTCATATTTAAAATCCATAGTGACATAGGGATTGGACCAGTCGCCTAACACACCCAGACGCTGAAACTCATCCCTTTGAATATCAATTTGACTTGCAGCATACTCACGACACTTAACTCGAAACTCTCTTGGAGATATTTTAGCCCCGGCTTTACCGACCTTTTTTTCTACATTAAGCTCAATAGGCAAACCATGACAATCCCAGCCTGGGACGAAAGGAGCATCATATCCGCTAAAGGACTTAGATTTAATGATGATGTCTTTAAGAATTTTATTCAGTGCGTGCCCGCAGTGCAGGTGACCATTGGCATAAGGAGGCCCATCATGCAATATAAACCGCTTGCTGCCTGCTCGCGCCTTGCGGATCTGCTCGTATATCCCTTTTGCCTGCCACTCAGCTAACATTTCTGGCTCACGCGTTGCCAAACTTGCTTTCATCGGAAATGAAGTATTAGGAAGATTTAATGTATCTTTATATTCAGCCATAGGTGTCTACTCTGCGAAATCGTTAAGTTTTGACGGTTTTCAAAAAAACCTAAATGCTGCAGTCGCTCCTACTGCTCATTTAAGTTTAAAAATGCTTTCGCCGCCGCAATATCATTATGAATCTGCGCAATCAAAGCATCCACTGATGTGAATTTAACCTCATCACGCAATTTGTGCAAGAAAAATACTTGCAATAACTCACCATAAATCGAGTCATCAAAATCAAATAAATGTATTTCTAAAATATTTTTAGTGCCGTCAACCGTTGGTCTTTTACCAATATTGGCTACACCGTAAACTCTTTTGGCTCCTTGATAAACCTGCACCACAAAAACACCCTGGAGAGGCAGTAATAGACGATGAAGACTTAGGTTAGCAGTAGGAATACCCCATTGTCGTCCCCGTCCATCTCCCCGTATTACCCGCCCGCATAAACTATAGGTTCTGCCTAAAAATTTTGCGGCCAGCCCCAGATCGCCTTGTTGAAGAGCCAATCTAATTTTGGTAGAACTAACTCGTTCATTTTGAAGGCAGAAATCGTCGCAGGTTTGCACGTCACATCCATATTGAACGCCTAGAGCTCTTAGCAAACTCACGTCCCCTGCTCGGCTCTTGCCAAAGCGAAAATCCTCACCAACAAGAAGATACTTCACTTTTAAGGCAATAAATAAATACTGGCGGGCAAAATCCGATGCTGTAGTTTGAGCTAATGCATTATCAAATTTAATACAATATACGTAATCAACCTGACATTGTCTTAGCATATCCAGTTTTTCTCTTAAACTGGAAAGTCGTGCCGGAGCCATGTCTTTTTGGAAATACTCTCTTGGTTGTGGTTCAAATAATATCAGAACCAAAGGCAGATTCATTTCATTGGCTTTATCTTTTAAAGATTTAATAAGGGTTTGATGCCCTAAATGAACGCCATCAAAATTACCAATAGTAGCTACTACGCCTTTATCAAACTCAGCAAGATGTTGAACACCACGCAACAATTTCATTAAACGCATCGATCATCAGTATCAAAACATAGAGTATACTGGTTTTCTGTCTTATTGAGAAATACGGATTTAATAAATTTGCAGTATGCATGCAACGAAGCGCAATAAAAAACCGGATGCCGCGAACAAGTCGCGGCACGTGGGATTGGGTTCATGGCGTTGAGAGAGCTTGTCCATACACTCTCTAGTGTATAACCAGTAAACTCACCAATTAATGAGCTATTTTAGGGCGCACAATTAAAACATCACACTCTGCGCCGTGTAAAATTGCGTTTGCAGTAGAACCTAGTAATAAAGAAAGCCCATGTTTTCCATGACTTCCTGTAACAATTAAATCTATTTTATGTTCTTTTGCCACTCTTAATATTTCATTTTTAGTAGAACCAAATTCAATAAATCGGTGTTTGGCATCTACACCTAATTTTTCAGCAAGTTCATTAAGCTCTTTTTCCGCTTGTTCACGAATAGATAATTCCACTTCGGCAAAGCCCGCAAACCCGGGATATGCATAAGCTGGAATGGGTTCAACAACATGGACCAGTATCAGGTCAGCACCATTTTCATCGGAAATTTTTTTTGCTTTATGAGCCGCAGAAATTCCTACTTCATCAAAATCAGTAGCAAACAGTACTCTCTTATACATCATTTTCCCCTTAAAATTCTTATACCTTACATAAGATTAGCAGATCTAAATTTAATTTCCCATAAAGTATGAATTAATCATTTTTTAGAATTAAAGTAGGTGAGTGACAATTAATTACTACCATCTACGTACCGCTTCTTGTCTCTAGGAGTCCCCAAGTAGCACAATTTTGTGGTGAGTCTTCAGAAACAACAGCAGCGCTCAAATGTTTCCTACCTTCTACTGACAGGCTTGATTTTGACTCCAATTTTTGTTCTCAAATGTGCAAAAACAAAATAATTGCTTATACTTAATTGTATCAATATTAGACAAGGAAGTTTCAATGAAATTAGACATATTTTTACATTGTTCTTTATACTAATTAGCACACAGCTTTTTGCAGGAAAAATGTTAGCTCCACCAACCTCACAAGCACCTGAATGTAATTATAGTTATAACAATGCAGCTCAACCCAAAACTGCAGAGGATATTTTAGCGGCGATGCAGCCCATTTGCACAGAAAGAGGTGGGTTACGAGTATTGAATAAATTATTCACATCCGGAAACTCAAAAGAACCAATAAATCTTATATTAACTTGCATTGGTGATAATCCCAATCAGGTAATATTCCACTGCTTATTCTCTACAAGTTATGAAAATCTATAATTATAAATAGCAGCCATAGGCTGGGCTGTTAAGCCCAGCTGAAAATTAAAGTGCGCTCTAGAATAATTTTATCTTTAATCCCACTTAAGATGACAACCGGCTCATTAACTTGTTATCCTATATGATTATTTGTAGAGCACTCACTATGTTTTTTGATTTATTAGGTGCATTAATTTCATTAATATCTACCTACTATTTTATTCGCTTAAATAGCAAAGCCTGGCCTGTGGGCATGATAGCTACCATTTTAAACAGCTGGCTTTATTGGCATAAAGGTATTTATGCAGACATGTTATTGGAGTTTTTCTACTTCTTGAGCATGGTTTACGGTTGGTACAAATGGCAAAAAAAAATGCCTCAAGATTCAGCCACTACCCAAACTTCTTTTGGCTATCTCAAACCACTCCAGTGGCTTTCACTAGGTTTACTGTTTGCTCTGATTTTCATATCAATTCGCTATTTATTAGAAACGTTTACTCATTCAACTGTAGCTTTTCTTGATGCTACAACCACCTCACTCAGTTTAGTGGCTCAATGGTTAATGTGCCATAAAATCATCATGACCTGGATATTATGGTTTATTACCGATGCTTTATATGCCGCTATGTATCTAAGTAAAAATCTACCTTTTCATAGTATCTTAATGGTCATTTATACGGGAATGGCCATTGCCGGATATTTAGCATGGGCAAGGCGGTATAAAAAAATATTATCCGCCTCACAACCGAATCGCGCTGGGCTTAACCCACATTGGAAAGACCAGACACTGGTCTAACCCATGGATTTAATTTAGCCAATTTAGAAGGTAATTTTTTTGCACTAAGTTGCGCTTTATTTCTGCTGTCGTATTCACCTAAAGTTAATATATACCATGTTCCTTTAGCATTAGTGAACTGTCTAATCGTTGTATTCATCAAGTTATTATTTTTCCTGAACTGATGAACATCACTTATTCTATGACTGGCAACCAACTGAATCGTGTAGCCTTTAGTATTTAATTTAGTAACTGGTTTTTTAACTACTTGGCCATGTTCTGTTAACGCAACCAATTTCGACTCCAGAACTTCTTGGGTAACTGGGGCATTAGGTTCATTTGGAAGAGTTCTAGTTTTTACAGTAGGAATAACGACTACTTTATCCACAATCGCTACCGTATTAATATTCTCCTCTTCGTCCTCCATGCCATCTAAAATTTGTTTTTTCGGTAAAGCATAATGAACTAACTGCCGAGTTGACGAGTCTTGCCATGAAGCAACATAGCTTATTAATTGCTGAGGGGGAAGGGAAACTTGCTCGGAAACTTTATCTAACGGGGCTGACGTTTTGAAAAAATCTGTCGAAGAATTACCGTTAAAATAAAAATAAGAAATACCAACAGCCACAGTAGCGGCTATTGCCAGACTTGCTCTTTTTAAAATAAATGTTTTGTTGTTTTTCTTTTGGCTAGAACATTTAAATATAAACGTTTCCAAATTACTATTAATTTTTGCTACATTACCTTTAGTCAGCTGATAAAATTGCTTCAATTGAGCGTCAGTGAGTGGCTTGTTAATTAAATGTGCAGCCATTGCACGCTGTAGTACATAGGTTCTCATTTCACTTTCATTCAATGACCCAAGTTCTATGGTATGAATTAAATTATTAAATTGGTCAGTGGCCAAACTGTTAAGTGTTGCCACTACTGAGTAATCAGAAACAAGGCAAAGATGAAAAAAACCAAAATTATCCTGATTTTTAATAGCCAGCATTGCTTCTTTAATTAAGGATTCAGGCAAATGCTGTGCATCATCAATAACTAATAAAACATGAGCCTTACGCTCATTAACCTGGGTCACAATAGAGGTCATATTAGTTTGTGCATCGTGATTAAGATGTAATTGAGTAGCGATATCATTAATGACAGTTTCCCTATCACAAGGCGGTTTAACGGTCATTGAGATTGATTTAATTTGCGGATCCAAATTATTTTGCAGTAAGGTATTAAAAGAGGTTTTCCCTCCCTCTTTCTCAGATAAAACTGTAATCAATACATTATTAAAAAGAATCAAATGATTAATGAAATCAATTTTGGTAAGCCAGGAGCCAGGTTTAAATAACGTTCTTGATTGATTTGCAGCTGTAACATCAAGCTGAACCTTTCCTTCTTTCATTTTTGCTCTCCTTCAACCGCAGTAATGAGGGTATTGCGCAAACAGTCTTCTGTTATCTTATCATCCAGATAACAATCACCGGGCTTTCGAATCACTACAAAGCGTAAACAATTATTTTTGATTTTTTTATCCAAACTCATTAAATTTCTTAATTTTTCTAAATCAATAGCTTGGGGAATTTTATGAGGTAGGCCGGCATGGCGCAAAATAGACTCTACTTGCTCAACAAGCCCCATGTCACTCAAACCTGCATTATAAGACAAAACTGCTGCGCAATATAAACCTATGGCGACTGCTTCACCATGTAGCCAACGCTGATAATCTGTGTAGGTTTCTAAGGCATGAGCAAAGGTATGACCCAGGTTAAGCAAAACTCTTTGCCCGATCTCCTTTTCATCCTCCTCTACAAATTTCGCCTTAATATGACAACATTGAGCAATAAGATTTGGCAATTCTAAACTTTGTGCACAGAGGCCATGCTTCAATGCCTGGAGAAGTTGCTTTAAAAAATCCCCCCCAGCCAATAAACCATATTTTATCATTTCAGCCAGACCAGCTCGAAACTCTCTTTCTGGCAAAGAATTCAAGGTATTTAAATCAATTATGACCGCATGGGGCTGATAAAAACTGCCTATCATATTCTTACCCAAAGGGTGATTAATTGCTGTTTTTCCACCCACTGAGGCATCAACTTGTGCCAGTAAAGAGGTTGGTATTTGCACAAAACGAACACCTCTTTGATAAGTAGATGCTGCAAAACCAGCCATATCACCGATTACTCCACCGCCAAGAGCAATTAGAGTTGTATCTCTGTGATGTTTGTTTTGAATTAAAGAATCATAAATGGCAAGTAAACTGTCTTGATTTTTATATTCTTCGCCATCAGCTAAAATCACAACATCGCACTGAATCCCTGCAAAGACGGATTGCAAATAATTTAAGTAAAGTGGTGCAATAGTATGATTCGTGACAATCAATACCTGCTTTGATGTCACAAAACCCCGTAACAACTCGGGGTTGCTCAGACCATTTTGACAAATAATTATAGGATATTGATACCCGGGTAAAGAGACATCAACTTGTTCATAAACCTCAAACTTCGCCATAAATATATTTTATTATGTTATTAGCAACAGCTTTCACCGTTAATTTATCGGTTTCAAAACTAACATCAGCCAACTCATCATAAAAAGGTTCGCGTTCATCTCTAAGCGACTCTAATCTTCCTTCAAGATCTTCTGTTTGTAATAGAGGACGTTTTGTATCGCGCTTGGTTCTTTCAAATTGTTGCTGGAGTGACGTTTTCAGATAAATTACTGTTCCTCGACCGGCAAGAGCATTTCTGTTCTCGGGGGTAATCACTACACCACCGCCTGTGGCCAGAACAATATTAGTTTTTTGAGTTAATTCATCAATAACTTTCTGTTCACGACGCCTAAATCCCTCTTCGCCTTCGATATCAAAAATCCATGATATATCAGCACCAGCACGCTCTTCTATGACTTCATCAGAATCAAAGAATTCTAATTTGAGCTCCTTTGCCAAAGCACGACCTATAGTGCTTTTTCCAGCACCCATGGGCCCAATGAGAAAAATATTTCGTACTTTAACTATGCTCATTTTTTCTTACATACCTCTTTAACTGTAGTGTCATAACAAACCCAATCATTATAACAACAAATTAGATACACGTCTTAGTTGATTTATGAGTATTAAACAAAAACCCACAGTTCAGATAACCCAATACACTATCTGAAATCCCAGGATTCACTTTAATTTAGTCCTTAATAGTGATATCTCTTACCGCAAACTAAATTCTTGCCCGATATTCTACAACGGATAAGCTTTAAAACCCATAAAATTATTTTTATCCCTCGTATTCAAAATTATCAATTATTTATATACCTCTTTTTCCCGCCCCTCAATGGTAGTAATTGATAAAGAATTCGTTATTATTTTTGGAGTAATAAAAATAAGCAGCTCATCATTTTTTATACCAACTTGTTTATTCCTAAACAAAACACCTACTACTGGTAATTCACCAAAAAAGGGTATTCTGTTAATCGACTTGGTCTTATCTTGAGTATAGATCCCTCCAAGAACTATAGTTTGACCATTATTAACCAAAACATTAGTTTGAATCTCCTTGGTGAGGATTGCAGGAACTCCATTAAACGTCTGTGGAGATGCAGTATCCTGGTTGATCTGGAGATCCATTAAAATTTTATTGTCTGGAGTAATTTGTGGGGTTACTTTCAAGCTTAGCACCGCCTTTTTAAAGGCTACTGCGGTAGCTCCACTTGAAGTAGCCTCTTGATATGGAATTTCTTGTCCTGATTCTATCAGCGCTGATTGCTGGTTAATGGTAATCAGTCTGGGACTGGAAATTAACTCAGCACGACCTTCACTTTCCAGGGCAGAAAGTTCCAAATCAAGTAATATATTATCATTAATTTTAGCCAAAGCGATACCAAGCGTCGCAGGAGTGACAAGATTTGCTGGTGCAGCGACCAGATCCAGGTTTAACCTATCTGTGAAAGGGGTTACATTCGCAGGTGCTACCCCTTGCTGCATTTGGTTGGCTCCGGCTAAAGTACCACTTAATGTTGGCGGCCTGGAGATACCCCATCTTATTCCGATATCCTGACTAAAATCTTTAGATACTTCTACTATACGCGCTTCAATCAATACTTGTTTCACAGGCACGTCTAATTGCTTGATCAGCTCTCTAACTTCTTCTATTTTTGTTCCAGTATCTTGAATCCAGATAGTATTCGTTCTGGCATCGACGCTGATTTTACCTTTTTCAGATAATAATGAATTTTGTTTGTCCTTGATTAAAATTGCCAGATCCGCAGCTTTTGCATAGTTGATCTGCAACAAATCCGAACGTATGGGCTCTAGTTTCTGAATGATCTGTTGGCTTTTCAGTTTTGACTCTTCCATCTTATCCAGGTTCGCTTTGGTGTCGATCAACATCACATTACCTGTTCTGCGTTTATCTAATCCTTGGGTTGTCAAAATAATATCTAATGCCTGATCCCAGGGTATATCATTTAATCTTAGGGTAATGTCACCTTTAACGTTATCGCTAACCACCATATTGATTCCGGTAAAATCAGCAAGTAGCTGCAATACTGCACGAATATTAATATTCTGGAAGTTTAAAGAAATTCTTTTACCCGTAAATACTTGTTTTTTAAGTTTGGCCTGTTGAATTTCTTCTGCGGTCAGAGGAAATATATCGACCATAAATTGTTTATTGACCTGGTACACAAAATGACCATAATCCCCCTTATTCAATATGGTCATACGCACATTTTTTCTTTCCTGTTGCAAGGTAATAACCTGTGCTGGGCTATGAAAATCAGATACATCAAAACGCTTCATGAGTTTCGGTGGGATTTTGGTATTTAAAAAATTAACGACAACTTCTTTTCCTGTTTGAGTTACATCAATAGGAATACTGGTGTCAGAAACATCAATAATAACTCTTCCTCCTTGCTTTTCTATTCCCCGAAAGTCAATATGACTTATTGCATGTTTTGCATTAACTACCTGATTCGTTATAAAAACCTCTTTTGTAGGCTCAAATAACTCATTACTTTTGCCGTTTAAAACAAGACTATAAACAGAGCCTGCTACGCTGCCCGAGTAAGATACTGTACGCGACAAATCCAACATAATTCGGACCCGATCGCCTACTGCTACAATATTGTAAGAGTTTAAAGAACCTAACTTAACTTGTTGCATTTTCTGATCTAAAGGTAATTGCATGTCCGAATTAATAAAATCCAGGATAAGTCGAGGAGGCTGTTGAGTAATAAAACTTGCCGGTAATTGTTTTAAAGTTTTAGCAAATTGAAAGTCTATTCGCACTTTGTCTTCTGGTAAGGGAATAACCTTTACTGATATGAGTGAATTATCTTTAGAAAATGCCACACCGAAACTAGCACTTATTATAATCAAAATAGCGATGAACTTTCTCAACCTATACTCCTACTTGCCAGTTCCAGTGAATATATTAATTGTGGTTATATGTTTTTCCCACGTCCCTGAATTTTTTATTGTTTCTTCTAATTTAATCAAATCACCCTTGATGACAATGACACGACCATAATTTTGCCCCATATATTCGCCAATTCGAATCCGGCTAATTTGATTACTAGGCAGCTTTATTAAGGCCCATACCTCACTCCCCTCCTTTAGTGTACCGACAAATTTTAAAGAATCCAGGGGAAACGCCTCAAGTGGTTGTTTCCTTCTTTTCTGGTCTGGAGCAAAAAGATCCGTTCGCTTCAGATCAATTGGTTTGAACGGATTGCGGCGATTATCATTTTCAGGGAATTTAAAAATAGGTAGAGGAGCAAATTGTGGAATAGGCTCAATTTTCAGCGCAGGTCTTGCTTTTATATCATTGATATACTTCACAAGATCACTATTATCACCAGAACAGGCATTTAACAGCAACGCTACGAAGCTGATTAATAAGATCTTGATTTGTTGTTGTTTCATTATCATTGTGTGCGATATCGATATATTTTAGCCGTGATGTTCATCACCAGTACGTCCTCCGAGACGATTTTCTTATCTTTAGAAGACAATCCTTCAATACTAAACTCATGTAAGGTTACAATTCGATTCATCTCCGCTACATGACTTAAAAACAGGGCTAATTGCATGTAGTTTCCCTCTACCGTAATTTTTATAGGTAGCTCAACATAAAAGTCATGTTCAACTTCTGGCTGAGGAGCAAAGAGCTCAAACTTCAACCCTGCATTTGTGCCTGTTTTAGAAATCTCTTCTAATAAACCAGGCATTTCATTTTTTGCAGGAAGTTGTTTCAGCATTGTTCCAAAACGCTCATTCATTAATTGCAACTGATTGCGGTATGCTTGCAAATTAGATGCTTGATGTTGTTTCGATTCAAAATCCGATCTTAAAGACACTTCCTTTGTTTGTAGCGTGGCGTATTGCTCAAAATTAGCTTTAATAATAAGCCAATAACCCAGTGCAATAATTAAAACACCGACCCCCAAAATGACCCCAATTTTTACGGGTAAAGGCCATTGGCCAATATTATCCAGGGTTAATTCACTAAGGTTGATTGTATTCATAATTAATTACCAGCCTAGTATTTAGGTTTAAGTATAAAACTTAATTTAAACTCATTATTTGCTGGCTGTTTCTCATCATCCATTTTTTTGATTTCAGTCAGACTTGGATTCTGAATCCAGGCATTACTTTCTATATTTCTCATTAAAATAGAGATATTAGTATTAGATTCAGAATACCCCCAAAGAGTTACCATGTCATTCTTTCTTTCCAATTTAGTAACATAAATACCAGGAGGTAATATTTTGATTAACTCATCAAATAAATGAACCATTAACGTTCTTGTAGACTGTAAGTTCTGAACAATAGACATTCTGGAAATGAGAGCTTGTCTGATCTGCTTCAAAGCTTTTATTTCCTTGATCTGATCTTCTAAAGAATTGATTTCTTTCTGCAAAATCTGGTTGCGTTCAACTTGGTAACTGACTAACTCGGAAGCATAATAATTCACAATAAACACAATAAAAGCGGCAAAAATGGCGCATGCAATCAGTATCGTTGTAAACACCTTTTTTTCTTGTTCACGCTTTTGTTCACGCCATGGAAGAAGGTTAATTTGAGTCATCTTTTCACTCTACATTTCTTAGCGCCAAACCACAGGCTACCATCAAAGAAGGGGCATCCTTGGTTATAGCTTCCAGATTAACCTTTTCATTAAATGACATTCGAGATAAAGGGTTAGCAACTGTAGTGATCACACCGAGCTGCTCTTGTATCAGAGTATCCAAAGCCGACTGTCTGGCTATCCCACCGGCGAGTAAAATATGATCCACAAAACCGTGCTGACTGGTAGAATAAAAAAATTGCAAAGTTCGTTTTATCTGTAATAAAAGCGTTTCTTTAAAAGGAGTTAATACTTCAGAATCATAATCATCAGGTAATGTTCCTTGAGCTCTTGCATCTAAGGCTTGCTGTTGCGTCATGTGGTAATGTTCGGCAATAGCATCAATAAGCTGCAGACTCCCAAACATCTCTTCTCTTGAGAAGATTAACTTCATTCCACGCAATACAAATAGATAACTGAATCGAGCTCCAATATCAATAATAGCTACTATTTTATCTTGCCCACCGGCTGGCAAATCTTTTGCAAATTGCTGTGCTGCACGCTCGACTGCATAAGATTCCACGTCAACAACTTTTACAGTCAACCCGGCTCGACTTACCGCTTCTACACGGCTATTTACATTTTCAGCTCTGGAAGCAACTATTAAGATGTCTAACATTGCCGAGTTTTTTGCAGAATGACCTAGAATTTCAAAGTCGAGATTAATTTCATCTATAGGATAAGGGATGAACTTATCTGCCTCAATAATAACCAGCTCTTCCATTTCCTCATCATTTAGGCCATCGTTGATTTGTATCACTTTGCTGATAACTGCAGAATCAGGAACAGCTAATGCTACTTGTTTACACGTTAATCCTGCTTTTACAATCAGTTTTTTAATACAGTTGGTTACAGCTTCAATATCCTTAATCACATTTCCATCAAGAGCATTGGGAGGTAACCAATCACGGCCATACCCTTCAACACAAAGCTCCTCTCCTGAACCGGAAATTTCCAATATTTTCACTGATGATGAACCTATGTCTATTCCCAGAATTGAGCGCTGTTTAGGTTTAAAGAGTTTGAGCACTTATTTAATCTCCCTGTGTCTCCCATGCAGATCCAAAATCGCTGCAAAAAATAAAACCTAGACGAACTTAGGTTTGATGTTAGCGTACCCCATTAAAAATTGGAATCTTTTTCATTATTCTTCTATTAACTCTATAAAGAACACCGATTATTTCATTCACCTAATAAAAAAAATCCCCAGCATTTGCCAATTTCTTTTTAATAATGTCAGGCTTTTTGGCCATGACAATATAGCCTCTTGCACAATTAAATGTTTAGTGATACGTTAAAGAACATTAAATAAACACTAAACAGTTTAAATGACCAATCCAATGTACCAAAACAAAGTTAGTTTTGTTCCCTCGCAGGTGATTGGTCTTCTATTATCTGTAATTCTTGTCATTCTTTTCGAGCCTTTCGCCTAGTAGGGTTATTTCTGCACGCCTACTGGGCGTGGACTTACAGGCAGAACTATTAAATTTCTAATACATAGTTTTTAAGGAATGGTTATGAAAGATAAAACTGATAAGTCAGAATTCTATTTTTGGCAACAAGTGGCGCAGTTACCTTTTGTGCAGGGCCCTTTGCTGGGCGCAAGTGTCATGACTATGGTTACTCCTTTATTAAATTGGACTAATCATGTAATGAATGATAAACCAATGGTATGGCGTAATGCGATGTCTGGTTCAGTTGAATATGCCAGTTCAGCAATACCTTCTTATGCTACTGTTTTTGCTATAAAAAAAATGCTTCAACCCACGTCAAACCGATCTTCACCCCTTTATGATTTTTTCAGCTCTTTTGCCGCAGGTGCTTTTTCAGGTTTGGCAAGCACTCCCTTTGATGCAATAGCGCAAAACAGACAATTAGCCGAGATCCCATCATCAAAACAAACAGGACAAAAGATGATAACTCTCAATGGCTACAGTTCTTTATTTCAAGGCGGAACAGCTACTATGTTACGTGAAGGTATATGGTCCACTGTATATTTAACGGCTGTGCCCATCCTGACACAGCACTTTTGTGCCAAAGGAATGAAAAAAGAGCAGGCTGAAGGACTTGCATTGATTTTGACTGCTGGTTCTTATGGAATGTTTAGTACCCCTTTAAACCAGTTGCGTTCCAGGAAACAAAAAGGACTAACAGAGCCTTTGGAAATAAAGAGTTACCTGCAACATGTACAAGACATCTGGAATCAAAAACCAACAGCAAACACCCTGCAGCGGTGTGCATTTTTCTTTAAAGGTGCGATCCCACGCACAGTAACTACAACAGTTGCTGGGGGCTTATTGGTCAAAGGTCAGGAGTTATATAACGAAGTAGTAGCATCCTCCAAGCCGTAAATACTCAACATATAAGTTTGCCTTTTGCTTTGTTTTGCATCAAAGTAAAAGGCATTTGAAAAAAATTTGTAATCAACCAATAGCATTATTGACTTGAGATAAAAAAAATAATTTTATTGAATTAAATCTTATACTTACTGTAGTAGCAAACTCACCAAACTGTATGTTTTTTCCTAATAATGCCCCTCATGAGAAACACTTGCACTTCAGCAAAACATTTAATATAGTGAAATAGCAATTTGTAAGGGAATTTCACATCTTTAAATTTTCATTTCAGTTTTAAAAGGAGTTTTAAATGACTATAGAAGATTTACTCATATCACTAACAACCTATATATTGCGTTATCATGATAGCCAACCTAAAAATAAGCCTATAATCCCTCCAGAATCTAATCTTGATTTATTACAAGAAAAATATCGTGACCATGCTCTAAAAACCCTTAAAAATGCAGATTATGAGAGCTATTTGACTGGTTTAATTAAAGAAGGAGAGAAAGATTATGCTGGCCGACTCCCCTTATTGTTTTATATCTTAAATGAAATTACCGTTATAAAATCCATGGTGGATAGAAAAACTTCTTTTAGCCCAACTGAATTGGAAAAGTATAAAAAGCAAATGACTCAAATGCTTATCGATTTAAGACAGCTGGTGATGACTATAAAAGGCACAACTTATAATGTGAGGTACAGCTCCATTATAGAAGACGGTAAAGAAACTCCGGAAAAAAATATTTCTCTCTCCGGTACCGCTTCTTATTCTTATATTACTGGCCATTCTTTATGTACCTCTGGGTCGTTGTTAACCGAGGAAGTATTAAAGAGATTTAATATTACTACGACGTCTTCCGATAAATACATTCAAGGTATAGCAGAGGAACTATGTGAAGCACGTCAAAATGCATTATTAGTTCCTGAACTTTCATTAAAAACAAGAGAGTTAAGCCAACTTGCAGAGCAACAAAAGGAACAAATAGAATTACAACAATGTACTCTCAAAGAGCAAGAACCTATACTCCAAGAGCAAGGCAGCTCTATTAAACTATTAATTGAGAAACTCGAAGCTTTAACACAGAGCACCAAGGATGTTCCTGCCAGTGTGCCACCGGAAGATCATGAAGCTCTACAATTAAAACTACAACAAGCCCAGACAAAAATAGAAGAGTTGGAAGCGACAATAATTAATCTTAAAAAACCACTGGCTGTAGGTCTTGCTTATGGTACTCTATTTGGATTAAACAATCCAAAATATGCAAATTTTAGGCTAGGCCAGAAACTGCAATTAGATTCAGCAGAAGACACAGCACAAAAATCAAGTGCTCCTACGCAAACAACTGTTGAATAAATTGACTCACGTTTCCTTGACTTGCAAATGAAATAGTCAATGAAACGTGAAATTTACCTAATAAATAATCCTTTTTCCTTGCAAAACTCGCAATATTGCACAAAATCGCTGTATAATGCTCGTCTAATCTCATTCAACTTTAACTGAACTTATGAAAAAAATGGCATACTTCTGGCGTAAAGGTCTTTGGGCGCTGCTGAGCCTCTTTTTTCTTTTATTAGTTGTCGGCAGTCTTTTATACCTTTATCTGGAAAGCCAACTACCTAATGTAGACTCACTGAAAACAGTACAATTGCAAGTACCACTACAAATTTTCAGTAAAGAAGGTTTACTAATCCAGGAATATGGCGAAAAGAAACGTATTCCTGTTACTTACGATGAAATTCCCCAAACGTTGATTCATGCATTAATTGCTACCGAAGATCAACGCTTTTTTGAGCATCCTGGCGTTGATATTCTAGGTCTTGGCCGTGCTACGGTACGTATGCTTAAAACGGGAACAAAATCACAGGGCGGCAGTACCATCACTATGCAGGTCGCTCGTAATTTTTTCTTAACTCGAAAAAAGACTTTTTTACGTAAATTCAATGAAATTATGTTGGCTATTAAAATAGACCGAGAATTAAGTAAAGAAAAAATTTTAGAGCTTTATTTGAACCGGATTTATTTAGGAAATCGTGCCTATGGTGTTGGTGCGGCCGCCATGGTCTATTTTGGTAAATCATTAAAAGAACTCAATTTGGCTGAGCTTGCTATGATAGCTGGTCTTCCTCAAGCTCCGTCAACTCAAAACCCGATTGCAAATCCACTTGCGGCCAAAAAACGCCGTGACCACGTATTGGAACGTTTATTAGAAGAACACTATATCAATGAAGAGCAATATCAAAATGCCATTAATCAACCTATTACTGCGAAATATCATGGCACTAATATTGAAGTCAAAGCCCCTTATGTAGCTGAAATGATTCGTCAGTCTTTATATGATAATTTTGGTCCTGATGCTTATACCAAAGGCTATAAAGTCTATACAACTATAGATGGACACCTGCAAAATACGGCCAATCAGGTAGTAGAAAAGAATTTAATTGCTTATGACCATCGCCACGGTTATAGAGGACCTATCGCTAATATAGGTGAAAAAGACAGCCAATCCCCTCAGATTAGACAAAAGTATCTGGCCCAATATCCCGAATTAAATACTTTAGTCCCTGCAGTAATTATTGAAGTCAAAGAAAAAGAAGCTACTGCTGCCTTACAGAATGGCCATACCTTTATCATCCCATGGGAGGGTTTATCCTGGGCCAGACCTGCACTTAAAAAAGGCTGGGTAGGAAGATCTCCTAGCAAGGCCCAACAAGTGGTTGCTGTAGGTGATGTGGTTTATGTTCATTCAACAGAAGATAAATGGGTGCTGGCGCAGATACCAGAGGCTGAATCAGCTATGGTCGCCCTTAATCCTAAAAATGGTGCGATAGAGGTCTTAGTAGGTGGATTTAACTTTCAGAAAAGTAAATTTAACCGAGCAACCCAATCCAGTAGGCAGCCTGGCTCCAGTTTTAAACCCTTCGTTTATGCCGCAGCCCTAAATAACGGTTATAACTTGGCTACATTAATTAATGATGCACCTATCGTTGTTGATGATCCAAGTCAACCTAATCTATGGCGACCACACAATGTGAATCTCAAATTTAACGGCCCAACGCGCTTAAAACAAGCATTGGTTCAATCTAAAAACCTGGTATCCATCAGAATTCTTGATGATATAGGCATAGATTACACCGTAGACTTCTTAACTCGTTTTGGATTTAGTAAAAAATCACTACCGAAAGGCTTATCGTTAGCCTTAGGCAGCTTGTCTGTGAGCCCCATGGATCTTACTGCGGCGTATGCAGTATTTGCCAATGGTGGTTATAAAGTAGAGCCTTATCTTATCGATCATATTACTGATAGCGATGGCAAAATCCTGCTTCAAGCTAAGCCCACCGTGGTGTGCAACCCTTGCGATAATAAGATAGATGCGTCTACCATGGCGCCCCGTGTTATACCAGAGGATATAGCTTATTTAATGAACTCTGCATTAAAAGATGTCATTCAGCATGGTACTGCACGTGCCGCCAGAGTGCTCAATCGCCAGGATCTTGCTGGTAAAACCGGAACAACCAACGATCAAGTAGATGCCTGGTTCGCTGGATTCAATTCTGATTTGGTAGTAACTGCATGGGTAGGCTTTGATAATCCTAAATCATTACATGAGTATGCTGCCGGTCTTGCCCTTCCCTTATGGATAGATTTTATGAAGGTAGCCTTGAAAGGCAAACCGGAAAGCGAAATAAAACAACCTGATAATGTAGTGGCAGTCCGCATAGATCCTATTAGTGGCTTGCTGGCTAAGCCAAATCAGGAAAATGGAATAATAGAATATTTCCGGGATAAAGAGGTCCCCGCTGAAGAAGATCAGACACCAATTTATAATGCCAGTAATAATCAACAGCAACAGCCTTTTATAGAAGAAAATTTATTCTAGGTTATGATTAGAAAGCCCGTTAAATGCATAGTTACGGGCTTTCCCCCAGCCTACATTGCTATTCCAGCTTTGTTATATAAATCTTCTGCGCCTACGTCC
>NZ_JAJKBJ010000011.1 GCF_023618015.1 Legionella maioricensis
TTAAAATCAATAAGTTATATGGTGGAGGCGGCGGGAATCGAACCCGCGTCCGCAAATCCTCTGCCTTTGGTTCTACATGCGTAGCCTTGTCATTTGATTTAACTGTGGACTCTCCGACGGGCAGGATAGTACACAGCGATTCCCTGAGTTTCGCATCTTAACCCGGGATGGATTAAGACACTAGCTTATCTTCTATGACCGTTGATTCGATACCGATAAGCGAGCTCGGTCAACGGGGCACTGGGGTTTAGGCCAGTACACATTGCTTCCACTAAGATTGATTATGCTGCAATAGCACCCTCAAAATCAGCTTCTGCGAAGTTTGCATCGTTTGCATTTATATTTATTGAGCCTGATTTACGAGAGTTCTCATTCTCGGCATGCACCTCTGGTTTTGCAACCCACGTCGAAGCCAGGTCGCCCCCAATTCTGTACACTTTAATTATAACATAAAATGAAGAAGTATAAGCAGCTTCTTATTAAATTCTCATCAACATTAGCCTTTTTCTTGAAAAGTGGTGAAAAACTGTTGTCTTTGCAAATGAAGTGAAACAATCCAGATCTGAGTTTTATCTGCTTCGCTAACGCTCGCAAAGACGGTTTCTTATCGGCTTTTATAAAAGGCTAAGGTCCACTCTGAACTTTACAAAATCCCATTATGTCTTAAGAGGGCATCAACGGTAGCCGCACGGCCTCTGAATTCTTTATAGGCTTCTGCTGCTTTCTTGGATCCGCCGACTTCTAAAATGAATTTTAGAAAATCCTGTCCTGTTTTTTGATTAAATACCCCTTCCTCTTCAAAACGGGAGAAAGCATCGCTGGAAAGCACTTCGGCCCAACTGTAGCTGTAGTAACCTGCGGCATAGCCTCCGCCGAAAATATGGCTGAAACTGTGTTGAAAGCGGTTATAGGGAGCAATGGGAACGATGCTGGTTTTAGATCGCACGTTGGATAAAATATCAGTAACAAAGGATTCATTACTTGCTTCATATTCTTGATGAATACGAAAATCAAATAAAGAAAATTCGATTTGTCTTAACATGGCCATTGCCGATTGAAAATTCTTTGCCGCCAGTAATCGTTCAAATATTGGGGCAGGAAGAACTTCTCCGGTTTCCACATGAGAGGTCAGCAAAGAAAGAGCTCCTTCCTCCCAGCACCAGTTTTCGAAAAACTGGCTGGGTAATTCCACGGCATCCCATTCCACGCCATTAATGCCTGAACTGCTCAGGAAATCAACCTGAGTCAGAATATGATGCAAGCAGTGACCAAACTCATGGAATAAAGTGATGACCTCTTCATGAGAAAGCATTGCCGGTTTATCTTCAGAAGTTTTGGCAAAATTGCAGGTCAATGTGGCAATGGGCCGCTGGATGTGGCCGTCTGCTAATTTTCGGCGACTTTGCAAAGAGTCCATCCATGCCCCACCTCGTTTATGAGGTCTGGCGTATAAATCCGTGTAGATAAAACCACGGGTTTGATTGTGTTCATCAATCACCCCGTAACATTGAACGTCTTTATGCCAAACATCAACACCTTTAATTTCCTCAATAGTCATCCCATATAATTTATTGGCAATGTCGAACAAACCTTGCATGACTTTAGGTTGGGGGAAATAAGGGCGTAACTCTTCTTGAGACAAGGTATACAAATCCTGTCTTCTTTTTTCTGACAAATAACCGACGTCCCAAGGTTGTATTTGGTTCAAGTGAAATTTGTCTGCGGCAAACTGGGTCAATTGGTTGAATTCATTTTGGGCTTGATGAAGTGCTTTGTTGATCAAATCTTCCATAAACTCAATCACTTGATCCGGTGATTCGGCCATTTTGGTGGCCAAAGACAGTTCGGCATAATTATTGAAGCCTAAAAGCTGGGCTTTTTCATGTCTTAGCGCCAAAATTTCATTGATCAACGGCGTATTATCATATTTCCCGGCGGTTGGGCCTTGCTCAGAAGCACGGGTCACATAGGCCTGGTGCATTTCTTCCCGTAGACTACGGTCTTCGGCATAGCTCATTACAGCAAGATAGCAAGGAAACTCAAGGGTTAAGACATGCCCTGGCAAGCCCTTTTCCACGGCCAATGCTTTGGCGGTATTTAAAGCATGCTCAGGCAAGCCCGCCAGACGTTTTGGGTCGGTAATGTGTAGCGTAAATGCTTGTGTAGCATCAAGGATGTTATTACTAAATTGATTGGATAATTCATCTAAACGCGCTTGAATGGCTTCGAAGCGTTTTTTATTCTCTTTAGACAAAGCAACCCCGGATAATTCAAAATCACGAATGTTATCGGCAATGATTTTTTGCTGGGCCGGCTCCAAATGTTCCGTATCAATGGATTTAATGGCTTCGTATAATTGATGATTGTGGCCAATTGCCGCTTCATAAGCTGACAACAAAGGCAGGCAGGCTTCATAACAGTCACGTAATGCCGGCGAGTCCATCACTCCATGTAAATGTGACAGGGGGGACCAAAAACGTTCAAGCTCATCAGCCAAATCGTCTAAGGGATACATTAAATTATCCCAGGTATAATAATGATTTTCTTTAAGTAAGCGCTGAATTTGCTCTAAATGGTTTTTCAACATGGCTTCAAGGTGGTCCTTAAATCCATCTACATCAATATGGCTAAATTGTGGTAATCCGATAGTTGCTGACATGTTAGGCCTTCTGAAATTAATGCATGATTAAAAGCATAGCATTCAATTGCAGAAGGCTCTATAACTTTAAACTGATTAGACGAATGAATACCGTTCTGAGGCGAGAAAATCTTCTTCGGAAGTTAATTTCTGCTCATACGATAAGGAGGAATCCTCTTTGGGTTTGCAGGCAAAAAAGCCCAGCGTTGCGACATTGGATGGTCTTTCCACAGCATCATTAGGCCTGTATTGCTCCAGTCGGAGTGTTAAGGTATAACTGGCTACCCAAATCGCAATTAATAACAAGGCACCTATAAAAGGAATCACCGGGTTAACTGCAAACATCGGAAGAGCAAAACACATGGCGATAAATACCGCGGTGGTGGTGGCAACAGAAAGACCTAAACGCAGTTTTTCAAATTCTATGCGGTGGGTGATGAAGTTTTGATGGTCTTGAATTGCTCTTCTCTTCTCGGGATTTTCTTCCTTTTGCAACAGAGCGCTGTATTCTTGTTGTAATTTATATAATCGATTTAATTCAATGTAGGCACGCAAGCTGGTATTGGCTATATCAAAAGCAAAAGCAAACAAGGTGACGTAAATAGAAAGAGGAGCTAAGGCGCCAATCAGAACAAAGCAGTTTAGTAATCCAACGGTAATCCACACGCTGTCATTAGCCAGTTCAAACCAACGACGTTTTACTTGGGCTTCCAGGCGAGTCCACCACCCCAGATCTTTTTCCTTGTCGTCCATCCAGGGCCAGGGAATTGTATGTTTGACGAGAAGGAACAGATTGGTTGCAAAGCGGGGAATAAAAAAACACCAGGCCACATAGGCCAAAATAGGATTGGTGTATTTATCCAGTAGACCTATTAAATTTCGATAGGTTTCTGAACCCGTACCCACCAGATCCAGAAAATTTAAAACCCGCTTACTGCGTGTAAAGAGAAGCCTGAACCAGTTGATCAGCGCGGTATTTTCTCGTACTTGTTGCGACAGCGATAAGCCCACCTGGATGCTGACCTGCGGTTGGGGCGTAAAGATGTATCCACCCATTTCTCTTAAGAGCCCCCGGTACACCTCCTGGTGTCGGCGTAAACGCGCCACTTCACGAGGAACAATTAAATAATGAAGGTGGAGGTGCTCCAATAATTCAGCAAACATTAAAGCAGCTGTTAATTGGTCAATGATTTGTTCTTTGTTGATTTGCCCGGGAAAAGAAAAGTGATGCCTTAATTGATTGCATAAAATGCTGTATTCCATATTCAGCACGGGATGCATAGAAACTACTTTAGAATAAAAATCAGGCCCTAGCCGTTTAACGCGTGCATCAAAGGTCCAGTTTAATGAATGGTCCTCTGCAGGCAAAGGCAGTTCTAGAAAATGGGTTCGTAAATGTCTAATAACTGGCGTCATGATTTCCTAAACTTATTCTTGGGATATCAATTTTATTTTTATTTTGTATTTTGCTGTCCGTAAAACCCCAGCTCCAACTTAAAGTTGAAAAACGGCAGCATTATGCCAAAAAATAAACAAAAAGTAAAATTTTAAAAACATTGCGCTATAAAATTTACATTAGTTATTAGTAAAATTAAACTGTTTTCTTGCTGATTTATGCCTTCTGAGCGACAATAGCGCCTCGGTTTAAATGCAGAAGAGTACGCATGAATCTTTCCAGAGAACTAGCCAATGCCTTGCGCATATTGAGTGTTGATGCGGTTAACCAAGCCCAATCAGGCCATCCGGGGATGCCCTTGGGTATGGCAGATATAGCCACCGTGTTATGGAAAAAATTCTTAAAATTCAATCCTAAGAATCCTTATTGGTTTAACCGGGACCGTTTTGTCTTGTCAAATGGCCATGGTTCGATGCTGCTCTACTCCTTATTACATCTGACCGGTTACAGTCTATCCATTGACGAACTTAAAAATTTTCGTCAGCTCAACTCTAAAACCCCTGGCCATCCCGAACTGGGGCATACGCCAGGAGTAGAAACCACAACCGGCCCCTTGGGGCAAGGATTGGCCAATTCAGTGGGCATGGCTCTTGCCGAGCGCGTTCTCGCCAGCCAATATAATCGCAATGAGCTTAACCTGGTAGATCATTATACTTATGCTTTTGCCGGTGATGGCTGCCTCATGGAAGGTATTTCCCACGAAGCCTGTTCTTTAGCCGGCACTTTAGGCTTGGGTAAACTGATTGTTTTTTACGACGATAATGGCATTTCTATTGATGGCAAAGTGGAGTCCTGGTTTACCGATGATACGGCCTCCCGTTTTAGAGCGTACAATTGGCAAGTCATCGAGGCGATAGACGGCCATGATATGGATGCTATCGAACAAGCCATTATTAAGGCTCGTGCCAATACCACCCAACCCAGCTTAATCATCTGTAAAACCGTCATCGGCTTAGGTTCTTCTGTCGCCGGGAGTGAGAAATCACACGGTTCCCCATTAAGCGCTGATGATATCCTCAAAGTCCGGGAGTTTTTTAACTGGCAGCATGCTCCTTTTGAAATTCCTGATTCCATTTATCAACAATGGAGTCACGTAAAACAAGGGGAACAGGAAGAACAACAATGGTTGATGCTGCAGCAGAAGTACCAACAGCTTCATCCTAAAGAAAACTATGAATTTTTACGCCGCATTAACGGCGATCTGCCGGATAATTGGCAAGAAGATACTGCTGCGTTCTTAAAACAATGCCTCAATAATGAGAAAGCCATTGCTACCCGTAAAGCCTCTCAACAATGCATTGAGCATTTCGCGGCCTTATTACCCGAAATGTTTGGTGGCTCAGCTGATCTGACTGGTTCCAATAACACGGACTGGTCAGGCAGCAAAGCCATTTCAGCCCAAGATTTTTCGGGCAATTATCTGTACTACGGCGTGCGTGAATTTGCTATGGCAGCTATAATGAATGGATTAGCAGTACACGGCGGATTTATTCCTTATGGTGGAACCTTCCTGGTTTTTGCTGATTACGCGCGCAATGCAGTGCGCTTAAGTGCATTGATGAAACAACGAGTAATTTATGTATTTACTCATGACTCAATTGGCTTAGGTGAAGATGGCCCAACCCATCAACCTGTAGAACATGCTGCGATGTTACGAATGACCCCGAACATGACTGTATGGCGGCCTGCTGATTTAATGGAAACCGCCGTGGCATGGCAACAAGCTCTGGAACAGCATAATGGACCCAGTTCATTATTGCTCTCCCGACAAAACTTACCTGCCTTGCCACACGCTTCTGAAGCGGCTGAATTAATTAAAAAAGGCGGTTATATTATTGTTGACTGTGAAGGAAAGCCAGATGCCATCCTCATCTCAACGGGTTCTGAGGTCCAATTGGCCATCGCAGCTGCAGAACAGGTTAAATCCCAGGGACTAAAGGTAAGAGTGGTTTCTATGCCTTGTGGCGAGCGATTCCTGGCACAAGACCGTGATTATAGAAATCAGGTGTTACCTGAAGACGTTCGCATCCGTATCGCAATAGAAGCAGCCAGTAGTGCTTACTGGTATCAATTTGTTGGCTTGGACGGTGCAGTAATCGGTTTGGACTGTTTTGGCGTTTCAGCTCCAGCCGCACATGCGTACAACTTTTTAGGAATTACTGTAGAAAAAATAATTCAGACCCTGGATACATTAACAAAACAAACCATCGTGTAACACGCTAGATTTTGTAATTTGTAAAAAGAATAGCGAGAACACCTTAACTCGGAGAAGTACTATGGCAATACGAGTCGCAATTAATGGCTATGGCCGAATTGGTCGTTGCATTTTAAGATCGATTTTTGAATCCAATAGACAAAATGAATTTGACGTGGTTGCAATCAATGATCTGTCAGGTATCGATGTCACTGCACACCTTACCCGTTTTGATTCAACCCATGGTTCTTTTGCATCGGATGTCAGTGTTGAAGGCAACATGCTGATTGTTGATGGACATGCCATTCAAGTTCTGGCGCAACGTGATCCCAAGAATCTGCCCTGGAAAGAACTGAATATTGATTTGGTTCTGGAATGTACCGGCTATTTTACCGATCGTGAATCCGCCATGCAGCATATTACTGCCGGCGCTAAAAAAGTATTAATTTCAGCTCCTGGCAAAGGGGTGGATGCCACTATAGTTTATGGTGTTAACCATTCCGTGCTCAAAAATTCTGACATCATTGTTTCTAATGCTTCTTGCACGACAAACTGCCTGGCTCCGGTCGTCAAACCATTAAATGATGCCATAGGCATTGAACATGGCTTACTGAATACCGTCCATGCGTACACTAACGATCAAATGTTATTGGATGGCAGCCATGAGGATTTACGCCGTGCTCGTTCCGCAACTCAGTCCATCATTCCGACTAAAACCGGTGCAGCTTCTGCCGTAGGTCTGGTATTACCTGAATTAGCAGGAAAACTGGATGGTTTTGCCATGCGCGTTCCTGTTCTTAACGTATCCGTTATTGATTTAACGTTTACCAGCCGACGAGAAACAACAGTGGCCGAAGTGAATGATATAGTACGTAATGCGAAAAGCCGCATCTTACAAATTAATGAAGATCCTTTGGTTTCTTGTGATTTCAACCATAACTCTGCTTCAGCTATTTTTGATGCCACTCAAACTAAAGTATTAGGCAATTTGGTCAAGGTAGTTGCATGGTATGACAACGAATGGGGATTCTCTAATCGTATGATTGATACGGCACACCAAATGATGAATTGTTAAGGGATAACTAATGAATCTGATTAAAATGAGCGATGTAGACCTGAAAGGTAAACGGGTTTTAATTCGCGAAGATTTAAATGTCCCCATTAAAGAGGGGATAATAACCAGCGACCAGAGACTGCAGGCGGCATTACCTACCCTGCAGGCAGCACTGGACGCTGGTGCTGCGGTCATGGTGCTTTCGCACCTTGGCCGTCCCGAAGAAGGCAAATTTGAAAGTCGTTTCTCTTTGCAACCTATTGCAGATTATTTAAAACAAAATCTGAACTATCCTGTCCGCTTTGTTACTGATTATCTTGATGGTATAGAAGTAAAACCCGGTGAATTAGTTATTTGTGAAAACGTACGCTTTAATCCCGGTGAAAAAAGCAATGACACTACTCTGGCCAAAAAATTGGCAAAGTTATGTGACGTTTTTGTTATGGATGCCTTCGGTACTGCTCATAGAGCACAGGCATCTACTTACGGTGTGGCACAGTATGCGCCAGTGGCAGTCGCAGGCCCCTTATTGGTAAGAGAACTTGAGGCCTTGCAACAGGTGCTGAAAAGCCCTCAAAGACCTATTGTGGCCATCGTGGGTGGGGCAAAGGTTTCATCCAAACTCAGTTTATTAAAACAATTAGTGGGCATGGTAGACTACCTGATTCCCGGCGGAGGCATTGCCAATACGTTTCTCAAAGCCCAAGGTTTTGAGGTGGGTGTTTCTCTTTATGAACCCGAGTTATTGGACGAGGCGCGAACCATACTGGCTCTTGCTAAAGAAAAAGGCTGCCACATTCCTTTACCCTCGGATGTTGTCGTAGGTAAAACATTTAGTGAGCACTGCCCTGCGTTCAATAAGTCTTTGGCAAATGTAGCAATTGACGATATGATTCTTGATATTGGCCCCATTACGATTAGCGATTATGTTGACATAATCGATATGGCTAAAACCATTATCTGGAATGGTCCTGTAGGCGTATTTGAGTTTGCTCAATTTGCTTATGGAACACGAGCCCTGGCCATTGCCATCGCTGAAAGCGATGCATTTTCAATAGCTGGAGGCGGTGATACTTTGGCTGCTGTTGATCTTTATGATCTGAATCAGCAAATTTCTTATATTTCCACAGGAGGTGGGGCGTTTCTGGAGTACTTAGAAGGAAAATCCTTGCCAGCGGTCGCCATTTTGCAGGAGCGTGCTAAAGATGTTACGACGAACTAAGATAGTTGCCACATTAGGCCCAACCAGTAATGACCCTGTAACGCTGCGCGCCATGCTCAGCGCCGGGGTCGATGTAGTGCGAATTAATTTCTCTCATGCTGATTCTTCTGCAGTGGAACTGATTGCCTCAGTACGCAAAATTGCTGAAGAATTAAATCATCCTCTGGCTGTTATGGCTGATTTACAAGGCCCTAAAATACGAATAGGCCGTTTCAAGAATAAATCGATCACTTTAGTCGATGGCCAGTCGTTTACTCTTGATTGCTCGTCCACTAATGCACTGGGTGATCTACAGGGGGTTTCGGTCGCCTATCCCAACCTGGCTAATGAACTATCAGTTGGGGATCACCTGCTACTCAATGATGGGGTAATTGAATTGGAAGTAACCCAAATCATTGCCACTAAAATTCACTGCATTGTTATTGAGGGCGGTGTATTAACTGATCTTAAGGGAATAAATAGAAAAGGCGGCGGACTGGCTGCCCGGGCATTAACGGATAAAGACATTCAGGATATGCGCACAGCGGTCGAGGCGGAAGTTGATTACATCAGTTTATCTTTTGTAAAAGATGCTGCGGATATTCGTCATGCCCGATCATTAATGAATGAATTTGGGGCAAAAAAAACCCCCATTATTGCTAAAATTGAACGAACTGAAGCCCTGGAACACCTGACCGATATTATTCATGAAGCCGATGCCATAATGGTGGCGCGCGGTGATTTGGGAGTAGAAGTTGGTGCGGCAGAAGTTCCTGCGATACAAAAGCATATTATCGAACAAACCCGCCTGCTGGATAAGGTGGTGATTACTGCAACCCAGATGATGGAGTCCATGATCAGCAACCCGCAGCCTACTCGTGCTGAAGTTTCTGATGTTGCCAATGCCATCTTAGACGGTACAGATGCCGTCATGCTTTCAGCAGAAACTGCGAATGGTCTTTTCCCGGTAAAAGTGATCACTATGGTCAATAAAATTTGCCTGAGCGCCGAAAAGCATGCCAGTTTTTTCTATGATTCCGATTCGGAAAGCTGCCATTATCAGCGCGCCGATCAAGCAATTGCTATGGCCACCATGCATGCAGCCAATCATTTTCCCATTCAGGCAATAGTGACCCTTACTGAATCAGGAGATACCGCTTTATGGATATCGCGACAGCACAGTACTGTCCCCATTTTTGCAGTATCAGCCAATAAACGAACTATTGGACGACTGAGTCTGGTTAATAACGTGTTCCCCATCTATGTGAATTATCATGAATTTAACCCCCTTGATTTGCATCAGCAAATCATTAATGAATTGGTGAACGCTAACCATCTTGAAAAGAAAGGCTTTGTCCTATTAACTCGAGGCAGACAAATAGGAACCCCGGGCGGAACTAATTGCATGGAAATTATTCAGATAGGAAAATAAAATACCTATGGGTTAGGTACTTCAGGGATTTGTTGAGACAAGGAAGAAAAAATGAAAAATTGTTATTTAATATTAATGTTGCTGTTAAGCTTTTTTACGGTTAGCTCCTATGCAGCATCGAAGGACCAGCCGATTATCTGTATACAAGAGTACGCTCTGTGCACTTCAGCACCTTGCATTCCAGATCCGAGAAATCCGGACTATGCTATTTGCTCTTGTGTTGTGGAGACAGGAGACAGCATCGGCTATCAAACGTGTGCAAAACGTGCTCCCCAAAAAGGACCGTTTAAAACAAGGCAATTATCATCGACTTTTTCTTTCAAGCAATTTAACACCAAAAAAAGCATGAGTTGCGCCCGTGGAAAACCGTGGACAGACTGTCTTGATGCCCCGTGTACCGTCAATCCCCGGGATAAAAAGAAAGCCATCTGCAGTTGTAAAATCAATCATGATCAGGATTTTGTGACTTTCGGAGGGGGCTGCGACGTTGCTACTTGCGCAACCGGTTTCTGGTCAGGGGCGACAATCACTACGAGCAAGGCCTTGCGCAAATCACTGCTTGAAAAACTCAATATTACCCAAAATCCATGGCCAAATGGGAAGTGCTCCGGTGAGAAAATAAATAAACAATAGCAGTTACTCAACCTTGAACTTTTTTTGAACATTGGCGAAAAACTGTCGTCTTTGCGAGCGTTAGCGAAGCAAAGACGGTTTGTAAAAAAGGCCATTCAGTATTCAGTATTCAGTATTCAGTATTCAGTATTCAGTATTCAGTATTCAGTATTCAGTATTCAGTATTCAGTATTCAGTATTCAGTATTCAGTATTCAGTATTCAGTATCGTCACATTAAAGTACTATTACAAAAATAGTACTTTAATGCTTACTAGAATCCATGCACTGAGAACTGCTACCCCTTAATTGGCTATAAATGAAAATCATAATCATTTAAATTGTACTTTTTTAATTGACGATGCCCGCAATTTTGCTATCCTGCATCACTTTATTACAATGTGCCGCATACGGTATATCCTAAAAGAAGAATAATAGAGGTGTATCTTGAAGTTTTTTAAAGTATCTAAAAAAACTCCCCAAAAAACGACTACCTATATACGCTATAGCGATGGCCCGGAAGGCAATACGGTGGTATGTATTGCTAAAAAAGAAAATGGAGAAAAAAAAGTATTACTGAAAACTGGTGATACTGATGGTAATGAGACTCTTTATAGTAGGGTACATCATATTGGCGATTCAGGTGATAGCGCAAGAGAAGTCTTTGCTGACGCTGTTGTTGAAAAGGGATTTGATGAGGAAATTGAGCCCTATGAAGAAGAGTTTGCCATCTCCAGAGAAGTATTCTGTGCGGAAATGATCCGTGATGTGGATCCACATTGTACCCCTAAATATAACCGTTACTATGAAGAAGGTGACCATCCATTAATAGGCCCTGATTTTATAAATGATTTTCGCTCATGGAAATCCAGTTATCATTATAAAAATCAAACCATATTCGGATTTAGAATTAATACAATGGGGTTGGTTGATTTTCCAGCGCGCGATGAACTCCCTGCTCAACAAAAACGAATACGCGGCCTAGGCGTTTGCGCTGTTTTATTGGCGCTACTTGGTAAAGATGATAGAGGTGGGGAGAATTGGGGATTAATTGAAAGGCACAATCACCTGCAAGTGGTTTTGATTGATTTTGGCCGTTGTCTTTGTAAAATGATGTTTTCAGAAAAAAATAATCCGGAGAACACTTACACCAACCCCTTCGACATTATAAAAGCGGTATTCGAACCTTATGCGACAGCAGACGAACCCCCTCTGCCCCAGTCCTTCTTTGAGTCAGCTCATCTAAAATATGAAATTTTTGAAACGATAGACAAACTTTATCATATGCCGGCCTCATCTCTGGAAAAAAGAGCAGACGATAATTTCAAACAATTTCCCCTTTTTAAAGCAGCAATGTTGCAGGATAAAAGAAGAGGCATTGAGCATTTATATAATCAGTTCAAAGATAATAAAGAATATATTGCGACCCAATACATTAATGAAGTGCTTGAAAGAACAGGGGCCTCGGTCAAACTAAGCGAGCTGGATAATGAGTCAGTTGGTTATGTGATGAGTGTCTACACCTATTTAAATCCTTCTGAAAACCCGCTCAAAGGAGAGCTGTTTTTTAGACAAATGATGAATATATTTAGCTCTGAAGATCTTCGGGAAACCCCTCGAATAGCCCCTCAATCAATGTAAGGATACATTGATCGGGGAACTCAAATTGGCACACGCTTAGGAAATAAGCTAAATCTTCTGAGCTATACGCCTCTTCTTCTCTATTTTCTGCCGCTTTGTGCAGCTGCCTGTATAGCTTTTGCTGCTATCAGCACTATATCTACCGGTTTAGTCGTAGTATTACGATCATCAGTTATTGTTCCCCCTAGGCAGTTGATAGCAGCTATGGAGCAATAGTGAGAAGGGCTTTAAGAGTAGCCAAAAATTAGTTGCGTTTTATATGACCCACATGTTAATGTTTGTTCAGATTTAACTAAATTGGATCGGATTGACTTAAAGTGCAAGCCAATAATTTATTTAGTAACAATCAGAACTGTTCCACTCGAAACTAGAACACCATGAGAAATCAAAACAGAATAAAAATTACCAGATAATTGTTATCAATTGATCTACAGATAAATTGTGGGAGTAGCAATGGCAGCGTTAAACAAATTTTCTCTTAAGTCCAAACCCTCTTTCTTTAAACACTCAAAGCTAAAAGAAGACTGCTCATTAATTGAAGATTTACAAAATTTAAAAGAAACAATCCGTGCGGAAATCAATGCGAGCATCACTAAAGCCAAAGGGAAGCAGCACGTAATAGCAACTCACGGAAGGCATAAAATAGCAGCAATAGACAAACTTATTTCTGCCGTAGAGGGTAAACCCGTGACTTTTAATCTTGCAGACGATTATCACTATCATGTAAAAAAGGGACGACTAAAAGATATTCTGCATCAACACCTTGACCAGTCCGGAATACTGAAAGAAATTAAAGCAGACCGCGATGTAGTAATGGGAATCCAGATTGCTGCCAATTTCTCAAAACTGGGAATGGGTAATTTTATCTAGAAATGCAGAATACAGCCGTCTATCCTCTTCCCGTTCGAGCTGAAGAAGCGCTTTCGAGGAGAGATAAGAATTCACGCAATGGCGTCAATAAGGGAACACTGTAGCCAGGATGGGGCGAAGCACAATCCCGGGCTCAAGACTCGAATCAGGTTTCGATCCCGGGTTAGGGCTGCGCCCTCACCCAGGCTACATCCCCTAAGTTGACGCCATTGAGACTATTTTATTTACTCTCTTTTAACACCATAAAATAAGCATCTACATAATCTGGCAAATGACGCGTCGCTTGAGAAAAAGCCTCTCTACCAGGATAACTGCCTGCCAAATAATCTACTTGATACAAATTATCAGCAAAAGCACCACCCGTATCAGCTAAAATACCCGCCTTAGAGACTACTGCTCCCGATGGATCATGATATTGAATCATCAACATTTTACCCAAACCAAGCTGCTCCAAATCAGCAGCGAAGGTCACAGCAGGGTTAACGGTTATTTTATATTCAGCATCTTTACCATAGCCTTTTATTCCGGCTACCTGTTTAAAATACCAAAACCGTTCTTGGGTATAGGGATTTTTGCTGCGATCATATGCAATATTATTATTTCGATGTACATTAAATATTTTCTTCCCGCGAGCACCACCAAAATCAGCCACCACTGTCCCCTGCAATAAGGCGGCCTCTAAATCCTCACGACTAAAGTAAGCTAATTTCGGCACTGCTTGATGTTCTAATGCACCTTTTAATATAGATTGTTTGCCGTATTTAAATCGCGTTAGATGCGGTTGCGTATTCGCCTGCTCCAGAGTTAGATGTTGTTCGTCTTTAGGTAATGCATACAATGCAAAAGGGGTTGCGGGAGTAGGCAGGGAACTGGCTTTGGCTAAATGAACATAGTACTTAGTCATTAAAATGCGATCTTTGGGTAAATGGAGCAGCAAGGGCTTGTTCGCAGCCAATTGTTTTGCGCGATTCAAATCAGGATACCAACGGACAAAATCGAAATGTTGCTTTATAAAAGCCGGATTATTCAATTGATTCTGGTTTTGGCAAATAAATACCAACGTCGCTTTAACCCGCTCTAAGGGTATTTTGATGGCCTTGCCTGCATGAATCACTTGAGGATCATAAGCAGAGCCTTTATTCAAATAGGCTAAGGTCTCTTTTGCCGTAGCACATAATTCGGCTGCCTTAAAATCAAAATGGCTTTGAAAGTCAGGAGTAGACACTTTAAATTGCGGTGCAGCGAAGGTCAGTTGAATAAACATCAAACTGGAAAAGAATGTCCCTATTCTCATTTTACTCAGCCGTTTCTTTTTTCTCTTCTAAACTGCGTGACAGGCCCAATTTTTCTTTCAAGCGAGCTACTGCATCAGGATCATATTGTCTTGTGGCTTTATGCTTCACCACAACGGCCGCAGTTCGGGTGGGTTGGGTTGGCACAGTTTGAGGGCTGTACGCAGGCCCTCGGGCTGGATAGATTGGTAAATAATCATCAGATCCAGAAGACGATTGACTGCTTGATTTTGACGTATAGCCAGTACTTTGTGCCATGCTAACCGGTTGACTTGCGTTTTTCTCCGCCATCATTTTACGGGCATTCCGCACGCTTTTTTCTACTCGTTTTTTTATTTTAACAGCCGCGTGTTCTGCCTCTTCTTCTGTAACTTCAGATACAGTATTACCTTGCAAATCAATCCGCATTTCACGAGCCTTGAGACAGGCGAGGTAATCCAAACGACGAGTAAATAGGACAACAGCTTCTCTTAATTTGCTTTTTGATATCCCTGCTTCAGCAGCTTTTTCGGCGTGAAGCATGATGTCATCCATAATTCCTTTTTTCAAAGGGTTTATGCGCATCGAATTATCAAATGCATTGGGGAAGTTTACCGCAAGCCAAGACAGAGCATCAATTCTGGCTTTCTTAGATTGATTTTTTTGCTTTTTATTGATGACAGCGGTGCGTGGATGCAGCTCCTGTTTTCTCATTCTGGTACCTTTATTATATAGAGTGAAATAATGGGAAAATAACCAAAGTCATTTGATTTGAAAAAGTCTGTTGACCATGCGTTGTTGGTTGTCATATCCGGAAATTAGCTAGTGGAATAATACAGTTATTCGATTTAGAAATGAGCGCACAATGTACAATGTTTAATGAATGTTTGCAAGCACTCTCTGCTATTTACCGGTAATCAATAAAATCACTATTATCTGATATTTGAATTGTCTCAAATTAGCCAATAAAGCAGGATCAGCATATAATTAATATATTTATAAGTAATGGAGACATAATGAAACGGACAATGATGTCAATTCTTGCTATATTCTTACCGTGGCTAGTACTATTACTTTACGATAACCCAGGTGGCGCGTTCCTGGCCTTAATTATGCAGGCGACAATCATTGGATGGCCTTTTGCCGCCATATGGGCCTGGCGTATGGTTCATCCTGAAACAAACACAACTGAACGTTAACTCTCAATCCTGAACACAGCCCTAGACATTGGTTTTCTCAAGATTGGAAAGTACTCTAAATGGAGAACAGATGGTAACTCGAGTCATAGTGAATGGCGCTAATGGGAAAATGGGCTCTCTTGCCTGTGAAACCTTAGCAAATCATAGCGAATTTGAATTGGTAGCCCAGCTCAATAAACAAGACCATTTGGCCCAAACGATTAGAGATACGGATGCTCAAATCGTTGTGGATTTAACGCGGGCTGATTGTGTCTATGATAACTGTATGACGATTGTTGATCAGGGTGCTCATCCAGTGATTGGCACTTCAGGATTAACTGGTGCGCAAATCAAAGAATTAACCGAACGCTGTGAGGCAAAACAATTAGGGGGGCTTATTGTCCCCAATTTTTCAATTAGTGCTGTTTTGATGATGATTTTTGCAGCAAAGGCAGCGGAGTACTTGCCCGAAGTAGAAATTATAGAAGCCCATCATCAACAGAAACTGGATGCTCCTTCAGGCACTGCTCTAAAAACTGCAGAAATGATTGCTGCAGCAAGAAAAAAACCCAAGAACAAACTGGCTCTGAAAGAATTAATTCCCGGGGCTCGCGGCGGCACGCATCATGATGTGACTATTCACTCATTACGCTTGCCCGGAGTTCTTGCTCGCCAAGAAGTTCTCTTTGGTAACCTGGGTGAAACCCTGTCTCTCACTCACGACAGTATTGACCGTCGTTGTTTTATGCCTGGGGTAGTATTAGCCTGTCAAAAAGTACTTAATTTGAATACCCTGGTTTACGGTCTGGAACATTTACTTTAATAGAGTGGAGCCTAAAGCCCTTTCTACGTCTTACCCGATGATATAGCTTGGATGCAACCCTGTGACAGGAAAACCCGGGTTACGCCTACGGCTGCACCCAGGCTACGTCTTAATTAATAAACTAAACCCACGGTTGCCCCGTTGGTTTTGGACTTTTCAAACAATAACTCCCACTCTTTTACTGCTATCTCAGCAAGAACGTCAAGTTTATCGTTTGATTTTGGATTGGCTATATTACGCAGATGAGCATAAACTGAGGTAGTTGCCGGAGTTAGAGTTCCGGTGTCGGTATCCTTTAAAATAGCGCCAAATATTTTTGCAAGTCGTTGAGTATTCTTTTTACCGGCATGTTCATCAAACATGATTGCTCGAATGGCATCTATGCCTTTAGCCGTTGAGCTAGGCTCTTTATACCAGGTAGGAAGCCACCCTTTTTCTACCTTTTTAAATAGATGTACTTCATTAATCAATGCGCCTAATGCATTATACAGTGTGGTGCATGTAGCCTCACCCAGTTGCCTTGCCATCAATTTACATAACAATTCATTTTCTGGTAAGAAGTAACTTTTTAAATCTTTACTAATGTTCTTTACTTCATTATCGGTTGCTAAACGATCATCATACTCCAGAGCCCTTGAGTCTAAACGTTTATTAAGCAAATCGAAACGTTTATTAATTGCCTCGACAATATCTTTAGGTAAATACCAAGCAGGCGTTTTAATTCCCTCAGAACCCGGGGCGTTTTGCCCGGCAAGTTCGTGCTGATGGCGTGAAATATAAAGATCGACAAAGATATTAACAAAGCGAATGCGATCCTCTTTGTTAGATTCGCCAAATTTTGGCCAGCTGCCATATCTTGATTTATACAGAAGCATGGCATCAGTATGCATTAATTCTAGTGCTTTTCGGTCCTTGCCACTGACACAAGAGCCATAGCTGAATCCCCCTATGGTGAGAATAATTAAATGCTCCATAGAGCTTAAAAATAGTTCTCTTCCATCGTAATCCCAAAAAGTAGCCGAGCCAGTGGGGGATTCCAATGCACTTTTATAGTCGTCTAGAAGGTCCTGTAGGCCTGGGGTTGTTGCAACATATTTCTGTGCCTTTTCTAATATTGCCAAGCTGTCAGGATCGTTAGCCTGAGTATAATAATAGAGCTTGGCAATATTGAAAGGATGATTGTGTTGCCATGTATCAGCGACTCGTTTGCTTCGAGCAACTGCAGCGCGGGCTATTTTATATAATTCAAGATCAGGCGGTAATTCAGGTAAATAATCCGTTACGATACTTGGTACATAATCTACCGCATGAATTGGACTAATCAAAGTTTGCATCAAACAAGGCTTGCCTGGAGTGGCTGCTTCCGTAACCTTGGCAAAATTTGCATCGCAATGACGTTGTTGCACTGCTTCTGGAAATTTTAAACCATCCCGCGTTGCCACATGACTGGACCTATATCTTCTACCAAAAAGATCAACCACTTCCCCTTTAGCATTAATTTTTTTTAAGCTATGGGCTCCGAAATTTGCAGGAAGGGGCAGACCACGATTACGACTGGATATGGTTGCAACAGCGTCTTCCACCGTTTCGGAATGTTTCAGTACATGTCCTAAAAAAGATTGCTGCCGTCGAGATAAAACCCAATACCATTGAGGGATTGCAGGTACCAAAGCAAGAGTTTTCTTAAATTCAAAATTCGTTGCATGTTCAGTTAGCATGGATTTAAACTGAACAAGTTTAGTCTTGATGCGATCTGGTTTAAGGGCTAAAACCTTTATCATTTCTTTAAGCTGCCCATTTAATTCATTATACCATTTAGGAAATGGAGGAGAGTTGGCGTGAATTTTTGTTAATTCGGTAATCAGATTCGCGGATTTATTTTTAATATCCTCCCATGCCAGAATAAATTTATTAAGATCCTGAACCACCGTTGTTGGTGTGATCTCCTTTAATTGCAAATTACAGAAATAGGCTTGTTGATACTCAGGTAATTTGCGAAACCAAGCTGGTGTTTGGGGATGTTGCCTGGTTTTTATAGCCTCCAGTTCAGTGATTAACTGCTCATAATGAGGTGGGAGTATCTCATCATATTGGAGAACATACTCTACTCCGCCCTCTACATCTAATGTGGTTAAAGTGGCTATATCAGGGCGCCCGTGTTGCATCATTAAGTTATAACATTCGCCCTCATTCAAACAAGCGATCGCTTGTTTTACGGCACTACTTTTATCTGCGGTTTTACCATTGTCTTTAGGCTCCCATTTCCAGCATGTTGCTAAAACATCCACTAATTTAGCGGTAAACTTCTCTAATTCTTTGTGTAAATCATCTAGTGAATCGTTCTTTAAATCACATTCATTTTTACATTCTTCAACATAAGCTTTTAATGTATCTGCGGTAATGGGGGTGAATGCAGGATCAAGGGGATAAGCATTAAGAACAAATAAAAATGCATCATGAAGACTGTTAATGCGGCGCGTAATACTTCTTTTATAATCAGGGGATTGCTCATAAGATTCTAGTACATAACCCGGGATAAGTTGACTTAATGCAGAAGTTATCTCAGCTGGTAGTTCTGTACCATTCGCGACACGTAAAATTATACCTTTTCCCATAGCGATATTCCCTTACTGCTTTGTAATAATTCATTATTGTATAAATAATTCAATGAAACAATTACCCGATAAAAAGATTTGAATTATTTAACCCTCTTTGAACTAAAGTTGAGTACCTTAATAGTTTTACTTCATGCTAAACTATATCTCTCTAGGAAGAATGTTAAAAGGATGTCTATGAAAAGTATAGAAGTTTTTACAGGATTTTCGGAATCAGGAATTGATGATGCCATTCAAAATGCATTAGATAATGCTGGTAATCCCATTCATTTTGAAGTGATAGAAACACGAGGCTCACGAGATAATGACGCCTATCGCCAATATCAAGCCACCTTAAAAACCGTGACTAAATAAATAGCCAACCAAAAATATTAAAAAGGAGTTTAGTAATGGGATACAACGTACCACACCACATCGGTGGTCAACCGGTTAATGAAACCAATACGGAAAGCCACCCTATTTATAATCCCGCTTTAGGCGAAACCATTGGCCAGGTACATTTCGCCTCTAAGGCGACCTGCGATAAGGCAGTTGCTGTTGCCAAAGAAGCAGGCATAGATTGGGCACAAACTCCCGCCATAAAGAGAGCGCGAATTTTATTTAGATTTAGAGACTTATTAGAAAAACACCAAATGGATTTAGCGAGAATTGTAACTCGTGAACACGGTAAAACTATAGAAGATGCCAAAGGTTCGGTGGCTCGAGCAATAGAAGTCGTAGAGCTCCATTGCGGTCTGGTCAATCAACTCAAAGGTGATTTTTCTGCTAACGTCGCCAGCCACATTGATTGTCATACGGTCAGGCAACCATTGGGAGTCTGCGCTGGCGTGTCCCCTTTTAATTTTCCGGTAATGGTTCCTATTTGGATGATGATCCCAGCTATTGCCTGTGGTAACACCTTCATTCTTAAACCTTCAGAGCAAGATCCTTCAGCTCCCATTCGCTTACTGGAATTATTAACCGAGGCGGGTCTACCAGCGGGTGTTGCCAATTGTGTTCAAGGTAATAAAACTACCGTGGAACAATTATTAGCTCATCCGGATATTGCTGCCTTTACCGCAGTAGCTTCTACACCAGTCGCCCAATCCATTTACACCACCGCTACCGCCTATGGAAAACGGGCCCATACTTTTGGCGGAGCCAAAAATCATTGCGTGGTCATGCCCGATGCCGATTTGGATCAAGCAGCCAGCGCCATAGTCGGTGCGGCGTACGGTTCTGCAGGAGAGCGTTGCATGGCTATCTCCGTAGTAGTTGCCGTAGGCGATCAGACCGCCGATGCGCTCATCGCCAAAATGGCACCTCAAATTCGCGCCATGCGTATTGATGCCGGAGATGTGGCAAACACCGATATGGGACCTTTAATTAGTGACGCTCATCGCCAAAAAGTTCTGGCGGCTATAGATAAGGGTATAAACGAAGGGGCCAAATTAGTCATTGATGGCAGAACATTTAAACACCCCCAGCATGAACAAGGGTTCTTCCTGGGCCCATGCCTTTTTGATGAAGTAGAAGAACGGATGTCCGTGTATCAAAATGAAATTTTTGGTCCCGTTTTAGTGATTGTCCGGGTAAATAATTTTGAACAGGCTCTGGCTGTAGTTAATAAAAATCAATACGGTAATGGCACAGCCATTTTCACCCGAGATGGATTCAGTGCCCGTGAATACAGTCAACGAGTTCAGGTCGGTATGGTGGGAATTAATATTCCTATACCCGTCCCTATCGCTAACCATCCCTTTGGTGGCTGGAAAAGATCGGTTTTTGGCGACACCAATATGCATGGAGAAGAAAGTATTCACTTTTATACTCGCCGCAAAACAGTAACCAGTAAATGGCCTGTCACCGATTTAAAGGAAAGTGCCTTTGCTATGCCAACCCATGATTAAGCTGGATGATTACGGAGATATAAATGGCAAAAATAGGATTTGTAGGATTGGGGCATATGGGTTTACCTATGGCCATCAATCTTGTTAAAGCGGGTCATAGTGTTACCGGATATGATTTGCAACCGCCTGCTATGGAGCGGTTTTCTGAAGCGGGTGGCCTAATTGCCCACACGTTACAAGATACCTCCAAAGATCAAGACATCCTCATTACCATGTTACAGACAGGACAGCAGGTATTGCATGTTTGCACCGGGGTAGATGGGTTATTTAATAAAGCAAAAGAAGGCGCCCTGTTTATTGATTGTTCTACCATAGATGTAAAAACATCGCGAGAGTTACATCAAATCGCCAAAGAAAGTCATCTGCTGGCGGTTGATGCACCTGTCTCTGGTGGTGTAGGTGGGGCAGTTGCCGCTACCCTGACCTTTATGGTGGGGGGCGAAGAGGATGCATACAAAGTTGCGAAACCCATACTCTCATTGATGGGGCAAAAAGTAATCCATACAGGAAGTGCCGGCAGTGGTCAGGCAGCCAAGATATGTAACAATATGATCTTGGGGATTTCCATGATTGCAGTGTCTGAGGCTTTTACCTTGGCAGAGAAACTGGGGCTTTCTACCCAAAAATTATTTGAAGTAGTGAATAATTCATCAGGCCAATGCTGGGTTGTTAGTAAGTATATCCCTGTTCCCGATATTTTAGAAAATGTTCCGGCAAATAATGATTACAAAGCCGGCTTTGCTGCGGCAATGATGCTAAAAGATTTAAATTTAAGCCAAAATACTGCTCGTGCAGTCAATCTGGAAACCCCGCTGGGAGCCAAAACCACAGAACTTTATCAACATTTTATTGATGAAGGTCTGGGGGACGCAGATTTTTCAGCTATCATTAAACTGATTGCAAAAGCTAAAGAGGTGTAGCATGCATTCAGTGCATTTTATCCATCCAAAATTGACTCCTACGGAAGAGTCCTTAACTGAATTTTGGGCTGAAATTGCCAAACAGACCGTTGATTGGATGCAGCCTTGGCGAACTCCTCTTACCGGAGGATTAAAACATGGCGATGTCAAATGGTTTCAGGGGGGGATGCTGAATGTCAGCTCCAATTGCCTGGACAGACACCTACCTCACAAAGCCAATCAGCCCGCCATTATCTGGGAAGGTGATGATGAAAAAGACCAAAAAACCCTGACTTTTGCCCAGCTACATGATGAAGTCTGCCGAATGAGTAATGTGCTTAAACAGCTAAATGTGCATAAAGGTGATACTGTAGCCATCTATTTACCGATGATACCTGAAGCGGCCATTGCCATGCTCGCTTGTGCTCGCATTGGTGCAGTTCATACGGTTATATTCGCAGGATTTTCTGCTCATGCTCTGAAACAACGTCTGCTGGCCTCAGCATGTAAGCACCTGATTACCGCGGACAGTTTCCAGCGTGGCGGTAAACTCGTTCCCTTAAAAGAACAGGCGGACGAAGCCTGTAACGATTTAAACATTCAAACGCTGGTGGTTAAAACCAACGATCATCCTGTCACTTTAAATAAAAACAAAGAATATTGGTGGCATGAATTAAAACAGCAAGTCACGGCTCAATGTGCTCCAGAACCCATGAATGCGGAAGATCCGCTGTTTATCCTTTACACCTCTGGCAGTACAGGACAGCCGAAAGGAGTGGTACATAGTACTGGAGGCTATCTGGTACAAGCAGCCTACACCCATCAATTAATATTTGATTGTCATCAAAGCGAAGTATTTTGGTGTACCGCTGATGTTGGCTGGATTACAGGACACAGTTACGTAGTCTATGGTCCCCTTTGTAATGGCATTACCACTTTAATATTTGAAGGTATTCCCACGTGGCCAGACGCTGCAAGAAATTGGCATATCGTTGATAAACATCAGGTTAATGTATTTTATACTGCCCCTACGGCCATTCGCGCCTTGATGCGGGCGGGGGATAAATGGCTCAATTCAAGCTCAAGGCAGTCCTTGCGTTTACTGGGTAGTGTCGGAGAACCCATCAATCCGGAAGCATGGCAATGGTATAAGGAAAAAGTCGGGCAAGGCAGATGTCCTGTAGTCGATACCTGGTGGCAAACCGAAACTGGCGCCATCATGATAAGCCCCCGGATGACCGATCCCGTTATAAAACCAGGAGCAGCAAGCCAGCCTATACCAGGGATAGTTCCGGTATTACTTAATGATCATGGCCATGAATTAACGGGTGCAGGAGAAGGTTTTTTAGCCATTAAATATCCCTGGCCTTCTATGGCAAGAACTATTGCCGGCGATCACAAACGGTATTGCGAAACCTATTTATCTAATGGGTACTTCATCACTGGAGATGGAGCAAAACGTGATAAAGACGGTGATTATTGGATTACAGGTCGCGTGGATGATGTTGTTAATGTTTCAGGTCACCGTCTGGGAACTGCTGAAATTGAAAGCGCGCTAGTCAGTCACCCAATGGTTGCAGAAGCAGGCGTAGTGGGCATACCGCATGATCTCAAAGGCCAGGGCATTTACGCTTTTGTTATTCTAAAGCAAGGCCCCCATGTGGACACAACCTTACGTGAAGAACTCACCAATCATGTAAAAAAAGAAATAAGTGCTATAGCAAAACCGGATGTCATTCATTTTGCCAATGACTTGCCTAAAACGCGTTCTGGTAAAATTATGCGCCGTATTTTACGTAAAATAGCGTGTCAGGAAATAACGAATATTGAAGACTTGGGTGATTTGTCTACCCTGGCTAATCCCCATATCATTGAAGAGTTGATGAAAGAAGTCCAAAAATAAATGAGGTGAATCCAGTTCGCCTCCGTCTCATCATGAAAACAGGAACCGCTAATGGCCCTATTGGAACAGTCTGAAAAAGTGATTCACCAGAACCTCATCCCCCCTTTGTTGTATGGGACAGCCTGGAAAGAAGAGCGAACTCAAGAATTAGTCGTTCAAGCTTTAAATGCAGGCTTTATCGGCATTGATACGGCAAATCAGCGTAAACATTATTACGAGGAAGGGGTAGGACTTGGGATCCGACAGTTTTTGCATGCAAGTTCGATGAAAAGAGAAGACTTGTTTATGCAAACAAAGTTCACCTTTGCCCCAGGACAGGATGAACGAAAACCGTATAATGACCAAGATTCTTTTAAAAACCAGGTTGCCCAATCCTTTGCGAGCTCACTGCACCATTTACAAACGGAGTACATTGATTCTTATGTGCTGCATGGCCCATTCTACAATAGAGGTCTTAGCTCAGCAGATTGGGAGGTCTGGGCAGCAATGGAACAGTTGATTGATGCAGGAAAGGTAAAGTTTTTAGGCATTTCCAATGTCAGTATGAGTCAACTCGCCGAACTCTATAAAGAGGTGTCAATTAAACCAACCTTTGTACAAAATCGCTGTTTTGCCAGCACTCAGTGGGATCGGGAAATTAGAGAATTTTGTACGGAACATGGGCTTATTTATCAAGGTTTTTCTCTCCTTACAGCCAATCAACCCTATCTTTTGCAGCCAGTCATCCAAGCCATTGCGACTAAATATAAAAAAACCATTCCCCAAATTATTTTTCGTTTTGCCAAAGATATGGGGATGCTGCCTTTGACCGGAACTACCAATCCACAACATATGAATGAGGATTTGCATCTTGATGATTTTCAATTAACTAGTGATGAACTCAGACAAATTGAATTAATCAGTTCTTAAAAAAGCCGGCTAACGCCATCATCTCGAGTATCATCCTTTCGCTTAGCAAGCATAGCAAGCGTAGGCTGGGCTGTTAAGCCCAGCATCCTTCATTCGTGCACCAAGAAATATTGAATAAGAGCCAATGCTGGGCTTAACAGCCCAGCCTACCCGTAAATACTATCTAAGACCATTTAAGCCATTGGTTTAGAGTAGAAATCAATTCATCAATCCCCTCTTTTTTCAAAGAAGAAAAAGCAAGCGTAGGCTGGGCTGTTAAGCCCAGCATCCTTCATTCGTGCACCAAGAAACATTGAATAAGAGCCAATACTGGGCTTAACAGCCCAGCCTACCCGTAAATATTATCTAAGACCATTCAAACCATTGGTTTAGAGTAGAAATCAATTCATCAATCCCCTCTTTTTTCAAAGAAGAAAAAGATTGCACGGTAATAAGATGTTGGGCTAAATCATAATGCTTGCGCACTTTGAGCACACAGTTTTTTACTTCACTACGGCTTAATTTATCTGATTTAGTCAATAAGATATGGACGGGAAGCTCACGATTTAAAGCCCAATCAATCATCATCTGATCCAGATCTTTTAATGGGTGTCGTATATCCATTAAAAGAACCAAACCTTTCAGGCTTTCTCTTACTTCCAAATAGTGCGCCAGATTTTTTTGCCATTCCAGTTTCACTTGCAAGGCGACTTTTGCATAACCATAACCAGGCAAATCCACAAGACGTCGCTGCTCATCTAAAGAAAAAAGATTAATTAATTGAGTCCGGCCAGGAGTTTTACTGGTGCGTGCTAAATTTTTTATTGTGGTCAAGCAATTCAAAGCACTGGATTTGCCCGCATTGGAACGTCCAGCAAAAGCGACTTCATAGCCCGAATCCTCGGGTAATTGGTCAACACGAGCTGCGCTTTTTAAAAATACTGCTTTAGAATATGGATTTACTGACATGTGATCTAATTTCATTTTGGGATTTGGACCTAAGCAGTGTACCATTAATTCAAGAATTTATGATGAGAAATCGATGAAAAAATTAGCACTAATCTTTATTCTGTGCTCGCCAATTGCAATTTATGCTCAAGATAAGCCCACATCAGAGTCCAATAAAGCCTTGGTATGTGCCGCCTGTCATGGCCAACAAGGAATTAGTTCTAATCCTGAATGGCCCAATCTTGCGGGACAAAATGAGAAATATTTTATCAAGCAACTCGATGATCTGAAAAAAGGGACTCAACGCAATGCACCAACGATGACCACCATACTTGCAACCCTTAGTTCACAGGACATAGATGACTTGGCAACATATTATGCTAAAATGCCTCTCGCCCAAGGCGCAACTCCTAAGAAATTCGTACAACGTGGCGAGCAGCTTTATAAAGGTGGCGATTTTAATAAACAGATAACAGCATGTATTGCTTGCCATGGCCCAAAAGGTACCGGTAATGCCCAAGCGGGATTTCCTGTACTTTCAGGACAACATGCAGCCTATACGGTAACGCAGTTACAAGCATTTAAAGACGCGAAACGAACCAACGATTTAAACCATATTATGCAGGACATCTGTAGCAGAATGAATCAAGATGATATGGAAGCAGTGGCGCATTATATTGAAGGTCTATATTAAGGAACTATAAACATGTTAAGAAAATTAGTCGGGTTAATAATCCTTTTACCAGCCATAGCTCTGGCTGCAGCCTTTACTGAAGGTAAAGATTATCAGGTTGTTTCTAATCCTCAGGCTACAGAAAATAAAAGCAAAACCCCTGTGGTTACCGAGTTCTTCAGTTACGGTTGTCCCTGGTGTTACCGTATGGAAGCACCTCTTAATGAATGGGTAGGCAAAATGGGGAAAAATGCACAGCTGGAACGTATTCCTGTGGTATTTAAACCGGATTGGGAATTATATGCCAAAGCTTATTATACTGCGAAAACCCTTGCTTTATCCGACAAACTGAATCCAGCTTTATTTAAGGCCATCCAGGAAGATAAAAAAACCTTAAACACCAAACAATCAATGATTGATTTTTTTGTTGGCCAGGGAGTGGATAGAGAAATCGCCAAAAGCGCTTTTGAGAACTCACCAACTATTGACATGCACGTCGGTAATGGCATGCGTTTAATGGCCGCTTATCAAATCAACGCGGTACCCGCTTTTGTTATTAACAATAAATATAAAACGGATTTACAAATGGCCGGAAGTCCAGAACGTCTGTTCCAAATTCTTGATTATCTGATGAGACAACCTGCTTAATGGTGAAGGCCCCCGGGAGGAATGAACTGAAACCCGGGGGTGAAGCGATATTGTCCTCGGTTTTCTAAAAATTCCGAGATTGCAATATATCACAAGCAAAAACCGCCGTATGCAACCCCAATCAATCATCACACATCAACACGGTTACCCAAAATTATCTTTATTAAACCCCAAATGGCCCACATAAAATCAAAATAGCGATCTATACTGGAAATAGGTATTTCAATTAAGGCATACTCTATGGGACTGACTATATATGATTTAAAATACAATATCTATTTAGAATCAAAAGCCACTCTGGCTCAACGCATTGATTTTGCTTGGCATGTTTATTCAACCAGGACAGGACTGCCTGATACATTCAAAAAAGAAGCTCTTAAATTTCTTATCTACGCCTTTGATATCCCTTTGACCGCCAACGTAAACGCCCAGCTGATTACTCTGATGGATGAACGGATGAAACATTGGGATAAAAATCCTGAATATATTCCTGGTAAATCACCACAAAATATTCCTTTTGATCCCGGGAAATTAGTTTTAAATAAAACAAAGACCCCCAATCAATCAGCAGATAAGGATATTGAGCAGGCAATGCAAAGCAAAGAATTGCTCGATGTGAATCAACGCTCTAAAGAACTCGATAAAAACAAAAGCACCAGGTTTTTAACACCAGAACAAAGAGGACAGCATCGAGTACACATTTATAACGGAAAATTTAACCAAAATGGTCGACCTTGTGATACCTACGCCATGGTCTCCAAAGGCAAGCAAGGATTTGCCGCGTTCACCTTGAACGCCAATGGAGAACTATCTCTTTTTAATCATTATGGAATGAAAGACCGCATAGCGCATTCATCGATGAATGCGGGTTCGCCTGTAGTAGCAGCTGGCGAAATACGAATAGAAAAAGGTGTTTTAAAAGGAATAACGACCTTTAGCGGGCACTATCAACCTTCCTTATTCAATGTATATCGTTTATTGGAACATGTGTCAAAACACGGCATTGATATTTCACGGGCCCATATATACACTCTTAATGATCCGTCGAAATCCCTGGATAATATCAATTCACAAGCTCTAAAGGTCAATGAAAATACTATTATATATATAACACCTGCGACTCAGGTTTACAAAACGATAGATAATATTCTCAATGAAAATATAGCAACCATCGCACAGCAAGTAACCGCCTATAGAGAACGAGGCTTGGTCAATTTCATTTATCAAATAAAAGATCTGATCACCGGTTCTGATTTAACCGAAAAAAGAGCCATTCTTGCGGCAGAATTTGAAAGCCAACTTCACAACTTCAAAATGGGAATGCAAAAATCCATTAATCCTCGAGATCTTAAACAGAAAATCGGCGAACTGGATCAGATCATTGCGGATTATGAGCAAAAAAATGATGCATTATCCAGCGAGTATGGAAAAGAAAAGGCTTCTGGCCGCTTGGCAGAGAAGATACAGCACTTTAAAACGCAGATCTCAACGATGAAAACAGAACAAGACGCCATTGATGCAGAAGAGGAACATGATCAAAACAGTTTGAAAGGATTAAGTTAGCACCTGTTGCTGTTGCGTAGCACCATACTGTTCTTTAGTTGTGCCTGATTTTGTCGTCATGTACTGAAAATTATAACAATACTTCCAAAATGGAGCACCAAAGAAAAACCGAGATTTGATACCCTGAAAACAAGCCCCTAATGGAGGCTACAAGCCTTTTCCAGGGTTTTCCAGACTTAAAATTCCAGTATTGAAATCATAAGCAAAAATCTCCGCATACCGCCCCCAATCAATCATCGTACGTAACACGCGATCGGCTTCTTTCTCGCTTAAATAATCTTCCAATTTACTCAAAAAACGCTCTTCAGAAACTCTATGCCCTACTTTTTCATCTAATACCCTGCGAATGTAGCGGGCAAGAGGTACTTTTTCCAAAAGCCTTTGTGCAAATAACCGTTTGCGCTCTTGCAGATCTGCTTCAGAAAATTGTTTTCCCAAGTCGCTTAATTGAATATCGCCAGCAGAAACCTTGGCAAAGCCGAGTATTTCTAAAGTTTCAAGAATAGGGAACAAATCATCAATATTCATCATGAGCTCATCAGCAAGCTCAGGTAAATCAATGCGTTCCTCAAAAGACTTCATGGTTTCAATCAAACCTGATAATTCAGAAGGTTCTACATCAGGCAAGCGATACCCCAACCCTATTTGACGCTCACGCTGAGCGCGCTGGGCTTTTTCTTTAGGTCCGGTGGTCATTAAGGTATAGATTTTATCAACCAAAGCACGAAACTCAGGTGTTTCAGGATCGCGAGGTTGAGGCAAGGTAACAGGTAGTTCAGCACGAATGTATCCGGGATCGTTGCCGAAAATAACAATGCGATCAGCCAGAGTAGCGGCTTCCTCGATATTATGCGTCACTAATAAAATACCATTCGTATTCGTTTTCTTTTCTTTCCATAGTTCCAACAAATCTGATTTCAGATTTTCCGCGGTAAGAACATCCAGAGCAGAAAAAGGCTCATCCATTAGTAACACGTCAGGATTAATCACTAAAGCACGAGCAAAACCTACCCGCTGACGCATACCGCCAGATAATTCTTTAGGAAAAGCCGATTCAAACCCGTCCAGCCCAATGATGTCAATTGCTTCAATAGCTCTATGTCGTCGTTCATCACGGCTCACGCCTTGCGCTTCAAGACCCAGCTCTACATTTTCCAAAACATTAAGCCAGGGCATCAGAGCAAACGATTGAAAGACCATGGCGATACCGGCAACCGGTCGAGTCACCGGTTTTCCCCTATAGGTTACCGTTCCGCTGGAGGGGGCAATGAGTCCGGCGATAATTCGCAAAAGAGTAGATTTTCCCGAGCCGGATTTACCTAATAAAGCAACAATCTCCCCTTCCTGTAATTTAAAATTAACGTCTTCAAGCACCAGAAGGTCTTGAGTAGACGCTTTTTTAAATGACTTTCGTAAATTTTCTATGGAAATAATAGTTTCAGACATTGGAGCCTCAATTAAAATTAAATCGCTCTTCCGCCAAGCGATAAAGCGGACGCCAAATGAGATGATTGAAGGCCAGAACATAAAGACACATCATCGCTGTACCCAAAGCAATTTGCGGGAAATCCCCTGCTGTAGTACTGGCCTGTATGTACTCGCCTAAACCGGTAGCTTTGAGCGTTACATTCCCCCAACTAACCCATTCAGCCACAATACTGGCGTTCCATGCCCCACCAGCAGCAGTGATTGCGCCGGTAATATAAAAAGGAAAAATTCCGGGCAATGCGAGTCTTTTCCACCAAATCCATCCTTTTAAACCGAAGTTATCTGCGGCAAGATACAATTCACGTGGAATGGTGGAAGCTCCGGCGATCACATTAAATAAAATATACCATTGTGTACCAAGAATCATGAGAGGGGTCACCCAAATTTCCACACTTAAATTAAACTTTACTATGGCGATGACAAATAAAGGATAAAATAAATTGGCAGGAAAAGCGGCGACAAACTGCACGACCGGCTGTATTTTTTGAGCTATGCGGGGTCTTAAGCCTATCCATACTCCCACCGGAATCCATATTAAAGAGCTGATGACGATTAAAACAATAACCCGAGTCCCTGTCGCTGCTCCCAGCAAAAATACATGCAAAATATCACTGGCTTTCAATTCAGCAAGGATGAATCTTAATAAAAACCATCCCCCACTGAGAATACACAATAGAATGGCGGCGCCCCAAAATCGGTCCAGACGCTTCTGCTTTTTTAAGTCTATTTCTTTTACAGCTTTTGGCTCACTGATTCTAAGCCATCGTGCATTGACAAAGGCATCCGTGAATACCCCCATGGCTTTAGTAAAGCGCTTCATTAATCGGCTTCCCCGGATCAAATCAATTAACCAGGATTGATATTCTGCCTCATCCGGTGATTGCTCTACTTTAAACTTTTCAGACCAGGCAATTAATGGTCGGAACAATATCTGATCATATAAGAAAATAACGATCATCATGGCTAATATGGCATAACCCACCGCATGCAGATCTTTTTGTTGTATCGCCAAAGCAATATAAGATCCGACACCGGGCAATCTTATATTTTGATGGGCAACTGAAATTGCCTCAGATAACACCACGAAAAACCAACTTGCAGACATGGATATCATCATATTCCATAATAGTCCCGACATGGAAAAAGGAACCTCCATTTTCCAGAAACGTTGCCAGGCGGAAAGACGAAACATGGAAGATACTTCTTTCAGATCATGAGGAATTGTTTTTAAAGATTGATAAAATCCAAAAGTCATATTCCATACTTGAGCACAAAAAATAGCAAAAATAGAAGCGCACTCAGGTCCTAGTAAACTATTGGGGAAAAGATGAATGAACCCCGTAACGGTAATTGACAAAAAACTAAGCACGGGGATGGATTGCAGAATATCAATGGCCGGAATAATAATCTGTTCAGCCCGCCGGTTTTTAGCAGCCAAGGCACCAATAATAAAAGTAAAGACTATAGAAAAAATCAAGGCAATAAACAGGCGTAATACCGTGCGCAAGGCGTAAAAAGGGAGATTGGAAGGAGCCAGAGAAATAGGTATAGGCTCGCCCAATTGATAAGGCGTTGCCATTTGTGAGCCAGCCCATCCCAGAAAAAATAAAACTGAAAAAACGATAAGCAGCAAAAGAATATCCCAGCGATTAATAAATCGACCGACTTTATCAGGATTGGCGAAATAAAAACGGCTGTTAGGCACCATACTCTCTCACATTATTTATCTGAATTATTAAGGGCTGCTCTCATTTTTTGCCAGATATTTTAATTGGCAAAAAAATGGTCTGGAACCATGTCAGTTTCGGAGAAGAATTTATTCCCCCTCGGAACATAACGACGGCACCTTATCCTGAACACTATAAAATACCATAAATACAGGTTTATCGATACCTGAGAACACCGCAATCAGGCAGTATTAACCTCACAAGAAAATAAAATATGAATAAATATTGAACTTTATTGCACATCACGTGTCTATACTTGTGAGCGTTCTCCCCCGGATGCTCTACCCCGCTTTCCCCTCTTTATGCGGGGTGATGTCTGAATATAATTTATTCAGACACATAATTTTGCCCCGGTACCTTAACCGGGGATTTTTTTGTCTGCAAAAAATAGTTACACTGCAGTATATGACTCAATAATAATGAAGGTAGTTATGTTTAAGAAAATTCATCACCTGTCTGGTCTGATACTGTTTCTCTTTGCTCAGCTTGATTATGCAACCCCGGATAGAACCCAGGTAGCAGTCTGGGCTAATGAAGCCATTATTGCCACCTATACCTATAACTATAAAACGTACCTGCAACAACAAAAAGACATTGCCAAATATTTTACTGCTGATGGCTGGATAGCCTATAGCAAAGCTCTTAACGCTTCGAAACTACCCGAGGCAGTTCAAAAAAACTCCTACGATGTCACCGCAGTAGCAACACACCCCCCAAAGATTATCACTTTTGACCCTACTCATTGGCAGGCCATTATGCCAATATTGGTGGTGTATCAAAATCCGCAATATCAACAGCGGCAAAATCTAAAAGTAGTTGTGAATTTTACGGTGGCTCCGACAGGCCAGGGGGTACGAGGTTTAAGTATTACCAGTCTGCAATCTACCGTAACTGAACCGCCCTGCCAATGTCCCAATAAAGAAGCAACAGATCCAGCTAGCCCAGGAGCCGGAAAATCATAATACCAAGATGAATGACCAACATTGCTGCGATTAAAAGCAAAATAATGTTTAATTTTGAGGGCATAGCCACATCTAAGGCAGATTGCTCGGGGTTATTGGGATTATAATAAACATCGATTTCTGCGTTTTCTTTATAAGCCACTGCAGCTTTATAAGCGATGAGGCGTGAATATTTACTATTGGGGCTATTGTGTTTGGTATCTAAAAATAAATGTTCCCCCACCAAATCTTTATCATATACTTGATAAGAGTATTCAATTTTGGGCCAAATGCTATGGCCCTGTTCTACCCATTCACAACTCGTGATCCGGCCTTTAACTTTTAACCAGGATTGAGCCTGTAAGAGCGTTTTTCTGTCTCGCAAAAAATGGGACAACAGAATTAACAGAACAATTAACCACCCTATATCGAGCATCCATCGCCCATAATGAAGTGCCATTATGATAACCAATCCGATAAATATACAGTATATAGTGATTTCAAATCATAATCATAGAAAAAGCCAAGAGGAAATCTCGCAAAATAAATCGCAATAGGTATAATCACATCAATCAGGGTGATAAAAAAAGGATTTGCAATGATTGCTAAAACTCCACTTCATGCTACTCATCTGGCATGCGGCGCAAAAATGGTTGATTTTCACGGTTGGGATATGCCGCTCCATTACGGCTCTCAATTAAACGAACATCACTTTGTCCGTCAAGATGCGGGAGTGTTTGATGTCTCCCATATGACTATTGTTGATATTCTTGGTGCAGGTGGTCGTCAATTTCTCCGTAAACTGCTTACTAATGATGTCGATCAATTACTCCATAACGGCAAAGCCTTATACAGCTGCATGTGTAATGAACATGGCGGTATCATTGATGATTTAATCGTCTATCAACGTGCTTCGGACAATTACCGAGTCGTTCTTAACTCCGCAACGCGTCAAAATGATATAGCCTGGATCCGCAAAAAGAGCGAAGGCTTTGCTGTGGGCTTACAAGAAAGACCAGAGCTTGCAATGCTCGCGGTTCAAGGCCCTGCGGCCGTAGCCAAGACCCTGGCGGTGTTGACCCCCGCGCAAATTGATGCGGTATCCACGCTAACCAACTTTGAATGTGTTGATGTAGAAAACTGGTTCTTTGCCCGCACAGGATATACTGGAGAGGATGGTTTAGAAATTATTGTCCCCAAAGAACTCGTCGCCTCACTCTGGACTAATTTATTGCAAGTAGGAGTAAAACCCTGTGGACTTGCCGCTCGCGATACGCTTCGTATGGAGGCGGGTATGCTTCTTTACGGCCAAGATATGGATGAAACAACGACCCCTCTTGAATCAGGCCTGGCTTGGACCGTCAAGTGGGAGCCTGAAGATCGCGACTTTATTGGTATGGGTGCCTTATTTTCGCAAAAACAACAAGGTGTTGCGCGAAAACTGGTTGGCCTCACTTTATTAGGCAAAGGAATAATGCGACACGGCCAGAAAGTCATTATCGAAGGATGTTCTGATGGCATCATTACCAGCGGAGGCTATTCCCCAACCCTGGAGCAATCGATCGCTTTAGCTCGCGTACCGGTAGCCACTGGCGATCAAGTTTTGGTTGATATACGCGGTAAATTAATTCCTGCAAAAGTAGGAAAGCCGCGCTTTGTCAAACATGGAAAAGCAATTTGACTTTATCAAATAAATTAAGGCTATATAAAATAAGGATAATACAATGAATGATTTGAAATTTACCGCCACTCATGAATGGTTAAAAACAGAATCTGATGAAGTCACTATAGGAATTACCGATCACGCCCAACAATTACTGGGAGATATGGTGTTTGTTGAACTGCCTGAAATTGGTGATGTAGTGAAGGCAGGAGAGGAATTAGGCGTCGTCGAATCCGTAAAGGCAGCATCTGACTTTTACGCCCCCATTAGTGGTGTAGTTACCGCCGTGAACACCACAATTATTGATAATCCAGCCCTGGTCAATTCAGATCCTTATAATGCTGGTTGGCTTGTCAAACTAAAGCCCAGTCACATCAATGAAATTAATGACTTATTGAATGCTGACCAATATCAAAATGAGATAGCTGAGGATCATTAATCATGCCGTTTATTCCACACACTCCTGAAGACACAAAAGAGATGCTGACGTCGATTGGCGTCAATGATACCCAAGCTTTATTTGATGAAATCCCCGCATCATTACAATATGCAGGTTTTCAAAATATGCCTGCCGGCATCAATGAAATGGATATGCTTAAGGAGGCGCAGAATTTAGCGAATAAAAACAGGAATGGTATTTGTTTTATTGGCGCAGGATGCTATGAGCATCATATTCCGGCCGTCGTGTGGGATATAGCCTCAAGAGGGGAGTTTTTAACCGCATACACCCCCTATCAGGCAGAAGCCAGTCAAGGTACCTTGCAATTATTGTATGAATATCAAACCATGATTTGTGAATTGACGGGCATGGAAGTAGCGAATGCGTCGATGTACGATGGCGCCACTGCCTTAGCTGAAGCCGTTTTAATGGCGGTTCGCGTCAACAAACACAGCAAAACGAATCGAGTACTGATTGCAGGAACTGTTCATCCCTTTTATCGTGAAACTATTGAGACTGTAGTCCGTAATCAGCATATCGAAGTCACCACACTTCCATTTGATGAGCAACAAGGCATCACCCCGCTTTCAGCATTAAAACAATATGCTGGGGAAGACATCACTGCCCTGGTTATTGCCCAACCTAATTTTTTTGGTTGTCTGGAACAAGTCGATGAGCTCAGTGATTGGGCCCATGAAAATAAAACAATTAGTGTCGCCTGTGTTAATCCAATATCGCTGGCGCTGTTAAAACCTCCAGGATTATGGGGAAAGCATGGTGTGGATATCGTTTGTGGAGAAGGCCAGCCTTTAGGTTCTCCTATGGCTTCTGGTGGACCTTATTTTGGTTTTTTAAGTACTCGCCTGGCTCACGTAAGACAAATGCCAGGGCGTCTGATCGGCCGCACGGTGGATAAAGACGGTAAAATCGGCTTTAGCCTCACTTTGCAGGCACGCGAACAACACATAAGACGCGCTAAGGCAACCTCGAATATCTGTACCAATCAGGGATTACTGGTTACCGCAGCCACCATTCATATGAGCCTCCTGGGCGCTGAAGGTTTGCGCCAGGTAGCAAGCCAATGTCATCAAAATACCCATGAGCTAATTGAGGCTTTAACTCAAATTGAAGGGGTAGAGCTGGTTTTTAATGCCCCTTATTTTCATGAGGCATTAATCAAACTCAATCAACCGGTTGAAAAGGTACTCTCTCAGTTGGCAGATGCAGGAATTGCTGGAGGTTATGCCCCCGCTGCCCATTACTCACAACTGGCCAATACACTGCTGGTTTGTGCTACTGAGATGCGTACCCACGATGACATTGCACACTATACTGATGCATTAAAAACCATTATGAGTAAGCGAGGTGCCCCATGTTCATAATCCAATTAACCTATTTAACGCCCATGAATGAAGTGGATAAATACTTGCAAGCCCATAGAGAGTTCCTTGATTATTATTACAAACAAGGCTTATTAGTGGCTTCCGGTCCAATGAAACCTAGAACCGGTGGAATTATTATTGCAGCGACCAATGACAGGGCTTACTTGGAATCCATATTTAAAAAAGACCCCTATTATCTGGCAGAGATCGCCGAGTACCAATTTATTGAATTCACCCCGGTTAAACACCGAGACGAACTCAAAGAACTTATTCAAAAAACGGAAGGCAAATTATGTTGATCTTTGAATTATCCAAAGCAAAGCGTCAGGCAACCGCCCAAGCACCCAAAATTTTGAAAAGTAAATATGAAATTCCTGCAGCTTTTCAGCGAAAAAATCCGCCAAGAATGCCGGCTTGTTCTGAATTACAAGTTGTAAGACACTTTACCCGCCTCTCTCATAAAAATTTTTCCATAGACACTAATTTTTATCCGCTGGGCTCTTGTACCATGAAATATAATCCACGGGGTGTGCATAAGGCTGCGTCAATTGCCGGCTTTATCAACCGTCATCCCTTGGCCCCGGAAGAGGAAAGCCAAGGCTTTCTGGAGTCTATTTACCGCCTGCAAAACAACATCGCTGAAATTACTGGCATGGCTGGAGTATCGTTAACCCCCATGGCGGGCTCCCAAGGTGAGTTTGCCGGTGTGGCGATGATAAAAGCTTATCATCAATCGCGCGGTGATACTGCTCGAGATGAAATGCTTATCCCTGATGCCGCCCATGGCACCAACCCCGCCTCCGCGGTGATGTGCGGATTTAAGGTAGTAGAAATTGCTACAGATAAAGATGGCGACATCCATCTGGAAGAACTAAAAAGTAAAATAGGCCCCAGAACTGCGGGAATTATGCTGACTAATCCCTCAACGCTGGGATTATTTATGCGCCAGATCAAAGAAATAGCTGCCTTGGTACATCAAGCGGGCGGTTTATTGTACTATGATGGCGCTAACCTGAATGCGATTTTAGGTAAAGTAAGACCCGGAGATATGGGCTTTGACGTCATGCATTTAAATTTACATAAAACATTTGCGACTCCTCATGGTGGAGGAGGTCCAGGAGCGGGCCCGGTTGCTGTAGGTAAACGTCTCATTCCTTTTATGCCGCTTCCTGTAGTAAAGAAAACTGATTCGGGATATCAATGGGCAACGCGGCAAGATTACCCACAAAGTATAGGTCGTCTGTCTTGCTTTATGGGTAATGCAGGAATTTTACTGCGCGCCTACTTTTACATGCGACTATTGGGCAAGGAAGGTTTATTGCGCGTGTCAGAATACGCCACGCTTAATGCTAATTATTTACTTAAAGAATTAGCTAAAGCAGGATTTACTCCTGCTTATCCGGACAGAAGAGCTTCTCACGAGTTTATTCTCACCTTAAGCCCCGAAAAGAAAGCCTACGGAGTGTCCGCCATGGATCTGGCAAAACGACTACTGGATTATGGTGTTCATGCGCCAACGACTTATTTCCCTTTACTTGTTCCAGAATGTCTGCTGATAGAGCCCACTGAAACAGAAAGTAAAGAAGAGTTGGATGCGTTTATTCATACCATGAAAAACATCAGACAAGAAGCTATGAATAATCCTAATCTACTCAAAGAAGCACCTCATACATTGCCCGTCAAACGACTTGATGATGTTAAAGCGGCCCGTGAGTTGGATTTAAATTATTTCACCCCCAAAGAAGCCTTATCTGACTAATATGAGTCACCATTCGCCAACCTATACTCCATTATTGATAGGCTATAGGTTGGTTGCAACACTCCTAGAGAGCTCTCAACAGACTCAAGAATAATCCTGATCTAAATAAATGCAATATGACGGACGAGGGAATTTAATTACAGCTACTCTGGCCGATACCGTTACTTTTGCTGTGATCTACGGTAAAAAAGGCGACGCTCTAGGAGTGATCCGCTTAAATAAAGTAACCCATAAAGGCTCAAATGAGCCTGAAAAGAGACGGATTGAAGCGGCGGGCGGAACAATTTTATTCGATAGAGTATATAAAGATCGTTTGACTCTCGGAGTATCACGTGCAATTGGCGATCAGCGTTTTAAAGATTCAGGAGTTTGTTCTGAAGCAAGTATTGATGTCACCAACGTAAAGAAGATCGCAGAAGATCTGCATATTGATCCCAAAGATATGGCTCCCTGCAAATCATTTCTACATGCGATGGTTTTACTGACGGAGCAGGTCTTGCCTCTCAGACTAAAGACGGACATGAAAATTATTTACTTGGCATATTGCAAAGAATGGCATCGCCAAGCACTCTGTCGCCAGAGAAATTATGTGAAATACTGGCTCTCCACGCAAAAGCAAATGGCTCTATGGATAATATTTCAGTTGCCATCCAAACGCTGACTCAAGATACTCCGCCATTCTTGCTGGGAATGTATGATGGCCAAGACGCCTCGTGCCATGCTGCTAAAAATATTGGCCGAGTATTTAAGGAACAATGCGCTTTACCCCCTGTCACCTATGCGGCACAGGATTTAAGTGTAAACTGCCTGTTCTATTTTTTTGATATATACTATAAACAAGCAGACCAACTAACAATGCAAATTGAACCTACCTCTAATAAAAACATTATTAGCAAGACAAGGTATCTATAATAAAAACGGTTCTGTGTACGCTTATGAGCTTTTATATCGTGAAGATGATGCACTTACTGCAAATGTAGATAACCTGAATCCACTCGCTGGTGACGCAGCGACTTGCTCTGTTATTACTCAATTATTTGCCAACCTGGATATTAATACCATAATAGGCAACAAACGAGCATTTATAAACTTCACTTACAACCATTTGATCGAGCAAATACCTCTTTTATTGCCCAAGAGTCGAATTGTCGTTGAAGTATTGGAAACTGTAGAGGTAACCAAACCTTTAATTACCAATTTAACCACCCTAAGTAACCTGGGTTATGAAATTGCCCTTGATGATTTCATCTTTCGCGAAGAATTAATCCCCTTAATTGAGTTAGCCAACATCATTAAGATAGATGTACTCAATCGGAGCAATCAACAAATTATTGAGCTATTAGCCCCGCTGAAAGGATTTAAAGGTAAATTATTGGCAGAGAAGATTGAAAACGTAACCCAATTTAATCATTGTATCGATCTGGGGTTTGAGTATTTTCAAGGCTTTTTTCTAAACAAGCCCGACCCCTGTAAAGGCCAGGTTATTACTGAAAATAAAATTCACCTCTTAAAGTTATTATCAGAATTAAATAATCAAGATGTTCCCCTGAGACGAGTAGAAGAAATCATTCTGCAAATTCCCAAACTGAGTTACCGAATATTACGTTTATCCAATTCTGCCTCATTATATGTAGGTAAAAAATTTGAGTCGCTAATGGATGCTATTGCCCAATTAGGATTGGTGCAAATCCGCAATTGGATATGCCTGTTACTCTTGACCAGCCTTGATGATGTAACACCAGACCTCCTGGAACGAACGTTGATTCGCGCAAAAATGTGTGAAGCCTTGGCCAAAAAAACGGGGGCCAGCAATCCCCTTCAAGCCTATACTGTAGGAATACTTTCGACTTTAGACGGTATTCTTAATGAACCCATGAATTCGTTATTAGGTAAAATCCAGTTAAGTGAGGTTTTAAATGACGCATTACTGCATCAAAAAGGAGAGTTAGGACAAATCTTAAAATTCGTTATCGATTATGAAGAAGCCAAATTTAATGAATTAGATAAAGCACCTATTGCGCATAAAGATTTGACTCAATCTTATCTCCAGGGATTAGCTTACGCTAATGAGGTAATAGAGATCATCAAAAACACCATGTAAACCTTGCTTTAATAGTCAAGGAAATCTTATCTCCGCCAAACACATAAAAATATAGGTTAATTTTCTATTATTGAGAAATATTCTCGATAAGCCAATGAAAAATAATTGATTTTTTTTTAGAAAAAAGACTTTGCTATTGAAAAAAAATAAGTTATAACACTCTTACCGGTATCAAGGATTGATACAAGGTATATATGGGTCAGCGATCATTGGGATGATGCTGAATTAACTATTTTTTCATGGAGTGAGAAAATGAACAGCAAGGTGTTTTCACAACGCTTTAATCGAGAATTAGCCACACTTGGATTTCCCGAAGAGTTAACAGAAAAAACAAAAGCAGTATCTAAAGTGTTTGGAGTTACTCGTCACTTGGCAAATTCTCTAATTTTCGGCCATGTACTCCCAGACAACGATCAGCTGGATAAAATTGCTGAAATACTGGAAGTATGCCCTCAATGGTTAAGTGGTGCAACGGATAGAAAAAAAGCATACACTGGTCGGGAAACAGCTGATAGCGTGTAATATCGTTGATTTTATTGTATACTTTAGCCTATTAGATGGCGTTTGCCCTCCCCAAGTGTTCTGGAACCGCAAGCGCCTTTTTCATATCGCGGGTATCACTATCATGGAATGCTTAAGTTTTTGTTTGGCCAAATCAATTGATTTAGCACGTTTAGACAATTTTTTTAAAAATTCGGCTAACGAATATACTTCCGTGAAAACTCGTGACGTTATAAGACTTAGCCCCAATAATAATCAAAACCACGTTGTATTTATTTTTAAAAACGGCACCGTAGTTTCCTGGGGGGTTAAGCGTTATGAAATTAACGACTACTTAAATACCATCAAGCTTCTTATTGATAAGCCAGTCGCTCTTTTAGTTCATGATGAATTTCACTATCAAATAGCGGATAAAACGGCGATCGAGCCCCATGATTTTTTTGACGTGGATTGTTTGACTATAGACAATGAGAGTGATGAACTGAAATTAAGTCTCTCCTACGGATTTTCTCAATCAGTGAAGCTACAGTATTTTGAAACCATCATTGATGCATTAATTGAAAAATATAATCCCTTGATTCAAACCCTGTCTCACAAAGGTGAAATGCCCGTTAGTCGCAAACAAATACAACAAGTTATAGGGGAAATTTTAGGCGCGAAGAGTGAACTGAATTTAATTAGTAATTTCCTTTATCATCCTAAATACTTTTGGCAGCATCCTACCCTGGAAGAGCATTTTATTATGCTAGAACGTTATTTACACATTCAAAGACGGGTTAATGCAATTAACCACCGCCTGGATACTTTAAATGAAATTTTTGACATGTTTAACGGTTATCTTGAAAACCGTCATGGCCATAATTTAGAAATAATTATTATTATCCTAATCACTGTGGAAATTATTATAGCTGTACTAAACTTCCATTTTTAGAGTCTCTCATCTTTTATGAATACTTTAACAGCTTATTTCCTGAAGGGCACGACTCTACGAACGGAAGTTCTCGCGGGCATCACTACTTTTTTGACTATGGTGTACATTGCCTTCGTTAATCCAACGATTTTACATGATGCAGGGATGGAGCAAGGGGCTGTATTTACAGCGACCTGCCTCGTTACTGCTTTTGCCTGTGCGTTAACGGGCATCATGGCCAATACCCCTATAGGGGTGGCTCCTGGCATGGCATTGAATATTTATTTTTCTTATAGCGTCGTCCAGGGAATGGGGATAGATTGGCAGCATGCTTTGGCCATGGTATTCATATCAGGCCTTTTATTCTTTTTAGTCACCCTGACAGGACTTAGAAGACTGTTAATAGAGGCAATTCCTCATAATTTACAAATCGCAATTTTAATAGGCATCAGTTTATTAATCGCCTTGATTGCCCTGCAAAACAATCAACTCATTGTCGCGGATCATCATACCCTAATGCGGTTAGGCGATATTAAACGCCCTGAAAGTGGCTTATTTTTCTTAGGATTTTTACTGATATTAACTTTGGATTACTATTGCATACCGGGCGCAATTATTCTTGGTATATTGAGCATTAGCGCCTTGAGTTTACTGTTGGGATTGACCTCTTGGCAAGGCATAATAGCGACACCACCGTCCATGACACCCACCTTTTTAAAGCTTGATTTTTCAGGAATTACCAGCGTTGAATCGTTAAAGGCCACCTTTACCTTTTTCTTAATTGCTATCTTTGATGCGACAGGAACTTTAGTGGGCTTACTTAATCCCACCGTATTCAAACAACAAAAGGATTACCCGCAACGCCTTAGTAAAAGTTTAACAGCAGATGCAGCCGCATCTGCTTTGGCAGGAGTTCTTGGTTCAGCGAGCACTTCTCCTTATATTGAGTCGGCAACCGGCATAGAAGCTGGCGGGCGTACGGGAATAACTGCCTTGGTTATTGCTACTGGATTTCTCTTAATGTTATTCTTTTTCCCTCTCGCGAAAATGATCCCCAATTTTGCAGTAGGGCCAGCTCTCCTTTATGTTGCATGCTGCATGATGAAGCACTTAACCGATATAAAGTTAGATGACATCAGCGAAATAGCGCCGTGCATGGTTACCATAATGATGATCCCCTTTACCGCCTCTATTGCTGATGGTATAGGATGGGGCATTATTCTCTATACCCTGCTAAAAGGAGTTACCAGACAAAAGATTAATCCATTGATAATCGTTTTAAGTTTGGTTTTTATCGCCTTCTTTTTGATTAGCTAAATCAGGGAACAAAATTATTCTTTTAGCGCCCGGTAATTTGACAAGGCGACTTGTCTGGCTGTCCTATGGTCAACAATGGGGAATGGATAATCTACTCCCAAAACCAAGGGTAATGCATCTTTAGGAGCCTGCCAGGGTTGATGCACCCATTGTTTTGACATGGAAGCCAGCTCTGGTATCCACTGTTTGACGTATTCACCTTGTGGATCAAATTTCTCGCCCTGAAGCACTGGATTAAAAATTCGATAATAGGGCGCAGCATCCGCACCTGAACCCGCAACCCACTGCCAACTCGCTGAATTATTGGCCAAATCTGCATCCAACAAAGTATCCCAAAACCAGGCAGCTCCTTTTCGCCAATCAATCATCAGATCTTTGGTTAAAAAAGAAGCAACTATCATTCTCACTCTATTATGCATATATCCTGTATGCCATAACTCCCGCATTCCTGCGTCTACTATGGGATAACCAGTTAATCCCTTTTGCCATAATCTTAAATTGATTTCATCTTGTTGCCAGGGGAACCGATCAAATTGACTTTTAAAATTAGTATTTATTAATTGAGGATAGTGATAGAGCAAGTAGTAGGAAAACTCTCTCCATCCTAATTCTGACAGGTAGGTCTGGACTGAGGGTAAATTACTATCAGGATCTTGCATGACTTGCTGTAACGCCGCCCAAACTTGATGAGGACTGATTTCACCAAAATGTAAATGCGGCGATAATCTTGAAGTCCCGAAAATTGCTGGTTCATTCCTCAGCGCTTTATATTGTTGCAACTGATCAGAAATAAAATGATCCAGTTTAGCCAATGCTGCGTTTTCTCCTGGCTGCCAATATCGAGAAAACTCTGCTGCCCAGTTTGGATGCTGGGGCAGTAAGTTCCATTCTGCAAGCGATTCGGAACTAACGGGATGATCCGAGGGCCATTCAGAAATCTGGATAGGAGGTCTTTCCTGAATTTGACGCAAACATTGTCGCCAATAAGCGGTGAATACTTTAAAAAAAGAACCACTTTGATTTAAGACCTCCCATGGCTCGAGCAACAAACTGCTATTACAGCTAATTACTTTGACCCCCATTGCTCGGAGTTCCGCTTTAATTAACCGATCACGGTTAATGTGCATCGGTTCATAGCATCGATTCCAATAGACAGCATCTACTTGATGCTGAACAATTAATTCTTTTAAAAGAATTAACGGTTCGGCCTGCCTGAAACAGAGAGTCAGTCCCACTTTATTTAAATCATCTTTTAAGGAAAGTAAAGAATGGTATAGCCACCACTGCTGGGCTCGCCCCATAGGCAGATCAGGTTCAGAATCTTTAATATAAATAGGAATTAGTTTCTGATGATTTTTGCAGGCAAGCGCTAAAGCTGAATTATCTCGACAACGCAGATCTTGTCTAAACCAGAATAATGCGGTTGACATAGTTACCCTTTCTGTTTTGAAACCTTAAAACTATACAGGATGAGATAATTATTTGTTAGAGAAGATAGAAATTTAAACGCTCTAATGATTAACTTAAGAATCTGGGAAAATCGAGGTTCAAAGGGAAGATATGTCTCTAGAAGAAAATAAAGAGTGTATTATTGATTTAATTGCAGCAAAAAAAGAAAAAGCGCACATCGTTTTTGAAGATCAGCTCTTTATCGCGTTTCTGGATCATCGGCCTCTATTTCCCGGCCATACTCTTCTTGCTCCTAAAAATCATTATAAAACACTCTATGATTTACCCGATTCCATGGTGGGTTCTTTCTTTATTTTAACGAAGAAAATAGGTACGGCGGTTGAAAAGGCCATGCAAGCCACTGGCAGTTTTATTGCGCTGAATAACATTGTGAGTCAAAGTATTCCCCATTTGCACGTTCACATTGTGCCTCGTAACAAACACGATGGCTTAAAAGGATTTTTTTGGCCAAGAACCAGTTACCAGGATGAGAAACATAAGCTAGAAGTTCAAGAAAAAATTCAACATTATTTAAATAGCAGTCAATAGATTCAAGACAAAGGAAGAGGAGCAATGAAAACTGTCGTCTTTTGCAATGGCGTACTTGCTTTGATTCAACGACTTTAGAGTTCATACTAGAGACAAGATGGAAAAAAAAGTTATAGTGCCTATCTCGACCTTTTTAACAAAAAGAAGGCAAATCCCGATAAAACAAGCTAATCTTAGCAATAATAAAGGTTAATAATAAAATATCATCATGTTAAACAATACAAACCAATTAGATGCAGAACAACTGGAACAATTAGAAACTTTGCGCGCCATATGTAAAAAAACAGATGGCAGCACTCCTAATCTATACACCCACATATTAAGTCAGCCCAGAACTTTTCCTGCAAGTTTATTATATTACGAACAACAACAATTAATCGGATTTTTGGGTGCTTATTTTTTTTATGCTGACGCGGTTGAAGTATCCGTCTTAGTTCACCCCCTCCACCGGCGACGCGGAATTGCCAGACAACTTATCCAAAAAATATTGCCTCTCATTCAATCACAAGACTTCGAGAAGTTAATTTTTTCCAGTCCCGCCCAACTGAATAATGAGTGGTTATTCTCCCACGGATTTTCCTATCAACACAGTGAATACTATATGGAAAGAGATGATTTGAATCCCCTGTTGGATTACAAACAATCTTTAACTTTTCGTACGGCAACTATTGACGACCTCTCCTTACTCCATTCGTTGGATGAAGAATGCTTCCCCGACAAACAATCAGATTCATTCGAGAGATTTCAACATATAATTGATGGTAGAGAGTATCAAGTCATACTTGCTTACCAAGATAATAGCCTGATAGGTAAAGCCCATTTACGCTGGCTGCCTCATGGGGCAACCCTTTCTGATATTGCCATAGTGCCCACCAAGCAGGGGCAAGGATTAGGCACATTATTAATCACTCATTGTATTAATCTTGCATTGAGCGAAGGAAAACCTCATCTGAACCTGGATGTTGAGACTCATAATGAACGAGCGTTAAAATTATATACCCGACTCGGTTTTCTTACCAAAAATGCTTGTGATTACTGGGCAATTGACATCGCTCAATTACCTAAATAAAACGACTCTTTTGAGTCCAGGAAAACAGATAACAAATATGCCTTGACAGAATTTAAACCGCACCTTTAGTATTGCTCAATATCTGTTTTGAGGAAGACGTTTTTTAACCTAAATTTGGCCGTTGAATGGTAACAAAAATAGTTAATGTGCAGGCGATTAAAGTTTTTTTGTTTCTTTTTTGCTGAAAACATGCCCCATATGATAAAGCAGAAAAGAAGCAAAAAAACTTTAAGCTTTAGAGCAGTAACTGTTCGCAACAAAACTGTCAAATTCAGGCTTTATAGCTTAAGGGACCACTAATGAAAAAAAGAGTAGTTATTACGGGTATGGAAATAACATCGTCTATAGGTACAGGCGTTGACCAGTTTTGGAAGGCTGCAAGTCAGGGGCAATGTGGAATTAAGCGTATTCAATCCTATGATCCATCCGCCTATACAACGCAAATTGCTGGTGAAATTACTGATTTTTCTCTTAGTGAACTACCCCACTTTGATAAAAGCAAACGTTATCCCCGAGTCGCCCAATATGCTTTGTATTGCGCTCACCATGCGATAAAACAAGCAGGACTTAACGCCACCGATCTTAGTACTACAGGAACTTATATAGGAACCAGTTTGGGGGGGCAACCCGAACTTGAAGGAAGCTATGAAGTATTTTTCACCGAGAGCTGGAAAAAAATTCCCCCGCTAAGTGTCATCCGAGGGATGCCTAATTCAGTTGCCAATCATATAGCGATAGCCTTTGGTTTAGGGGGGCCCAATTCGACCATTTCCAATGCCTGTGTTTCCTCCGCAGAGGCTATAGGTAATGCCTACCAACAAATTTCTCAAGGAAAACTGGCTACGGCCGTTTGTGGCGGCACTGAATCATTAATCTGGGAAACCATAATGGCTGCCTGGTGTAAGTTAAGAGTGATGTCTACCAATAATGAAAATCCAACCCAGGCCTGTCGCCCTTTTGATCTGCATCGTGATGGAATGGTAATGGCTGATGGAGCCGGCATTTTAGTTCTTGAAGAATTACAACACGCGAAAGCAAGAGGAGCTCAAATCCTGGCAGAAATTATTGGCTTTGGAGCCAGCTGTGATGCATTTCATGTCACCGCACCCAACTCTCAAGGACAGACACGGGCTATTTTTGCCGCGTTAAATGATGCAAAATTATCCATAAATGATATTCATTATATTAATGCTCACGGCACTGGTACTCAATTAAACGACAGCATCGAAACAGAAAGCATTAAATCCGTCTTTGGTAAAAGAGCGTATGAAATTCCCGTTACTGCGCAAAAGTCCATGACCGGACATGCAATAGGTGCAGCAGGTGCTATGGAAATTATTGCCACAACCCTGAGCCTGCAAAAAGATATAGTACTTCCTACCATCAATCTCCATCATCCCGATACAAGCTGTGATCTTGATTATGTACCTAATACAGCGCGAGCTCAAAAAATAGATATTGCTTTGTCCAATCATTTTGCTTTTGGTGGAGCCAATGCTGCATTAGTGCTGCGCAAATACATAGGTTTTTAACTCGACTCCTATCTTATAAATTGAAATTCAGTGATACAGGTGACGCTGATTTCAATTTATAAGCTAGCGCTTCCAAGGTAGCGGTCATTTAAAACATGTCTGAAGAGATGTACTCCATGGTTGTATTTATTCCTAAAATTTCTTTAGGGCTATCTATTGTCGAACAGAGGATAAGCCCATTGATATGATCAAGATGAGCATGGGAAATTAAATAAGCCTTTATATTTTGGTAAACCATTCTTTAGGAGAGCCTATGTTTAACTTCTTAAGCTCTTGATAGGATATGGTATTCATTCCACTACACAAAGTGCCTGCATCCAATCCCCCCCCACTGATTGGATTGGCGCCACTAAATAAGCGGATAAATTATTTTGAAACTCGCCACCTGAAGTACCTAAAGGAACCATCTTAAAATATTTTTTTTCAGAATATTCATTTGGCGTTGCTGCCTTGATCCATTCCAGTATACCTGCGTCCCGCGGCTTGTCCGCGTGGTCTATAAATCTGGCTCAGAGCTTCGCACTCTGAAGCCCGCGGACAGACCGCGGGACATGGGGCATAGGCCAACATAGCCTAAACAATCGGTGAAAAATACTTAAATGAAATACTTTACTTAAGATTACTTTAAGAAAAGGTGCGTATAATTGGCACACTTTAACTAAATTGATGCAGAGATTATGAAAAAGAAAATCGATAGAACGAATAAAAAAACTGAGGGCACTGGTTTTGATTTTGCCAGAACATTACACGCATTGGATCAATTAGGCAGCGCCATTAGTAAAAATATCCAACCATCTCAACATAATGCACAAAAGATTAAAGATGAGATCGACGCTTATGGTAGATTATCAGATTCCTTTTCCCGTGAAGAATTAAGTGAAAAACAAAAAAGTGAGCTCAGAAAAGTAAGAGAAAAATATCGTGATGCACTTAAAGATATAAGAAGACAATTACCCTCTCTAATTGAAGCTCAAGCAAAAGAAGAAAAAAAGAATAACGATGCTTTCCAAGAACAACGTAGTAAAGTACAACAAACCGCTTCTAAAATACCAGACCTATTCAGGCGACTAAATACGGCAACCACTGATGTCCTGAATGCGACTACAGCAACAATGGATGGGAAACTCCAAGCATTCAGAAATTTACGCTTGGAATTGCATGAGGCACTTAGACAGCTTCCAGCAACAGTAGAAAGAACCGATTATTTTAAAAAAATAGATGCGTTGAATATCGATGTCAGAAACCATCAAGAAAAGGTTGCGAAGTCACTCAGAGAAATGAGAGCTCATGTGCAACAACGAGCAAAAGCTAATATTCAAAAAGTAGATGATTTGGTTGCAGAAAATAATGGCAATTTATTGCCGGTATTCTTCTTGGCAGCACCTGAAGAAGTACAACAAGCAGTGAAAAAGCTTACTAAAAATGCAAAAGTGATGAAAGCTCTTCAAGAAAACGAGCAATTCTTAGCATTACTAGGTACCGACCGTGTTGAAGAAGGGTTACTGCAAATTACCTCTGGAAGTGCGGAAAACGCTATTGTTCCAATATCGCAACAAAATCAACTTGCTGCACTTGAAACCCTCCTTGATGTATTGAGCCAAGATAAGAGCATTACATCAAAAGAAGTAGCGCTTGCTCGTCAATTTTTGGGAACTGTGGTTTCCTTGGCTAAAGGAGCACAAGCATTACAGAACGGGGAAAAAGAATACCTTACGTTGGTAACCCAAAAGGACAGCTTTGTTTATGTGTTGAATGCCAGCCTATATGACCTTTTAAATAGTCCTGAAACCGTAGGTAACATCTTCTCCACTCTCCTAGAACAAGGTGTGACTCAACCGTTACATATGCAATTTACCTCGCGTAAAGAGGCAGTAACACTAGCTGCTGTTATGAATAATATGGATGCCAAAGCCTTAACGGGACGTATGGGTTCTCTGTCACGAGAGGAGTTACTTAGTTTAACCCAGGGAAGTATGAGTGGTGCATTAGTAAAAGGGTCAGGTGGAGAACTTGCTGCCCTGACACAGGCAAAAACTTTACCCCAAATTAGTACATTAATCGCACGGTCGGCAGGTAACATTGAAGCGTTGGCTCGTGTTTTAGGCATCGCCAGTCCAAAACTGGAACAACAGCTAACGCAAGTGATGAGCGGATTAAACTCTCATTTTGTAGGTAAACCAACAACTGTTCGTGGTCCGGAAGCAACGTCTAACATAATGAAAGCATTGCTCACTATGGCATTCACTGCTCAGGATATAAATGCCATCATCAGCTTACCTAAAGGGGCGCCACAACGAGGAGCAATTGGTGACTTTGTTGCGAGCAGCTTCTATCCCAAGGTGTCTTTGGGGAATACAGTCATGCTACTGGATAGTTCATTACAAGCTGATCCAGTAGGAAGCCAGTTAATGTTGGGCATGGTACCAACGCCTCTTCAATTGATAAATGGACCAAAACAACCTCCATTAGCAATTAAGCCGCAACCAATAGTGCAAAATGACGTTTTAGTCTTTAACCGAGTTCAAAGCCTAGAACAACAGACCCATCTTGCAGAACAAGTTGCTAGAGAAGCGCGTGAGCAATTTGCTCGTGAAAAGGAAGAGCTGATGCGCAAATTAGCAGAAAAGCTTGTACAGGTAACCGAGCTCCATATGGATCAAAAAAAGCTGCTTGAAAAAGAAATTTCTCAACTAAAAGCGCAGTTGCTCTCGCTCACCAGCACAAGCCAACAAACCATTACCGAGTTGGAAAAGCAAGTTCAGCTCATGACTCAAGAGCATGCAAAAGAATCAGAAAAACAACTACAACAAATGAAAAATGAGCTGGAAGAGATTACGGCTGAATATGATTCTGAGAAGATGGAGTTACAACGTCGATTAGAAGAAAATGGTAAGACTATGGAAGAGATGGCTACTAAATTTAATTCTGAGAAGATGGAGTTACAACGTCGATTAGAAGAAAATGGTAAGACTATGGAAGAGATGGCTACTAAATTTAATTCTGAAAAGATGAAGTTACAAAGTCAATTAGAAGAAAATGCTAAGACTATGAAAGAGATGGCTACTGAATTTAATTCTGAGCGACATCAATCAGAAGAAAACCTTAAGAAGGTAGCGGGTATTTATGAAAGGAAACTACAAGAGCTTGCAGAAGAAAATAATCAGCTAAAGCTCCAATTGCACAAACAAGAAACAGTTGGTAAAGAAAAAATCAGCCATTTGCAAGAACAACTTAAGTTAGCCACTGATTCATTCCAGAGTCAATTAAAACACCAACAAAAAATGGCGGAAGATGCTTTGGCTGAACAAGAGATGTTACAGCAGGAATTAGAAGAAAGTCTGGATGTCATTACTCTTTATAGACAACAAGCTGAAGGGTTAACTCAACTGTTACTCAACTGCGAATCCAGGTTGAGACAGACGGAGCTATATCTTGATGAAACAAATAAGCAACAACGACTTCTTATAGAAGAGCTATTGAACGCTCAAGAAGAACCAGCGAATACACTGGACTTGAGTGTTCAAGCCGCAGAGTATGTAGCATTTCTGAATGAGTTTGAAAAAATATGTAATGTGTTGCAGGTTAAAGAAGCAGCTGATTCTATCTATTCAGATGCAACGGATGCAGCAGAAGATGCGTATCAAATTCTGAATGAGGTGGGCGAAGACTTCTTTGCTAATCCAACTCCCGAAACACTAGTCAATTTTAAAGCAATCTGTAAAGAAACCATGTCTACTGCTGCAATTGAATTGAGGCAGCACCGAGATATATGGCCTGCCATTCATCCTATCTTTAGAGGGATACTAGGTGTTCTTGCAACGTTAACGGTTATTCCTGCTTTACTGGTAGCTGGTTTATCAAAACAGGGATACTTGGGTAGTTTCTTTAAAACCACTGAAACCAACTCAGGTAAAGAACTGTCTCGAGTGGAATCTCTGTTTGACCGTGTAGAACATTCAATTGATCAGAATATGCAAATGGCATTTTAACAGAAGTAACCTAATAAAAAGGCCTCTTAGCGAGGCCTTTTTTATATCTTGAAATATCGCCAGTAGGGATTCAGTGAATGCAGTTCTCTAAGTTATCATTTAAATGTAAAAGTACTAGAAGATTCAGTTTTGTGAAACGTGGGGAAAGAAGAAGTGCATTTAAGTATCTCTTTTTTTAAATTCTTCAACCTCTTGTCCTCGCTCTTAAGCTCCTCTATGCCTTCAATAGCTTGCTTATATACTTGAACCTCACTATAAGTTGGTGGTGCTGTAACTGCCTCTAATCTTTTTGCATCTTCTAGCTTGGTAAAGTTCTCTGGGAGACTGATTTTCTTTGGGGTACTTCTTGTTTTTTTAGGGGCAAATAGAGAGAGTAAAGAGTGGGATATGGAACGAGTAAGGGAAGGGGGGGTATTGGAGGGGGCAAGCGTTAATGCCTCTATAGGGTGTGTTGGTTCAATAGATGTCTCTTTAGTATAGCGTGGAGATAGCAAAGGCAATATCCGTTTTGCTGAACTAGCCTCCTCTTCTCCTCTTGATTCCATAGACTTTTCTTTAGGGTAACGGGGAGATATCAAAGGAGAGACCCGCTGAATTGATGAGCCGAAGACCGTCTCCTGTTGCTGGAGTTCAATAGGCTGCTCTTCCAATGAGCCAGCTAACATCTGATTGTTTTTTTCAAACCACTGGCGCAGGATGGTTCCAGTTTTTTGCATCTTAATTACTAATGCCTTTTGTTCTTGATTCCATAGTGGTGGTGGAGTGACTTCTTTGTCTTCTTCCCATCTTTTTCGTGTATTCTGAAAGACGTCTGCTTTGTCTACTACTTGTCTAATTCCTTCAACACCGACCATTTCAGCAAGTACTGTTCTAAAAAACTGATTCGCCTTATTTATGGTCGTGATCATTAAGTCTTGGGAAGAGGTATTGGCGTCCAGCACGTATCCAAATTGAGATTTTAATTGTTTCGCCAGAAGTTTTTTCTCTTTTATGGTATTAATGGCCATCAAATCACTGGCTATACTATCAAAACCTATAGCTCCTTTAGATAGTGAGGATAGTGGTATATTTATTTGAAAACTGCCCTTTTCCGGAATGCACTCTTTCCAGATAATTTCAAGAATGTAACACGCATCAAATAAAGCTTGCTCAGCATGAGCCTGATTGACGCTATTGTTCTTTTCAGCAAGCTCTATATCTTCCTGAAACTCTAATTCAAACAGTGGTACTATTTTATCAGCATATTCAGTATATGTTTTTAAGTACCCTAAGTATCTGTTTAGGTGTTCCAGAAAAAATAAAGAGTCGGCTTTACGAGAGGCAATAGCTGCAGCTTGAAATCCAGCATATAAAGAAATGGGTAGCTTAGAACTACCTAGCCATTCTTTAATAGAATGACATTCATCAGCAATAGTTAGCTCATGCTCCAAAAGGCCCTCTATTTTGTTGATAGCCTCCCTGGCAAGAACCGGGACAAGAGTAGAGTCAATTTTAGTAGTAATCATATTCTAACCGATGGCAAAAAAATCACGCATTATGTCATAATTTATACAAAAAACAATGAAGCCATTGCATAAGAGAATCCTTAAATTATAAACAAGGAAATCCCGATGTTTTTTATGAGTTACATCATTTTACCACGCCCCTTTTTATTTTATTAAAAACATCAGAAGAAGCCCAAATAAGAGGCTCATTGATCAAAAAACCAATAAACCGTAAAATGCGCATCTCTTCTATTTAATGGTCAAGTCTATGTTTTTCTTTTCCCACGAAACCGGTGATGATTTGTTATTTACCGTGCGTTATATGCCTAAAATACTAACAACGACCATAAAATATGGTTTTTATGGTGCCTTATTGGGTCTTGGAGCCAGTTATGTATTTGCGGAAAGTTTGAATCGATATGCAGAACAAAATCATGATGGAGTTGATCTGACTGATAGCTACGTGGCAAATGATGAAGCGTTTATGAAGTTTTCTCGTAACAAGCATTTTAATAAGCGTACCCCCCCGATTTCGGAATTTCTCCCGGTTTATGGTGCTATTGTTGGCGCTGGCGCAGGAGCCCTATTTTCGTTAAGTAAAGTAGCCAATGACTTTTCCAAACAATTAAATGAAGATAGAGAAATGCGCAGACTAAATATGGTTTAATCTTTCGGCTCAAATCACAATTAGTTCTGGAGCAATCCGAGCCGTTATGATAGAATTTAAACCACCATTAAAGAGCTTATTCTTTCTTATATTTTTATGATGTTTTTTGGAGTTGTATATGTCTAAAACTGTGAATCAACAAGTAACATTCGATCATTATCAGGAAAAAGGATTCAAGCTTTTTGACAAAATAAGAGATTTGGAGGATTTAACTGCTCGCAGAAACTGGGTAATGATGCAAGTGGAAACTGACATTAAAATGAAAGAGGAGCTCGAACAATGGGAGCAACAAGTGAAAAATACAGGCAAGAAAGTATTGTCTAGTGCAAAGACCGAGAAAACTTGCGAGCTTCAAGATAAACATTATAAAAATTTCACCCCCTACGAAAGAATATCTGCGATTTTAAAAGATGATTACAACAATCAGAAATTTAACGGTCGAGGCAAAAGATTATTGATCGAGGAAATTGAAAAGTTAAAGCCAACCATAAAAACATTCTCTTTAAGCAAAGAGAATAAAAAAAATAAAGCCCTACTAAAAACCATGACCTCACTCGTAGAAAAATTAGCAGAATTAGAAAAAATGCAGCAAGAGTTACGTAGTCCCCAAAAAGCGACTCCAGACCAAGGTCAAGAAATAATCGCGTCAACCGGGAAAAGAAAAATAGAATCCAGCGATACTAAGCAAGAGCCCAAACAAAAAGCGCTCAAGAATGATATGTTTTCTCAGCGCGAGCAGCAATTTAAGACAAGAAAGAGTGCTGTAGTCAGTCCAACGGTAAAAGAGCATGAAGAGAGCACCATCAGAATGGAAGAAATGGACGGATTGGAAGGATCAAGAAGAAATTCCATTTCAATTTAAAAGACAGCGTCAAACCTAATCGCCACTGCATTGATTTAAGAAACGTCGTCGAGAGCGAAGCTAAGGATCTCCAAAATCGGGCTCATGCCTATTTCAGGAGATCTCTCGCTCAACGCTCGAGATGACGTTAGTGCTCAAGACCATATAGCTGAGCTCGGGCTATGAAGAATTCCCACAAAAGCAGCACCCTCTCTGTCATCCCTGCGAAAGCCTAATCTATCATCCATAAAGTGACAAAGTATCAGTGATGAACTCAGTATTAGTGGTATGTTTTAGCATCAATAAGCCTCGTATCACCTATTGATCAATATATGAACATCGTGTATACTTTGTGCCTTTAGTATTGACTCGAGGAAAGACAGAATGGCTCAATCAAATCAAGCGATAATTGATGAACTGGTACGAACCCAGGTTACGAACAGAAATTGGTCAAAAATTACAGATTTATGTGTCTCAGCAGAAACCCCTCCTAGTGCCCCCGTCATAGCTGATGTACTAAGGGAGGCTGCTTTTTTTGGCAAGCTGGATCTGGTAAAGACCCTATGCACCTTGAGGACAGAAAACCAACCCAATCAAGGGACAGTAAGTAGCGCGCTACAAAGAGCAATTGACGGCAATGAGTGGACAATTATTGTCTATCTTTGCAACTTACAAACAGACAATCAACCCAATCAAAAAGCAGTGAGTGCAGCCCTTATAAAAGCTGCAAATATGAATCAATGGAACGCTGTAACCAGTATAAGTTCTATAAAGACAAATAATAAACCAGATGCACCAGCTATCGCCGCCGCACTTGAGAGAGCGGCTTTATACGGGCAAAGAGCATTGGTAACCGCTTTCTGTACTCTGGAAACAGATAACCAACCCAATCAAGAGGCCGTCAATAAAGCGCTACGTAGTGCAGCTAATGGCAAGGAGTGGGTAATTGTTGCCGATCTTTGCAACTTACAAACAGCGAATAAGCCCGATCAAAAAGGAGTGAGTGCGGCCCTTATAATAGCTGCGGATGCGAATCAATGGAACCTAGTAGCCAGTTTACTCGCGATGACAACGACTAATAAACCCGATCAACAGGCGGTAAATCACGCCTTTACCAGAGCGATTTTCTGGGAACAACAAAATCTGATAACGACCTTTTGTGCGATGACAACCGATAATAAACCGAATAAAGCAACCATCAGTAAAGCACTTCAACAAGTTGTTGAGAAGGGACAGTGGAAGACGGCTTCGTGTTTATGTGCGATGACAGGGGACAATCAACCAGATGAAAAGAACATAGACTACGCCCTTGCAACAGCGTCTTTTTATGGAAGAAATGAACTGGTAAAAACCTTATGTGCTATGACAACAGCGAACAGACCCAATCAGGAAACGGTAAGTGCTGCGGTGCAAAGAGCAATTGACGGCAGTGAGTGGGAGATTGTTGCCTATTTTTGCGATTTACAAACAGAGAATAAGCCAAGTCAAAAAGCGGTCAGTAAGGCCCTTGTAGAAGTAGTGAATAATAGCCAATGGGACCTGGCAGCCAGTTTATGCGCGATGACAACGGAGAATAAACCAGATGCATCAGCCATCGCCTATGCTCTTCAAAAAGCAGCGTTCTATGGGCGCCTGCAATGGGTAAAAACGTTACTGGCTATGAAAACAGATAACCAGCCCAATCAAGAAGCAGTGAATAAGGCACTACTAAAAGCTGGTGAATTGAAAGAGTGGATGGTCGTTGCCGAGTTTTGCAACTTACAAACAGCGAATAAACCAAGTCAAGAAGCGGTAAGTAAGGTCCTTATACAAGCTGTGGATGCCGGCCAACTCCAATTGTCTCTAGTAATCGGTTTATGTCAAATGACTGCGGACAATCAACCGGATGCAAAGGCCATAGCCGACGCCCTTGCAAGAGCATCCTATCAGGGAGAAGAGGAACTGGTAGAAACCTTATGTACTATGACAACAGCGAACAAACCCAGGCAGGATGCAATAGATGGCGCACTACAAAAAGCCAGAGAAGGAAAAAAATGGAAGATTGTTGCTTATTTTTGCTCGTTACAAACAGAAAATAAGCCAAGTAAAGACGCAGTCAGCCAGACCCTTATAGCAGCAGTGCTTAATTCAAACTGGGAAATAGCGGCGTTACTCTGTGATATAAAAGCAGATAATAAACCAAATGCACTTGCCATAGCCTACACGCTTAAAAAAGCGGCTTGCTGTGCAGAAAAGGACCTGATAAAGATTTTATGTAGTATGGAAACAGAGAACAAACCCGATCAAAAAGCAATAAATACCGCTCTACAAAGCGCTATTAAATGGAAAAAATGGGAGATTGTGGATAGCCTTTGCTCCTTAAAAATTGCTAATAAGCCAAGCCAGGAAGCGATAAGTAATGCCCTTAGAGAAGCGGTTACTGCAATGCAGTGGAAGACGGCTACGTGTTTATGTGCGATGACGGGGAACAATCAACCGGATGAAAAGAGCATAGCCTATGCCCTTGCAACAGCGTCCTTGCATGGAAAAAATGAACTGGTAAAAACCTTATGTGCTATGACAACAGCGAACAGACCCAATCAGGAAACGATAAGTGCTGCGGTGCAAAGAGCAATTGACGGCAGTGAGTGGGAGATTGTTGCCTATTTTTGCGATTTACAAACAGAGAATAAGCCAAGTCAAGAAGCGGTCAGTAAGGCCCTTATAGAAGTAGTGGGTAATAGCCAATGGGACCTGGCAGCCAGTTTATGCGCGATGACAACGGAGAATAAACCAGATGCACCAGCCATCGCCTATGCTCTTCAAAAAGCAGCGGTCTATGGGCGCCTGCAATGGGTAAAAACGTTACTGGCTATGAAAACAGATAACCAGCCCAACCAAGAAGCAGTAAATAATGCGCTGCAGAAAGCTGCTGAATTCAAAGAATGGACGGTTGTTGCCGAGCTTTGCAACTTACAAACAGCGAATAAACCAAGTCAAGAAGCGGTAAGTAAGGTCCTTATACAAGCTGTGGATGCCGGCCAACTCCAATTGTCTCTAGTAATCGGTTTATGTCAAATGACTGCGGACAATCAACCGGATGCAAAGGCCATAGCCGACGCCCTTGCAAGAGCATCCTATCAGGGAGAAGAGGAACTGGTAGAAACCTTATGTACTATGACAACAGCGAACAAACCCAGGCAGGATGCAATAGATGGCGCGCTACAAAAAGCCAGTGAAGGAAAAAAGTGGAAAATTGTTGCTTATTTTTGCTCGTTACAAACAGAAAATAAGCCAAGCCAAGAAGCAATAACTGACGCCCTCCAAAAAGCTTCTTTAGACGGACAAACGCTTCTTGTAGAACCGTTTGGTACGGGTATTAAAAAAGAACCACAATTACCCGAAAAACAATCTAAGCGAGAAGACGAGACACATCAAGACGAAGAGCTCGAAGAAGTACTGTTACGCAAACTTGCAGAAGAAGAGAAGCAACGGCGTGAACTCCAAGAGGATGAACAACGTCCTAAGCTCCAAGAGGAACAACACCGTAAAGCCCAAGAGGATGAACAACGTCCTAAGCTCCAAGAGGAACAACACCGTAAAGCCCAAGAGGATGAACAACGTCCTAAGCTCCAAGAGGAACAACACCGTAAAGCCCAAGAGGATGAACAACGTCGTAAACTCGATGACGAAGTGGTGTTAGAACAAGAAAAACAATCTTCGTCAGACGAAATGCAACATCAGCAGAGCGAAGCAACACTACCGTATCAATCGTCGTTGTCGCAAATTGATGGGGAACTCGCCACTCTTCGTCGAAGAATTGGTCGTGTTGACCAACATCATTCTTCTTACGCTAGGGAAAAAGCAAGCGATTTATTAACAGGATTGGAAAATGCACGACGAGCCTATGAGACAGCTCTACGCGAGCAGAGCGTCCCTGCTTCACAGGCACGTAACACGTTTAATCAAACATGTTCTTCTTTAATCACTGATGCAAAACCAACATTGGAAAGAGATTTAGGCTGGGGTGACTATCTCACTGACCTGTTAAAAACACTGGTTAATGCAATAATTTGGCTGGGAACTTGTGGAAACAGAAACGCGTTCTTTGCCTACGCACCACGACCAGAATCAGCAATTGCCGTCGAACAAGCAGAGCAAGCTTTAGAGCTCGCTTGCTCGCAGTAGCGCATAATTTTTCCAAAGCACACGTCATCTCGAGCACCCAGCGAGAGATCTCCTGAAGAGAGAGCGGTACTTATCTTGGGGCTCTCTCACTGGCGTTCGAGATGCCGTAGCGTTGGCCTAAGGATTAAAGGCCTACGACCCTATCAAATTTTACAAAACACACTTTTTAGACTAAATAATAACAAAGAACTTCAATTAGAGTAATTATGAAAAAAGGGACTGCATTACTCATATCTTTTCTGGTGTTGATTCTTATCGCTTATTACGTCATGGGGCTTATCGTCCAGCGTACCTTCAATAATAATTTAAGCGCCATCCCCAAAACTTCCGTTCTGAGTATACATTTAGATAAATACCAGCGGGGCTGGTTTTCCTCTCGAGCCGTATTAGCGATTAAAATGCATATACCCGAACAAGCTATAACCGACAAAAATGGCGGTTCCAAGATGGACCCTGCCGTTGATTTTGACCTGGGATTTCCTCTGATTATTAATCATGGTCCTTTTATATTCACGGATCATGGCATACGCTTAGGGATGGGCGAGGCAACCACCCAACCTCAAACGCACTATAATGTGCTGGTGAATTATTTTAACAAAACCCTTTTCACCTATACCCTCCCCTCTTTTACGTTTAAAAGCACCGTTGGGCTTCAGGCCTTTCAATTTGAATGGCTGGGTGCAAGAGCCGTGTTTAGTATTGCCCCCAATATGAATAAATTAGATAGCCATTTCACCCTGTACGGATTGAACGGCACGGGTAATAATGTTCTATTCAAGCTGGGAGAAATCAGTCATCATGCTCAGTTTACCCATGCCCAGAATGGGTTGTGGCTGGGTCAGACTGATTTATCTATACCTTCTGCGACCATGAGTACAGGAGATAAAAAAAACTTTGACCTTGAATTGTTTAGGTTGATGTTAGGCTCTGACATCGCTGAAGGAGCATTGAATTTTAATTGTGATATATCCTTGAAAAAATTATTCATTGACGAAAAGACCTATGGTCCCAGTAGTTTAAAATGGGGGATTAAAAATCTGGATCCCGCGGCCATGGCCGATATCAATCAACTCGAATGGACCATGCTTGAAAACAATTCCGACACAAATCTGCTCAAGCTTAAATTATTAGCTGAATTGCCAAAACTGTTGTCTAAAGGTGCCGAATTAGAACTGTCTGAAATGATTTTAAATTTTCCCGAAGGTAAAGTTACAGGTAATTTTAAAATAATGCTGCCTCAAAACGAGAGTGATCCTGGTAAGTTACTGCAAAAAGCACATGGAGAAGGTCAATTTAAGGCGACTATTGCAGTAGTAAAACAGTTAATGGTGACTTTCATTGAAGATGACCTTAAAAAACAAGCCGAGAAAGCGGCCCAAACACCATCGTCTTCGCAATCTGGGACATCCTCTACGGCGATTATCGCTCCGCCCCCAAGCACCACCTATTTTCATGATGAAGCTCAAAAACAAATGGAGAACACCTTGCAGAACCTGGTCAGTAAAGGACTTTTAAAAGTTGATGGTAATGACTACGTGTTGATTTTCAAATTAGAAAATGAGCAGTTTAGTGTAAATGGACAACCATTTAACCCTGCCATGCTGCAGTAACGACAACTCTAATTGTTTAGAAGCAGCAATGGGGGGATTTAGTCTTTGAGCAGAACCACGTCATCTCACATGCGAGATGACGACGCTTTGAAAATCCCCTCTCTGCTTTAAAAATGACTGAAGTGACAAAAAATCAAGAAATCTCTTACAAAGAATTGCGCTCATTTCATGAGGTGATTTTTGTTTATTTTGCTATGCTTATAATACGAGGAAAGACAAAGGATGTCTTAAAAGGAATTTTCAAAATCTCAAGGATGAGATCAAACCACAAGGATGTGGTTTACCCCCCTCGTTTAAGTTATCACTCCTTTTTTAAATACATCACATCAATTAATGGATTTTAATTGGACAATAAAATCTTCACGCATTTTATAGAGAAGACAATTGTTTTTTAATCGTTCGATGTAACCCAACGCTTCCAACTTATTAACCGCCGCAACATTATCGTCAGTTAAATCATACCTCAAACGAGGCGAGGATGAATTTAGCAGGGCATGTTGCTCTACAACAAAAAATTCTCTGATGTTTTGATTTTCAGGATCGGAAACATCTGTCTTGATGAGACTCATAAAAAGAGGATGCTCATCAAACAATTTATTCCAGTCCATTTTTTTATTTTGCTGCTCTTGCGCAGTCTGCTCTCTATTATTAATAAATCGTTTAACGCCATATTGCCCTGCAATACCAATAAAAAATCCTGCTAATAATCCAGATAAAAAAGAAGGGATCATTTTAATTCTATTACCTTGAGAAAATTTACATTATAACAGGAAAAAAAAGAAACAATGTGAATTAAGATGTAAGAAATAGTATATGAACTATTGGGTAGCCTCGTGATATTGCGTTCAAATGAGTCCGATTTTTTCTTGAATGGGTCATAAGTCCTATTTTTTAAACATGGATTCATCTCATGGACATGGCTGGTGAAGAGATTATGCTCTGTTAACCTTTGTAGACGGCTCCCCGACTGTTTCAAATAATTGATATTCAATAGTACTAACGGGTTGCTGGCGTGCAATGGGTAAGACAAAACTGCTTATGAATGCCTGCCAAAAATTATAATATAAGCTGTTTTGCAAAGGATGTTCGTCGCTTGTCGGAAAACAAGGAGCATGATTGGCTTCCAGTAACCATACTTGCATGTCACTATCAACAATGAAATCAAAACCAAAAAGGGCCAGGGTTCGTTGTTTCTCAGCAATAAAAGCCTGGGGATATAGTTTACGTAAACCATTCACGGTCGCTGATACAATGGCCTTGATTTTAGGATAAAAAGGTTTAAATAAATCATATTGTTCAGTGCGAATTTGGACTACATTGAACTCATCCTCACTTAAATGTTCATTGGTTAAATGCGGGCGAAGATCACTGAAGTTATCGACTTGATAGGGATGAAGACCTACATTAAAGTATCCTTGAGGATAGAGATAAGCACCCGCATAATTAGTAAGTACCACAAACATACGAATACTGTATTTATGCCCTTTCTCTGGACCTTTGAGCAAATGGGGATGGGTTAGATATCGCTGTAACACATGTTCCCCCCCCAAACGATTGCCACTAAGATAATGCTGTTCTAACTGACTTAATTTTTGAAAAATCTTAATGTGTTGGCCATTATTCAATAAGGCTGGTTTTAATATCCAGGTCAAATGATCGATATGATCTAGCTGCTGGTTCTCACGTGTATAGTACTCATCAGCCAACTGATTCAAAATCAAAGGCCAGTTTTGATCATTAATACAATAAGTAACCGGCATGGCTTGCGAACAGAATTGAGCAATCAATTGCGCCAATAAATGTTTATACTCCAAGCATTCCGCCGCGGGCGCGTCAAACTGGAAGTTTTGTTCACTGAAATGAGCAAACCAATTAAAGCGTGTATGCCCCCATCCTTGCTCTTGCAAATAATGACACAAATTATAATAAGCCGGTGACTGGGATTGCCGTAAACAAAAGCGTAATCGTCTTGATTTTTGTTGCTGTTGAGCGACTAATTTGCGATTTTCTTTATGAGTGCCCATCTTCGCCTCCTGGTGTAACTCATAACCTTACACGTTAGGAAGCGTGCTTTAGGCTAATCATTTGAACTGGTTACAGGCTCAAATAGGGAAATTCTTCCTGTAAGAGTTGTACTACTTTTTCCAAATAACCCTTACCCTTAATGATCAGTAACAGGGTATCATCACCGGCTATGGTCCCAAGAATTCCAGAATCTTTTTCATCGGATGAATGGTAATTCACGTATTTTTGATCAATAAAATAGCCAAGGCTATTGGCATTACCTGGTTCGGTATGCAAAACGATGAGACCATAGTCTGAAACATGGATACCGAGTACCAAAGGTAAATTTGACGTTGCAAAATCAACTACCTTATATATCCCGGAAACTTTGGCAATCTTTAATTTTTTTAACCGGCGCGATAAAGTAGCTTGAGGCACTTCATAGCCTCTGGCCTTTAAATGGTGTTGTAGTTCGATTTGCTCAGCAATCTTATGATTCTGAATAATATTTATTATATATCCATCAAGTACGGCATCCCGTGACATAAACACTCCAAACAATGCTGAATTCAAACTCATTTCAATTGAAATTGTATCCATTGAGTAGCAATAAGGCAATAATGCTAATCCAGTTATATATTTATTTTCCAGAACAAGATCCCGCATTTCATTTATTATTAATTTTAGCAAAGATTAAACAAAACTGGATTAGAATAAGAAAGCACATGAATTTTTTTGATTCCAAGCGGTTATTTATAGATTTCTTGTCATCCTTGTCTTATATCCAGGGGAGCTCTTCTTGTAAGAATCCTCTCTTTTCCCACGAGCCCCCCTTAGTGATAGGACATCCTCATCGGCTATTTCCCCCGTTATCTTATTGAGTTTCAAAAATAGAAGTCGCTGAAATTATATTCAATATTATTTGGTTAAAAGTGCCTCTTTAATAATTTTTTGAACAAGATATTTGCTTTTTTAGGCGAGATTTTGGGATGACTTAAACAAGTAGCGGCACGTAGGGTTTACTCAATAAGGCTCGAGCGATGTGAATATATAGTCAAATAAGTGAAATTGTTTTCATTAATTATTGACAAAGAACTCCCAAACCGGGTAAATTGAATAAATGGATATAATTTGGATATATATTTATTATGAAATTTATTGCCTTAGGTTTGTTAGTTATTTCAACACTACTCTTATCAAGCTGTAACGAAGAAAAAAGTGCCAACACTCTGCACTTTGCCACCTCGGCAGAATATCCACCTTTTGAATACATGGAACAGGGGGAACTGAAAGGTTTTGATATCGATTTGGCCAAGTTGATTGCTAAAGAATTAGGCAAGGAGGCTGTTTTTGATAATATGCAGTTTAGTAGTATTTTACCCGCCGTTTCGTTTGGCCAGGATGATATGGCCATTTCCACCATTACCATTACTGCTGAACGCAAAACGAATCTGGATTTTAGCGCGCCTTATTATTTTGAAAGCATGGCGGTGGTATTTAAGAAAGAACAGCCCATCACCTCAGCAAAAGAGCTAACCAATAAAAAATTAGCCTGCCAACTGGGAACCACCATGGAAATATGGGCTAAAAAACAGGTCCCTACCGCCGAGCTCATTAGCATGAATAACAACAATCAAGCCATAGAGGCACTCAAAGCAGGACACGTAGAGGCGGTAATCATGGATGGGGCGCAAGGTCTGGTGTTTAGCCAGAAAAACCCGGGCTTATCTTATGCATTAATCGCCAAGTCAGAAGATGGTTATGGCATTGCCTTGCATAAAAACTCTCCCCTGACCTTGCAAGTCAACCAGGCCTTGAAGAAATTACAAGCCTCAGGAGCCATCCAAAAACTACACAAACAATGGCTAGGAGACACCCAATGGAAGAATTAATTCAAAATATTCTGCTCATAGGAAACGGCATCGTTTTAACCATGAAACTGCTCATTGGCGGTCTCTTAATGGGGCTGTTACTGGGGACAACCCTAGCCATAGTGCGACATCAAGGGATGGTTCAGGGCGTGATTAATCGCTTTATTTCCATCATGAGAGGCACGCCCGTTATTTTGCAACTGAGCTTCATTTACTTCTCATTGCCAGGACTGACCGGAGTACGACCCGACATTCTGCTCGCCGGAGTGTTGACCTTTGGTCTCAATAGCTCAGCCTATATTGCAGAAATCATCAGGGCAGGAATTGAACAATTACCTAAAGGTCAGTTTGAAGCAGCCAGTACCTTACAAATACCCGGTTTTTATTTATGGAAAGATATTATTTTACCCCAGGTAATCAAAAACATTCTGCCCGCCCTGGTTAATGAAACCATAGCGTTAGCAAAAGAAACCGCATTGATATCGACTATTGGCGGCATGGATTTAATGCGAAAAGCACAATCCATTGCGGCAGAACAATTTACCTATTTTTTACCCTTATGTATTGCCGGTGGTTATTACTATGCCCTGGTTGTACTGATTGAGTATTTAGGTAAACGAATAGCAAAAGGGGGTTATGATGTTACATATTGCTAATGCGTCAAAATATTTTGGCTCAACCCCGATACTAAATAAGCTCAATTTAGACCTCGAACCGAATACCATTCTGGGTCTCGCCGGACCTTCAGGCAGCGGAAAATCTACTTTACTACGATGCATCCAACAACTGGAGGTTTTAAGCTCGGGAACCATTAAAGTAACCGGAAAAAGCGGGTTTATGTTCCAGGACTTTCAACTTTTTCCTCATATGACGGTCCTTAAAAATCTGACTTATGCACCGAAATTACGTCTTAAGATCATGCATGGAGCAAAAAAGAAGCACTCACTACCAGGTAATAACCCCACTGACGGCCTGCCTGACAGCCTGGATGGCATACAAGAACAGGCTTTCAACCTGTTAACTGCACTGGGAATAGCCGACAAGGTCCAGTGCTTTCCGCATCAGTTGTCCGGAGGACAAAAACAACGTGTTGCCCTGGCACGCAGCCTAATGATGCATCCTTCATTATTGCTTTGTGATGAACCTACCTCTGGTTTGGACCCCGCAATGATAGAAGAAATTATTGTCTTGCTTCAATCGGTAAAAGCCATGGGCGTTACTATGGTGATCGCCTCTCATGACTTAACGTTTCTCACCCGGGTAGCCGACCGCTTGGTAGTCCTTAAAGGGGGTGAATTAATTGCTGACCTAAACCCCGCAGAGGTTGATCATCCTATTCATTATTTAAAACAAAAATTATCAGGAGCAGATTATGACCCCCAAAATTAAAAAAATTGTTTTAGCTTATTCAGGTGGACTTGATACTTCAGTCATGATTCCTTGGCTTAAAGAACATTATCCTAATGTGGAGATCATTGCCGTAATTTGCGATTTGGGCCAGCAAGAAGATCTGGTCGCCATCAAACAAAAGGCTATCAAGAGCGGGGCCAGTAAAGCTATTGTCTGTGATGTACAGCAAGAGTTTGTTACTGATTACCTTTGGCCATTACTCAAATCAGGGGCTCTATACGAAGACCAGTATATTTTAGGAACTATTTCGCGTCCCCTTATCGCACAGAAGCTGACTGAAATCGCAGCGCTGGAACAAGCAGATGCTATAGCTCATGGCGCTACCGGTAAAGGCAATGATCAGGTACGATTTGAGTACACCATTAAAGCCCTCGCCCCCCATCTTGATATTATTGCTCCCTGGAGAAGCTGGGAAATCAAATCAAGACAGCAAGCCATTGACTATGCCAAAGCGCACGGGATAGAGGTTCCAGTAACTCCCAAATCACCCTATTCCAGAGATCATAATATCTGGTACATCTCTCATGAAGGAGGTGTCTTAGAGGATCCGGCCCAGGAAAAGCCTGATGATTTATTACTGATGACCAAGCCTATTGAACAGACACCCAATACCGCAGAAATAATCAGTCTGGAATTCAAGCAAGGGGTTCCTATTTCGTTAAACGGTAATTCTATGAATCCGGTATTATTACTCAATACGCTAAATGCAATAGCTGGGGAACACGGCATAGGAGTAGCTGACATCATTGAAAATCGATTAGTCGGCATGAAAATAAGGGGAATCTACGAAGCTCCTGCGGCAGCGGTCCTCTATAAAGCCCACCAGATGTTAGAAAGCCTGTGCCTGGATAGATCGACTTTGCATCTAAAACAATCCATGCAATCGACTTATGCCAACCTTGTTTATGAAGGACGTTGGTTTACCCAGACTAAAGAGGCTTTGGATGCATTGATCAAAGTGACGCAAAAGCATATTACCGGAATCGTGAAACTAAAATTATTTAAAGGAAATATTATTTCCTGTGGTATGCATTCGCCGTTTAGTTTACATCAACCGGCTTTAGCAACTTTTGAAGAAGACAGCGTGTACAACCAACAAGACGCCGAAGGGTTCATTAATTTGTTTTCCTTATCCGCAAAGGTGTATGGCATGGTCCATCTGGGGGGGAGTTATGAGTAATAAAACCTGGGGTGGTCGATTTAAGAAACCACTGGATCCACTGACCATCCAGTTCAATGCATCACTTGCTTTTGATCACGTCCTTTATGCTTACGACATCCAGGGCAGTCAGGTTCATGCGACCATGCTGGCACGCCAGGGAATTATTTCTGCTGAAGAAGCTCAGGAAATTAATGCTGCATTGGCGGAGATTAAACTGGAATTACAAAAAGGCCAGCATGCTCTGGATGAAGCTTATGAAGACATTCATATGTTTATTGAACATTTACTGATTGAGAAAATTGGTGAAACCGGTAAAAAACTCCATACCGGCCGAAGCAGAAACGATCAGGTGGCCCTTGATTTACGTCTCTATACTCGCGATGCTGCTTCCAACATTATGGCTCAATTATATGCGGTGACCGATGTTCTCCGAAAACTGTCTTACCGACATGCTCAGGATAAAATGCCAGGCTATACGCATTTGCAGCAGGCCCAACCTATTTATTTAGGTTGGGTTTTTGATGCCTATCTGGCAATGTTTAATAGGGATATCACCCGCCTGCAAGACCTGAAAAAACGAATGAATTTTTCACCTTTAGGCGCCGGGGCACTGGCTGGGAGCAGTTTACCCCTAGACAGAGAATGGGTAGCACAAACCTTAGGATTTGACGGTGTTATAAACAACACGCTGGATGCAGTCAGTGACCGCGATTTTATCATGGAATTTTGCGGTGCAACCTCTGTTATCATGGTGCACTTGTCACGACTGTGTGAGGATTTGATCCTCTGGGCTACCCAGGAGTTTGGTTTTATTACTCTGGATGATGGGTTTGCCACCGGATCGTCCTTAATGCCCAACAAGAAAAATCCCGATATTTTAGAGCTGATCAGGGGAAAATCAGGTCGAGTGTTCGGACATCTATTGGGTATTTTAACCGTCATGAAAGGTCTGCCCCTGGCTTACAATAAGGACATGCAGGAAGACAAGGAGGGGTTATTCGATTCCGTGAAAACCGTCACCTCCTGTCTGACCATCCTTGCCCCATTTTTAGAAAGTCTGCATTTTAATACGGAACTGATGGAGAAAAAGGCAAACTCTGGGTATCTGGATGCGACCGCAACCCTTGAAACCTTGATTTTAAAAGGTGTTCCCTTCAGGGATGCACATCATCAAGTGGGGCAAATGGTAGCAGCCGCTCTTGACAAAGGATGTTCGCTGAGCGAGATCATAAATGAATCCGAGTTCTTATTGCCGGATACGGCGCTCACCAATTCATGTCCTAATGACATCCAACATCCTCCAAAATCCGCGGAGCAACACCCAATAAAAGACGCGAGCACGATCAAGCATCTGTTAACGGGAAAAGAATTGGAGAGCCATGATCTGTTACGTCTGCTTAAGTTGGCCAGCCAGATAAAACAAAATCCCGAGGCGTATCGTCAGGCATTGGCAGGAAAAAATCTGGCCATGATTTTTGAAAAGCCTTCCTTCCGAACGCGATTAAGTTTTACTTTAGCCATGGAAAATCTTGGCGGAACCGCCATAGAAAGTGTCAGTACTACTCGCAAGCAGGAGGAGCCGCGTGATTTAATCAGGGTACTGAATGGTTACTGCGATTACGTCATGCTCAGAACCCATGATGACAATGCCTTGCTGGAAATGGCGCAATTTGCAAAAGTACCGATTATTAATGGATTATCTGCTTTATATCACCCTTGTCAGGCGCTTGCAGATTTACTTTCCTTACAAGAACAGTTTGGCAAGCTTAATGGGTTAACTCTTGCTTATGTAGGCGATGGCAATAACGTATTGCACAGCCTTTTACTCATGGCGCCTTTAGTCGGGGTAAAAATCAATTTTTGCTGTCCTGCAGATCATCAACCCAACAATGAAATTCTGACGCAGAGTAAGCTGCTGTTTGATGCAATGATTCTTGCTTATCCTACTCCTGAAGCAGCAGTCCAGAATGCAGATGCCATTTATACGGATGTTTGGACCAGTATGGGCTTTGAACCTCAAGATGCGGAGCATCATTTTGCAGGATTCCAGGTCAATGAATCGTTGATGGAACAGGCAAAACCCGGGGCGGTGTTCATGCATTGTATGCCGATGGAGCGAGGTAAAGAGGTGTCTGTGTCATTACCTGATAGTGCTGCATCCATTATATTCTCGCAAAGCGAAAACCGGATGCATGTCCAAAAGGCGTTGTTAATTGATCTGGGATTATGAACTAATTAATAAACTGTTGTCCCCATGTAGACAGGGAACCATCCAATAAAGTAGCAGGTGCTAAATATTTGAATGGATTCCCTGTTATTAAAATCCTGTCCTTGATACTTCAGTAAAGCGTAGCCTGGCTGCTTGCATCCGGGAAAAACATCTATTCAATATAAAATAATTAGAAACAACAGCCCCTTTGATTATCACCAGCATTATCTCTGAGCGCCGTGAGAAATTCACCAGTGCGGTTGCTAAAAATCCCTTTATTAGCATCAGGATATCGATTCAGCACATCGGTAACGAGTTGTTGCACGTCACTATAATGAAAGGATTGATTTGCCAGCATCGTCAGTGCATCAATTTTAGTTTTCTTTCTATCTAAATTAAACGACCAGAAACATCCTCTTTCTCTTTCCAAACGGTTAATTAATCCCTGGATTTCGCGCAACTGTTGATTGCTTAAACAGCTTGTTGCGGATGGTGGCCGGAAAAAACTCCAGGAAGAAGGACTGGCGGAAACATTAGGTGTAGCTTGAGCAACCAATATTTGTTCCGTTAACGTCCGGTATTGAGCGGAAGTTAAATACACCACATAATATCCATCCTCAAATTGTGCTTTTTTCTTTCCTCTTCGTCCATTAACTCCGTGAGTATGTAATAATTCAATAAAAGCCAGAGCATTGTTTTTGCGTTTAAAAGAAATTCGGTAATTCTCATCCGCCCGAAAAACCCAGGGTCTTTCCCTAAGATTTAATGTCTGCTTGATATGATCCGCAACTATTTTTAAGGAGCTATCTACATGAGGCATATAGGTAAACTGAGTAGAGTTACTTTGTTGCCGCATGTCTTTTTGTTGTTTAAATTGAGTATTAAATCGTGCAACCATATCTCCATTTAATTGCGAATGTAATAAGACTAAATCAGACTGTTGCGCTATTTGCTCTTCAAGAGTAGTAGGATTTTTATGAGTGTATGCACCACCTATAGTGCGATCACTACCAGGATTAAGTAAAACAAGGTTTTCTTGCTCCTCTGCAAGAGCTTGGGCATATAACATCATATCCGCATGGATAACCGGCTTCATATACTGATTATCGGGCGAATAACTCGCTAAAAGAGTAGCGTCTTCTTGGGCAGCAGAATCTTGCGCCCAGACTACCCAATCGACTTGAATTTGATGCTTTAAAGCGGCTTCGGCAAAAGCCTTATACATTTTTTCTTTGGCTATTTGTTTAGAAGCCCTATCAAGTTGTCTGATATAAACGCCCACGCCGAACGCAGGCATGACCAAACGGCTCTTCCCTTGTTGTTTTACCGTATCCACGATGAAGTCAGCCAGTTTTTTACACTCTTCATCGTATTCTTTAACTTTGAGAGCTCTTTTACGACCATTTGGAGTAGAGAATTCTTCCAGATCGCTTGCAGATGAACCCATTAAGTTGGGGGCACAGGCAGTAATTACCGGGATTTCCGTTGGGTCTTCCAGTTGACTCCCTAAATAAAAATCAACTGGACCATAAACAAGTCTGTAACGGCTTAAACGACGATTTCCTGGACGAATATCTTCCCCCAAAGGAGCTAAAATAAGTTGTTCAGATGTATAAGCAACATTCTTTAAAGGAGGATAACCAATTCGCGTGGTATCAAGCTCTTTACCTTCCTCAATATCAAGAAAATCATCAAGAAAATAAATAACCTGTTGGCTTTGCTTCTCTTCCAAACGCTGTAATCGCCTTTGGTCCCCAGGAAGAAGAGCTGAGCGAATATAACGATCAATGAAACTCATTTGTTCTAAATAATAATCGTTATAAGAAAGTATATTGGCCATTGGTATCCTGATAAGCTCCTAAGTATCGCGGCATTATACATGGTTAATATTAAGACAACATTAAAAAATCAAGCTCAAAAATTCTTGAGGAATTGAGCCAATCCGCTTAATGAAGAAAAATCGTCAAGACTATAGGCTTTAATGTGGGGATTTTCCGCAGCAAACATCTTTTTTAATGAACTTCGTGGGCCCAGCTCCAGAAAAAGTGAAATGCCGTATTCTGGAGCCAGTTGCATCACCCTGCCCCAATGCAAGGTCTGGGATACCTCATTGGCCAAAATAGATAACATGTCAGTCGTGTTATAAAGTACCTCGTTGGTTAAAGCATTTAATATGGGGTATTTCATTGAGCGTGGGGGTGTACTTTGTAAATAATTAAAGAATTCAATGCTGGCTTTACTCAATAAAGGAGTATGGGAAGGCACACTCACTCTTAATTGCTCTGCCTTAACCACTCCTTTTAATTTAGCCTCGGCCAGCAATGAATTTATATTCGTTAACAATCCCCCCACAATAAAGTGATCCGCTGCATTAATGATGGCAATATAACAATCAAATGTTTTAGTGAGCAGCTGGGCAAGATTCAGGTTTATATTCCCTTTCAAAACAGCCAGACTGCATTCCTTCTTTCCAGCTGTTTCCTTCATTGCCTGGAGCATGAGCGATGCTCTTTTTTTAGTAAGGAAACAGAGCTCATTTAAGCTCAGATTAGTACTGATCCCAAAAGCGGTTAACTCCCCTAAACTATAACCGCAAAGAAACTCGGGCATTAAACTGATCTGATGGTTAATAGCATGAAAAGCACCTGCCCCAAGAATTACAATAAAATACTGGGCATAAACCGCATCCAAGCAATACTGTTGGACTATACGGGAATCCAATAGATCCAGATTAATCAGTTGGCTCGCTTCTTTGAGCCAATGATTGCCCCAATCATCTGCGGCCAGAATTTTAAACATCTCTGCATGCTGCATTCCCTGACCAGAAAAAGCGACTAGTAATGACATGAAAGAGGCTCGCAAAATAGTTGTCCCATAAAGAGCAATACACTGATTAAATCCGCAACACCTCCAGGGCTTATTCCTTCTTGGGAAAAGAGTTGATGGATTTTCATAGCCTGAAGCCGGCGCGTTTCAAGACAATCAATGGCTAAAATTTCCTGTGCTTTCTTTTTTGCAAAAATTAGACCCTCTTTACCTTTTCTAAAAAGCACGTTGGTGTCATCAACTTGGGTTAAGAGTTTTAAATAAGCAAACAAGCAGCTTCTATCCAGACATTTAGTCTCCTCATACAAGGAAATAAAAGAGATTAATAACTGGAAAACCAGCCCATATCCTTCAATGGCCATTTGTCTGGCATCCACAATCTGATGCCTTTGTCTAACGATTCCCCCATGGCTGGATTGGTCTGGCTGATGCTGCTGTAAAATAGCATTCCAGTCGTTGAGCAGTTGTTGATAAAATTCAACAGGGGTAAATTGTTTTTTCTCTTTGGCAATTCGTGCTGCCGAGACACATAAAATACCTAAAGCAAAAATAGCGCCTCTGTGGGTGTTAACCCCTGCCGTCGTAGCTAACATTTGCCGTTCAGCATTAAGTGCCGTTTGGCGTAACTGCTCAAAAGAGTTATGAGCTAATCCTTGTAAGGTAATTAAATAAAAATAATGACGTAAGGTAAAAAGGCTGCGATAAAATGTTTCCCCATTCATATCCACGTGGGCACCAGAATCGATAAAGCTGACTAAACCGGGTTTTGGATAGGCCTTTATTTCCATATAAAGCGCTCTAATTGCTATTTTGGCAATTTTTCTGGCTATTTTACGATTAGAGTCTGAGTAAATCGGGATATTGTTTATAAAGATCATGTCTTGATATCAATCCAATTTCATCCGTATTTTTAAATAACAATTGATCCGCGGATGAATTTACTAATTCATTAACCGCAATATCACCCAATTTTTTAAAACGCACCTCTCCATCAATGGTTCTATTAAATTTCTTTTTTAATATAGTTAATATTTGCTTTAATTTATCTAATGAATGACCTTCATAATCAATAAGTAAATCCAGATCCGAGTTATCACCAACAAAAGGCTGCTCGGATAAATACTCCCATAGAAAAGAACCATAGACTGATATGGAGTGAAAATCAGCCATATCCTGTTGAGAAAACAGAGTAAAAGGCTGCCCCTTAATTTTTTTGCAAAAATAACTCGCCATATCAATTAATCGTGGCAAATCTTCTTTTCTACTCACCTTATTTTTATTAAGACGCAAGCCAACGCGATGCTTCTTATTGGCAAGAAAAACGGGTAACCCCAAATCCAGCATATCCTGTTCCGCAGACAACTGCCGTGCATAAATACAAGGTAATCCCTGATTAATCCATTGGTTCACATAATGAGTAATGGCCTGCTTTTCTTCGTGAATGGAATGAATAACAAAAGCAGAATCATGCTCGAGAAATACCAATTGATGTCTTTGGCTCATCATGTCATCGCAGTCACTTTATTAATCACCGGAAAAGCCAACTTTCTACCCCCACGTTCCTCTCCCAGTTTTGCCCGTCGATCACCACAGTCATTATTTTTTAATGCCTGTATTAATGCACTGGCCACTTGCGGTAAGGCAACAATTTTATGTAGGCCACCCAGTTTATAAAAGTTATTAACCCCGGGAGCAAATACCGCCACTGTTTTACTTAACTCCTGCAAAGTACTTAATTCTATTTTGGTCACTTTGGCAATGCCCTCTAACCACATCACCGCTAATTCAGCATCTGGCAAAGCCAAGATGGTATCTGCCATTAGACCATAGGCAATAAAACCGCCGCCCAATGCCTGATTATAGACCAATGATATGAGTTTATTTCCTTGCTTGCGTAAACATTCCAGACTGGTGAGAAGATGAGCAAAATACTGGTGCATTCCCAACCATTCATCGCGCATGCTTAATTGTTGGCCGGCCACATCAACTAATAATAAAAGCGGTTCGGGAGATTTCGCGTCAATCAGCCCTATTATTTTTTCGGCCATAATCATCGCTTGCTCAGCACCCAAAAAAGTAGCTTCCTTGACCCCCAAAAGATGAAATGGTTGCGTACCAATTCGTCCCTGACCATAAACCACCGAATGATGTTCTGCTAATTGATACTCATTCCCAAATATTCCCTTCAGCACATCAGCTAATGCAATCATTATTGATCCTTGCTTATTTGTTCTGCCGCGTGTAAAAAACTGCGCTCATCCATATCAAATAAAGTGGCGGCATATTGAGGATGCTTGGCGGCCAAATAAGCGCCCTCCTCTTCATAACCTTTGGTGCTCTCAAAACGCTTTTTTAATAAAGCATGTTGTTTTTTCAAATGCGCTATATCTATAGGACTTTTTTTATTTATAGCCCCCTTAATTGCCTCTTTAATCGATTGAATTGACGAGCCCACATAGGACTGGGCAACTTGTTGTAAATAACGGGTTTTTCCTCCATAAACACGCCAAACCAGGGACCTGTCTTGCGCGTCAAACACTTCAACACCCTTGACTGCCTGAATCACATCAGCTCCGGATACACCGATACGCGCGATTTCGTTGACAATAAGATAATCCAGACAGGAGGAAATAATCCCCATGCCTCCAAAGGCGCCATTTTTTCCGCAGATTACGCCTAAAGTCATTACCCCCTGGTTTCTGGCTTCAAAAATGGCTCTAATAGTTTCGGAGATCGCAATTTCCCCGGCATTAGCCTCATGCAACCTGACTCCGCCGCTGTCTATCAATAAAATCACTGTCTGGATGCCGAGCTTAACCGCTGCCTTGAATAAACCAGTTAATTTAGCGCCATGAATTTCACCCACGCCCCCACCCATAAAATCCTTTTGCTGAGCGGCAATCAAAATCTTTTTTTTGGAGCATTCGGCAGATCCGATAATAATGCCATCATCCGCTTCACCAGGTAGTCCTAATGCAGCCAAATGAGGACTGTAATACGCTTCATTGGCTAGCCATTCTTTAAAGGTATTCACATCCACCAGAGCAGAAATTCGTTCCCGAGCCCCTAATTCCAAATAATTATTTGCTGTGGAGCGATACCCTTTAAATGCTTCAAACGCCTGTCTCAGTCGCAACGAAACAACAGGAGGAGTAGCCCCATTATCATTAAGAGTAAATTTAAGGCCTACCGGCTGGTACTCCTTAACAAAGTCCTCAATGACCATAGACCAGATTGGCTTATAATGGTCTACTGCTGTTTCAATTTCAAACCGGCTCTGCAAGGAGTCGTTTTCTTCAACAATAACTTCCAAGTTACCTGAGCCGACAACACCGCATACTGTTCGTTGACCTTTAACTCCAGTCCCTGATAAAACAAAATCAAATACCATTGATTCCATTATGCATTCCTTACCAATTTCTAAATTTTGCGGGAGGAGAATATAACCCCCCGGAATAATCTACCAACTCCCGAATGGATTTTGCTGCCAGCAAATCTCTGGTTGCATCAGAAAGTTTAATTCCTAAATCCTCAGGACGCTGGATTACTCCTCTGGCACGTAATTCATCTACTTTATTTTTATCCCGGCTTCTGCCTACTTCGGTATACCCGGCAACCCCTCGTATTGCCTGCTCACGCTCTTCGAGAGTACGACACGTTAATAAATTGGCAATTCCTTCTTCGGTCACAATATGGCTAATGTCATCACCATAAATCATGACTGGAGGCAGATCTGCTTCCATTGATTTCTGTAAGGCCCAGGCATCCAGTTTTTCAACAAAAGTAGGTTGGTCCGCATTTTGAAATGTTTCAACCATTTGAATTACCAATTTTCTGCCGCGAGGCATCTTGGTAGCCAAAGCCTCGCTTCGTTCACGTCCGGCTTTTAACCAGGCATAAGAAGAATGCCTTCTTCCTGGAGCATCACAGCCCATATTGGGTGCGCCACCAAAACCAGCAATACGCCCATCAATGGCGGTAGAACTATTTCCTTCAACATCAATTTGCAAGGTAGCCCCAGTAAAAACATCACAGGCATAATGCCCTGCTAATTGCCCGAATGCACGATTGGAGCGTAAAGACCCGTCTTTTCCTGTAAAGAAGATATCGGGCCGTGCTGCTACATAGTCATTCATTCCCACTTCACCGCCAACAGCATGGATTGACTTGACAAACCCATGCTCAATTGCAGGGATTAAAGTCGGCAAAGGATTGACCATCCAGTGTTGACAAATTGCGCCTTTCAGCCCTAAGGACTCGGCATAGGTAGGGAGTAATAACTCGATAGCACAGGTATTAAATCCAACCCCATGATTTAATATATTGACCTGGTAGGGTGCGTAAATGCCTTTAATAACCATCATGGCCATTAATATTTTGATTTCATTAATTTGAGCAGGATCTCGAGTAAAAAGCGGCTCAATGTAAGAGGGCTTCGGTCCCTTAACAATGACATCGACCCAATCACCTGGAATATCTACTCGGGGTAACTTGTCTACAATTTCATTAACCTGAACAATAACCACACCGTTTTTAAACGCCGTTGCCTCTATAAGGAACGGTGTTTCTTCCGTATTAGCCCCGGTATATAAATTACCTTCTTTATCTGCTTTATCCGCCATCAGTAAACAGATATCAGGGGTCAAATCAGTCAGCAATCGTCCATACAATTCATTATAAGTATGAATATTTCCAATATGAATTTTTTTATTTTTTACCATATTGGCCAAGCGAACAGACTGCGGTCCGGAAAAAGCAAAATCAATCTTTGACGCAATTCCTTTTTCAAAAACCGTCAAATGCTCAGGTAAGACAATAGCCGATTGAATCATGTGCAGATTATTAATAGTCGTGGAATCCAGCTGGGTCATAGCCGCGGCTAAATAACTTGCCTGTTTTTGATTATCGCCCTCGATGCAAATCCTGTCACCGCTGATAATAAGTTGAGACAGCACGGCAACGATATCTTCTGTATTAATAAATTTCTTATGGTGTAAATAAGACTGAATTTTAGCAAGGCGTTGTAAATAGTCCCGTTTATTTTTATCCCACATAGTTCTTCCCTGAATGCTGCGACATTTTATTCCTTAAAATGACTCTCCCTCAATATAATGCAGACAAACTTTATACTCAACTGCCCCTTTTTGAAAATTGGCGAAAAACTATCGTCTTTGCCTTTGGATTGCTTAATCAACGCTCACAAAAACGATCTATTAATTAGGGATTATTGGCAAGCCATTCCAGCATCACTAAAATAGTCTGGGTCACTGTGGTGGAAAATTGCTTATACAAAGCCTCTACCAGATGAGAAGACTCTTCCTTATAACAGAGTTCAAGATATTGGCAGGCAAATTTCAAACGAATGGCCCCGCAATATAGGGCCTCCGTTTTCATTTTTTTGGCTAGCTGTTCTACCTGAGTCCAATGCTTATGGGCAAAAGCCTGATCCATTGCTTTTAAATCATGAGGAAGCGCCTCATTTATCATCATTTGCAGAAGTTCTTTTAAGGTTGTCGAGTCGCCCAAGTTAACTATTCCATTTTGCTCATCAAGAAGAGGATAGGAGTCCAGCTTGAATAATTCGTCCTCAGAGGCAGGTAAGTTGGGGCCCAGATAGGGAGAAGTATGAGCCTCTAAATGATTTTTTGATCTAACAAATTCGCAGATAAGATTTTGTAAGGTATTTAATTTCAAAGGCTTAATCATTACTTTACTCATCCCAACCACGAGGCATTCTTTTTTTACCGCATCAATAGCATGCGCGGTTAATCCTACAATAGGCACGGGAGGTTTTTTTTCCCTTTGTTCATAAGCTCGTATGGCCAAAGTCAATTCACTTCCTGAAATACCGGGTAATCCTATATCTGATAGAATTAAATCAAACTGGTGAGACTGGACCAAATCTAATGCTTCTTCTCCTGAATAAGCCGACATATAACGACAATTCGCTTGTTTGGCTATGGATTCAACCATTCTTAAAGCAATGGCATTATCCTCAACCAACAGTAAAAGCGGTGGAACAGAATTCATAATCTCCATTTGCTGTGCAGGGGGAGTGGACTCATTAACCCAGTGCTCTTCAAGTTTCAGCTTGGAAGACAGAGAGATTTCCGAATCCGGCTTTGATTCGGTTCTAGTCGAGTCGATTAATACGGGAATTTTTATAGTAAACTCTGTCCCCTTTTTCTGGTCACTTTCAAAGGAAATGGTGCCTTTTAGTAATTCAACATATTTTTGGACAATATGCAGGCCAACCCCGTGCCCTTTATATAGCCCCTTAGAAGAAGGAGTTACTCGATAGAAGCGGTCAAAGATCATATCTTGCTCTTCTTCAGGAATCCCGATACCACTATCAGAAATCCTCACCTCCAGCTCGATATGTTCCTTATCCTCCATAGCTCTTCCTACCATATTTATTTTTATAGAGCCTTCTTTGGTAAATTTTATCGCATTCGATAAAAGATTTAAGATGATACGATGTAGTTTAACCGAGTCCGTTATAATCCATTGGGGGACGGAAGCATCAATAGTAAGATGTAATTCCAATTTTTTTACTTTAATCGTGGGTAACTCCAACTCACAAATACCTTTAAGCAGCTCGTGCAAATCAAAAGATTGCGCCTCAATGACTTGTTCTCTGGAGTTACCGGTGGAGACTATATCCAGGATGCTATTAAATAATCCCAACAATTGTTCTCCACTCATCTGAATCATTTGGGCATAGTCTTTTTCTTGCCCCTTTTGTACTTCTTGCTCCAAAAGAGCCGCCATTCCGATGATCCCAATTAATGGGGTGCGAATATCATGGCTCATATTTTGAATAAATTCATCTTTTGCATGATTGGCTTTTTCAGCAATAACTTTGGCTATCCGAAGTTCTTCTTCCTGTTTTTTTTGCTCTGTCACATCAATTGCTATTCCCGTTACCCCGAAACAAATACCTTTATCATCATAAAGTGGAAATCCATTGTCCATTATCCATCGAATTTCACCATTGGGGCGAATAATTCGGTATTGTTCAGAGTATCTGGCTTTATCACCCAATTGAATAATTTTGTTGGCCATTTCATCTATGGGATGATGGTCTTTTGCGTCTTCAGGATGCAGGAAAGTAATCCATATTTTCGGATTTTTATAAAGTTCTTCTCGAGGCCGCCCCCAAATACGTTCATACGAGGGGCTAATGTATTGGATTTTTTTAAAATCAGGACTGCTAATCCAATAAACATGTTCGCTATTCTCGGTGAATTTTGCTAAAAAACTGCCTACTTCATCTAGCGTTAAGGTTATTTTGTTATAATTTTTGGCCATTACGGTTTATACATTGGTTATTATTAACTAAAATATTAGCACATGTTATATAAATTATTCATTTAACACGAGATTAAGATAATGCTAACTCCAGAAGGCCGGTCAGGCGACAAGCTAGATAAAACCATGCTGCTCAATATGTGGGCCAATACCTTAAATGACGAAGCCAGATTCTCTGTTAGAACAAAACCCTTTATTTTTGCTGGAATGGGGAAACCCACTTTTCCTGTTAACCTACACATGGTAGAAATGTTCCTCGCTTATTGGAGTGCCATTAAAATATTAATCAAAAGCACAGCAGACGCAGTAGTAAAAGACGACAAGGAAGCAAAACCAAAACAATCTTCAGCCATAGACTACGGAGACGGGCGTAGCGACTTTTTGCCCCGTAAGGTAATGGCCGAGGCGATGACTGATTGGTACAATGCCCCGATTACTGCTGACAATGTATTATATACCGCTGGCGGAGCAGGTGCCTTACACATCATTTTCACTGCGTTCAACTCATTATATGAGGATATTCCAAAATACCGAGTAATCACTCCATTTCCTCACTATTCTCTTTATGCAGCCAATAAAAAGCACCAACTGCACCCTATTGATGTCATGAAGGAGCCTGGATATCAATTAACTGCAACAGCCTTGGAAGCGAGTATTAAATCAGCCTATAAACTAGCTGAGTTAGATAATAATCTTCCTAAAGTAGTCCTTTTATGCAATCCAAGCAATCCCTTAGGCACAATAATTCCAGAAGATGAATTGAAAAAAATTGCAGCAGTCCTGCGGAAATATCCTGATTTAAAAATAGTAATGGATGAAGCCTATGCGGAAATGTGCTGGAGTTCGCCAAAGGCCCCCTCCTTATTGACCATAGCTCCAGATCTTCGCCAACGAATTACTATTTTACGTTCGGCAACGAAAGCGCTGTCTGCGGCCGGTGAGCGTCTGGGCATGCTCATGACTTTTGACAACCAATTGATGGACGCATTCCGCGAACATAACATTGTGGCTATAGGACATGCAGCTCGCTCAGCCCAATTAGCTTATGCCTATACAATGCTGAACTTTTCTGAGGAAGAAAGACAAAAATTAGAAAATTATTATAAGCCTAAGGTAGAGTATGTGTATGAAAGAGCAAAGAAGATGGGGGCGGCTATGCCCGACCCTAAATATAAAGTAGACGGTACTTTTTACGTTCTTTGTGATTTGAGTGATTTACTGGGGGAGGAAATACCCCAGGAAGCAAAAAGGGCATTGGGGAAAACAGGCAATATACAAACGAGTGAAGAGCTAGTTTATTCTTTATTATTCCAAGACTCGCTGATGCTCGGACCAGGCTCCTATTTTGGCATGCCTTCAAATAATGGTTTTGTACGCATTACCTGCAGTGGTGATGAAGAAGAACTAAAAGAAATTATGGATAGATTAGAAGCCCGTCTTTTGGATGTACGCCAAAAGAAGGCACTACATTTGATAAATGAGATTAACAACCAAATTACCCAATTAGACGGTGCGCCGGAAACATTCAGCACACTTAAACCGAGCCTCCTAAATCGATTGAGCAGTATCAAACTAAATATGAATGATACTCTGGATCTTAAAACTCAAAATATTGCTTTAAAAAAATTACTGTTCGACGTGAAATGTGAGGTTAATCTTGTTACCCCCGAGAGCAGAGTATGTCTTGGGCAACAGCTGTCTGCTTTTTTTGTTTCAGCAAAGGGAACATTCAAACAAAAACAAAAGCAGTTGGGGTTAGAAGATGAATGGCGAAAATTTGTTGATGAAAACTTTACTGATGGTCCCGTGAAGAATTATTTCCTTAATTTGAAGGAAGAGGAGAAAAAAACCTGTAAAGCATGGCTCCAACATCTGAGAACATTAGAAAACCAAAATTTTGCAGAGATGGCTCCCAGCACAGAAAATTTGTCCGAGACGCCCCACTTAAAAATGAACGTGGCCTGAAAATGAGCCCTCATTGCTTTGAGAGCTGTTCAAATGCCGGCACTGTCAACTATCCGCATCCTTCGGGTGCGTTAAAAACTTGGCCACTTTGAATTGACTCTAAAAAATCAGGGGTCATAGGAGTATGATGCAAAAGTTACTGAATTAGCTGCCTAAATGTGTAATTGTTGCCAATTTTTTAGAAAATCGACTATTATTTTGGCGTCATCTGGCTTAAACGGTTTATAAAAATAGCCTTCCATGCCCGCCGCTGCGGCTTTATGATAGTACTCGGGCTCCCCATGTGACGTAACAGCCATAATAGGGGTAGTACGATTAATCTTGCTTTGTTTTTTATTTGAACAGCGACTTCAAAACCATCTGGTCCATCACCAAGACCTATATCCATTAAAATAATATCGTAATGGGTTAAAAGTGCCAGATTTAAGGCGGATACTCCGTCTGATGCAGTATCAACAGTACAGCCTTGTTTCATCATCTGTGTTTTAAGAACAACCTGAGCAATCATTGTATCTTCAACAATGAGAATATGAGGTGCTCTGTGCATCAATATCTCCTTATGCCAAGCTATTTATTCATCAACGGTGCCAACTTAACGCCTTGAGTTAAGTATAGCATCCAAGAATTGATAGCTGCCTGTAATTTCTTAAGGTAACTATAACAATTTTCGGTATGATGATCGCATTTTAGATCGTACCGAGCCAAAAACAACCACATGGAAAGCTTTTCATTCACCAACACAGCTATCCCAATAGCTTGGATTGAACCATAGTTTCCACAAGAATGTTACTGATTCTTAAGGTAATCATAACAATTTTTCGGCATAATACGCGCGCTTAAAACTAAATGAACAAAATAAAGCAATATGCCCCCTTTATTTCCAGATGATAATGAAAGAATCACTTTAATGCAAGGTAAAACAAGGGATTGCTCTGTGCAGCCGTCTTGGATTGTATTTTTAACAAAGAGAATGCTCAAATGCTGGTCTTAACGCAAGGGAAGTAATCTGTCTTTCCGTCATCCCGAGGAGCTTGCGACGCGAGCCACATTGTGGAGCTCCTTCGCTTCGTTCTAGATGTCGCTTCTTAAGTCAATGGCAGCGAACCTAATCCAGTCGCACCCTGAAAAAGTTTGTTATCCACCAACCATTTGCCGATAAAACAACCGGCTTTAGTTAAATAAATAACTTAAACTCATCAGCAGTTCATGAGTATAAAGATGAGTAAGCCCTGGCCCATTGAGCTGAATAGTAGGATCAGGACCAAGGAAATTTTTGCCCCAATCAGCAAATTCATAACCAATGCCTACTTGCCAATGAGGCGTCAGCCTGGTTTGTACACCGGCTCCCAGAGTATAGGAAAAAGCGATATTCGTGTTGGATGTAAACCAGAATGCGGGGAAAATTATTGGATTTACCGTGGTTGGCACGTAAGCATGAGAATTATTAAATCCTGCCCCAAAACTTCCGCTAATGTAGGGTTGGACCGGCTGAAAATTAAGGCCGATGAGCCGTCCCTTAATCTCTGCTCGGCCATGATCGACTTTATAATCGAAGGCATTTACCGCAACATTACCATTAATATCAACCACACCTGTGGCTTTAGCATCAGTAGCACCGGCCAAACCAATACCTAACTCGCCTAAAATTCCGGGGGAAACAATACGTTGTAATCCAAAAAAAATCTCACCTGTAGCCAATATGCCCGTAGGTGAATCATAGATAAAATTTTCAACAATAAGAGGAGGTAAATTAGGATTAAGAAAGGGGGGGACATTCGGATAAAGATATTGATTCTGTCCTGGACTAGCCCAGGCGGGACCGCCACTTATCGTAATAATTGATGACCATACCAAAGGTAAATTTTCATCAAAAATAGTATCTATGGAGAAGGCACTCATGCTAAAAAACATACCAAGCACAGTGATTCCTATTTTTTTAAACATATCTCATCCTTTTGATCTTAGAAATTAGACAACCCGATCACACCGCTCTATGAAACGATTAAACAATCCTTAATTATTTATTTTTATACCTTATTTAACTGTATTTTTCTATTGAATTAACTTTTCTAAGAGAAAAAGAGCTGAAGACCGTGACGTACTTAAATGTCCTGAGCCCCCTCTAAAAATGACAGAAATAATATAGATTCTCATTTCTTATTCTTATTAACTCGAAAATAGCGTGTAAGGGGTATATAATCGGTCTATTTTGCAGAATTAAAGGGTCAATGAATGAATATTTCACTATGTGATATTGCAAACCTGGTTCAAGGAACAGTAATAGGGGACGCCTCAATAAAAATTTCTTCATTAGCACCTATTGATGACATTATTTCCGGGGCGCTGGTTTTTGCCGAAGGCGAAGACAATTTAAGGTTGGCCGAGGCCTCTGAAGCAAGTGCTATTTTAGTGAGCTCGAAAATTACTCAATCTAAAAAAAATCTGATTCAAGTCGCTCATCCCTTTAAGGCATTCATTAAACTACTGCATCATTTTCAGCCCGCTAAAAAAGTCAATATCGGTATTCACCCTACCGCCGTAATTGGCGAAGGAGTGCAATTGGGCGAGCATGTATCCATAGGGCCTTATGTCGTTATTGAATCAGGAAGTGTTATAGGAAATCATAGTGTTCTTAAAAGTCACATTCATATTGGTCATGATGTTAGAATAGGCGAACAGACCACCATTCATCCTCATGTAACCGTCTATGATGGTTGTCAGATTGGCTCCAGAGTCACTATTCATGCGTCGACCGTCATTGGTTCCGATGGCTTTGGTTATACTTTTGTAGAAGGCCAACACCTGAAAGTCCCTCATATAGGCAACGTAATTATTGAAGATGATGTTGAAGTGGGTGCCAATACAGCTATAGATCGCGCAACAATGGGGGCGACGGTTATTGGTGAAGGGACTAAAATAGATAATTTGGTCCAGGTAGCCCATTCAGTCAAATTGGGAAAACATAATATTCTTTGTGGATTTACAGGCATAGCAGGAAGCAGCAAGACCGGAAATAATGTTATTTTTGCAGCCAATGTCGGAGTCAGTGACCATGTACGGATAGAAGACAACGTGGTATTGGGAGCCCGCACTGGAGTACCACCCAATAAACTTTTAAATGCAGGAACCATCTATTTGGGTAATCCGGCCCGTCCCAAAGATTTGGCGATTAAACATGAACTGTCCGTGAATCGAATTCCTTTAATGCGTAAAAACATTAAAACCCTTACTGAACAAGTGGCCTTACTACAAAAACAAATAGCGCAACAAGAGGTAGAATGAGCATGAAAGCACCTCTGGTTCTGATTGATGGCTCTTCTTATTTTTTTCGTGCATTTCATGCACTGCCTCCTTTAACAAATTCTAAAGGGCAACCCACTGGAGCAGTCTATGGAGTTGCCAATATGATTAAGAAACTCATTAAAGATTATCAACCAGAAGATCTGGCCGTGGTTTTTGATGCAAAGGGAAAAACATTCCGAGATGAATGGTATCCGGAGTATAAAGCCCATAGACCTCCCATGCCTCAAGAGCTCAGCTCTCAATTTCAACCGTTAATCCAATTACTGCAAGCCATGGGTTTGCCTATATTGATTGTCGAGGGAGTTGAAGCAGACGATGTAATAGGCACCTTGGCACGCCAAGCCACAGAACAAGGTCTGCCAGTTGTCATCTCGACGGGCGATAAAGATATGGCTCAATTAGTCAATGAACATGTCACTTTGATTAATACTATGAGTAATTACAGTATGGATATTGCCGGGGTTAAAGAGAAATTTGGTGTCGGTCCCGAGCAAATCATTGATTATCTGACCCTTATAGGTGATACCGTAGATAACGTACCAGGAGTGACTAAATGTGGGCCAAAAACGGCGGTCAAATGGCTGACAGAATATCAAACCTTAGATAATTTGATAGAACATGCCCACGATATTGGTGGCAAAATTGGCGAATATCTTCGCGCCAGCCTTCCCCAGTTGCCGTTATCGAAAAAGCTGGTTACCATTAAAATTGATTTGGACTTACCGCTAAACCTGAATGAATTAACTCCCAAACCAGTAAACAAGCAACAACTTATTGAGCTAGTTCGTGAACTGGAATTCAAAACCTGGCTTAAAGAGCTTTTAGGTCAAGAAGAAAATCAAGCAACACCCTCATCAGATGCCAGTAGCCCCGACACAGCCTATGAACTGATTACCAGCAACGAGCAATTAAACCAATGGCTGAATAAACTGGAGTGCTGCACCGTATTTTGTATTGATGCTGAAACCACCAGTCTTGATTTCATGGCAGCCGAACTTGTCGGCATCTCTCTTGCCATTGAAAAAGGAAAAGCGGTGTACATCCCGCTAACCCATACGGACGGAAGCCCTCAACTGAATCGAGAAGAAGTTTTAACCGCCCTAAAACCTATTTTAGAAAATCCGGCCATAGAAAAAATAGGGCAAAATATCAAATATGATTATGCTGTTTTTAAAAATTATGGCATCACCCTGGCCGGAATTAAGTACGATACCATGCTGGAGTCCTATATCCTCAATAGCAGTGCAGGTCGTCATGACATGGACAGTCTGGCATTAAAATATTTAGGATATAAGACCATTAGCTTTGAAGAGATTGCAGGGAAAGGAGCAAAGCAATTACGATTCGACCAAATACCGGTAGACAAAGCAGGTTTTTATGCCGCTGAAGATGCTGATATAACCTTGCAATTACATCACCAGTTATTCCCGATGATGGATGCCTCTTTGCAGCGGGTTTTTAGCGAGATAGAAATGCCGCTGATCCCCGTTCTTGCGAACATGGAGCGGCTCGGAGTGTTAATTGATCCTGTCACCTTACAAAAACACGGTGACCGTTTAAAAGAACGCATCCAGACCTTGGAAGAAGAAGCCATACAATTGGCAGGCAAACCGTTTAATCTCAATTCCCCCAAACAATTGCAAGAAATTTTGTTTGATGTACAAAAACTTCCTGTCTTATCAAAAACCCCAACAGGGCAACCATCCACCGCAGAATCTGTGTTACAAGAATTAGCCTTTGACTATAGGCTTGCTGCCGTTATCCTGGAATACCGTAGTTTAACGAAATTGGTATCCACTTATATTGATGCCCTACCTAAAAAAATTAATCCCCATACCCATCGAGTGCATACTTCCTATAATCAGGCAGTTGCCGCAACCGGGCGTCTATCCTCCAGCGAACCTAATTTGCAAAATATCCCCATCCGTAGTGAGGAGGGTAGATTAATTCGTACCGCATTCATCGCCCCTCCTGGATACCTTATCCTGGCAGCAGACTATTCACAAATTGAATTACGCATCATGGCGCATTTATCCCAAGATGAAAATTTATTAAAAGCTTTTGCCAATAGCTGGGACATTCATGCAGCAACAGCCAGTGAAATTTTTCAAACAGCTCTTGATGAGGTGACCCATGAACAACGAAGACGGGCTAAAGCAGTAAACTTCGGTTTAATATATGGCATGTCTGCTTTTGGTTTGGCCAAGCAAATAGGGGTGGAACGCCAAGACGCGCAATATTATATTGATACTTATTTCCATCGTTATCCAGGAGTGCTTGAGTACATGGAACGCACGAGGAAACAAGCGCATCAATCAGGTTATGTAGAAACATTATTTGGTCGACGTCTCTACTTGCCCGAAATTAATGCCCGCAATATGATGAGACAAAAAGCAGCAGAACGAATGGCAATTAATGCTCCAATGCAAGGGACTGCTGCTGATATTATCAAAAAAAGCATGCTAGCAATTGCTGATTGGCAGCACTCGCAAGAAAATCCCCAAGTGAACATGATCATGCAAGTGCATGATGAATTGGTTTTTGAAGTCCAGGAGGAAGCCATAGAGTCCTCTAAAGGCATTATTCGGAATCTGATGGAGCAAACCGTAAAATTATCGGTACCATTAGTTGTTTCTATTGGTGTGGGGCCCAATTGGGATGCCGCTCATTAAACGGTGCAGAGCAGCAGTGGCCTTTGAGCAGCAGTGCTTTGCCCTGGATTTCTAGATGCTAATAATCGTCGTTGCAAACGAAGTGAAGCAGTACCGAACGCTAACGAAACATTGTTCTGCTTCGCCAAGGCTCGCAACGACGGAATTTACATACCAGGGCCTTTGCTCCCACCTCAGGCCGAGCGGCCCCAAGTAATGGCTGGTCTCGCTGTTCTCAATTTTGTAGCCCTCTTTCAGGAACAAGTCGCGGCATGCAGTTTAAAGAGAGAATAGGACCTATAATTATTGGTAATAACTCGCAGTAGTCTGCTGGTAGGCAAATGCGGGATTTTGTCCGCCCATGAATTCACCAAAATAATACGCCCATGTCTTACATATTCGCTCAATGCTGATCACTTTGGTCCAAGTGTTGTATTCATTAAGCGGTTTATTATGTTGATTAAACACTACGGCAAACGCTTCGCGCATGGCCTCTGAATCAGACCAGGCGATAATTGGAAGATAAGGATATTTTTGCCACAAGGCATCGGTAAGTGCAGGTCCACTGCAATTTAGTTCATCAGTTAAACCCAGATCGCCATCCATTACAACCATATCAGGCAAATGACTATTAATATGAGACATAGCAGCCTGACTATTATTGACTATAGTCACTGATATCGATGTAACCACTGATTCTAATAAACGACGTAAACAAAATGCATTAAAAGCATTGTCTTCGACAATTAATACTCGCATCACAGCTCCCTGTTACTTACCATAAAAAGTATAAAGGGCAAACCTTAAGAAAAACTTAAGAAAACAAATAAATTAAATTTAATTTTTATGTCTCTTTTTAATGGCCGAACATGCGAGTTAAATGAGTGAACTTATTAATTTCACTCTGTATTTATAAGATGCGGATCGTGGAAGGGATAATGCTATAAGGATTCTGTGGCACTTCATCCCAGGTTACGACTTCGTCTCTACCCAAGCATCACAGCCATTGACTTAAGCCGCTTTCCTTCATCTCGAGGAGCTTGCGACGAGGGATAGGCATGAGCCATATTTTGCAGATCCTTCGCTTCGCTGTGGATGACGTTTCTTAAGTCAATGGCACTGAGACTACTCATATACTCAACTACAAGACGAAATTGTAACCCTGGATAATAGAACACCGGAGCCAAGTTACATCGATCATCCAACTCTAAAATTAAATTTCTATATCATGAGCTAATAAACGTCTGTTGGCCCGGAAATACGTAATAGGAGAATGCTCTAACAGGTCAGATAATTTTTCCATGTAAATACAAGCAAAACGATCCACTTGATAGGCAAAATAACTTTCTTCAGCGCCGGCGCGAAATACGCGTTCCCATTTAGGATTATAAAATGCACTTTGCTCTTTTAGCAGTTTAGAAATCTGTAAATCCACTGCGGAGATTTGTAACTGTAACTCTTGAATTTCTTTATCGTATTGCTCTGAGTCTTCATCAATGCTCTGAGTACAAAGATTGACATATTTTTGTTCAAGGACCTTTTTAATACTCATTGCGTCGCCAATTTTTTTCTCTATGGGTAAGGCCCTTATCTGTGCTGCTATCTCTTCGCCCAGCTCATCAACTACCAACGCGGTACGCCAGTTACAATCTTTTTTCAATCTTAAAATATCGCCATAGATATGATCCCCAATATAGAGAATCTCATCACCTCTAATATTCAGACTTTCCGTAAATTTTTTCGCATTTCCCCCTTGATATACACCAGGCACCAATAATCCTTCAGCATTGGTCATGGTGCCATTCTCAGGGTTCACCGATAAAAAACGCAGATTATCATAAAAAAAACGGGGTTTATTGGCCAAAGTAATAACATACTCAAACAAATCACGCCAAGTCTCTCCTTTATTTAAAAAGGGAGTAATCGCATAATCTAGCAAAAGCTTAGTATAAGAATATTCGGAATTGGTCAAGATGAAGATCTTCTTACCGTGACGAATAAAATGCTTCAAACCATCTACAACAGCTTTTTCTTTAAGGACGTATTTATTTAAATCTTTACTAATAATACTTTTTAAACTGCCATCAGAATGCACTTTATCCACACAATATTGGACGTCTTTAGCTATGGTTTGATAATTAGGCATTTCATGAGCAGGTAATTCATCTTTTAAATCAACTAACTGGCCATATAAAACACAAAATGCAATAGAAAAAGAAGTATCTATAGGCATGTAATTGGGATCGCCTAAATCGACATAAATACTTCGGTAAATTTCCTGCTGATCATTAAAACTAATCAGTTTTGTGCCGTGATAACTTTGCCTGATTGCTCCATAACGGCTGAGTTTCAAAATATTTCCATTATTACAGTCAATCACTAAGCCCCGAATGGCATCATGAAAATTAAATTTTAATTTTTTTAGCACTGCAGGATAGTTTTTTATTGCCACTAATTTTTCTTTGATTAATTCATAAACCAGGGATTCAAAATTTTCTGAGTTATAACGAATTAAGGTGTGATCCATATCCAGACCAATCAGCTTAATTTTTCTCATATTTATAATGCGATTTACAAAAACCTTATGCATATCCATTGTTTAAACAACCTTATTTTAAAAGACGCACGCCATCTGTAGAAGCAACCAGAATTTTATCTGCCAGACGATGGGCAAACAATCCGTTATCAACTACGCCGGGAATGACGTTAATGCTGTCTTCCAAGGCCTTGGATGGATTAATTGTCAAATTATAAACATCCAGAATAATATTGCCATTGTCAGTGATGAATCCCTCTCTGTACTCAGGATCCCCGCCTAATCTAACCAATTGTCTGGCAACAAAACTACGTGCCATAGGAATAACTTCTACCGCCACTGGGAATGTTCCTAACTGAGTGACAATCTTTGATTCATCAACAATACAAATAAACTGATGGGCTACATTAGCGACAATTTTCTCGCGAGTAAGAGCACCGCCCCCCCCTTTAATCATTTCACCAAGTTCATTAACCTCATCTGCGCCATCAATATAAACAGGTAAATCGCTGACTGAATTTAAGTCAATTACGGGAATACCCGCTGCACGCAGTAAAATTTCAGTTGCTTTAGAACTTGCGACACAAGCATCAATCCGATGCTTGATGGCGGCCAATTCCTTAATAAAAAAATTCACTGTGGAACCAGTGCCAACCCCTATCACCATATCGTCTTCAATATAAGCCATAGCGGCTTGTGCCGCTTTAATTTTTAATTCACTCATTGCGCCCTCTTTGTCTTTGCCTAATCACTTCATACAAAGAGACTCCAGTAGCTACAGACACATTCAAGCTTTCCACAGAGCCCAGCATAGGTAAAGAAAACAAGCCGTCACAGTGCTCCCGGGTTAAGCGTCTCAATCCCTCTCCTTCAGCCCCCATAGCAATAGCTATAGTTCCTGAACAATCTACTTGATAAAGAGAATGTTCTGCCTCACCGGCAGCACCATAAATCCAAACCCCTTGTTCTTTTAAAGTTTCCATGGCTCTAACCAGATTAGTTACTCTAACCAGGGGTACTGATTCAGCAGCACCACAAGCCACCTTGCTTACCACAGGAGTTATACTGGCACTCTTATCTTTAGGGATCATCACAAAATCCACACCAGTTGCATCGGCCGAACGCAGACAGGCTCCTAAATTGTGGGGATCAGTAACCCCGTCAAGAATAAGAATCAAGGCAGGCTTTTTACTGGAATCCAATAATGAAAGAAGATCGGACTCACCATAGTCGGGTAATGAAGTAGCACTGGCAACTACACCTTGATGAGTAAAGTCAGCGAAACGCTGATTCATTTTTTGAGTACTTAATTTTTCAATACTGATTTTGGCTTGTTCTGCTTTATCTAACACTTCCTGTAGTCTCTTGTCCGTTCTATCCTGACTGATAAAGATCTTATTTATAATCCGATGGGGATTGGTCAATAAAGCAAAAACCGCATGCACCCCATATACTAACTGCTCACTCATTGCTAACTTCTTCCTCTGCAGGCTCAAAATCTATTTTGCGTTCATCTAAATCAACTCGAGCAACCAATACCGTCATGGGATCACCCAAACCATATACATGCCCACCTCGAGCCCCAACTAATCGATGTTTAACCGAGTCATAATTATAATAATCATTCTTCAATGAAGTGACGTGCACTAAACCTTCAACATAGATATCGTCTAATTCCACAAAAATCCCAAAACTGGTCACTGCAGAAATTCGTCCTTTGAATACTTGCCCTAATTTATCTTGCATGTATTCGCATTTCAGCCAGGTCACCACTTCTCGCGTTGCCTCATCAGCCCTGCGTTCAGTCATAGAGGAGTGCTTACCCAGACGGTTCATGTCCTCATGGGTATAGCTAAACTCGTAAACCGGATGATTATCTAATAAATGGCCTATAGCCCGATGAATTAATAAATCGGGGAAGCGCCTAATCGGTGAAGTAAAATGAGTATAGGCAGAATAAGCCAAACCAAAATGCCCTTCATTGGCCTCAACATATTGTGCCTGCTTCAAAGAGCGTAACATCACTGTTTCAATGAGATGTTTTTCAGGCCGATCGCCGATCATATTCATCGTGCGTTGAAAATCTTTAGGACCTGGCTTCCTACCGCCACTTAACTGTAATCCTAACTCACCTAAAAACTGCCTTAAGACAGTAATCTTATCTTCTTCAGGAGCCGCATGAACACGATATAAAGTAGGAATTTCCGCTTTTTCTAAAAATCGTGCCGTAGCCACATTGGCAGCCAACATGCATTCCTCAATCAACTTATGAGCATCATTACGAATCACGGGGACGATGCACTTAATTTTTTTATTCTCATCAAATTCGATGCGGGTTTCCGTGGTTTCAAAATCCATAGCACCGCGCGTTTTACGCGTCGCTAATAAAACGTGATACAAATCATAAAGTGTCTCAAGCATAGGCCATAAAGGTTGGTGCTTTTCATCAGCGCGCCCTTGTCCAAGCCATAACCCCACTTGCGTGTAGGTCAAACGAGCGTGCGAATGAATCACGGCACGATAAAAACGGGAGCGCGATATTTTACCGTCTGCAGCAATCGACATTTCAGCGACCATACACAATCTATCGACATGAGGATTTAGCGAACACAATCCATTAGACAAAGCCTCTGGTAACATAGGAACCACTTTTCCCGGAAAATAAACTGAATTTCCACGGCGTGCCGCTTCTTTATCCAAGGCTGAGTCTTTGGGTACGTAGTTACTGACATCAGCTATAGCAACATATAATTGAAAGCCGCCTTTAGGTTTCTTATAGCAATAAACGGCATCATCAAAGTCTTTGGCATCTTCCCCATCGATAGTCACAAAAGGCAGATTACGCAAATCGGTACGTCCTTTGAGTTGGTCTTCGCTGACTTGTTGAGGGATTTTAGCCACTTCAGTGACTACATCATCAGGCCATTCAAAAGGGATTCCGTGAGCATGAATTGCAACCTGAATTTCCATACCCGGCGCCATATGCTCACCTAAAATATGAATAATTTTACCTATAGCCTGGGCACGTTTATTAGGAAATGCAATTAACTCCACCAAAACTATTTGGCCATTTTTAGCGCCCCCGGTAAATTCCTGGGGAATAGAAATATCTTGAGTTAAACGTTTGCTATCAGGTAATACAAAGCTCACGCCATGATCAGTAAAGAAACGCCCGACAACGGTGGCATTCGCATGCTCCAGAACTTCGTGAATTTTACCTTCAGGCCTGCCACGTCTATCCACTCCAGCCTGATAGGCCAACACAACATCGCCGTGCATCACGGTACGCATTTCTTTGGCAGACAGCACCATATCATCCCCACCATCATCGGGAATGAAAAAGCCAAAACCATCGGGATGTCCCTGCACAGTACCTCGAAGCAGATTTATTTTTTGCAGCAGACAAAAACGCCCACGCCGGTCTTGCATGATTTGACCATCACGCAACATGGCCTTCAATCTAAAGCCGAGGGATTCTTGTCTGCTTTCTTGGTCCAAACCCAATTTATCAAATAATTGATTGCGCGACATTGGCCTGCCGTATTCATTCAAGACTTCCATTATGAATTCGCGGCTAGGAATAGGATCTGCGTACTTCTCACTTTCCCGTTTATAAAAGGGATCTTTTGATTTTTTACTCACCTTCCACCATTATATATTTTATTATCATAGTTTAACCCTAAACACTGTTTAGTCTCTTCTACCACTTATCCAGTTCAGTAGCAAGAAAGAGACCTCAGACAGATGACTTAAAGCGTAACAAGACCGGTTATTTAGCCACAGGCAATACAAATCCACGAGCGCCAATAGCAGCAGTTAAGGCATCTAAAGATTTGTCTTCCGCAGCCCAAAAAGTGCCTTGCTCGTTGCCTGGAATTTTAACATTAGGCCATTGGCATACTGCTATAGCCCCTTCACAAGGTACTTGCTGTTCATGTCCTGGTCTTGACTCAATGCAATTTAAAACAAAGGGCGGTTTATCTACCGCCAATGCTGACCAATTACCCGCTTGCAATCTACTGGTCCAGCCCGCACTGGCACTAGGCTCAGCTACAGGATGCGTAATCCACAGATCCGCATTGCTGAGGTTATGAATAAATACCAATTTACTCTTCTTGGATTTCAAGGTTACCGACTCTCCTTGTACAGTAACTGGCCGACATCCTGCAGGTAAAGTAGATTCAGCCAGTACGTAAGAAGACATCAGTAAAAAGCAAAAAAAAGCCAACACTCTCATCATTCTCTCCAAAATTATTAAACTGCTTTTTCTACATACATCAATATTTATCGAGCAATTTTACCTATTTTGTATCCCATCCGCCGTTGCAAACACAGTAAAGCAATCCAGAAAGCCCCCTGAAGGAACTCAGTCTGGGTTGCTTCGTCGCAAGCTTCTCGCAATGACGAAATATTTTGGCCTTCCTTACTCTCGATGCGAAAACAACAAAACCTTTTTGTCGATACAAAGAAAATTATATATGTACCACAGCTTGCTCTTGAGCAACAACTGTTTCTTTTGTTTCCCCTTTTCCGTGGAACAAACTTTGGCTGATTTGCGACGGCCTGGTAATTAATGAAGCCGGAACAGGACTGTGTTTAATGGTCGCTAAAAGTCTGATTAATTGTTTTTTCCTTTCGGTAAACTCCAAATAGGTAGTACTTCCCTTGCCGCTTAAACCCGGCATTTTTACTTCCTCTGGTGCACGTTTAGGTATCGGATGAGACAACACGTCATCGCAAAAGGATACAATGCCGGATGAGTTTTTCTTTGCATTCACTCCATAATGCCATAACCTTTTAAATACCTTAACCAAGCTAAAATAAAAATAACCTTGGCTGGAACTTAAATCAGTTTCAACCTTAGCCTCAAGGGCTCCTTTCAATAGTCTTTGTTTTAATTTTTTGTCTTCACAAGTTTTTGCTAATTCGTCACATCCTCTTTGCACCAAGGGATACCGTTTACGTTGACCAAAATAAATCAATAAATTCAACTCAGCCTCAGGAGATTTAACGTCCTGATTCGCGTTTGTCCTCGCGTGATAGTGCGCCATATGATGCAAAACAGTTCCATCTAAAAGAAGAGGATTTTTTATAATCATCACCTCTAAAACATCAAAAATCACTGCAGAAACATCACGTTGCGGAAACTGTTGTAATAATTTCACGACAGGGTAAAGATAATTAGGATCCTCTTGAAACTCATTAATATAATCACGCAATAAACAAGATAATGGCTTTTTGGAGCCTGAATAATTCAATAAATAAGCACAAATAATAGGCAATTTCTTTTTATTAATTTCCTTCCAGGTTTGAGTTACCAAATGACGCCAATCAACCAAAACGGGATGACTTTCTAATTCTTTTTGCAATGGATTTTGATCGTGAGCCCAGGCTTTTATTCGTAACATCCCATCTGCGAATTGTTCTTTCACTCCTTCGGGGATCCAAAATTTGTCCACCAAGCACTCTAAAAATGGACGAGTAAAAGACATATGGGCTATTGCTGGATTAAATGTTTTTTTGCTGTAAAACAAAGAGATCTGCCCAGCCTTCGCCCCGCGGAATAGGAGTTCACTCAACACTCTATGCCCTACTGAAAAATCGCTATCCAAAGAGCGTTTCTTACTTAAGTGCCGGTTAATAAAGTCTGCCAAGTCATTTAACTCATTTTTTTGCCAAGGCTCCTCGACAGTAAAATTAAATTCCTTAGACGAAAAAAGTTGCTCGTGTTGAGTATCTAAAAGGTGCAATACCAGTTTATATAACGAACTATTCTGCCAATGGGCTGTTTCATTTAATACTTGAAGAGCAACAACCAAATGGCGTTTGTAAAAATATTGAGTGACTTTTTTTATTTCAGGACTTTTTAGTTGCTGTACTGGTGTCTCGCTACGATCTTGAAGAAATTCCTGTAGCACCACTCTAGCGGAGTCCTCCGCTCCAATGAGACTTTTCAGCACCGCATCTACTAACTCTCCTCGCTGTTTCTCTTTATTGCTCTCGCGAGTAAGCTGAGCCAACGCGTCGCTAAGCAAGGTGTGTTTTTTCTGTTTTTTTGCATAATCAGCAAAACACAGCAATCCTTTAGCAAACCAAGGCTTATCATGATAATGAGTCATGTAATCTGCCAGACAAGTCACGGCATCATGATGATCCAAAAATCCTTCAACCTCTGATGCAAACAATCCTTTAAGTAGTATTTCACGCTTTTTATCATCATTTAAAATAGCGTGGAATAAACTACGGGCATTAGCCTCATGTTTCATCGTCGCGAGCAAAGAAAACAGCATGTCGTCAGGATGATGATTCACCAAAGAATTAAAGGTTGAGGATGAAATAGGATATTCTGTTTCCCTGACGGCGGTAGAAATGCGCTGCGCTAGCCAGAGGTATTTTGCCCTGTCCAATGAGAGGGGGGCGCTACCATAAAGCGCTTCTAAAGAATCTTCATCCAACACGTTCTGAATTAGCAGCTCCAATCCCTCGGGAGATTGTTCTAAATCCTTTTCAGGTACCATCGCTAATAGTTGGGCACTTGCATTTTTTTGCACTAAATCGGCACTTCTTATTTGACCCGATTCTGTTAAATAACCGATGATGGAGCCTTGTTCATCAAGTAGTGGCTCATTGGCCGGAATCAAGCCGGTGCTGCTTAATAAAACCACCTCTCCTGCAAGGAAAGCCATTGCCTCATTGGCTTCGTTAACAAAACCGATTTTTTGGCCCCTTGGATAGTACAAGCTCGTTTCTTTTCTTTGGGCCACATCCAGCCCGGTTATATCGTTGGTCAGAGGACGATAAATAGAATCTACCGCACGCAGTAATAAATCAGTCCTTAAATGAGGAACTGTTTGGCCATAATAACGATAGAGAACCTCTAAGGCTCTTTCCGCTGTCTCTTCACCATGGGCCTTTTGTTGTTGGCATAACGCCTCAAACTGCATCCATAAAGCATGCACCAGATGCTCACCACCGCCCTCCAGTTGTTTTTTGTTCAACAAATATTCTTGTATCGCAAGCTCATCATCCTTGCCAAAATACTTTTTTAATGACTCGATTAATGGCCCATATTCCTCTTGATCTAGCACTGTAGTAAGCGCAAGATATCTATCGCTCAATTGTTTTAAAACTTTGGGGGTACTTGCAGCAACAAAGCGGGGAGAGGCCAGTAATGTTTCAATACACAAGTCACAACCGCCCCCTTGTGGAGCTACGCTTGACGCAGTCAAAATTTCTTTTGCTAATTCAAAGATCTCAGGGGTATCAAATAAATAGGGATCAAGCTGCTGCAGACGTCTCTTAATCAAATCACGATAGGGTTTATCAGGTACCGCTGTTTCTGAACACAATAAAAATAATAAACTCTTACAGGCTTGCTGGGATGTTAAGTCTGGGCTGGTCATTCCCACCAAACCCTGTTCAATAATAAAAAAGAAACATTCTTGATTTAAACTGAGCACCAATTCACTTTGAATAGTTAAATCAGTACGCTTTATCAGCTCATAAAACAACGAAATAAAGGCACCATTTACAGCAGAAAAGGGTTCTTTTTTTAATTTGGCGTAATAAAAATAAATTACCGCTTGCATCGCTTCCCTATGCAGGAAAAAAGGATAATCAGCAAGCAACGCCTTTATCTCTGCCAATTTATTGAGTTCATTAGTACAAGGGGTAAAAGCAAGCCTTAATAACTTCAAAGACATGATATGACTTGCCTGACTAACAAGTGACTCAATATATTCAGTAAACCAACGCGTTAAATCAGGTCGCCGTAAAAAATGAACTAAGCGAGTGCGATCAATGGCCTCTAGTTCCTTATTGTTTTTAGTCAAGAAAGTATCAACCAAAAGGGCTACATCCCCCCCTTGGTCCAACGAGGCAAATGACCTTAATGTTTGCTCATTTGCACTATCAAGTATTTGAATTAAATCGTAAATCCCTTGTGTCTTCAGGGCAACAATAATGGGCCAAGCTCCACGATAAATAATCAATCGCTCTGTTAGTTCTCGGTTTATTGGGGCATCATCTATAGTCTTGTCGGCAAACATTAATTCAGGGGAGGCTGAAAGCTTATCAACCAACTCGCGCCGCAAGGGTTCTGCTGCATAAATATAAAAAATGGATAACACCGGTAAGAAGGAAGAAAATTGACTAATAAAGGAAGGCATTACCGCTACTGGAGTGGAAACTGCGGAACATTGTTTCGCAAAAAGCTCCGTTAAATTATTTGCATCTTCTTTAAGATGGCTTAATAGCCATTCGCTTAATTGCAAATGATTTAACTGTTGCATTTGTGTTTTTATAATGGCAACTAACTGCTTCATTACGACTCGTCCTTTAAACCCTTAAATCAATAGACTTAGTTCAACCTAAATTCGCTGATTGCCTCGAGCACTCGTTCAAAGGGGAAAAGATCGTTTGGTAGGTACCCATCTTTGAAAGAGTACTAGGTCAAATTCTTATCGCCGAATTAGGGTTCAAACCTGTTACTGTAGATTAATCTTAAGATACTACGACATGTACTTTTTCTAAAATTAATATACCGCGAATTAATGCATTTGAACATGCAGAATGACCTTCTTTTTTGCACCCCTCCTGGCGGAACAATTGCAAATTAAAATGAATCGTCTAAAATCCAACGTTATTTATCGGGTATATAGCCCGCGTGAAGTGAACGTAATATGGGAATCGGTCATTTTCATCCAATGCCATACCCTGTCTAAGGATCCAAAGAAATGCATATCTGGGTAGATGCCGACGCTTGTCCCAAGATGATTAAAGAAATTTTATTTCGTGCAGCCATACGCACAAAAACGCATCTTACCTTAGTAGCTAATGCGTTTCTGACTTATCCAAACTCTCCTTTCCTTCATTCGGTACGCGTCGAAAAAGGCTTCGACACGGCCGACCATTATATCGTTAGCCACATGGAAGCACAGGATTTGGTGATTACTGCAGACATACCTCTAGCGGCAGATGTAGTTGCCAAACTAGGACTTGCCATTAATCCCCGGGGAGAAATCTATACCGAAAACAACATCAAACAACGTTTAAATTTCCGGGATATAAATGAACAACTGCGTTCAACCGGAGAACGTACTGGAGGACCCGCGGCGCTAAGTATTAAAGAAAAAACCGCTTTTGCCAATGCATTAGACCGTTGCCTGGCAAAAAAATAGTGCGAGATCCTGCAACATTCCGAAACACAGTTTGACAAAAAACACCTTCCTTCCTACAGTTTAAGTACACTCTAAAAGGATTTTACGTATGAAAGCTTTAGTTTTCATCATCCTGCTTATTAGCAATACCTTTGCGTACAGCGATACTCTCAAGGTGGGTGTTTTGAAATTTGCTCCTCCCTTTTCCTCTTTGGCTGGGGATGGCAAGCACTTTTTTGGATTCACCATCGATCTGATGGATAATATTTGTCAACGCATTCAAGCAGAGTGTAGTTACGTATCGACCACCGTAGACCAACACGGCAATGCCTTACAACAAGGGCTCATTGATGTTTCTTTTATTCCAGTCCCCATTTCGGCAGAAAGTTCGGAGTCTTTTGTATTCAGTCTCCCTTATTTAGCCAGTAATGGCCAATTTCTCACCTTAAGTGATTCCCCTATCAAGAACCTGGCGGATATTAAAAATCATAAAATAGGCGTCATAACCGATACTTTATACACCGTAGTCCTTAACTCGCCTTATGCAAAAGATAATGACATCAAGAAATACGAACTTATGACTGATTTAATTGCTGCTTTGGCCAATCATAAGGTGGATGTCATTTATGTTAATGACAGTGTAGGTAAATTTATGGTTAACAATGCATTGCAGCAATTTAGGCTGGTAGGAAAAAAAATTTCCATGGGTGGAGGCTATGGCATTATGGCACTCAAAAACAATGCGGTTCTGATTCAAAAAATTAATAAAGCATTGTTGAATATGGAAAACGATGGGACTTATTTAAAAATTTATAATCGCTATTTTTAGCGAGCTGTAGCTGGCGTTGTGCCCATTAATAAGTAAAAACGACAAGAATCCTAAGCATGGTTATCATCCTCTTTTTATTCGGCATAGATCCGCGGGTCTAATTTGAGTTAAACTAGGCAACTTATTATTCAGCTGGATACACTATGCAACACCTAATCAATGCCTCAACGATTACTGCTCTTCATGAACAGTGCATCATCCAATGGAAATCTTTAGGAATTAAATACCAACATAAAGAATTTTACCAGTTGGTGGAAGAGAATCATGCTTTTAATTTTCAATTATGGCATGCCGAAGATCGTGCACGTCGCGATGATATGGGTCATGAATTTGTTTACCAAGCGAAACGGGAGATAGATACCTGTAATCAGCTTAGAAACAATCGCATGGAAGCGATGGATGAGTGGCTTTTCAAAGCGTTACAACCCGAAAAACCGGAGCAATGCCCGGTAAACTCCGAATCGCCAGGAATGATAATCGACAGACTTTCTATTTTATCACTTAAATCATATCACATGGCTTTACAGACCAACCGTCAGGATGTAAGTGAAGAACATAGGAAAACCTGTGCTTATAAACTAGAAACCATACACCAACAATTAGAACAATTAAGTCTTTGTTTAAGACAATTGCTTGATGAGATACAAGCCAAAAGTCGTACTTTTAGAATATATCATCAATTTAAAATGTATAATGATCCTACCCTAAACCCCGAATTGTACCGTCAGGACTAGCATCACGGGAGATTAAACAAGCGTCGCTTTCAGAGCGGTGGAGAGAGGCTTTAGTTTCAAAAAAACCAAAGATGGAACGGCTGGAATCGAAACGAAACTGGGAATCATTCCGGGACTTAAATTGCTGGATTGATTCCCCTGGCACTTTGGTTGTTGATGCGTCCTTAGCATTCTTGCTGATTTTAATAAGTTCCAGTTTAATATCCGCGGTTCCCTTCTTATCTGTTGACTCGTGCAAAGATGATAATTCCCCTTTCTCTGGCCCCTTTGCTGATCGCTCACGCGGTATTACCGGTTCCGGGGCCAGACTTACCGCAGGTTGATCCTGACCTAAAGGGACGCGTCCAAAACCGCGAGCTAAAGCCCTAAGTCCCAGGATAATGCCAAATATAAGCGCACTAAACACCGAGAAAATCTGCATAGCACTACTATCATGATAATGGCCCTGCTCATCCTTGGACTGTAAAAAAAAGCCGAAAAAACTGATAATCTTTTGTCCCTTACCAAAGCCAGAAAATGTAGATCGCACTACCTCAGAACGGTCTTGCACGGAGGATTGAGGGGATGCTTCAACCGCTATGCCCTCATCCAATATCTCACGAAAAACGTCTTTTTCAACCCAGCAGTCCAGATCCTGATTCAGCTTTATGCTGTTTCTCAGTGCAACCAATAGCTCAGGAAGTTCAGCTTGAGCCTTTTCTTTCTGTAAATGTTGATAATTGGTTATTAAGGAATGAATGATACAAGTGGTGATAAAAACCAGGCCAAGAGAGACACAAACAACCAATAATGCTGGAGGGAAAACCCAACCGCTGAGCGTTAATATAGAGCCCACTAAAAATAAAATACTGGCAAGTGCGCCATAAACATATAGGCCGTTTTTTAAACCTAACAAAACTGCAGAAAGATAAGTACGTGTCGATCGCTCACGCAATATCTTACGCTGTTCTTCAAACTGGGTAAGTAAATAATTAAGCTCATTTTTTAAAAGACTCAGCTGAATAAGGTCATCATCACTCTTATCTGTTTTTTTCTGCAAGGCAAGCAATTTTGCATAAACAGTTTCGGTTTCTTTTGCGACAAGCTCTAATCTACATTTAGTTTGGGTAATAAGTAACCTGAGCTGAAAATCATACTCCTCATAGATCCGGGTAATAATACAAGCCACCGTATAAAAAACACACATCGCCACCATATAAAAAAGCAGCGGCGAGGAGAGTATCGCCAGACTTAAAACACCAACATAAAGATATAAACCATCGATAGCTCCCCCGAGCCCTACCGCTAAAAAAGCAAAAATACGCGTATCAACATCTTGTTCCTGAATGTCCTGAGCATATAATTTACTTTCTTCGTAGGTTAGCGACAGTAATTGCTTTATTTCATCCTTTAACCTTACATTGGCACTCATCATTGATTTGCGGGGTTCTGTTACCAGATAACGGACCAAAAATCGGTTCGCTGCGGCAAAAATACCCAGAATAACCCCAACTGGAATAATGAGAAAATTAATATCAACGGCACCAAGCAAACCAAATGCGACTATTGCACTGCGCCATCCTTTATAAGCATTCTTTAAACCTTTCATGATGTCGCGAAAATACGGCCAGGCCGTTGCGATCATTTTTTTATAATTATCGCCCGTTTCGTTATCAAATTTAGCCGCCAAAACAGAAAAACTAATCAAGAACAACGATTCTAACGTCATTGCAGCGATGCCACCGGGTGTCATCATCAGGTCATGCATTGCATCGTTACTGCTATTGGCAAAAAATACGTCCAGGAAATATTTGAACATACTGTAGGAGGAACTTAAGGAATCACAAACGGCGTAACCGTAATAGATAGAGCGATCGTTATCGAGTTCTTTAGCAATGATACGACTTTGCGCGTCAATACGGCCAGCAATTGCTAGAATGAAGACTAAATCTGTGGGCGTTGAAGCTTGACTATCATCACTCTTAAGAGACATGCGTGCACGTTAGGGGCATCAGCTAAAGATTGCTCGCCATTGTATGGGATTATGGCCCTTGATGTCAATAAAATTTTCATCCTGAACCAAAAAAATACAATTAAGCTCAGCAATCTGCAATTTTATCACAGGAAACCAATAAAAATATAATAAATTTCCAAAATTTATTTCACTAAACTCATTCTCAGACTGTGACTTAAGGCACAAACCTGCTACGATACTGCACCAAAATATATAACTCAGGTAAGAGGATTAAATGAGATCGATAATTGCTCTCTTTATTTTTATGTCACTATTGACTGGAACCCTTATGGCAAAAAGTGAACCGCAAATTTATGGTTATGTTGAAAAAGCGACCTTAATTGATAAAAACCTGACTTTGTCAGCAAAATTGGATACCGGGGCCAAATCTGCATCTTTAAATGCGACTAACATTACTGAGATTGATGTTAAAGGTGTTCCGTATTTACGCTTTACCGTCCCGACTAAAGAAGGGGATCAGATTTTTGAATGCGAATACATAGGCAAAGTAAAAATTAAAGTTCGAGCCAGTGAAGCCAATCCCGGGTTATTAAAATCAAAGCCAATGAAACGCCCTGTTGTACTACTCAATATCAAATTAGGTGATAAGGTCAGAGCGATCCAAGTTAATTTAACCAACCGTAAACGCTTCCTGTATCCGTTACTGCTAGGGAGAGATGCCATTATTGATTTTAATGGAGCAGTCGATCCAGCCCTTACTTTCACTGTCAAATCTCTGAGCCCTAAGAAATAATGAAAAATAACAAACGTCATGTTTATGGCCTAATAATTACCCTACTTCTTGTAGGGTCAAGTCTTTTCCTATACAGGCACTTCGCTTTAGATGTCCCTTTAACGGATGCTGAAACAATAAACAGCTGGATGGTAGAGTCCAATTTACGCTTTATTGCCGATAACAATACGCCTATTAAAGCGAGCTTTACCATTCCATACTTGCCCCCTCATTTTGCTATACTTGATGAATACTTTGTCTCCAGAAGCTATGGCGTCACCACCAACTTAAACGGTTATAACCGTGAAACAGTATGGTCCATCAGAAGAAGTCATGGACCGCAATCACTCTACTATAGAGCAATTATTCGCCAAACAGAGAGTGATGAATCAACATTACCCAAGCCTTCGGCTGTTAAATCGCAAACCCTTGATGAGAGTCAAAAGTCCGCTGTTGAAACCATTACCAACCAAGTACGGCAATCTTCCGCTGACATTCAAACATTTGCCCAAAGCACGGTTAAAGAACTCAATAAAAAGGATGGCAATGCCAAACTTTTAGTTGGCAATGAATTCGATGATGAAGGGATTATTAAAGCAACCATTCTGATTCTTAATCAGTCTAAAATTTTTGCCATGCCCGTCAAAGGAATTTATCTAAACCAAAAAAGCAAAGCGGATTTAAAGTCTTTTCTGGCTGTTTTTAATGGTAAAAACTGGATTTATATCAACCCGCGTACGGGTGGCGCAGGCTTGCCAAAAGAGTTCCTTATTTGGCAATACGGTAATGAAGCGTTATTTGATGTCGTAGGAGGCTCAAAAGCTCAATTCTCATTGACTGTATCACCAACCCCTATTAATGCATTAAGTGTTGCTAAAGCCAGGGGATTACAATCCGATTCACAACTTCTCCGGTTTTCACTACTGCAACTTCCGGTTAATGTGCAGGCTACCTATAAAATTTTATTAACTGTACCTATTGGTGCCTTCATCATCTTAATCCTGCGCAATTTTATAGGGATTAAAACCTTTGGTACCTTTATGCCAGTACTGATCGCTTTAGCATTTAGAGAAACCCATGTAATTTGGGGTATTTGTCTGTTCGTTATTATTGTATCGTTTGGCTTATTAGCCCGCTTTTATCTTGATCAATTGAAATTGCTGCTGGTACCCAGGCTTGCAGCCATTTTAACCGTGGTTATTCTATTGATGATTTTTATTAGCGTCGTCAGTCAAAATCTCGCTCTTGATGCAGGAATGTCTGTTGCCTTATTCCCTATGGTTATTTTAACAATGACTATAGAACGCATGTGTATTACCTGGGACGAACGGGGCGCATCGGAAGCGATAAAATCAGGCATAGGAAGTCTGTTTGCCGCAGTGATATCTTACTGGGCGATGAGTTATGAACCGCTGCAATATCTGATTTTTGCCTTCCCTGAACTTCTTTTAATTCTTTTAGCCCTGATTTTATGGTTTGGACAATATCGTGGATATCGCTTATTTGAATTAAAACGGTTTAAAGTACTGGCAAGAGATATAAAATGATTAGTCTTTTTCGTCGTTTGAAAAATCATGGGGTTTTAAGTATTAATCAGCGGAACACTGATTTTGTGCTCCGTTATAACCCAAGGAAATTATTTCCTTTAGTCGATGATAAGCTGAAAACCAAAAAACTGGCATTAAAAGCAGGAATTGCCGTCCCTCCTTTATATGACATTATAGAAACAGAGCAACAGATCAAAACCATAGAAGAGCGTTTTGCTCCTTATAACGACTTTGTAGTCAAACCCGCTCGTGGCTCGGGTGGTGATGGTATTTTAGTTTTTAAAGACAAGGTCTATGGACGTTATCGGCAAATTAATGGCAAATTAACCACCGTTCAGGAACTGAGTTATCACCTGTCCTGTTTATTGTCCGGTGCCTATAGCCTGGGTGGTTCATCGGATTATGCCATCATTGAAAAACGAGTTGTGGTTGACCCTATATTTGCCGAAGTAAGTTATGAGGGCATTCCTGATATTCGCATTATTACTTTATTGGGCTACCCGGCGATGGCCATGGTAAGACTTCCTACTCGATTATCAGGTGGTAAAGCCAATTTACATCAAGGGGCAATAGGTGTTGGTGTTGATCTGGCAACCGGAAAAACCCTGGGGGGAGTCTTTCATAATGACACCATTGATTATCACCCTGACACTTTAAATCCAATTGTCGGTATCGAAGTGCCTTATTGGAATAAGATTCTTGAAATTGCGTCAAGTTGTTATGACTTAACCGGCTTAGGTTATCTTGGCGTAGATATTGTCCTTGATAAAGATCAAGGACCTTTAATGCTGGAGCTTAATGCTCGTCCCGGCTTGAATATTCAAATCGCCAATAGAGAGGGGGGATTAAAGAGATATCGCGCCATAGAGGCTCATTTTAAAGATCATCCTAAACAATCAACAGCAGAAAAAGTAGCTTTCAGCCGTGAGCATTTTGCGCGTTAGCTTGGGAAGTAAGAAGCTATTACTTTTTTCAAGACATATCACCCATTAATACTGCCTTCGATGACGATACTATTAAAAGAATCGGCCACTTCTTCTGATAATAATTTATCAATAGCAGCTGCCTCAGGCGTAGAAGACCAAGGTCTTCTAGGATGAATTCGATCATTAACCCATTGGGGAGACCAATCAGAAGTAGTAGTAATGCATTGTCGAGCATAATCGCTCAGGTGATATTTTTTTTCCATTTGAATACATCCCGATAAAAAAATGTCCACGTAACTTTGGACAATAGGATACTGTTTGTTGGCTAGAGCAATTTGCTCTGGTTCAGGCACATAAATCCAATATTGAGCTTGTGGCAGTGGATCTGCCGTCAGTGGTTGGATACTGTTTAACTCAACAAGCTGACGACAATAGCCTTGTTCTCGCTCATCAATGGCCAATAATTCATTAGAGTCAGGAAGATTGAAGACAACGCCATTTATTCTTTGGTTTACAGCAGACTTAATTCCAAGAAAAGTAGCACTATATTTCGCAGCAGGCCCCTTCAAAAACCAGCCACGTTGATAACCAGTAATAGTGACAGGAATATTGTCACCGGAATTCTTTGCTGAGGTTTTTTTTGAGTCTTCTGACATCAAGGAGCCATAGCCCACAATATATTGTGGCTGAGATGGATTAATGGGGGGATGGCAACTCCTCATTGCCCTAGCTTGTGCAAGAGGGCTTACTAAAAATAAGGTAATAACAAAAATCTTAAGTCGTAAACAGCCAGCTAGACGGGTCAACATATTATTTCTTCGCAACAAAAGAGGAATAATTGTACACTAAGTACAAAATATCTCAACATGCCCTTATCAATTAGATCATGCTTTAACCGTCCATGCTTCATTGTAGGGCCACTTGGTAACCGTTATCGATAGCCAAATGAAGAGTTATAATTCTCAGATAAGGACTCCTCATCATCCATTGATGCATCTTGCTCTGGCAAAGGAAGGTGTAGGGAATGTCTTCCTGCCTGAATGATGGAGAGGATGGCATCTACTGCAATGTCTTCTTTATTTTCCAAGATGGCTTCATCATATGCGGCTTGCTCCTCTTGGGTTAGCATCGTTTGCTCTCGGAATAAAGGAAGTCTAATAGTTTCTAGAAGACGCCATCCCTAGCCCGATGCGTGCTGAATGAATAACCGTTTCAGGGGGGTAATTCCATTACAAATACGTAAGCCTAAACCACGAAGAGCAGCAACCGGGGCCAATGAATAACCAAATAACCATTTGAAGCCTTCCATCAATAAAATAATTTGCCAGACTGCAGATTTACGTTCTCGTTGATAAGCATTCAATATCTTTCTTGATGGCAAGGCACCATTTGAAGCCTCCAAAAGCTGCAGCCAACAACGCACGTCAGCCAAGCCCACATTCAGCCCCAAGCCGGCCAAGGGATGAATGGTATGAGCAGCATCGCCAAGAAGTAACCAACGATTACCGCTATATTGCTTTACATGCCTCATTTGCAAAGGAAACTGGTAGCGGGTACTCACCAAGGTAACGTGGCCTAAATATGCAGCGAAGGCCTGAGTTAGCTCCGCATTAAACGCCTCTTCATCAAGAGCGATTAACTGTTGAGCCCTTTCTGCGTTCGTTGACCAAACAATGGAGCATTGATGGGGATCCGATAACGGTAAAAAAGCCAAAGGTCCATCAGGATTAAAGACTTGGTAGGCTGTTTGCTGATGAGTCTTTTCAATTTGGACAGTCGCAACCAAGGCTTTTTGGTGATAAGGCCAGGTGGTTAACTCTACATTAAGTTTTTGACGAGTAGGTGAATTGGCACCATCAGCAATCATTAATAACTGCCCGCTCCAAACCACGTTTTGACTGCTAATCTGCACGCCTTGTATCGAACTACATACCTCATCCACCGAACAATGGGGGAACAAACTGATCTTTTCTTCGCTAATTATCTGCTGCAAAAGCGCTTGTTTTAATACCGACTCCTCTATAATCGCACCTAAATCAGGTGCCGCAATAGATCTTGAATCAAAGTCTATAGAGGCTCCATTAACCCCGTCCCAAACATGCATCTTCTTATAGGGGGAAACTCGCGAGGCATCCAGGTGTTGCCATACACCAAGCTCAAGCAATAAAGCTTGTGACGCTTTGTTGATGGCATAAACTCGCGAATCAACCCCTGAGGTATCTGCCTTTAATGTCCCTGCATCAATTACTGCAACCGTATAATGATGCTGAGCCATGGCTAAAGCTGCGGTTAAACCAACGATTCCGCCACCAACGATCAGCACATCAAAATGTTGGCTCATTTCTATCTCCGAGGTAAGGGACATCTACAGTCTCCAAAGCAATTTCACAAACCAAGTCCGGGGTAAAACCACCAAAGCCTCGGGCATAACGCGCCAAACAGTTTTTTAAAGCTGGAATATTGTCGATCGCAATCAGGCCAATATTGCGTACCAACCCCATTCCAGGTAACCGGCTGGTAAATACTTGAATTAAACCATCAGTGAAACGCGTAATGACTTGCTGATCATGGCGTCTTAATTGCAAATACTGCTGCAACATTTCTTCATTCAAACCCTGTTTGCTAATACATTGCGCCAAAGTTGCCGCATCTCGTAGTCCCAGGTTAAAGCCTTGCCCAGCAACGGGGTGGAGGGTATGCGCAGCATTTCCTACAAAAACAACAGGCCATTTTATCTGTTGTGGCATCAGCACTTGTTTCAATGGGTAGCTGTGCCGTTTTCCGACTTTAACCAATCGGCCTAATCGATAACCAAAAGCCTGCTGTAATTCTTTAAGAAAAGCAGCCTCAGTTAATGCCATCAATTGCTCTGCCTTTTTAGGAGACATAGCCCAGACTAAGGACATACGGTTATCCTGCATAGGCAACAGTGCCAAAGGTCCATGGGCGGTGAAGCGCTCATAAGCCCGGTGTTCATGCGGTTTCACCAAACCCACATTAGCCACTATAGCCTGTTGATTGTAACTCTTGATTTTAGCGGGCAAATCACAAAAGCGGCGCACCACCGATTCAGCCCCGTCAGCTGCCACGATTAATTGAGCTGCAATCTGCACGTCACCGGTATCAGTACTTACCGTCACGGTTTTAGCAGCAAGATCTAAAGAAGTTACCGTAGCAGGAGCCATCAGCTGTTCTTTAGCTAATAATTGATGTAACGCTAAATTAATGTGTTGCATTTCAACTACATAGCCCAGGGGATTATCTGCATCCCCCTGTAATCGCGATACGCCAAAACGATGCTGATCAGAAACATGGATCATATCAATGGCCGTAGCATATTCTTTAAGAATATCCCATACGCCCAACATGTTTAAAATACGTTTGGTTGCTGGTGATAAGGCTAACGATCGCGCATCAAAATCGGGATTTACCTTATCGCTAAACGGTTTAGCCTCAACCAACAAGGTATTGAGCCCTAAACCTTGCAATGCAAGCATTAAGGTAGCTCCAGTTAGCCCCCCACCGATGATCAGTATGTCAACCTGTTTTTTAGCCACGCATTAATGCCTCAATATCATCGACCTCAACGGGCAAAGCAGCGGTAAATACCTCATGCCCTGTACTAGTCACTAAAACATCATCTTCTATACGCACGCCAATGCCCCACCAACGTTTGTCTACCCCATGCATGCCCGGACTGATGTACAAGCCAGGCTCCACAGTTAATACCATACCAGGCACCAAGGGACGCCATTCCCCATTGATTCGATAGCTTCCGGAATCATGAACATCCAGGCCTAACCAATGCCCAGAATTATGCATATAGAATGGTTTATAGGCTTCATTGGCAATTAAGTCATTAACGGCTCCAGTTAAAATACCCAATTCGCATAAACCCGCAGTTAAGATCCTGACCATGATTTGTTGGATGCTGTTCCAGGCAATGCCTGGTTTAATCGCGGCAATTCCTGCTTGTTGTGCTTTAAGAACCAGTTCATAAATGCTTTTTTGCTCAGGATTAAATCGACCATTCACCGGAAAAGTTCGGGTAATATCTGCAGCATAATTACCGTATTCGCCACCCGCATCAATAAGCACTAAATCGCCAGGGCGTAAAGGCTGATTATTCTCAGTGTAATGAAGAATACACGCATTTTCCCCACTGCCCACTATAGAATCATAAGCAGTACTGCGGCAGCCATGACGACTGAATTCATAAACAAGCTCAGCTTCTAATTGATACTCATACTCCATCTTCTTGCAAATTTGCATCGCCCGTTTATGGGCATTCACAGAAATATGCGCAGCCTGACGCATTAAATCAATCTCAGCCTCGCTTTTAAACAAGCGCATTTCACCCAATACAGGCTCCAGATCACATAAAGCGACCGGGGCTTTAACCCCTCGTCTCACCTGAGATTTTAAGGTATTCAAAGCGTGCATTATTTGTTTTTCTAATTCGGGATCCTGACCAAGAACATAGTAAACTGCGGCTTTCCCTGCTAATAATTTGGGTAATTCTTCAGCAATGCTTGCCACAGGAAAAGCGGCATTCATGCTCAATTCCTTCAGGGCGCCCTCTTGCCCTAATCGTTTTCCTGTCCATTGCTCTTCAGCAGGATTATGCGGCCTATTGAACAAAATACTTTGCGGCTCTTTGCCAGAAATAATGACTAATAAGGCATCAGGCTCATTAAAACCGGTTAAATAATAGAAATTACTGTTCTGACGAAAACGATAATGGGCATCTCCATTGCGCAATAATTCATGGGAGGCAGAAATAACTACCACACTGTCGGCGGGCAATTGTTCAGCTAATTTTTTGCGTCTCGTCTGGTATTCTTTTTGAGTAATCATGTAAAGATCCTTTTAATGTGTCGTTTCCGAACCACCACGCTCGCGTTCATTCATTACTAAATCACCGTGTAAACGAATAACTGCCATACGAGCATACTCGCTTACCTCCATCAAGGCCTTTTCATCTTCCTCATCAACATCTAAAGAATCAGTATCCAATTCACCAAATTCAATAAGATGCTGGAGGGCTTCTTGAGCTTCTTCATCATAAAATTGATCCATACCCACACCAGACATAGACAGCCCCTGGGTAAACCCTTCACACCATTCACTAAAGGCTTGGGCCCGGTCAATTAAAGACTCATTTTCATCGGGAAGTAACATTTCAAATTCAAAATCGAAATTAGAAATTTGCTGCTGACTTATAGAAAAAACGCCGAACATAGCCAGGAAAGCAGAACGACTGGCCTCATCCTTTTTATTATTTAACAAAGCGCGTAAATAGGTCTCACCTTGATTATCGGCTCCCGCACAAAGAAAACCACACATGATCCCATGCAATTCACTGCCAGATATATCTAATGCCAAGACAGCAATAGACTCAATAAAGCCATCATACTCTGGCAAATGCAATCGGTTATTTTCTTCGGACATAATCAACTCATAGATAAAAATAACTAATGATAACCGATTTAAAGCGAGTGTTCACCTTGGTCAGTTAGACGATAAAGATTTATAAAAATTAAATTTCACTATTTGCTGCCATCAGCCAAAATTGCTACTATTTGAATAGCGCCGTGCTAATGCGAAGGATAATAATGACTAATATAAAATCCTGTAAAGTTAAAATATTAAATAAATCCTATGAAATCAAATGTCCAGAGGGCGAAGAAACCAATTTATTACTCGCCGCCCAAAAGCTTAGTGAGCAAATGCATCTTAACAAGAATAAGTCAAAAAAACTTGATGACTATAAAATACTGTTGCTCGCTGCCCTGGATATAAGTCATGAATTAATCATCTGTAAAAATGATCAGGAACATCAACGCTTTCAAGTCACCCAGTTTATCACCTCATTAGAAAATAAAATTAATAAAACGGTGGGCGGCGAGGGCGATACTATCCCACAAACCGATTAATTACAGTTTAGCTTATCACTTCGTTATTAGAGGTAATAAATAATTTAAAAGGAATTATTGATGAGACGCCAATGGTATCTTGGATTTGCAGTTATCCTGGCAGTACTGCTTGCCATCTTTATCATGCTGAAAGATGTAAGATGGTTTATCCTCTTTCTTATTCCCATAGCAGTCTTATGGCTTTATGACGTATTGCAAAGAAAGCACACGCTCTTGCGTAATTTTCCTGTTTTGGGTCATCTTCGTTATTTTTTGGAATTTATTCGTCCGGAGATTCAACAATACTTTATTGCTACTGATGAAAATGAACTCCCCTTTAATCGCGAAATCCGCTCCCTGATCTACCAACGCGCTAAAAATGAACGGGATACGATTCCTTTCGGAACAGAACGTGACATCTTAAGCGTAGGCTATACTTGGGCTCTTCACTCGTTAGTGCCCAAGCATGCTTCTGAAGTAGAAAACCGAATTATGGTGGGGGGGCCTGATTGCACCAAACCCTATAGTGCCTCTCGCTTAAATATCTCTGCTATGAGTTTTGGTTCTTTATCGGCCAATGCCATTATGGCCCTTAATAAGGGAGCAAAGATTGGCGGCTTTGCGCACAATACTGGAGAAGGTGGTCTAAGCCCCTATCATTTGCAAGGAGGAGATATCATCTTCCAAATTGGTACTGCCTATTTTGGTTGTCGTGATCAAGACGGTAATTTTGATGACAATGAGTTTAGGATAGAGGCCTCTCGTGAAGAAGTAAAAATGATAGAAATTAAATTATCACAAGGCGCCAAACCATCTCATGGTGGAATTCTGCCTGCGGCCAAATTGACCGAAGAAATAGCACGAGTCAGAAAAGTGCCCATGGGGAAGGATGTATTATCCCCTATTGCCCATTCTACTTTTAATACCCCCGTGGGTTTACTGCTCTTTGTAAAAAAATTACGCGAACTTTCTGGCGGCAAACCAATTGGATTTAAATTATGCGTGGGCCGAAGAGATGAGTTTTTCGCTATTTGCAAAGCCATGCTAAAAACCAATATTCTGCCTGATTTTATTACCGTAGATGGTGCCGAAGGAGGGACTGGTGCGGCTCCTGAAGAGTACACAAATTTTATTGGAACCCCTTTAGAGCCAGGATTAGTCTTTGTTCATAATGCTCTGGTCGGTATTAATGTACGCGATAAAATAAGAGTTATTTGCAGTGGCAAAGTAACGAATGGTTTTGATTTAGTCACCAATATTGCTCTGGGTGCTGATATGTGTAATGCCGCGAGAGCGATGATGATGGCGGCCGGTTGCGTTCAATCCAAACAATGTAATGCCAATACCTGTCCTACAGGAGTAGCCACCCAAAACAAACGCTTGCAATATGGTTTAGTCGTCGATGAGAAGAAACATCGCATTGCCAATTTCCATAAAAACACAATGAAAAGTTTTTTAGAGATGGTTGGTGCATTAGGCTTAGACAACCCCAGCGATTTAACTCCTGCTCACATCATGCGTCGAATTGCTATTGGGCAAGCTAAAACCATGGATAAACTTTATGATTACTGCACGCCTGGGCAGTATTTGGAAAACAAGCTTCCCGAAAGGCATAAAGAAGCTTGGGCAAAAGCAAGTCCAGATAAGTTTTAACGCAAAATCAGCCAGAAAGAGGACTCTTATGAGTCCTCTTCTCTTATAAAATTATTCTCTAATCAGTGGACTTTTTACCTAATAAATTCGTAAATTGAGCTGCATCAACTGCCCGTGAAAAATAGACCCCTTGTCCATAAGCACAACCTGATTTTTTTAACTGCTCGAGAGTTTCTTTATCGCTGATGCCATTTGCTATGACATCTCGCTCTAATAAGTCCATCAGTTTAATAATGACTTTCACTATTTTGGCATTCTTGGCATCTTTAGTCATAGTCAAAACATATGACTTTTCAATTTTGATGTCATCAATAGGGAAATTAAGTAAATAAATAAAAGGGGAATAACCACTACAATAATCACTTATGGATAATTTAACACCCATGTTGGATAACTGCTCCAGCACTTCCCGGGTAATGGATTGATTGGTAAGACATGCCTTCTCGGTAAGTTCTAATTTTAAAAATTCCGGAGCCATCTCATAATCATGAAGCAATTTCTCTATAAAAGCAGGCAATTCTCGATTGGTCGCATCCTGATTTGAGATATTCACTGAAGCGAAAATGGGGTAACCGGCGCTATGCCAAGATGCCAATTGTTTTATCACCATTTTTAACATAAATGCAGTTAATTCAGTCGTTAAAGTAGTTCCTTCAATTATCGGAAGAAATTTTTCCGCGTTTAATAGGCCAAATTGAGGATGGTCAAAACGAACCATAGACTCAGCGCCAATAATTTTTCCAGTAGCCAGCGCCACAATAGGTTGAAAACACACATCAAGTTCATTATTTTCTATACCACGCATCAATTCGTGGATCAGCATACGATTGTTGGTAAAATCCTCTATCATTTCATAATGATACAGCAGGTAAGGTATACCTTGTTTTTTTGCATGTTCCAGAGCAATATTGGCATGATTTAACAACATGCCTTCTTCATCACCATGGACAGGATAAATAGCCATTCCGCACGTGGTGTTCACATTGATCTTGATATCATCAATATGAAAAGAAGAGGTTATTAATTGATGCAGCGTAGATAAAAATTCCTCTGCATTAAAATCTTTCTTAAGTCGGGTTAACAATAAAGCAAATTCCTCATTGTTCAAGTGCGCCACGCTGGTGACCCCCGTGGATACCTTCAACAAATAAGGATCGACCAGAATGGATTTTAATTTGTCAGCAAACTGTTTTAAGAGACTATTTGCATTAAAAGTACCAAAATTAGATTGAATATTCTGAAAGTCATTAATTTTTATCGTCACTAACCCGAGCTCTCCTTCCGTCCCCATTTGCTCAATAATGTGACTAATCTGGGCACTTAACATGCGACCGTTTGCTAATTTGGTTAAGGCATCATGATGGGTTTCAAACTTCAGTTTGGACTCCAGCTCGTTACTGATAGTTAAAAACTCGTTCGTTTTATCACTTAGAATGGATTGTGCTCGAGTAACAAGACCTTCGCAAAAAGCCTGTCCCCAATAGACAAACATAAAAGGGGTTAAATTCAAAACCCAGATTGCAGGATTACTCATTTGTGCGGCAACAAAACCCTCTAAATTCACATGGCCGGTTAATTGATACGAAACGATTAAACTGGCAATAAGGATACTACCCACAGAAATGGCTAATCCCAAAAAGGTATAACGATTAACATGATGTTTTAAAATGATAGTACTAGGTAAAATTTTATCTTTGATATTCATTAATCGAGACCCAGCTCCACTACAGCATTAACCAACAAGTTAATTTTGTATAAAGCAACTAACTTCCCGTTTGATCCTTTCGCCGCATTCAAATGTGATAATTAACATGAGTATAGTCTATAAAAGAGCGATTGCATGATTTTAATGAAAGAAAATAAACCAATGAAATTAAATAATAATCAGCTAGCTTATGAGAGCAGGAAAATGCTATAATTTAACTAACCCGATGGCGAGTGATTTTAGAACCAACACTCACAGCCAGGGGAGCATCCTGAAATCGGCGTTGTGCAAGCCCACCCAGTAGTGGGAAGCCTGAACCGATTCATCCGCCCCCCACTTGAACCTCAGGGTTCAAAATCGATGCCGGTCGGGTTATATCTTGATTAATTGCTCTTTCAATAAAAGATATTCATCCCGCACTTTAGCCGCTGCCTCAAACTCCATATTTTTAGCATGCAGATACATTTGTTTTTCCAGGGTATTGATTTGTTTCATCAATTCTTGCGGTGACCAATGCATGTATTCAGGAATTTTTCCGGCAACCACTGTTTTTCGTTTGCCTATATAGGTTCCTTCCATGATATCAGCTATTGATTTATTAATACCCAGAGGAGTAATGCCATGTTCCAGATTAAAAGTTTTCTGTTTTTCACGTCTTCTGTCTGTTTCATCCAAAGCTCTCTTCATCGAGCCAGTCATTTTATCCGCATAAAGAATAGCGCGTCCTTTCACGTTACGTGCTGCGCGCCCAATGGTTTGGATTAAAGACCGATCGGAACGTAAAAAGCCCTCCTTATCGGCATCAAGAATAGCGACCAGAGCAACCTCTGGCATGTCTAATCCTTCTCGTAATAAATTAATTCCGACCAAAACATCAAATTCGCCTAAACGTAAATCACGAATAATTTCTACCCGCTCAACAGTGTCTATATCCGAATGCAAATAACGTACTTTAATCTTATGTTCGGTCAGATAATCCGTTAAATCTTCTGCCATGCGCTTAGTCAAAGTGGTAACCAGAACCCGCCCGCCTTCTTTAATCACCACATTAATCTCAGACATCAAGTCATCCACCTGAGTTCTGACCGGTCTGATTTCCACCTCAGGATCAATTAAGCCCGTAGGACGAACCACTTGCTCGGCAACATTATCGGCATTGGCTTGCTCATAAGGCCCCGGCGTTGCTGAGATATAGATAGTTTGAGGTGAACGTTCTTCAAATTCTTCAAATCTTAAAGGCCGATTATCCAAGGCAGACGGAAGTCTGAAACCATAATTAACTAAAGTTTCCTTACGTGACCTGTCTCCTTTATACATGCCACCAATTTGCGGCACGGTCACATGTGACTCATCAATAATCAGCAAGGCCTCCGGCGGCAAATAATCAAATAAAGTCGGTGGGGGCTCTCCTGGCCCGCGACCTGATAAATAACGTGAATAATTTTCAATGCCCGAACAATAACCAAGCTCCAACATCATCTCAATATCAAAGTAAGTCCGTTGCTCTAAACGCTGTGCTTCGACTAATTTATTTTGCGCATTAAATTCAGCCAGTCTGTCCTGCAGCTCCTCTTTCACCCAATCAACGGTTTCCAGGATTCGTTCACGCGGAGTAACATAATGTGTTTTGGGAAAAACCGTAACCCGGGGCAGACGTTGTAAAATTTCCCCTGTTAGCGGATCGAAACGAGCAATGTTTTCTATCTCCTCATCAAACAGCTCAATGCGGATTGCTTCTTTTTCTGAATCAGCCGGAAAAATATCCACAACGTCCCCATGCACGCGAAATTGACCACGTTCCAAAGCCATATTACTGCGCGTGTATTGCATTTCAGCAAGCCGTTTTAATATTTTACGTTGCCCGCATTGTTCTCCACGGGAAAGATGTAATACCATACGCAAGTAGGAATCGGGGTCGCCCAAACCATAAATGGCAGAAACCGTTGCGACAATAATTGCGTCTTTGCGCTCGATTAAAGCTTTAGTCGCCGATAAACGCATCTGCTCTATATGTTCATTAATGGACGAATCTTTTTCTATAAAGGTATCTGAAGAAGGTACGTAGGCTTCAGGCTGATAATAATCGTAGTAGGATACAAAATATTCTACGGCATTATCAGGAAAATAGGCTTTAAATTCGCCATACAATTGCGCGGCAAGCGTTTTGTTAGGCGCCATGATTAAGGTAGGCCGTTTCATGGCCTGAATCACATGGGCAATAGTAAACGTTTTACCTGAGCCCGTAACGCCTAAAAGGGTTTGTTTAGCCAAACCTGACTCCAAGCCGTCAATTAATGAAGCTATTGCAGTAGGCTGATCACCGGCAGGTTGGTAGTTGGAATAAATTTTAAATAAATCTTTCATGTTTATATTATAAGCCATGACACTTATAAATCACAGGAGTAATAGATGGATATCGCATTGGCAAAGCGTGTACAAAAAGTAAAACCCTCCCCCACTTTGGCCGTGGCCGCCAAAGCCACTCAAATGCGGGCACAAGGGCTTGATGTTATTAACTTAGGCGTTGGTGAACCTGATTTTGACACGCCGCAACACATTAAACTGGCAGCCATATCAGCTATTGAAGCAGGTTATACCAAATATACCGCTGTTGATGGCATACCTGAACTAAAAGAAGCCATTAAAAACAAATTTGCAAAAGATAACGACCTGGATTACCAACTCAATCAGATTTTAGTGTCAGTTGGCGGCAAACAAAGTTGTTATAATTTATGCCAAGCCTTTCTTGATGCCGGCGATGAAGTGATTATCCCTGCCCCTTACTGGGTTTCTTATCCTGATATGGTCTTGTTGGCAGATGGGGTTCCGGTAATCATTAACACCACACCGGCGCAACGTTATAAAATTAACGCCCAACAGTTAGAAAAAGCCATTACCCCAAAAACCAAAATGATCTTCCTCAATAGCCCATCTAATCCATCAGGAATAGCCTATACCCTGGAGGAGTTAAAAGCCCTGGGAGCGGTATTGCTAAAATACCCTCAAATTCTTATCGCTACAGACGACATGTATGAACACATTCTCTGGAGCCAACCCTTCGCTAACATTCTTAACGCCTGCCCAGAGTTATATGACCGAACGATTGTATTAAATGGAGTTTCCAAGGCTTACGCCATGACCGGCTGGAGGATAGGCTATGCGGCAGGCCCTGCGCCGTTGATGAATGCGATGAAAACCATCCAATCGCAATCCACCTCCAATCCTTGTTCTATTGCTCAAAGAGCAGCGGTAGCAGCCTTAACCAGCAGCCAGGAAAGCGTTATGGAAATGGTTAATGCCTTCCATAACAGACATGACTATGTAGTAGATCGATTACTGGGCATACCTGACATTGAAGTTATTCCTGCCGATGGTACGTTCTATATTTTCCCTTGCGTACAAGCCATCATTGAAAAACGCGGTTACGCCAATGACATCGAATTTTCAGAGAAACTGTTAAAGGATGTAGGTGTTGCTCTAGTCCCCGGATCAGCATTCGGCAATGAAGGCTGCATCCGTCTATCCTTTGCTACTGGCATCGATACATTAAAAGATGCGCTCAACAGATTACAACGTTTTTGCAGCTAGTAAAAAAAATATTACTAAACGCTTGACGATCACGCGGAATCGTTTTAAGATTCCGCCTCATTCCCTGGTAGCTCAGTCGGTAGAGCGGATGACTGTTAATCATTAGGTCGGCGGTTCGAGCCCGTCCCAGGGAGCCACTTCCCATAAGGCTTTTAAGCTGTCTCATAAAAATCTAAATTTTTACGTGTCGAATATGTGTCGAAGTTTGAATTAAAATGGCTCTTCCCCATTTCCGGGGCATTAATCAAGAACACAAAACCTTAACCCTTAACCTGTAATTTTCGGTACTTACATTGCCTTTGATGGCTTAGGACAAACAAATCCCACATTATCTGACTTCAAGTACTATTCCACGATTCAAGCATGGGCTGCTAATAAAAGCATTGATTTTAATTATATAGATAGCCATGACAAAACTTATGCGGTTTAAGATTCTAGTAAACTAGATACATTGAAATCAAGAATTAGAGAAAGATTATCAAACTCAAAAAATGTAGTAATCATTTTAAGTAGCCAGACAAGAGCATCTGGGAGTATGCTTTCTTATGAAATTGAACAAGCGGTTGACGTATATAAAATTCCATTAATCATTACATATGTTGATTATCAAATCATTGCTAACCCTTCCCATTTAAAATCTTACTGGCCAGTATCTTTAGAACAACGTATTTCAACGAGCACTGCGCGAGCAATACATATTCCTTTTATGAAAGATGCTATGCTGGATGCTATAAATCAATTTAATTTAACAAATCAACCTGATACATCACTTAATTACTATACCGAGCAAGCGCATAGAACATTCGGATGCATGATATATCCAAGCTCGTTTGTGAATAAACTGAAAGATCACAGTTAGCAAGCATAGCATCTCTCTTGAACCTCTTATACTAAGTCCATTTTTAAGTATGCCCAATCAAATTTTAAAATTTAACAGCTGACGTGGTCACTGGTTGAGTGATAAACTTTTTGTTGTTGGAGAAAATTCAGCACATCGCTCTTTCGGTACAAAACTTTGCGACCAATTTTTAAATAGGGAACACCACCACCCGCCCAACGGTTACGTTCAAGTAACTGGGTGGAACAGCTTAATACCGCCGCGATGGTTTGTTGATTGAAAAGCGTAGAATGTGGCACAGATTCGAATTCGTTTAATAGATTCAAACGGGATGGTTTTTTTAAAGTCATAGGAAATTCCTCAGTTGTTTACTCCTCAGCCAAATGCCGAGATGTCCCTTCCTTGAACAGAACTCAACGCATCATCCAGTATCATCTTGGACAATTGATTGATATTCTTTTTTCCTAATCCTTTGACTTCCAACTGCTTACATTGTGTTGGAACATCGGGCTTACTCCTTAAGCTTGGAAAAAGCATCTCGTATTCCCTCAAAGAATGTCAAGCACAAAAGATCAAATTCAAAGAGGTGTTATTGAATGATATTGATTGATAACGAAAATTGTTCAAAATGTCCCAAATGCCCCACCAAAGAAGCTAAAGGTTGGGGCAGATAAAAGCCCGTAATGGCGCGGGAGTCCCTCTTGCCCCCAATGTCCCTCATTTTTTTCATACCCGGCAACTGATTAATTAATTTTACACTCAGTCTAAGAAACCCTGTTTAATCATTTGGAGCATACGACTTGCTTCCTGATAATTATATTGAGCCCTGGAAATAGATAATGCTAGTCCATCTGTTAATTCGTCACCATCAAAAAAATCCTTTAGATGGTTGCATGTCTCTCTGGATAAATTGTTTAGATCACGACCTAAAAGACGACATCCACTCAGCGTATAATCAAAGTTTTCATCTAAAAGATCCTGATTCTCTTCATAAAGCCTATTTTCATTGCCCAAGTCAAAATAGTTGGCAATAATATAAGCAAAGTCACTAGCGTCTTTTTGAGCTCTTCGGTCAACCCAAGCAAATAGCTTCAGAAGAGCGAACCCCAATGGAGACGCTACCTTTATAGTAATATCTCTAATTGTGATATCTATTGCATGCTTAAATGTATCTTCAAATCCAATCAAACTGAGATTTATGTCATAATCTGGTGGCCATTTTAGATTCGAGTCATGTTCGTTTATTTCACCAAATGGGACAATGTCTAGACAGCCATATTTTGTGGATATGATACGGGGTTCAAATTTTTCATCGACAGCAAAATCACTACCATTGACAAGAGCGTTTTTTATTTTATAAAACTCTTGCCAATTTCTACAACATAAAGCAATATCAGTATCCAATGTTTTTCTTAATTCTGCCTTTTTACCAAAATAATCTAAGAGAATATCTCTCGCTTTAGCACCAATTAAAAAGTAAGAACTATCATTATCACGAGCAATCTTATTAATTAATGCAAATAACTCGATATCATTATCTGAAAAATTATTCCACCTGTTTTCTAATGAACTTGTCATATATCATTTCCGCTGTTTCTTGAGTTCTTTCATCGAGTGAGCTTAATAAATCGGCATAAACCAAAATGAATGGCACATGGTTTTCTTTATAAGTTTTGGTATCAAAATTCCAGAATTTTTTTATTAGTTCTATATTCCCATTATTATCTTTTTTTAACCTGCATTTATATTGTAATAGTGGTAATGCATCATCTGCATAAAGTGTAATTATTTGGGGGCTTAGATAGTGAGTTAACTTTGCAGCAGCTATTTCTCCTCCCCAAAGAAAATTTAATTCACAGGGATTTGTTTCTTTAAACTTTGTCAGATTATCTGTTGAAAATGTATCGATTATTAATTTTGGTCGTAATTTTTCAGCATAGCCAATACACCATTTACTTAATAAGATATCTTTATTAACCAAATGCTTTTCACCACGATTTTTTTCTACGATATATCCATGCTTTTCTAAAATTAAAAGTGTTTTGCTAACACTTCCTAATGCCACATCACTCATTTTAGCAAGCTCACGATAGGTATGCTCTAACGGTTTTTTAATGACAAGCAGTGTAAAAATAAGTTTTATACTGGCAACACTCAGTGTGAATTGAGTGATATCCGATAGACTTTTCTTCTGAGGCGTTTCTCCTTTAATAGAGATAAATACAGGGGGAGAGTTTATATACATATTGCCGGAGAAATCAACGTACTCAATATTCGCTTTTTGCAATTTATCAGCCAGAACTTTATTAATGTGGTTGCTAATTAAAATACTTTTTTTATTTAAATGTTGCATATATTGAACGATGGCACCAATATTCGAATTATCGATATTGCCAACGAGTTCAGGCTTATAGATTAGCTTATTATTCTTTTCAATTTGGAGGGTTAATTGATTTCGTTTTTCATCAAATTTACATTGAAGCTTTGATCTATCCTTTATGATCGATAATAGTTTATCTATATTCATCACAATATCCTCTTTGCCATGTTCATAATTATAGCCTGTTCAAAAAAAATGAACAACACAAAAAAATGAACATATGGGTTTTGTGATTAGTGTGCATATACTCATTTCAATTAGATCCCTGCATTTCAGAAAAATGGTTTATATTTAAACTAAAATTTCTAGTAATACTCGAAATAATGAAACTAAAATAAACTATTCCTGAATTTCCATGCCTTAAGGTACAAGCAGGAAAAATTTACCTTATATGTGGATTTCCTATATTTTTGTACTGAACTGCTTGATAAGCTCAAGAATCTCACCGAATTGAGGGTGATTGCCAAAATATATTTCTGATTTTTGATCGTAAAGTTTGCTAAAGGTATCCAGTGGTATTACCCCTCTTTTAACCGCGTCGCAGAATGGTCATGCAGATGTAGTAGAATTATTGCTGGCCAGAAAGGATGTGGACCCTAATAAAGCACATCCTAATACCCTAACCCACTTTTCCTAGCAGCGCATTTCGGTCACAAAGAAGTGGTAAAGGCATTGCTAACCAGAGCTGATATTAATCTTGATCTAACAGGCCCAGATGGCAATACCGCACGCCAAGCTGCGCACAATGCAGGTCAGTCGGAGATTGAAAATATGATTAAAGAAGCAATAAAAATTCGTCAACCGATCGTATCGAATAACCCACATCCCTTCTTTACTGAACCAGCATCTCCAACATCATTTGATGTTACGGCCCCAGACCGTATCACTCCGCCAAAAACTCCTTAAAGTAAGGCAAGGCTACATTGGATGTAACCATCATCATTTTCAATATTAGCAGGATTAGGATTGTTATTTTATTCCTGCTAATTAAAATACGTGCTAATCAGCGCCGTCATAGAACACAAAATTAAAGGAAGTGTGATGTCAAATTTTGATTTAGTTTATCAAGCCGCCAAAAAACGGGATGCGAAGAAAATCTCCTTGTTACGTTTAAAAGATAATAGCTATCTCTATGAAAAAAAGGGGCTTGCCCTTACGCCTGCTGGACAATGCGCAGAAGACGGGGATTGGGAGTCTGCCTGTTGGTTAATGACGGAGTTTAATGACTCCATTGACTCTATTCTTTATGGAGCAGTTATCGGGGGACATATTAAGTCTATGCAACCGTCAATGGATGCACTCCCAGAACCGCTAAAGATAATTATAAATAAACGCGATTGGTATTCCGATCGTGAAATGCTTAAAGCATTTGCACAAAGCGGAGATATAACCGTTTTATCTCAGTATCTAAAGGATAATGAAAAGATTCCTCCTGGTGCAATAAAAGCCGCGGTACATGGCGCGGCATATGGTAATCAAGTCGACGTAATCAACTTATTGCTGGAAAAATTTCCTGAAAACAGAGATGAATTATTATGCTGTGTGCTCGAAGGGGCTGCTTGGGGAGGTCACCAAGAGTTGCTGCTCCGGTTTTTAAATCAATATAATCGTGGAAAAAACATCCTCTTTAGAGAAATAGACTGCCATGCCATGTGGGCAATAATGCGAGGATGCGGCAGTGGCGGTCAAGTGGAGTTACTCACCTTTTTAAAAAGCCACTATACCCATATTCACAGTAGTGACCTCTATGATGCATTTAAAAGTGCGGTTTTTTATAATCAAGATGACTTTGTAATGACCGAGTTAAAACAAGATCATCGATTAATAGAGTATGCGCAATACGCCACGGCAGTAATGCGCCGCATTGACTTTCTTGAACAACTACTGACCAAGGAAAGCGACTTTAGTGGAATAGCGATTTTCATAAAGGACCAAATCATTTCAACCAACGCGTTATTTACCTATCTTATTGCGTTTACTAAACCAGAGTTTGTACCCAAGGTATGTAAAGCGCTCGTTGCGCGTAAGGAAATTGATGCGACGATTATAGAAAACATCGCCCAGATAGAAAAGAATGCGCTCAAAGTGATTGATTTAAAAAATCGTTATGGAATTACAACGCATCAAGCACGCTTTTTATATGAGCATCCGGAGATATTACCACTCATTGTCAGTACCCAATATGACACGGATGGACTATATAACCTGGTAAAAGACAAAGAGGACTTAAACTACTGGCAGTTTGTTGACCTGGTTAAGCGGGTACAAAAAAATAAGGCCAAGTCGCAGTTGGTTGATGACTTGGAGGACTACTTAAACACTAAAAGCCTCTGGTGGTATAACCATAGAAGTCGTTGTGCCAGTTTTTTAGAGGCATTAAAAGAAACGAGAAGCCATAAAGCCTGCCGGAGCTTGGTTGGAGAACAATTTCGCTTATTTGCCGCCCCCCCAGCACCCAGCCCCTCTGCAACCCAAGACACACCCAAACATGCCTCTGCGGTGAAACAGAACGCAGTTAAAGATGAATACTATGATGCCCTAAAAAAATTTCATGATTCTTTTATTGACGACGAGAAGACAAGAAATGATAGTACTTCGATGAGTTTTATTTAATTAATTGAGTGGGAGGCGATCCATAGCCATCAGATTACATTAAAAGCTCCTTTAATAACCGCTTCTCTTCTTAATATTTAAAGCCAGGATCGGCAGAGTCTGTATTATTCAATTTCAGACCAGTGAGGTATTTTTTAAATACTCCATAATTATCTATATGAGAATCGGTGTTAATGATTGGAAAGAGGATGTGTTGAAAAAAATGGGCTCGTTTTTCAATTTCCTCACAATATATTTTGGCCACACGCACTGGATCGTTTTTAAAGGCGCCACAACCCCAGGCACCGAGAATCACATGGTGCTGTCCTGCAACAATTAATGTATCCAGTTGAGCCCCTATTCGTCTCCTCAAATCCATTTCATACTGTTTCAATACTTCTTGATTATCCCAATTATTCGATTTCGAGATAAGTTCCGGAGCAGCAGATCTTAACTCATAAAAAGGAAAAATATGGGTTGGTGGAAGAGTTACATAACTCATCATACAGTCTGCAACAAGTTGATGGCCAGCGCCTGTATCATCCATATTGGGTGGAACCAATACTTCTGGTCCTCTAAAGCATATCCTGAATTCTGGGCTAAAAAAAACTTTATATGCTTCCGTAACAGAGTCGCCGCGGACCGTTCTTAATTTATCAAGTTCGTCTTCCGTCATTTTGGCCTTGCCCTCTAGCAATGCCCGTCCCACGTCATTGTATTGGAACAGGTAAGATTCTTTATCTAAATAAACAATATCATCCAATAATGAACGAACACATGTACTTCTATGCCAAAGATTTTCTTCCTGAGCACTTCCTCCCTCTAATGCGGCCCCACCAGGAAAGAGAGAATTCGCCATATTCAGTACTGCATAAGCTGTTCCGTACGTTCTAGTGGCTTCCTGGGCGGCAAGTCCCCAATCTTTATAAACCACTTCAACCATCAAAGGAGGATCCAGTTTTTTCTGAGCCCAATTTTTTAAATTCTTTTCAGCGTGGTTTTGTAATTCAACGTATTTGTTGGGATCCGTGACATGTTTCAATGTTTTTCCCATACTGTCGTGGCGCCAGCTTTCACCAGAAAGAGCCCCCATAAATATACTGGGTTTATGAGCGGCATGCACTTCCGATACCGATGAAAAACTTGATAGAGAGACTCTTCTGAACAGCTTGCTATACATAATTTGATATCCTTAATTCTTGCTCTTCATATTATAGTACTTCTTGACTGAATAATTGCACCCACATCCTCTTGGTGCTTTAAATTCGACATAAAAATAAAAAATTTGTTCTCTTAGTTAGTATAGTTATCTTGATTACTCAAAACCAAGAGTTCTCGGCTCTAATTTTTCTGTTAATAACTTAGAAGATGCTCCATATTAGCGAAAAATTTTGTTTTCCATTCTGTATTTATGAGGATAATTCACGCTATAGTAAAATTTTCATCTAATTATTAATGGATTAATAAATGCAAATAAATGCTCTTAACCGCGAAGAATTACAAGAGATCATATTTCAGTTGGAACAAGCTCTTTATAATCACCAACAATGGTACAATTTAATTATTCGCTCTCTTGTTTGTAGATTGCCTGCGAGTCGGTACGATACTGATTCCAATGCCCATAAAGAATGTCGATTTGGTCAATGGTATTATGAAAATGCTCCTGAAAAACTCCGCAAAAATCCTGGATTTATCGCATTAGGTGAAGAACATCAACTCTTGCATAAGGTCACTTCTCAATTATTGGTTACTACCTCTAATGGCGGCACAGTATCACCCCATGATTATGATAATTTTGCTAATGTCCTGGAAAGAATGCGTCTTGAAATTGCGGTACTGCAACGAGAAATGGGCGAATTAATATACAATCGCGATTCACTTACTGGGGCAATCAATCGAATTAGCTTGTTACCCGTGTTACGAGAGCAACAAGCATTAGTGAAACGAAACGTCCAGGCATGCAGCATCGCGATGTTAGATCTGGATCATTTTAAACAAGTTAATGATCAATACGGACATCCTGCTGGCGATTGTGTCTTGGCAGGAATATCTCGCTTTATTATTGAGAATATACGCTCTTACGATAAATTTTTTCGTATCGGCGGAGAGGAGTTCTTGATTTGTTTTCAAAATGCCGATACAAAACTTGCTTTTGAAATGGTTGAACGTTTACGTAGAGGAGTTTCAGAATTAAACATCAATGTTAACGATAATCAACTCATTAAAATCACCGCATCCTTTGGCATTGCACCAATTGGCTCCGATATTTCCGTTGAACAATCCATTGAAAACGCAGATAAGGCTCTCTATAAAGCTAAAGATGGAGGCAGAAATAATACCAAAATCTGGAGTTAAAACATTTTTTGCATATTCCAGGCAAAGCCATTGGCGAATAAAAATAAGGATGGATCTAAAAAGAAGCGTGTTGTATAATTGGCGCACACTTAATATTGAGATCCACTATGGTAGACCAATCGCGTAGGCAACTTGAAGAAATTTCTGAAGATGTACTTCTTGATGCATTTGCTCCTTTTTTTAAGGATAACTCACCTGATCTAAGAAATACGGCTTTAGTGAATAAAACGTTTAATGGCTTTTTTCAGTCCAGGTACAAAGTAGGATTACTACTGGGCTACGTAGCCGAAGGTAATCAGGATATGGCAGAAAAGATACTTAGCGCCTATCCAGAATTATTATTAGAACGCGGCACCGTCATTGACCCGTCAGGACGTAAATTTACCAACATTACCGCTTTTGAACTCATCTTATGGACTTTGGATGTCCGTTACATGGGACAGATGATGATTAATTGTATTCCTCAAAACGAAGAAGGGGAAATGCTAAGGAAGGAATTACTGACTCAATACGAACGGTTTGAGAAAAAAGGCGGGGTTACCTATGAGTACAAAGGTCAAACCCATACGGAAAAATATTTTAACTTTGAACCACTCCTTAACGCCCTCAAAACTTATAGCGAGAATCTTACTCTATGGACGCATGAACAGGGTAAAAATTATTGGTGCACCGTCGTTGGAAGGCTCCAGCGCGATCTGCCAACTCATGTGCGTCAGCATTATTGTGCCCCTGATGAACCATTTTATCCATTGCCCCAATTTGATCAGGGAGAATTTAACAGAACACTGAATATCCAAAATTGTGTTACGGATGAAGAACAAATATGGAATGAAGAATTGGATGCGAAACTGGGTATTGATTTTGGCATTGAAGGAGCAAAAATCTGGGACATAGGTACAGAGGATGCGGCATGTCGCGTCCGAGCAGTCGATGTCAATCATGATTTAGCAGCGCTTACCCGTTTACGTGAGGTGAGAATGCAAGATTGCGCTTTACTCAAGGAACAGTTGGAATGCCCGCCCCAGCCAGTTTACGATTCCAAATCGCTCTGGGAGTGGTAAAAATAATAAGTGTAGTCCGTATGGAAAAGTAAAGGCATACGGATTGCGCCCCTTGCAGCAACACGTCTAACGCAACCGCTTACTGCCCAACTTGCTATCGCCGCAAAGATAATCCAACATAATAAGAGAACATTAAGCTAATTGGCTCATGTGATCATTAACAGGGATAATAATGATGAATAGGGAATGCATTGTAATTGGGGATGAGAAAATTAAGCCCGGCGAGCGCAAAACGATTTTTTTGCCCATGCCCAAATTATATGACTGGACCCCTGTCAGTTTACCTATCCATGTGATTAATGGTAAGGAAGATGGGCCTACGTTATGTGTTACTGCAGCCATTCACGGTGACGAAATAAATGGTGTTGAAATCTTGCGCCGTTTTCTTAGAAAAAAAGGGTTAAAGAATATAAAGGGAAGTATTATTGCCATCCCCATTGTAAACGTATATGGCTTTTTATATCAGCAACGATATCTAATAGACAGAAGAGATTTGAACCGCTCATTTCCAGGTAGTCCGAAAGGATCCCTTGCATCAATTCTTGCCGACATTATCAGCAAACAAATTTTGTCTCAATCGACTCATGCTATTGATTTGCACGCCGGTTCAAATCATCGTTTTAATTTTCCCCAGATTAGGGCAAATCTTGATATGCCAGGCACGGAAGAGCTAGCCCTTGCTTTTAATGTCCCGGTAATCCTGCATTCTGTCGTTAGAGACGGCTCTATGCGAGAGTACGCCAATGCACAGAATATTCCTTTTTTAGTCTATGAAGGCGGAGAGGCTTTACGCTTTGATGAGTTATCCATTAGAACAGGCATCAATGGTATTTTGAGTGTTATGGTAGCATTGCAAATGATTAAACCAGGTAAATATGGGATAAAAAAATTTACGCCCACTGTTTCAAGAAACAGTTACTGGTTAAGAGCCCCCTCTAGCGGCATTTTAAGACACATTAAAAAAGCAGGAAGCCGGGTGAGTAAAGGGCAAGTCATTGCAATTATTGCCAACCCCACCAGCACTGAAGAATACCAATTAAAGTCCCCACTTTCCGGAATCATTATTGGTGAGAATATGTTGCCATTGGTTCATTCAGGACAAGCCCTATATCATATAGCCAGCTTTGAAAAATTGAATGTGGTTGAAGAACAGCTGGAAAACATTCAAGAAGCGTTTAATTTGACTGATGAGGACTAGTACTGGTGTCTCATCACATAGCTCCGAATTGACGCACAACCAAACAAACAGTATAATTGCTGACTAAAACCGCGATCTATCCTCTCCCTTAAGGACTAATGGAGAACTGGTGCTCCTAGTTTTAATCATTAAACGGGTTCGTCGCTGAGGTAAAGACATAATGAAGAAAGATGTACTTGCTACATCCCTTCTCATTGAGTTTTTGGTTCAGCGAAACTAGCTTTCATTTTTAGTTTCCTTAATGACCTAACTCATTTGTCATGTTTCTCTTAATTGGTACTCTGGATATGCTTAGCGCTATTCCACCAACAGAGTAAACGCCCTCAATGTCGATTGTACATTTAAATTAATTGAGGAGTCTTGTTATGCCACGTAATTCCATTTACGACGTTACTGAAGTTCGAAAGTATCTTAATGAAAATAGAGATTTTTTTGTAAGTCTCACTACGACGCGTTTAAACGATCCTCAATTAAAAGAATATACTGCAGGATTAATTCCATTATTGTACAGAAATCGACTATGGTTAACGAAAGAAAGCTCTATATCGGTAATATATAGATGGCGAACCAGTGATTTTGAACCCGCACTTAACTATGAAGAAATTCGAACATTTATTGTTGATAATAAAGAATTAGTGGAGCCTTATTTACCGGTCTCTAGAAAAGCCTATACAACAATAGAGCATTCTCAACAAAATACAACTTTCAATGAAAACGCTGACGCTATAGCCATGGCGGATTTGAGCATGATGGTTATAGGTGGTTTTATCGCTGCAGCAGGAATGCTCGCAGTAGTTATCGCATTTGCCGTCCTTAATGCTGCAACTTTTGGTATTCCAGGAGTAGTTGTCGCCAGCGTCGGTATTGCAGCATCCCTCTCAGGAATGGGATTATTTGCAGCGGGAGGCTGCAGGGGTTGTCAAGCACACAGTGAACCTTCTTTTGATATTTCAGACAATAGTATGACTTTCAATCAATTGTAAATTCTGCTTCATCTGAATAAATTGCTCTAATCTAATAGAGAAGATGAATGGTGGTTAGAGAAACCTGAGAGGGGCTTGGGGGCAAACGAATTAAATTAAGCGTTGAAAGCCCCCTTTTTTAAATCATTTTCAAAGTGATTTAACCAAAGGTTGCCAGGCCCTGCATTGTACTTTTTTTTAATTTGATTCGACTTTCTAGTCACGAGAAAATAGGATTCAATATACTTTATACTATTTTCATCATCCTGAATGTTATTGATGCATTCCAGAGTATAGTCATTTTCAGATTCATCATTTCGTTTTAGAACCATCTTAAAATCAGCGATATCGCCTTCTAGTATATTCATCTGAGCCCCCTAAAGCCCTATACCCAAGATGACTGTCTGCCATTAAGTTGAAAAAATGTCATCAGAGCATAGCAAAGGATCTCCTGAATATCACGAGCGCCTTCGTCGCAAGCACCTCTGGATGACGAAAAAATTCCTTAACTAATGGCAGTGCCCCCAAGTCTTCCATATGTCTTAATATAGAATAAAATCAATTGCTAAGCCAAGTTATTTCCTATTTCATTAACTGCTCTTCTACGTCAGTGATGCATAAGCACATTAAAAATAATTAAGCCAGAATCGTAATAAAGCGGTTACGGCCTGAGGGGATTCCATAGGACACATGTGCCCACTATCCTCAATAATCGCTAGTTTTGCCTGGGGGATTTTAGCCACCAACTCCTGATGCACAGCCAAAGAAAAATTCTTATCTTGTTGTGCATGAATGACTAAAGTAGGCATAGGGAGTTGATGGAGAAATGAACTGCATTCCTGGCGCGTTAATAAGGCCTTTTGCTGATTGACAAATGCCTGCTCCCCAACACTTAAAAACATGGAGAGGACGTCCTTTTTTACTTTCTTAGAGTAAACATAACGCTCCGCCAGCGCTGCAGCTACTGTTTGAAAAGCGCCTTGTTCAACAGCCTGAATCATTTCCATTCTGCTTTGCTGCTTTGCTACAGAGTCAGGTTGGGCGGAAGTATTCAACAAACACAATTTTAACACCCGTTCAGGCACTTTCCTGGCCAGTTCCAAGGCTAACCATCCTCCCATGGAGTGTCCTGCTAAAAAGAAATTACCTTCAACCTGGCTTAATACCGTTTGGAGTAAATCTGAAGTGTTATTGCTGGTTACCAAAGGGATTACACGACAAGTAACCAGCTCGCTTAGATGGCTTATTTGATAAGACCATACCCTATGGTCTGATAAAACTCCTGGCAAAAAAACCAAAGTTTCGGCCAGCATCATTTCCTCTTTCAGCAAATAAGTTTTTTCGTTACGTTTGGTCTCATCCATTATCTTTTTATCCAAATGCAGCTCGTATTCGCGCAGCGTAATACGGTTTTTCTGGTATTCTCGTATTAAACGGCGCTAATAGGGCTACAAGTCCTTATTTTTTTGCCACGGATGCAAAAAAATCAGCTGCTTTTTTCTTTATTTCTTCATCGGTCAGATCCATGGTGTGCGTCGCAATCATCCAGGAATAACCAAAGGGATCTTTAATTTGTCCTACCCGATCACCCCAAAACATATCCGCTACAGGCATAGTCGCCTGGCCTCCAGCATTTACAGCCTGCTTGAACGCTGAATCCACATCAGAAACATATATAAAGAAACCTATAGGAGAGCCCCCGGTAGTTTCAGCACTTTTAGGACAATTATCACTGTTCATTTCATCGCCCATCATTATAATCGAATTACCAATCTTGATTGTTGCGTGCATAACGCCTTTTCCATTCATAGCAGGGAAAAGATCAATCAGTTTTGCATTAAAGGCCTTTTTATAAAACTCAATCGCTTGGTGACTGTCTTTAAAAGTAAAGGTTGGGGTAACGCTGTGAAATCCTTCTGGAATAGCCTGAACCATGCTTTTATCTCCTTGATTATAGATTTATAGATATTTAAGAATCTAATGATAATGAACTATTACCCATTTAAATTACACTTTCTTGAATGACATATCATAGGATTACTTATTGATTTTGCCAACGCCATAGGGCTTTAAAAACCAATGTCATCCGAGACATTATCTCTACACGTATTATAATCCAGTCTGAATCAACTTTGAGGCAGCTTGAGCTTCCCTAAGAAGCGTCTTTCGCGCCTTTTGGAATTCCTTAATATCCCAGACTTCATCAAAATACAATGTATTCCGTTTAAAACCAACTAGTTGATGGGCCAACACAATCAAGATATGAGAATATTTTACCAGGCGAAATTGAGCCAGGGCTTGCAACAGGGTAAGACTTTCAACGCCACAGCCAGTAAGGTCATCGCCAAATTTACAACCATAATCGGGGAATTTAGCACTGAACCAAACGTCTAATGGCTCACCCGTCATTAAAAAACTGTTAGAAATTTGTTTCCCACCCACTGCCCGAGTATCACCGAATTGTTCAATTCTCCGCCTTATGCTATGGGATTTTATAAACTGATAGGCTTCGTCATATAAAGCGGTTCGTTTAAAGGGTTCCACTTGAATCGCTGCTTTTAATCCATGAATCAGGTGTTGCTGATTGCTTTTTTTCTGAAGATCCGAGCTTAATTTTAAGTGATTAATGAGCTCCATGAGCTCTGCAATAATAACAGAGTTGTTTTTTCTGGTAACAAGAACAGCCTCTAATTGTTCCCTGATACCGGGATTTTCTAAAATTGAATCTAATTTTGAATGATGCGCCATGCTTTGGGTAATCACTGTTACAAATTCATCCGGATTTATTTCATCATAATAATGATTTGCTTTAATCCAGAGATTGGCATGCTCTTCTTCCAAATGCTCATCCAGCATTTTGCGTAAGAGATTCTCGGGGGTCTTTTCCAAATCAATTTCTACCATACCGCCGCCTGGTAGTAGATACTCACCAAATCTTGTTGCAAAGCGATACTTCCCCGATGGGGTAGCACTCACGCGATCAACAGATTCATTTTCATACTGCCCCATCATCTGGATGGGAAGCGGATACAATTGATCGGGGGGTGGGTTTAAAATATCAAGTTCATCTAAATGATATTGGTTTAAAGTACCTTTTAATTCCAATTGAGCTTTTTGCGCCACGCGAAAAAGTTGCCATATTGTGGTAGGGATTTGGTTTATTGGTTTTTTCAACCGCATCTGGGGTTTCGTATGATGAAACTCGAAATACTGGTTTAAAACAGAAAAACGAGGGTCCTCAAAAAGAGGAACCATTTTGAAATCAATTAAAATATTAAAATAATCCTGATTTTCTATCCGCTGCAAAGCATCAGCATAATTGATAAGCGTTGCGGCATAGGACATTTTCGTATAGGCATCCCCTGCTCTTTCTTTATTCTGGATTTGCTGGGGTAAATTTTTTATTGCCAGTGCCGTCTTATCTAAAATAGTGACCCTGCCCGCTGAATCAGCATGCTTAAATTGAAGAAGTTGCTCACGTAAATCCTGGAATTCTATATTCATTTATCCCTCTCCCTAGCCCTTCATTAGGTTAAGAAAAAACAATCCCGAGCGTCGCGAGGGCTCCTGGATAGCGTGAAATCCTTCGTGCCCGGCTCTTCAGGATAGCTCAGTGTTCAAGTGAAAGACCTCTTCTTATGCAAACTCCTTTCGCAAGAGAGGCCTTATGATTCGAAGGTAAAAAAACTTTAGTAACGCTTACTTGGTTAAATAATAATATTTTTTTATTTCTTGAATAGTACGATTAATATCCATGCCAGAAATATCAAGATGAGTCGCTAACCTGATGATATTCGCTTTATTAGGATGCCTGGGAAAAATAATCCCTTGCTGCTGTAAATGTTCCCATAATCCCGCATAATGATTTGGTGCTTTAATAAGGACTATATTGGTTTGCAATGCCCCTATATCCACTTCAATTTCAGCAATTTCAGCTAAACCAGACGCCAGTGCCTGAGCATGCTCGTGATCGTCTTTTAATCGATCAACGTTATTTTCTAAAGCAAAAATTCCAGCCGCAGCCATAATTCCCGCCTGGCGCATTCCGCCGCCAAGCACTTTTCGCCAGCGTCTGGCTTTATTAATGAATTCTTTTGTTCCACACAATACGGAACCTATAGGCGCCCCTAAACCCTTGGATAAGCAAATCGATATTGAATCAAAGTTTTGACTAATAGTGTGCAACTCAACATTGAGTTTAACCGCGGCATTAAAGACTCGTGCACCATCAAGGTGGCTGAATAGACCGCGAGACTGACAGAAAACGCGTACCTCGTTCAAATAAGAAAGAGGCAATACTTTGCCCGCGGTGGTATTTTCAAGACAGAGTAATCGTGTCCGGGCATAATGATCATCAAGGGGTTTAATGGCCATATCCACTTTATCTAAACATAAACTACCGTCTGTTTCAAAATCCAGAGGTTGAGGCTGAATACTGCCTAAAACGGCGGCGCCCCCTCCTTCCCACAGGTAAGTATGAGCTTTTTGTCCCACAATGTACTCATCGCCGCGCTCACAGTGAGACATGATGCCAAGTAAATTCGATTGCGTTCCGCTGGGCACAAATAAAGCGGCTTCCTTACTCGCCCGCTCAGCAATTATTGCTTGCAATTTATTCACAGTAGGATCTTCGCCATACACATCGTCGCCTACTTCAGCATGCAGCATGGCCTCTAACATTGCTTTACTGGGCTTTGTAACTGTATCACTTCGTAAATCTATCGTTTTCATACGTACTCATTCCATGCAGTGAAATTCTGATCACAAAATAGGTCTCAGATGGACGATGTTTGAGGCGTAGGCCTTTCTGATCATACAATGGGGATAATATACGATATTTTTTGTATGAAGGTTATTGCTAATTATAAATAATTCATCACGCCTCATGTCCTCTTGAAGCAGATGAGTTCTGTCGTACTCATTATGTACTTAGAGAAGCGTTGGATCCCGCAAAGCAGTTAGCGTTGTCGCATCAATCCTCTGTACCACCCACGTCCCGCTGCTATACACTTGTCCGCGGGATCCAGATAGTCAGGCACAGAGCTAGGTGTCTAGATCCCACGGACAAGTGTATAGCAGCGTGGCGTAGGTGTACTGGAACTCATCAATGCAACAACACAAAACCAGTTGCGAGACGTTGATGGGCCAATCGATTTCTGAGGAGTCCCTGACATAGAAAATCAGGTATTGCAGACTGCTTGTAATCCTTCAGTGCCCAAATTGATTAAATTAATTTGCGTTCCAGATTCTGCACTAACAGAGATGCTGCTGTTATTTTTTACGGTGACCATGGTGGCATGACCTGTAGCAACACTTTTACCATTAATTGTCCCTTTATTCTTTAAAACGCTAATCCTTATTTTGCTAGACGTTTGGTTAGAGCCCTGAATGGTACAGGTAGCATTGACCGTCCATAAGGTATGGTTGGTAAGCAGCTTGGTTTCATTGGGACTCAGTTTAATGGTCTTTTGCGCATGTCCTTGTGAACATAAAAAACCTATTAACAGGAAAACTGATAAATTAATATATTTCGTCATATTTTTTCCTAATGAAAATTAAGTGAATCCGAGGAGTCCTACCATTAAGTTAAGAAAAAACGTCATCTCGAGCATAGCGAGAGATCTCCTGAATATTGGGAGATCCTTCGTCGCAATCTCCTCCGGATGACGAAAAATTCTTTAACTTAACGGCAGTGAATCCGAGAATGCCCTGTAATTCAAATACATTGCAAAATTTGCTCATATTGTATACAAATTTAATTAAGGCTTTATTAAGAAGACTCTTTTCGTCATCTCGAGCGCTAGCAAGCGTCCTAATTCACTGGCAGTGTAACGGCAACTTCTAATAAAGGCTCCCGATTGATCCTGTTGCATTTTATGACAATCCCCCTTAAGGTTAATGCTTATAAATTTCTTAATGCATCTTGCTTACAGGGAGTAACAATGCAGCTTGATTTCACCCGTTTATTCAACCCGCTTCACTTAATTACTTTCTCCTGCCGAGCAAGCGCAAAAAAAATAATTTCTCTCTTATTATTCCTGTCGCTCTTCTCGCCCCTCTCTCAAGGAGCAGAGCGAATGCACATGCGAGGGGAGCGATACTGCGAGATTATTTTATCCAAAAAAATTACGAGTTATGCCATTTACAATACTTTGGGATTAAACGATTGCCCTCCCAATATATGGGATAAAGTAACAGTCGCCCAGGTCAAACAGGAAACCGGTTTTTCTTTCGCTCATTTAAATGGCCCACGCTATTGGGTTATTGATGGATTTAACCATTCCAATTTGATTAATTCTGCCATTAAAACAATCAACGGACTTGCCATGCGAGAGGTAGGAGTACTCGATATTAAGTGGGTCGACCTATTGAAATCCCGTTTTCCTTACCATCAACACCATGTGAAACGTCAAACCACCTGGTTCTATGAAGCTGGGAAACCCATTTATGAACTTATTGATGCCAATGGAGAGGTGTTTGTGATGCAGTCTTATAGTATTCAACAATCGCCCCAAACAGAGCAATCGCTCGCACAACTCGGTACAACACTTAAACTGCCCAAAGGCTGGATATTTAAAACAGGGCTGCTGAAAACAGCAGAGTCCATCGAAGCCATCAATAATCTGGCCATTGTAGTCCAAGATGATCTGGAAAATACTTATCAAAAAGCCCCTCATGATTTACTTAAGAGTGAAGAAGATCATGCTTAAGAAATAACATAGGCTTAATTTCACCCTTAGCAAAGTTATTAAATGGAGGTTGTACCATGTCATGTAAGTATGGTTTTCTTATGATGGTCTTCATAAGCTTTTTCAGTACGGCAGGAATATCAAGCCCTGCCACCCTAAAAGACAAATTAATTGTTTCAAACTGTATGTTCAATGTATTAAAAGACAAAGCGAACCTGCTTGCTCAATCGGACCAATTCAGTTTAATAGAAACAATGATGGATGATGAAACCTTACAAATCCTGCATGAAAAAAGATTGGTTTGCGGTAAATTTCTTAATTTGGACTCCTATTTGGGTAATCCGACTTATAGTTCGCTTGACTCACCGCAGTTATTAGCACAACTAACCGCAAAAAAAGTATTTTCTACTCTCCATTCATTTCCTGTAAACCATGAGCCCCAGGTCATGCACCTGTATCAACGCATCGACCCCCAGAAGATTTGGCAGACCAACCAGCACCTTACCAGTTACATCAATAGAGCAGCCAGCAAAACTACCGGGGTTGCTGCGGCTCAATGGTTTAAACAACAATTTGATACTTTAGCCCATGATTATGGACGCAATGATGTTAGTAGTTATTTTGTAAACACGGGCACCAAGTACAAGCAACCTTCTGTAGTAACCGTCATCGGAAAAGATAAAACTGCTGATGCAATTGTTATTGGCGCGCATATTGATACCTTAAGTGGGAATATGCCGGGGGCAGACGATGATTCAAGTGGCATTTCCGTCGCATTGGAGATTGCCAGGGTTCTTTTATCTGCGGAGTTCACGCTGGATCATCCGGTGTATATCATTGCTTATGCAGCGGAAGAACAAGGTTTGGTGGGTTCCGGTTATGTAGTTCGCTCCTTTTTAGATAAAAAAATTTCGGTAAAAGCAGTAATGCAATTAGACCAGGCAGGGTACCGGGCTGATCCCAAAGACCAAACCATCTGGTTAATGAAGGATTACGTCGACCCGAAATTAACCCAATTTATGGCAGAACTATTAACTTATTATGTTAAAATTCCTGTCGCATATACAGAATGTGGCTATGCCTGTAGTGATCATGCCAACTGGTCGCAACAGGGCTTCAGCGCCGGTTATCCATCGGGAACTACCTTAGATGATGATAACCCCTACATTCACTCATCGGAAGACAAACTCGAAATCATTAATCTGGATCATATGATTAACTTTACCAAACTGGGGTTGGCTTTTGTTGCAGAACTTGGACTTAATTGATGTCTTTTCGGTCCTAAGAAAAGCGCTACTCAATAAAACGGGTAGTGCTGCCAGTAAAAAGATTTAATCGCTCGAATTTTGCGAAGGCAATAAAGGAAAGGAACTTGGTTAATATCACTCTTTCGAATAAGAATCCTTGCTCGCCACATAGCCAGGTTGCTATTGACATTGATGCGGGCCTGGCCCGCTTTGCCGATAATCGCGAAATAAGTCTTAAACAATTAATCAACGACTCAGATTTTATTCACCCCTTAATTAATGAACCCTGCATTCCAATTCCCCATCACCTGCTTCACTACGAATACGAGAATGTAGAGGGACTACTTTATTCTGGCATTTATGTTTACTCAAGGTTAATAAAAGCGGAGAAACCACTTGATTGTATTTTCAAAATAAATCCATCTCCTCTTTTTCAAATATCCCCACAAGTCAATGACCTTCATTTTTCAATTAATCGATGCAAAGCAGCTAAAGAAACCATCTCCATTGGACAATTAGAAGCGATAACCAGTCATTTATTGGGCTTTAAATTTGTATTTTCAGAAGCCATTATTATTAACGACCAGTTTACGATTAAGGATCTTCCATCTTCTGTCGATGGCGATGCTTTATATATAAGTGATGAAAAACTGATTGCACTATTAAAAACGCCACGTGATTTTAGTCGTTACGAAATACGGTATATCCATCCTGAAATTGGCCTTGGGGTATACAGCAGAGAACACATTAAAAAAGGAGAGATTATTTCTTTTTATACGGGAATAAAAAACCATGATTTACCCCGCTCCCCATTCTCATTTATACCTAAAGCCGATTGCCTCATGATGCGGCTTGATGCCTGCCAACATGGGAATATAACGCGCTTTATTAATCATGCCCCCCAACGCCATACTTCATCAAAATCATCGTTTTTGGAAGCGAATATAAAATCAAATAGTCATTATTTAAATGGCATAGAGGTGATTGTGTACACGGCTACTAAGGACATCTTAAAGGGGGAACAATTACTCGTCGATTATGGGGACGCCTATTTTCGAGATGATGAGATGTTCCTATTTAAAACCGATGGAGGAGTTATTAATCCGCATAGAACATTTATCGGGAGTAATACGTCAAATAAAATAAGACATCTAAAAATAATGGCAATCCATGGAGTGAAAAAAGCGCAAATTTACTTACTGGTACGGATAGTAATTATTATTTCGCTAATCGCTGCGTTGCAGATTTCAGCGACTTTTATACAGTAAAGCTTAAGGGAAGGAGCTCAAAATCTCTATTCATTTAAGACCTATTTTGATGATATGTTACTCTTTATTAGCCCAATAATTGGATGGACTCGATGAAACTAAATTTGCTCAAAGGTAATATTCCCTTAGTTTTTACCTATTGGTTATTTGGCGTCCTCCCGGGAATTATTTATCGCTTGATAGGAATGATCATTGATAAATATTATTTAAAAATTTCCTTAATTCCCCATAGCCAATGGTTTTTTTATCTGTACTTACTTTTTCCTTTTCTCTATTTTCCCTTTATCTATGTCGCCATTTGGAATAGCAGCAATCACTATACGAAAAATAAACTCTGGCCTATCCTTGCCAAGATTGCGGTAATTTTGGGGTCTTTATTTCTTCTAGCAGGTATTATGCAAATTATTAATCAGTTCATCCATCGCAATGATGTGACCTATAAGATCAGCCAGGAGGTTAATCTGATTAATAAAAGTTTGCCAATTAAAATGGACGACGAAACGGAAATAGAAAAAGTTTCCTTTAATAATAAAAATTTGCTCACTTATGTTTATCGCTTAATGCAAAAAGATAAATCAGATATCAGCCTCAATGTTTTTTCTTTCCTCATTAAACCTAAGCTGATTCATCTCGTTTGCAGTAACCAGGCGTTGAAAGACTACCTCTCTAAAGGAATAAACGTCTCTTACCATATAATCGACCGAAAAGGGATGGACGTATATGACTATACTGTAACCTCAGGTGATTGTAATTACCCATGATGGGAAAGAAGTCTAATGGCTTGCCCTCATGCTTTTAACTGTCTCTTGATTACCTCTATG
>NZ_JAJKBJ010000012.1 GCF_023618015.1 Legionella maioricensis
GGGATCAATGGTGATAGCTTCTTTTAATAATGATGCTAACTCTTTTTCAATGCGTGCAACATTTAATGTTTCCAATCCATGAGTGTAATAAGGAAGTAACGAACTTGGCGCACAGGAATGATAAAGCTCCACATATTTAAATTTATTACGGATAAATTTAAGTAACTCACTGACAGTTATGTTTTCTATAAAAATATGAGTCAACCATTCATCTTTCAATAAGCTAAAATCACTTAAATGGGGTAAATTAGAATTAATTGTAAACTCTGATCTTAAGAGTCCATCAATCAACTTAATAGTCTTTTTATCATGTATAAGAATGTTGTTCATGTAGATTGCTATTTTAGAACCTAAATGAATTATAGTGAAAATCTATAAAAATAATCTCTGTGTCTACAATATCATGAATTAGGAAGCAACCATAATGGCTATTTAGATTGTGACTATTAAATCGTTTTTAGGTATTGGGGAGACACACTATCTATTAATCGATTTAATAGACATAAAATCTTATGGGTTTAGGATATAGCTTTAATTTGCTAAGAAAACCTTAATTATATTAATTTGGTGCTCGAGGATAATTGTCGATAGCTTGCTTTAGGTGGATATGATAATACTCCTTCAAATTTTTTGGCATATCATATTTTTTATCAGATGGTAACTGAGAATAAATTTCATTGTACAAAGAACAGACTAAATCTAAACCCCCTTCAAGTTCTGGGATATTCATAATCATCTTATTATCGAGGTGAGCCACGAACTTATCCCGATAAATTTCTATTCTGTCATGATCATAGTTAAGAACAGTTTTTTTAAAGCTAGCTGGATCGCGAACAATATTTTCCCAGTGGTATTTATGGCTTTTAGGTTTTAAAAATAGTTTTGACCATTCCAAAATCGCCATATCTAAAAAGTTATTTTGTATAGTAATCCAAAATTCGTCTTGGTCTATAAATACTTTTTTATCAAAACCAGCTTTGTAGTAGGCATAGTTTTTAACAAAATATACACATAGAATTCCTGCTCGACGTAACTTTTGATTACGGCTCATAGGAATATGTCCCCTGTCTATGGCTGTTGAGAATATAACCGAGCTAATTATATTTCCCTTGAATGTGTCTATCCTGTTATTATCTAATAAATGCCAATTTAATTCTGTATACGTGTCATCCTTAGTTATAAACCCCTCGTGCTCTTGTCCATTACTATCAAGAGTTTTATATCTAATTTTACTTCCATTTTCTAATTCTACATACAAAGTTAAAGTATCTAATTTTTCACTTTCAATTTTAGACATTAATTCAAGACTATATTCATTAGTATTATTCATATTGAACTGATGTTTTCATTAACCTTATAAAATTATAGTTAAATATTGATATGATGTGATTTTGGGACACAATAAAACAACTTATATTCTTTCGTTTTGGCTTCCTCTACTGATATTTTTTATCTCTTCAAGAGCATTCTTTATTCTTTGTGAGAACCTATCATCATCACTTTCCCAGCAGGCAGTTTCTTTGTTTTGCATCCTTTCATCAATTGAACCTGTACTATTTATAAAATTATGTGCGTGGAATATTAATTGCGCATTTGCATCCTTTAGCTTTTTTAAAGGAGTTGAGAAATCCATATTTTCAAAGTGAGAGGCTTCTGCAAGTTGGAACTCTAAATTAGCAAAAGCCTCATGAATTCGGTTATACCTCGCTTCATAACTCATTTTTATAGCGGGCCACCCCTCTTCTTCAGAAATAGCCAAATAGATTCTAAAATCACGTATAGAATTTTCAAGACTGAAGGTAGATCTGAAAATTTCTTTTCTTAAGCAATAATTATTTTTAAAATCAAACTGTTTTTTCCATGAATTAATCCCATAAATTGCAAATAATGCTGCTAAGATGGTAGCAATATGGGAGAAAATTTCTATACTTTTTGTTATTTCTATACTTTTTGTTATACAGTCCATAAGGTCCATAAGGCCTCGTCCTCAACCAATAATTTATGTCCTCTTTCGGATTCTCTTGTTTCTGGATAAGAGTATCCGACTCCGATACCACTTGAGCTATGAGGCTGGTAAACTCATGTAGATTTGCCCGTTTGTTCTTCTTGCAAATTAAGCTCGTTTCTTATTATGATTTTGCCCATGAAATCATTGAAAGTACACAAGCAAGATTTGTAGCAAGTTTATCGTTTTTTGGGTAAGCGGTTAAGTAGTTAAATCTCTGATTTAAAAACATTACTTCATTGATGACCGAGCAAATAACTATTTATTATAAGGTCGTAAAACTCATATAATAAATGTATAAAGCTTATTAACAAAATTACACCTATTATGAAAGTGAATACAAAAATAATTAAAAAACCTAATATATTATCGAATTGGTCTCTAAGAGGGTAAAACCACAGATGATACATTGTTAGCCATGAAAAAAATGAATATCTTATGATAAGTACATTTATTCGCTGTTTTTCTTTGATACTTATTCTTTTATACTGTTTAGTATATTTACCAGAAATCTAATAACCAATAATCCCCGTAAAATAAAATAGTAAAAACAACAAAAGTATATTAGCCGGTATCGAATGAGTATAGGTTGTATGTGATAATGGTATAAAGCTTAAATATCCATATATACCTGCAATATCTACAATTAAACCAACTATTGAAGTAAAGGAAATAAAAGTTATCCTTATTCCATCATTTTTAGAACAATCGCTTGATCTTACTTAGCACATAAGGGATGGAGCACCAACCAACAATGCCCTCTATGATCAATGCCAATCCTAATGCAATATAAAAATATATTCCCATTCCAAACAGTGCTGCAATACACAGTGCTGCACCAATTATTGTCCGGTTGATCCGATCTGTTTTATCTATATTGCATGTAAATCTCATCTTGCTTTCCCTGTTAGATAACCAACTGTTTAACTCTCAAAAAGACCTTCTATGGTCGCCTGCATCTCAGCCTGACTGGGCTTTGCATATCGAAAAATTTCTTTAATGGATACATTTCCACTTAATTCTTGGGCAAAGTGAACACCATGTTTATCAGTGACTTTCTTCAAGAAAGTATGCCTTAATTTATGAGGAGTAAATTCAAATTTTTCATGTTCAGGTAAAAAAGCCAACGCTTGTTTTAAAACTCTTTGGCAAATCCGGTAAACATCCAAGGTTTGTAAACGCGTACCGTAACGTGTAATAAATAATGGATCATCTTTTTGAGGAGCCCTTTGTTCTAGATACTGATCCAAATATCCTCTGCTTTCTTGTGGTAAAGGAATTTTTTGACTGATACGTTTTGACTTATGACGTAGCACCTCGCACAGCCCTTTTTGTCGATACTGCCCCACATTTAAGGTTACTACTTCGGATTCACGAAGCCCTGTGCCTAAAAGTACATAAAATAGAGCTGTTTCCATTAAAGGATTTTGATTTTTACGAGTGCAACTTTTAATGCGTTGTTCACAGGCAGATTTTAACCTCATCAATTGTCTTGATGTTAACCCATTCCAATCTGGGGCATCCGTTTGTAAATCTTTAACCTGAGCTAAGGGGTCACCAGCCAGTAATGGTCTTTGCTGATGCAGCCATCGACCAACATGACGAATCGTTGCCATGGTACGATTAATTGACGTTGCTTTATATGGTTTGCCCGTTTTCTCCGAAATTGTCCTGATTAAATTTTTTTGAAACTGTTTACTGACTGCGGGAGTCCAACTATCTACTAAGTCATGCCCTACTTCCATTTGGAAAAATTGGATGAATTTGGCCAAGTCTTTCTTTTTTGCTTGCTCCGTTTTTTCAGGAGCTCCTTTCACATGCACGGAGTAATAATAGGACAACCAAGCAGAAAGTGAATTGGTATCAAAATGAACATCTAGGGGATGAAAAATCTTATCTATCACAAACTTTTGATTTTTCGAATTTTGGCGATCCAGTAACTCCATGACTTCCCTTTTTTATTTTTTCTCCATTATACCCTGTTTGTGATGGATAAGGTACGTTATCTATCTCAAAATAGTCCTCGGGCAAACAAATGCACATTTAAATAATTTTTTAATCATTTAGTGCTATTATATATAATAATGCTCAGTGAATATATGAAAATGCCCAGAAAATTTCCTGTCATACATGAAAAAGCTGTGATAGCTCATTCCCTTCAGGGAAGTCCAGTAGGAGAAGCGCCTAAAGCAGGTGATCCTCAACCTCTCTCTCTTATGCCTCCGCAAGAACGACAAGAAATGGCTGAACGATTAGAAAAAAGTATTTTTACCCTTATGGATGAAGCTAAGAATGCTCATGAAGCTAACAATCTTAAATATAATGATCCTGATCACATTACCCGCATGAGCACTAATGAGTTCTTTTTTTACACTAAAGAGCCGCTAACCTTAAAGGAATTTGAAGAATTACAAAACAAAATTGCAGAAAAGGCTAAAACCATGCCTGAAGGGGTGCAGTTAATACTCGGATCCTTTGGGGTAAAAACCGATGATGGAAAGGTAATGAATGTCGTACCACACATTAGTTGTGGTAACCCACCCGATTTCCATCTCATTGTCAAAAGTAATACCTCGGCCGTAGACGTCCGCTATAAAGAACCTGATGGTATCGGGGGCATGGATACACTTCCTATGTTGGATAGTCGTACACATAAATCATCAATGCCCATGCCACAAATTACCATTGATGGAAAAGTTAAAGACTTCAGCTTTAATAATATAGTGCCATGCAAAACGCCTGGTGGTACACAATTTTTAACAGCAATAGACATATGCTTAGACCACAGCTATGGCGTTGCCAAAAAAAACTATCTGGAGCTAGCAAAAAAAAATCCGGAAATATTAGAGCTACCCATTTCTCACGTTGTAGTATCCAATTGGATCCGCGTAGATAAAACTAAATGTCTTGGATCCGCTGTAATGCATGTTGATCCTGTCTGTTCACCACAAGCATGCAAACAAGACATCACCCAGCAGAAAGGTTCCTCACGAAAGTTAGCGTTCGGAAATGACTCTGTCACTATTTTTGATGTTGTTGGTGAGAAAGTTCATCTTCTCGTTGAGTATGTAAAAAATACTTATGCCTATAAGACGACCGATCCATCGGCAGGACGAGATCACAAGTCCTACACAGTTACCTTAGATAAAGTCGAATTCCAAAAATCGCAAACTAGCGCTGATTTTACCACTTTCAAAAATAAATATCAGGCTCATAAAGGTGATCATCTAAAAACTCTCATTTTAGAGGATTTGCAAAAACGAATTGAAGGGACTACTACAAAACAAGAATTAGCCGACTTAAAAGAAGAATTAATGCATTCCTATGAAGGGGATGTATTAAAGAAGAGTCAAGGCTGGTTTACCGAAAAATTTGGCCTTAAGACTTCTTCGCAAAAAGTACTAGAAAATATGCTGGAACAACAAGAAAAATATTTATCCGACACTAGTCCCAAATTATCAACTTAGGGACTAGACTGAAATAGGTTAAGCTACTATGAATAAAGATAATGAGGACAAAAATGAGACCCGAAATATCAACTAAAATAACTGCCTATCAAAATCCTATTAAAGTTAATCTTGCTGGATTAAAAATAAAAGATGATGAGATTTCAGAAATAATGGCCTATATAAAAGAAAATAAACCCACTGCTACCAAGATTGATTTGGATAATAATCTTATTACTGATAAAGGAGCAAAAACTTTAAGCGAATACTTTCGTGATTTTAATGATATGCAAGAAATTAGTATTCAGTTTAATAAGATAGGTAAATCAGGAGCTATTGAATTATTCCGTCTTAAGAATGATTTCTCTAGCCTAGACATTTTGTTTCATGGAAACAAAATTACTGATGTACGTGAAATGGATGACATTGAACAGTTAGCACGCTCAGAGACATACAGGCCTTAGGTAGTGTATTTTTGATGTAGATAATAAAGCAAGCGTAGGCTGGGCTGTAAATCCCCGTATGCAACCTTGTGCACTACCTGGAAATTGATTATTAACTTGAACAGAATATTTAATTCAAGTACCAGTCCATTCATCAGATCATTTGCTGGGCTTTACAGCCCAGCCTACTCTTGCTGTATTTAAATAAGTCAAAAATAACCAAAGAATGAAGAAATAAAAAAAGACTCTCAACCATGCATCTATTGATTAGCTTACAACTAATAGATGAATTTAAACCAATCAATGAAAATCCTAATCTTGGAAGAATTATAGATCAGTCATATTGCTAAGTTAGAATAGTTTTCTTAGATCTAATTTGATTCATTCTGAAAATAATCTATGCTTATAGTAATTATTAGTTGATGGAGAATTCAATGAAACAATCAAAAAAAGTACGTAGCAAAAAGCAAGCAAAAATTCAGCATGAAGAGTTAAAAGGTGTAAGTGGAGGCAGTCCAGACATTCGGGTTTGCACGGCAAAAAAAGATGGGATAAGGGTATGCACTGGACAAAGTCCAAGAAAATAATTGAACACCATTATTTGTTATTTAAATACTGGGGCCGAGTTCCATAGCATCCAGATTACAGGCCTACGACTCAAGATCATCTAATTAATTTTCCATTTCTTATCTCTGATTGATTTAGACCTTCGTAACTTGGAATAAATTCTCATTATAATGAAAAAATATACTTTATCCGTTAATGAGTTAGCAAGCGTAGGCTGGGCTGTAAAGCCCAGCATGCAACCTTGTGCATTACCAGGAAATTGATTATTAACTTGAAAACAGTATATTTAATTCAAGTGCCTGTCCATTCATCAGATCATTTGCTGTGCTTTACAGCCCAGCCTGCTCTTGCTTGATTCTTTGTAATGAGGCGCCTATTTAACTCCTCGATAACGATAAAAACGGCTCAAAAGAAATTGACTCTGATCAATAGTGAATTCGTTTGTGAATCGAACGCTACACACAATGACATTCCCATTCCTTTAATGTCACACATTACGACCGACTCACTATTTTTCTTTCTGCTAAAAAAACAAAATAATTACAAATAGCTTCTGACGGCGTATAGACTTTAACTTATTCCATTCATTTTAAATGATTCGCTTTAAGGACAATTACGATAAATGACTTTGATTCTATCCCAAGGTTCGAGGGGCATCATAAGCCACAGGATGACATAAGCAATAAAAGCAGCCCCGCCTGCTAGAAATAAAGCAACGAAAAAGATACGAATCCAAACGGGATCGATATTGAAATACTCCCCTAAACCGCCACAAACACCGGCAATTCTCCTGTTATAGCGAGAGCGAAAAAGCCTCTTATAGGTTGTATTCGTCTTGTACATATATTCCTCTAAAAAATCACTGTCTGTTACATAAAAAATTATAGACTAATATTTAACCAAATAAGCTGATTGACAACAATTAAACGATATTTTTTTCATGTGTTAATAACAAATCATTTAAAAACTAAAGATTAATTGATTATAGATAGTTAAAGATACGATTTTCTTAAGATGTAGGTTTATTGCTCGTATCAATTATCCTATCCACATCATCCTGTTTAATTCGATCCTTATTATGTAACTCTTCAAATTGTCTAGGGATTTCGGGGCTAAAAAAGCTCACTCTTGCCACCGTAGCAATATTTTTTTTGTTTGCTAAGCCTGCTTTCTTTAAGATAAGCAGACCTTCAGTTTTATTTTCACCATCGTTCCCCATTGCTTTAACCAGTAGGGCATAACTGTTAATGCAAGAGTACAGTCCATCGCTAAAGCCCGTTAAATGTGTATGCCATTCTATTTCTAGAAGTAGTTTAACAAGCTTTAAAAATTGTTCCTCAGAAAAATTAGTTTGAGTTTCAATATCATTTGACGTTGTTTGAGTAGCGAATTCTTTGAGTTTATTTATTTCTGCTGGCGTCTCGAGGAAGAGGCGAAAAATTAGTCCGTATCTTTTTTTCACCTCTTGTGGATAATTCTCAAAGGCTTTTTGAATGTCCGCTCTTGTTATTAACATATATTTCTTTTATTTAAAGTTAAGAAGAACTTATTAATGGAGCAATAAGATGCGGTTTCGGGATATTTTATTGGCATAAGCTCATAATACAATATTCAGGCTCTTCTGGAAAAAAACCGCACCCGGCTCCCATGAACATCTCATACATAGTGTGGATAAGAAGCTACAGCTATTTTTTGATTTTTTGTTCAATTCATAATCACACGAACAAATAATTATTTATTCCTGAGACTATCAATAATCTCATCGACATCCCTTCTCCTGCCAGGAAGAATAACACCAGGGAGCAATCCTTCGGAACCTCCAGAAATATTATTTAGCTCTTCTAATGATATTTTTTTATCAACTTTTCTTTGTGCTTTGCTAAAGTGGGCTTTACTGAATTTTTTCATGATGACTCCTCATAAGCATAACAATTTATTACGGCTTATCTCTAAAAACCACTCTAATCCTTGGACTAGATCGGGGAGCCACAGCACCCGTTTGAGGACCAGACTTGTCACTACCACCAGAAACAGTGTTTAATTCCTCTGGGACTATTTTTTTTCTGGATTTTTTTTGTGTTTTATTGGTTGTTTTCATAGCCACTCCTAATCATCAAGTAACTTCAATTTAAGTATAGTCAATCTGATTAATTATTGATCATGTAATTTTTTATAAATTAGGCTTCAGAAGTCCAGGGATGGGCCCAGTCATTGTTTCTGACTCAATTGTGACAAACATGTTCAGTTATTTGACATGCATTCATTATTTACTATAATTAAAGTGTAGGCATGATGTGGCGAAAGCCAATCGAGTTTACTGCGAAACCACCTTAGGGTGGTTTCTGTCATATGAAGCCTATTAAATGATTCAAAGTGCGCCAATAATGGCAAGAGTAGCTTGCTTGTTTTCAACCAGGCTAGGTAAGATCATCCTCAATGCGCGGAATAAGAACGTAACGAAAAATCAGGCACAAACTTGCTGCAATTATCCATGACCATGAAGAATACTCATACGCATCAGAAAGCACAAAGTAATTGATATACATTTGTACAAGATCAATCAGGGTGTAAATGAACGCTGAAAACCAAATAAGATTACGATCGTGTTTGTTCCTAAATTGAGTGAGAACATACCAAAGTAAGCCTAAAAGAATGACAGAGGTGGCCAGTAAGAGGTCATTTTGGTAATGCATAAAGTCGGCTATAGCATCCGCACCTGTATGAAAAATGAGGCCGTAACAAATCCCTAACAAAAAATACCGTTGTTGCGCGAACTTTAAAGCGGCCAGGTAAAAAATCGAGGCGATCAAGCCTGAATAGATGTGAAAAGTGTGGATGGTTAAGGAGTTAGCGTGCCCATTATCAGACCCACATCGAAGGCATGATCAATGTCAATCAAATTGGCAGCAACATACCAAAAACAAGAGGTTTAAAAGGACTCTTCATCACTGCGTAAGATAGTGTAGCCACAGTTATAGAAATAGCGACATGCTGGAATAGCCACATAGTTTATTTTCTCTGGCTCCTGATAGTTTTTTTAGAATAACAATAATTTAGGGTTGAAGTCCAAGGTAAACAAAGAGAAAGTCTTTGCAAAATAAAACATAAAGACGGTTAATTCGAAGTCTCGTATTTTTCAATTTTACTTGCTTAAAACAACTTTTTATCCCATAACTTGTCGCATCCCAATTATATGTTTGTCATAATGTTTTATCTGTACCTTTCAAAATGATTTATGCAATGCAGTGCGAACCCAATAATGCATTTACCTATAATTACAAACAACCTGACGAATATCATTTTAGCCTGGATTCAATTCACCTTGCGAGATTTGTCGCATCACAATTGAAATTCCACACAGATCTTGGTTCATTACGTATCTTAGATCTCTGCGCAGGCTGCGGAGTCATTGGGATTGAACTATCCTGGCATCTTCAAGCAATCCGGCAGATTGATTTTATTGAGATCCAGGATATTTATACTGAATATTTTTATCAAAACGTGGCTAACGTCAATCGACCTGAATTGCAATTTCACTGGCATCTTTTAAATTATGATGAATTACGTGAAAAAAAATGGGAAGGAACATTTGATTTGATCATCAGTAATCCACCCTATTTCCAACTAGGCCACGGAATGCTTTCCCCTTCCGAATTTAAAAACCGTTGTCGATTTTATTTAGACAGCTCTTTTCAGAGTTATATTCGAGCACTAGAAAATTCGCTTGCAAATCAGGGTAAAGCTTATTTTTTATTACGCCCATTAAAACATCATGGTCTTGATTTATTTGCTGATATACAAAAAATACTACAGGAAACCTCAGCAACAGCAAAAAAAATATCGCATATCCGTGGCACAGATATTATTTTATTAGAAAAACTAAAATGAAATGCTAGAAAGTACTTCCTGCACTATTTCCGATTGCTTATTTTCGAAGGTTGAAGCAGGTATAGAAATTATTGGTAGTAATTTCGGCAATTTCTGCGTAATCCATACCGCGGAGATTAGCTATAGCTTCAGCAACATACTTAACCAGTGCCGGATGATTTTGTTTGCCTCGATAAGGCACTGGTGCCAAATACGGGGAATCTGTTTCAATTAATATTCTATCTAAAGGGATTTGCCTTGCTACATCTTGCAAGACAGTGGCATTCTTAAAAGTCACAATTCCTGAAAAAGAAATATAAAAATTCAAATCAATTGCTCTTCGAGCAATGTCCAGATCCTCGGCAAAGCAATGCATTACCCCACCAATTTGTTGCGCATTTTCTTCTGCCATCAACTGCAAGGTATCTTCTGCGGCTTGACGAGTATGTATAATTAAGGGTTTTGAGGTAATTAATGCCGCTCTTATATGCTCCCTAAATCTTGCTCGTTGTAATTCCTGTGCTTCCTCTGTATGGGTCCTGTAATAATCAAGGCCGGTTTCACCCAAAGCAATGCAGGCTGGATTTGCAGCTAAATCACAAAGCATTTTTGCTGTAACCGGATAGTCCATTTCACTGTTGGGATGAACGCCGACAGAAATACTAATATTGGGGTTATTAGCGGCCAGGAGCTCTAATTGAGGATAGTCGCTCAACTCAACACAGACACATAAAAAATGCTCAACACCATTATCCTTCGCTCTGGATAATACCTGAGAGATGTCATTATTAAACTCAGCTAAATCTAAAAAATTTAAATGGCAATGTGAATCAACTAACATTTAAGACCTCAAAAAAAATTTCACTCCAACATCTCAACAAACTGTCTATGTCTAATACAAAACCCCATACGATGTTTGATGGATATTAAATGGTATCAGTTAACTGGGTAGATTTAAGCATTCCGGCTAAATAAGTTTCTATCTTATTACATAAATATCGGCTATTTTCACCAATAAATTGAACCCCTATTCCCGTTGGTTTATTTCCTTGTGAACACTTGGGGGTGATCCATACTACTCTAGCATTAATCTGGTAAGGCTCAACTTCATTAATTAACTTAAGTGACAGTTGTAATTCTTTACCCAAAGGGTAAACATGATTTGTTCTTAAAAAAAGCCCTCCACCTTTAACAAAAGGCATGTAGGCGAGATATAAAAGCGCTTCACTGGGAAATGAACAGTTTATCAATTGAACATTTTCAGCCATAGCCCCTCCATGTATAAGCTAAGCCTCTGGTACTAAAGAAAATAATAAATCTTCCAAGACCAAAGTTTGATTTACATTCATATTATGGCTGATTTTTCTTAATAAAGTATTGATTTTATCAATTTGCATAAAAATCAAGACCGGATTTAATAAGGATAATAACCTGGCTAATTGATTGCTGGCAGGTCCAGTAGTACCACGGGTATTCAAATGCATGTACTGTAATTGTGAATAAACCAAGTATAAAAACCACAACATAGTACTCAACTCAAATTGGCTCCATTGAGAAGCTAAAATACAAGGATGCTCTCTTCGTTCAAGCAAGGCAACCAAGCCATCTAAAATCGACTCTGCCTGGCTTATAATCAAGGACCGATCAGACTCAGGAGGGTATTGCTCCCCAAGTTTTAGCAGATTATTGCGATATGAATCTTCAGACGAAGAAAACGATATAATCTGACAACGACTTAAAACAGTAGGTAATACCGTACTTAATTGCTGCGCTACTAAGATAAAAATCGTGTGTTTTGCTGGCTCTTCCAGAATTTTTAATAAAGCATTAGCTGATGCGGTATTCATTCGATCAGCCCCCTCAATCACTATTAATTTAAAATTCGCACGTTGAGGGGTTAGGTATGCGGAGTTTTGTAATTCTCTGATTTGATCAATTTTAATGGCACCACCACTTTTTTCTGGTTTAACCCATTCCACATCAGGGTGTTCCATACGATGAATCATCTGACAATCATTACATTTTAGACAAGGTTCATTGGCTTTTTGGTTGCAAAGAAATAATTGCATTACTTTAGTAACAAAATCGCCTAAAGCACAGTGCAAAGGGCCAACAAATAGCATGGACTGGGCAATACGTTGCTCTTGCAGCGCTGACTGAATTTGCTTCCATTGCGTTTGATGATTAATCATGCATGATGCTCTATGAATTGAGTCATTGTTTGTTGAATGGCGATCGTCACTTCCTGCAATGAACGGCTAGCATCTATGATAAAAATATTAGGATCCGCTTTAATATATTGAATATAAGTTTCATGGACCCTATGGAAAAAATCTATAGCTTGCTGCTCGATTCTATCAAATTTTCCTCTTAACTTTGCTCTTTCCATACCTAACTCAGGATTTATATCTAAATACAAGGTCAGATCAGGTTTAAAGCCATTCAGGCAAAAAGAGGATAATGTTTTAATCATGTTGGGGTCTAATCCTCGTCCCCCTCCTTGATATGCCATAGTAGATAATTCAAATCGATCTGCTATTACCCAATAACCTTGTTGCAAAGCGGGTTTAATTACTTGCTCAACTAATTGAATTCTTGCAGTATAAAGCAATAATAATTCACTTCTATCATCCAGAACATCACTATACTCAGGGTTTTTAATAATAGTTCTTAATGTCTCACCTATGGCTGTTCCGCCTGGTTCGCGAGTAGTAATCGTCTTGATATCCAGTTGAGACAGGAGATCAATTACGATATTCACTGCTGTAGATTTCCCAGCGCCTTCTAGGCCTTCAATTACGATTAATTTCCCAGCTGACATTAAGAATCCTTGTGTCGATATTGCTCAATAGCTTGTCTTTGCTGCTCATAGGTTTCTGAAAATTGATGAGAACCATCGCCCTTCGCGACAAAGTATAAGTAATTTGATAATTGAGGATGAGAAGCAGCATCTATAGCTTCTTTTCCAACCATAGCAATCGGTGTAGGGGGTAAGCCTCTGTATAGATAGGAATTATAAGGAGAGTTAACTTGCATGTCATTATGAGACAATTTCCCTTTATAATCATTTCCCAAACCATAAATTACCGTAGGATCCATTTGCAAGGGCATTTTTTTCTTTAACCGGTTAACCATGACCCCGGAAATGATCTTTCTTTCTTGAGATATCGCTGTTTCTTTTTCAATTATTGAAGCAGCAATGAGCAATTCATATGGCGTCTTATAAGGTAAATCAGCTGCCCGATGAGCCCAGGCATTATTGAGATAGTTGATTAAATTTTTATGAGCCTGCTCTAACAGCGTGCGACTGCTGCTTCCTCCTCGATATTGATAGGTATCTGCAAGCAATAATCCCTCCGCATTGGGATGACCGTCTTTAATGATAAGCCAATCGTCAGGATGATATTCTAAATATTTAGCGTTTATTAAATCTTGAGAGATCTTTTGTTGGGTAGTCCCTTCAATCACCGTAAAATTTTGCGTTAATACGTCACCTGTTACTACCTTGTGCAAAAGTTGCATTGCCGTTTCACCGGGATTAATTTGATAAACACCCGCTTTTAATTGATGAGATAACCCTTCAAAGCGAATTATTAATAAAAAAAGTCTGGTCGAATGAATTAAATGCTTCTCTTTTAAAAGAGAAGCAAACTTCGATGCAGATGCAGATGGATCAATACTAATGATCATAGGAGGGTTTTTCACGGGAATAAGAGGCGTTACAACTAAGCTATAAATATTCCAGGATATAATTAAAAAAGACATAAAAATGGCTGTAAGAATATAAATTATCAGTTTTTTATGTCTTGGGTGTTCCATTTAAATCCGCTTAAATAACAAGCTACCGTTTGTTCCACCAAAGCCCAGTGAATTACTTAAAACATAATTAATTGTTCTTTTTTGAGGTTTATGTGCCACATAATTCAAATCACATCCTTCATCAGGATTGTCTAAATTAATTGTTGGTGGAGCGATTTGATCTCTGATTGCCAAAATACTAAAAATCGCCTCTACAGAACCTGCTGCCCCTAATAAATGGCCGGTCATTGATTTTGTAGAGCTAACCGCTAAATCGTATGCATGTTCTTTAAAAATACGTTTAATCGCTTTTGTTTCATTCATATCATTAAGATAGGTCGAAGTACCATGTGCATTTATATAATCCACTTGAACTGTGTCTATATTTGCATCATGTATTGCCGCTTCCATAGCGCGAGCAGCACCATCTGCGTCTTCGTCAGGTGCCGTGATATGATAAGCATCACCCGACATGCCAAAACCAACCAACTCGGCATAAATTTTAGCACCACGAGCCTTCGCATGCTCATATTCCTCTAAGACAAGAATACCAGCACCTTCGCCCATAACAAATCCATCTCTATCTTTATCCCAAGGCCTTGACGCTTTTTCAGGTTCATCATTACGCTTGGATAGAGATCTTACAGCTGAAAAGCCCGCTAAACATAAGGGAGTTGTGGTCATTTCTGCGCCACCGCAAACCATAACATCTGCGTCACCATAAGCAATAATACGACCGGCAAGACCAATATTGTGAGTACCCGTAGTACAGGCTGTAACTACAGAAATATTGGGGCCTTTAAGATTATGCTTAATGGAAATTTGTCCAGCAACCATGTTAATTATGCCTGCTGGAATAAAAAAAGGAGAAACTTTACGGGGGCCACCGGAAACCAGTTTGTCTTGATTATTGGTTATAGTTTGAATACCACCTATACCTGCACCAACAGCAACACCAGTGCGACGTGACAAGGCTTCATTCATTATCAATCCAGAATCAAGCATTGCCTCATCAGCAGCCGCAATACCATATTGGGTAAATACATCCATTTTTCGAGCATCTTTGAGAGGTACATGGTTCTCAATGTTAAAATTCTTGACCTTGGCCCAAATTTTAGTTGAGTAATCACTAGTATCAAAATCATCCACCAGCGCTACACCACTAACACCAGCCAATATATTCTGCCAAGTTTCTTTTACATTAAGGCCGACAGGGGTAAGCATCCCCATACCGGTAACAACCACGCGCCGCTTGTTCAATGAAAGCTCCTCAAAAAAATTAAGCTTCTTCTTTATTCATATTAGATTCAATGTAATCAATCGCTTCTTGAATCGTTGTGATTTTTTCAGCTTTTTCATCAGGAATTTCTGTCTCAAACTCTTCTTCAAGAGCCATTACCAATTCCACAGTATCAAGAGAATCAGCACCCAAATCGTCAACAAATGACGCATCGTTTTTTAATTCTTCTTCTTTAACGCCCAATTGTTCAACAACAATTTTGCGGACACGATCTTCAACTGTACTCATAACTTAATTTTCCTCTTTCGGTTGATAGAAATAATTTTAAAATACTGACGGCTAGTTTATTCAATTATACAGATAACGCAAGTGCATTTAATTCATATACATACCGCCATTGACATGAATTGTTTCACCTGTAATATATTTAGCACTGTCTGATGCTAAAAAAACTACAGCATCAGCTACATCTTCTGCTTGTCCTAATTTACGCAGAGGAATTCTTTTTAGCATTTCTTCTTTAACCATATCTGGCAATGCAGTAGTCATATCTGTATCAATAAAGCCAGGAGCAACCACATTAACAGTAATTCCTCTACTACCAATTTCCTGAGCTAAAGACTTGGAAAAACCAACAACGCCTGCTTTGGCAGCAGTATAGTTAACCTGGCCTGAGTTTCCACTCGCACCTACAACGGAACCTACAGAAATTATACGTCCCCAACGCGCTTTAAACATGGGTTTTAAACACGCTTTGGACATTCGATATATAGAACTCAAATTTGTTTCAATTACTTTGTACCATTCTTCATCGTCCATACGCAATAACAGATTATCTGCTGTAATACCCGCATTATTAACGAGTATTGAAGGATATTGATTATTATCTGCAAAGAAGGACATTAAAGCATCCACCTGGTCTGCTTTGGTTACATCAAGAACCACTCCTTTCCCGGCCAGTTTTTCTTTCTCAAGAAAAGAATTTATTAAGTCTGCACCTTGTTCTGTGGTCGCGGTTCCATATACAAAGGCACCAGCTTTTGCCATTTTAAGAGCAATAGCTTGTCCTATGCCACGACTTGCCCCCGTAACTAATGCAATTTTCCCCTCTAAATTTATCATTAAAGTTCCTCTCCAGCTGGAATAAGTAGTTGCTCTATGACCTGATCCATACTAATTGTGTCATAAACACTAATCGCATTTAAACTCCGCTCTATTCTTTTAGACAGTCCACTTAATACTTTACCTGGACCGCATTCTACAACAAGCTCTACGCCATGATTTTTAAACATTTGTATGGTCTCAACCCAACGCACAGGGCTATAAAGCTGCTCTTTTAGTTTTTCTCTTATGTGCTGAGCTGAATTGTAGATACTTAAATCAACATTACTCACAACATCAATAGAAGGATTTTTAAATTTAGTTTGTGCAAGACTATCAGCGAATAACTCTGCCGCTTCAGACAATAATGGACAATGACAAGGCACACTAACTGGAATTATTTTCGCTAAGCGAGCACCAGCCTCATCAGCTAAGGCAATAAGTCTTTCTACTGCAGGTGTATGACCTGCTACAACAACCTGTCCAATAGCATTATAATTTGCAGGTGAAACGAATTGATTTGTCTGGCTGGCCTGCTCACAAAGAGTTTTAACCTGTTCATCAGCTAATCCGATAATTGCTGCCATAGCTCCAATGCCTAAAGGTATCGCCTGCTGCATTACTTGCCCTCTTCGAGCGACTAATCGGGCCGCGTCAGTTAAGGACAAAGAATCGGCACATACTAATGCCGCATACTCACCCAGACTATGTCCTGCCATAATGAGAGGGGAAGATACTCCTTGTTGCAGTAATAATTTATATATTGCTACATCTGCAGTCAGCATGACAACTTGTGTGTTTTCTGTTTGATTAAGCTTTTCTGCCGGTCCATTTTGAACTAATTGCCAAAGATCATAACCTACCGCATCTGATGCTTCTGCAAAAAGGTCAGTAACAATTGAGTATTGTGGTACAAAATCAGACAACATGCCTACAGATTGCGATCCTTGTCCAGGAAATACAAATGCTGTTTTTACCATATCAGAAAAACCCTTAAAATTTAAATTAATTATTAGTAACGAATAACCATTGCGCCCCAAGTCATTCCACCACCAAATGATTCGATTAATAACAGCTCATCTCTTTTTATAAGATTGTTTTTAATCGAATAATCAAGTGCTAAAGGTATGGACGCAGCTGAAGTATTGCCCTGATTACCAATAGTCACTATGACTTGTGACATAGGGAGTGATAATTTTCTTGCTATAGCTTGAATAATACGTATGTTTGCTTGATGTGGTATTAACCAGTTGATATCGGATTTTTTCAATTCACTAATTTCTAAAACTTCATCAACGATGTCACCCATTATATTGACGGCAATTTTAAAAACTTCATTTCCGCGCATGCCTATAGTTGCGCGTTCATCATCAAAGGTACCATTACGAAGAGTTAATAATTTATCTGCATCATATGCTGAATGTAATACACTCCCCATAATGCCTTTCCGGTCACTAGCGCTTAGTACAACTGCTCCTGCCCCATCACCAAATAAAATACATGTGGAGCGATCAGTCCAATCTAAAGCTCTGGACATACTTTCGCTACCAATCACCATGATATTTTTTGCAGCACCGGATGTAATATATTGTTTGGCAATATCCATTGCATAGACAAAGCCACTGCAAGCAGCACTTATGTCAAAAGCTGGAATAGATCTTTTAATTTTTAACGCGTATTGAACATGACACGCGACACTTGGGAAAAAATGGTCAGGAGTACATGTTGCTACCAGTATTAGATCAATTTCCTCAGCATCAAGGCCTGAGGCGGCAAGCGCTCGCTCTGCTGCTTTGGAGGCCATAAAAGAAGTGGTTTCATGCGCTTCCGCTATACTGCGACTATGAATTCCTGTCCGGGAAACTATCCACTCATTATCTGTATCAAGTGTTTTTTCTAAATCAGCGTTAGTAATTTGCCTCTCAGGAGAATAACTCCCAGTGCCACTGATGACAGCATTATTCATAACAACAATCCCTGATTTATAAAATCGTTTATTTGATCGCGTACTAAATCTACAACATTATTTTTTACTTCAAGAACAGCTTGTTCAATAGCAAATTCAAAACCTAATTCATCGGCTCCACCGTGGCTTTTAATAACAATACCATTTAAACCAAGCATACTGGCGCCATTATATCGTGATGGATCTAAACGTTTTTTTAAATGATTTAATGCAGGTAAGGCTATTAGTCCAGAAATTTTAGTAAGCCAATTTCTATTAAATGACTCTTTAAGTAAATTTAATAATAATTTTGCGATGCCTTCACTTGCTTTTAAAGCAACGTTACCCACAAAACCATCGCAAACCACTAAATCAACATCACCTGAATAAAAATGATCGCCTTCAACATAGCCCACATAATTCATCACCGAACACTCTGCAAGCATATGCGCGGTACGTTTGACCTGATCATTTCCTTTAATTTCTTCAACACCAATATTTAGCAAAGCAATTTTAGGTTTTGGTTTATTTTCAATAGCCTGAATTAACGCCGATCCCATCACTGCAAACTGAAATAAATGTTCAGCACATGAATCAACATTAGCGCCTAAATCAATGACCCAGGTTTTGCCCTTCATCGTTGGCAATTCAGAAACTATAGCAGGCCGGTCTATTCCTGGTAATGTTTTTAAAACATAGCGGGCTGTTGCCATCAAAGCACCTGTATTACCAGCGCTGACACAAGCTTGAGCGTTGCCTTCTTTAACCAGATTAATAGCCACTCGCATAGAAGAATCTTTTTTATTGCGTAACGCATGCGAAGGCAACTCATCCATACCCACCACTTCAGAGGCATGCGCTATGGATAATTGTTTCGAAGACAAGACCCCGTGCTTTTTCAAACAAGCACTGACCTTGTCTTGTACTCCGACTAGTATGATATTTAAATCAGGATTTTTTTTAGCTGCACGAATGCAGGCAGGAATCACTACATTTAATCCATGATCCCCACCCATTGCATCTACAGCAATGGTGATGTTTTTCAAGAATATTACTCTTGTTCGTCGTAAGCAGTATCGTTATCAAGAATTTTTTTACCGCGATAGTAACCATCTTCGGTCATGTGATGACGACGATGCGTTTCACCAGTAGTTGGATCAACTGAAAGTGTTGGCATACCTAACTTATCGTGTGAACGACGCATATCACGACGTGAGCGTGATTTTTTATTTTGTTGTACAGCCATTGTATTACTCCTAAACAATTTGCATTCATAAAGCGGGAATATTACCGATATTTTAACTTCAATCCAAGTATTAAATGCACAAAATATCAATAAGATTCATTTTTTTCTGTTAAAAATTGATTTATTTCACTATCACAATCGTTAATGTCAGGGTGAAATTGAGGAGCATAGAGATGCAACTCATCGACAACCAGTTCCTCCAAATCAACCTGCCAATTGGATGAAACGATACATTCGTATTGTTCCAGCAACTGCTCAGCCCGTTCATCACTTCGGCAAACAGCAATAACTGTGTGATTATCATAAGGTGTAGCAAACTCTTGCATGCAACGTTGACATACGCTTGTTAAATTGCCAGACACCTCTAGATAAATCAAATAAAAATCATCTTTAGCTTCAACATGGTAACTCACCGTTAAATGGCATGGTGTTATAAGAAAAGCAGGTAATCGCTCATTTACGGTAAGTGATGTAACTTTTTGACCATATTTAACTATTTCGGGTAAATGAAGCATACTTCAGACATCCAAAAACCGTACATTATCCAAGAATTTATAATAATTATCAAATTTATTAGTAAACGCCAGCCCCATTAGAGTGTTCAAAATGGGATGAGGGTTGCTCTGCTCACTGGAAAACAGTATTCAACGAATATGTGATATTATTAAAATCCATGATAAAAAGGAGGGAACGAACTATGGAATTAAGGAAAAAGAATTCGCTAAGCAATAAAAAAAGAAAGCATTTTCTTATACGCTCAACACTTTTGATTGGCTTATGGGGTCTAGGGGCTAATCTTTTTGCAGTCCCGGTTACCAGTGGACAACTGGTTATAATAAATGGTTTAGGTAACTCCTCTACAACAGGCAATGTTGGCACATCAGCGTCAAGTATTTCAGTGGTTGTATCTGATTCAACGGGGCCCTGCTCAACCATATCAAGCGTAGTTTATAATGGAACCGCTGTTATCAAATGGTCGTCTACAGCCGTACATAGTGCGACCGTCTGCACCGGAATTTCCTCAGTAGCAATAACTCCACTTAAGACAATGATTGGGACTATTTCCACTATTGTGTACGATTCCGTTAATACTACAACGGTCCCTGCCCTTACTGCCACTGCACCAATAACCTACTTGCCGCCGACAACTGCGTATGCCAATTTAAGTTTGATTGTAACTGGCGCCGGTGTTCCAGCCTCATCTGTACCTGCCTCAGCTACCGTATGGGGCGTTGGCGCTGCGACTGCACCGGTTTTCGATGTAGGAAATGGCTCTTTAACTAACGTAGGTGTCCCTGGCGGTATAGGAGCTGGTGGATTAAAAGCAGAAAAAGTGATGAGACGTTATGCCGTTATCCCTATGTAAAAAATCGAATAAATAATAGAGTACTGGTACAAATGCAGAAAACTTCATCCCGAGCATAGCGAGGGATCTCCTGGATGAAGGGAGATCCTTCGTCGCATGCTCCTCAGGATGACAGCGATAAGAGGCGTATTGTAATAACTCACTTCAAAAAACACCTCCAATTTTCTCTACTTTTATGAGATAATGAACAATTTGCAGTTACTTTTTGCATCTTTTTAAAGCGATATCACTATTTATGAAAGCTAAAGTTATTGTTGGTATGTCTGGAGGGGTTGATTCTTCTGTCGCAGCCTGGCTATTAAAAGAACAAGGTTATCAGGTCGAAGGCTTGTTTATGAAAAACTGGGAACAAGACGATGCAGATGGATTTTGTCCGGCAGCCCAGGATCTTGCTGATGCTCAAGCTGTATGCAATCAATTGCGTATCCCCCTTCACAGCGTCAACTTTTCAGAACAATACTGGGACCGAGTATTCGCTCATTTTTTGCATGAGTATGAAAAAGGAAGAACTCCAAATCCTGATGTGTTATGCAATAAAGAAATAAAATTCAATGCTTTTTTAAATCATGCCTTAACTCTTGGCGCAGATTATATAGCCACAGGACATTATGCCAAAAATAAAATTGTCGGAGATGTTGGTTACTTATATAAAGCAAAAGACAGAGACAAAGATCAAACGTACTTTCTACACGCTGTAGAACCTGAAGCATTGGCAAAAACGTTATTTCCAATCGGAGATTATAATAAACCGCAGATTAGAGAGTTTGCAAAAGAGCTTGGTTTAGTAACTCATGCAAAAAAAGACTCTACCGGAATTTGTTTTATCGGTGAAAAACGATTTAAATCTTTCCTAAAAGAATTTATTCTCGCAAAACCTGGTGACATTAAAAATATGAATGGCGAGATTTTAGGAAGGCATGATGGTTTAATGTTCTATACCCTTGGTCAGCGCCAAGGCCTGGGAATTGGTGGTCTGCAAAACGCAACAGATGAACCTTGGTACGTGGTTGATAAAGACGTTGTATCGAATACTTTATACATTGCCCAGGGAAGCCAACATCCAATGCTTTATGCTCAGGGTTTAATATGTAGCCCAATACATTGGCTGGCGAATTGTAAAGATAACCTGCCTTTAACCTGCTACGCAAAAACAAGATACAGACAAGCAGAACAAGGATGTATGATCTCACCCATGGATAAAGATCAGCATTATGTAATGTTTTCAAGTCCTCAAAGGGCTGTGACCCCTGGGCAATATGTGGTTTTCTATGACAAAAACCAATGTTTAGGAGGAGCCACTATAGAACAAATCATTAGATAAATTTTGCTTATACTTCACCTGGCTCTAAAATGAGGTTTTTTAGCCCTACAAAGTATATAATTATTATAGAATGGGTTTTGATACTCGTTTTATTATTAAACCGGAGTTAATTATGGCTGCTATTGATGTGTCCCCTACTGTCAACGATATCTCTTTTTCTGTAAGTGCTGCCGATAAAGTAGCAGAACTAATTAAAGAAGAAGATAATTTCAATCTTAATTTACGCGTGTCAATCACTGGGGGCGGCTGTTCTGGTTTTCAGTATGGATTTAGTTTTGATGAGGAAATCAACGAGGATGACACGATTATTGAACAACTCTGTTCCGACAATAAGTCGACAGTCAAACTTCTTATTGACTCAATGAGTTATCAATATTTACATGATGCGGAAATTGATTACATTAAAGGAATACAAGGCGAACAGTTTGTCATTAGGAATCCTAATGCAAAAACCACTTGTGGATGTGGTTCATCGTTTAGTATGGATGATGAAGACGATCTGTAAATAAAAACATGAAACAAAAAACACACTAGGAAATCCTTTCATAGTGTGTTTTTTATATCTGCGGAAGTACTGCAAATAGCCTCATTAATAAGGCTTAATAATAACCCTGGTTCCTATATGCATAAAATTCTGGCTTAGCCATCTTGCATCGCTGGGAGATACCCGTACACAACCATGACTGGCATTATAATTGGGTAACTCATAAGAGCCATGCACTGCATAATATTTACTAAAAAACATACAGTAAGGCATAGGGGCACCGCCTCTTCCTACCGGAAAACGACTGGAGCGACAACCAGGCCCTCCCTTACTAATGACTCGGAATACCCCAGAAGGCGTTTTACATCCTCTATGAATATCAGGACAATAATGTCTTCCTCCCGAACCTCGACCCGACCGCACTACCTTACCATTTGCATTTATTGCTTTCCACGACAGAGTATTAGGATTAAAAATAAAAGTATTTCCTGCCGCATAACCAGTGCTCAAAAAAATGGCAGAAAATAGAATTATTGAAATACGAGATAAGAGTGTAAAGCTAAAATTGGACTGTTCCATAATTATTCCTATTTATTCCTTCACACTCTTATATTAGTTTAAATTTTAAACAAATCAAATAAAACAAATCCATTTGTAGCTGTCTTAGACTGATAATTCAACAAAATCTTCATATAAATAAGTTATTTGAAGGCAATTTGCGATTTCTTGTTCTACTATTTAATTGATACCAAAAATAAGGATAACTCATCATGTCAAGGAAATTTCTTATAGCCACAACAATTGCACTAAGTAGTGCTTTTGTACCATTTATTTCGAATGCTGAAACGTCCGGCACAAGCACACAAACAAACGCTCAATCAGAGATGCCCAAAGACAATTGGTTAAATTCTATGGCCCCAATGCTACCTGATCTAATTTGTAAGGGTTTTATACAAGATGCGGATTTAAAAAAACGCTTCGATGAAATTAAAATGACCTATGAAAAATGCGTGTCTTTAATTCCTGACAGTGCAAAAAAATGCCAGGATCAAATATACGCCAGTATTCCTGATAAAATAAACAGCGAATCTGCTGGTACTTGGGGCAGAACGTTGGGTGAATGCATTGGCAGAGATTTTGCTGAAAAATATTTGGTTCCCAAAAGCTAATCACGTAACACTATATTGAGTAATCCAACATTCTCATCGGTAGACTTGACGCTACCGATGAAGCAACATAGGTTGGGCTCCCAACCCCGCTGCTTGTTTCCCGTGTATTTCAGTATGTTACAAAAACGCTTACAAAAATCAATCAACCGGCTCCGTTGCTTGCTCTTCCCAGTGATTTATTCCTGATTTTTTCGCCAAGAAATTTACAAACTCCTGGTGCAAAGTTAACTCTTCATCGCTTGCCTTTAACACCACTGGATTAGCCAAATTAAGGGCATAAATTTCTTGCGTTTTACTTTTTAAATCAGTGGAGGCAGATTCAACTTCAGCAAATAAACTGGATTGACCGCCAGTCATTGCCAAATAGACGAAAGCCAGGATTTCCGCATCAAGTAAAGCTCCATGCAGCTGGCGATTGGAGTTATCTACATCATAGCGTTTGCATAAAGCATCCAAGCTATTGCGTTGCCCGGGGTGTTTTTCTCGTGCGAGCGTTAAAGTATCAAAAATAGTGCAATAGTCTTCTAATTTTTTCTGCCACTTAACGTGTTTGAGCTCGGAATTAAGAAATCCCACATCAAATGGTGCATTATGAATAATTAGCTCAGCTCCACCGACGAATTGTAAAAACTCAGAAACTATGTCTTCAAATAACGGCTTATCCTGTAAAAACTCAGAACTGATCCCGTGAACACGAAAAGCACCTTCATCAACCAAACGTTGCGGATTAATATAAACATGGTAATGCTTTCCAGTTAATTTTCTATCAATTAACTCAACACAACCAATTTCAATTACTCTATGGCCCTGTTCAGGGCCTATGCCGGTAGTCTCTGTATCTAAAATAATTTGTCGAATCATCTTCTAGCTCATTTATGTTAATTCTTCTATGCCTTGATTTGCTAAAGCATCAACCAAATCATTTTCCACATGACCTGAATGTCCTTTCACCCAATGCCACTTAATTTGATGAGAAGACGCCAAACTATCCAGCAATTGCCAAAGATCGGCATTTTTAACGGGTTCTTTTTTAGAATTTCGCCAGCCATTAATTTTCCAGCCACGCAACCATTCCATCATTCCTTTTTTTAAATATTGCGAATCAGTATACAAATCAACTTCACAAGGACGTTTCAAAGATTCAAGACCTTTAATCGCGGCCATCAACTCCATGCGATTATTAGTAGTATGGGGCTCGCCACCGTGAAGGGTTTTTTCTTTACCATTATAACGCAGCAATACGCCCCATCCCCCAGGCCCAGGATTTCCTTTGCAAGCACCATCGGTATAAATTTCAACACTCATAAAATAATTCTATAAAAAAATTAACGTTAAAAGGAATAATAGTTTATTGAGAAATTATCTGTTTTTTTTGATTTTAATACCACCAATTTTAGATAAAAGCATATCCAGTAACCTGCCATAAGGAGGATAAAGCCATGAAATTGTAGAAAACCGGCTTTGCACAAATACTGGCTTCAGTTTTGAAAAAGTATTAAAACCTTCCTGCCCATGATATTGTCCCATGCCACTCATACCCACACCACCAAATGGCAAATCATCAGCAGCAATATGCATTATGGTATCATTGATGGTTAAAGCCCCGGAAAGCGTCTGAGTCTGAATATACTCTATCTCCGCATCATCTTCACCAAAATAATATAAAGCCAAAGGGTTAGGATAAGATTTGATATACTCCACGGCCTCGTTGACTGCTTTATAACATATAATAGGCAAAATGGGACCGAAAATTTCTTCTTGCATTACTTTCATCTCTTGGGTGACGCCAAATAATAAATAAATGGGTATTTTATTATTAGCTGGGTTCAACTCGCCAAAGGTGACAACCTGAGCTCCTTTATTACGCGCATCCTGGACCAACTCCAGCAAGCGCTGCTTGTGATGCTCAGAAATAATGCTGGAATAATGTTCATTATTCATCAAGTCCGGATAATGAGTATGAATAAAATTTTTAAATTCTTCTTGTATTTTTTCTTCCCACCCATCGGGAATTAATAAATAGTCTGGAGCAATACACGTTTGAGCCGCATTAAATAATTTACCCATAAATAGTCGTTTGAAATATTTAGGGTTCATAGACGAGGACAATACTGCAGGAGATTTCCCTCCCAACTCTAAAGTAACCGGAGTAAGATTTTTGCTTGCCATACTCATGACTGATTTTCCTACAGAAGTAGAACCAGTAAATAGTAAATGTCCAAATGGAAGTGAGGCGAATTGTTTTGACAGTTCTACGTCTCCATCAATAATCTGAATAGCGTCTCCTACAGGGAGAGTACTAAACAATAATTGCAGGGTCTGAGCCGTATTGGGTGATAATTCAGACATTTTGATCATTACTTTATTACCCGAAGCCAAAGCGTAAATTGCGGGTACCAAAGCCAAGTAAACAGGGTAATTCCAGGGAACCATAATGCCCACAATACCTAATGGCTGAGGAATCAGATAAGCGCGGGCTGGAGCAAGCATCCAGGATACATTTCTTGACTTTTTTTTAATCCAGAACTTCATCTTTTTAAGACAAAAGTTGATGGCTTTTATTGTTGGGAAAATCTCCAAAAAAAGAGTTTCCTGTTCCGCCCTATAAGTAAAATCTTTGCTAACCGCTTCAGCTAAACTATAAGCATTTTTTTGCAACGCTTTTTTTATCGCCAGTAATAATTTTTTCCTCTCAGTCAAAGAGGGATAAGGATTCCTTTGATATTCATTTTGCAAATGTTTAAATTGCGTATTTAAATCCATTTTTTTATCCTCATCCTATAAGAATATTATTAAAGTGGACTAGAAAATTCCGCATCAAGAATTTTCTGTTTTATAATTGCCAAGTCTGGCGCAAAGTACCGATCTCGGTCATACGGCGCCACATCAACTCGAACTTTATCATAAACCTCTTGTAATAATGGAGACGTTTTTAACGGTTTATGAAATTCTAACCCTTGACAAGCGGCTAATAGTTCAATGGCTAGGATTGTCGCAATATTATCATTCATTTCATGCAAGCGCCTGGCCGCACTGGTTGCCATTGAGACGTGATCCTCCTGATTTGCGGAAGTAGGTAGACTATCAACTGAATGAGGATGAGCAAGGGCCTTATTATCACTAGCGCAAGAAGCAGCAGTGACATGGGCAATCATAAAGCCTGAATTCAAGCCCCCTTCTTTCACCAGAAAGGCAGGTAATCCACTAAAATTTTTGTCAATTAACAAAGCAATACGCCGTTCAGCATTTGCACCTATTTCTGCAATTGCCAAAGCGAGATTATCAGCTGCCATCGCAATAATTTCCCCATGAAAATTACCACCGGATAAAATATCACCTTGTTCAGCAAAAACTAAAGGATTATCAGAAATAGCATTAGCCTCAACCTGAAGCGTATCACTGACAAATTGCATTTGGTGTAATACTGCTCCCATGATTTGTGGTTGACAACGTAAAGAATAAGGATCTTGAACCCGAGAACAATTGCGATGAGATTCTCTTATCTGACTGCCGGTTAATAACTCTCTATACATTGCAGCTACATCGCATTGAGCTTGATGGCCCCTGACTTGATGAATCCTGGAGTCAAACGGCACATCGCTACCGCAAGCGGCATCTACAGACAATGCTCCTGCTATAACTGCAGTTTCAAATAAAATTTCACTGGTAAATAAAGCAGTAAGCGCAATCGCAGTAGAAACTTGTAGCCCATTAAGAAGAGCCAGACCTTCTTTAGCCTCGAGCTCTATAGGATTAAGACCCGCAATTTTTAAACCTTCTTTAGCACTGATAATTTTGCCTTGATAGCGTACCTCACCCTCACCCAGTAAGGGCAAAGACATATGAGCCAAAGGCACCAGATCTCCTGATGCCCCTACTGAACCTTTAGCCGGAATACAAGGATAGACCTGATGATTATATAATGAAATCAAAGCACTAATTAATTCCAGCCTAACACCGGAGTAACCCTGGGCCAAGTTATTGATTTTAAGCAATAAAATCAAGGATACAATTTTGTCAGAAAGTAACTCGCCAGTGCCACAGGCATGAGAAAGAACAATATTTCGTTGCAATTCCTTTAAATGCTCTGTTGAAATAGTCTGATTTGCTAAAGAACCAAAGCCGGTGTTGATCCCATAAACGGTTTTTTTATCCTCAAGCACTTTTTTTACCGTTTGATGTGATGCTTCTATCAAACCTAGTGCATTTTCAGAAAGTGAACAGGATAGATGGCGGTCTAAGGTTTGCTTGATAGAAAGCAATGTTAATTGACCGGGTTCAAGTATAAAATTCTCAGACATTTACGGACTCCTCTTGAGAGACCATAGGCAGCCAAAGCGAGTTCTCTCTTGCGCATTGTTTGGCAAGAGCATAACCAGCATCCGCATGACGCATGACCCCGGTAGCCGGATCATTATGTAAGACCCTTGCCAATCGACTGGCAGCCTTTTCGCTACCATCAGCAACGATCACTACACCCGCATGCTGTGAAAATCCCATTCCAACGCCGCCGCCATGATGAATACTGACCCAAGTTGCGCCACTGGCGCAATTTAATAAGGCGTTTAGTAGCGGCCAATCCGAAACTGCATCGCTTCCATCTAACATGCCTTCGGTTTCACGGTTGGGGCTAGCTACAGAACCCGAATCTAAATGATCACGGCCTATAACAATAGGCGCTTTAACCACTTTATTTTTAACCATTTCATTAAATGCCAAGGCTAACCGTGCTCTATCTTTTAATCCCACCCAACAAATTCTCGCTGGTAACCCTTGAAAAGCGATTTTTTCCCGAGCCATATCAAGCCAATGGTGCAAGTGCTTGTCATCAGGGATAAGTTTTTTCACCATCTCATCGGTTGCATAGATATCCTCAGGATCTCCTGATAATGCTACCCATCTAAAAGGACCAATTCCTTCACAGAACAATGGCCTAATGTAGGCCGGTACAAATCCCTCGAAGCCAAATGCCTTTTTTTCTCCGGCCTCAAAGGCCATTTGTCTAATATTATTCCCATAATCAAAAACAGGAATGCCTTTCTTTTGAAATTCCAGCATAGCATGGACCTGCACCGCCATAGATTTTTTGGCCATTTCCACCACTTGAGCAGGTGATGTTTTCCGCATTTCAGCAGCTTGCTCCAAAGACCATCCAATGGGGAGATAGCCATTAAGCGGATCATGAGCACTTGTTTGATCAGTGACTAAAGCCGGAGTAGCGCCGCGTTGGACCAATTGAGGAAAAATTTCTGCAGCATTGCCTAAAATTGCCACAGAAACAGGTTCTTTTTTCTGACATGATTCATTTATCCAAGATAAAGCTTCATCAAGATTATCAGTATATTTGTCCAAGTATCTAGTTTTAAGACGTTTTTCTATACGAGTTAAGTCACATTCAACCGCCAAGACACTTGCTCCGGCCATAGTTCCCGCCAAAGTTTGCGCCCCGCCCATCCCGCCTAAGCCGCCTGTTAAAATCCAACGTCCGGATAAATCACCATTATAATGTTTTTTAGCAGCAGCAATAAATGTTTCATAAGTTCCCTGAACAATGCCTTGGGAACCAATATAAATCCAGCTTCCGGCCGTCATCTGACCATACATCATCAGGCCTTTTTTATCCAACTCATTAAAATATTCCCAATTTGCCCATCGAGGAACCAAATTAGAATTGGCAATTAACACCCGAGGAGCATCTTCATGCGTAGTGAATACCCCTACCGGTTTACCAGATTGAATTAGTAAAGTCTGATCATCATCTAATGCTTTGAGCACTTGAACAATTTTATTAAAACAGTCCCAATTACGCGCAGCCTTACCTAATCCGCCATAAACAATTAGTGCTTCAGGATCCTCAGCCACCTCCGGATCCAGGTTATTACATAGCATACGTAAAGCAGCCTCGGTTAACCAACTTTTGGCTTGCTTTTCTGTTCCTCTATTCGCTCTAACCACATGTTTATTCTTATCTTTATCCATTAAGATAGCTCCATCACTTACAAAATAACAAGCATCATACACCAGAGAACTTTCTGCGGGAATGAGCGATCCAAGGGAAAAAAAATTTTATACCTGAATGCAGTTATCTTAGCTCCACACCATCTTAGTAATCTACTTCCCCCCAAGTAATGCTACGTCATCTCTGTGTAATGCTACGTAACATCATTTCGGTAATACCACTTCATCTCGAGCGTAGCGAGAGATCTTCTAGCATGAGCACCGCGCCATCATTTGGAGATCCCTCGCTTCGTTAGGGATGACGCAAAATTTATTATCAATTATTCAGTCAAATAAACAACACCTCTCCCAAAGAATAGTCACCTTATTGTTTCTATGATATATTGGCGGCAATGACTGCAACCTTATAAAAAGCATATTCTATGGAAAAACACCCTAAATCACTCAGTATATTTTTTGCCACAGAAATGTGGGAGCGGTATGGTTTTTATGTTGTTCAATCTTTATTAGCGCTTTATTTGGCATTACATTTCAAATGGCCAGACAAGCAGATCTATGCTTTAGTGGGCTCATTTACAGCGTTAACCTACCTTTCCCCTTTAGTGGGTGGATGGATAGCCGATAAACTAATCGGACAAAAAAGAGCTATTTTATTAGGTGCCGTAGTTTTATTTATCAGCTATTGTCTTTTATCACTGATAGACAATAACATGGGGCTCACTGCATCGCTTGCTGGTATTGCCGTAGGAACAGGTCTACTAAAGCCCAATATATCTTCATTATTAGGGAATGAATATCTTACTGGTTCAGCGCGTCGCGAAAGCGGCTTTACCATATTTTATATGGGAATTACTACCGGTATTATATTAGGTACTACCCTGCCAAGCCTGTTAAGCGAATATTTTGGTTGGACAGCCTCATTTATCAGTGCCGCATTGGGCATGATCATTGCCTTTATGGTATTTACCTATGGAATAATGAAATACAAAATCAAAGATTACAATCCTTTTGAGTTCCAATATAAAAAAATCATTCTTGCCTTTGGATTAATGCTCCTTCTTTGGTCCTTATCCTTTTATATTCTTAATTCGCCACAATTGGCTAATTTGATTTTTGGTATTGTTGTATTGTTTTCAGCCAGCTATATCCTCTACTCTGTGAATAAAGAAAATGCCAATCAATCACGCCAAACCCTTGTAATAGGCTTGCTGTGTATTATCTCTGTCATGTTTTGGTCTTTTTATTTTCAGATGTTTATGTCACTGACTCTCTTTATTTCGCGAGTGGTGCAACCAACATTTATGGGCATTCAATTCCCTGCCCCCTATTACATTACGGTGCAAAGTGTTGGTATGTTATTTATAGGTTTTTTTCTTTCAAGAAAACACCATCAGCAGACCTTAATAGAACGTGGAGTCAGTACAGGGAAAAAATTCTTACTTGCCATGCTGTTTATCACTATTGCCTACGGAATTATTGCATTGGTCAGTACTGCTGGAGATAAAACCACTTTAATATCTCCATTACTTATTTTCCCAGCTTATCTAATGATTTCTTTAGCTGAACTACTTTTGTCTCCAGTGGGTTTAGCGGCTATTACTAGTCTTGCTGATAAAAATAAAGTCAGCACCATGATGGGGATCTTTTTTGTTTCTTTGGGAATCGGCGGCTTTTTATCAGGGAAGCTGGCAGCCCTCACGGCTATTCCGCTTGGTGAAACGAATCTGGTAGTTTTAAAAGGTCTTTATGCCACCGCATTCACTCAACAATTAGGCATCCTTTTTATCGCCACTTTCGGGTGCCTGGTATTGTTTGCAGTCATTAAATTTTTGTTAACCAAAGTTCAAATAGTAGAAGAATAATGATTAACTCTTTTTATATAAACCAATTGCTGATATCATTCGGCGCTTTTTGATAGAAGATTACTTTACTTATGCCAGCTCAAAACCCTATGCTAGACAAGTTATTAAAATCCCTCGAGGACATTCAAGCTATAGACATTAAAGTTATTGATGTTCATAAGCAAACTACGATTACAGACTATATGATTATTGCGTCTGGAAGAGCATCTCGCCATGTAAAAGCTATTGCTCAAAAAGTAATGGAAGAGATGAAATTAGCTGGATTACCAGCAATGAGCTCTACTGGCGAGGACAGTGGTGATTGGGCTTTAATCGATTTCGGGGACTTCATAGTACACATCATGCAACCTGAAAGCAGACAATTTTATAATCTTGAAGGTTTGTGGGAAGAACATCCAAAAGCTTAGGCTATTATGTTAAAAATTACTGTGATTACTTTAGGCAATAAAATGCCTGACTGGGTCGTAAAAGGCTCAAATGACTATGCCAAACGGTTTAATGACAGCATTCAATTAAAAATTACGGAAATCCCCCTTATTCGCCGCAGCAAATCGTCTGATTTGGCTCGTATTCTGGAAAAAGAGTCTTCATTAATTAAAGAAGCTTTACCTCATGGCGCACGACTTATCGCTCTGGATATTGAGGGAAAATCATTTAGCAGTGAAGATTTAGCGCTTAAGATGACTCAATTGCAACAAATCTCCAGCCACTTTTGCTTTTTAATCGGAGGGCCAGAAGGTCTATCCACTGAAATCTTAAATCTTTGTGACGAACGATGGTCTTTATCCAAATTAACGCTCCCTCATCCTTTAGTACGCATTATGTTGTTAGAAACCTTATACAGAGCCTGGACTATTATAAACAATCATCCATATCATAAGTAATGGCAACGAATGGTAAATCTGGATTAGATTAATTGGTAAAAAAACTCATTTTAGGATACTATTCTCTTTTTCGTTTTTTCCTCTAAAGATTATTGCATGTGATGCGTCCAAATCAATCTTTCAAAAATTATCGAGCGGAATCTCGGGATCAACGTTTTAGGCTCAATCTACTCGTAGCTATTCTTATTATCTTGTCCTTAATTTTAATTCTAAGACTAGCATTCCTGCAAATATCTGAATTTAAGCGCTATCAAACCCTTTCTTTAAAAAATCAGATGAGTGTTATTCCTATAGCTCCGCCTAGGGGAGTCATTCTCGATCGAAATGGGGTATTGCTGGCAGAGAATATCCCAGTATACGTTCTTGAAATAATTCCAGAACATGTAAAAAATATTAAAAAAACCTTAGCGAAGCTACAGGAATTACTTCCTTCCATTACCGATGATGATATAGAAAATTTTAATCGTACCAAGTCACAAAATCGTTCTTTTGTTCCCATTCCTATCAAATTAAAATTAAGCCAGGAAGAGGTGGCTGTTTTTGCCATCAATCAATATCATTTCCCTGGGGTCAGCATTAAAGCACGACTGATGCGTCATTATCCCTTAGGTGAAATGACGGCTCATGTACTGGGCTATGTTGGCCGAATTAATCTGGAAGAATTAAAAAGAGTAGATCCGACCAATTATCGTGCTACCAATTTTATTGGCAAGGCAGGTATAGAAAAATACTATGAAGATATTCTTCACGGTAAGGTAGGCTACCAAATGGTAGAAACGGATGTCAGTGGCCGCACCCTTAGAGTAATAAATAAAGTGAACCCCCATTCTGGTGCAAAACTGTATTTGAGTATAGACACCAGGCTTCAACAAGCTGCATATGAAGCACTTAAAGATAAACGAGGTGCTGTGGTCGTCATCAACTCGCATAATGGTGAAGTTTTGGCTATGGTCAGTTCCCCCAGCTTTGATCCCAATATTTTTGTGGGCGGAGTAAGTTCAAAGGACTATAAGATTTTATCTAATGCGCTCCAAAGACCTCTCTTCAACAGAGCCGTAAGAGGCGTATATCCGCCTGCTTCGACCATCAAACCATTTGTTGGTTTGGCGGGATTAGAAAAAGGTTTTATAACAACGGATACAGAAATCTATGACCCGGGTAAATTTAAACTCCCAACTGCCAGTCATATATTTAGAGACTGGAAAAAAACAGGACATGGAGTGATTAATTTTAAACGCGCAATCACCGTATCGTGCGATACTTATTTTTACCAGCTAGGTCACAAAATGGGTATTTCTAATATCGAGGATATGTTAGTAAAATTTGGTTTGGGTCAGTTAAGTCATGTCGATCTGCATGAAGAAGCAAATGGAATAATCCCCAGCGCACGCTGGAAAAAACAAACTAAGGGCGTTTCCTGGTATCCTGGAGATACTTTAATCACCTCCATTGGCCAAGGTTTTATGTTAGCAACCCCCTTGCAAATGGCTAATGCTACCGCCTCCCTAAGCCAACATGGGCAACGTTTTAGACCGCATTTATTAAGTAAAACCGTAAATAGTGATAACGAAGAAATTGAAGAGTACAGTCCTGTTGAAGAATATCCCGTCTACCTCAAAGACGAGGCGCATTGGGATATAGTGGCTGAAGCCATGCATAGTGTTTTAACGAGCAATGAAGGAACTGGCTACCGATTTGGACGCAACCCACCCTATCCTGTTGCAGGAAAAACCGGAACTGCTCAAGTGCATAGCGGACGACAATATGAAAAGACCAAATATGAGGACATACCTGAGGCTCTGCGTGATAACTCACTATTTATCGCGTTTACTCCGGTAAAAAAACCAGAAATTGCCATAGCCGTTGTGGTTGAAAATGATACTAGTGCTTCGACCGTAGCGCGCAAAGTTCTGGATACGTATTATCAACTTTATCCTATTAAAGCGACTCATGAATAGAACACATACTAAACCCGTTTATCGCTTCACTGCGAAGGCTCTTCACCTGGATTTTCCCTTGCTGGGGCTGTTACTGACTTTAATTACCTTTGGCCTTTTGATTTTATATAGTGCTTCAAATGCCAATATGGGAATGATTTTACGCCAATCCATGCGGCTTGTTATTGCTACTCTTATTATGCTTGTTCTTGGTTTCATTCCTCCTCATAAATATAAAATATGGACTCCCTGGATTTACAGCGTTGGCTTATCCTTGCTCATTGCAGTAATGCTCATGGGGAAAATTGGTAAAGGAGCACAACGATGGCTTGAATTAGGCTTATTCCGTTTCCAGCCCTCTGAAATCATGAAGCTGGCTGTTCCCATGATGGCCGCGTGGTTTTTTGATCGCCAGGCTCATCCCAGTAGCTTAAAATCAATTTGTATAGCTGGCTTGATCATCTTTATTCCTGCCTTATTAATCGCTAAACAACCGGATTTAGGCACCGCCATTATGGTCAGTGCAGCGGGGTTATGCGTGGTTTTTTTAGCGGGTATTCGTTTTAAAATTATTCTATTAATCATCCTTCTTCTAGGAGCAGCGGTTCCGGTAGTTTGGCATGTCATGCATGATTACCAAAAACAAAGAATTTATACTCTGCTTAATCCGGAGCAAGACCCGCTTGGATCTGGATATCATATTATTCAATCAAAAATTGCTATAGGATCTGGTGGGTTGATGGGTAAAGGCTGGTTAGAAGGCAGCCAATCTCATCTAAATTTCTTGCCGGAACATGCCACTGACTTTATTTTTGCCGTAAGTGGTGAAGAGTTCGGTTTTGCTGGTGGTTTTGCGGTGATTGCACTTATCGTGTTAATTTCATTAAGAAGCCTAAATATAGCCAGTAACGCGCAGACTACCTTCACCCGACTTTTAGCCGCAAGTCTTGCCATGTCGTTTTTTCTATCTGGCTTTGTCAATATTGGCATGGTTATGGGAATTATTCCGGTGGTCGGGATCCCTCTTCCGTTGGTCAGTTACGGAGGAACGGCTATGGTTACCTTTTTAGCCAGTTTTGGTATTTTAATGTCTATAAGTTCACATCGAATTTTATTTAACAGCTTGCATTAAAAAATCCATCTAGCGCCAGCCTCTTTCCTGACGCTTCGGGTTAAATTTCACATCCATTTCACACAATTAGTCAATTAAAGCAGCCACCGGTGCATAGCTTCTTCTGTGGATTGGGCACGGGCCCAATCGAATCAAAGCTTCCCGGTGAGCCACAGTTGGGTACCCTTTATGGCTTGCAAACCCATACCCAGGGTAAATTCTGTCAAACTCTTCCATTTCTTCATCACGTAACACTTTGGCAAGAATGGATGCAGCACTTATTTCAGGAACCAAGCTATCACCTTGCACTATAGCTTCACAAGGCACGCTCAACTCCGGGACATGTAATCCATCCACCTTAACGGTATGTGGTTGTATTGATAAAGCTTCTACAGCTCTTTTCATTGCCAATAAAGTCGCATGATGAATATTAAGTCTATCGATCTCCTCTACTTCTGCTCTACCGTATGCATAGGCCAAAGCCTGTTCTTTTATTTGTAATGATAATAATTTACGACTTTTAGCTGTTAACGTTTTAGAATCAGCAAGTCCCGGTATTGTTTTTTTTAAAATAACCGCAGCTGTTACTACTGCCCCGGCTAAAGGCCCCCGCCCCACTTCATCCACACCAGCCATAAGAATTAAATTATCCAAAGCCATCCTCTCGTTCTCAAAAATCAGATTTTGAGATAATACAGATATAAAATTGATTTATCACCTAAGAAATGCGATCATGCGTACAAATTATTAGCAAATGATGATCTATGAATAAAATTCGATGCGCAGTAATTGGTATCGGCTATTTAGGTCGATTTCACGCCCAAAAATACCAACTCATTCCTAATGCGGAATTAGTCGCAGTATGTGACGTTAATCCGGAACTATGCGAAGCGATCTCGCTTGAACTTAATGTCCCGGCTTATCAGGATTATCGCGATTTATTTGGTCAAGTTGATGCAGTAAGCATTGCAGCAACTACTAACAAACATTATGAAATTGCAAAATCCTGTCTGGAACAAGGAATACATGTTCTTATCGAAAAGCCTATTACAGAAACGGTAATCCAGGCAGAGGAATTGATTCAGCTGGCTAAAAAACACCATGCTAAATTGCAGGTAGGTCATCTTGAACGTTTTAATGCAGCACATCGGGCATTAGAACATCATTTGGAATCGCCATTATTTATCGAATCTGAGCGCTTGGCTCCCTTTAATCCTCGTGGAACCGATGTTAATGTCATCCTTGATTTAATGATTCATGATATCGATATTATTCAAAATATGGTTAAAAGCCCTATCGTGTCTATTGTTGCTCAAGGAACTCCTGTATTGACTAAAGCGATTGACATAGCTAATGCGCGCATTACTTTTGCCAACCATTGTGTCGCGAATGTTACCGCCAGCCGAATTAGTTTTAAAACCGAGCGTAAAACACGAATTTTTCAAAATAATTCTTATATTTCAATTGATTATCATAATAAGCAACTTGCTGTGTTCAAAAAAGGTGAAGGGGAAATGTTTCCGGGAATCCCTGAAATAACCCGTGAACTAAAAGAGTTTGACAAGGGTGATGCTTTATTAGAAGAGATCAAAGCCTTTTTAATGTGCATTGAAAATGACACTGTTCCACTGGTTACTGGTGAAGAGGGTAAATATGCTCTGGAAACCGCAGAAAAAATTACCGCACTGATTAATAACAATCTCACCGAACGATATGCAGAAAGCTAAGCGAGTTGTCATTATTGCCGGTGAAGAGTCAGGCGATATACATGCAGCGGCCCTAATCAGGCAGCTAAAAACCGCCTACCCCAATATAGAAATTAGCGGTATTGGCGGTAAACACATGCAAAATGCCGGAGCTGAATTGGTTTATGATCTGGCTCGCTATGGAGTCACTGGCTTAACCGAAGTGATTCGTTTTTTGAAAATACTGCGCCGTGCATTCCTGGCCATTAAAAAACATTTAAGAACACAACAACCTGATTTACTTATCTTGGTAGACTATCCGGGTTTTAACTTGCGATTAGCAAAATATGCAAAAAGAAAATTAGGCCTTAAAATTCTATACTACATTAGCCCCCAAATCTGGGCCTGGAAAGCCAATCGCATCCATTTAATAAAAGAATGTGTTGATAGAATGGCCGTGATTTTGCCCTTTGAAAAAAGTATTTATGAAAAAGCAGGTGTGCCAGTAAGTTTTGTCGGTCACCCATTAGTAGACAAAATGTCATCTATTATGGGCTCGCTGGCATCTAAAGAGGAGCTTCAGATACCTGCGCAAAAAAGAATAATTGCTTTACTGCCAGGAAGTCGTACCCATGAAATTGAAAAACATATGCCAATTCTTCAAGAAACGGCGCAGTTACTTGATAAGCAATACCCTGATCTGCATTTTGTAATCCCTATTGCAGCTACTATCAATCCTCAAAAAATTAAAACTTATTTTTCAAACAAAAGCTCATCTATTTCCTTTATTCAAGGTAAAGCAGTTGATTGCATGGCCATTGCAGATTTTGTAATCGTTGCATCTGGAACGGCCTCTCTTGAATGTGCTTTACTACAAAAACCAATGTGCATTATTTATAAATCTTCCTTTCTTACCTATCATGCGGCCATGACGCTGATAAAAGTAAAATTTTTAGGGTTATGCAACCTTTTAGTCAAGAAAATGATGGTGCCAGAGTTTCTGCAATATGATTGTAATGCCATTGAATTATCTCAATATATTTCAACTTTTTATCAAGATCCGGCACAGCCCCAAAAAATGGTCAACCAACTTTCCGACCTTAAAGAATCATTGTCAAGCAACAAGGCTGACTGCTCATTGTTTGAGCTGGTAGAGACGGAATTGTCCTAAATAAATACCTGTTTTTAGCTTGAAAATCTAGATAATCAATTAACCTTCATGTACAATTAATCTTGCTTTCATTTGTTAGTGTAAGCAATTGGAATGTATGATTTAATTAATAATAAGGAAGTTAAGATGAATGTCATTGAAACACAAACAACGACCCAATCCATTAAACAAGAACAAGGTTTACAGGATTTAGTGTACAGTTTGGTCACCCGCTTTCTTGCTGAAAATAAAACCAAATCCATTGATGATCTTTATGACATGATTTTGTCTGAAGTTGAGCCTCCTTTACTACAAGCTGTTATGGAAAAACGTCGTGGAAATCAATTACAAGCGGCTAAAATGCTGGGTATTAGCCGTGGAACAATTAGAAAGAAATTACAAAGATATTTCGGCACTAAATATTTTCGTTTAACGGATGAATAAGGGATTTCCCTATAAATTAAAGGCTCGATATTCGAGCCTTTTTTTTAAGCCCTTCATGCTAATATTTAACTTCCCCCCCTTACACCCAGTCTTCATAAAACGCCTTTCAATCCATTCATGATAGATGCAACGACAAGTTATGTAATAAATCTGTAAACAATATGTTTTTTTTCTGCCAACCATGATAAAAAGCTGCCCTATTATAACTATACCTAGGAGAAGGATATGAAGCCCGTTATTTTCTTTACAGATGCCGCTAAAGACGGTGATGATTTATTAGCTACTTTCCATTTGATATTACAGGCAAAAGCAGCAGGTATTATTGATCAAAACACACCAGTGAAACTCGTAACAAGTGATGAAATTCCCTGCGATGCGAATGGCAAGCAGAATCCTCAAGGAAAATATGGCTTACGTGCCCTTTATTTAAATAAATATCTGGAACTATTGAAACAACAATTAGATTTACCCGCTGAGGCTTATCCTGAAATTATTGCTGGCCCAGTTACTACTTATTACAGCTATGATGAAGAAAAAAAGAAATACTATAATAAATCTTCCCAGAGTGAAGCGTTTTATGCCACTGAAGAAGTAGAAGATTACTACGCCGACCAGCCCGCGCCCGAGTCTTGTTTATTAAACAGGGATACACCTAACGCGTGGATTGAACAAGTTAAAAAAGCTACCCCTGAAGGCGCAACATTAGTGAATATTGCTGCATTCAATGGAGTTACAGATTTCCTCTCTCAGCTGTCTGATGAAGAGCGTCGTAAATTTACATTATTTAATATGGGTTACAATCTTCCCTATTCAAAGAACTCAGAGCTCCAAGAAATAATAAAAAATCCGAATACACTTCCCTATAATGCCCGCAGTACTGATCCCACTAAAGCGGTACAAGCGGCGCAAGAAATGGTAAAAATTGATAATCTTCATGTAGCATCAGGAACTACTCGTTCTCTACCTAAATACGACCAAAATTCCTGGCTGTCCAGTTTTACAGAGATCATGTCACGTGCTTATCTTTTGCTAACACTGCGCTATTCAGATGAACTGTTATTACCCGTGACAGCATTTATCAAGCACTCAAAATATAAGGGATTTTGGCCTCATGATGTTGTTCCTTCATTAATGATGGTCATTGAGCAAGGCGCCTGGGGAAGTATGGGCTTGCCTCCCTTAAAAAAAGAAATGCTCTTTACTCAAATAGAACGTGTCCCGGCAACAAATTTGCAATTGCGAATGATCAACAATACTGGCGTGTTAATTGATTCAACCCCCGCCTCAGAAATACGCAGTGATCTCGCTGATCAAGCTATTGGTCACCAATCTCAACTCTTCACTTATGGTAAGGAAATAGATGTTGTGTTCTTTACCTCACTCTTGCATTTCATTGCCATACAAGCCCTTCCCAAGGAACAGCAAGAGGCACAACGAGGTCTCCTGAATCATTACAGTATTATTCTGAGATTAAAAAGCAACTTATATGATCTAAAACAAGATCCTGAAACGAATAAAGAAAAAATAGTTCAATTGGAACAACAGGTAAAATCTACCTGGACCACGGTTAGTTTTATGGAGTTGCAGCAACAACTTTCACTGCTGACAATAGAAAATCTGAAGGATGAGATTCAGTATATTTTAGGCTCTGAATCAAATACTTTTTCATTACATCAATTTACTCCGGAACAAGCCAAGTCACTTAACCTGCTTATAACTCAAATCCTTGACTGGTCTACTGAAAAGGATATTAACAAGACTTTGCTTAACGAAAATATGCTGCAATGGATAAAAGCAGTTGCTGAATACATGCAGGTCACCCAAAAACCTTTAAGTTCAGCCATGTTAAGCGATCTAAAAGCAGCATTGCAAAAGATCACTCCCACAACAAATCTCACTCCCCTCACAACCGCATTGTTTTATCGCTTAAGAGCAGAGGCAATGCCTACTGATACAGCACTAAACTTGTTAAAGCAAAACGGGGCCTTTGACGTTGAATTTAAAAGAACGGGTAATAGTTTAATTTACTCTGAATTAAGTCTTGGTGGTAATTTATCTATTGTTTTTCCACGAGGGATTCATGGGATATCTGAAGAATTCAAAGATCTATTAACATTAAAAAATCATTCAGAAGCCAATAAACTTGCCTTTAAACTCCATCTGGCCATTCATGACGCAGGCAAAGGCGATGTGATTAAGAGTGCCGTCAGAAAGAACAAAGAAGGAATCTATTTTGTTCGTCTACCGGATAATACTTATTATAAATTCGAACCCACTGTTATGTTTTATGATCAACCTGATAAGTCTCTAGTTAAAAAACCATACAATGAGATAGAACCAAGTGATGAACAACACTTCACAGAGGCTACGGCTCACGTTGATCATGATGCTGCATTAGAGGTATATGGAGCTGTTGGTGGAGCAGTTAAAGGCTGCTCGGCAACTGAGTTTCTAATCTGGGACGGGATTGCACCGGAGGATGCTAATAAAGAAGCCATCAGTATTTGCGATGAACTCATTACCTTATGTAATGAAATGAATATCGCCCAGACCATTCAAGGAGAAATACCTTTTGCAGGGATTAAAAAAGGACTGGATCTATTTTTCGCGGCATACAAAAAAGATCCTAAAATGGCGGAGTTAGTATTTGCTCATCACTGTTTTGATATTTATGGTGCAGCACAGCTTGATTCTTTTTCCAGTATTAGCGCCGGGCAACCTGAAGTGCAATTAAAAATAGAACTACTCTATAAAACACTGGTAACTGTAGCTCAAGATCATGATAATCCCGAGCCCAGTAAAACTGCGTTCCAGCTTTATCGTAAAAAGTTAGCAGCAGCAATACCAGAGATCCTTCCTATAGAAAATAACTTAGAAAATGAACAAAAAATCATTGCTATAACACGTGTTGCACAGATGTTGCGTTGTCATTTATTCAAGGTAAAAACTGATGCACAAACGAAACACATGTCCATTGCTGAAGACGGTGTTTATGATCAAAGAACGCGCCTCTTCGTAGGGAGCATCAAAGAATCGTTCAATTTACTTGCAAAGAGTGAGCAACAACAACTAATTGAAATTCTTAACCGAAACGATGGTGTAGAGAATAATGCCGCGGCTATGGTGATGTATGGTCCTAAGTTATTGTTAACGGCGACCACTGGCACTGAATTTGCACCTCAAGATCCTACTGAGTCAGCAGTCATTGCTGAACGTTTAGCACCACTGCTTAGATTGTATACAAAATTATATAATCTGCAGTCTCAACGTTCCTCTCAGTACAGTGTCATCGAAATCGTTGAGTTAGCGCTGATTGTTGAAAGAGTCTTTACATACTATAAAGAAGCGGCCAGGGAAGAAAAAGAGACCTTCGCTAACTTATTATTCACCTTGCAAGAAACAGGTAAAGCAAAAGAGTTTCTCGCTAAACTTCCTCCTATTACAGAAACAAAAACCAAGACGAAACAAGAGCAATTTGCGTGTCTTCAAGAGGCATTAAAAACAACTGCTGTTTCATTCGAGTTCTCAGTGCCTGTAGTAGTTCCTCTGGTTACACCAGTCACTGCCAAGCCAGAAGAAATTATTTCATCTGAACCACTTAAAGTTGAACCTCTTTATGAAATTTTGCAAACACTGTGCGATAACCGAAGCGTTCTTAATAAATACGAACTGCAAGAGTTGTTAATAAGCGAAGTTCAAAATACTGATTTAACCATCGATCAATATAATGAGCTTTATCTAAACATTAAGAATATTCCGGAATTGAATACTCATTCCAATCCTTATCTGGATCGTTTTTTTGGGATTAACAATACAGAGTCCTGGCGTGATACGTTAAAAATATTAAGGAACCAATCTCTGGAGAAATTATTTGCCGAACTTGAAAATCTTGAATCAGATGAAGACAAATTATCCTTATTAGAGACCGCGAAAAACTTACCTCTCTTTTGCGAGCACCGTAATAATTTCATTATACAAGGTGCTTGGGGTAGAACTAATAGTGTGAAATTAATAGAAGAGAAAGAGAACGAAATTCTTGGTCAATACGCTCTTCATTTATAAATACAATACAATCGTAGGTTGGGTCATGACCCAACTTATAAAGCTTTTGATTTATTCCATACGTGCCGCGGCTTTGTCGCGGTATTTTTTTTGCTTCCCTCAAAACTGTCGAGTTTTATTAAAAAAGTAGCCTGGGTGCAGCCGCAGGCGTAACCCAGGTTTTCCTGCCACAGCTCCCGGGTTACGCCTGCGGCTGCACCCAGGCTACGTCATCATAAAAATACTTTACAGATATCCCGGCTGCTTGCAGCCGGGCCCGTCATAACTTTGAGTTAATTAAGAAGAAACCAATAATTTGTTTACTCGATTAACAAAATCGGCCGGATTATCTAACTGACCACCTTCGGCCAATACTGCCTGTTCAAATAACATAGTAACCCATAATTCAAACTGAGTATCATCCTGAATATCGTGTAACCGTTTAATCAGTGCATGATCAGGATTAATTTCAAAGATAGGTTTACTTGTCGGAACTTGTTGTCCCGCAGCTTGTAAAATTCTCTGCATTTCCAATCCCATATCTTGCTCATCGGCAATAATACATGCTGGAGAATCAGTGAGGCGATTAGTGACCAGTACGTCTTTAACACGTTCATTGAGTACTGTTTTAATATGCTTGATTAAAGGCTCTAAAGTCTTTTCTTGCTCTTTGATTTGGTCAGTGGATTCATCACCTAATTCAACTTTACCTTTAGAAATGGATTGCAGTTTTTTACCAGCAAACTCATTCATATAACCAACGAGCCACTCATCTATTTTATCGCTAAGCAACAATACCTCTATGCCTTTTTTCTTAAAAATTTCTAAATGAGGACTATGCTTGGCTGCATTATAACTGGACGCAGTAATATAATAAATTTTGTCCTGACCTTCTTTCATGCGACTTACATATTCATCCAGGGTCACTTCTTGTTTCTCTGAACCGCTCATAGTAGTAGCAAAACGAAGTAATTTGGCAATGCTCTCTTTATTGGCAAAATCTTCAACAGGGCCTTCTTTTAAAACCAAACCAAACTCATCCCAAAACTTTTGATAGTTTTCTTTATCGCTGGTGCTCATTTTTTCCAGCATGGATAAGACACGTTTCGTACAGGCAGCTCTTATGCTTTCGACTTGTTTATTATCTTGTAAAATCTCACGTGATACGTTGAGTGGTAAATCGCTAGCATCCACAATTCCTTTTACAAATCTTAAATATCTAGGTAAGAATTGAGTCGCATCATCCATTATAAATACACGTTTCACATAAAGCTTTAAGCCATGCTTTACTTCTTGCTGCCACATATCATACGGAGCATGAGAAGGAATATAGAGTAAGGTAATATATTCATGTTTCCCCTCTACATGGTTATGTGACCAGGTAAGCGGATCCAGGTAGTCATGAGAAATATGTTTATAAAGCAATTTATATTCTTCATCGCTAATCTCAGATTTTTGCATAGTCCATAGGGCAGTTGCTTTATTGACCGTTTCAAACTCATCAGTTTTTTTATCGTCTTCAGAAGTCTTTTTCATGACTATTGGCCAGCATATATGATCTGAATATTTACTGATAATGCTGCGAATACGCCAGTCACTTAGAAACTCATCATCCTCAGCTTTTAGATGTAACGTAATTTCAGTACCACGCGTTGCCTTTTTTTCATAACCAATAGTAAATTCGCCATCGCCAGATGATTCCCAGACTATTCCTTCCTCAGCTTTTAAACCAGCACGACGGCTTTTTACAGTAACTTTATCCGCCACAATAAATGCTGAATAAAACCCCACTCCAAATTGACCAATAAGTTGAGAGTCTTTGGCACTCTCCCCTGTTAACTGGCTCATAAACTCTTTAGTTCCCGATTTAGCAATAGTCCCTAAATTTTCTACTGCCTCATCCCAACTCATACCGATACCATTATCATTAATCGTTATCGTTTTCAGCTTTTCATTCGACTGGATAGTAATTTTTAAATCTGAATCGTTTTCAAAAAGAGTTCCATTAGATAAGGCTAAAAAACGCAATTTATCTAAAGCATCAGAAGCATTTGAAATTAACTCTCTGAGAAAAATTTCTTTATTGCTATACAGCGAATGAACTACTAAATGAAGCATTTGCTTTACTTCAGTTTGAAACCCCATAGTTTGTTGCTTACTAACCATTACCCAATCTCCTGTTATACATTTTCAAATTGATACAAAACATATTAGGGTACTTTGCAGAAATTCAAGGGGGAAAAGATTAATTAATTGAATTTATTGATTTATAAAAGATTTTAAACAGTCAGAGTTGAGCGCTGGTTGAGAGCTCTAACCAGTAAAAAAGCGCAGCATACACTAAGTCTGGACATTGGCCTTTTTTACAAAGCTGATTGGTAAACCGTCTTTGCTTCACTTCGTTCGCAAAGACGACAGTTTTTCGCCAATTTTCAAAAAAACTCGAAGTTGAGATACTAAGTATGCGAGCATTTTTTACTGGCCAGATCTCACAGCCTGCACTTAAAGCGTTCAAAACTCGAAACCGGCCATGGTTAAGAGGCCGCCAGAGTGAATAATCAACACATTGCCTTTTAATTTTTCGACCTCTATGAACCTTCTTGCTTCATGAAATAATTTTGCTGAATAAATGGGATCAGCTAAAATCCCCTCTTCTCTTGCCAAACGCTTTATTTCATCTTTAATTGTCTTATTTATGGCGCCAAAAGACCGTGCTGTAGAAGGATAAAAACACTGATAATTACCTGGGGTCATACCAGTCCACTGCTTAAGTTTATTATGAAATATTTGCTCCTCGTCAGCTAATAATAAGACATGAATAAGAGATGGATGATTTAATTGTGCCAGTCCTTTAATCAGACCCGCAGCTGAAAACCCGGTTCCTGCGTCTACAAATATATGTTGGAAACTAAACCCCATCGTTTTTTCATTCTCAATGATGTCTTCAGCAAGACTCATAGCGCCACTTAAAGCCTCCGTAACGCTGGCTCCTTCATTAAGAACAAAACCGACTTCGCTAAGGCCATTAAGAAAGTCATGAGCCAAGTTCTCAACTTCAGGCCACTCATCACGATTCACCCAAATAATTTCTTGTTCATTTAAAAAAAGCAGACTCAATTTAAAATTACCCTGCACTTCTAAATTTCTCGGCTTAATTAAAAACGCAGTAACCTGTAACTTGAGTTCTCTCGCTATTTGTAATGCTGCCAGTAAATTATTCGACTGTGGACCGGCAATGATAATTAAATGACGTATGTTTTTTTGAATTAAAAAAGGGATAAGACTTGAGTATTTACGTAACTTTGAACCACTGATACCGCATCCTAATTCATCGTCTCTTTTGACATAGCAATTGACTCCATCATCCGGGAAACAATTGAGTTTATGAATGCGACTGGATAAGTTCCACATGAGGTATCTTATTTATTTCTAACAAAGCTTAAATGACTTTCAGAGGAATGTTCTTTACTAAACCGATAATCTAACTCAGTAAAGTCTTTAAGATGTTCTAAATGCTCAATTCGATGGTGCATAATAAATTTGGCCATTACTCCCCTTGCCTTCTTGGCATGAATACCAATCATTTTAATTTCATTATTCTTTTGCTCATAAAAATTGATGGTAATGATTGGGGACTTTATTTTTTTCTCATCCACTACTTTAAAGTACTCTGCAGATGCAAGATTAATAAGCAAAGGATTATCTTGAAGAGCTAATTGTTGATTCAAGACTTTAGTTACCGGCTCACGCCAAAAATCATATAAATTGGCACCGCAAGGATTGGCAAGACGCACGCCCATTTCAAGGCGATAGGGCTGAATTTCATCCAAAGGTTTCAAAAATCCATAAAGACCGGATAAAATTCCCAAATGAGATTGAGAATAATCAATTTCTTCAGCCGTCCAGCTTGAAGCTTGTAAGCCTTGATAAACATCGCCTTGAAATAAAAATAGAGCGGGATACGAGTGAGGCATAGAACTCTCTTTGAAAGAGAACTGTTGGTATCGATCGTAATTTAATACAGCCAATTCTTTAGATAAATCCATTAAAGCAGCGATCTGCTCTATAGATTGAGACTTCATAATCTTGGCTAATTTCACGGCTTTTTTGATTAGTAAAGGTTGTGAAGTATTGCCAGAATAAGGCTTTGCAATCGATAATAATTTTTTAGCGGGTGATAATAAAGTCAACATATACAGGTACCTGAATTAAATTAATACATTTAAAAATCTATTCCTACATAAATAGAGCCAGACACTGAAAACAACAAAACAAAAGCGATATACTCTCTTTAGGCTAATACTGATAAATCTCTTTTCATATTGTGCTTCAAGTTTTTTTGCAGATATACCCGTTCAGTAAATATATTATTTAAAAACTCTCTTGTTTTGATCAAAAACATATTTCTATTTTTTAGCTTTAAACTAAGTAATAGATTTCTTTTTTGCTTATGGCGGCTTAATCCCATCCCCAGGCCAAATAAAAAGCCAATAAAAATAGAAGACAATGCAAAAACTGCCCATGATAAATTGGATATAGGAACAATAACTTTAACACCGATTAATACAGAGATAACCGTCCATCCAATGCTTAATAATACTTCAGCACAAGCCACCCCAGAAGCAATACCAAAAATTGTATTTCTAAGATGTCCGGTATGAGGAAGGTTATTATTAGCGTCTTGAACTACTTTTTCAAAAGTTAACTCATTAGCTAAATAATTATTTTTTATGTAATGAATCAATGACTTTCTAATTGACTTGTTAGCAGAAAGATCGCTATTCGCTAACAGCTCAATAAAAGAAAAAGAGTTGATTTGCTCCAGATTATTGTTTGAACTTAATAACAGTCTCACTCTCGGTTGCCAGAGCAATACAAAATGAACAGTCTCAAATTGCTTGAATTTTTTGCAAACAGATGCCACAAGTGAATCAGTAATTAAAAAATAATTGTTTTCTATTCCTGATAAAAGATGTTGAGTGAACTCTTCATCACTAGAAAATAAACAGCGTAATTGTAACAGCTCATAAAATAACTCTTCAGATAAGTTAATGAACTCTCTTACGGAAGAAGTTATCTCTTCATGCAAATGAAACATATCGTCTATTAATTTTCTAAAGCCATACAGTGAAATGGGAATCGCTAAAAATAGAGAAATAACCGTTGATACTGCTATGGTCACTGTGGAGATAGGTCCTGTAAAGCCGTCAGGAGCAATAGGTGCAGTGGTATACCAGAATGCTGCAGAAATTAAACCAGCTATGCCGATGCCTTCAAAAAGAGCATGTGCACTGATAATTATTTTATCACTTTTAGCCACAGAAAATTCAGTAGATTTTGAGGCGGGAATTTTTTTATCAGCATTCATCAGAATTACCCTAATAAACTAGAAATGAGCAGATGTTCAATCCCTGTTTTTGATTCGCTTCCACCTTAATGAGCCATACCCACACGAGGTCTCTGCATGAATATAGTGATTGGATCACTGGTTAAAAGAACCTCTCCATTCGCATTAACCACCTGAACAGCAATAGTATGAGATCCTCTGTAAATACCATTTAATTCAAAAATCGTATTCGGTTGGGGATCTCCCAGTGGTGCTCCATCAAATAATATTTGCAAATTATCGCCTTCCGATAATTTAGGCTCTAATTCAACGGAAACAACAACGTACCCTTGATTGTTACGAATTGTAGCCTGATTAAGAGGATCTCTAATCGCTATTTTGGTATAGGTTCTATCACTTTTTTCACTAGTATTATTTTCTTCTTGAACAGGAGTAACCTCCTGTTTTGGTGAGGAAGAAGAAGGAGAAGGTGTTGAAAAACTCTGATCATCAGGAATTTTTAGTTTCTCCGCACCTGGGTGCGGATTATCACTAAAGTGAACAACTCCTTGACTGTCTGTCCAGGTATAAACTTCCGCATGTGAAGTGCACGTCATCATTATTAATGCAGCCAGCAGGAAAAGTTTATTCATCACCTTTATCCTTTGTCTTTACAGACTGTAATATAACTCAAATTCAAAAGGATGGGTCAGACTTCTGATTTTTGTTATTTCCTCTTCTTTCAATCGGATGTAATTATTAATAAAGTCTCTACTAAATACATCGCCTTGCAACAAGAACTCATGATCAGCTCTTAAATTTTCCATTGCTTGCTCCAAAGAAGAACAAACTGTTGGAACATCAACAAGCTCTTCAGGTGGTAAATCATAAAGATCTTTATCCATAGGTTGTCCAGGATGAATTTTCTTTTGAATACCATCAAGTCCGGCCATCATCATGGCAGTGAAAGCCAGATAAGGGTTTGCTGTTGGATCAGGAAAACGAACTTCAATCCGACGTGCTTTAGGGTTATGTACATGAGGTATACGAATTGCAGCAGAACGATTCCTTGCAGAATAAGCCAATAATACTGGTGCTTCAAATCCAGGAACCAGACGTTTGTAACTGTTAGTAGATGGATTGGTAAAGGCATTTAAGGCACGGGCATGCTTCACAATTCCGCCGATGTAATATAAGGCGGTTTCAGAAAGACCCGCATATTGATCGCCAGCGAATAAATTAACTCCATCTTTCGATAATGATTGATGGCAGTGCATCCCGCTTCCATTATCACCTACCAAAGGTTTAGGCATAAAAGTCGCAGTTTTTCCATAATTATGGGCTACGTTATGAATAACGTATTTTAAAATTTGCAGCTCATCTGCTTTTTTAGTCAAAGTATTAAAACGTGTTGCCACCTCGCATTGGTTTGCTGTCGCCACCTCATGATGATGTGCTTCAACTACAGATCCCAATGACTCAAGAGTTAAACATATAGCAGAACGAATATCATGAGAAGAATCTACCGGAGGAACTGGGAAGTAACCGCCTTTTACAGAAGGTCTGTGGCCTATATTACCACCTTCCATTTCTTTGCCGGAATTCCAATGCGCCTCATCAGAATCTATTTTATAAAAAGATCCGCTGATATTGGTTTCCCACTGAACATTGTCGAATAAGAAAAATTCAGGTTCTGGACCAAAATTAACGCCATCAGCTATACCTGTAGATTGTAAATAAGCTTCTGCACGTTGCGCTAATGACCGAGGGCAACGATCATAACCAAGCCCTGTTTGTGGATCAACAACGTTGCAACGTATGAATAAAGTATTATCCTGAAAAAATGGATCCAATTTGACAGAATCTAAATCCGGCATGAGTGCCAGGTCAGATTGATGAATTTTCTGCCATCCTTTGAATGATGAACCATCTATCATTTTTCCATTTTCAAAAAAATCATCATCAGCAGCGGATACTGGAATAGTATAATGTTGTTCCTTACCTCGTATATCAGTAAATCTTAAATCGATAAACTTTGCTTCGTGTTCCTTAATTGCCTCAAGCACTACATTTTTACTCATCATTTAGTCTCCAGGATAGTTCGGCTGTAAGTTTACCTTAAGTGACTTATTAAACCCAATAGATTACACTCTATAGTTTTCAACTATAGTAAAATAATATGGGCGCGTACCAATATCAAGCGCTAAAAAAAAATGGCAATCCCAGTAAAGGCGTGATCGAAGCGGATTCAGAGCGCCATGCCCGCCAATTGTTGCGTGAACAAGGCTTAATACCGACTCAAATTCAGACTCTGACCCAACAGCGCGTTGCCAATACGAAGAGCAAAATCTCCGCAGCGGATCTGTCGTTACTCACCAGACAATTAGCCACCCTTCTTGCTGCCGGTATCCCCGTAGAAGAATCCTTACGCGGCGTCAGTGAACAAACCGAAAAAGATAAAGTAAGAGAGCTTATTATTGGAATTCGTGCCAAGGTGCTCGAAGGGTATGGTTTGGCGCAGGCCATGGCTCAATACCCCAATGCTTTTCCTGAATTGTATAGAGCGACCGTAGGCTCAGGAGAGCAAACAGGGCGTCTTGACTTAGTTTTGGAAAAGCTGGCTGATTATACTGAAAATCAGCAAAATACCCGCCAAAAAGTACAGCAGGCTTTGATTTACCCACTTATTATGATCATTGTTTCTGTAGCAATTATTAGCTTCTTACTCACGTTTGTAGTCCCTAAAATTATTGAAGTATTTACCAGTAGCGGACAAACGCTGCCGGGTATGACTCAACTGCTCATTACCTTTAGTCAGTTTATTAAATCGTATGGGCTTTATACTTTAATGGTCATCCTCCTTGCTATTGTTGGTTTTAAAAGAAGCTTGAACAATATAAAAATTAAAATGGCATGGCATCGGTTAATTCTCCGCTTACCTATTGTGTCCTATCTGGCAAAAACAATTAACGTTGCCCGCTACATCCACACCTTTGGAATTCTCTTTGCGGCAGGAGTGAGTGTACTTGAAACCATGCGCGTTTCAGCAAGTCTGGTTACCAATTTAGTGATGAGACAAGCATTTGATGCAGCTACACTGCGTGTCAGAGAAGGCAGTGGTATCCATGAGGCCCTAAAAGAAACTCGTTACATCAGCCCGATGGCAATTCATTTAATTGCCAGCGGTGAAAAAAGTGGTCAACTTTCCAATATGATGGAACGTTCAGCCAATCATCTGGATAATGAAGTAAAGCGATTAATTGATACCTCTTTGACCTTGTTAGAACCCATGGTGATTTTGCTCATGGGTGCAGTGGTTCTGTTTATTGTTTTGGCGACATTATTACCGATATTTTCAATGGAACAATTAGTTGCTTAAAGAATAATGCTCTATAGAATAGGATGGACTTTTTATATGGATGCATAGGTTGATGCATTAAAAGTGTGTTATTATTTACCATTTAGTTTTCAAAGGAACAAAGATGAATCGACAAAAGGGTTTTTCATTAATTGAAATTATGGTTGTTGTCGTTATATTAGGTATTTTAGCCTCTATAGTCGTACCTAAAATTATGGGGCGTCCTGATGAGGCTCGTAAAGTAAAGGCAAAACAAGATGTACTCGCCATCCAAAATGCTCTTGACTTGTATAAGCTTGATAATGGCACATACCCCAGTACGGATCAGGGTTTAATGGCTTTGGTAGAAAAACCGTCAAATAACCCTACCCCAACCAATTGGAAACAATACCTTAAGTCTGTACCTAAGGATCCTTGGGGAAGAGATTATCTTTACTTAAATCCTGGACAGCACGGTGATGTGGATGTGTTTACTCTGGGAGCTGAGGGCCAACCTGGTGGAACAGGTATTAATGCGGAGATTGGTAACTGGGATGATCACTAATCGAGGTTTTACCCTAATTGAAATTCTAATCGTCATTGTTATTATAGGCATTACCGTTGGTTTTGCCTTAATTACTTTTGGGGATTTTGGCGAAAGCAGACGAATATTGTTTTCAGTCGATCAATTAGTAAATGCCCTTAAATTAGCCCAGCAACAAGCTATTTTAGAAACCAGCACCCTAGGACTTCGCATCAATAATAACAGTTATCAAATTTTAAGATTTCAAAACGCCTCCAATTGGGAGCCCATCTCTAATAAAGGGATTTTTAAAGTTACTTATTTCCCTAAAAATACGGTCATTATTCTTAAAACAAATAATAAGCCTCTTCCAGGATCGCCATCCATAATCATTAACTCTTCTGGAGACATGACTCCTTTTACTTTAAGCTTTGGAACAAATAAAGAGATGATGACCACGCTAAAGGGCTCTCATAATGGCAATCTAATTTTTTCTACGGCTAAAATCAAATGAATCCTCATACAAAGTCAAATCAGAAAATATCAGGATTTACTTTAATTGAGGTATTACTGGCACTTACTATTATCGCTATTGCTTTAACGGCTTTATTAAAAGCCACAGCACAAAATATAGAAAATACCCATCGCATCAAAGAGAAAGCGATTGGTCATTGGGTTGCCATGCAAGGAGTTTCTATGATTCAGCTCAATCTGCTCCAGCTAAACCAGAGCCAAGAGTCAACACAGGCGACCACCATGCTTGGACAACAGTGGTATTGGAGGGCAAAATTCAGCGCCACTCCCATAAAACAAATGCAGCAAATCACCATTTCTGTTAGCCCCAAACAATCGGGACCTTTTCGTGAAGAACTCGTTGCCTTCAGGTACTTACAATGAAACATAACAAGGGATTTACCCTGATTGAAATTTTAATTGCTCTAACTGTTTTTGCAATATTAGCGACCATTACTTCTTCTTCATTATATTATGCCTTCACTAATCGAACCCGGGTTAATGCCCAAGCGGAGCGTTTAAATGCCTTACAGCTTGCCATTAGTTTAATTCAACAGGACACAACGCAAACTGTAGAGCGGGCCATTAGAGGAAACGAAATGCACCTATTTCCGGTTTTTGTTGGGCAACCTCAATATCTGGAGCTGACTCGAGATGGCAACATTAATCCTCAAAGCTTTGAGAAGCGCAGTAATCTAAAACGTATCGCTCTTGTATGTATGGATGGCTCACTTCTTCATCGCACATGGCCTAGTCTGGATCCGGCCAATAGAAAGACTTATGAAGACAAAGTATTGCTTAATAATGTAACTAACTGTCATTTTAATTACTTAAATCAAAGTCTGCAGCTCTTACCAGAATGGCGGGAACAAGCCGTCACTCAAGACCAAGGGAAAGAACCATTACCGAAGGCAATACAGATAAATATTACGTTGCCAGAATGGGGTGAAATGAACTTGTTATTCGTTATTCCGGCGGCTCTTTATGCATCCACTTAAAAAATCTCGGGGAGGTGCCCTGCTCACAGCTCTTTTTATCATGACTTTAGTGGCAATTGTTGCCACAGCTATGAGCACCAGATTGCAATTAGATATTTACCGAACTCGATTAACAGTTACTCACGACAAACTTTATCTTGCATCACAGGCTGTATTGTTTTGGGCAATGAATGAGTTAAGTGATAAAACCAAGCAATTTACCAAATTGGATAAGCAAGGTATGGTTGCCCAATATCCTAAAAATATGGAGCTGATTGTTAATCATATAAAATTAAGCGGTGGTCTTTATGACTTACAAGCGCGTTTTAATCTCAACAATCTGATTGAAAAAAAATTACTGCCGGTTTTTATTAATCTTATTAGTCATACCACTCATCAGTTAAATAATAAAGAACAGCTTAATTTGGCGCTTGGGGTTCAAGACTGGTTAACTACTTATGATCTCGCTCGTGGTAAGGATAATTACACTTCCTATTACCTCTCACAAAAACCTCCTTATTATCCAAGTCATCAATTAATGAACAGCACTTCAGAATTTAGATTAATTAAAGATGTTTCTTCAGCCGTGTACCAGGCTATAGAACCTTTTGTCACTGTCTTACCAGAAACGACTCCGATAAATATCAATACTGCCTCAAAAAAAGTACTTATGTCACTTGGTAATGGAATGACTGAAGTCCAGGTGAATGAGCTCATAATGGCAAGAGGAGAAAATGGCATAAAAGATCTTAAAGACATTGCTGAGTTGGCTAAAAAAATTGATTTACCCAGTGAACAAATTACTATAGAAAGCAAATATTTTCTCAACGTAGCTGTTGTAACAAGCGATGAATTTAAATTAACAGTTTATACTTTGCTAAAACGGAGTAAGGATAAACAAGGAAAAGTATCGGTTAGTGTGATTCGAGAAAGTATAAACAGCTTTTAAAAGCTGTTTATACTTTATGCCCTCTCTCATTCAGTCTGTAGCCTGGTTGCAAGCAACCAGGCTACCATTGTGTCACAGCATATGTCATTTGTGGATCAAATCGTGGTCATTGCGAACTAAGTGAAACAATTGTTCAGATTTTCAGCGAAGCACCCGTCTGCTTCGCCAAGGCTCGCAAAGACAAGATACGCATACTCCATGAATGCTTTCACAATGTTTAATCATCGTTTTGTGCGTTACTTTCTAAAGGCCCCATATCTTTAATTATTTTATCAGCGTCTTTTTTATCCTGCTCGGACAATTTACTGTCTAAGGCTCTGAGTTCTTTTGCTGCTTCTTCATTTTTATTTCCAGCGGCAATTTTAAGCCAGGCATAAGCTTTAACTAAGTTTTTAGGTACCCCTAGCCCAGCCATGTACATATACCCTAATTTAGCCTGACCTACAGGATTTCCTTGAGCTGCAGATTTACCAAACCAGAAGGCTGCCTGTTGATAATCTTTATCCACTCCAGTACCAGTCAAAAGTAACTGACCAATTTGTGCTTGCGCTTCAGGTTGGCCTTTCTCAGCCGCAGCCTGATACCAGTAAGCAGCTTTTTGAGGATTAGCATCTACTCCATATCCTTTGAGGTAATAATACCCCAGGTATGTTTCTGCATTGGGGTGTCCTTGATTCGCTGCCTGAGAGAACCAATAAAAAGCAATTTTGTCATCAGCGGCTACTCCGCCCTGTTGCCCTGTATAGAGCAGACCTAAGCTGTAAGCCCCCTTCTCATCACCTTGCTCGGCTGCTTTTTGGTACCATTCCAATGCTTTATTAACATCTTTAGGTGTACCTTTCCCTGTCATATATTGATAAGCTAAATTTACTTGAGCCTTACTGTAACCTTGATCCGCGGCTTTTCTAAACCAGGTGAATGCATTGGTATCACTTTGTTGAACTCCGTCACCTGTTGCATACATTAAGCCAACATTTCTTTGGGCAATAGCATTTCCTTGCTCTGCTGCTTTCATATACCATTTAAATGCTTCTGGATAATTTTGGGTCACACCCTTACCAGAGTCATACATAAATCCAAGACTTAATTGAGATAAAGCATACTTCTTTTCAGCAGATTTTTGATACCAGTTTCTTGCTTCTTCATAACTCATGGGTACACCATACCCATATTGATACATGCGCCCTAATAAATACATTGCCTCTTCATTACCCTCTTTTGCAGCCTGCATTAAATGAGGGTATGCGGTGTTGTAATCACCATTCTCATAAGCCGCAAAACCAATTAGCTCGTCTGCAAAAACAGAGTTAACCATCAGCAACATCAGTGCCAAAATGAACCCGCGCATGCCTACTCCAATTCGGTGCCCTTATCTATAGAGTAGAATATTGAGCCAACAAAGCAAGTTATTGAACAAATTTATGATTTAAAAAGGAGTTTAGCAGAACTAATAAGCCCCGTAATCCTCATGAGACACTAATGGCTCTGACGCAACGCACGCCAATCTGAAAATTCTTACCCCCACTACCCTGATTGCCAGAAGTGAAGTCTTGGAAGAACGAGTTGGTCGGGATATTGAACACATCCTCAGTAGATCCCCAGTAACTGCCAGCAAGACCGCCAATATTGCCATTATTAACCAAATTAGATTGCATGTTTTGTGATATAGGAACAGCTTGGGTACCACAGGTAGTTCCTATATTAAGGCTGTCATAACCCATTTCACAAATAGCCGGCAAATACCAATCTGTATAGCCGCTAATCGTCTCCTTACAAAAGCCTGCTGCATAAAAATTCAAATTGACTGCCGGATAAAAATTAACAATCACTCGAGTATTACAGGCTCCATCCAAATTGCCATTACAGGCATCTAGAGGAGTTGATGAATTCTGATAGATTCCAGGTATGGCATCAAAAGCAGCATCAGCACTAGTTCCACCATTTCCATTCGAGCTCCAAATAATGCCATTTGGTGCGGGAGCGACCTGATCTATGAGTGCAGCAACTGTACCCCCAATGCTGCCACTATTTGGTGTGGTATCATCAATATTAAAAATAAACCCTGATTGATACACGCTACCATAAGTTAGTATATTTATCGTAGGTGTTAACGTATTGGTATTATCTCCTGATATAGTGAGGCTAATGGGGGTTGGATTAGTATCGCCCGGCATAGCACTGGGGGTTGCTCCTGGGGTAATCGTTAAGACACAAGTACCTGCTGGAGCAAGCGTTCCGCAACTGGCAGGCATTATGGTTGTGCCTGCTGGCAATGAGGGTGACAGACTATAAGTCACGTTAGTTGCGATGTCTGTGCCCGTGTTAGTGATAGTGATAATCCTTGCTACCCCACTGGTTTGCAATGCTAACGAAGGTATACTTGCTGCAAGGGTTGTTTCGCTGGGAACTGACGCGAACTTAATATTTAACCTTTTGGATGCGCTGGGTTGATAACATTGTAATAAATTTCCCTGCTGACAGACAACGGGACCACCAACTACATTCCCCTGAAGTGTACGGCCTGTAACCTGAAGCGTTAAAGTGCACGATTTCTGAGGGCCTAAAATAAACGGATTATCACAACTCCCACCAGTGATTTGACTGATGCCTGTAATTGGAGCCATCACCAAAGTGTGCGACTTTCTTGATTGATTGGTAACAATATATTGGATAATGGCAGTCCCACTGACTGAAACCGATACCTTTGTTGCCGTCAGGGGAGTAAATGTCCATAAAGGGACTCCTGCTTGGGAGACAGATAACAGAAAAAATGAACCCATGCACATAAAAAATCGTATCATTAAACATCGGATTATTGTGGTAGAGCCGTACTTTCCTTCTCCATAAATCATTGAAGCATCCCTATTCTATTTTTCGTTAATAAAACAACTTTGTATATTCGAGTTTTCTCGATGTATCAGTCTAACTATCTATTATTCAAATTTTAATGACACCGAAACAGTGTTTATATAAAAGGGCTTGGCTTAAGGGGCTTCAAATTTTGAATTAATAATCCAATTATAATGTCGAGAAAAAGAGTAAATCTAATTATAAATAAAGGCAAGACTAACAATACACTATATCTGATAAGATAGTTCTATATATCTAAATCTGACATACTCTATTTACAGAGAAATTAAGAGAAAAATTTCTATTTTGATTATTAGTTAACATAAACAATCTCAAAGAAGATAGAATGCAGGTATAACAAGTGGTAATAGTTGATGATAATTCAACTAAAATTACAAATCTCAACTATTTATGGTAAGGAGGTAACGATGACGAATATTACGGAGGGACTAAATGAACAGCTTATTCTAAAAAGATCCATCGTAGTGACTTGTTTCTTATCAATAGTCGGTATCGTATTTGGCTTATTATCTGGCTCATTAGCCATCGTATTTGATGGTATGTTTGATATGATTGATGCTGTCATGTCAATCCTCGCCTTTTTCGTCACCCGTCTGTTAACCAGTGAAGGTAACCGCCGATTTCAATATGGTTATTGGCACGTTGAGCCCATGGTCCTTGTCTTCAACGGAAGCGTGCTCATTTTGCTCTCCGCCTATGCATTAATCAACGCCATCGGTAGCTTGTTGTCTGGTGGCCGAGAAATGAACTTTGACCTGGCATTAGTTATTGCCCTGTTGATGTCTGTTTTATCCATGAGTATGTATGGTTATATACGACATAAAAATCTCAAGGTGAATTCCGAGTTCTTGAGACTTGATGCACACAGTTGGCTAATGTCCGGATCCATTTCATTATCTCTCTTAGTGGCCTTTGCTATTGCCCAATTTATGGAAGGAAGTCGCTACCAATATCTTACTCCTTACGTTGATCCTCTTGTTTTAGCTATCCTTTCAATTTTTTTAATTTTTGTACCCATGCCGACCGTACGCAATGCCATGCGTGATATTTTTCTTATTGCCCCATTTAGTCTTGATGAGAAAGTAAGGCAATTTTTAGATGCATTAATTGTACGACATGAATTTAAGACCTATTCAAGCTACGTTGCTAAAATTGGGCGTGCCCAATTTATTGAAATTCATATAGTAGTACCTCCTGGCTATTCAATTAACAGTGTGGAAACATTAGATGTAATTCGTCACGAAATAGCAGACGCAATGGGGGGAGAAAGTCCCCAACGTTGGTTAACTGTCGTTTTTACTGCTAATGAAAGCTGGATTTAGAAAAACAAGAGTACGGAAAATGATTCATTCCTATGCATGTTCAATAAGCACATGCTTGCCGCATACGTCTATCACTAAAAGTTAGGTCTAAAAATGCGCCATCTTTTTTAGAAGCAATCAAAAGTCGTTTGTTCATTGGCAGTTAATTCAGTAATTTGGTCTTGGATAGATTGATACATTGGAAATAATTTTGGACTGTAATGGTAAAGTCTCCCAACAATTTTTTCATTAAGAGCCCCCAATAATAGGGCTTTTACATTATTGTTTCTTATGGAATTAATTTCTACATGTAAATCATGTAACTTAGCGTAAGGGAAACTAACACTCTTCGTTGATAAAGATTCCAAATAAGAAGACAACTCTGACTCTAATGCTTCTATTTTTTTCTGTAAATTTAAATATTGAGCTTTATGGGGGCGAAATAAAAACATTCTATCACCTTAATTTTAATTCCATTTAATTTCAACGTGCATAGCTCACACTGACACACTGTAATATGAGATTATCTATTCTGCATCCTTAACAAAAAGTCAGAGAAATCCCATACTACACCGCGCCACGGATTACCTTCTTATTACAATGCTTCAAATACAGCAGCAGCTCCCATGCCTGTACCGATACACATTGTTACCATTCCATATCGACCCTTAGTTCTTTTCAAGCCATGTAATAGAGTTGCGGTTCTTATCGTCCCTGTAGCACCTAATGGGTGGCCTAAAGCAATAGCGCCACCTAAAGGATTTACTTTGTCTCTGGGCAGATTAAGCTCTTTAATTACTGCTAATGCCTGAGCTGCAAATGCTTCATTAAGTTCTATCCAATCTAATTGATCTAAACGAATGCCAGCACGTTTTAAAGCAAGCGGAATTGCTTGAATCGGACCTATCCCCATAATCTCTGGTGGAACCCCGGCAACAGCAAAACTCAGTAATCGCCCCATTGGCTTCAAATTATATTGCTTTAAAGCCTGCTCACTTGCCAGCAAGGCAATACCTGCCCCATCACTGGTTTGTGAACTATTTCCTGCTGTAACTGAACCTCGGGCAGCAAAAACAGGTTTTAATCGAGCAATCGCCTCATAAGAAGTATCAGCTCTAGGTCCCTCATCTTCACTAATCAATTTTTTCTTTACAACTACGGAGGAAGTTTCCAGGTCTGCTTGTCTGATAGTAATTTCTATAGGGCTGATTTCCTCTTTAAAATACCCACTCTTTTGCGCCGCTATAGCTTTCTTATGACTTTCGGCAGCAAACTCATCTTGTTGTTCACGAGTGATATCCCAGCGTTTGGCAACATTTTCAGCAGTGATTCCCATTCCATAGGCAATAGCAACATCTTCCTTATTAAATATCGAAGGATTAGCCGTATATTTATTACCCCCCAAAGGCACCATAGACATACTTTCAACGCCACCACCAAGGGCCAGGTGAATATCACCGTTAAGGATGGACCCTGCGGCAGTAGCAATACTTTGTACTCCAGAAGAGCAAAATCGGTTAATGGTCATTGCGGGAACAGACTCGGGCAAATCAGCTAATAAAGAAGCGATACGCGCTACGTTCATCCCCTGCTCTGCTTCAGGCATAGCACAACCAATCACTACATCTCCGATTTCGTGCCAATCTATTGATTGATGTCTATGGGTTAAACTTTTTATAGTATGTGCCAATAAATCGTCTGGTAATGTATGCTTAAAAACGCCTCTCGGTGCTTTACCAACCGGAGTGCGCAATACATCAACTATATATACATTAGTCATAACTCAATCTCCTTGCTTAATTGCGCAGTGGTTTACCAGTTTCTAATAAGTGACTGATTCGTGCCTGGGTTAATGGCATTGCCGCAAGTTTAATAAATGCTTCTCTTTCCAACTTCAATACCCAATTCTCATCGACCAAAGTGCCTTGATTGAGATTTCCACCACAAAGAACTGCTGCCAATTCATTAGCCAGGAAATAATCATGTTGGGAAATAAAGCCTCCTTCTAACCAATTTACCAAGCCTGCTTGCAGCCGTGCGTGTCCTTCAATCCCTGCAACTTTAAATTTCTTTTGTAACGGGGGAAGATAATTCGCTGCTTGCATGGCATTAATTTTTGCTAATGCCGCATATAAAACTTCATCGGCATGCATTACAACAGTGTCGGTACTGCGCAAATAGCCCATTTGCAGTGCATCAGGGGCGCTTCCCGCAACTTGAGCCGTAGCAATTTGTTGGAAGAATACTTGAAGAAAAGTCATTAAATCAGCCTGCTGTGCCTGATGAGCAGCGCGCATTGCCATTTCCTTACAACCACCTCCTGCAGGAATGACACCAACCCCCACCTCGACCAAACCAGGATAGGATTCAAAAGCTGAAACTACCGTGTCACAATGCATCATTAACTCACAACCCCCACCTAAAGCACGACCTCGTAAAGCCGCAACAGTGGGAATGGCACTGTATTTTAAACGCATGGCCACCTGTTGGAATTGAACAATCATTGCTTCCAGCTCCTGCATTTTCTTTTCCTGAATGAGCATAGAAACACCACGCAAATCCGCACCGGAACTAAAATTAGAAGCATCATGCTGATAGATGATTAACCCTTTGCACTGTTTTTCTGCCAACTCTAAAGCTTCATACAAGCCATCAAGAACTGCCTGTCCAACGGTATTCGCCTTGCTGTTAAAGTTAACCACAGCAACATCATCTTTTAGATGCCACAAACAAACACCTTCGTTTTCGTAAATATAAGGGGTGGAGTAAACAGATTCCTTCAAAACTCTATCAGGGAAAAATTGATGTTGATAAACAGGCAATTTACTTCTGGACTGATATTCGTTTTGTTGAGGAGAATAAGCACCATCCCGAGTATAAAAGGCTTGGATTTCTGCTAACCAGCCTGGTAATTTAGCAGTACTTAAAGTGGTTTTTGCTTCAATGGACTGACTAATAAATTGAGTCATCTGCTGCAAATCAGCTAATTGCCAGGTTTCAAAAGGCCCTTGCATCCAACCAAAACCCCATCGAATAGCTAAATCTACATCTCTGACATTATCAGCAATGTCCTCTAAATGAAACGCGCAATAATGAAATAAGTCTTTAAAGCAGGCTGCCAGAAATTGCGCTTGCTTATTACTCGAATTGATTAGACCTTTCATGCGAGCGACAGGATCCGTATTTTTCATGATCGCGTTCAACTCATCACTTATTTCTGATTTTGACGGTCGATAATTACCTGATTTAATATCATAAACCTCAATGACCTTACCATTTTTTCTGTAAATTCCCTGACCGGATTTTTGTCCTAAATGTCCTTCTTTAATTAATCCACTTAACCACTCAGGCAATTTAAAATGAGGATGCCAGGGATCATCTTTTAATTGCTGTTGCATGGTATGAACCACGTGTTGCATTGTATCAAGACCTACAACATCCATGGTACGAAACGTTGCAGATTTCGGTCTGCCCAGCAAAGGTCCTGTTAAGGCATCCACTTCATCCAGCCCCATATCCATGGCAAGGGTATGATGTAAGGTAGTTAATAATGAAAAAACACCAATACGATTGGCAATAAAATTAGGCGTATCTTTAGCTCTAACCACTCCTTTACCTAAATGACTGGTTAACCAGGTTTCCAGGTTATCCATCATTTTTTTAGAGGTAGTTTGAGCTGGAATTAATTCAGCAAGATGCATATAACGAGGAGGATTAAAAAAATGAACCCCACAAAAATGTTCACGGTGCTGTTTTGGCAAAACATCACATAAAGAATTAATACTAAGGCCGGAAGTATTACTCACCAAAATTGATTTTTCAGTTAAATAAGGTGAAATACGTTTATATAAATCTTCTTTCCAATCAATACGCTCAGCTATGGCTTCGATGATTAAGTCACATGAGGATAAATCTGCAAGATTCTGTTCGTAGTTTCGAGCTTTGAGCAAAGCAGCAGTTTGAGCAGTGGCTAAAGGTGCTGGCTTTAGTTTTCCCAAATTAACGATTGCTTTGTCAATTAAGCCATTAGCAGGTCCTTCTTTGGCTGCTAAATCGAATAATAAAGTCTCTATGCCTGCATTAACGCAGTGCGCAGCTATTTGTGCCCCCATAACCCCTGCACCTAAAACCGCGACTTTCTTTATAAAAAAAGGTTCCTGCATTATTGTATCCTCTTTTTTGTCGTGAAAAAATAATTAATCCTGATGTAGAACATAGGCCCATGTAAACGATCATTAAGTTAAGGACTACCGTGATCCCGTTCGACCTGAGGAGGTGCGATAGCACCGTCTCGAAGCCTTGGTGCATAAGCTTCGAGACGACGTAAACGTCTCCTCAGCTCGAACGGATTGAGGTACAAAATCCTTAGCCTATAAATTATTTAACCTTTTTAAGACAGAGTAAATCGAATACCTTGAGCCAGGGGCAGTTCATCCCCCCAATTTATTGTATTCGTTTGACGTCGCATATAGGCTTTCCATGAATCAGACCCCGATTCACGACCACCTCCAGTTTCTTTTTCACCACCGAATGCGCCGCCTATTTCTGCACCTGAAGTACCAATATTAATATTCGCGATACCACAATCGCTTCCCCAGGCACTTAAAAAACGTTCTGCATTTTTTAAATCTTGTGTAAACAAAGCCGAAGATAGTCCTTGGGGAACACCATTTTGCAACTCAATCGCTTCATCTAGAGAACTATAAGACATAACATATAAAATAGGCGCAAAAGTTTCTTCTTGAACAATGTCCCAATGGTTTTTCACATCGACAACCAAAGTAGGTTGGACAAAAGAGCCTGATTGTTTTAATACTTCACCACCAAACACTATTTGACCGCCTGCTTCTTTTATTCTGACAACGGCTTTTTTAAATTGTTCAACCGCTTCCTGATCAATGAGAGGCCCCATTAAATTACGTTCATCAAGAGGATCGCCAATGGTTATTTGTTCATAAGCATGCTGTAATCTTTTTATTACATCGTGGTACTTGGATTCATGAACAAATAATCGGCGTGTTGTAGTACAGCGCTGTCCTGCAGTTCCTACTGCGCCAAAAACCACACCAGGGATCGCCAAGTGCAGGTCGGCTGACTCATCGAGAATAATTGCATTATTTCCACCCAACTCCAGAATGGTTTTACCTAATCGGGCGGCGACTTTCGCCGAAACTTGTTTTCCTACAGCAGTAGAACCGGTAAAGGAAATGAGCGGAATACGAGTATCATTAACCATAGCATCAACAACATCATGCGAGCTGGGAATTATTAAACTGAATATCTCAGGACAATCATTTTTCTTTAAAACCTGATTACAAATATACTGTACGGCTACAGCGCAAAGAGGTGTTTTTGCAGAGGGCTTCCATAAAGTGACGTTTCCACATATTGCAGCTAAAAATGCATTCCACGCCCAAACAGCAACAGGAAAGTTAAACGCAGAAATAACGCCTATAATCCCATAAGGATGCCATTGCTCATACATTCGATGATATGGACGCTCTGAATGCATGGAGTTTCCATACAGCATGCGGGATTGACCAACAGCAAAGTCGGCAATATCAATCATTTCCTGTACTTCGCCATCCCCTTCTTGTTTGGATTTCCCCATTTCCAAAGAAACCAAACTTCCCAAGCTGTCTTTTTGCTCTCTTAAGGCCTGACCAATTTGCCTTATAATTTCTCCGCGTTTAGGAGCAGGAACTTTTTTCCAGGCTTGAGCCGCTTGCACCGCTCGGCTCATTACCTGCTCATAATCGCTCATAGAACAGGTAGCAATTTCTGCAAGTTTCTGGCCGTTTGCTGGACTATACGAAACTAAAGTCCTTTGATGATTTTCACTGTGCCAACCCTGGCCACTAAAGGCACCAGGATTGATAGACTGAATTTTAAGCTGATTTAATAATTCCATAAAGAGCTCCTAAGCGTAGTATTTACCGAACCGATTCTCCAATACACTGGATAATTTGAATTTTTCTTGCAAAATCAGTCCCTTATACTCATTAGATTGCCCTAATACCAAATCAACTACAGCGCAGATACCTGACGCGGTACTGACTTGAATAGCAGACCATTCCAAACCGCGAATTACTTCAGGATACACTTTTTTCACATAGCTTTTTTCCGTCAGCTCACCGCGTTTAATTCCTTCTACCGTAACATAGACAATAACGATATCCTGGTACGTTTTAGGAATTGCATTTTCGAGAATTCGCTTTAAGGTAACTCGGTCATCGTTTAACCGTAAGTCATTCATAAGTAAACGCATTTTTTCACAATGACCAGGATAACGCATGGTCTTATAATTCATGGTTTGCACTTTGCCAAAATACAACTCAGCCAAACTTCCTAAACCGCCCGAAGTGTTAAATGCTTCATATTCACAACCATCTATCTGAATCGCCTCTAAACCTTCAAGAGGTGCCATTATTACTGCTTTTCCACCCTCAATACCATAACAAGGGTTTCCATACTCATTTATTACCCCATCAGTTGACCAGGTTAACGAGTATTGAAGTGCATTATTCGCTCGCTGTGGCAAAGCACCTACGCGTAATTTAGCATGAAAGCATTGTTCAAATTCCTGCATCAGACTATTTGCAGCGATACTGATAAATCCAGGAGCTAATCCACATTGAGGAACAAATGCAGTCTCAGCATTTTCAGCAATGGCTTTAACAGCATCGGTAACGGAGGTATCCTCGGTTAAATCAAAATAATGCGCTTTTGCAGCCTTTGCAGCTTGTGCCACATAGGTGTTTAAAAAGTAAGGTAAACTTGAAATAACTGCGATAATATTATGTTTTTTTAGATAGGCTTCTGTTGACTGTTCATCTTTAACATCCAACGCAACCGTTTTAATTTCAGGTAATGCGGCTAATAATCTTTTTACATCCGATCCACTAAATTCGACATCGGCCAAATGAACTTGATAAGAGCCACTATCAGCCAATAAACAAGCAATTAAGCTTCCTATCTTCCCAGCACCAGTAATCATTACGTTGTACATACAATCCCTCTCCTTTGTAAAACGAGATAATCCTACACAAAATATTAAGCATTGAATAGAGATAATTGGCGGATTAAAGTGATATTTCCAACTACATCTCTTGTCCTAATCGCTGATTCCCTTCTATAATTCTTGACCTGAGTGCCGTAGTCATTTATCTTGGCCACTTTAATCTATTTGATTATCCCATGAAGCAAGCCGCTTTAACCAATTCTGAATTTTTCGATGCTGTAATCAGATCAAAATATACTCTCTATATTTTTATATTTATCACCGGATTATTAGCGCCGCTTGGTTTTGCTCCGTTTCATATGCCAGGTATTACCATTTTGAGTCTGGCCTTCCTGTTCTCTGCACTATTAAACTGCTCTGCGAAAAAAAGCTTTACTTTAGGCTTCATTTTTGGGGTGGGATATTTTGGCTTTGGTGTTTCCTGGGTTATTATTAGTATTCATGACTATGGTCAATTAAATTATTTTTTGTCAGGATTAACTACCCTTATTTTTGTATTTTATCTTTCTTTATTCCCGGCTTCAGTATCCTATGTTTTTAAATTATTGCAATCCAATCACGATAAGTTATTAAGTATCCTTTTGTTCAGCTCCTTATGGTGTCTTAGTGAATTTATTCGAGCAAATCTGTTTACCGGTTTTCCCTGGTTATTGATTGGTACTACTCAGATTGATACGCCTTTACGTTACCTTGCACCTCTTTTGGGAATTTATGGATTAAGTTTATTTTGTTCTTTTACAGCTGGTTTATTAACAATCGCTGTCCGTGAAAACTCCATCAAACGATATTACTATCTTATTTTATTTGTTCTAATCCTGATTACCCCCTCTCTTGGAAAAAACATTCATTGGACTGAGGTAAAAAAAGATCCCGTGACTATCGGGGTTATTCAAGCAAACCTATCAATGCGGGATAAGTGGGATGATAGTCTTTTCTGGAGTTTATTAAAATTTTATGGGCAGGCTATTGATAAACTGCTGGGCAAACAATTAATAATTTTACCTGAGTCAGCTATCCCCTTACCCGCGAGCTATCTCGATGAATATTTGCTGAAACTCAATAAAAAAGCCTTAAAAGCAAAAAGCGCGCTCATGCTCGGGATATTACAGCCAGCTAATGACAATGAAACTTATTATTACAACTCCGTCATTAGCTTGGGACAAGCCCAGGGGGAACACTTTAAACAACGATTGGTTCCTTTTGGAGAATACATACCAGCACCATTTGTCGCTATAAACCGATGGTTTAATTTACCGGAACCCAATATTTTACCCGGAAAAAAAGATCAACAATTAATAAAAATTGCAGATAATCCCATTGCCAGCCTGATCTGTTATGAAATTGCCTATCCTAATCTGCTAAGGCATCAGATGCCTTTGGCGCGATGGATTGTTTCAATCAGCGATAATGGCTGGTTTGGCCGTTCTTTAGCAAGTTATCAACAGCTGCAAATGGCTCAAGTTCTTTCCTTACTGACAGGACGATTTCAGATAGTGGTGAATAATGATGGTTTGTCATCGGTCATCAATAATAACGGTGATATAGTTGAAGGATTACCCCCATTCAGCTCTGGAATTTTGGAAGGAGAAATTTTTCCTGCTGAAGGAGCGACTCCATGGGTCATTTGGTACGACTACCCTTCGATTATATTTTGCTCATTATTTATAATATTCATACTGATTTTGCAGCTTCGTCAATTTACGAAGAAATAATCTATTGCTGGCGAGGACAAGAGGGGTTATCCTAGCGCTTCACCGTCACTTGATTAATTGGACTATGGATAATACCTATAAACCCCAAGAAGTTGAAGAACAAGCCCAGCAATATTGGCATAAAAAACAGTCGTTTAATGTTACTGAAGATTTAAACAAAGAGAAGTTTTATTGTTTGTCTATGTTCCCCTATCCTAGCGGAACCTTACATATGGGACATGTTCGTAACTATACTCTTGGAGATGTTATCTCTCGCTATCAGCGCGCTTTAGGAAAAAATGTTCTCCAGCCTATAGGCTGGGATGCTTTCGGCTTGCCAGCTGAAAATGCTGCTATCAAAAATGGAATACCCCCTGCTGAATGGACGAGAAAAAATATAGCTGCAATGAAAGAGCAGTTTTTACGTCTGGGCAATGCTTATGATTGGAAACGCGAAATCACAACTTGTGATCCCGAATATTACCGTTGGGAACAATGGTTTTTTATTCGGTTATTTGAAAAAGGTCTGGTCTACAAAAAGAACGCTGTGGTTAATTGGGACCCCGTTGATCAAACTGTTTTAGCTAATGAACAGGTCGTCGATGGACGAGGATGGCGCTCTGGTGCATTAGTAGAGAGAAAAGAAATTTCTCAATGGTTTATTAAAATAACCTCTTATGCAGACGAACTGCTCAATTCTCTGGACACCCTTGATGAGTGGCCATCTCAAGTAAAACAGATGCAACGTAATTGGATTGGTCGCTCAATTGGGACTGAAATCCATTTCAGTGTGACTAATTATCCTAAACGGGTAAAAATTTACACGACGCGCCCCGATACTTTAATGGGAGCAACGTATCTTGCAGTTGCGACAGATCATCCTATAGCAAAAGAAGCCGCGGCTAATAATCCAGAAGTGAAGGCATTCCTTGACAGTTGTCAAGGTACAAAAATGGCTGAAGCAGAGCTGGCAACCATGGAAAAGCGTGGTATTGCAACCGGTATGACTGCCATTCATCCTATAACGGGCAAAGAATTACCCATTTGGGCTGCTAATTTTGTGTTGATGCAATACGGTTCTGGAGCAGTGATGGCAGTACCCGCTCACGATCAAAGAGATTGGGAGTTTGCTCAAAAATATAACTTACCTATTATTGAAGTAATTAAACCTGAAAATGGCGTCAAACACGACCTCACTCAATCAGCCTATACCGGTGAAGGTACTCTAATTAATTCTGCTCAATTTGATAAATTACACTCGTCCCAAGCAATTCAATCCATAACAGATTATCTGGAAGAGCATGACGCGGGTAAAGCGACTATTAATTATCGGCTTCGTGATTGGGGTGTATCAAGACAACGCTATTGGGGTACGCCTATACCAATGATTCTATGCGAACAATGTGGTGTAGTGCCTGTTCCCGATGAGGAGCTTCCAGTAGTACTGCCAGAAAACGTCCAATTTACAGGAGCGGGTTCTCCTCTTGCTCAATGCAATGAATTTGTTAACGTCACGTGTCCCAAATGCGGTCAGGATGCAAGCCGTGAAACAGATACTTTTGATACCTTCGTTGAATCCTCTTGGTATTATGCTCGCTTTGCCTGTAAAGGCCAGGAAAATGCGATGCTTGATGATAGAGCAAAATATTGGACACCAGTAGATCAATATATTGGCGGAATAGAACATGCGGTAATGCACTTGCTTTACGCGCGTTTTTTTCACAAATTAATGCGTGATGAAGGCCTGGTTAACTCCGATGAACCTTTTAAGGCCCTGCTAACACAAGGCATGGTTTTAAAAGATGGACATAAAATGTCCAAGTCCGTGGGAAATGTTGTTGATCCCAATCATCTGATTAATACCTATGGTGCAGACACCGCGCGTCTATTTGTTATGTTTGCTGCGCCGCCTGAACAATCACTAGAGTGGTCTGACACTGCTGTAGAAGGCGCTCATCGCTTCCTCAAACGCTTATGGGCATTTGCTCATCAACACTTAAATATGCTCATTGATATTAATGACATTATTTTAAGCGGCAATGGTCATGTTGATTGGCAGCATGCTGAGAGTCGATTAAAAAAATCGCGTCACGTGGTTCATCAAACTCTAGCCCAAGCGACCAATGATTATGAGCGTAATCAATTCAATACCGTTGTCTCGGGATGTATGAAGCTCTTCAATGAGATATCCAGTTACTCTATAGAGACAGAAGAAGATAAGTTTTTTGTTCACTCCAGTATGAGCATCATTCTTAGGTTGCTTGCTCCTATTACACCCCATATCTGTCACCATTTATGGCAACAGTTAGGTTTTGAAAAAGCAATTATTGACGCCCCTTGGCCTAGAGTTGATAAAGGTGCGTTAAAGACTGATGAAGTTGACTTTGTGGTACAAGTGAATGGCAAACTAAGAGCTCAATTTACTGCCAGCGTAGATGCGACAGAAGAGGTGCTGATTGAAACTGCTAGGCAACATGCCCAAGATTTTCTGGTAGATAAAACAATAAAAAAAGCTATTGTTGTTGCTCATAGACAGTTAATCAATCTGGTTGTCGGTTAAGATGAAGAAAAAGGTTTTTCCACTCATTTTAGCCCTTCTTTTATCCGCTTGTGGCTTTCATTTACGTGGTTTAATCGATGTACCCGAATGGCTGAATAACGTTTCTATTATTTCCAAGGATGGAAATAAAGAACTGGTTTCTTTACTAAAATCGCAACTAGAAGGATATAAAGTCGAAGTTAACCCTGAACCAGCTCTTGCCAAGTATTGGCTCATAATTAATAAAACTACTTTTCAACAGCAAATAGTCAGTGTTGGCGCAAGTACCAATCCAAGACAATATCAACTTATCTTGACTATAGAGTTTATGTTGCAGACCTCGAAAGGCCAAATAATTAAAGCCCCAAGATTCGTTGCAGTAAGCCGTCAGCTCACCGTTAATAATGATCGCATTTTAGGTTCCAATGAAGAAGAAACCGTTCTAATTAGCGAAATGAGAAGGGAAGCAGTAATTCAAATCATTAATCGCTTAAGTCGGAAATAACTGTTCTTTTACTCAGCTTGCCAATTTCCTTTGGCAGCCTGCGACTTGTTTCGCGTTATTCCGTTAGATTTTCTCCCCAATCCAAAGAGTAATTGCTTAGGGGGTATGTCCTTCTTCGAATTCCCTGGCAAAATCGGTCGTCGTGGCGAACGAAGTGAGGCAATCTAGTTTCAATGCTCAACGAAGCATCATCTGGATTGCTTCGCAAGGCTCGCAAAGACGAAATAGACATGTTCTGGAATGATTACACGCAAGCTAACAATGGTAATGGCCCCGCCTCCAGTTCATGGGATACAAAAACACCATACAGAACTCTGATAATTCCTTTCTCATATTACTCTTTCTCTTCATACGAGTTACAATAGTTCTTTGGAATAAGATACATCATTTTTCGTCATTGGACCAATAAGAAACAGAATGCAAATTAAACAACAAATGCTCGCCCAGCAGATACAAAAAAAAATAGCCCCCCTCTATGTCCTTATTGGCCAGGAGCATTATCTTCTTGAAGAAAGTTTAGATACCATAAAGTCCGCTATAAAAAAATCTTATGATTACGATGAAAAGGTCATTTCCGTACAATCAACCGAGGATTGGACTACTGTTTTAGAAGAGGCCAATAGTTATTCATTATTTTCAGATACAGTCCTGCTAAATATTTTTTATGATAAAAAATCAATCGACGCAACAGGTAAAAAAATCCTGACCGAATACCTAAAAGTAATTAATTCCCGTTGTTTTATAATTATCAGAGCACCTAACATTCCGGCAAAACAATTACAGTGGTTATACAATAGCGAACATGTTGTGCTTGTAGTAGCATATCCACTGAATACAGAGTTGATGAAACAGTGGATTGCCAACCAATTTAAAAAAAATGCCCTCACTGTTGAACAACAAATACCTGATTTAATTTATCAGTACACTCAAGGAAATATGCTGGCTTGTGCGCAAGTTATAGAAAAAATTGCCTTGTCTAATGCTTCAAACCGTCAAATTAATTCTCAACTGGCATTGGAGCACTTATCCGATCAATGCGCTCACTCTCTTTTTGAATTGGTTGAAGCATGTTTAATGGGACAGGCGGATAAAGCAATTCATATATTAAGACAAGCTGCAAATAATAAAACAGAAGTGACATTAGTTTTATGGATACTTACCCAGGAAATAAGAGTACTATTACAATTATCCTTTGCTATTCAGCAAAATACAGACTTTAAAGCTGCTTGCAATCAGTTAAAAATATGGCCTCAGCGTATTAATCTCTATCAATCAAGTATCAAAAGATTAACTAATGCCTTGTTAGAGCAGCTATTATATTTCTGTAAATCTATTGACGAACAGATTAAATCAAATTTGAATACTCAAGTATGGAATGCTTTAGAAAGACTAACTCTTTCTCTGTGTATAGGAACTGTATGCGTAGTATAGCTATTTTAGGTGGAACCTTTGATCCGGTACATAATGGACATATACAAACAAGCCTGTTCATTCAATCCAATTTTAATTTTGACGACTACTTTTTTCTTCCCTGCAAAACCCCTACGCTAAAACCACCAACTTGCGCTAACACTCAGCAAAGAATTGAAATGCTTCAATTAGCGATAAAAAGCCATCCTGATTTTAAGCTGGACTTACGTGAAATAAAACGCGACTCCCCTTCTTATATGGTTGAGACATTAGCAAGCTTTAGAAAAGAAAATACAGATGCCGCAATTACTTTAATTATGGGATACGATGCATTTTTATCGTTACCCCAATGGTATCAATGGGAAAAAATAATTAAATTAGCCAATCTGCTCGTTATTAATAGAAATCAATTTTCGACTTACCCCATGCCAGAAGCCATAAAAATGCTGCTGACAGAACATAAAACTGAAATTAAAACGGACTTATTAATCAAACCTGCCGGGACTATTTATTTATTTGATGCAGGTAACTATGAAATTTCTTCTACTCATATTAGAGAAGAGCTAAAAAAAAATAAGCCCGTAGAAACCAAGTTACCTAAAGAAGTAGGTGAATATATTAAGCAACAGGAACTGTATCGATAATATTTTCAGTTATCTTTTCAGTTTTATCGACGTCCTGCATTTTTTTTATAAATTCAGGTAAGTGAGCATAAATCAAATCGACTGCTGGATCAAAGCGAGCATAGAGCATCGATTCCTTAGAGTACTGCTGATAAGGTAAAGAGGTCATTTTAGCTGCTACCATAATCAAAGCAACAATAAAGACGCCTCTTATAAAACCAAAGAGCATACCTAAAGTTTTATCTGTTCCACTTAAGCCAGCACGCTTCAATATGAAACTTAATATAGCATTGACAACGCCACCAACCAGCAAGGTCGCAAAAAGAATAATAACGAATCCTACTGCGGTCCGCGCAGATTGCTCTTTTATATATGACTTTAACCAAGGATCCAGGCTTTGGCAGTAGGTAAATGCCAACCAAAAAGCCAAGATCCAAACACATAATGCCACAAGCTCTTTAACAAAACCCCTAAATAAGCCCGTTAATACTGATAATCCGATAACTACAATTATGCCTATATCAATCCACTGCAACATGGCTAGCTAACTCCAGTATTCACAACGAAGCCATTTAATTGCATTGCACTGGCTAATTGGGTTTTTAGTTTCATTACATCGGTTTTACGGGGTGAATGCCCTACATAAACTTTATAAACAGGCCCTTGTTTTCCTTTAGTTCGGATAAAGTTAGCCTTATAGCCTTTACTATGTAATTTATTAACCAAGGTTTGAGCATTAGCTAATTGCGAAAAAGAAGCTAATTGTACTGCGTAAATATCTTTTCTGATTGATGGCTTATTATTAGCTTGAGCCACTTTGGTAACAGGAACCACCTTGGTGACCGCTTTTTGTTTCAAAGCAACGGCTACAGGAGGTTTAGCAGGCTGTGGATTAGCTACTTTAATTATTTTTTTAGCCGTATTATTAGCCGCTTCATTTACAGCAAGATGGACAGGTGCAGCATTAGAATTCGCAGCAACTTTAACGTCTGGCTTTGGATTGGCATTAATTAAATCAGATTTAACAGGTTCTGCTTTTACAAGTTCAGTTAACTGTCTTTTTTCCGAGACAGAAGGAATTTCTACTTTAGCTACTTTAATAGTTTTAAACACTTCTTTTTCATCAGTTAAAACTACATCCGGAGCCAATGGCTTTGGGGGTAATTTCACATTAACACTAAAATTACCATCAACATGTTGACTTGATTTCTTCATCACAGCAGGAGCGAAAATGGCTCCTAATGAAAGAATAACAGCCAATCCGACTAAACGATGTTTAAGCTTCTCATCCATTACCAGTTTCATAGAATCTCCTTCTGCTCCAAGATGTTATGTTGGGCAGCCATTACTTGACCAACCGTAAAAAATGACCCGTAAACCACAATTAAGTCTCCAGCCGTAGCTTGACTTAATGCTTTTTGAAAAGCAATAAGGGGGCTAGTATAACAAACTTCCACAAAAATTTCTGCATCTTCAAAAATAGAGCATAACAAACTTGCGCTAGAAGCACGTTTATTATCTAATTGTGCAGGATACCATCGGTCAACACAATCCTTTAAGGGAAAAATTAAACCTAAAATATCTTTATCTTTTAAAGCTGAAAAAACGGCGTGCACCTGTCCATTTATTTCTTTTGATTTAAGTGTCTCAGCAAGCAGTCTGGCTGACTGTCCATTATGAGCAACATCATATAAAATACTAATACTGCCTTGATGAAACTGTAATCTCCCTGCAATAGTTACTTTCTCCATCGCCAAAGAGAGATGTCTTTGAGATACAGGCAGCTCCTGATCTAATAACAAACAAGCCATAATTGCTGCGGATGCCGATTTAAGTTGTATTTTTGGCTTGGGCAGTTCTTTGATGCGTTTTCCCCGCCAGTTAAATTCCCAACAACCGCCCTGTTGATCAATAGAAAAATCTGTATCATAAAAATAACAAGGAGTTGCAAGATCTCTGGCTACTTTGATAATGCTTGATGGCGGATTATTATCTGCATAAATAAATGGTTTTCCCTGACGTAATATTCCTGCTTTCTCATAGCCTATGCTCTCTAGCGTGCTGCCTAAATAATCTTGATGATCATAATCTATAGTAGTGATAATCGATAAATCTGCATCAATGATGTTAGTGGCATCCAATCGTCCCCCTAACCCCACTTCTAAAATAATAACATCCAGGTTTTGTTGCTTAAAATAAAGTAATGCGGCAAGAGTAGTGATTTCAAAATAGGTAAGAAGAACAGAATCACGAGCGTCTTCAATAAAATTAAACGCCTGACATAAATCCTCATCCGAAATAGGTTTTAGATTCACTCGGATGCGTTCATTAAAATGAATCAAATGGGGAGAGGTATAAGCTCCTACCTTGTAACCGGCCGTGTGATAGATTCTTTCGAGAGCACTAACGGTTGATCCTTTTCCATTAGTGCCTGCAACAGTAATGACTTTACAATCAAACGCACACACGTTTATTCTTTCTGCCACTTCCAATATTCGAGTTAAACCAAGCTGTATTTCCTGAGTATTCCTATTTTCCAGGCTATTTAACCATTGGTTTAAATCCCAATTACTCCAGGGTTTGTGCAAAAAAATTCTCCGTGCCTTTACGTGTCAATTTTGATACTAATTCCGAAACAGTAGAACGAAGATTTTTACGCTCAACTATCATATCAATATGACCATGCTCCAGCAGGAACTCACTGCGTTGAAATCCTTCTGGTAAGGTTTGTCTTACTGTTTGTTCTATCACTCTTGGACCTGCAAAGCCGATTAATGCATTAGGCTCAGCAATAATGACATCTCCAAGACTGGCAAAACTTGCCGAAACCCCACCCATAGTAGGATCAGTCAGAACAACCATGAATGGAAGCCCTGTTTCTGCAAATTTAGCCAATGCGGCTGAGGTTTTGGCCATTTGCATTAAAGAAAAAAGCCCTTCTTGCATGCGAGCTCCACCACTGGCGGTAAAACAAATATAAGCTCTTTTTTCTGTTGTCGCGAGGTTGATTGCGCGTACAAATTTCTCACCGACAGTGGCCCCCATAGAACCACCCATAAAGTTAAATTCAAAAGCACTGACAACTACAGGTTGTTGCGATAGAGTCCCTTTAACCACAATAAGGGCTTCTTTTTCGCCTGTAGCTTTCTGAGCCTGAGATATTCTATCTTTATATTTTTTTGAATCCCGGAATTTCAGTCTGTCCAGAGGCTCTAAATTGGCAGCAATTTCCTCTTGTCCCCCTTCATCAAGAAATTGGGCAATTCTAACCCGTGCAGACACCCTATGATGAAAATTACAAGAAGGACAAACCATTAAATTTTTTGCCAACTCGGTACTATAAAGAACTTCATTGCAACCCAAACATTTAACCCACAAACCCTCTGGAACACCTTTCTTTTGTGAGGTTTCTGTTCTTATTCTTGATGGTAATAGCTTTTTAAACCAGCTCATAAATTAGAACCTATATATAGAATCGAGTTATAGTATACACTGAAAAAATGATATTCTTAATATCTATCACTAAATCTGATTCATTCAAAATTAATTTTTATTATTCTATTTGCTGGTGAATTAGAAGGTAGTCCATAGCCGTCAAGCGCAAACAATTTTTGGTGATTGTCTTTCCTACGCAGCCAGAAATCCATTCCTGTTTTAGTACAATGCTAATGCAAAATGGCTCCCCTCCTAAGCGGAATCGACACGTTTTTACGCAACTTGTTTGCAGTTAAATGCCTAGCCTGACGGCTATGGGACATAGCCCGTCATTTGTACGGGCTACTCATGGTATAGTCATTTCGCGACGAGTTAGATTATTGACTTAATTCTAATTTATTTTCAGGCTCTATACCTTTTGCATAAATTGGCGTTAAACTCTCTTTAAGTGATTCCAGCTTAGAATGCAAAGAGTCGTTATATCCATCTTCCCCAGCCTTGGCTCGAGGAGAAAATAGCTTCTGGCCTTTTTCAATTTCAGCAAGTACTAGAGCTCCTTTTGATTCGTTGTGGTACCTATTAAATACTATCTCCAACCCTTTCAAATACTCTTCTCGCTCTTGGGCGTCGGTTTTGTAACCAAAACATCCCAAGGTGAACGCGGCAAGAGATCTGAATAAATCTTTCAACCAAAATTGTTGAGCTCTCTCTTGCAAGTACTGGGTAAAAATCCCCACTTCGGGTTCAAAATAGCTCTTACGGATAGAATCCATAGCCAATTCAGTCTCTGCTGTTACCTCATTCTCCATAACACCTTTGGCACCAAAAAATGTTAGTCGTGACACCGCAGAAGGAGTAAGTTGACTTTTTATTCCATCCATTTGCTCCATATTTTGGCTAATCGCTCGTAGTTTCTGTTGAATTTCTTCCGAGTCTGAATCCGCAAGCTTTGCTAAGAAGTCTCCTTCACGTATCTTAAGTTTCTCAATATCATCTAACAGAGCATTCCTTTCGCTTCTATTTTTTACAGAAAACCCTTTAATCTCAGAAAATCTTTTTATAAATGAATCCGTATCTTCTTCTACTCTGTCTAATTTGAGTTTAACCAAATAGTCTTCAAGTTTATGGGCAGCTTGAAGGGCGCTTTGATGTTTTTCATTTACGGACTCATTAGGATGTACTTTAAAATCCTTTAGAGGTCCAAAATTAGTTTCCTTGAATTGTTCCATTTCCTCAATCAGTATTTCGCGAGCTTCTCTATTGTCTGGCCTAATGGCAGTATCATTAATCACATCAATATACTTAGTTCGCAAAGCATCTTCAATTTCAGTAAATTGATTCAAAGCAATAAGTGTGTCTTTTTTCTCATTGAGAATTTTCATTTTCTCCACATGAGCTTCTCTAATTTTTTCAAGAGAGGAATCCAAACGAGCGCTCTTTGCTTTCAGCTCTTCAAACTCAACCTCTAAGGCTCCTAATTTACTTTTAAACACCTCAGATTTGTCGATAGTGGCTTGATCCTCTGATCGGAGCTTAATCAAACTCTTCTGGAGCGCACTTAGTGAGTCATGGATGTGACGTTGAAGTTCGGTACCGGAATAAACTCTGTGGTCAGGCTTGGACTCCATCATTTTATCGACATCAATTAACGCAATTTTATCGCGCATACCCTCTAAATATTTCAGGGACTCTTTATCATCCATTGTATCAAGGGCTCTAATAATGTCGTCTAAACCTTTTTGTTCTTTTTCAATATCAGCTAATTTGAACTCAAGTTCATAAGCATTTAAAGCAACCATCGCTTGTAGGTGATCCTGAGTATTCATTTTTTCTTCCAGGGTCGCAAAAGCAGCGGTCTCTTCTTTTGCAGCTTTTGCCTCATTCCATTCATTCAGCTTTGTCGTCATTGTTGCAGTCATTTTTTGCTGAGTTTCTTCATCTTTTTTGCTTTGTAGTTCTAGTGCAATTTTTTCTTGCCGTATTTTTTGATACTCTTTTTGCAATTCCCATAAGTTACCCTTACCTAAGAGATAATTCTTTGAAGGGGAAGGGGCGCTCAAATCACTTGTTACATCAATCTGCATTTCCTGATCAATTAATTCAATTTTTTCGGAGATGTAATCAATTATGGCACCTATATCCAAATCAAAATCACTTGGTCCAAGTATAGAAGCATGATGACGGTATTTGTTATAAATATTGGTGGGATTAAAACCATAAAAATAATTGGAGGCTTGTTCTGTCTGGTACATCTCACCAATAAATTCCGCTATTTTCTCGTTGCATTCCAGATATTTTATTAATAATTCTTTAGGAATTTTTGTAGAGGGGATGTATATGCCTGACTCTTTTTCTAAAATTTCCTTAAATTGTTCAAGCTCCGCGCGTGACGTTTTCAGTAGATTTTTGCGTTCAATATTTTGTTGATTGATCGCCCCAAGGCTATGTTCTTTGGAACTTATTTGGGAATGAGTTGTAGAGATTGTTTCATCTAAAGCACTGATTTGAGGAGCATACTCCTTCTCTATTGCTGCCACTGCAGGAGTATATCCTTCCAGAAAGCGGTGAGATTGAACTTCTGCCTCTACTCGTTTTGGATGAGATTTCTCATGCAATTGTCTAAATGCTTCTCGAATACGCGTTCCAACCTCTTCTAGTTTGTTTTTTCTTCCGTCCTCAGATTGTTTTGCAAGCTCATCGCCTAAATAAGTCACCTTAGTCTTTACTTTTGCTAAAAGGGAATTAACGACAGTTATTTGCTGTTCAATAGCCTCAACTTCACTAGTTAATTGTTGTTTTGCTTTCGTGCGCACTGCCTCAAAGGCTGATTTATGCTCAGCTTCTTTTATCGGGGGCAAAGGATTATCTGTTTCAAAATTACGAATTTTCTTCTCTAATGAGAGTTTAGATTTTGAAAGACTCACACGATGACTTTCGAGGTTTTTATTTAAATTATTATAAAATTCTATATCCTCAGAAGCTGGTATTTCTGAATTTTCCATTAATGACGGAATAGTTTCTGGAGTATCAACAGCCTCCTGAAGATTGCGTTCAAAAACAGCCAATGATTTAGAATCCTCAATTCGGTTTACAAGCATTTGTCGCTGCATAGCCACTATTTCTTTTGCCTGTATTTCAATTCTCTCTATTTTTCCCTCTGTTGCTTCATAAGTAATCGTAAATAAACGGCCAGCATTTTCACTCCATGTTTTATAATTTGAAGAATTATAAACCTTAGCTAATTCCTCTACTATTTTCTGATGAGATGCTGATTCTGCAAGCGCACGAATATAATAAGATGAAGTCACGGTATCTGGTAAATTCTCAGCCAGACCATTGTCTTTCCATTGCTTACTATATTCTCTAAATTCCTCTGCTTCTCTAGCAAAGAAATCATCATACTCATCCAGGATATGTAATTTTTCTTCTAAAGCATGATAATTGGAATCCAACTCTTGCGGAATAAATTTCCAATATGGATTAGGATCAACTCTTCGCTCAAATGCTCTTAAAGCCTTATCCCATTCAGATCCCCTCTCCATTGTAATTTTGAGGTGATTAACGGTATCACTAACTTTCTTAGGCTGGTGAATTTCATAGACATGTAATCTTTGATTTAATATAGTCTGCATTCCCTCCAAAGTATTCTTTACTAAATTCCGGGCCCCACCTACCTCAGGTACATTATTAAGTGCTTCTTGCGTTAAAGCTTCCTGCAAAAAAGCTTGTAATGCTTTACCTACAGCATAGGTTTTCTCATCAATAATTTTAGGTACCCGAGTTCTGTCTAAATACGCAAAAGCCTCAGTAATTGTATTTCTATTCCAAAGCGCAACCGTATATCCTCTTGAGGCATGATGAGCAATATTCCATACGGCTTGCAGCACATGATCAGCATAATCTCTTTGGGCATCACTATCGGTAACACCTTTAATGACTCCTTCATGGAGAAGATCTGGATTAATAAATTCAGGGAGAAGATCTGGATTAATAAATAATTGGGCAGATTTAGAAGTATTATTAAGATCTTCACGACTTTCAGCTAAAGTTCTACCATTAATATGATCGAGTTCTGCTTTAAGTTTTGTTAATGCTTTGAATATATCAGCCATAAGTCCCCCAATGTTGGATCTGTTTAACAATCAAAACCTGAATTGATTATTTATATACTAATTCTATGCCTGTTATATTAAGTAAATATGAACAATTGAACTTGTTTTTTATTTTTACAGTTTTTTTACACTTTGATACTCAAACTCCTTTTATCAGCAGCTCATCGAAATAATAAAAAGAATCATCAATTTCAAAAAAATAGAAAATTTAATTCTGGTGTGCATAAATACAACACATTGATTTTATTAATCAAACCATCTCTTAAAAAAAAAAAAATCGTATAAAGCCCTAAAGTTTTTTTGCACTTTTCCGATAACTTTGGTGGGTACGGTAAATTTACAAAAAAATAAATTTACTGAATCGTAAATGTCCCAAACCAGGGATTCAGGTCTGAGGAGACTACAATGGCACAAGTAATTAATACTAACGTAACGTCGCTTACTGCCCAACGTAACTTAGGAGTATCAGGGAGTGCGATGTCTCTAGCAATTCAAAGGTTATCATCTGGCTTAAGAATTAATAGTGCGAAAGATGACGCTGCAGGTCTTGCAATTTCTCAACGTATGACAGCACAAATAAGAGGGATGAACCAGGCGGTAAGAAATGCGAATGACGGTATTTCACTTGCTCAGGTGGCTGAAGGTGCGATGCAGGAATCAACGAACCTCCTGCAACGTATGCGTGAGCTGGCAGTTCAAGCAGCTAACTCAACCAATAACAGCACTGACCGCGCTTCAATTCAATCTGAAGTAAATCAGCTGAAAAGTGAAATTGACCGAATTGCATTAAATACCCAATTTAACGGTCAAAGAATTCTGGATGGCTCGTTTTCTAATGCCAGCTTCCAGGTTGGGGCTAACTCAAACCAAACCATTAGCTTTTCTATAGGAAGTGCGAAAGCATCTTCTATCGGTGGTATAGCGACTGCTACTGGTAGTACAGTAGGTGCTGCAGTTGCTGCCGACATTACGGTTGCAATTGGCGGCGGAGCAGCTAAAACCATCAACTCTTCTGCTAACTTTGCAGGTTCGCTATCGTCACAAGATGGAACCTCTGCTTATGCCAAGGCGGCAGCCTTAACTGATGCTGGTTTTTCAGTGACTGCATCAACCTCTGGCACTCAAACACTGGGAGCTATTGGGGGGACTGCAGGGGATACTTACAATTTAGATATCAATGGAGTGTCTATATTTAGTGGTACGGACGTATCTACCGCGTTAACTTCCTCTGCTCTACGCGATGCAATCAATGGAGTGAGCAACCAAACCGGGGTTATTGCTACACTTAATGGTGGTAATTTGACCTTGACTGCCGCTGACGGTCGTAATATTTCTGTGACTGAAAGTGGTACTGGTTTTACCGCAGGTACTGACGGTATTACTGTAACTGCTGGTCCCTTTGCTTCTTTATTACGCGGAAAATTAACCATCAATGCCGCTGATACCATTGCCATTGGCGGTACTGTAGCGAATATAGGACTGAGCGCAGCTATAGCAAAAGATACCATAGGTATTGATTCATTGGATGTGAGTACTGCCGCTGGTGCGCAAACTGCAATCATGAGAATCGATGCGGCGTTAGGCACAATTAACGCCAACCGAGCAGACATGGGTGCGTTGCAAAACCGCTTTGACTCTACAATTGCCAACCTGCAAAATGTATCAGACAACTTGTCAGCTGCACGAAGCCGTATCCAGGATGCTGACTATGCTGCTGAAATGGCCAATTTAACCAAGAATCAAATTTTGCAACAAGCAGGAACCGCGATGTTAGCGCAAGCTAATAGCATGCCACAATCTGTACTTAAACTGTTAGGATAGGACCTAGCAACCCCAGTGCAACTGAATGTTGCACTGGAGTTTTTTAGTTTTATACTCTAATCTATAATCAGGGTATAAAAGGAGTAGAAAATGAATATTGACCCTTTAAAACCAATAAGCCCGATAATAAAAAATGACACTGTAAAATTACCTGAAAAAACAAGTCAACCTGTTAATAAAACTAGCAGTGCAGGGTCACTGGCCGATTCCGATATGAAATATACTCTGGATGAGGCAACAGGATTGCTGCAAGCGATAGTAACCGACAAAATCACAGATAAAGTAATACGTAAAATGCCTTCGGACGAATATTTGCATTTATTAAGTTTGCTTGATGAAATAATTAATGGTTCTATAGATAAGCACATTTAATAAATGAATCTATTTGTTGTTACATAGAAATAAAAATACAGATTAATAACATAGATAAGGGATATTATGAGTCTATCATCTCCAGGGATTGGATCAGGTCTTGATGTCAAAACACTTGTTGATGCTTTGGTAAAGGCGGAAATAACCCCGTTGCAAACGCGACATGACAATCAACTAAGCAGTGTTAATACCGAACTCTCGGCTGTAGGCCAATTAAAAAGCTCTTTAGCAAGTCTACAAACCTCCCTGAACAATTTATCCGATATTAGCAACTTTTATAATATGAAATACTCGGTTAGCAATACCGACTTTCTGTCCGCCACATTAACCCCTCAGGCAGTAAAAGGTACTTATCAAGTAGAAATCCAAAAACTGGCACAACAACAAAGTCTCGCCAGCGGTTATCTCAATACCACAAGTGTAGGTAGCGGCAGCATCACTATTAATTTTGGTACTTATAATGCAAATAAAACGACGTTTACAGCCAATGCCAGCGCAACCCCTGTTACGGTTACTATCGCTCCAGGAAGTGATAGCCTTATTGCGGTTCGTGATGCCATTAATAATACTAACTCAGGAGTCACTGCCAGTATCGTCACAGATAACCAAGGCTCAAGGCTAACACTCACCTCCTCAAAGACAGGTGAAAATTATGCAATGCAGGTTAACAGTAACATTACAGCATTAAAATATGATCCCACCATAGGCAATAATGACTTAACCGAAACCATTGCTGCACAAAACAGCGTAGTTAAAATAAACGGTCTGACACTTACTCAAAGCACAAATCAACTTCAAGATGCAATTTCTGGAGTAACACTTAATTTGAAGAAGGCTGAACTGGGAACAATCACTACCTTCACGGTGGATGATAATAAAGATCAACTGACTACTTTAGTAAATGATTTTGTAAAAAAATACAATGACAGTATAACTCTTTTGACTAATTTAACAGGCTATAACAAAGACACCAAACAAAGTGGTATATTTCAAGGAGATCCCCAATTTAGAAATTTGAAACTTAATCTAAGCAAGTGGGCAACCTCTCCTCTATCCCAAAGTACCAATCCAATTCAATCATTAGCTGATTTGGGTATTACTACCACTGATAATGGTCTACTGGAAATTAATCAGGATAAATACAACGCGGCTCTTAGTACTAATTATGCAAATATTGGAGCCTTATTTGCTAAAACCGCCACGGCAACAGACAGCAATATACGCATCAACTCCGTTGGTGCTGGAGTCCCAGCAGGAAAATATGATGTCTCTTTAACACAATTTACTCCTGGGGTAAGTATGTCCGGTACTATTGGCACTTCTCCTGCCACATCAACTGATGGAGTTACCCTTAATGGAAGTAGTGAATTAAGTGGATTATCCATCAAAGTACTTTCAGGAAGTACTGGTGCTCGCGGGAAAGTTGCTGTTAATGATGGTATAGCCGTCTTGATGAACCAGTTTCTCGATTCTTATATGGATGCTACTACTGGCGATTTAGATCAGCGCACCAAACAATTAAACAAGCAAGTTACTGAATTAGGTAAAACTCAAACTCAGATAGACGCTCGCAGTGTGAGTGTACAAAACAGGTATCTAAAACAATTTAATGCTTTGGATGTTTTGTTAACGCAAATGCAAAGTACCAGTAGTTTTCTTACTCAACAACTGGCCGCTTTACCAAAGTTAACCACTAAATAATACAAGGCTATGCTCATGAAAAATCCATACAACCAAGTTTTAAATCAATATAAGTCAATTGAATTACAAACCCGTATTGATACTGCCTCTCCTCACGAACTTATAGAACTACTGCTGCAGGGAGCCAGATCCCATATAGCAACGGCTCAAGGCAATATTCAGCGTAACCAGATCAAAGAAAAAGGCGAACATATTGGCAAAGCCTTAAATATCATTGAAGGACTAAAGACAAGCCTAAACCACGAACAAGGTGGAGAAATTGCTATAAATTTACTGCAACTGTACGACTACATTCAACGCATATTATTAAAAGCAAACTTAAATAATGACGAAGACTTATTAGTTCAATCAAATTTATTACTGGCTGAAGTACATCAAGCCTGGCAATCCATTAATTCCAGTTCAGAAAGTGAGGTAAAAGAATAACTAACTCATTTGCTATTTCAACACGTTCTGTTCTATCTTTAGAGATTCACTGGGGTTGGTCTCATTCGTGACGGCCGACAAGCAACAAACATTCATGGCTTTTATTTGATCACAAAAAAATGAGTGACTTTTAGCGATCATGTACCCAAAGAGAATTCGCGGTGCTCATGCTCTCCCGGATTTCATCCGGGCTACTTTAAATAGCATTGACTTATTATTGTAGCCCGTATGTAACGTAGTGTAATACGGGAGAGCATGAGCACCGCGAATTCTCGTGATATTGAGAGATTGCTTATACATATCTAACTTTAAATAACTTTAAATAACTTTAAATAACTTTAAATAACTTTAAATAACTTTAAATAACTTTAAATAACTTTAAATAACTTTAAATAGTAAAGTTATTTTTTATTGTGCCGCTAAAGAAATTAGAGAACTATAATCGAGGTGATTATGAAAAAAATTATACTATCAATCATAGTCTTAACCTACCTCATACTCACGACTCCATTTGCTTTTGCTTATAAGCGATTTGGTGAAACTTTATGCAATTCTCCCGATTATTTTTGTATGAAAATTAAAAGTGGCGAATCATGGGAGAGTCTATTTCCAAATGTTGAGGAAAGAGATATTGTCCGACGTATTAATCGTATGAATGTTAGCCTTCATCCTGGAATGACCATTGCGGTGCCTAAAAATATTGATCGGCTAACCATTTACGACGTTTCTCCATTCCCGCGATATATAGAATCAGATGGCGAAAAAACAATTTATGTCAGTCAAAAGAAATTAGCCTGGGGAGCTTATGATCAGGATGGAGAATTACTTTGGTGGGGACCTATCTCTTCTGGGATAGGCAAATGCAGAGTAGCTGGAGGTTGCGGCACTCCTACCGGCTCTTTCCGTGTTATAAGAAAACAGGACATCGAATGTGTTTCCACCGTTTTCCCAAGAAGAAGTAACGGTGAAAGTGGTGGCGCCTTAATGCCTTACTGCATGCATTTCTTCAGAGGGTACGCCCTGCATGGAAGCTATGAAGTACCAGGATATAGAGCAAGTCATGGCTGTGTTAGAATGTTTATTGAAGATGCGCGCTGGTTAAATGAAGAATTTGTTGATGTTCCCGGAGGAGGAATGAAAGGAACTCGGGTCATATTAGATGCTCCGGATGATCCTAATGAACAATAGTCAATCAAATTTCATCTTGATAGACAAATACTGGACAAGCTGATAATATTTTATTTAGTGAAATTTATATATTTGTATGTTAACGTATAAAGTGAATTTGTGATTAAAAAAAATCACGTTATTGACTAAGCAGTAAGATATAAAGAAACATCATCTTGTATCACTCGTTTTGATCAAAGAAATCTCGCAAAATCAATCGAATTGGGCAAATCAGGAGAATTATATAATAATGGCTCATTATCATACGCAGTCGGAATCAATGCAAAAATCAAATATCAAATCATTAATGCCTTGGATGGTATGGGGATTAGGCTGCTTATTTTATTTTTATGAATGTCTCTTACAAGTATCACCCAGTGTAATGAGCAATGAGTTAATGCGAGACTTCTCAGTTACTAGTCAAACTTTAGGTATTTTATCGGGTATCTACTTTTATTCTTATGCCGCCATGCAATTACCTGGTGGTGTATTAATGGATTATTTTGGCCCTCATCGATTATTAACTCTGGCTACCGTTGTATGCGCAGTAAGTACCATTGCTTTTGGAATGACCGACAGCTTCTTTATGGCTTGCGTCGCACGACTCATGATTGGTTTTGGTTCCGCTTTTGCAGCGGTTGGCACCATGAAATTAGCAGCAAATTGGTTTCCTGCACAAAAATTTGCCTTATTAACTGGTTTAATGGTTACCATTGGTATGATGGGCGCAATTGGTGGAGAGGCTCCTTTAGCATTGCTAATTGACAGTTTTGGTTGGCGTCATAGTATGATCATTATGGGTACTGTTGGTCTTGTTTTGTCCACTTTAATTGTATTAATAGCCCGAGATACCCCCCAAAATTACACTCCGGCAACCCACCACCATCCTATTGAAGAAGAACGCCTAGTACCGAGTTTCCTTGCATTGATAAAAAACAAACAATTATGGCTTGTTGCTACATATGGTGGACTGATGTACATGGCAACACCAGTGTTTTGCGGACTATGGGGCGTTCCATTTTTAATAAATAAAATGCATATTGCTAAAGCTACTGCAGCTAATTATGTTTCTTTAGTATTCATCGGCTGGGCGATTGCCAGTCCCTTATGGGGCATATTTTCCAACCGTATTGGTTTGCGTAAACCGCCAATGTATATAGGTTGTATAGGTGCTTTAATTTGTTCGACCTTGTTTATCTTCGCACCTATTACTTCTTCTTTTCTCATGGAATTTCTTCTCTTTTCCTTTGGTATCTTTTCTGCCGGTTTTTTGCCTGCATTTACAGTAGCTAAAGAGTTATGCAATAAAAAGTATGTTGCTACTGGTTTAAGTTTTATGAATATGATGAATATGGTGGGAATAGCTTTAGCACAACCACTTATAGGTTATATTCTTGATAAAATGTGGCAAGGAGAAATGACAGGAACAGTAAGACTATATCCACTGTCCGCCTATCACACGGCTTTGGCGATTCTTCCTCTTGGTATGCTCATTGCGCTATTTATTTTACCAAGAATCAAAGAAACCTATTGCCAAAGTGCTCATTAATGAAATAATACCGCGTTTAAAAAAGTAGAATTAATATGTCTAAAAAATTATATATTAAAACAAATGGCTGCCAGATGAATGAATATGATTCATCTAAAATGGCAGAAGTATTACTAGAATCTCATGGTTTAGTTAAAACAGACCAAGTAGAAGAAGCAGATGTAATATTACTCAACACCTGTTCTATACGTGAAAAAGCTCAGGAGAAAGTGTTTTCACAGCTGGGACAATGGCGGGAATATAAAGCCAAAAACCCTCACGTCGTCATTGGCGTCGGTGGTTGTGTGGCAAGCCAGGAAGGTGCTGATATCATTAAGCGAGCTCCTTTCGTAGATATCGTGTTTGGCCCCCAGACATTGCATCGACTTCCAGCTTTACTTAATGAACGATTTGAAAAGAAAAAGTCTGTTGTAGACATTAGTTTCCCGGAAATCGAAAAGTTTGACCATCTGCCAGCACCTCGAGCAGAAGGCCCCACCGCTTTTGTATCCATTATGGAAGGCTGCAGCAAATATTGTAGTTTCTGTGTCGTTCCCTATACTCGTGGAGAAGAAATAAGCAGACCTTTTGATGATGTTTTAGCTGAATGTTATCAACTCGCTACCCAGGGTGTAAGAGAAATTAATTTACTCGGCCAAAACGTCAATGATTACCGTGGTCCAATGGAAAATGGCGATACAGCTGATCTGGCCTTACTCATTCATTATATTGCAGCAATAGATGGGATAGGAAGAATTCGCTTTACCACATCTCATCCTCTCGCTTTCTCGGATAATTTAATCAATGCCTACGCAGAGGTTCCTGAATTGGCGAATCATTTACATTTACCAGTACAAAGTGGTTCCGATAGGATTTTGGGGTTAATGAAGCGAGGTTATACCGCTTTAGAGTTTAAATCTAAAATTAGAAAATTACGAAAAGTTCGTCCAGACATTCGTTTATCAACTGATATTATTGTAGGGTTTCCGGGTGAAACGGATAAAGATTTCCAAGATACTATGGATTTAGTTCATGAAATAGGCTTTGACACGTCATTCAGCTTTATCTACAGTCCACGGCCCGGCACTCCAGCGGCTAATCTGGCTGACGATACCCCTCAAGAGGTCAAAAAACAAAGACTTCAAATTTTACAAAATAGGTTATTATTACAAGCGTCCCGTTACAGCCAATCGATGATAGACAGCACACAAAGAATTTTAGTTACTGGCTTCTCTAAAAAAGACACCCAGCAACTGGCCGGTCGAACTGAATGCAATCGCGTTGTTAACTTTGATGGCCCCGCTAATTTAATAGGCCAATTTGTTACTGTTCAGATCAGTGATGCACTACCCAATTCATTAAGAGGACGTCTCATTGAAACAGAGGAGACGCAAACAGCCTAATGATAGACCATTTACAAAAACAAATAACAGTACCTCGCGAGTACCATAGCCAACGTGTTGACAGTGTGCTCGCCCAACTACTACCCGAATATTCTCGCTCACAAATCAGCAATTGGATTAAAACCGGGGCTATCACCATGAATCATAAGCCCTGCAAACCCAAGGATAAGACTTTGGGTGGCGATCTTATTGAACTTAATGTTGATTTTGTCGAAGCTGACCCTGATTTTAATCGGTGCGAGCCTGAAGACATTCCTTTAAATGTGATTTTTGAAGATGAAGAAGTACTTGTTCTGAATAAGCCTGCAGGCTTAGTGGTACACCCTGGAGCGGGAAATAGAGAGCATACATTAGTAAATGCCCTACTCCATCATGCTCCTGGTCTAAAACATTTACCTCGAGCTGGAATTATTCATCGATTAGACAAAGATACTACCGGATTATTGATCGTGGCTAAATCTCTGACAGCCCACACTTCACTAATCCGCCAAATGCAAGCACGAGAAATACAACGTCATTATATTACTTTAGTTCAAGGCCATATTATTTCCGGAGGGACAATAGATACTGGTTTTGGCCGGCATCCCAGAAACCGATTGAAAATGACCGTGACAGGGCAAGGGCGACAAGCAATTACCCATTATACTGTTAAGAAACAATATAAAGACTTCACATTACTGGATGTCAGTCTCATGACAGGTCGTACGCACCAAATCCGGGTTCATTTAGCTTATATCAATCATCCAGTAGTCGGAGACCAACTCTATGGTGGGCGTATGCGATTTCCAGCTAATGCCAGCGAACAACTGAAAACCGTTTTGCAACAATTTAAAAGGCAAGCTCTGCACGCCTGCTCTATTGCATTTTATCATCCTCAAACAGATGAAGAACTAACTTTTCAGGCTCCTCTGCCTGATGATTTCAAATTACTTCTTAACACGATGGATCAGCATTATGAAGACTAAATTGGCAAATTGGCCAGCACCAAAAAATATAACGGCGCTAAGCACTACTCGTTACTCCGGGTTTAGCCAACCTCCCTATGATTTAAATAATCTGGGATTGCATGTCGGCGATAATGAAACTCACGTAATGCAAAACAGACAGCAGTTAGTAGAGCTTTTGCGATTGCCTGGCGAACCAGTATGGTTAGACCAGACCCATAGCACAACCTGTGTCATTGCTGAAAAAGACTCCAATAGAAATGCTGATGCGGCGATAAGCCATTCTCGTTTGCATCCGCTAGTCATTCTTACTGCTGATTGTTTGCCTATTACGCTATGCAATACGCAAGGAACCGAGATTGCAGCTATCCATGCAGGATGGAAAGGATTATTTAATGGCATTGTGGAAAATACTATAGACAAGATGAACAGCAATGCTTCAGAGCTTTTAGCCTGGATAGGACCCGCCATCTGCCAGAAATGCTATGAAGTAGGAGAGGAAGTATATCAGGCTTTTACGACCAAATATCCTTTGAGTAAAACGGCTTTTGAACCCAGAAATGCAAAATGGTTAGCTAACTTACCTAAAATTGCTGAGATAGTTCTTAACGCAAAGGGCATTAATGCCGTTTACCAGTCCGGTTTCTGTACCTTTGAGTTAAAAAATGAGTTCTATTCCTATCGAAGACAGTCGCAAACAGGTAGAATAGGAACTTTAATATGGTTTAATGATCAACATCAGGATTAATAATATGATAACTCGTATAAAATTGTTCATAGGCGCTCTGCTGCTTTTGACAGTGCCTTTTGCTTATTCAGCTGAAGAGCCCGTAATACCCAGCCTAGCACCAGTGTTAAAAAATATAATGCCAGCGATTGTCAATGTTGCCGTTCAAGGTTACTTGCCTAGTGACGCCAATGCGCCTGGAGCTGCCAGTGAAGATGACAATCAAAATAATAAGCCTCAGCCCAAAATGCCGGAAAAAGGCCGTAAATTTGAAAGCATTGGCTCAGGGGTAATTATAGATCCCAATAATGGAGTTATCATCACGAATGATCACGTGATCCGTAATGCCAATTTAATTACTGTGACCCTCCAGGATGGCAGACGTTTAAAAGCACGCCTGATTGGTAGTGACAGTGAAACAGATCTCGCCGTCTTAAAAATTGATGCTAAAAATTTAAAATCTCTCGTTATAGGCGATTCAGACAAGCTTGAAGTGGGTGATTTTGTAGTAGCTATTGGAAATCCTTTTGGTTTAAACAGTTTTGGTAACAGTCAATCAGCGACCTTTGGGATTGTGAGTGCCTTAAAACGTAGTGATTTAAATATTGAAGGGGTGGAAAACTTTATTCAAACTGATGCGGCTATTAACCCAGGAAATTCAGGTGGTGCTTTAGTCAATGCCAAAGGGGAGCTGATCGGGATTAATACAGCAATTCTTTCTCCTTATGGCGGTAACGTAGGAATTGGTTTTGCAATTCCTATCAATATGGTTAAAGACGTCACCCAGCAAATAATAAAATTTGGTTCAATTCACCGAGGCCTAATGGGTATATTTGTGCAACATTTAACTCCTGAACTGGCTCAATCTCTGGGATACCCTGAAGAATTCCAGGGTGCTCTTGTATCTCAAGTGAATCAAAACTCGCCTGCTGAACTTGCTGGTTTAAAATCTGGCGATATTATTGTTCAAATTAATGATACAAAAATAACTCAGGCAACTCAGGTTAAAACAACAATTAGCCTGTTAAGAGTGGGAACTACGGCTAAAATAATGGTTCAACGAGATGGCAAACCTTTAACCTTAAGTGCTGTTGTTACGGATATAAAAGCTCATGAGCAAAAATTGCAATCAAATAACCCTTTCCTTTATGGATTAGCACTCAGATCTTTTGAACAAGAATCACCTCCTCATGGTAATGTTGTTGGAGTGCAGGTGGTAGGTGCATCTGAAAGCAGTGCGGGATGGCGCGCAGGTTTAAGGCCCGGGGACATCATAATCTCTGCCAATAAAATTCCAGTCAAGGACGTTAAAGGACTGCAAACTGTTGCTCAACAGAAAAAACAGGAATTGCTTGTTCAGGTACTACGAGGGCCAGGCGCACTATTCCTGTTAATTATCTAGTTTTTCTTAATTTTCTCGCGGACCAGATGGTCCGTGAGAAATATCTCCAATACATAACGTCAATTAAATAAAAGCCTTTTCAATAACTTTCCTAATACTTTATTCTTTAATTGCGCTTACCACCTTACTCAACTCATACGTCATCTCGAGCGTTAGCGAGAGCTCTCCTGGATATACCCAAATACCACATTTAAGAGATCTCTCGCTAACGCTCGAGATAACGTATGGGTGGATGAGGGCTTGTCTTGCTCAACTCTCTTTATTCCACGTCAGCAATAAATTTAATAAAAATTGTTATAAAAGATCAATATAAGTACACTTCAATGCATTATCCAAATTATGGGCATAAAAAATGAAAAAAAAACTTCTAACAGACTTGACATAAACGCGTGAAAACGACAAAATCACGCCTCTTGTGGCTATGTAGCTCAGCCGGTTAGAGCGCGGCACTCATAATGCTGAGGTCGGTGGTTCGAGTCCACCCATAGCCACCATCTCCCAATATAAAAATTCCTCACGTAAGTTAGCAAAAAAGCTATGGTAAGCCGATAATTTTAGTTATTATGTTATTACTCATGACTTTACGGTTTTTAAATGCGCTCTTTAGTAGTTTTATTTTTAGCCTTGATATGCTTTTCGTTCACTTATGCTAATGATGTAAATATTTCCACCGTAACCAAAAATGGTAATACTATTTTTTATCTTCAGGCTGGAGCATTTAATTTAGAAAAAGATGCGAAATTACGTCAAAAAGAACTTGCGGGACTTGTCAACCAGGATGTGGAAATCAAAAATCTTGCGGACAAAAGTCTTTATCTCGTTCAAATTGGTCCTATCAATGATTATCAGACTGCAAGGGCTCTAAAAGATAAACTATCTCAAAAAACCAATAATCAGGGAAAAGCCTCCACTAATGAGCAAAAATCGTCTTTGCATGTCAGTCCGATTCCCAAAATCCAGGAGCAGAACCCCACCCTCCCGCCTGCAAGTAAATTATGGAATTTACGCAATGCAGATATTCGTGCTGTAATCACTGAAGTATCAAGGGTAACGGGTAAAAATTTTGTGATTGACCCGCGGGTTCAAGGAAAAATATCTATAGTATCGTCCACGCCGATGTCTAATCACGCTCTATATCAGGTTTTTCTTTCTGTCCTTCAGGTTTCAGGCTATGCGGCTATTCCTAATGGCGACATCATTAAAATTATTCCTAATATTGATGCCAAAACTCAATCTCCCGATCTGATTAATGAAATAAGAAATCCTCCTCAGGGAGATGACATGATGGTTGCCGTGGTACCAGTCCATTATGTTCCCGCGGAACAACTTGTCCCGGTTCTCAGGCCTTTAATGCCTCAATGGAGTAGCGTTTCTGCCTATGCCCCATCTAATATGCTTATCTTGTCCGGACGTGCCAATAACATTAAAAGTCTTGCCAACATCATCAAACAAGTCGACAGCTCCTCATCAGCTGGCATTGATATGGTTCCCTTAAGGCACGCTTTAGCAATGGATATCGCCAATACCCTAAAAGATCTGGTCAAGACGCAGCCAACCGGCATGGGCGGCAGATCTCAAATGACTATCGCAGCCGATGACCGATCTAACGCTATTTTAGTGAGTGGCAGTAAAACGGATAGAATCAGACTTCGCATGTTAATCTTAAAATTAGACAGAGAAAGTTCTGCAGGGATAAACAGCAATACTCAAGTGGTCTATCTTCATTATTTAAGAGCAGAAGATTTAGTACCTATACTTGCCGGAATTGCTCAAGCAAATTTTAGTGGTAATGTAGGAACAACTATTGGCACAATTACGCGGCCTGTATTAGATAGCACCAATCCAGCATCAAATCTTGCTATGGGCGGCTCATCAGATGGGCAAAATTCATTATCAGGGAATGTCGCCCCACAACCCACAGCCAATCCTGCTGCGACAGCAAATACTACCTCGGCCAATACGCAGAATGAAGGCACGACGAAACCAACAGTGCAAATTATAGCGGAGCCTAATACTAACTCCATCATTATTAATGCCCCCTCTTCTATTATTCGTATTTTAAAAAATGTTATTTCTCAATTGGATATTAAACCAGCACAACTATTAATTGAGGCTTTAGTAGCCGAGGTCAACCAAGTCGATGTCAATAACCTGGGTATAGAATGGGGCTCAGATCAACAAACGGGTGATCCTAAAAACTTTAGGCCAGGCTTTGCCATTCTTAATAGCAAAACTAAAATTGCCGATTTTCAAGCGCAAATTTATGCACTGGCTCGACTACAAAAAGCAAATATTTTATCAACCCCGTCTGTCGTTGTTCTTGATAATCGCCAAGCCAAAATATTGGTAGGTAAGCAAGTATCCGTTGCCGCATCAAGCTATCCCAACAATGCTAACGGCACAACAACTGCAAGTCCCTTTACCACATTTAACAGGGTTAATGTAGCGTTACATCTTTATGTAAGACCGCAAATTACTCATGGGCAAGGTATTCAACTGCAAATCGATCAAGGCAATGACACCTTGGATCCTGCAAGCACAACGGACAGCACAACTAACCCAACGTTTAGGATTAGCAGCATAGTCACTGCAGTACACGTTGAAAGTGGTGATGTGGTTGTTTTAGGAGGACTAACCCAAGACAGTCTGGGTAATGATAATAATCGCCTGCCAATACTTGGGGATATCCCGGGGATAGGCCGATTATTTCAACACAACATCCGCAACAGAGATAAGCGAGTTCTCATGGTGTTTATTAAACCGATTATTCTGCGCAATGAAAGAGATAATTTACAGGTAACGGGTGATAAATATAATGATGTACGCCAATATCAACTGGATTGGCTCCGTTCTCAAGAGGAATATGAGCAAAGCAATACCCAAACAGTTCTGCCTCCATGGACCCAAGTGCCTTTACCCAGACCCTTTACCCGTCCAGCGGCACATTTACCTGAAATGACTAAATAGATTATGGATATTGAAGAAAAGTCACACCGTCTACCTTATAGTTTCGCTAAGAACAATGGAGTTGTGGTGGGTGAAATTAAAAATCATAGTGCTTTAATCTATCATTTGCCTAATACCTCTTTGCAGGCATTTGCGGAAGTAAAACGTCTGTTGCAATGCGATCTAGAGTTGAAACAAGTTGATGAAACAACATTCCAACAACATCTGGCCCATATCTATCAATCGAAATCCTCCATACTGGATGCAGCTGAAGGAATGGAAGAAGACATGGATCTCTCATTATTAGCCAGCCAACTTCCCGTCAGTGAAGATTTATTAGAAAACCAGGATGATGCCCCTATAATAAGACTGCTTAATGCATTATTTACTCAGGCAATCAAGCAAAAAGCTTCTGATATTCATATAGAAACCTATGAGGACAGAGTTTTGGTTCGCAACCGAATCGATGGAGTTCTGCAGGAAGTACTTGAAATTCAACGGGCTATTGCCCCTTTGGTTATTTCCAGGGTCAAAGTCATGGCTAAATTGGATATAGCGGAAAAACGTATTCCTCAAGACGGCCGCATCTCACTTCGTATTGGCGGACATAATATTGATGTCCGGGTCTCTACTCTGCCTTCTAATCATGGCGAACGTGTCGTATTAAGGATATTAGATAAACAAGCAGCCCAGCTCGATTTAAATCTTTTGGGCATGCCTCAATCAACACTAAAAGCCATGCGCAAAATGATCGCAGAACCGCATGGGATTATTCTGGTAACCGGTCCAACGGGATCAGGTAAAACCACTTCTCTTTATGCAATGCTGACCGAATTAAATCAGGTCACCCGAAATATTTTAACTATTGAGGATCCCATAGAATACGATTTAGAAGGAATAGGACAAACCCAAGTCAATACCAAAGTACAGATGACTTTTGCCAAAGGCTTAAGGGCTATTCTTAGACAAGATCCGGATGTAGTAATGATTGGAGAAATCCGCGATTTGGAAACAGCTGAAATTGCCGTACAAGCAAGTTTAACAGGACATTTAGTACTATCTACTTTGCATACTAATAGTGCACTGGGAGCCCTAACCCGACTACGTGACATGGGTGTTGAATCATTTCTAATGTCATCAAGTATTGTCGGACTTATTGCTCAACGTTTAGTAAGAAAATTATGCCCTCACTGCAAAACACCTCATCAATTAAGACAAGATGAAAAGGAATTGATGGGACTTGCACCTGATGCGGATGTATCGCGAGTATTTGAACCGCATGGATGCGAGTTATGTAATCATTTGGGGTATAGAGGAAGAACAGGTATCTATGAGCTCATTACAATAGATGAAACTCTAAGAGGAATGATTCATCGCAATGAAAACATGCAAACGTTAGAGGCTTACTTAAGGCCCACCACTCCAAGTATCCGTGATGATGGGTTTAAACGAGTGCTTGTTGGTGATACTGCTCTGGCCGAAATTCTTCGTGTAACTTCTCAAAATTAAAAATCACTGAATAAGCTTCGACTAAGTACTATAAGGGCTTCGTCATTGCGAGCACAGCGAAGCAATCCAGGGTTTAGTGTTCAATACTCAGGATTGCTTCGCTGTGCTCGCAATGACGGGAATTTCAGAAACAAGCAATAAACACGGGACTAACGAAAGTTAATTGGTACGCCCCCCGTATAACCGAGAGATTTCACCAAAATAATATTATAAAAACTCGCCAACCCTACTCTACTTTACTGAGAAATTTTACGCCAGGAAGTGCCCTTTTCACCGTCCTCCAGCTCTATTCCCTGACTCAATAATTCAGCTCTTATCTGATCAGCTCTTGCCCAGTTACGATCTGCTCTTGCTTGAATTCGCTCATTAATCAATTGTTCAATGGCTGCCTTATCATCTTCTGCAAAACCTGATTGTAAAAATGAGGCCGGATCTTCCTGTAAAAAGCCCATAATTCCGGCTAAATGCTTCAAAGTAGTAGCTAAATTTGCTGAATTATTTTTATTCACTTCATGGCTTAATTGAAATAAAACAGATAATGCAACTGGAGTATTAAAATCATCATTCATCGCATGATTAAATTGCTCCAACCAATGAGCATCTACTTCGCCATCCACTATAGCAGGAACTTCTTTAATCGCTTGATAAAGCCGAGTTAAGCCTTTTTTAGCATTTAATAAATTCTCTTCAGAATAATTCAATGGGCTACGATAATGACTAGTCAGCAGAAAGTAACGAATGACTTCCGGATGATGATCTTTTAGTACATCAGCAATAGTGAAAAAATTACCCGTTGATTTAGCCATTTTTTCATTATTGACTTGCAGCATGCCCACATGAAGCCAGTAATTAGCGAAGGGCTTGTCGGTGGCTGCCTCACTTTGGGCAATTTCATTTTCATGATGAGGAAATTGTAAATCCAGACCGCCACCATGAATGTCAAATTGTTCACCCAGTTCATGCATCGCCATGGCCGAACATTCAATGTGCCAACCAGGACGCCCATCTCCCCACGGTGAGGGCCAACTGGGCTCATTCAACTTTGCCTTTTTCCATAAAACAAAATCCAGAGGAGAGCGTTTTTCTTTTACAATCTCAATACGCGCCCCTGAAACTAAACCCTCAAGATCTTTATGAGATAATTTGCCGTAGTCAGCAAAAGAATCAACCTGGTAACACACATCCCCATTGTCACTAACATAGGCATGACCTTTATCCAGTAAACGCTGAATTAAATTGATAATTGTTTCTATGTGTCCTGTTGCGCGCGGCTCAAAATCAGGGGGTAGAATTTTTAAAGCACGGGTGTCCTCATGCATAGCAGAAATATATTGAGTAGTTAATTCCTCAATGGATATGCCTCTTTCATTGGCTCGAGTTATAATTTTATCGTCGATGTCCGTAATATTTCGTACGTAGGTTACTTCAAATCCTTGGGAGCGCAGATAACGTACCATTACATCGAAAGCCACCATAGAGCGTGCATGGCCCAAATGACAGCGATCATAAACCGTAATTCCACAGACATACATTCCAATTTTCCCAGGTCTCAGGGAAATAAATGGTTCTTTTGTTCGGGTTAAAGAATTATACAAATGCAACATGTCTGCTCCTTAGTTTACCTTGTCCCAAGTATCTTTTAAATCAACAACACGATGAAAAACTTTTACTTCACCATTCACTATTTTATTGACGCAATAGTAACCCAGTCGCTCAAATTGAAAAACTTCGCCCTCAGGTTGATTTGCCATGGAAGGCTCACAAAATGCTTGCAAAGTTTGTAATGAATCATGATTCAAAAATTGAAGAAAATCTTCTTCACGAGCAGGATTCGGATCCGTAAACAATCGATCATACTGATAAACTGTTATTGGATGCGCTTGGGCACAGGAAACCCAGTGGATCACTCCTTTGACTTTGCGATCCTCAGGATTTTTACCTAAAGTATTTTCATCATAAGTACAGCGTAACTCGATGATTTCACCTTGGGCATCTTTTATTACTTCATGACATTTAATTACATAGGAGTGGCGCAAACGTACCTCGGCTCCCGGAGATAACCGAAAATATTTTTTAGGAGGATCTTCCATAAAGTCAGAACGCTCTATGAATAACTCTCGAGAAAAAGGTATTTCTCTGCTGGGAGATTCTGGATTTTGATGGTAAAAATTAGCCTTAATTTGCTCTACTTTACCTTCAGGATAATTTTCTATCACAATTTTTACTGGATCCATAACACACAACGCGCGTTTTGCTGTTTTATTTAGTTCAGCACGGACACACTCCTCAAATAGAGACATATCAATAACTGAATCACTACGCGATATCCCGATGATCTCACAAAATTGACGAATAGCGGCTGGCGGGTAACCTCGTTTACGCATACCACGTAAGGTAGGCAAACGCGGATCATCCCATCCTGTTACTACGTTTTTTTCAACAAGCTCGCGCAACTTGCGTTTGCTCGTAACCGTGTGGGATAAATTTAATCTGGCAAATTCAGTTTGCACAGGCTTTGCTGGTAAAGGCAAATTATCAACCAGCCAGTCATATAGTGGTCTATGATCCTGAAACTCCAAAGTGCATAAGGAATGAGTAATTTTTTCTAAAGCGTCCGATATAGGATGAGCATAATCATACATAGGATAAATACACCAGGCATCGCCAGTACGCTGATGATGGGCATGGCGTATACGGTACAAAACGGGATCGCGCATATTCACGTTGCCGGATTTCATATCAATTTTGGCCCGTAAAACATGAACTCCGTCTGCAAACTCACCTGCTTTCATTCTATGAAACAAATCCAGGCTTTCCTCTATAGGTCTATTTCTATAAGGACTTTCCCGCCCAGGCTCTTGTAGGGTTCCCCGATAGGCACGAATCTCTTCCATGCTAAGACTGTCCACATAGGCCATATCTTTTTTTATTAATAAAACAGCAAAATCATAAAGTTCCTGGTAATAATCGGATGAATGAGTCATGGCACACCATTCAAACCCTAACCAGCGAACATCATCAATGATGGCTTTGACGTACTCATCCTCTTCTTTTATAGGATTTGTATCATCAAATCGTAAAAAACAGATTCCGCCAAACTCTGCGGCCAAACCAAAATTCAAACAAATAGACTTGGCGTGTCCCACATGCAAATATCCATTGGGTTCAGGCGGAAATCTAGTGACCACAGACTGGTGTTTGCCACTAGCCAACTCATCAGTAATCAATTGTCTTATAAAATGAGCCCGTTTTTCAGTAATTTCTGTCATTGCATTTTTCCATTGTTGTCGATTGCCTGCCGCATAGAGCTTATTAAAGAAGCTCCTGCTTGCAACGCATTTTTATTAGTTTCATGAGCTTGTAAAATGTTCGTGATCAGTGCTGCGCCAACAATGACTCCATCGGCAAAATGGGCAATCTCTGCTGCCATCGCTGGTGTTTTGATGCCAAATCCTACCATCAAAGGTAACTTGGTTTGCGCTTTTCGAGTTTGGTACTGGGCTTGCAATGCTGAAATATTAAGCGAATCCGACCCTGTAACTCCTTTTAACGAAACATAGTACAGATAACCTTTGGCGAATTGATTAATCAAAGCCATACGTTCATCTGATGTGGTGGGTGAGCAAAGAAAAATACTGTATAAACCATGCTTTTCCCAAACCCGGGCAACCCCCTCACATTCCTCAGGCGGTAAATCAACCAATATAGTCCCATCTACTCCCGCATCGGTGGCATGTTGAGCAAAAAGATCATAGCCGTACTGTTCTATAGGATTTAAATACCCCATAATGATTACTGGCGTATCTTTATCTTTCTGTCGAAACTCTTTGACCATCCGGAGTACGTCCTGAGAATGAACAGAATAAGCCAGTGCTCGTTCCATAGCATGTTGAATCACTGGCCCCTCGGCCATTGGATCAGAGAACGGTATACCCAGTTCCACAATATCAGCACCTGCTTTTACCAATTCATGCATCAACTCTACCGTCATACCAGGATTAGGATCTCCTGCGGTGATATAAGGACTTAGCATTTTTTTACCACTAGCATTAAGCTGTGCCAATTTCCGATCAATTCGATTCATAAGGTACCCGAATAAGTGTCAAAATAAAATTATTAAATTGTAATGCCATCAATAGTGGCAACTGTATGTATGTCTTTATCACCGCGACCTGACAAATTAACGATGATACTCTGCTTCTTGGACATGGTTTTAGCTAATTTCATAGCATAGGCTACGGCATGGCTTGACTCAAGAGCAGGAATAATTCCTTCTATTCTCGTCAGCATGCGAAAAGCATTAAGCGCTTCATCATCATTGATTGCCTCATAAGTCACTCGACCAGTATCCTTTAAATAAGCATGCTCAGGACCTACACCTGGGTAATCCAGACCTGCGGAAACTGAATGAGTGTCTTTTACCTGACCATACTCATCACAAAGTAAGTACGTACGATTACCATGCAAGACCCCAGGTTTCCCTGCAATAAGCGAAGCAGAGTGCTCCCCTGTTTCTAAACCCTTTCCTCCTGCCTCAACACCATAAATCGCCACAGTTCGATCATTTAAGAAGGGATGGAATAAACCAATTGCATTGGAACCACCACCCACACAGGCCACTAGAGCATCGGGCAGTTGGCCAGTTTTTTTCAGGAATTGCGCGCGCGCCTCAACACCAATGATGGTCTGAAAATCTCTAACCATTTGGGGATAAGGATGCGGTCCTGCAACAGTCCCGATGATATAAAAAGTATCATCCACATGACTAACCCAATCACGCATCGCCTCATTTAAAGCATCTTTAAGCGTCTTTGAACCAGAGGTTACCGGAACAACTTCTGCTCCTAATAATTTCATGCGATAAACATTACTTGACTGACGTTTAATGTCTTCTGAACCCATATAAACAACACATTCGAAACCGAATTTTGCAGCTACCGTTGCAGATGCAACCCCGTGCTGCCCGGCGCCTGTTTCAGCGATAATCCGGGTTTTCCCCATTCGTTTGGCAAGTAATGCTTGTCCCACTGTATTATTAATCTTATGCGCACCAGTATGGTTTAAATCTTCACGTTTAAGATAGATTTGCGCACCACCTACATGATTGCTTAACCGCTCAGCATGATACAAAGGATTAGGCCTACCTACATAATCTTTTAATTCCATATGTAATTCAGCGAGAAACTCTGGATCATTACGATATTTGGCATAACCTTGTTCTAACTGCTTTAAAGCATGAATTAAGGTATCTGCTACAAATACACCACCATATGGACCAAAATGACCATGTTCATCAGGAAGTTCTTTTTTACTCATTATATGCCCCATAATACCTTAACAAATTGACTCATTTTTTTATGATCTTTTACACCAGGCGTAGCCTCAATTCCACTGCATACATCAATTGCATAAGGTTTAGATACTTTAATCGCATCCAAAACATTAAATTCATTAAGACCGCCAGCCAGAATAAACGGCTTGGGTAAACTCTGAGGAATAATCTGCCAATCAAAAGCAATCCCAGTTCCTCCTCTACTCGTTTCCGAGGGCGTATCGAGAAGTATGGCGCTCGCTTTTAAATATTCCTTCATTACCTGCTGAATTTGACCGCTAGTTTGAGGTTGTATGGCTTTAATAAAAGGTTTATTAAAACGTTGGCAAAACTCTGGAGATTCATCACCATGAAATTGCAATAATTGGATAGGCAGCTCTTCTATTATTTGATGTACAAAAATCTCTTCAGGATTAACCAAAACGGCCACTGCATCCACAAATGGAGGAATATTTTTTAATAAAACCCTGGCTTTTTCTATAGTGATGCTGCGAGGACTTTTAGGATAAAAAATCAAACCAATAGCATCAACTCCCAGAGCTATAGCATGGGCCACATCTTCAGCACGCGTCATGCCACACATTTTGACTCGTGTACGAGATGAATTCAATTATTTCTCCCATAGAAATAAAGGGCCAGGATTATTCTGTATGAGAGCAAACTTCTGAGGAAAGTTGACTTGCACTAAATAGAGACCATATGAAGGAGCCGTTTCTGCACCCAGCTTTCTATCTTTAGCCTGCAAAACCTCATTGACCCATGAAACAGGATGTTTGCCAGAACCTACAGCGATTAATACACCGGCTATATTTCTTACCATATGATGTAGAAAAGCATTTGCAGTTATATCGATAATTATCAACTCACCAGAACGAGAAACTTGAACTTGATGAATATTACGCATAGGAGTCTTCGATTGGCACTCAACAGAGCGAAAAGAAGTAAAATCATTTTCCCCTAACAGGCTTTGTGCCCCCTGATGCATTAAACGATGATCCAGCTGCCTGTACTGCCAGGTAACATTGCTACGCAGTAAAGCCGGTCTGATTGCCCCATTGTAAATGACATAGCGGTATCGCCTGCTCAATGCAGAATAACGGGCATGAAAATCATCGGGCATCTCCTTGCCCCACTTAACACAGATATCTTTGGGCAAAAAGGAATTAGCGCCATGTATCCAAGAGCGAATCGTGCGCTCTTTGACGCAATCAAAATGAATAACCTGGTTCGTAGCATGAACGCCCGTATCGGTTCTACCAGCACATACTACTGCAATAGTACTATCGGCAACTTTTGATAAAGCATGTTCAACTGCTTGTTGAACAGTATGCAAGCCGGTTTGCGCTTGCCAGCCATGATATCGGCTTCCATCGTATTCAACCACTAAGGCAATACGCATTCAATATTCCTGATAAAAAGGGTCAATTTATAATACCCTATTTATTTTGTCTATACCTATTGATGATTGATTAGCAAAGATTATAGCGAAAGAACGCTTCCAGAGAAGAAAACATGAGGATTTAATCCGTATAGATTTATACGTAACGTCATCCCGAAACATCAACGTCATTTCGAACGAAGTAAGAAATCTCCTGACATGAGCACTGGACCTTCATTTGGAGATCCCTCACTTCGTTCGGGATGACGTTTTTTCCAAGGTACAGGGTACTGTATCAACGTCATTTCGAAACGGCAACGTCATTTCGAACGAAGTGAGAAATCCCCTGACATACACTTTAATCTTCCAATGGATTATTTATCTTTTATTTCATCAAGTAAACGTTGAGCTTCTGCCTTTTGGATATCATTACCATACTCCAAGACTTCTTCCAGAGAGGTTCTTGCAGATTCTATATCATCCATGCCTATATAAGTTTTGGCCAAAGCCAATAAGGTATCTAATGCGGCCTTGCTTTTTAATGAATTAGCCGTTTGGGGGGCTTCTGGTTTTGTCACTACAGCCTCGGGCTGCAATTCATTAGTTGTATCATTCTCATCAGCAATTTTTTCGTCTTCAGACTTAGCAAAAAACTCAGTAATTTCTGGATCAATGTCTATATGTTTATTCTCTATTTCGGGTTCACTTTTCAAATTAGAGTCTTCATCTTCAAGACTAGGCATGGACTCCTCGTTTATTGCTGACTTGCCCACTTTATCTTTCTCTTTCTTAACTTCTTTGGATTGATTTTCTTCTATTAAACTCTGAACAGGCGACAAAGTTGGGACAAAATCGATACTTTGGCTATCATCATCCGCTTGCTCTTCTTTGCCTTTTACCTTCTTTTCTGTTTTTTCTGGAATCAACTGATGTAAACCCGATTCAAATTCTAATACCTCATGATTTGATGATTCTTCCCTCTCCTCATTTTCTTCTGAATGTTCCGATATAGGCTCATTATCTGATGCTACAGCAGTTTTCTCCTCCGAAGAGGATTGATTTTGAACTAAATCCTTACTCATTTCCGGCTGCATTAGAGGTTCAAATTCTATAACTGACTGTTCTTTTGCCCGCTCTTCTGTGCCTGTTTTGTCTTCCTCTATTTTATCTTTCTCTTTTTTGTCTTTTTCTGTTTCATCAGTTATGACCGCATCACTTTTAATACTCATTTCCTGTTTTTCAAGAGGCAAATCAGGCACAGCAATCGGTTCCTGCTTAAGAGCTTCTTCTTTCTTTTTCTCGGTCACTTGTTTTTTTACCGGCTTATTCGCAGTCTCAATACTCTCGGTTTTTATTATCGCTCCGTTTTCAGCAAGTTCATCCTCCTTTTTAACTTTGCTGGGCTGTTCAACAGGGGCATTTTGCTCAATTTCTTCAACCTGGGACGATTGAGAAGTAAAAGCAGGCGCAGCTACAGTAGCCGAGATAGTGGCTTCGCCAACTTTTGGGGGTTGTTCGCCGTCCGGTATAAGATGTTTGGCCTCCACAGGAGTGCTGGTTAAATAAGGTTCATCACGAATTTCTTGTTCTCGATGTCTAAAATACCAATAAGCAAATCCGCCTCCTCCTGCCGCCACGACTAATAAGAGCCATAATGGCCACAAGTTTGAAGATTGATTATTTGTCAGAGACGAATTTGCTTGAGAAGCAACTGCCAAACGTTGTTTCATCATTAATTGCATTTGCTTCCTGATTACTTCCATTTCTTTATCGCGTTTCTCTAATTGCATCTGAAGTTTTTTATTTTGTTCCTGAAGCAGATGCAATTGTTCCATTAATACCGCATTAGATTCTCGTACAGTCTCCACTGCTGCTGTTGTGATAGAAATCTCAGCTTTAATATTTGAATCGCGTTCCAGATTTTGAGTCTTATTAGTCTGGACTGGTTGTTGATTGGCACTCACCACAGGGACAACCGGGTTTGGGAATAAAAATTTGGGTAATTGCATCGGAGTCGGCGTTATTTTTTGTATTGTGGTAAATTTGGGAATAGTCGGAATTTCCGAATTTTTTGCGGGAGAATTGGCATTAATCTGCGGAACAGGGCTAATTGTTTGACCATTCATATATGGCGGTGAGAGCACATGATTTATAGGTGATTTTTCATTCCATGCTTTATCATGAGCCATTACTTCTTCAGTAGCTAATTCAGCAGGCACTTGCATAATTTCGCGTGTAGCAGGAATCACCAGACGAATGCCGATTTTTAACCCATTTAAGTTACCATCTTTAAATGCATCAGGATTTGCCCCAACAATAGCAAGAACAACTTGTGGTAAAATTATTTCCGAGGTTTTATATCTTTGAGCAATTTGCCATACATTTTCATTGGTTACTGTAGGCCCATAAGTAGTTTTATTCTTATTATCCTTCAGAGCAACTGGATTATGTTGTACTTCAGTGATTACTTTTTTATTAATAACCCCTGACTCAGTATGATGTTCTGTAACCTTTTTATAATAGGTCGGGCTACTTTGAGCTCGCGTAGAAACTAATTGATATCCAGGAGGATCTAATAATACCGTATACGCTTTATATAACTGACCATTAGGCCAAGTCAAATCAACAACCAACTCCATATAAGGTTCAGTCATTCGTTCTATAGATTGAATTTTTATAACTATTTTACCCTTGACATTTTTTTCAATTTTAAAATTTAATAAAGAAAGTGCGGCAACGCGCTCAAGACCTATTTGATGAAAATTTTCAGGATCAGCAACCCCTACTTTAATACCCACTAGTGGTGCACTTCCTACATCGATTAATTCTATTTCGGCTAAAAAAGGTTGATCAAGAGACGATTTAACTGTCATTTCCCCTAAGCCAATTGCGTTAAGCGACATAGGAAATGTCAATGCAATTAGAGCCGCGTATAAGACAGTTTTTTTCAATCAAGGCTCCATGCAGGCTGTACTGGACGTAGTGATTATTAATAAGTAAAAATTAACATTAACTGGTGGTCTATTCAAGAAATCTGAATATTATTCTAATATAATCATTATGTTATGATCAATTGTAGACCAACAAAGCCTCAAAACAACCAAACCACCAACCCCCACCTCTAATTCGTCATCATTGCCCTCTTTATTCTGTGCTATGCTTTTCTATAACCTCCTTAAGGAAACATCAGGCAAATTCAGTCTCTGCAAAACCAATGGTAAGGCAGCTCTATGGAAAGAATTTATGGATATATTGTTTGGTTTACAGCAACATTATTTGTTGTTTATGCCTTTTGTTTAAATACTGCCTCTGCCGTTTTTTCAGATGCCATAAAAACCACTTTGGGTGCCAGCCCTGTTGGTGTTTCAATTGCGATGAGTGCCTTTATTCTTAGTTTTGCCTGCATGCAAATACCCGCAGGTTATTTACTGGATAAATTCAATCCACGACTTGTTGTAAGTGGGGGTATACTGCTCCTTGCAACAGGCAATGTACTGACTTCATACTCAGATAATATTACTTTATTCACTATTTCCAATGTCATACAAGGATGTGGTGCTTCATTTGCTTTTGTTGCCGCTGCGGTTTTAATACCACAATGGTTTTCTGAGAAACAATTTCCCATTCTCTTTGGACTAACTCAAACAATGTCTTGTATCCTGTCTGGAATTATCCACTATTATTTTACCGTTGAATTAAAGATACATACCTGGAACGATATCTATCGCGGCCTGGCACTATTTGGTTTTATATTATTTCTGCTCTCTGCTCTAAGTATAAAATCACCACCACATTATAGGCGTGGGGAAAATATTTCATTAAAAAACTCTCTGACCCTGGTTTTTAAGAACAAACAAATAATACTCTGCTCCCTTGCTGCTGCTACGTCATTTGGTGTTCTTTTAGCCTATGCGGGGACTTGGTATATCAAAATCCAGACTTATTATTCGGTAGACAATCTTCAAGCAGTTATTATTGGTGGAATGATTTTTTTGGGAATTGGCATTGGAACTCCATTTTTAGGCTGGCTATCAAATAAAGTGAAATCAAGAGTCATGGTTATTCACGTAACCCTCTGCCTTGGAACCATGTTCTTACTCATGGGCATCTCTCTCCCACACTTCGACTTTCGAGGTCTTATATTAGCTCAAATTATTTCCTTTTTGATTGGTTTTTTTCTTTCCGGTTCCATGCTTTTTTATTCAGTAGTAAGTGAGTTATCAACTAATGCCACGCGAGGAGTAGCCATTAGTGTATTGAATACAGCCGTTTTCTTATTTAATACATTAATGATGTTTATTCCCTACGCGTTCTTAACCTCTACGTCTACTGAGTTTTTTACTTATCTTTGGACCTTACCGTTTTTCATCTTGATTTCAATACTGTTGCTTTACTTTATTAAAGACAGTTTTTCATCTAAATGAGCAGGGAGTACGTCATGAATGACAAAACAGCTTACCGCGGAGCAATTTTCTATTTCAAAGATACGGCTACAATTGCTAATCTCCCTGTTAACAAAGACAAACAATCAGATGAAGACTGCCAATACGTCTATATAGAAGATGGCCTTCTTATCGTAGAGTCAGGAAGGATAATTGAAGCTGGAAATTATTCCGCTCTTAAAAATAAACTGACTGGCGCTAAAATTGTAGATTATAAAGGTAAATTAATTACCCCCGGCTTTATTGATACACATCAGCACGCGTCGCAAAGTGCGATTGTAGCTGCTTATGGAGAAAAACTATTAGAATGGCTGGATAATTACGTATTCCCCGCTGAAAGTACTTATAGTAACGATGAAAGCGCCAGGAAAGATTTAAATTTTTTTCTGGATCACCTCATAAAAAATGGCACCACAACAGCCGTATCCTATGGTCCCTTATTTTATAACGCATCAGATATTTTTTTTGAGGAATTAAAAAATAGAAGCATGCGTTTCATTACCGGCAATATTTTAATGGATATCAATTCACCGGACAGCCTGAAACTATCAACTGAACAAAACTATGATAATTGCCATGCCTTGATAGAAAAGTGGCATAATAATCATAGGCTTTCTTACTGTATTTCGCCTCGGTTTGCCTTATCTTGCTCAGAGCAAATGCTTGAGCTATGTGGCGCTCTAAAAAAAGAATATCCTGATTGCTATATCCAAACTCATCTTGATGAAAACATCAATGAAGTTGCGGAAGTTAAAAAACTATATCCATGGAGTAAACATTATTTAGATGTGTATGATCATTTTGGTCTGGTGACAGACCGAACTGTTTTTGGCCATTGCATTCATACCACACATGAAGAACTTGAATTATTTAAGAAGTCAGGTGCGATAATGTCATGGTGTCCTTTAAGTAATAATTTCCTGGGTAGTGGATTATTCAATTTTGGCCGTGCTATAAAATATACAGACAAAATCACTCTAGGCACAGACTGGGGGGCTGGTAACTGTCTTTCCATGTTTGCTGTGTTAGATGATGCCTACAAAGTGTCCATGCTCAATAATGTTCCATTACCCAGTATGATTCGTTGGTACCTTGCAACTTATGGCGCTGCAAAAGCACTCCAATTGGATGATAAAATTGGTAATTTTACCCAAGGGAAAGAAGCTGATTTCATCGTAATTGATGCAGATGCCACCGCCTATTTAAAATATCGCCATGAAAAAGTCAGTGATATTTTTGAGTTTCTTTTTATTTTAATGACTCTAGGTTCAGAGGAGAATATCAAAGCGACTTATATCTATGGTAAGCCCGCATATATTAATGAGCGTTAATTCGTTTAGCCACTGATGGTGTGATTATCAATAAATTTGCAACCACAACATCAGTGACCATTACGGTATCGATTTTTACTCTGGGACAGAGCGTTCTTCTTCAAAAAATGTCACTTGCCCCGTTTTTATATCATGTAGTCCGGCAACAATACCTACCTGCTTGCTCTGAAGCATTTCTTTAAGTATGGGACTTCTGGTTTGTATCTCTCTCACAACATTTAAGGCATTGGCCTTAGCAATGGCATTGACCAGCTTTGGATCTTCGCAATTTTTTGATCCCTCATCCTTCATTGTGGTTTGTATTACTGGTTGAATTTTATTCAACACATCAGTTAAGTGCCCCAATTGAGCTCCTTGACATGCACCCGCCACTGCACCACATGAGGTGTGTGCCAATACCACTATCAGTTTTGCACCAACGCCTTTAGTCGCATACTCCATACTTCCCAGTATGTCCTCATTAAGAACATTTCCTGCAACACGTAAGGTAAATAAATCAGCTAAACCTTGATCAAAAAAGAATTCGGGAACACTACGAGAATCCATGCAATTAAGTATCACTGCAAAAGGATATTGTCCATAAGCAGACATATAGGCTTGTTTTAAATAATCCCGAGATATTTGCTTGTGAGCTAAAAAACGTTGATTTCCCTCTTTCAAGCGTAGCAAAGCCTGTTTGGGTGTCATGTTTTGTTGCTTTGCCTGAGTCAGGGTTTTTCCAAGCAGAGGTAATTGCGTAGTAGATGCATAAGTAAAGCCACTAAAAAACCAAGCGATACAGCAGGTGAACAGCATGACTCTTGAAATTAAATGATACATTAATAAGCTCCTGTTTTTATTTATGTCTCCGTCAAACATAATAACTATATTTGAATTATTCATGCAAAAATACTTTTATTTTTCATTTAGTTTTATGTTTCACTAGATCTACATGACTGTTGATTTATTCCGGAGGTTGTTACTGGTTCATTTTAACGATACAGTGAAGTTTAATTAAGAAAGGGAGATCGACAGACATGTTAAGAAAAACAAAAATCGTTGGAGCTGGCGTATTTATTTTTGCCACATCAACGATTAATGCTGGTTTTTATGGAGGCGTGGGTATTGGCTCAGATACCGTTGACTTCACACAACGATCTCTTGTTTCGCCAATCAGCGACGGAGTCCATGCTGTCGATTTCGATGTAATTAATAAATCTCATTTATCAGGCACAGGAGTATTTGGCACCTTGTTTGTTGGTTTTGAGAAACTTTATAATAAGTTTTACTTAGCTGGCGAGGCGAATGCTAATATCAGCTCAGTGACGCATACTGAATATAATCATGAGTTTGTTCATCTTAATTTTGCCGACACATTCATAAAAATGCAAAATAGCGTTGGGCTTAGCGTTCTCCCAGGATTTCAATTTACTCCCAATACCTTATTTTATGGTCGCCTCGGATGGACCAATAGCAAAATCCAACAGCGGACAGGCGATCTTTCTTTAGCTAATTTCAGTGTAAGACGAGATGGCTTTCGTTACGGTGTGGGTGTGAAACAGGCCATCACTGACCGTGTGGCTTTGCGTATGGACTATAGTCGCATTGCTTATGGCAGCATTCAAACCGCTACCAATGACGGCATCGTACCTAAAACAACACAAATAACCCCCAACCAGCAATTAGTTGAATTTGGCGTGGTTATTAATTTTGATGGCAATATCTCATCCAAATGAATTTAAAGGTGCTCAAGCGCACCTTTAAAGTTACTTATATTACTTATATTCGTAATTCATAAGGGGCTTACGAAAAACACCAATCTCTTAATTTAAAAACATTTTTATCTCAACCTTGGTGTTTTTCGTAAGTCCTGTCATAATAACCTCCTCGATTTTTATTGGATAAATATGTCAGCATCATTACTGGATGGAAGATTATTAGCCTCTCTCCGTCGAGATGAATTAAAGAAGCGTCTCCAGCAACATGTCCAACAAGGTAATAGAGCCCCCGGACTGGCTGTTGTTCTTATTGGTAATGATCCCGCCTCTTCAATTTACGTCAGTAATAAACGTAAGGCTTGTGAAGAAGTGGGTATCACCTCACACTCTTATGATTTACCTGCCGAAACCAGCCAGGATGATTTGCTCCGACTGATTAGTGAGTTAAACGACTCTGATCAAATCGACGGGATCCTCATTCAATTACCCTTGCCCAAGCACATCAATGAAACACGCATTATTGAGCATATTAAACCCGAAAAAGACGTTGACGGGTTTCATCCTTATAATTTAGGCAGACTCGCCCAAAGAAATCCTCTGCTACGTCCATGTACCCCACTTGGAATAATGAATCTTTTAAATCACTATGAACTGCATGTAAAACGAAAACATGCCGTGGTCATTGGCGCATCTAATATTGTTGGTCGCCCTATGAGTCTGGAATTATTATTAGCAGGGGCAACCGTTACTGTTTGCCATAAGTTCACCCAACAATTACAAAAATATGTAGAAATTGCTGACTTTATCATTATAGCTACGGGGGTAAAGGATTTAATTAATCCAGACTGGCTCAATGAAACACAAGTGCTTGTTGATGTAGGGATGCATCGACTGGCAGATGGTAGCCTCCGCGGAGACGTGGATTTCAAAGAGGCGGTAAATAAGGTGGCATGGATAACACCTGTTCCTGGCGGTGTTGGCCCCATGACTATTGTTTCTTTGCTCGAAAATACGATGATGGCGAAATTAAAGGGATAAACTTATTTATCCAATTCATCCCAATCAAACTCGCCACTTAATTCATCAAAGTCATCTTTAAATTCATCTTTTAAACGTTTACGCTCTAATCGGTCCTCAAGCATACGTTTAATTCTCTTCTTTTTAGGCAAATCCTCAATCTCTTCATCGTAGTTATAATCAGAAAGAGAGTGATAATCATATTCTTCGTGTAAACTCATTTTATTTCCCCTTTTTGTACCACTCAAGAAAAGTATAGTTCACTTTTTAAAAATGCGAGAACTGCTCTTTTTGATGCGTTTGAAAAAATTAAACTATAAGGAACTGTTCGCTAATTCTGCTATAATCGGCAAAATTCTTTTTTATAAGTTCCCTTCCATGCTTAGTTACCAACACGGTTATCACGCCGGCAATTTTGCTGACGTAGTCAAACATATTTCTTTAACCCGTCTTTTAGGCTATCTCACCCTCAAAGATAAGCCTTTATTTTATCTTGAAACTCATTCCGGTCAGGGGCAGTACGACTTGAAAAACAAACAGGCTGAAAAAACCGGAGAATACAAACAAGGAATTAAGCTCATTTGGAATGATAGGAAAACGCTGCCCCCCGTTTTTAAAGACTACATACAAGCAATCAGTAAATTAAATGGTTCCGAGGGGCTTCGACTCTATCCAGGCTCTCCTTATTTGGCGATTAATGCGCTACGAATGCAAGACAGAGCCTATTTTTGTGAACTCCATCCTGCAGAATTTGCGGCATTGGATCAAATGCCTCATTTTAATAAAAAAGTGCATCTCAGTAATACAGACGGTATAGCGGCCCTAAACGCACTGCTGCCCCCTCCAGAAAAGCGGGGATTAATTTTTATTGATCCTTCGTTTGAAATAAAAGATGAATACAAACAAATTCCTGCCGCTATAAAACGAGTATTTAGTCGTTTCTCCACTGGAGTTTATTGTCTTTGGTACCCGGTGGTTAATAGAAAACTAACGGATCAACTGATTCGTGGCATGAAAGATATTGGTGCAAAAAATGCGCTGCGAGTTGAATTTAATTTAACTCTTGCACCTAGAGATGGAATGTCAGGCTGCGGACTGTGGATTATTAATCCACCATTTACCTTTGCTGCTGAAATTAAAACCGTTCTTGATACCTTAAGAACCTACTTTAATCCCGGCATTTCTTCCTATATAGTAGAAACACATTCTGGAGCATGAGAACGAAACAATGACTGTTTACCCTATCCCTGCTTTTTTAGATAACTACATTTGGGCAATTATTGATAAAAAAGAAGGGACATTTGACTGCGTGGACCCTGGGGAAGCGGAACCTGTATTGGCTTTTGCAAAAACTCATAATCTAAAACTGCGTACTATTTTATTAACTCATCATCATAATGATCATATTGGTGGCGTAGGTCAATTAATCAAAAAATACCCTACTTGCTTTGTTTATGGTCCTCGTGATAACCGAATTCCTTATGTAACACATCAGGTACACGCCAATCAAACCATTCAGGTCGGGAACTATTCTTTCCTTGTTTTATCTAATCCAGGACACACCTCCAGCCACATCAGCTATTATGAACCGGAGCAAGGATGGTTATTTTGTGGTGATACTCTATTTTCAGCAGGTTGTGGCAGAGTATTTGATGGAACTATGGAAGAATTACATCAATCCATGCTCTTATTTAAGAATTTACCACCGACTACCCAAATTTTTTGTGCCCATGAATACACCCAACAAAATCTAAGATTCGCCCAAACGGTCGAACCGCACAATTCAGCCATTAAAACTCATTTAAACAATCTACACCAACAATCTACATCCTGCTCACTACCGTCTACATTGGATCTGGAACTGTCCATAAACCCATTTTTACGAACTGGGAATAAGGATGTAATAAACTATGCGCTACAGCATGGTGCCTTATCTTCTGAATCGCTGGAAGTATTTAGGACATTGAGAAATCAAAAGAATGCATTTAACTAGGGCTGTTGGCAATTGGTCTTGCCACGTCTGTTCTTTGCACTAAACTCTCGATGTCGCGGACAAGCCGATAGAGGAGAGGATACAAAGCCTCATAAACAACATGTAGAGACAGACCTAATCGCTCAAAAAGTATTAATTTAATTCTGTCTGAATGGTTCGAAATCAAAAAGAGTTTATTAGTTTATTAAACTTTAGTAAACTGACCAACCAATTATCTTCAAAGGTAATACCATTGAAAATTAAGTTATTCATAATAAAAAGTTTTTTATTCTGCATCTTCATTTTTCTTGGCATTTCTAATGTTGCAATGGCACGTAATGTACCCGATGTATGGGATGTATTACGTGATGAGTTTACCCTGAGTCATGAAGTAACACGACCAGAAGTTCAAGAACAAATCAGATGGTTGGTAGCCCATCCAAGTTATCTGCATAAAGTAAGTCGTCAATCAGAACCCTATATTTATCATATCCTTGCTGAAATAAAAAAACGTAAATTACCTGGTGAATTAGCTCTTCTGCCAATGATAGAAAGCGCCTATGATCCTTTTGCATATTCAGGAGCAGGTGCTGCGGGTTTATGGCAACTCATGCCACGCACAGGCAGCGACTTAGGGTTAAAGCAAGATTGGTGGTTTGATGGAAGGCGCAGTATAGGCCCTTCAACTGATGCGGCCTTAAATTATTTACTCTATCTTAGTAAGTTTTTTGGCGGAAATTGGATACTGGCAATAGCGGCCTATGACTCCGGTGAAGGTACGATTGCCCGTGCCATTAAGTCAGTTAACCGCCCGGGTCAAGCTGTCTATTTCTGGAATCTCCCTATTCCCAGAGAAACTAAAATCTATGTGCCACGTTTATTAGCTTTGGCGGAAATCATAAAAAATCCAGGTCGTTATCGGGTTTCTCTTCCAAGCATTCCCTTTCTTCCCTATTTTGAAGAAGTTAATGTTGGCAGTCAAATCGACCTGAATCATGCAGCGAAACTGGCTGGGATAAGTTATAAAGAATTAATTAAACTCAATCCCGGCTATAATCGTTGGACTACAGCGCCCTACAAGCCGTTTAGACTGCTTATTCCTGCGGAAAAAGTTGAGCGATTTAACCTGAACCTTGCCAATTTCCCTGAAGAAAAACGGGTGAGCTGGACTAAACACCAAGTGAAGCAAGGCGACAGTTTGAATAACATTGCTACCAGATATCACACCACTGTTAATTTAATCAAGCAATTAAATCAATTAACCACCAATAGAATTCAACCCAATCAATCCATATTAATACCAAGCAGTAAAAATACGGCCGTGATAGCGAAAAAAGAAGTCGCCACTCCATCATCTGCAACCCACCAATTAGCCACACCGAGCAATCGCCGCATTATTCATATTGTCCAAAATAATGATACCTTTGAAAAAATCCAGAAAACTTATGGAGTTTCAGCCAGAGCCATCCAAAGTTGGAATAAATTACCTAATACCAAGTCACTAAGAAAAGGACAACAACTGGTTATATGGCGGAAAGTAAAACAGCCGGTGCAATATATAGTTAAACGAGGGGATAGTCTCAGCCTCATTGCTAAAATGCACCAAACTAAAGTGAATTCAATTCTTGACCTGAATCCTGACCTTAGTAAAAATAAGCCTCTTCGCTTGGGACAAAAAATTCTAGTTGGATAAACTGACTACTTAATGTTCAGAATTTTTATTGGGATTATTTATTTTCTCATTAAGGCATGAAGCGTGCAGGAGTGTGCTAAAAATTGTGTTATACTCTATATAACTTATTAATAAATTAAATAATATGAAATTACTGTTTGATTTTTTCCCCATCCTTTTATTTTTTATAATATTTAAAATCTATGGCATTTATACTGCGACAGCAATTGCTATGATCGCGTCTTTAAGCCAAGTAGTATTCTATCGATTAAAATTTCAACGTTATGAGAAAATGCATGTAATCAGTTTGGCTATAATTATGGTCCTGGGTGGTGCGACGCTTTTCTTTCATAACCCCTGGTTTATTAAATGGAAACCCACAGGTATCTATTGGTTGTCTGCTTTAGTATTTTTAAGTTCCAGTTTTATAGGTAGTAAGCCGTTAATTCAAAAAATGATGGAAGCAAATGTTAATTTGACCTCAAAAATATGGCACAGGCTTAATACAGCCTGGTCTGTATTTTTTATATTAATGGGTGCTTTAAATCTTTATGTAGCCTATCATTATGATACGGATGCATGGGTCAATTTTAAGTTATTTGGTGGTGTTGGTTTTACTTTACTTTTTGTTTTGATACAGGCTTTTTATCTGACGAAACACATGGATGAAAAAGGGTTAGAAAAACAACCGTAAATATCATCTGTAATGATGATAATAAGTAGGAGCAACGATGAGATTATTACTTGTTGAAGATGATGAACTACTTGGTGATGCTGTAAAAACGGGGTTAACTCAATTTGGCTATATTGTAGATTGGCTCAAAGATGGGGATGCGGCCCGTGCTGCTTTAAAATCAGAGTCTTTCGAGTTAATTATTCTGGATTTAGGATTACCTAAATTATCTGGCATGGTTCTGCTTCAACACATTAGACAAGAGGGTAATGCAACTCCTGTTATTATTCTCACTGCCCGTGAATCTGTAGAAGATCGCGTTAAAGGTCTGGACAGCGGTGCTGATGATTATCTTGTTAAACCTTTTGATTTAAATGAGCTAAGTGCGCGAATCAGAGCCCTGGTAAGACGTTCTCAAGGCCGTGCTGACTCTGTACTGCAATATCGAAATATTACCCTGGATCCCGCAGCTCATTCGGTGTTGGTTGATGATGTCCTGGTCAATGTCCCACGCAGAGAGTTCGCTCTGTTGCAAAAACTACTGGAAAATAGTGGGCAAGTTTTATCGAGAGAGCAATTAATGCAAAGCATTTATGGCTGGGAAGAGGACGTCGATAGTAATGCCTTAGAAGTGCATATTCATAATTTACGTAAAAAACTTAATGCTAATTTTATCCGCACTATAAGAGGGGTTGGATATATGGCAGAGAAAAATGATGGTGTAACAGTATCGTGAAGTCTTCTATAAGAAAATTTCTATTAATAAATCTGTTACTAGCCATTACCATCACCACCACGCTGACTGCCATTGGTAACTATTACTTGGATCAAAAAGACATTCAAGATCATTTAGATACCTTAATGGCGATTTCCGCCTTATCTTATCAAGCCTTATTGGGCGATGATCTGCATCAACGCCCTCTTACAAAAATTCAGGATGCACTGGAAACAATTCCCCAAAAGATTGATGCCTACTACCAAAAGAAGTTTCTGAACGATGAGCCTCCGGAAAATTATTTGGATAAATTTAATTTTCAAGTATGGACGAACGGAGGGAAATTATTATTACATTCTTCAACTGCCCCGAAAATACCATTAACGGCTGAAGTAGATGGTTTTAGCGATAAAAAAATATCCGACCAAAACTGGCGTGTCTTTACTACCTATAATGATAAAGCAGGCATTCGTACCGTCCTGGCAGAGAGATATGATACTCGCAACGAACTGGGCCACCGAATTGCTCAGGATGATCTTTATATTATGCTGCTTACTTTCCCCTTGTCTGGATTATTAATCTGGATCATTATTGGCCGCGGTTTAGATAGTTTGGATAAGGTAGCCCAAGAAGTAGCAAACAGGGCTCCCAGCCATTTGGAGCCTGTAGACTTACAAGAGGTGCCGGAAGAGATTAAACCGGTTATCGATGAATTAAATAAATTATTTTTCAGACTTAAAGAGGGTTTTGAGCGTGAAAAAAGATTTGCTGCCGATGCAGCACATGAGCTGCGCACTCCGCTGGCCGCCCTAAAAACTCAAGCTCAAGTAGCCCTTTACTCAAATGACATAGAAGAAAAAAATCAAGCCCTGCAAAAATTAATTGCCAGTGTGAACCGAAGCACCCATATAGTGCAACAACTACTGACCATGAGCCGCCTCGTTCCAGAAGCTACCAGTTTAAATGAAGAAGATGAAGTAAATTTAAGCAAATTAACGCGGGAAATACTCGCCATGCTGGCCCCATCAGCTGTTGAAAAGCAAATTGAACTTGAATTTGAAAACGATGAAAATACCCCAAAAATCAAAGGTAATCCAACTGCTTTAGGAATATTAATTCGTAATCTGGTTGATAATGCTATTCGTTATTGTACGGAAAATGGACGAGTTATCGTACGTCTTACCAGACAGAATCAAGAAGTCATGCTTGAAGTAAGTGACAATGGCCCAGGAATTCCTCCTGAATTGCAAGCTAGAGTGTTCGAGCGATTTTTTAGAGTATTAGGAAATAAAAGTCCTGGAAGTGGACTCGGTCTTGCTATAGTACAACAAATCTGTGAATTACATGGTGGCAGGGTAGTTCTGGATTCACCTAAAATCGGAACAGGACTTATCGTCAGAGTTTTTTTCCCCGTGAAAAAGAAATTAAAATAAGACGCGAACGAAACTCAAGGAATGAAACTGCTTTAATTCCTAGGGACACTAAGGGATTTAGGGTAATATAACGAGTCAAATGTAGCCATGATTCATCAGCGCTGCGCTAATCCAGGCTACAAAGGTTTAATTTATATTGTAGGTTGGGCCCATCAACCTACGGGTAATTGCAAAACTCTTTAATTGAATACATATTATCCTTTCAAAGGGCTTTATGGATTCGAACTTTTAGGAATTAATGGGTCATTCTCTCCCATGCCCAACTCACTTTCTTCGTCTGCCATTTCCGAAACTGGTTCAGGTCCAGAAGGCTCAAACCCCTTCCTAATCTGATTAACTGCACCAATTTTCTGGGTTGAGAAAAATGACTGTTGAGCACTTGAAACTAACTTGGCAGGTAATATACTTTGAAATGCTTCGATAATACATTCCATAATCCGCTCAAAAAAACCAGTCTGTTTAAAATAAGTATCAGCGAGACCTTCAAGAGCTTTCTGCTTTTCTTTTGGTGGTTTAGTAGATAACAATTCAGTGATGGCATCATTACGAAAAGCTTTAAGCGAATCAAGCGTAGCCTTATCCATTGGTTTTTTTTGTTCCTTCACAATAAACTCATTAATTTGTTTCATTACAATACCCATTTTTTTAAGATCAAAAACAGGTCCGAGCTCATTCTTATTGGCTTTCTTTAACTGCTCTAATATTAATTTCTCCGGCTTTGATTTGATGATAAAAGGGGTTTGAGAGGAGAGTCGTTTTTGTGGATCTTCTGATGTATAATCATCCAGAAAGCCGTTGCACGCATCGCTTTGATCAAATACAGAGCCTAAAAACTGTATATTTGCATCAAGATGTTCATCATTAATAAGAATGCCCCGTAATGTAGCATCTTCTTTTATCGAAGCTATTAACCAATGAGGCAACTCTCTCGCTGTCCTCTGATCCATATTATTTGCTTTCTTGCCCTCAATAACCGCATAAGCTGCTTTTGCCACATCAGGCCCAGCCTTTAAAAAATCTAAAAGGAAGGCTTTAAATACTGCTTCGTCGAGAGGTCTCGCGCTCACAGGAATATTAATACTGTGTCCATCCCCATACTCTTGAGCAAATTCTTCGTTATGTTGTTGGTATTGTTCTATCTGCTGTTGAATAACAGCACATTTATTAGGATCACCTGCTAATGCCGATAAAGTCTCTTCGTTTAATCCAATTTTCTGATTTTTTAACAAAACTACAGCATCGCAAAATGCTTTATTTCGCAGATTATCCTCAGAAATAAAATCAGTTTGATTCTGAGCTTTTAAATGCAATACCGCTGAAATAACATTCCTTACAGTGTCATCATCTTCTAAAAGAAAATCATTATAATCAATAGCCTTGGCTTCGAGTGCCTCTATAAACGCCAATTTTTTTATTATGGCTCTTTTTTCGTTTGAGTATACAGAACTGTGAGTAATAAAGTCTTTAACAGCAGCTACACCTCTTTTATCAAACGCGGTTAAGTGATTATTCAGAATTTCTATTAAAGCCTCCTCATTAACACCCTTGACCGGATATTTACTCATAGCGACTAGTAACTCTTTGCCTTGAGGGGATTCATTGATTTTTTTTACAAGTTCACGGTCTGTAATCTTATTTTCTGCCCGGCTGGCTACAAGATTTTTTGCTGTTTCATGGGTTTCAACTACTACCCCAAGAACACTCAAAGCGTTATCAAACTCAACTTTACGTGCAGTGGCCGTCTGAAGTACACTTTTCAACCCCTCTATTGTGCCGTCAACACTTCCACCTGAAGAACCAACATATTCTTTAACTTTGTTTAGAGCGTTTTGTTCACCAACGCTAAAGCGAAATGTACCCTTTTGAATGTTCTCTAATAGAGAGGCACTTCTTGTTTGAATATCATCATCTATAATTCCTATCCTTTCTTCATACACTTTTTTGATTTTTGCTTTCTCTATCTTGATCTGAGCGATTAATTCCTTTGATATTTTTTGTAAGGCTAATAATCTATCTTGAACAAAAGCAAGAGGTTCCAAATCCTTGACATTCGATTGTTGAATTGCTTCCTGGAATTTCTTTTCTATTAAGGTAATTTCTGTTGAGTCAGGTAGTAATGCCTCCATCAAATGGCTATGAATTTCTGCGGCAAGACGCTGAAATGCCGCATTTTGCTTTTCTATTTCCAAGTCAGTTTCTTTGATCAATTCACTAATTTTAGTTTCTATGGCCTCTATTTTGTCATGAAGAGATACTTGACTAAATGTTACTTTATCCGCTTGTTGATTATACTTTTCCGTTGCTTTTTCCATCGCTTCAACACTGGTTGGTCTTTTTGAACCCACTAAAGGCAAATTTGCTAATTCTTTAAGGTCTTTAAGAACTGCATCGAAGGAGCTATCTTTTAATTCGGAGTATTTTTGTAATACCCGCTCTAATAGGGGCCCTTCAACTAGTTCCTTCGCTGTTGAAACCAGGGCGTTATATCGAGCCACTGCTTTTTCATAATTTGACTCAACAGAATTTAGTGCATCAACGCGAGTATCAATTTCCTTACGAATTTCCTTAAAGGATTTTTTATAAAACGCTAATGTTTCTATTGCACCCCGATAAATTTTTACTTGTTCTAATGGACTGGTTTTGGCAGAAATTCTTCCCACTACTTCAGTTATTTGACGATTTTTATCAATAAATTTTGTTTGCATTGCCTCTAATTTTTCCATACCGCGTCGCAAAGCAGCATCTTCTTTATAATTTTCGGGGGGGGTGTATTTTTGAACATCAGGACCAAAAGAGATTTTCAGATGTTCATATTGGCTCTTGGCTATGCCCTCAGGGGAAGGGGTTTCAGCAAACTGACTTTTTATTTTGGTTAATTTCTCAGTATTTTGATTATAAGCACCTTGAGCCTCTCTTAAACGATCATTCGCCATCTTGTATTCTATCCTTTGAAGAATTATTGCATCTCTTTCAGGATCTTCTGGGGATGGCTCTACAGGACATGTATCTTCAGTTACATTGTTAATCAGAGCTTTCATCCCGCCACTCTCAAGGCTTGCCTTATAGAGGGCTAACTGCTCCACGTTTTTTTCCACTGCTGATTTATCCAGTAATCCCAAACTGGTGTATTTCTCATATTCACTCAAACTGGCATCTATTTTTTCTAACAACTCTCTAGCCGCTTGATTGAGTCCTGCTTTAGTATTAATTGACGTTACAACTCTCTTTGTAAATTTTATTGTTTGATCTCTTCGTTCATTACTCATATCAGCTCCCCCATTTATTGAGGCACAATTCGTAAGTTGCCTTCTAATCTAAATGCCATTATGGACAATAATAAATCAGATGGTTTAATTTCATTATAGAGAAGTTTTATTAAGAAAAAATGACGTAAATAAAATGAGAGTCCTTTTCAGATGGGATATCTTGAATTAATCAGTGAGTCTTGCTGAAAAAAGAGAGAAAAAATAAATAGTTACCGCTTAGCCAGAGTTGTAAGGCTTCATGAATTAATTATGCACGGATTGTAGCTTGGATCGAGCAAAGCGATCCGTAATCAAAGCTCAAATCAGGTTTTCATCCCGGGTTACGTCTGCGCCTTCACCCAGGCTACCTCCTATGGCGTCATTAGGTGTTCACTGAGCGTATATTTCGTCATAGCAAGCCTTGGCGAAATAACCAGGATAAAATCTGGGCTGGGCTTCACTTCATACGCAATGTCGACCTTTTTTATCTGGCTCTCAAAAATAACCTATACCGTGAGCAATCAGAGGTGCCAGACTTGGTCGCCCGCGTATGAAACTCAGGGAATAAACTGATTTAATTTCCGGGAAGGTGTTGCAGACACTGCCATAATTTTATGCAAATTGAAGGTTGGGCCCATGGCTCAACCTGCGAGCAATTGCAAAACCACCTTAACTTACCTTATCAAGATAATATGCATTCAATTATAAAATACATACTCTCCTCGTAAAGAAATTTATTGATTCATACCCTTATGAATTAATAGGTCACTCTCCAGACTCTCACTTTCTTCATCTGTCACTTCCACTTCAGCTGCAGAATGTTCGAATCCCTTTCGAAGATGGTCAAGTGCAGCAACTTTCTGAGTTGAGAAAAAAGTACTCCTATGCTCAGAGAGTTTTGTCGAATTAAAGACATTTACCGCAATCTTTTCAAAAACCTCAAAAAGAAATTCAAGGGCGAGATCAAGCAGACTCGTATTTTTAAAGTGTTTGTCAGCAAGCTCTTCTAATGCCTCTTTTTTCTTCTCCGACGTAGAGTTCGTAGCTAGTAATATTGGCGCTGCTTCACGACGAAAACGAGAAAGTGAATCATTTATTGCTTGATTTTCTTGAGTATTGGGCTTGCGGTTATTTAAAATAAATTGATTAATTTCCTCCATAACCACACCCATTTTTCCCACACTTGCAGCCTCTAGTTGAGTTAATAGATCATTTCTCTCTAATGTTCGCTTCATTACTACTGCAGCCCACTTATGCGGATCAAACCCCTCATCAGGAGCTTTCTTAGTGAAATATTTTTTTAGATATGAATTATGCTTCAGCGCATCATCAAACATAATTTTAATAAAAGGTAAATTACTTTTTAGGTCATTATTAAGCAGGTTTTGTAAAGGCTTACTTTCTTTAACCATAGCTAATAGCCAATGTTGACAGTATTCAGGCGCATGTTTGCTCACCATATTAACTGCTGCAGTGACTTCTTTATCATTTTGCAAAAAGTCCTCTATTAAAGCTTTAAATGTTGCCTCTTCTATCTTATCTGTTCTTATTCTCTTATCTATTTCAGATGTATCGTTTGTAATTAGCTTCTGTGAGTTTTTATAGAGTTCGTTTTGCTGACAAATAACTTCGCATTTATTGAGATCGCTGGCTAAAGATAATGCATACTCTTCAGACAGATTTATTTTATGTTTTTTTAATACCAATAATGCATCAAGAAATGGTTTATTCCCAAGATTTTTTGCCGTTATTAACCCGGGAAGCTTCTGTTCTTTTAAATAAAATACCGCAGCTGTAATCTCTTTATTCTTCTCGTTCTGAGCTAAAAATGGTTTATAATCAACTTTTGCTTCTGAAAGGAAGGTAATCAGTGCCAGTCGCTGTTGAAAGGACAGTGGCTCATCTCCTGAAATTGATGTGTCTAAAGGCTCCTCGCCATATTTAACAAATGCTTTAACAGCTGATATTCCTTTGGCATCAAAAAGAGCTAAATGCTTATTAAGAGCCCCTGTTAATCCATCATAGTATTGTCCAAGAGCAGTCAATAGTTTGCCATCCTCTGGGCACTCATTAACCATCTCCGCCAGCTCTTGCGCACTAAGAGAGTTTGCACTTATTTTATCAGCAATTGGTTTGGCAGCCTTATGGAGCGCTACGATGTCATAAAGCTCACCGTATAATTTATCAAATCTTTCTTTCTCCTTATGGGCCTGTTTTAATTTATCGCTGAGTATCTCTCTATTTTGCTCATTACCTGCATCTAAAGTAAACTTATAATCTCTTACAGCTGAGAAAGATTCGTGTTCTGTAACATTAAAGCCACCTTTAGCTACTGTATCTAATATCCCCGCCTGTCTTACTGTAATATCTTTCGCAATAATTCCAATATTCTTGCCAATTTCATCAATAATGCGTTTTTCTTCAACAAGTACTTGTTTCTCTAATGTCTGAGTAATCTCTTTAAGTCTTGTTAGTTTTGCTTGATCAAAAGCGATTGAATTTTGGTTGGCACTATTAGTGAGTGCCCCTTCTATTTCAAATTGAGCTTCTAGTTTTCTAATGGCAAATGAACCAACCTTCTCGGTAGTTAATTTAATTTTAATAGCACTAGCAATTTTGGAAAATTCCTTCTTTTGCTCCTCAATATCTCTTTTAACTTGTTTTGCTGTTTCATTGATTTGTTGGTCAACCTCAGCAGCTTTTTTATTTAGTGTGTCAACCAGCTGCGTCAATTCGTTCTTATCATCCAGACATAGTGTAGTTGCTTTATTTATTTTCTTAAAGGGAGTAAGAGGTGGTTTTACCAAACCTGCTTGAGCCATATAGTTTTTATTTTCTATCTCTTGAGTTTTAGCAGCAACTTTCTTAACAAGATCGCTAAGTTCTGAGGCAGAAACAGAAAAGCCTGTTATTTTCTTTGTTTGAGTCAAATCTTCGTGTCCTAACAGAAAATTGACACTTCCAATTGACCTTTTTGCCGACTTCACCATTGCATCTTTAGAGACAACTACTTCCTTATAAACGCTTTCAGCAGATGTTAAGACGCTTATTTTTTTTCTTAATTTCTCAGTACTCTTCTTATAAGTCTGCTGATATTCTTGTAACAGCTGCAATCCATTATCATAGGCAGCTAGCTGCTTACTTGCATCAGCTCCTGCTTCAACGGTATCTTTTTTTAAAAGTTCAAGTAAATTGCTATATCCAGCTTGCTGAAGTTGAACTTTCTGTAAACTTTCCTTCAACACTGAATCCGCTAAATAAGCAGATGAAATTGAAGCAAAATCCGTAGTATCTCGATCAATGTCAGATTCTATGGACTGGCTTAGTTCTATGTATTGCCCCTTTTTTTGAACTAATTCAATTACAGTGGTGCTTAGACTGGAAACACTGGCTTTAAAGGGTTCCAAATGCTTCATTAAATCATCAGCCAAATTTTCAATCGATGCTAAATTTCTTGGTACCTGTATATATTCCCTTCTTAGGTTAAATACTCTTTGATATTCGTCAGCTCGTTGAGTAAGTACTGCCGCATTTGGATCATCATAGGTATAATGTCCGACTGATTCAGGTAGTGGAGGTGCATCTTCAGATCCGAGCTTTTCAATTCTCTTTAAATAGTTATTTACCGATTCTTTATAGGCTCTTAATCGTTGTATATCAATGCTGCGGACAGTATTGGAATCCAAAAGCTGCTCATGCTTTTTGTATTCTTCCTCAAACTTGGTGATTTTTGCCAGAATTCCTTCTGCTTTGGCTTTCATTTCACTTTTTTTCATATCAGCTCCCCCATTTATGAGGCAAATACTCGTGAGATACATCCGATCTATTTGTCATTATGGACAATATTAATCCATATGGTTTAATTTCATTATAGAGAAGTTTTATTAAGAAAAAATGACGTAAATAAAATGAGAATCCATTTCCGGCGGGATATATTGATTTAATCGATGCGTTTTTCTTAAGAAAAAGAAAAATGAGTTATCGTTTAGCCAGTATTTGTAATGCTTCACGAATTAATTGCTCACAGTTTTTAATTCCATCATCAATTTTACTGACAACTTTTAATGCTTCCTGGGGTTTGTAGCCTAAAGCTTCCAAGGCACTAATCGCTTCATCTTGACTGCGCATCGTATTGAGCGGTTTGTCCAAAGCCCCTGAAACAGGTGTCCCAAACTGTTTGATGCTGTCTCGCATTTCCACAACCAGGCGCTCCGCTGTTTTCTTACCTATACCAGGTAACTTGGTTAATAAAGCTGAATTTTCCTGAACAATGCACTGAATAAATTCGCCAGGAGAAATACTGGACAGGATGGCCATGGCAAGTTTGGGGCCAACACCATTCACTTTAATTAAAGCTCTGAATAATGCTCTTTCTTCTTTCTCCAGGAAGCCATACAACAATAAAGCATCTTCACGAACCACAGTATGAATATGCAATCCTACCGCTTTATTTTGTCCCTCTATTTGGAAAAAGGTATTAAGCGAGGTTTCAACATCATAGCCAACACCATTTACATCCAGAACTAACTTTCCCGGATGATTTTTATCAACAATTTGTCCGTTCAACCAGCCAATCATCTTGTTCTTCTCCTTCGCGTTAATCCTTGCTTGCCAAGCGCTACGGCTAAGCCATTACGCATGTGGCTATGACAAATTGCAATAGCTAATGCATCTGCAGCATCTTTTTGTGGTGAACTGTTTAACCTGAGCAAATGAACCACCATATGGCTTACCTGATCTTTGTCAGCAGCACCATAACCGACTACGGTTTGCTTAATTGCCCGGGCTGAATACTCATTAACCCTGACGCGATGGGAAGCGGCAGCCACCATAGCTACCCCACGCGCATGACCTAATTTCAGAGCAGAGCTGGGGTTTTGATGCATAAAAACCTGCTCAATGGCTACTTCCGTAGGAGAATAATGATCCATCAACTGGCAGATACCGTCATAAATTTGTAATAACTTTTGACTTAATTCACCCTCTATTGACGTGCGAATACACCCACTATCAATATACTCAATTTTTCGGTTTGCTTCTTTAATCAAACCGTAGCCTGTAATCCTTGAGCCCGGGTCTATCCCTAAAATAATAGTCATTAATTCATTGATTCTAATAGATGATCGGAAAACTGAGCATTGCTATAGACTTCCTGAACATCGTCCAGATCTTCCAGCATATCGATTAGCTTAATTAATGACTCTGCAGATTCATCATCAATAGGCACCATCGTTTGGGCGCGCATGGTTAAATGAGATTGCTCAATCTCTAAGCCGGCATCACCCAAGGCATTGAGAACACTATGATAAGCTTCAACAGGAGTAATGATCTCTATCTGTCCTTCATCAACAGCAACATCAGACGCTCCTGCATCAATGGCTATCTCCATTACCTGATCTTCAGACTGGCCTGCGACCATTAAGATTTCTCCTTGATTAGCAAAGAGATAGGATACAGAACCGTCTGTTCCCAAATTACCACCATGCTTGGTAAAGGCATGACGGACTTCTGAAACAGTTCGATTTTTGTTATCAGACAGGCAATCTACCAGTACTGCTATCCCACCGGGACCATATCCTTCATAGCGCATTGCCACCATTGCTTCACCATCTAACCCGCCTACACCACGCTTGACAGCGTTATCAATGGTATCTCGTTTCATATTCGCATTAAGAGCTTTTTTAACCGCATCTCTCAACCGGGGATTAGTAGACTCATCTCCCCCACCCATACGTGCAGCAACAGTTATTTCACGAATTAATTTAGTAAATATCTTTCCGCGTTTGGCATCCTGAACACCTTTGCGAAATTTAATATTTGCCCATTTACTATGACCTGCCATCACTCCACCTCTAACCTGGTTTAAATTACTTGTTGGGTATCGACCCAACCTACGATTCTATCAATGATAGGTTGGGTCGAGACCCAACAAAAGACCTTACAAATAGTTACATTATATTATTCGGATTATACATTGCTCTATCGTTAAAAAGAACGGGGTAAACGATGAATCACTATCGACATGTTTAACTTTTTTAGACTATTCTAGCCAAGTCAGTGAAAAACTCTCAAGGAGCTCTCGAATGTATTTGCAAGGATTTGGTAATTATCATCACAGTGAAGCCCTTAAAGGTGCGCTACCTTCTAATCAAAACTCGCCGCAACAATGCAATTTAGGTCTTTATGCAGAACAGTTAAGCGGTACGGCATTTACTCGCCCCAGGCATAATAATCTTCGGAGCTGGTTATATAGAATCCTTCCCACGGTCGCACAAGGAACTTATTATCCCTATGAAAAAACGATGATAAAACCTTTCACTGAAAAGCAATCACCCAATCCGCTACGCTGGTCCCCTCTTTATACGAGTTCCCAAATTAACTGTGACTTTATTGATGGGCTTTTTCATCTTGCTGGCAGTCATTTGATCAATGCCTTTCTTTATTATTGCAATCAATCCATGCATGATAAATATTTTGCTAATAACGATGGCGAGATGTTGTTTGTAGCCTATGAGGGTGAAATTAATTTACATACTGAGTTTGGCTGCTTGAATCTATGCCCGGGGTTCATTGCAGTTATCCCGCGCGGAGTTAAATTTAAAGTAGAAGTACTTAGCAAGGAAGCTAAAGGATATCTTTGTGAAAATGGCGGCAGTCCCCTCACTTTACCTCAGCTGGGCCCCATTGGCGCCAATGGTTTAGCTAACCCTCGCCATTTCAACTATCCGGTAGCTGCATTTGAACAGGATAAGTCGAATACCACTCTGATTTGTAAGCATCAAAATCAATTATGGTTTGCAACATGTAATCACTCTCCCCTTAACGTAGTCGCCTGGCATGGTAATTATGCACCCTACAGTTACGATCTGGGTTTATTTAATACCATCAATACCGTAAGCTTCGACCATCCCGATCCGTCCATATTTACTGTATTAACCTCAGAAAGTGATACACCAGGAGTAGCTCACTTGGATTTTGTTATTTTCCCCCCCCGTTGGATGGTAGCGGAACATACCTTTAGACCTCCCTATTTTCATCGAAACTATATGAGTGAATTAATGGGACTAGTGCGCGGCGAATACGATGCCAAAAAAAGCGGTTTTTTAAAAGGGGGGATTAGTATTCATAATCGAATGACCCCGCATGGCCCTGACTACGCATCTTATGAAAAAGCAGCATCTGTAGAGCTCAAGCCGGAATACAATGATTCACTAGCCTTTATGTTTGAAACGAGAGAAATATGGCAAGTTACCGAGCAAGCAAAACACCATCCAAGCCTGCAGGAGGATTACATCAATTGTTGGCAAGGGTTTGAGGCACAATTTGATGGGCAGATGTAAGAATTTTATCTCGAGCTGTTCGGGCTGAGGAGCACTGCCATTGACTTAAGAAACGTCATCCAGAGCGAAGCGAAGGATCTCCCCAAATGTGGCTCATGCCTATTTCAGGAGATCCCTCCTCGCAAGC
>NZ_JAJKBJ010000013.1 GCF_023618015.1 Legionella maioricensis
GACGCTCGAGATGACGTAGCCAGGGCTCGAGATGACGTAGCCGGGGCTCGATGTGACGTAGGGAGTGGTTTGAGGCTGGGCAACGTCATCCTGAACGCAGTGAAGGATCTTCTGATGGTGGCACGGTGCCAGTTTGAGGAGATCTCTCGCTGACGCTCGAGATGACGTAGCCAGGGCTCGAGATGACGTAGCCGGGGCTCGATGTGACGTAGTGGGGGCTCGAGGTGGCGCAGGTTTCGCGGCAATCTAGCCTTAAACTGAGCCCCGATACTGTTTAATTACATGCCGTATAAATTGTGGGCTCAGAAGATGATTCTAAATCTTCATCAGGAGCTGTTTGTTCTACTCTTCGCAGTGGTTGACTACTAAAAAATGAAATGACGCTTCTTTCTCGAGTGTCTTCGGCGTTGATGCGAGCAAAAGTTTTAAATTCTTCAAAACACTCTCCAGCCTGATGTACTGCTGCTGCGAATAAGAGAGAGGTTCCTGCCGTGACCGCGAAACCGGTAAACGGTTCAAGAAACAATAAAGGGATTCCGGTGGTGATACACCCCACATAGGCAGCCGCTGCTACAGCGGTCCAGAAAAATAATTCACATACTTTAAGAATATTGTACATTACAATATTAAATTGTCTGTCGTCAGTTGTATCCGCTATTATGTCGTTGGCTCCATCGGCTGTTAATTGTCCTAATTTTACTTCAGTAGCAGTGATAATAAATTGCTCGTATTGTAAAGCAATTCTTAGTGCATTTTTTTCGTTTGAGGTTTTATCAAAAGCGCGTTGGTAAAAATATTTGATCTGCCCTAACTGCATCTTAAGAGTGCTGTTTATATCCAAATCAGCAAAAAGAGAGTCTAATTGAACATTACAGTCCGCTATTCTTTGTGCCAGTAATTCTGCATTATTATATGAAGGCATAATTTATCTCTTTATAGATTAAGGAAAATAGATGGGCAACCATTGTAAATGATTAGCAATGTGGCGTTTTATAGCATACATTATTTTAAAAATAAAGTTGCTTTTCGCCCAACTTTTCTTCTGGCCCGGAAGCACAATGGCCAACACTGTCGCAGGAAACACTCAGAAGAAAATTATTGTCACTTCCATGTGTCGGGGGGAGGGTAGTGGAGAGACTCCGGGTTGCTTCATGAGCACTAGTCAGCGAATCTATAACCCTCCTTGTTGCCAGTGGGCAATTTTTCTTTCTTGAATATTTGCGCCCGACTGGCTTTGCTAAATCGATGCCTGTTTTATAGGTTGTGTGCATTGGCACACAACCGTGTCATTCCTCCACTAAAGCCCGTTACCACTAACACCAAAAAGAAAATTAGCGTTACCTCCTTGTGGCAGGGGCAGGGTAGTAGAGAGACTCCAGGTTGCTCCATGATCACTGGAGGTATAAGTTAAGGGAACAGGCCGACTTCCATTGTTATAATATCCCACGGCTCCACAATGGCCAGTACCCTCGCAGGAAACACCAGATAGAAAATTGGAGGTACTACCCTGTGCTGGAGGCAGAGTAGTGGAGAGGCTCCAGGTGACTCCATGATCACTGGAGGTATAACTTAAGGGAACATAACGACTTCCATTGAAATAATTCCCCACGGCTACACAATGGCCAGTACCCTCGCAGGAAACACTCTGTAGGTTATTGGAGCTACTTCCCGGTGCTGGAGGCAGAGTAGTGGAGAGGCTCCAGGTTACTCCATGATCACTGGAGGTATAACTTAAGGGGGGCGCAGCCAGACTATAATATCCCACGGCTACACAATGGCCAGTACCTTCGCAGGAAACACTAGGTAGGTAATTGGAGCTACTTCCCTGTGCTGGAGGCAGAGTAGTGGAGAGGTTCCAGGTTACTCCATGATCACTGGAGGTATAACTTAAGGGAATATTCCGACTTCCATTGTTATAATATCCCACGGCTACACAATGGCCAGTACCCTCGCAGGAAACACTATATAGGAAATTGGTGCTACTACCCTGTGCTGGAGGCAGAGTAGTGGAGAGGCTCCAGGTGACTCCATGATCACTGGAAGTATAACTTAAGGGAACATAACGACCTCCAGATGGATAATATCCCACTGTTACACAATGCCCGGAACTGTCGCAGTTAATCCCCGAAAGGGTATTAGAGGCAATACCCTGAGCCGGGGGCAGGGTGGTGGAGAGACTCCAGGTTGTCCCGTTATCGCTGGAGGTATAACTTAAGGGAGCATACCTAATTCCATTGTTATAATATCCCACGGCCGCACAATGGTCCGCACTGTCGCAGGAAATACCTTGAAGATAATTATCACTCCCTCCTTGTGCCGGAGGGAGGATAGTGGAGAGACTCCAGGTGACGCCATTATCACTGGAGGTATAACTTAAGGGAATATTCCGACTCCCATTGTTATAATATCCCACGGCGGCTAAGCGTAAAGGAATGGGAGTAATTGAAGCGGTTAGCTGCGCGGTGGGGGTATTAGTCCCTTTAGCAGTTACGGTGTTTCCTGTACTCACGACAGAAGAGGTCAATGCAAAAGTACAGGAGTCCTGAGGTAAGAGCGTGTTGCCGCAGGCATTATTGACCAACATTAAATTCGTTGAGGGAGTAAGACTAAGGCCTGTTGCGGTCACCAAGGTGGAGGTATTGGTTAAGGTAATGGTGCTGCTTATCGTGCCGGCAACAAAACTTAGATTGGTGGGGGTAAGTGTTAGTGTGGCCTGTTGTGTTGTGGTCGTTTGGCTTACCTTTAACTGCTCTTCCTGTTTTGAGGGTTGATAACACTGGTTGAGATTAGGGCTGCCATCGGCGTTTGCCTGACATACTACAGGGCCACCGCGGACACCGCCTTGCGGTAAGGCATTGCTGGTAATCAGCAGGTTGAGTGTGCAGCTGCTGCCTGGTTGACCGTTTGGCGCCATGCGACAGGGAGTGGTTTGTTGAATCCCTGCTGTGGGTAAAAGTACCACATTCTTGGATTGTCTTGATTGGTTTTGAACCACGTAGTCCACGGTGGCTGTGCTGTTTTGGGGCACTTCCTGGGTAGGATTGGAGCCTGGGGCAGGGGTTAAGGTCCACAAAGGAGCTGCTGCCTGAGCTGTTGCCGCAGTAAGCAAGGGGAACAGCAAAAAAAATTTTAGCGTGATTTTGTAGTGTTGTCTCATTCATCTTGTCCTTAAGTTACCTGAGTGAGGTTCGAAAGAAATTTAATAAAAATACCTATAGGTATAGCCGCGATTGTGCTTCAGCGAAGCCTTTTTCTGACTTTTGTCACAGTCTGCGAACTCAGCCAGATTTTCTATCCAGTAGGCTATTTTTATTTTATTGTTGAAATCGGGATGAGACAAGGATTATATTTGTAACTTTTTGAAAAATATATTTTTTTTTCGCGATTCTACCCCATGGACGCTTTCAAAATCTTCATATGCTCAAACTTTGTTGAATGGCATCGTTCAAGTGACTCAACGATAGACTGGATTTAAGGCTTTGTTTTAATCGATCTATCTGTAGACGTTTTGACCCTTGCATGAACTCACGTTTCATTGGGCTGGCTCTTTCCCATGCTTGTTCCCAAGACTCATAGGGGGCTGGCTTAATCCCCAGGGCTTTAGCTACCTTCTTCTGGATGGTTCCCATAGGTTGGGGAGCACCATCGGCAATATTATAGAGCGTGTGGGGCGTTGGACACTGTGCCAACAAGTAAGAGATGGCTGCTAAATCTCTTACATAAATATGATTAGTATAAGGGGCTTTATCTTTTTCTATTATCGGCGTTTGAGCTTTAGCTGCCTCTATAGGTAAACGCTGAGGCCCGTAAATTCCTGCAACTCGCAGCAATACTGCTTGTATTGAATTTTGGTTGCAATAACTTAACCATTGCTGTTCTGCATCAAGCCGACGCAATTGACGTGCGTTGTTAATGACGCAGGTTGATTGTTCATTCACCCAGTTGCCTTGATGATTGCCATAAACAGCACTTGAGCCAAAATAAATTACTTTTCTAGCATTAACCCTATTGTGACTGAGAAACTGACGTAAAAAAATATCTCTTTCCCCTTGTGGCTGAGGTGGAATCAAGTAATAAACAATAGTATTGGATTCAGTCCAATTGAATGGTTGGTTTAAATCATGGGTAACGTGGCTTAATCCAGGCTGCTGTAACTCAGGATTCAAATGACGGGATAGGGCGGTAACTTGCTGATCGTGCTTTAATAACTCTTGGGCTAAATAGTAACCACAATAACCATAACCCAGAATTAAATGATGCATGATTCGTCTCTATTGGTTAATTTGAAAGCGGCAAAGATTTTGAAAATCGCATTGTTGACACACAATGGAGTTAACCGGGTTTGGTACGCTGTGTCCTTGTTGAAACTCGTTTGCCAGAAGAGTTAATTGTTGTTGCCAGTGATTCCTATACTCTTCCCATGTTTCGCCTTTTTTTAATGAGGAGAGACCACTGAGATCCAGTTTTTCCTCACTCAATCCGCTACAGGTAATTTTCCCTGTTTTGAGTTGCATCAATAACAGAGTATTGATGTGCTCATCCAATAAAGCATATAGCAATAATTGTGGTTCTTTTGGTCGGTCTTCGTTCCAGGGTTTACTCGCAGGGAGACTGCTTTTATAGTCTATGACCCATTTTTTGTCTGCGACTTGATCCAGGCGGTCAACACGTACTTTAAAATCCAAACCGGCTAAATTGATGGAGTAAGATTGCTCTATAGCTGCAATGGTAAAAGGAGGGCGTTTCTTTTCCCATTCCAGGCTTGCAAGTACCAGTCGTTTTAAACGGGAGTATTCGACTTCTTCAATTAAATTGGAAAAAGAATCGCGCTGCACCTGTTTGACAGGACTTAAGGCTGCATGAATTGCTTTTTCAATAAGGAGATCTAAGTCCTTAGGACTTAGATTGAATAATTCCTCCTGGCTTTGCAGAGTTTGCCAGAGTAATTCCATTACTTTATGAATGATCTGACCTTTTTCTTTATTATTCAGGCCATCGGATGTATAGGCGGAGGGCTTTGCTTTAAGCCGATGTTCTGCAAATGCTTTAAAAGGACATTTTGCTTGATTGGCTAATAAAGCAGTACCGCCTGAAACATGTTCCTCTGAACGTAAAGGTAGATTATAGATCTCTTCTCTGGCCATTAAAAAGGATTGCATTGCTGGTTCAAAGATTGGAGGCAACGGTACGAAATTGGGAAAATCAGTAATTAAAGCACAAGGCAGATTTGGGGTGTCTCCCTGGAGCCGTGAGTAACTAAATACTGTTTCGGCACTGCCTCTTTGTAATCGTTGCAGGGTTTGTTTGGCAAATTGTAATTCACGCGCCGGAACGCTATGAGGCATAAATAATTCACGTTGCAGTTGCGGCGGAATAAAAGCAGATAATCGCGTTTTTTGGGGTAGGCATTGATCGCTTAATCCCATGACCCAAAGACTATCGAACTCACAACCGGATGCTTCCAGCAAACCTGATATTTGAATGGGCGCATTCTTTTTTTGTGCCTGAAATATGGTGTTATCAGTCAAATGAGTGAAGGCAGCAATGGCTTCTTTGATATTTAAAGTAGCGCTGATGAGACTTAATTGACGAAACTCATCAAAGACTGCGGTAAAACGATTAAAGCATTGGTAGCTTTCTGAATCCAGTCCGTAGTCTCCCGGAAAACCCATAGAATTTAAGCGCTCTTGGAATAAGGATATCCATTCCTCAGGTGATGCTTTTGGGGGATAAGGAGTGATCTTTCCTAAAAGGGCTGCGAGTTTTGGGGCTGAAGTGTTTAGATCGGTAATTAGCGTTTTTAAGGAGCACTTTTGCTCCTGCAGTAATGTACTGTCTTGTAGATAGTGTGATCTCGCTATAAATTCCTCTTTTGCATTGCCAATATAAGGAGATTGAAGAAGTAATGATGTCTGGTGGTGATTAATGGTGGTACTCTCAAGATTCAACCAGGAAAGAGCATGGGCAACCAGAGGAAACTCACTCAGTGATTGGCCCAACGATATATTAAACACAGTAGGGTTAAAATGACGCTGTAATATTCTTTGTAAAGAACGGGATTCCTGTTCTAAATTTGGAACAACAACACCAATACGCTGTTCCCCTTTATCTATTTTTAAATTCAACCAAGACATTAATTGTTGGTATTCTTCTTTATTATCTTTTGCAGACAATACCTTAGGTATATTCGAGTGTTCTTTTAAATCATAACGATATTGGGTTAGTCCTTCATTATTTAAATAGTGCTGGAGTGTCAATTGTTGGGGGTTGAACTCGTCAAAACATACCCAAATAACCGGTTGAAAAAACAGGGGATGGGCAGCATCAATCAGATAGGGAATCAATTGGCGTTCCGTGATGACATTGAGATCTTTGAGTTGACTATTAAAGGTTCGCCACCACCGTTGAAACGTTTGGGTTTGTGGTGTGTATTGGAACGCTGGATTTTCGGGGGTAAGCTGCCATTGTTGACTGTATTCCCATGCTTGCATTACTGCTTTAAGCAGGCCTTCACTGTACGTAATATGAGTATCCGATTTTATAATGGTTTGCCATAAGTGACGACATTGAGCTTCATTTAATAAGGTAGGATAAGACTGTTCAGGCGTTAAAAATTTTAATCGCTGATAGGTATTAATGATTAACGTGTTATAAGGCAAACATATGGGTTTATCCACTGTTTTTTGATTGGAATAAGTAAAAAAATACTCTAATAGAGCCGCGCTTAATCTATTATTCGGGGTTATAACTGTGGCCCCTTGAGTTAATAAATCAAGAAGTTGATTCTTATTATCTAAATACCGCATTTATTAAATTTACCTACCTACGATTTGGAAGCCGACCTTCTTAGTGATGGGTGATACGCACCCGGTCAGAATGCTCTATTTTGTTTTTTTCAACAGGGGATTCCGGCAATTTTTCTATTTCTTCATTGGGCTGATAAGTGGATAAAATATCGTATACCAATTGGCCCCGTAAATACATAGCGGCTAATCCTGCACCTATGGCCAGTGCGATTCCGAAAAGAACGTAGCTGTAGGCCAGAACGTATAGATAGAAGTAAACCATATTATGCAGCTGTGCAACGTACAATATACTCGAATTTTCATGGTACATAAAGAAAACAAGGCCTAAATCAAAAATTGGTAAAGAGGCTATCACCATAAAAAAACCCATCCAAAAAGTTTTGACTTTGTATGGTTTTTCACAATGAATAATATGTTCCCCCATTACTGCTCCTGTGCATGAAGCGATAACCATTCCTAAAATTACTGCTTCAAAAACGGGAATTTTTTCTTCGACTCCTAGAGAGGTAAGAAAAGCATTAATGAGTATCGTGCCTACAACAGATAGTAATCCAAAGTAAATGGCGGAGATTAACCGTGGATTGGGGCAAGTAAGTGCTGGATCTGGTTTTTTCATGATGCACCTAATAGATTGGGTTTTATATCTATAATTTTAGTACATTATTGGAATGACAGATAATTATTGACCGCTATTTTTCGACCAAACGTCATCTTGAACGAGGTGAGAGCTCTCCTCAAATGAGTACCGTGCCCACAGTTGGAGATCCCTCACTTTGTTCGGGATGACGTTTGACCGGAACAGGCCATCGAATGAGGATAGTGTTCTCTTTAAATGAGTACCGTGCCCACAGTTGGAGATCCCTCACTTTGTTCGTGATGACGTTTGACCGGAACAGGCCATCGAATGAGGATAGTGTTCTCTTTAAATGAGTATCGTGCCCACAGTTGGAGAGCCTTCACTTTGTTCGTGATGACGTTTGACCGGAACAGGCCATCGAATTAGGATAGCGTTCTCTTTAAATGAGTACCGTGCCCACAGTTGGAGATCCCTCACTTTGTTCGGGATGACGTTTGACCGGGATAGGCCATCGAATGAGGATAGTGTTCTCTTTAAATGAGTACCGTGCCCACAGTTGGAGATCCCTCATTTTGTTCGGGATGACGTTTGACCGGAGTACGTCATCTCGAACGAAGTGAGAGATCTCCTGACATAAGCGGGAGAACCTTCACTTTGTTCAGGATGGTGTTTAGCTAAAGATGGGGGCATACTGGCTTTTAGCCCTCAAGAATTTTTTTAATTTTTTCTAAGCCTAATTCATGAAGGGTCTCAATATTTCTTTGTGGAATCATTTCTGTGTCACCATACGCGGAAATGGCTTTTTCCAGATTGTCTTCTCTCAACAAATGTAACATAGGGTAAGGAGAGCGATTGGTATAATTGGATACGTCTTCCGGATCGGTATCGGCAAAATAATAATCTGGATGAAAGGTAGCCAATTGATAGATACCCTCATAGTCTTGCTCTTGAAGCAGACGTTCGGCTATATCGACAAAATCCAGATAAGTAAAAAAAATTTTAAAGGAATTGGTAAAAACCAGCAGGGTGGTTTCTATTTCTGGATTGTTATCTAAAAATTGAACTTCTGTCATTAAATCTTCGAGAGCCTGGGCTTTTTTGGAGGTATTCGATACCGCTATTCTTAGTTTTCCTTTATTAACGGGCCCCTTAGCAAAGGGACAAAGATTGTATTTAACGATGAATGAGCGTACCCAGTCCAGGGTTTGTTGCGCGATTAAAGAGTCAGATTGGGGCATGGGTTTTGATTTGTTTTTTACATTGACCTTATTGTACAGGTCCATTAAGAAATGACAATTGTTTTTACAGTCTCTTATTTTATAAAAACCAATATCAAATTAGCCAATAATTTGTTTATACTGAAATAAAGCAACTATAGATTTTTATTATGGGAACAATTTGTCGTTTTATTTTAAGATTAATAGGTTGGAAGATTGTTGGGAAATTACCCAAAGATAAGAAATATATGGTTATTGTGGCGCCTCATACTAGTAATTGGGATTTAATCATTGGTTTATTAGGTCGTTTTGCCGTAGAGGTTAAAATTAATTTTTTAGCCAAGCACCAATTGTTTTTTTTCCCCTTGGGTAATTTGTTAAAGGCTTTGGGAGGTACCCCTGTTGATCGTTCCAAGAGGGCTAATAGAGTAGAGCAAGTGGCTGAATTATATCGTCAAAGTGATAAATTAGTACTTGCTATCACCCCAGAGGGGACTCGTAGTGCAGTGGTTCGCTGGAAAGAGGGCTTTTATCATATCGCTTTGCAAGCAGGTATTCCGATTGTGATGATAGGTTTTGATTATTCGACCAAGGAAATTCGAATTCGTGAACCTTTTTGGCCTAGTGGGGATATCAATAAAGATTTTCCCCAATTTAGTGCCTATTTTAAAACGATTAAAGGCCGTTATCCTAAAGAGATACCTGATTATCACTCTAAAGGATAAGGAATGATGCAATTTTAAATCAGAAGTGTTTGCGCAAAATCTCAAGTTCCCTGCGCATTTTTTCCATTTCCTCCAAAAGATCCAATGCTAAAGCAACTCCTGGGAGATTAATTCCCAAGTCTCTATGGAGGCGAAAAGCAGATTCTAGTCGGCGCAAAGCTTTTTGGTCCAACACGACTTGTTCTATCTGCGTGGTTTGATTGGGAAATAAACCTTGTTCTATCATTTCAATCAGTAGTTCTTTAGGAATATGATATTTTCGGCATACTTCATTGAAAGAAATAGTAGTGGTTTCTTCAATAAGCACGCCAATTAAAAGATCGTCTTTGTTCATGCTTATACTCCCATTTTTTCACGTGGGTTAAAGGGCATAACCTGCGCCATTTTTTGATACAATTCTTTTGCTGCTTCTGTTGAGGCTGGCGGGGTAATAATTTTTAAAAGTACATATTGATTTCCCGGAGTAGGTCCTGGTAAACCGCGGTTTTTGATTCTTAACTTTTGTCCGCCCTGGGAGCCTGCGGGAATTTTTAAATCAATTTTTCCACCCAGAGTAGGCACCACTATTGTAGCTCCTAAAGCCGCTTCCCAAGGAGTAATGGGAAGAGTGAAGTAGATATCATTGTCCATCACATCAAACCAGGGGTGTTTCATTACTTCTACCGTCAAATAGATATCACCTCGTGGACCGCCACTTATGCCTGGGGCACCTTGTCCCGCTAATCTAATTTGCTGGCCTGATTTAATTCCTGCAGGAACTTTGACCTTAAGGGTTTGCATCTTGGTTTCTGTGCCTTGCTCTACAGGGACTTGCAGGCTTTTTACTGTTCCCTGAAAGGCCTCTTCCAGGCTGATGGTGATTTTTCCTTCATAATTCTGACCTGCCATCGGGGGCTGTTGGCGGCGGGCATGACCAAACAAGGACTCAAAGAAATCACTGTCGAATTGACCTCCCTGGAACTGATAGGCTCTTTCTCCATGACCAGTTGACTGTTGGGTGTTTTGTCGGTTAATAAATTCGCGATTTTTAAGGTATTGATCATATTCGGCTCTTTTTACCGGATCTTTTAACACCTCGTAAGCTTCCCCCATTTCTTTAAATTGCTCTTCTGCATTGGGTTCTTTGCTAATGTCAGGATGATATTTTCGCGCTAATTTTCGGTATGCCATTTTGATGTCTTTTTCCGAGGCATCTTGGCTAACCCCCATTATTTTATAATAATCTTTTTCCATGTTTATTCTCTCAATCTGACACGTGCAAATCTTAACCCATAGCAGAAGCTGGTTTGCATTGATTCCGTACCTTCGCTGCATACGGATTCCATTTTATTATCATATCCCAATAAGAGCTAAAGTATGCATAGCCATCATTTTTTCTTCATTAGCTGGGATAACCAGCACAGAAAATGGTTGTAGGCATTGAATCCTGTTTAAGATATTAGTTCTAACTAACTCCGAATTTTCCCCTATTCCACCAGTGAATACAATACCATCAAGCCCTCCTAGAGCAATGGCCATCATTCCTATAAATTGAGCTCCTTTAAGACAGAAATAATCCAAGGCAAAATGGGCATTCGGAGCCTCGCTGTTTTGTAATTCTTTGACGTCATTGGTTAGACCCGATAAGCCTAAAAGACCTGAATCATCATAGAGTATTTTTTCTACTTCTTCTAAGGACAAACCTAAATTGCGCAGCATATAAATAATTGCCCCTGGATCCAGACTCCCACAGCGAGTTCCCATAGGAAGACCATCCAAGGCCGTTAATCCCATAGTCGTATCAATACTTATTCCATTTTGCATCGCACAAAGACTGGCCCCGTTACCCAGATGAGCGGTAATAATCCGGCCTTTAGCCAAGGTGGGATAATCTTTTTTTAAACGATGTGCTATCCATTCAAAAGAAAGGCCATGAAATCCATAACGCCTGACTCCGCGATCGCGTAGCGATTTTGGCAGTGCATAAGCAGTAAATAAAGAGGAGTGATGGGCATGAAAGGCGGTATCAAAGCAGGCAATTTGCGGCAATTCAGGGTGAAATTGTTGAATGATTTCTACGGCTGCCAAATTATGGGGTTGGTGTAAAGGCGCCAGAGAGTTGAACTGTTTTAATTGGTTCAGAATTGAGGGAGTAATTAATGTACTTTTAGTAAATAGTTCACCGCCATGAACAATACGATGAGCAACTGCTTTAATATCCCAATTTTGATTCTGGTTTATCCAGTCCAGTATCAAGTGAATTGCCTGCTCATGATTACATTCAGGATCAAGATCTTTAGAGGGGCTTTGTAGCCTTAGTTTTTCGTTGATTGCTGAAAATAATGGCTTCGTCCCTAAATTAGATATCTTCCCTCTGGCTAACAAAGAAAGTTCAGGAGTATTAGAGAATAGTTGAAACTTCACACTGGAAGAGCCGGAATTGATGATGAGTAAGGTGGAGTCGGTCATTTAATTTTTCCAGCGTTTCGTGCAGCAACAATTTTAACTGCTAAAGCACAAGACAACAGTCGAGTTCTTAACGAATCGGCTCGACTGGGTAAGATAATAGGCACCCGGGCTCCAAGTACTATACCTGCAGCATCTGCATGGCCCAGAAAGGTTAGTTGTTTGGCCAGGATATTCCCTGATTCAATCTCCGGTACTAATAATATGTCAGCATCGCCGGCTACTGCTGAGGTTATATTTTTTTCCGCTGCGGCTTCTTTGCTTATTGCATTATCAAAGGCCAAAGGACCATCTAGAATGCCATTAATAATCTGCCCCCGGTCAGCCATTTTACATAGTACAGCTGCATCAACCGTAGCCTGCATTTTGGGGTTAACCGTTTCAACTGCCGCAAGTATTGCCACTCTAGGTTTTGTTTTATCATCGAATAAGATTCGCCAAAGGTTAATTGCATTTTGACAAATGTCGGCCTTATCCTCTGCATTAGGAGCTATATTAATGGCAGCATCTGTAATAAAGAGCGGTTTATGATAGGTAGGAATGTTCATGACATAAACATGACTAAAACGATATTTGGTACGTAATCCTGAAGCGACTGGAACTGCAGCAGACATTAATTCATCAGTATGCAGGGAACCTTTCATAATGGCGTCCACTTTCCCAGTCGCTGCAAGTTCTACAGCTTTTACCGCGGCTGCATCACTGTGTTCGGTATCAATGATTTCCCAGGAGGTTAAATTTATTGCTGCTTCTTTGGCCGCTTCTTTAATGCGTGAAGCAGGGCCGATTAAAATTGGAATAATAAGTGCTGCTTGTACTGCATCAGCAATCCCTTTAATCACGTGTGCGGTTACCGGATGCACAATTGCTGTTTTTATAGGGGGTAAATTACGACATGATGCAATTGTTTCATTAAATTTATCGTGATTATGAATTTCAACATGAGGTGGTTCGGTTCGCGCGATACGAATTTTTTTAGTAGGGGCTAATACTTTAGCAAGTCCCTCAATGACCTTTTCTCCCTTTTGATTGACGCCTACGCAATTAAATTCAACTGTTTTTGTATCTGGATTTTTATTGCTGACTGTAATGGTGATAATTAAATTATCGCCAATATGTACCGGTTTTTTAAATTGAATGTCCTGCTCCAGATAAATGGTTCCTGGCCCAGGCAATACAGTACCCAATAAAGTAGAAATCAGGGCGCCAGACCACATTCCATGACCTATTACCCCATGAAAAACATCACTTTTAGCAAAATCGGGATTCACATGAGCTGGATTAACGTCTCCTGACATTGCTGCAAATAAATCAATATCATCCTGTGTTAAAGTACGACTTAAACTGGCTTGTTGTCCCAAGGTCAATTCATCAAAAACAGTATTTTCAAGAAACTCGTCACTCATTATTGAACCCTTTATTTTTGCAGCACGTAGGTTCCAGGCGCTGCAGGTAGTTTTTTATTTAGACTCGGTGGATTAACCAGTTTAGTGGTTGAATGTTTTACCAACCATTCCTCCCAGGCGATCCACCAGGAGCCTTTTTTTGATTGTGCTTCCTTTAACCAGGTATTCGGATCGAGATAGGCTGAATCTTTCTTTCGTTCACGAATATAATAACTGCGTCCTGCATGTCCCGGTTCACTGACTATTCCTGCATTATGTCCACCATTAGTCAGAACAAAAGTGATGTCGTTATTAATTAATAAATGTGTTTTATAGACTGATTTCCAGGGCGCCACATGGTCTTTTTCCGTACTTACCACAAAAGCAGGAGTATGGATGTTTTCCGCAACAATATGGTGTCCCTCAACAGTAAAGCGCCCTTCGGCAAAATCATTGTTAAGGAATAATTTTTCCAGATATTCACTGTGCATTTTATATGGCATACGCGTTGCATCCGCATTCCAGGCAAGTAGTGCTATCATCCCTCTTTGAGTGCCATGCATGTAGTCCTGAACCATTTTAGACCAAATAAGATCATACGAGCGAAGCATTTGGAAGCTTCCTGCCATTTGTTTTGTGTCCAAATACCCCTGTTCCCACATCATACTTTTCAGAAAAGATACTTCACTTTTAGTGATAAAAAGGAGCAATTCTCCCGCTTCAGTAAAATCGCCTTGTGCGGCAAGAAGACTTAAGGTTTTCAGCCGCTTGTCCCCATTTTTTGCCATGGCTGCTGCAGTTATCATCGCCAAGGTACCACCGAGACAATAACCCATTAAATGAATTTTGGTGTCAGGAATTGCTGCTGAAACTGCATCGATTGCAGCCATAGCGCCCATTCTGTAGTAATCATCCATTCCGAGATCTCGATCCTCACTTCCCGGATTAAGCCAGGAGACTATAAATACAGTATGTCCTTGTTGAACTAACCAATTCACTAGTGAGTTTTCAGGCAGAAGATCCAGAATATAATATTTCATAATCCAGGCAGGCAACATTAATATCGGTTCTTTATATACTTTTTTTGTTTGTGCTTCATATTGGATTAATTCAATTAAATGGTTTTTAAAAACTACTTTTCCCTTAGTCACTGCGACGTGTTCTCCTGGAATAAAATTTTCAACTCCTGCAGGAGGTGCTCCAGTGATTTTTTCAACGAAATCTTGTATGGCCAGTTCTGTTCCACGTATTAAATTTTGCCCATTTGAACGAATGGTTTCTCGGAATAAATCGGGATTGGTTAGGACAAAATTTGATGGAGATAAGGCATCAAGAATTTGCCGCATGCGAAAAGCTACAGTGCGTTTTACGGGAATGGGTAAACCAGGTACTTTAGTTGTGGCTTGTGAACACCAGTTTTCAAACTGGAGAAATTGTTCCGCCCATAAACGCCATGGATACATACTCCAGTTTTCAGTATGAAAGCGAACGTCTTTTCCATCTCCGGGTTTGTCATGATTGATCAGATTAGAGACATACTCTTCTGCATGTAATAGAGGATAAGAGGCAAGTCTTGTCAGGGTTCCTGGTGATTGGAGAAGTTGTGCCATCCATGAAAAATAGGAGGTGGCCAAAGCTGCTGGACTCACTCCGGCAGTCAGTTTTCCGAGATTAGCCTGATAGAATTTATCCATAAATCGAAACAGGCTATCCGTTTCTGGCGGTTCACTTTTTTTCTGCAAGGAATCAGCAGTTTTTTCTTGTTTTCTTTTAATATCGGGATGGGGGGTATTTTTTTCAACAGGCTTGCTTTTATTCGTTTTTTTCATATTCTACATCCTGTAGGCGTTTCATATATAGAAAATAGTATAGCAGTAAATGTTCCAAGTACACTCCAGCTTTTACTCCTCGGACTATTATATTAAGTATATTAAGCAGCGAATCAGAGACTAAAATATTCAATTGACTCCTTAATGATACCTAAGTATATAAAAAATATTGGTTGTGCTAAAATTTTCCTACGTTATTAAGAGGTCATTATAAGGGATTTGAATGCTTTGGATTAAACCCGATAAACTGCAAACAAAAGCCGAGGAAATTGGCAATGCTACAACCCATGCCTTGGGTGTTCTTCTGAGTTTGATTGCGATTACGCTATTTATAGTCTTTGCCATGAATCAAGAGGATGCCTTGAAATTAATTTCGAGCCTGGTTTTTGGAAGTACTTTATTGTTGATGTATGCCAGTTCTACTTTATATCACAGCTTCAAAGATCCTAAATTGAAACATTTATTTCGTATTGTCGATCATGCGTCAATTTACCTTTTGATTGCAGGCAGTTATACCCCCTTTATGTTAGTCACTTTAAAAGGAGGGTGGGGATGGACTATGTTTATTCTTGTTTGGTCTCTGGCGCTTGCTGGTGTGGTGTTTAAGATATTTTTTGTTCATAAATTTGAACTTTTATCAACGGCAATTTACCTTTTAATGGGATGGATGTGCTTGGTTGTAGTCAAACCTATTTACGAACTGTTACCATTAGGTGGATTGGAATGTGTGGTTGCTGGCGGACTGTGTTACACTATCGGCGTTATTTTTTATGCATGGGAAAGATTGAAATTTAGCCATCTGCTTTGGCATTTATTTGTTTTAGCAGGTAGTGTTTTCCACTTTTTTGCTGTGTTATTGTATGTGATTATTATTTAACCTGAGTTCAACACATTAGTCGCTCTTAATAGATTCAACGGTCGAATTCAGATTTTAGCCAGCAGGTAATAGCTTAGGCCCTCATTAGGATTTATTTATCCGCTTTTAAGGATAATAATTTAGACTTACTCTCTATGGAGACTTTGATGCAAAAATATTTAATCAACACAACTATTGCCGGAGCCTTGCTTTTATTGGCTGGTTGTCAGACAGGTAATGGGCCTGGTTTGTTTAGTTCTTATCCTTCCTTCCCGTCTTATTCGTCTCAGATGAGTTTGGCACAGTCAGTTCAAGAAGCTTTAATGCGAAATGGGGATCCTGTTATAGGCCAAGTTCGAGTTGAAACGAATCAGAATATAGTTATTTTAAGTGGTTACGTTAAAAAAATTCGCCAAAGTGATGTGGCGGAGCAAATCGCTCGTCAAGTAGCAGGACCACAAAACGTCCAAAATAATATTATCGTACGTCCATAATTTGGGTTAGTCATGCAGCCTTAGGCGTATAGGGAGCAAATCGTCCCTATACGCTTTGCATTATTTGGCTTTAGTCGCTTTAGGCGTTTTTGTTTCTCCATTAGAAGTACAGCAGGAACAAGCACAGCAGCTAAATAAATTATATAGCCAGGCAATCAAGGCACCAGTGATGAACGCATCAACAAAGCCTATAATTCCACCGATGAAGCTGCCTTTTATTGACGGGGCATAGCCTAGGTACAAAGTACTCATTGCCTCAACAAAAGGTTTTCCATAGCTATGAAAGTAGGCTAATAATCCTAATATTAGTACGGATAAACCCCATAGTACTCCTAAAGCAAGACCTAATCCTACAGGACTTAATTTGCAACCTTTCATACTATCTCCTTATAAGAATTTATATATAAATTATAGTCCATTCAATGATTAAAAATAAAAATAAGCCTGATAATTTGTTCTATTGCCTTCCCATAGTGACATAAAAATTGAAGATGCGGTACTGTGATTTTATTTGCATTTACTCATTAAATTTGTTTTGAAGTGGATGAGAAATTAGCAGCGCGTGATGACTGGGTCTACACTTAAATCATATGGACTCTTTTAGAAAAAATCATGAATGATTTAACAAAATATTGTTTGGGGATGGTGTTTGCTACTCATTGTTTTGCTGAATCTGCAAGTCCATCTTTACCTCCTGGTTTAATTAAAGTAACCGAGGAAAATAATCCCAAGTGCGTTGAATATATAACCTATCAGGGCGAAATGTATTGCAGTCAGGTTGCTTTGGATAAAATCCCGGTTGATCCACACATACTTTCCTATGAAAAACAAAATATTATTTTTGGTCATAGGCCTTGGAAAGCTGCCTGGGGTAAAAATACCCCCCAAATCTCTACAATTGAATATATTCCGATAGGAGACGATATTGAAAACTGGAATGAACTGATTACCACACAATTTATTCCGGGTTTAATCAATATTACGCCTACCCAATTCGGTAATCGTTTTCTGGATAATCTTAAAAAATCCCAAGCCACTTTTACTGTCCATGCCATAGAAAATCAACCTGATAGTCTTATTTTCGAATTTAAGGTAAGTAAACCATCTAATTTAAAGCAAGATGAAATTCAAAAAGTGGTAAAGGGTAAAGATGGGATGTACATTCTTCATTATGCCATCAAAAAACCAGATATGGGTGAAACGGCAAGACAAAAATGGATTGATAATATCAAGAAAAGTTCTCTCAAAGAGGACTAAAAGTAATTAGGTTTTTACTCGCTGATTGAAGCCGGGGCTCGACATTTAAAATTTCTTAAGTTCTCGTTTTTATTGAGTTTAATCGCTTCTTGACAAGTTCAAATATTAATCTTTACAATGCAAAGGGGCAAATAATTTCTATTTGCTTTCTTAAAAATTTAACTAATTATCAAAGGGAATTTTAATGAACAAATTACAATTAACTGGTGCTGCTCTTGCAGTAGGCGCTGCTGCTATGTTCGCTTTAGCTCCTGCTTTTGCTGCTGAAACTACTTCTGCTCCTATGGTTCAATGCAAAGGTGGTAATGCATGTAAAGGTCAAAGCGCTTGTAAAACTGCTGACAACGCATGTAAAGGCCAGAACGCTTGTAAAGGAAAAGGCGTTGCTCAAATGACTAAAGAAGATTGTGACAAAGCAGGTGGTACATCTGAGTAATTATTATTACCTTAAAATTCATTAGTTGAATTTAAGGCAATACCTGTCTTACTCCAGGCATGAGAATCATGCCTGGTTTTATCTCTTTATTTAGGTACAATATGGAAGTTCCTCAAAATAAAATAAAATCAAAAATGCCTTTTCTGGGCTTTGGATTAGGTTTAAGACCTGATTATTATGAAGAAATTTTAACTCAAAAACCTGCTTTGGATTGGTTTGAGATACTCACTGAAAATTATTTAGTTCCCGGTGGTAAGCCCTTATATTATCTCAATAAGATACGTGAACAGTATCCTATTGTGATGCATGGCGTCTCTCTTTCGATAGGCAGTACTGACCCTTTGGATACGGAATACCTAAAACAGCTAAAAGATTTAGCTTCCTGTGTTGAGCCTGCCTGGATTTCAGATCATCTGTGCTGGACTGGCGTTCAAGGACGTAATGTCCATGATTTATTACCCATTCCTTATACTCATGAGGCAATCAGTCATATCGTTTCTCGAATTCAACAGATACAAGATTTTTTAGGGCGCCCCATATTAATTGAAAATGTATCCAGCTATCTGACCTATAAACAATCGGAAATGTCGGAGTGGGATTTTATTTTAGAGATAGTGAAACAAGCTGGTTGTTACATTTTATTGGATGTGAATAATGTTTACGTAAGTTCCGTGAATCATCAATTTAATCCTCTCGATTACATAAAAGCCATGCCTGCCGATCGCGTTGCCCAAATTCACTTAGCTGGCCATTCAAATCATGGCGATTACATTATTGACACTCACGATGCTCCGGTAATTGAACCCGTTTGGGATTTATACGCAGCTACTATTCAACATTTAGGCAAAATATCTACTATGATTGAACGGGATGATAATATGCCTCCCTTGACAGAGCTGCTAACGGAAATTAATCGCGCAAAACATATGACAGAGCAATTACTCCTTGAAGAGGTGCTTGCATGACTGAACTGCCCCATACGCAAGAACAATTTCAAAAATTCATCTTTTCAGGTCAATCTGAAATTAATGATTCAATAGTTCAAACAGAGCGAGTTTCTGTTGATACGCGATTGGCTATTTATAGAGATGCCTATAAACTGAGATTAATAGAAAGTTTAACTACTACTTTTCCTGCGGTGCATGCTTATTTGGGTACGGAGGCATTTGAGGAAGTATGTAACAGTTATATAGACGCTCACCCCTCTTCTTACCGATCCATTCGATGGTTTGGAGATGTTCTGGCTGAATTTTTGCAGAATTATTACGCCAAAAAATATTCCTTTTTAGCTGAACTGGCTGATTTTGAATGGAAAATGACTTTAGCCTTTGATGCTGCGGATAAATCCGTGTTGCACATTGCCGATATGGCTAATGTGCCGCCTGAATCATGGGCAGGCATGAAATTTACGCTTCATCCTTCAGTGCAACGAGTGAATTACTTTTGGAATGCCATTCCATTATGGCAGACTCTTATAAACGATCATGAATTACCCGAGCTAGAGAATGCTTCTGTAGCTACCTCCTGGATCTTATGGCGGTCACCAGATTATATAATTCAATTTTATAGTTTGTCTGAAGAGGAGGCCTGGGCTATAGATGCACTAATCCAGGGTTTATCCTTTGGTCAACTTTGTGAGGGATTGTGTCAGTGGATCAATGCTGAAGAGGTTGGATTGCGGGCTGCCTCCTATTTGAAAAACTGGATTCAAAATGGAATGGTGTCTGAACTGTGTCTTTAAAATGCAGTTGGGTCGCAACCTTACTTAATGACTAACAGAAAAAACAAAATCGCAGGATAATGCATTTTGGAAAGTGAATAGATCCAAACATCGTACATAAAACACAAGGATAGGTTATGTTGAATCCCAGAGAGGTTAATACTATTGAGGATGCGAAACGCATCGTTGAAGAAAGACAACTGACTCATGTGAAAGTAGGCATTTTCGATGTAGATGGAGTGATGCTCGGTAAATACATGAGTCGCAATAAATTTTTTTCTGCGTTGGAACATGGTTTTGCCTTCTGCGATGTGATTTTGGGCTGGGATTCAAAAGACAAACTTTATGATAATGTCCAATATACGGGATGGCATACGGGCTATCCTGATGCGAGCGTTCGTATTATTCCCTCAAGTTGTCGTGACATAGTCTTTGAAGAGAACCAATTGTTATTTATGGCTGAATTTTCTGGAGAGGCGGAGTCCATTTGCCCGCGTTCTGTACTAAGACGTGTCCTTAATAAAGGCTTATCCATGGGCTACGATGCTTATGCTGCTTTAGAGTACGAGTTTTTTGTTTTTGATGAAACACCAGACAGTGTTCGTGCTAAAGGATTCCGTAATTTAAAACCTATTACTCCTGATAATTTTGGTTATTCAATTATTCGTAATACAGTCCATGCTGAACTTTACCACCAAATTCTTAATATGGGAGAGAAAATGGATTTTCCCATTGAAGGATTACATACTGAAACAGGTCCAGGTGTCATTGAGGCGGCCATTGCCGTAGACTCGGCTGAGGCTGCTGCTGATAAAGCGGCTTTGTTTAAAACCTTTATGAAGGTACTTGCTCAGCGCAATAATAAAATGGCAACTTTTATGGCTAAATGGTCTCCTAATCACCCAGGGCAAAGTGGACATATCCATATTTCCCTAAAGCACCGTGAGCAGGGGCGTTCTGCATTTTATGATCCGGGGTTAACTCACAATATGAGTAGAATCCAGCGTCATTTTCTTGCCGGTCAACAAAAATTAATGCCTGAATTATTAGCCATGTTTTCACCAACAGTTAATAGTTATTCGCGTTTAATTCCTGGGTATTGGGCACCTACAGATGCAACTTGGGGTGTAGAAAACAGGACAACTGCTTTACGTGTTATTCCAGGTAGTGAGAAGTCGCAACGTATTGAGTATCGACTTGGTTCAGCGGATGCTAACCCTTATCTTGCCTTAGCTGCAGCTATAGGCTCCGGCCTATATGGAATTGAACATGAATTGGAACCAGAACCCGAAGTGGAGGGCAATTCTTATGAGCAAACTCATAATCAGGAACTTAGTTTACCACGGACTTTATGGGATGCTGCTCAAAATCTAAGATCGTCCTATGCTGCTCGTTCTTTATTTGGACCAGAATTTGTAGCCCATTTTGCCGCATCGCGTGAATGGGAAGAAAGAGAGTTTAGAAAGTACATTACTGACTGGGAGCTGGATCGCTATTTTGAGATTATTTGATAGGGGCGGGCAGGCTGTAGCCCGGCTGCTTGCAGCCGGGATCGGTTTGAAGTTGCAAATTGACAAAATCCCGGTTGCAAGCAACCAGTCTACGCTGTGAACAAGTTCTTAGGTCGGACTTTTAAGAATAACCCAGTAATTAAAATAAAATGGATTTAAAATGACTCAAACATTAAAAACGTACTCGCCAATAGATAACTCTCTGTATGTGGAGCGCCCTTATGCCAATCAACATCACATTGATAATGCCTTAACCCAAGCACAAACAGCCCAAAAATTATGGCGCTTATCTTCTCTTGCAGAACGTGAAGAATATTGCACCGCGGCTGTTGATGCGATAGTGGCAAATAAAGAGGCTATCGCCGAAGAAATTTGCTGGCAAATGGGTAGACCAATACGCTATGCACAAGGAGAGATCAAAGGATTCGAGGAAAGGGCAAGGTATATGATAGCCACGGCAAAATCAGCTTTGACTCCAGCAGCGTTACCCGAAAAATCGGGTTTTATACGTTATATTAAGCGAGAGCCTCTGGGAGTGGTTTTTGTAGTTGCCCCTTGGAACTATCCATTTCTTACCGCTGTAAATGCTATTATTCCAGCGATTATGTCTGGCAATGCCGTGTTGTTGAAACATTCGGCACAAACTCCTTTAGCCGCTGAGCGCTTTGATCAGGCTTTTAAACATGCGTGTTTACCCGAAGGTGTTTTTCAATATTTACATCTGGATCATGTTTCTACAGAACATCTATTCCAATCGCCGGCCATTAATGCCATTACCTTTACTGGTTCTGTTGCCGGGGGGAAATTGGTCGAGCAGGCAGTGGCAGGACGATTTATGCATCTCGGTTTGGAGTTAGGTGGGAAAGATCCTGCTTATATTAGAGCCGATGCCGATCTGGATCATGCTGTTGAAACCTCTGTAGATGGGGCTTTTTTTAATTCAGGACAATCCTGCTGTGGTATAGAGCGAATTTACGTGCATGAAGATGTTTACGAAGAATACGTTAGAAAAGCAGTAAATCTGGTGAAACAGTATAAATTAGGGCGTTCTGATGATCTGGATACTACTTTAGGCCCCTTAGTACGTGCCTCGGCTGCTGATTTTGTAAGAGGACAAATAAAAGAAGCCATAGAGCAGGGTGCTGTAGCGCATATTAATAGCCAGGATTTTAAAATGGATGTTCCTGGAACTCCTTATATGGCCCCCCAGATTTTAACCCAAGTAACTCATCAAATGCGTATTATGACTGAAGAAACGTTTGGACCTGTGGTAGGAATTATGCGGGTGAAAAACGATGAGGAGGCCATTCGTTTAATGAATGACAGTGTTTACGGTTTGACTGCTGCTGTGTTTACAACAGATATCGATAAAGGAATTGCTATTGGTGAACAGCTACAAACGGGCACTTTTTTTATTAACCGCTGTGATTATCTTGACCCTGCTTTAGCCTGGACTGGCGTAAAAAACTCAGGGCGAGGATGTACCTTATCGCCAATGGGCTATGAAACTTTGACTCGACCTAAATCATTTCATATTAAAATAAATAGTTAAGAAGGAAGCATGAAAATGATAAAACAAACTTTAACTGCGAACTGGAATTATCCTACTCGAATTCGCGTTGGTGCTGGTCGAGTAAGTGAATTAGCCAATGCGTGTAAGGAGTTAGGCATGAAAGCTCCTTTATTGGTGACTGATCCGGGTTTAGCCAGCTCCTTATTAGTGGGTAAAGTGATGCAGCTTTGTCAGGAAGCAGACTTAAAAGTGGGTCTATTTTGCCAAATAAAAGCCAACCCCACCGGTGAAAATGTGAGTAATGGTGTCCATGCTTTTTGTGTCGGAAATCATGACGGCGTGATTGCTTTTGGAGGCGGTTCAAGTTTGGATGCTGCAAAAGCTATTGCTTTAATGGTCGGACAAAAACGTCCACTTTGGGATTTTGAGGATGTGGGCGATAACTGGAAACGAGTTGACGTTGCCGCTATGGCACCGGTAATTGCGTTACCTACTACAGCTGGAACAGGTTCCGAAGTAGGGCGGGCATCGGTTATTACTGATTCTGAACAACAAATCAAAAAAATTATTTTTCATCCTAACATGCTGCCTTCACTCGTTATTATGGATCCTGAGTTAACCATTGGATTACCTAAGCCAATTACTGCAGCCACCGGTATGGATGCCTTATCTCATTGTCTTGAGGCTTATTGCGCGACTTATTACCATCCCATGGCAGAAAGTATTGCTTTGGAAGGAGTCAGATTAATAAAAGAAAATTTAATACGAGCTTACCAGGATGGAACTGATCTGGAGGCCCGAACAAATATGTTGGTTGCTTCAGCGATGGGGGCAACAGCTTTCCAACGAGGCCTAGGTGCCATGCATGCCCTTGCTCATCCTTTAGGGGCTTTGTACGATGCCCATCATGGTCGGCTTAACGCTATTTTAATGCCCTATGTATTAATGAGCAATCGAGCTGCTATTGAAGAGAAAATCAATCGTTTGGCGAATTATTTGTCCTTAGATAATGGATTTAATGGATTTTTGGATTGGATACTGCAGATTCGTTTAGAATTAGAAATTGAACATTCTTTAGCTGATATAGGAATAGATGATGCACAAATTGACCGTGTTGCCCGAATGGCAACAGAAGATGCAGCTGCGCTTTCTAATCCGATAATATTTACTCAGGGGGAATATAAGCATATTCTTAAAACGGCCTTAAAAGGAAGCTCAATAACTAGTTGAGAGAAGGAGCGTTAATGAATCTTGGTATTTTGAAGTGTGATAGTGTCAGTGATATTTTTGTAGCCGAACATGGTCAATATACCGAAATGTTGGCGGCTCTTTTACGACCTGTTGCTCCATCCATTAACTTTACTGTCTTTGACGCAGAACAGGGGGAATTGCCTGGTGATATCCACGCGGCAGATGCTTATCTGATTACAGGAAGCCGCCATGGAGTGAATGATGGATTCCCCTGGATAACTCAACTTGAAGAATTTGTTCGTACCTTACATGCTGCCCAAAAAAAAGTAATTGGTATTTGTTTTGGTCATCAGCTGATTGCAAAAGCATTAGGGGGCAAGGTTATTAAATCACCTAAAGGCTGGGGGGTGGGTATGTCGCAAAATACTTTAGTTCAGTTTAAGGAATGGATGATCCCCCATCAGAAAACATTCAATTTGTTAGTAAGCCATCAAGATCAAGTCGTTGAGTTACCCAAACAAGCAGAGATATTAGCCAGCAGTGATTTTTGTCCTTTTTACATGATGCAAATAGGCAATCATTTTTTTTCCATTCAAGGTCATCCTGAGTTTACCAAAGCTTATTCTCGCGCTTTGATGACATCACGAGAAGATACCTTGAGTGAAATAGAGTTTGAGCGAGGAATGAACTCTTTAGAATGGCATGAAGATGATGGCTTGATTGCCCAATGGATCATTAGTTTTTTAAATGCCTGACAAAACATTCATTGAATATTATATTGACTTGTAGAATAATATATGAACATTTGACTGCTTAAGTAAAACTGTTAAGGAAACATAAATGACTGGGGTAATTCGTGCAACCGGAGATGGGGCTAGTTTATTTAATGGACTTGCTATTGGTCTTGGTATTGAAATATTGAGCGGAAGGCTGGATGCCCAAAAAGATACCCCGGGATATCAACGATTACTTGATGAATTTGCACTTCATCATCCTAATTTTTTACCAAAAAGTTGGCTAAATCTAAAAAAATGGCTTGCCTTTTATAATGACTCAAGAGATATGGAGCTTATTTTTGCTCCTGTACTATTTCGTTTAAATCAACAATATACAGAAGCCTTGGATGAACAAATTCTACAAGAATTAACTAATCTTGTATGGAAAAATAAAGCGCGAATTGAATCAGACTATGCCTGGTACCAACTCACTATAGTTGATGAGTTAGAGGTAAATTTACTTCCCAAAATTGATAATTTGGCATTAAAAGAGAGGCAGGAATTATTAGCGCAATTAAAAGAAATTCTAAAAAGATTCGCTGGAGGTCTGAGCCGATCTAATGTTAAAGAGTTTTTGGAACAGAATGCTAATGCACTTTTGGCCTCTTTGAAAACGCAAATTAGCAACGATCCAGCTGCGTTTCAAAGAAGTTACAATTGTGACGATCTAAAAGAGATGGCTACTGCTCTTAATCTGAGTTTAGTAGAAAATGGAGTGGTATCCCCTTCAGAGGGCAGAAGACAAATTTTTTTACAAAATAAAGAAGCGTATTGGAATGTACTCAGTGATGTTAAAGCTCGCTTTATTAATCAGGGCAATCCAAAACTTAAAATGACACCTTATGAGGCCTTTCAAGGGAAAAAGCATGTTGCAGCCCCTACTCAGGAAGAAATAGAGAGTTTAGCGCAACCTGGCATACTGATTAGAGAGGAAATTATTGATAACCCTGCTCGAGGTAATTGCGGTTTTTATGCTTTTGCTATTGATTTAATTGATAAAATCCAGGAAGAAAATATTTCTAATAAAAGAGTAATCTTTAACCAATGGATTGAGTTAGATCCCTCTCTTCATGAGCAATATGAGGCTATCTGCTCCTTTGATTTAGATAATCCGGATCCTGCGTTGTTAGATCAATTACAGGCCTCTTTACGATTAATAGTTCATCATGGTCAATTGGTTGAATTAAAAAAAGCGTGTGCTAACCCGGCAAATGATTATCAAGAATTAATTGGAAATGCTACTTATATCAAGTTTGCCGAGTTTTATCATAACCGGGAGGTAGACAAACATTTTAACGAGTTTGCTGCTTCGCCAGAAATTAGCATGGCTCTTGGGGAGCTTCAACTTAAGGTGATATCTAATTTTGAGCATTTGACTCTGGTCCCATTATTCCTGTCTTTAATGTATGGAAAAGATGTTGATCCTAAATCCATCACTTTAGAAACAAATCCAACTGAGCAATCGCCTGTAATTGCTGCAATGGCAAATATAACCCAGGATTATTTCTGGGGAGCTCACCACGACTTGAATTTTTTAGCCAGTATATTTAAAGTTAATTTACATTGTTTGCAATATGGCAGTGCTGCTTATGCACCTGTCGATCTTCCAGATCGCTATATAACCAAAATTAATCATGAAGGCATTCATTGGACAACTTCAATGGCTCGTGCCAGGGTAAGACCAGCTATTTCTTTTAATGAATCGGGCGAATCATTATTCCAGGAACCTTTAATGGATGATAAACCTCCAGCTACCGCTTCTAAGAAAAAAAAGAGAGCAAAAAGGAGCGCTAAAGAAGAGCTGAGTACTAGTGCACTTAAATCTTCCTCTTTAACCTCTGTAATTGATGAGCCATTAACTTTTACTTCAGAGGGGCATGACATTGTGCCTAAATTACCACCTGTTGTTGAACCGTCGCCATCTCCTACAAATGTAGAGCCACGTAAGAAGGCAGTAAGGTTTTATTTCTCTCCTTCCCAATTGGAGGGCCAAAGAAAACATAATCTGGAATTATTAGAGCAAGAGTTAGGTCAGGTTTCCAAAAAAACAAATAAACCGGATGAGGACATACAACAGCTTGAGTTTTTACGCGGGGCTGTTTCACGAGCTACCATTGCTTATACCGAGTATAGTGAGAGTATATGGTTTTCCTTGTTTCATCGACACGGAAACACAGGGAGAGTCAGAGCCAGGACTTTTCATGAGAGGTTCTTGGACATCGAAAATTCTACTGATGCCAAGAAGAATTTAATTTGCTTTTTATCCAATGATGATAACAATGGGAACACCCATCCCCATTCTTTTAGAACGATGCTTTTGCAAGAACTTCAGACAGAACCTAAAACACTACAATATACATCGGAACATTTTGATGACATGCTTGAGGAATTAGCTGCGGCTTTACGTGTGAATATAGATACGGTAAGACCTCAATGGTAATAGATTCTGTTTTGAGAACCAGACACAAACAATCGTCTTAAGGAAAACTGTAGCCTGGATGGAGCCAAGCGTAATCCGGGATCCAGGCTCGAATTAGTTTCGTCCTGGGTTGCGGCTGCGCCTTCGCCCAGGCTACATCCTCCATCACTGCAGTTGACGCCATTGTGTGAATACTTCCTGCTATTTTTTTATAGCTGGGGCCTTCTGAAGCACAAAAGTGAGTATTGGAGGTAATAAAGAGATAAAAACAACGCCATATATCATTAATGAAAAATGTTCTTTGATTATTGGCAGTGAACCTAAAAAATAACCGAGACTTAAGAGACTACCGATCCATAATAAAGCACTAATCAGATTATATAGAGAGAAGTGAAGCAACTCCATTTTTCCAATGCCTGCTATAAAGGGGGCAAAAGTCCGAATGATAGGGATAAATCGTGCAAAAATTATAGTTTTCCCCCCATGTTTTTCATAAAAGGCATGGGTTTCTTGTAAGTGTTTTTTATTAAAAAGCCTGGATTTTTTTGCTGTAAATATGCGCGGCCCTATTGCTCTGCCGACCAAAAAATTAATTTGGTTTCCTAATATTGAAGCCAGTAAAAGTAATACAAATAAAACTAAAATTTGCAATGAATTTCCTGGTTGCGCTGCAATACTTCCCGCAGCGAAAAGCAAGGAGTCGCCAGGTAAGAAGGGTGTTACTATGAGTCCCGTTTCGCAAAAAATAACCGCAAATAAAGCCAAATAGGTCCAAAATCCATATAGTGAAACAAAACTGTTTAAGTAAACATCTATATGGAGAATCATATCAAGAAGATGGTTTAAGTAATGCATTTTACCTCTGTTAATCTATTTAATGGATGAAATAAAAATACCAGGCATGTTGATAATTGCCTCACAAGCCCATGTGTCGCAACTTGTTCGCGGCATCCATTGCCGATCTGGCTAACTGTTCATCATTTCTGCTTTAATCGGGTATCTCCTAGATCCCGTAAACACGTCGCGGGACGTCGAATAGTAAATAGGCCTTAGTATTTTTTAAACCATAAGTGCGCTTATTTATTAGTTATTATTAACGAATTTTCTTAATAAGTCTAAATAAAATAAAAAAACTTGGCAAAATAGTTGTACAAACTATACAATTAAGGTACATGATGTGTCTGGCGATAGAGAATTAATCATTAGTAATGAATTCAGGGAGGAGGCAAATGGGAATTTGGAAATCAGTGACCCTGGGGGTTTTATTATCTTTATCCATAAACAATGCTAATGCTCTTGCCACAACGATAATTAACTTTCCTCAATTAGTCAGGGCTGTTGAGAATGGTGATGATGTTAAGGCAATTATTCATTTTGATAATTGTGACTTTATTGAAGGATCTCTTTCGAGTCAATTTCAGGGACAAATAAGAAGGACATTAGAAGGGGCTACTACTCGGTTTAATTTTACCACATATCTTCACTTTAAAGAGAGAATTAACGATCAATTAAAGGATACAGTCACAACCTCCATGATAGTTCATGTAGAGCAACCTTTAGGAGTTGGCGAATTGTGGACTATATTCGGGCGTTTGAGTGTCTTTGACGACAATACGGCGACCCTCCATATCAATTTATTTGATCCTCACCATAAAAACCGACTGGGTCTTGATTGGCTTTGTAACATTAGTAATGGCAGAGATGACAATGGCTTAGTATTGTTTGATTTTCCTTAACAACAATCAAGTGATTGGAATGTGAATCGAAAACAAAATCTCAGCCCCGGGTTTAGTAGCCTCGGGGCCAGAGCTATCCATTAGATACCGCGAGGCTTTTTATTCAGTGGTAGGCCAAACAATTCTTCTTCTGTTTCCTCATCAGACATTTCTTCTGTTTCCAGAGGTAGTGAAATGGGTTCAAATTTTCGTTTAATGCCTTGAGTAGATGGGAAAAACTTAAATCGATTCATAGAAGCGTCTGCTGCCAGGCTTATTGGAGAAGGGTAGCGACTTATTATTAGGTCACTCAGATTATCCCAACCAGTTTCTCTATAGTGTTTAAAAAGCACGACAGGATCGATAACAGGCGAGCGCTCATTAAGATCCAATAACAGCCCAAGACTATTATGGGTGAGCAACATCGGCTCCATACATAATTCACTAAATATTTCAGTAGACATATCCAATTCATTATTCAACGCGCACTTCAACAGTATATTAATTAATTCGCTCGATCTAAATTTGAAAGCCAGCTCAAAAAGATCCTTCGCCATTTTTGGTGTTTGACGGAAAGGGAACTTTTGGAGGATGTAAATACATTCCCAAGGGTTTTCTAATTCGATAAACGCTTCCAAAATCTTTTCAGTTGAAAATACTCTTTTTTCTAAAAGACTATGCAAACTATGGCGATGCGCTCTTTTATAGTGTTCCAACCAGGTATTTGTACATTTGAAAGACGCAGCCGCTAATAGTGGATTTTTTTCCAAAACTGAGGCATTTAAGATTTGGTATGCTGATAAGAATTTAATGGTCAAACCAGATTGTAACAGGAGCAATGCTGCTTCAGAGGATGCGGGTCTTCCTCTTAGAGGGAGTAAAGCTATTTCAAAGGGAGAATAAGATTTCATTTGAGGAAGATTTGAAGGGGGGCAAAATCTCCAGAAATGTATTTCTTGTTGCAGATTGACTCCGTTGTTTGCAAGTACTAGGAGGAGTTGGGGCCTAAACATGATCGCAAGTTTAATGACTTGTGAAAAATCGGTAGTGAGCACCTCTTCAGGAAAAAGTGACATCCATGGCTCAATGGAATCAAGAAATTGATTTATAGCATTAAGATCAATAAAATTCTCGGGCCAGCATTCAATGCGGGAAAAAAGTTGTAATTCCGATTCAATAAGGCGCGATAGTTTACCTGGCTGGTTGAAATAATTACACCTCATTTCTTTTCTTTCCAATAAAGAGGTTAATTCATGGACAAAATTGAGGTACTGCTCGGGATGAGTTATGTGCACCTGCAGTAACACTTCATGAATAACAGAAGAGAGATTAAATATTCTGTTTTTTGGCTTTTTGATTTTATCAATCAGGTAGGAGGCGACTTCATAATGCCCCCTTTGAAGGGCAGTTACTAAAGGGGTGTGAAATCGAAGAGACGGAGGCTGCTTATCTGTCGGAGTTGGATATCGCATTGTGTCATAATTATCATAGGGACAACCCAAGTCAACTTTAGCGCCGCAATGTTCTATAAGATATTTCACCGTAGCAAGATTACCTTGCCTGGCCGCTTCAATAAGTAATGTGGTTTCAGGCAGGTGTTTATTATCGACTCTATAAACTTGATTAGCGGATTTCTTTAAATCCAATTCTGTTGAGAGGTGAGTGAGTTTATCTAAGAGCCAAAAGGTGCATTTTGAGCCAGACCTTACAGCATCTAAAAGTAAGCTTTTAATCCTGACAATATCCAGTTCTCGTATACTACAAAGGTATTTCATGCAACGAAGGCTATTACTCTTAATGGCCAGTGCGATTAGTTCGTCAATGACTTGTTCATTCAAGAGTCCTTCATCTGATTTCATCCTTTCTTGTTCCAGGCTTTCTTGCAATAAAAGCAGTCTGTCATGACGTACAAATGCCATTTGAGCTGCCTTTAATTCGACCTGATTCAGGGCTGCGAGTTTATTCGGTAGTAAACTATTTGATCGTCTATTGCTTACGCTAAAAGACCGGGAATCAATTAAGCTAAAATTGTAAAAAAACTTTGCCTCGTCCGCTGGTTTCGGGCCTGATAGGCCTTGTAAAAAAATGGCGTCAATTACTTCAGCAGGCATAGTATTAAAGTCAGCAACCATTGATTGATCTGACTTTCCATGAATCAAAGAGCGTATGGACTTGATGTCGGAAAAAATAGCGCGTATCTGAGGAGTTAGTGCCTCCATAAAAAAACTCTCGTCCAATAATAAGAGATTTGAAAGACTAAACTCTATCAGTTGGATATGGCTGGTCAATTGCAGTTGCACTTCCTGATCAGCAATGTTCTGCATGTCCCTGACCAAATCGGTGCATTTCTCTAGCATGCCATGGATGTGTTCAACGTATTGTTCACGATTATAGTCATGATTGTTAGAAACCATCGTTTTTAAATCTTCTTCCAAAAGAGCAAGCTTTTGCTTTATCTTTAGATATTGTTGCAAATCAGTTTGATCCATTTGGTCGGTGTTAAGTTGGCTTCTAACCTGTTCTTCGGAGAGCATAGATAAACCTTGTATTAGGGATCCAGTTAGATCGAAAAAGGTGTTATCATAACACTTTTTATACAGAGCGGCAAGAAATGGACCATAAGATCCACTGCTCAGCAAAATTCCCGATTTCTCTTGGTGAATTTAAACGATAGTTTTCATAACCAGAGTGACAGTCTTTAGAGGCAAATCATTACACCCAATACAGGTATAACCTTGCGCAGGGTAAATCTGGTACTCTGTTGATGCCGATTTCGTTGGTAAGAAATTATATAATCAGACTTAATTTTATCTGAACACCTAGGCCGCGCATAAAACGCGGCACTTAGGAGGCGGGGGAACACCTGTCATCAGCCCCTAAAACTTGTTACAAGAGGAGTGATTCAATTTGGGTATTTTAATGATCTAATTTAGTACCATAGAGTCTATCACCAGCATCCCCCAAACCTGGAACGATGTATCCTTTATCATTCAATTCTGTATCGACCGCTGCGGTATATATAGTGACGTCGGGGTGTTCTTCATGAAATGAGGAAACTCCCTCGGGGGACGCCAGCAAACAGAGGAACTTTATCGATTTGGGATTCATGGCTTTGATTTCTTTGACCGCTGCTATGGCTGAATTGCCCGTTGCCAACATGGGATCGACTACAATGACATCGCGATCGTGCGTATGTTCTGGTAGCTTAAAATAGTATTCAACAGGTTCTAATGTTTTCGGATCACGGTACAGGCCAATGTGTCCTATTCGCGCTGTAGGAACTAATTGTAACATTCCATCCACCAGACCATTTCCGGCCCGCAATATGGAAACAAAAACCATTTTTTTACCTTTTAATACCGGGGACATCATGGTTGCTAGCGGGGTTTCAATTTCTTCATATTCAACTTCTAAATCACGAGTTACTTCGTAGGCTAATAGCATACTGACTTCATGCATTAAAGCGCGAAATTTGACCGTGCTGGTTTCCTTTTTGCGCATAATCGTTAGTTTATGTTGAATTAAAGGGTGAGTGACGACAACAATTTGAGACATATCCATTATCATTCCTTATTAAAAGACAGTTCCATCACTAATAATTTGGATGGGGGGAGTTCCTTGTGTTCGATTTCTTTTTGCAATTCTTCGTCCAGCTTCCCAGGTACCACCTTGTAAAATTTTAGCCAAAGGGAGGGAGGTCGTATCTTTATGGAGTTGTTTTCTGATTAATTCAGCAAGTTCATCCAGAAGGGCTACAGTCAAAGCTCGCCATTCGACTATGGCTTCAGAGCCTGGATCCTGCGGTTGTAATAAAAGATTTTTATTTTTTATCTGTAGTAATTCAGTATCGATCAACAAACCACCATTTCTATATTCGGGTAGTCCTGTAAGCTGATCTAAATCAGTTACAGTAATTCCTGCTTCCTCAAGCGGTTCAATTAAGGAATAGGATAGCCATTGTGACAATTTATGGAAAGGGATGTATTCAGACCCTGGACTGTTTGTTTTTAATGCATTATGAATCCATACATCGCCTAATGAAACATTATGCAGTAACAATCTTACTGGCCATACATCACTGAAACCATTTAGTACAGCCTGGAAAATTGTTGTTGCTGAAAGAGTGTTACTTATTTTTAAAGAACTGAGGTAAGAATAAAAGTCACCCAGACGGCCATGAGTACCAAAGTATTGAGTATTTTGGTTGATGGCAGTACCTAATCGGTTGAGTAATGCGACGCGTCCTTTAACGCCTTCAAGTGAATTAGTTGGCGTGACTTGAAATCCTTTTAATAAATCTTCTTCGGTAAATTTTAGCAAACTTCGGGCATCAACGCGCAGAGGTTCTTGGGGATTATTACTAAATGTCCCATTTTGATAAAGAGCTAAACTGGCGAGTGCCAATCCTTCGGAGCGACTGTACTCTTTCCTTGTATCTGTATCCATATAACGCCAGGATGAGCCAGCACCAGCATCCAGAAAAACACTAATAATAACCAGTTCATAAAGAATTTTTCCTTGCTCCTCAGGAGAAAGTTGAACCAGTTTTTTTTTCATGTTGTTAATCCGGTCAATACCTCCGACCTCGAAATGTCGCCATCGACTGTGATAAGGAATATTGAGATCAGGATATTGCTCTCTAATCACATTAATGACAAAAGAAGCAGTTGATGTCATTTTTTCGGGATCGAGGGCAAAATGTTGCAGACGATCTTGCTTTGCCAGATTTAAAAGACGATGGGCCTGTAAACGAATAGTGGCTGGATCACGAAGCTTTATTATTATCTGGTCTTCTTGTTGTTCTTCGTTATTCATGAAGCCCCCGTCCTTTGGGCTGAGCCAGTTCGTTAATGTCGAGAATGCCATCAGGAGAGTAGTAACCTGCTGCACGTTTGGCGTCCATCTCCACCTTAGCATCAAGAGGAATCAGCTCGTCCGGAATTTTGACTCGTTCTACAACATTTATTCCTGATTTTTGTAAGGATTCAAATTTCATGTTGGACATGGAAACAAAGCGATGAATTTTGGTAATTCCTAACCAATGCAATATATCAGACATTAATTCCTGAAAGCGCATGTCTTGTACTCCAGCAACGCATTCAGTCCTTTCAAAATATTTTGCAGCAGTATCACCGCCTTGTTGCCTTTTACGGGCATTATAAACCAGGAACTTGGTGACTTCTCCCAAGGCTCTTCCTTCTTTACGATTATAAACGATAAGGCCTGCTCCCCCTCTTTGAGCGGACTCGATACACAGTTCAATTCCATGAGCGAGATAAGGTCTGCAAGTACAGATATCTGAACCAAAGACATCCGAACCATTGCATTCATCATGAATTCGGCAGGTTAACTCGATTTTAGGATCGTGAATGGTGGTTACATCACCAAAAAAATAAGCGGTTAATCCTCCTATAGGAGGTAAAAAGACATCCAGATCGCTGCGGGTGACTAATTCGGGAAACATGCCAGCAGTTTGTTCAAATAAGGTTCGTCGCAATAACGACTCTGAAATTTGAAATCGTTCTGCAATACCCGGTAAATACCAAACAGGCTCTATTGCCGCTTTGGTTACTACGACGTCCCCTGACTCACTCAAAATTTTCCCATCGGGTTTTAACCGTCCTTTTTGCATTGCTGTATGCAATTCAGGAATATTAATATGGGCTCGAGTCACTGCTATGGTGGGTCTAATGTCATAGCCTGCTTTTATTTCATCGGCGAACACCTCTGCGACAAGATGTCCCCAGGGATCAAGGGAAACAATTTTACCGGGTTCGCTCCATTGTTTATGAGGACCTATGCTTACTGGGGGCGTCGTGTTTGTTAAATCGGGTACGTGTTCGGGATCAAGTACGCCTGCAGCTACTGCAAGAGCGCGATAAACAGAGTAAGAACCCGAATGGGTACCTATCGCATTACGGTTTTTAATATTGGTAAGAGACGCTATCACCGGACCACGTTCTTTAGGATTCTCCTCACCCCATTTAATTTTTAATGGTGCGGCAGTATGGCCTGCAGGATGGGAGGATAAAATGATATGTCCTTTGGATTTTTTCTTTAAATCATCTGGTGTCATAGTACTAATCCCTTTAGTTTCAATGAACTTGGAATACTTGAATTCGGAGTTTCTAATTTAATCATAGCAGAAGAGTTTGGGGAGAAGATAGTCAATGTCCCTGTTTTGAAAGACGCCGTTTATCGAAGACAGTCGTCTAAGAATTATAAATTGAACTGGATTTGGATTCTCGTTATCATAGCTGAACCAAAGTGTGCCATTCGTCAGGAAGATTCGTATCATGACTACTCTAATTATTTGTTTGCTTATTGCTATTATTTTGCCTTATCTGGCCAAGCTGCCCGTGGGATATGCGATGCAAAAAGCAAAAGGGGGGTATGATAATAATCATCCACGTGAACAACAGGCGAGTTTGAAGGGATTTGGGGCTCGTGCCGTTGCTGCGCATCAAAATTGTTTTGAATCATTAGCTATATTTTCTACGGCAGCATTAACTGCTTTGGTAACCAATCATGTTTCTCTAATCATCCAGACTCTAGCGGTTATTTATATTGTTTCTCGTTTTATTTATGTTGTTTTGTATTTAATGAATTTGGCTGCTTTAAGATCAACTATTTGGTTTGTTGGAATTATCTGTTGTCTTTCCATTATGTTTTTATGCCTTTCTTAATCCCTGGTCAGATATCGATTTTCCAGTTTAGCGCACTGCCATTTTTTAGGCTTGGTCTGGGTGAAAGCGAATGCTGTAACTCGGGGATCTGATAACACATCATCTCGAGTTACGACTGCGTCTCTACCCAGGCAAATATCATATTATTTATTCCCTGAGCGAATTACGTCATCTCGAGCACCGCCAGAGATCTCATGGTTAGGGCGCATCGCCATATTCCGGAGATCTCTGGCGGTGATCGAGATGACGGTATTCTGATGAGCTCAAGAGAGCCTGGGGGAAAACGCGAGCTGTAACCAGGGACTTGTGGTACTTATACCGAGTTACAAATGCGTCTTCACCCAGGTGACTGAGTTTAAGAAATATCATCTTGATTTCTACATAAATCAAAAAGTTATGTTAAATTGGAACACTCCAATTTTAAAAAAGGAATCAACGGATGAAATATCTTTTATTAGGAGTAGGAGTTTTAACGCTAATGTCGCAGGGAGTCGTCGCAAAAACGTCACAACTCCCCCATATTCAATCGCCTGCTGTCGCCCAACCCACTGCTTGTATTGGTTCGCAATTTAGCGCAACAGGAGATGAATATTGGAAGTCAGTTACTTTAAAGTTAACTAATAATTGCGATAAAGCGGTTGATTTTCAAAATGCCACGATATCTTTTAAGAGTAATACTGCAATAAGTACCGCATTTTGGGGTGATTTTTCCCCATTATCCTATCCGGATAATGCCTTAAACATTACTTCGCAAACACAAACGGATGGAACTTTTTTAGCTACCCTGAATCTGCATTTTCCTTCGTATCCTGGGGCCAATAGTAAATTGCCAGTCGGGAGTTCGTTTCAAATACAATATGGAGTCAGTTCTGATGATCATATCTCAGGCAGTCTTAATGTTTATCTGAGCACCCCTGTAGCCACAGGTACTATCACTTTAAGCAATACCTCGAACCAACCAGTCAATGTGACTCAAAACTATGCTCTTGTTCATTTAACGATGAATGGTCAGCCGGTAAATGATGTGCAAGTACCTTGGAAAGGCACCATGATTTTAACCGGTTTAGCCGCAGGCAATTATAATGTAACACCGGAAAACATTTCAGATAGCAATGGTAATAGTTATCAAGGAAATGCAGTTCCTAGTTCTATAGCCTTATCTGCAAATCAAACAGTTACTTCCAATTTGACTTATACTATGGTAAATCCGACAGGTAACATTAGCATTAATCTGCAGGCCTTGCCCGGAGTCTTAAGCGGATACAGGAATAATCCAATGGTTCTTGTATCGCAAAGCCCGAACGGAAGTTCACTTTCTAAGTCCTTAGCCTGGAATACGTCTACCACCATTTCTAACCTGGTCAACGGCAGCACGTACAGTTTTTCTACGCCATCGATCAGTTACAATGGTTATAATTGCATGCCCACTTTTAATCCAACAACTTTAGTGGCGAGTGCAAAGAGTACTCCATTGACTCACTTGACTTATCAATGCGTGCAAAGGCAGCAAGACTCAGTGACTTTGGATGTTCAGGGAGCTCCCTCAACACTGACTTCTTTAAATGTTACTTTGACACCTAATGATAATTCTGCCCCAATAACTCAAACCATCAATTTAACCAATGGCGCCGGATCAAGTATTATTTCTTTAACTGACGGAGTTATTTATACGGTTAAAGCCGATGCTGTTGCTGGTTATGCAGCTAGTTTCTCACCGCAGCCATTGACTGCAACTGCCAGTGCTGTCGAGACCATTACTTTATCCAAAACAACTCAAAGTAGCGGTCGTATCATTGGTTATGTACCTGGCTGGAAAACTCCGCCGACAGCCCAATCCCTGGCCAATGCAGGTTATACTCATGCTTTAATTGCCTTTGGAGTGTTTAGCACTACTTCTCCTGGAGCAATCACTCCGGCTTTTGATACCATCACTCCAGCCTATATTCAATCTCTGCACCAGGCGGGGATTAAAGTCCTCCTTTCTCTGGGCGGTGCATCAACCAGTATTGCTAATACCACAGTTGATTTTCATCAGGTTTTAACTGCGGCATCTTCTCCATCTGTTTTCCAACAAACCTTTATTAATTCCTTACAGGGGCTAATCACTCAATATGGTTTTGATGGTTTTGATATTGATATTGAAAGCGGTCTTACTGCAGGGGGCACTTTTGCTCAACCCAAAGGAGATATTGCCGTATTAGCCAACATTATCAATACTATGTATAGCCAAAATCCGTCGTTGCTTATTACTATGGCTCCGCAAGTTGCCAATGTTGCAGCGACCAGCGGTTTTGATCAAACCTGGGGTAATTATGCTTCTTTAGTAATGCAAACTCATAATTCTTTAGCCTGGGTAGGTATCCAGCTTTATAATACCGGTTGTGCTTTTGGTATTGATCAGATTTGTTATGGTCCCACTCCAACGACTACTCCTGATTTTACTGTGGCTATGGCGACTGATTTGTTAGCGGATTGGCCTGCAACCGTCAATGGTCGTGCTACTGGGTTTCAACCTTATATTAGCTATCTCAAACCCTCTCAGGTCGTCATAGGTTATCCTTCACCCAGTGCAAATGGAGCCAGTGATGGAGCGCCAGTTACTCCGACAACAACTATTATTCGTGCTCTTCAATGCTTAAAAACAGCAGTTGCCGGAGCTAGCAGTTGCGATACCTACATTCCACCTAAAGCTTATGGTTCTATTGGTGGCGTGTTTAATTGGGAAGTAACTTATGATCAGAATAATAATTTCAAATTCGCTACCGATCTCAAAAATTGCGTTATAAATGGAATCTGTAGTTAAGCTGTGTCCTTAATATTAGATTAATGTAGCCCACATTACGCTTCGCTAATGTGGGCTACGGTTTTCTCGCAAAGACGATATTGTTCCCTTAAGTAAGCCATGTAGCCTTGATGCAGCACAGCGAAATCAAGGTCTCTGCCCTGAAAAACCTCTTCTTTTTTACATCGCTAAAGAAGGCGAAGTCCTTGATGAACCAATATTGAAAAGCAAGTAATTACTTGCAAAAAATAACAAGCCAGCACTTAGGGCTAATAGCGGGTTATTCGCTAATAACTCCAAGCTGGTTATCACTACAGTAGTTCGTATTATTTCAATCAGCCGTATGTTTAGATTGCCATTGGCAACCCTTCCAAGACCATAGATAGTAAGCAGAATTAATGATCCTGTCATCCAGGAGCTCAGTGAATGATTATTAAAAGTAAAAGATACGTAGACATATAAAACAATAATCAGGGCCAGATTTAAAAGCATATATAATTTGGGGGAATCACTATTTTTTTTACAAACCTGTTGTTTTGCAAAAATAGCACCTTCTTTTTTTAATTGATGAACAATCCATTCTGGCGGCATAAAGAACGCACGAAGCAGATTTAATTTATTTTTTAGATGCCTGCCATAATAGAAAAGATCTTTAATCACTTTAATATTGGCGTAGAAGGGATTCCATGAATCCAGAGGCTCTGTTACTCCATATTCAACAGGAGTATTTTCTGCTTCAAAAGTACCAAATAACTTATCCCAAATAATCAAGCTTCCCGCATAATTTTTATCAATATACTGCGGATTTTTACCATGATGCACTCGATGATGAGAGGGGGTGTTAAATACGTGTTCAAACCAACCCATTTTCTTAATGGTTTGGGTATGGATCCAGAATTGATAAATGCTGTTTAAAGAAGCCATAGTGACAAACATTGTGGTTGGAAAACCAATCAGGGCCAAGGGTAAATAAAATATCCATGAGGTTAGCGTTTGTAAATATCCCTGACGCAAAGCTACTGACAGATTATAGAGCTCACTTTGATGATGAACTGAGTGACCGATCCAAAAGAAATTAACTCTATGACTGGAACGATGAAACCAATAATAACAAAAATCCACAGCAAGCCAGAGCAGAATCCAGGAAATGATGGAAAATGGGCTGAAGTGGAAAAAGGCATGATGTTCATACAAATAGTAATAGCTATAAATAAGGAGTCCTCTTATTGGAAGAGCGCCGATTTGTTCAAGAATACCACTGCAAAAATTATTTATTGAATCATTAAAGTAATATAAAGAGGCTCTTTTGTATCGAGATATAAAATATTCGAGTACGATTAGAATAAGGAAAACTGGAGCAGCTAAAACGATAAAATTAATGCTCATAACATCCTTTTAATAAATTTTAATGAAAGTTTTTATACTGATTTTTATACAATAACAGATGATTTGTAAATGTAGCGATTGATTTTTAAACTCAATTTAAGGATAGGTGATGCACCAGCAAAAAGATGTTCAGCAAAACAATCAAGTAGTCCAGCCTCTTGTAGTTTTTGTTATTTTACTGCTCATGACTTTGATGCAAATGACTACAGATCAATATGTTCCTTCGCTGCCTGCGATCACGAAAATCTTTCATAGTAATCCTGCATCCATTCAATTAACACTTTCGATTTTTATGTTGGGCTTGAGTATTTCTCATGTTTTTTACGGGCCATTATCCGATAAGATTGGTCGAAAACCACCACTAATGTTTGGCGTGGGATTAAGTGTGTTTGGCACTCTGTGTTGTTTCCTGGCCCCCTCGGTGAGTGTGTTGATTCTAGGGCGATTTTTACAAGGTTTTGGTATTGGTTGTTGTAATTCTGTAGGGCGCTCCCTGGTTCGTGATTTATTTACAGATAGAGTGTTGGCTAAAATTGGTTCCTATGTAGGCATCATCAGTATTTTTATAATGGCTGCTTCACCTACCTTGGGTGGATATATTCAAGAACAGCTGGGGTGGCGTGCCAATTTTTTATTTTTACTTATCTTTGGCATCATTGTTTGGCTTTTAGCGTTTGCTATTCTTCCGGAAACGAATAAAAACCTTAATCCTGATGCAATTAAAATGAGGGTAATGGGCCGCAATTATTTGAGTTTATTACGCAGCAAGATTTTTTTAGGTTACACCCTCTGTGCTTGTTTTGCTTGTGCGGGTTTAGTTTCTTATCTCACTATTGCTCCTTTTTTATTTCAAGATATTTTAGGCTTAACACCGCTGGAGTTTGGGCAATTAACCTTTTTTATTGCAGGGGCTATTTGTTTTAGTGGGGCTCTTAATAGCCAATTAGTCATGCATAAAGGCGTTTCTTATATGGTATTTATTGGCGTATTGTTTATGATCGTGGGCGGTTTCAGTATGCTCATTGCGGCTCTATGTGGAGTAAAACAAATTCTGTATATTATGATTCCTATGGCTTTGTTTAGTGTGGGCGCTGGTTTTACTTTTATCAATGCATTCGCCGGAGCTTTTCATCCTTTCCCCCAAATAGCGGGCACTGTAGGTGCTTTATACGCCAGTATGCAAGATTTAAGCGCAGCATTTGCTAGTGGTATTATTGCCTTGTGTAAAGACCACGGACAGTATTCGTTAGCTATAATATTACTTATTTTAGGTTTAAGTTCCTTGGCTGCATGGTATTATCTGGTTTTTAGAGAAGAGAGAGGAATTGATGAAAATAACAGATAGTGAATTAAAAGATATCGTTTGCAAATTATCTGGCTCAAAAATAGATGAAATCCAGGGTGACACGGCACTTATTGAAGATTTGCATCTGGACTCTCTAAAGATTGTAGAATTATTAGCCATTCTCAGTGAAGAATATAATTTGCCGGTGACTGAAGAGGATGCAATGAATTTTCATACTTATAAAGATTTGTATGATTTTACCCAGGCCTAAGTCAGTAGGCCAGGCAGGGCAGAAAAGATGTAGGTTGGCTCTGAAGCATCGCGAAGCCCAACAGCAAAGCTATCATCTACTACACGCCAAGATAATGCCACGATTCTAATTTGTTGTTGGGCTTCGCCTAAGCTCAGCACCAACCTACACTCCATTCTGCACTCAGGGCAGAAAAGATGTAGGTTGGCGCTGAAGCACCGCGAAGCCCAACAGCAAAGCTATCCTCTACTACACGCCAAGATAATGCCACGATTCTAATTTGTTGTTGGGCTTCGCCTAAGCTCAGCACCAACCTACACCCCATTCTGCATTCAGGGCAGAAAAGATGTAGGTTGGCGCTGAAGCATCGCGAAGCCCAACAGCAAAGCTATCCTCTACTACACGCCAAGATAATGCCATGATTCTAATTTATTGTTGGGCTTCGCCTAAGCTCAGCACCAACCTACACCCCATTCTGCATTCAGGGCAGAAAAGATGTAGGTTGGCTCTGAAGCATCGCGAAGCCCAACAGCAAAGCTATCTCTACTACACGCCAAGATAATGCCACGATTCTAATTTATTGTTGGGCTTCGCCTAAGCACAGCGCCAACCCACACTATTTATTTAGATAACCTCTAATAAAGCACAGGCGGCGATACCTCCACCTCCTGCTGCAACTAGAAGGACTTTGTCTTTAGGCTTTAGTTTGGCGTGTTGTCTTAGATTATCTAGAGCAATGCCAACACTGGAACCCGAAGTGTTACCTGTTTCTTCCACTGTTTTGACTACTTGCTCATCAGAAAAACCTAATTGTTTTGCTACGGATAATACTAAATTTTTATTGCCTTGATGGGGCACAAGCCATTGAATATCGGCAGGAGACATATTTAATTCTTTTAAGAAATCCAGGGCTGTGTCTACCATGCCATGCACTGCTTTAACAAATAACGCGGTGCTTTCTTTAATAGTGATGTAAAATTGTTCGGGGTTAGTGCAATGTGCGGCAGGGAGGCGGGAACCACCTGCCGGAGTAGAAACCGCATCACTGACCTCTCCATCGGCAAACAAGGAAGAGGCGATAAAACGAAACTCTGCTTGTTCCGGATCTTGAGATACAATGCAGGCTGCTGCGCCATCGCCAAATAACACACTGGTGGTAAAATTGTTTTTATTTAAAAATTTAGAACGAATTTCACTGGCTATGAGTAATACCGAACCTAAACTTGCTTGGGCAATTGCAGCACTGGTATGTAAGCCGACTACAAATCCTGCGCAGGCCGCGCCTATATCAAAAGCGCCAGCATTTTGCAGTCCAAGACGATATTGGATTAAAGGACTGGTCGGTGGCGAGATATAATCTCCAGAAATCGTCGCGAGAATAATTTGAGTTATTTTATTTTTTTCCCGGGATTTTTCAGCAAATAAATTTTCGGCGGCAAGAACAGCAAGATCACTACATGCTTGATCTTCATTAACCCAACGCCTGTTCTTAATACCTGTTGAAAAACCAATCACTGCAGGATTTTGCGAGCTATTCATCCAATCCAGTACGTCCTGATTACTCATAATTTTTTCAGGAAGAGCGATGAAGGGACCTTTAAGATAAATGGGTTTTTCTGCACGTAATAAATTCACGATAATAATCCTTCTGAACGCATCAAAGGTAAACCTCCACTGACTGTTACCACTGAGCCGGTCATAAATGAACTTTTAGAAAGAAGGGGATCTGTTGTTTCAGCAACTTGCTCTGGTTCTCCCATAGCGCCTTGAGGGATAATTTGTGCCATTTTTTCTTGATAGAGTGGTTTTGTCCAGAACTGTTCTGTTCTGGAGGTTTTGATCAAACCGACGCGAAGAATATTGGATAAAATATTGTTGGCACTATAATCTACGGCCAAATTGAAAAATAAGCCTTCCAACGCTGCCTTAGCCGTGCAATAGGCACTATATCGGCTGGTTCCGGTGATGGATGACAGGCTTGAAATTAATATCAATCTACCAAATTTATTAGCCAACATGCCTGGTAGTAAGCGATGAATCAGCCAAATATTGCCGTGAAGATTATTATCAATGTAGGTACGCACTGCATTATAGGGCAGGGCGTGCAATTTACGCAGTTGAGTCACTCGAGTGAATGCATTGAGAATTAAACCGTCTATCGGTTCTTGCATTATTTTTGCCAAATTCTCTTCACAGGCTTCGGGCTCAGAGAAATTATAGACAAAACCGGTTACTGCCATCTTTTGTTGTTGGTAGTGTTCCAGAGTCTGCTGGAGACTTTGTTCACTGGAGCAGGTAATGATGATTTGATCGCCTGCGTGAATACGTCTTTTGGCTATTGCCTGGGCAATGTCGGATGAGCCACCGGTAATTAATAGATTCATTTTGCCCCCAATTCAGTCAAGTGTTTTTCTATGGTATCAATAGATTCATAATGTTCTTTAACTAAGGGCATTACAGGGATTTTAATTTTGAACTCTCGTTCCAGCTCTATAATTAACAGCGCCAGCATCAGGCTATCCAGTCCTCCTTGTTCGAGGGTCACATGCTTGTCTTGAGGCAAGTTAATGAGTCCCACACGCTCTATAGCATTGCGAATTCTTTGAGTTAATGTCATTTTTTTTCCTTATGGTCATCGCTGCGAATAGTTAAAAGCAGTGTTTTCCTATCCGGTTTGCCATGTTGATTACGAGGTATTTTTTCAAGAAAACGAACTGAAATGGGTAGTTTTCTAGGTAATAGGTGACGTTGTATTCTCTCCAGTAATTGTTGTTCAGTCACAGAAACCGCGAGCATATTCTTTTCAAGACAGGCTAATAAACGAACGCCATAAAGTGCATCTTCTAAAGGCAAAAGAACAATTTCCTTAATCTCATCGAGAAGACACAGTTTTTGTTCTATTTCAGTAAGATTTACTTTTTCCCCACCTATATTGATCAAATTATCACGGCGTCCTTTAATGGCAACCAACCCTGAGGGTAATATCTCCGCTATATCACCAGTGTATAACCAGCCATTTTGCACCTTTGAATTTTCTTCTTCGCCAAGATAACCCAACATCGTTTGACTGCCATGGATTAATAGTTCTTGATCTTCTGATAGCTTTATCTGCCAATCTCCGACTGGATATCCGGCATACTGTTCCATAAAAAGAGGATCGTCACTTGAATAGGTAAGTACTCTGGGGGCGGCCTCGGTTAAACCATAGTTATTATAAATAATTGCATTGGGAAAAGTATGTTTTAAATCAGCACGTAAAGAAGTAGATAGCGGCGCGCCAGCAGAAATAATGGCTTTGATTTTGGCGGCGCTGTCAGGATAGAGGCTTGCCATTTTATTGATTGCTACCCAATGAGAGGGTACTCCGCTCCACATTTGCGGAACCTGATTTGTTTCCAACAGAGTTTTAATATCAGTAAACTGGGTAATCAAGTGGGTCGTTAGCCCGGTCATTAATCCCGGTAATAGTTGTCCGAGAAGGCCAAACGAGTAGGAAAGAGGCAAAAATAATAATTGCTCTTGAACTTTGGAAAAGTCTAAGGCCTTAATCACTGCCAGGCAATTTGCTTTAATATTTTTTTCAGACAATTGAACGGCTTTTATTTGGCCAGTGGTTCCTGATGTGAAGAGGACCAACGCTAACTGGGGATGATGTTTAAGCTCATTATTTTCATAGTGCTCTAACAATTCCCCCTGAGCATTAACGGTCATGGCATGACCCAAAATGGCGATTCTGGTTTGTTTTTCTTCCTCAGACCACTGATTGGCAAAAAGAGCCACGGGGATCTTGTTTTTTAATGCGGCTAATAATTGAATAATGAATTCGATGTCAGGAGTTGCCTGAAGGATGAGTATGGCTTTGGGCAGCATTTGCAATTGATGAGAGAAGCGCTCAATTTTTTGCTCCAGGAGAGCATAGGTAATGGAGAGGTCTCCCAGTTTTATGGCTATTTTTTCAGGAACATCATTGGATAGAAACTGCATCATTTATTCCTTACTTTTATCTTCCAGTTTCCAGATAGCAACTACAGGTAATGTACTATCTAATAAATGGCTGCGGCAAAAATTTCTGCGTATTTTACCACTGGTGGTATGGGGCATTGCTTTCAGGGGAATGAACACTATAGTATGCACTTCCAATTGATGAATTTGATAAATAAGCTCAAAAATGGAGTTGAATAATTCTTCTTGCGTGTCCTTGTCCATAAACCTGTCTTTTACTTCGCACATTACCGTGAGCTTGTATTCATGATCCACTTGCATCACAAAAGCGGCGCATTTACCCAGACGATGATGAAGTGGTGAATGAAGTACACTGTATTCAATGTCTTGAGGATAATGATTTTTCCCGTAGAGAATAATTAAATCTTTGATACGGCCTGTAACATAGAGTTCTCCTTCATGGATAAAGCCTAAGTCTCCGGTTCTTAAATATAAAAGGTTACTTTTATCCCCTTTGATTTTACCATTAAAAGCATGCTTTGTTTCTTTATCTTGTTGCCAGTATCCCTTGGGTACACTTTCACTACGCACCCAAATTTCACCTACCTGATCGCTATCACAAAGAGTATGTGAATCCGGATCAACAATCTTGATCGTTTGAATCATCTTGCCACTACTGACCAGACTATGGCTGTCCGGGCTTTTTTCCTCAGCAAAATGAACCCGATGATCTTGATACTCATCTTTAGCCAGAGTAACCGTGCGATAAAGTGTTCCTGGGGTTCCGCCGCTAACAAGTAGCGTGGCTTCTGCCAAACCGTAACAGGGATAAAAGGCTTCTTGGCGAAATCCATAGTCTTTAAACGCTTGATAAAAATGCTCCAGAGTTTCTTTTCTAATCGGTTCCGCACCATTGAAAGCGACGAGCCAGGAGCTTAAATCCAAACCTTCTTTCTTTTCTTCTTTAATTCGTTTAACACAATAATCATAAGCAAAATTCGGACTACCACTGATAGTGACTTTATATTGAGTAATATTTTTTAGCCAGGAAAGGGGATTTTGTAAAAATGAAAAAGGGGACATCATGATGACAGGAAGCCCAGCAAAGATAGGGGTCAAAATGCACCCGATTAGTCCCATATCATGGTGCGGTGGTAGCCAACTGAATATAACTGTTTCTTCATTCATGGAAAAAGAGGTATAAATTTTATGCAGATTATCCAGTAAATTATGGTGACCGATCATTACCCCTTTAGGGTGCATGGTTGAGCCAGAAGTATATTGAAGAAAAGCAATTTCAGTTCCAGAAATAGCGACTGGATGCCAGGCGTTACGGCTTGATAATTCAATTGCATCAATAGCGACGCAAGGAATTTGAGCAAAAGTAGGGGGGAATGTTTGTTCCTGATCAGCAAATTTAGTCAGATGATCCGCCGTCATAAAGACTAATTTAGGCCGAGAGTTCTCAATAATTCTCTGCGCTTTATCTAATAGTTTTCCCTGAGCGGGCGGGTAGATGGGAACGGCAATGCATCCAGCATAAAAACAGCCTATGAGTGCTTGAACTAACGGCAAACCCGGTGAGAATAATAACAGTACTCTTTCTCCTGGATTGACTCCCTGGGCTTGAATGGTCGCTGCTATTGCTCTTGCATGATGATCCAATGTCTCATAAGTCATGCGTTCTTCTAAATCTCTGTTTAGAAAAATACAACTAATTTTTTCAGGGGTTTGGTACGCCCTGAGTCTTACTACATCGACTAAGGACGAACATTGTTGTATTTCTTTTTGTATCATAAACTCCTCTAAATTTAGTTTTATGCTTTGTGATAGTGCAGTACCTGAGCTGCATAAGACAGGCCACCGCCCACGCTCATTAAGAGAATTTTTCCAGGTCTATCAAAAATTTGCTCCTCCACTGCTCTTGCCAAAGTATACACAATGGAGGCTCCGCCTATGTTTCCTATGTTATCAGCATCCCAGATTATTGTTTTATTGGTGAGTTGATTCTCATCCAGTACCTGATCTATCAATTTGCGATTTACTTGATGGGCAATAACCCAGGTTATTGCCTTTTTATCTTCTGCACTTGGTAATAAATGTTGGAGCATTTCTGTGTATCTGGAATAAGCTAATTCTTTTAATAAGGTTTCATCACCGATTAAATGATAGCCTACGGTTTCCATTTGTTGTTGTGTGGGAGGAAACACACCTCTGGTGGTGTATGCATCCACATATTGACCGTCTGTGGAAAAAAAAGTTTTTTCAACGGTGAAAGAGCCGGTGGTGCTTTTTTCCAAAAATAAAGTGGCGGCGCCATCAGCCAGTCCTATCCAGGTTTTTTCATTTTCAGGATCGATGACCTTGGATAGGGTTTCTGCACAGCTTAAAAGGACATTTTTATAGCCCAAAGCCATTAATGCATAGGCGAGATGTAATGTGGATAAAGAAGTAGAGCAGCCTGTTTTTAAATCATAGGCGGGTGCATTCAAACCCAGTTCTCCCAGCACTGCAGCTGCCTGAGAACCAGTAAATCGTTTATTTGTTGTGGAGCCTAACAGATAGGCATCGATGGTTTGGGGTTTATAGGTTGCCAATAATTTCTTTACACAGCGAATTGCTAAAGATTCAGCAGTTAATTCACGGGATGCATCTAAAGATTCCCAAGGTTTATGGCACCAATAGCGTTGATGAAATCCGAAGTCTTCGCCTATTTTTTCAGCAAATTTTTCAAGAAACGCTTGTGTTCTATCTGCCATTCTTGGAAAATTTTGCAAAATTTCCAGATTAGTAATCGGTTCTGATTCAGGGAGTACTCTGGAGGCTGCAGAAATTTCAAAGCGTATATTGGGTTGTAGAATTTCCATAAAGTCACCTGGATTTATTCAGCGAAATTGTCAGTCGAAGTTACACTCCTTTCTGGGAGTAGAACAAGTATTTTTTATTATTTTAATACAAAATGACTTAAATTTATTATGTTACTATAGTCTATATTTTAATTAATTACTCAATCTATGAGTTTTTAGGGAGTGGTGATGTCTTTACAGCCTACCGATAAAACCACGATGAAGTGGATAGAAACTCTTATCGATGAGCACAGCTTTCTTCCTTTTAGTCCTGATTATATTGTGAATAATCAACACCATTCTGTTGGTTCCGAGGTGATTACCGGTTTAGCCAAGGTGAACCAAAAACCTGTTGCTGTATACGCACACAATCCTTCAGTCAACCGCGGCTATGTGACCCGGGAAGGGGCTATAAAAATTATTCGTTTAATGGATAAAGCCAGAGACTTACGTATTCCAATCATTGCGTTTTTAGCTTCTCCTGGAATCTCCCTGGATTTATTAAGTGGCGATGAATACACCCAAATTATCAGTCGTAATATCAATTTATCAGGAATAGTTCCCCAATTAGCGGTAATTACTGCACCCACTCTTGGTGCACCCGCTTATTCCGCTGTGTTAATGGACATGTTATTTTTTAATAAACATCGCAGTTATCTGATGGTTACCAGTCCTATGGTGGTGCAGCAAGCTATAGGTGAAAAAGTCACCATGAGTGAATTAGGTGGAGCTGCTGTTCATGCTACAACAACAGGAATTGCTGATTTTGTTGATGACAGTACAACCGCACAAATACATCACGTTAAAACCATATTAGGCTTCTTGCCTTCCCATACCGACGAACGTCCCCCGAAATACGCGGTGCATGAACCGCTATACCCCATGCCAAACATCCCTGCCAATCCCCGCTTGCCATTTAACATGTTGGAATTGATTAATGCCGTTGTTGATAATTCTACAGTTTTGCAATATAAACGCTCGTTTGGGCAGGCCATGATTTGTGCCTTTGCCCATATCAATGGCTATGCAGTTGGTTTAGTCGCTAATCAAAGTATTCGCATTAGCGGGGCAATTGATTCGGATGCCGCTCAGAAAACATCTAAATTTATCCGCATTTGTGATGCTTACTCTATTCCGATTCTCACCTTAATTGACGTCCCAGGTTTTATGCCAGGGAAACGGGAGGAGCAAAAAGGATTATTACAGCATGGGGCGAGATTATGTGTGGCCATGCAGACCCGCGTGCCAAGATTAAGTGTCGTCGTGCGAAAATGCTATGGCGCAGCCGCTTTTTTATTAATGCAAACCAAATCCCAACATGGGGATTTGGTTTTAGCTTTGGAAACGGCAAGCCTGGGAGTAATGGGTAAAGAGACAAGCAAAAAAGTTCAAACCCATGACGGACAAATTTCCGACAAACAAAAGCCACAAGATCAAGTTGCTGAAGGGCAGATTGAGGAGTCATTAGCTGAAGCCTATTCTTTAGGATTGATTGATGAAATCATTAAGCCCACGCAAATGCGTAACCGCTTGGCGCAACATTTAGAGTTTTTATATCGAAAAATGGAGCACTTGCCACCCGCCAGCCATTCAATAGTATAAGGAAAAAAATGCCCTCACTTGATGATTTACTTTTACTTACCGGGTCATTTGAAGCTTATTTGGGTAATCCTGCAAAACAAAATACTCCGGTGAATTTCCAGGAAAGTTTAATTGACGATGAGCAAGAGTCATTGCCTTGGTCGCAGTTAAAATACATTCAGCAATGGGGTTATATGGATTATTTAATCCCTGTTCACGCTGGAGGAAAACTTAGCTCACTGGTTAATATTCATTTTTTGACTAAATCAATAGCGCGACGCGATATTACTACGGCTATAGCTATAGGACTTGCTTTCTTTGCGGCTCTTCCTGTCTGGATAGCGGGAACCGTGGAACAAAAAGAGCAGTTAGGCAAGCGTTTGCGTCAAGGTGAGATTGGTGCTCTTGCATTAACAGAAGAAGAACATGGAACCGATTTAACCGCTAATGAAATGGTTGCTATTCCTGTTGAAGACGGATGGGAGCTGACCGGACGAAAATGGTGTGTTAATTTTGCTACCCATGGCCAAACCACTTCTGTTCTTTGCCGTACTCATGAAAAAGGAGGACTGCTCGGTTTTTCCTTGTTTTTTATTGATAGGGCTTTGGCTGGCGATCATTATCAACCTATACCTAAACTACCCACTCATGGAGTAAGGGGGTTGGATATAAGCGGGTTTATTCTGAACAAGCTTCACGTGCCTAAAGAAGCGTTAATCGGTAAAGAACAAAGGGGGTTGGATATTACCTATAAAGTATTTCAAATTTCCCGAACGCTCTGTGCCTGCTTGTCTTTAGGAGGAGCTGATACTGCTTTACGTCTAGCACTGTCTTTTAGTTTGAAAAGACATTTGTACGGTAAAACAGCCTATGAAATTCCTGCCGTGAAACAGCGTCTTGGCGAGCTCTTTGTGCAACTGTTAATTGCTGATTGTACGTCTTTGGCAGTCATTCGAGCCTGTTCCGTGATGCCAGAGAAAATGAGCTTTTGGTCTGCGATTATTAAATTTCTCATTCCTAAAATTGCTGAAGACGTAGTAGAGCAATGCGCCATCATTATAGGCGCAAGGGCTTATTTACGTACTACCGAATGGGCTACCCTGCAAAAAATCAGGAGAGATATTCAAGTAATTGGTTTATTTGATGGCAGCAGCCAGGTGAATTTGGCTCTTATTGCCGGGAATTTATTACCGCAAGCGAGCATGCGTGGAACAAAATCATCGCAAGATTTAAAAAAATTGGAGCAAATTTTTAATATGAACCAGGATTGTCCTGATTTTGATGCAGAACAATTAAGACTATTTACTCATGAGGAAGATGATATTCTTGCCGGTTTGTCTGAGATTAATTCAGAGCCTATCGATCATTTGGTGGCGCTTATTCGAGAGGAAATGGTGAGATTGGATCAGCAGTTGGTGCATTTAAAAGAGCGGAAGCTATTCGATCCTCGTGGTCTTACTGCGTTTCGTCTGGCGGAGCGATACTGCTGGATTTTTGCTGCCAGTTGTTGCCTGCACATTTGGTTTTATAATCAAGATTCCCTTGGCGAAGAGTTAAAAAGCACCACGTGGCTCAATTTGGCTATCCAATTAATTCTTGATAAATTACATGTAAATCATCCCGTAGATGCTGCCATGCAAGAGATTATGGCAGAGCATTTGTGCACTTTTCATCAACAGAACAAATTGTTTTCGGTGATCCCAACAAAAATAGAGGGTTAATCATAATGAATTGGAAGAGGTTATTAATCGCTGCAGTAACCCGTGGAAAATACAAGGCATTTCTTGATGATACCCGTTATCCGGAACTTGCCAAATTAAGTCTATGGACCGATGAAATTTTACCTTTATTAGAAAAATCTCCTTATTGGCAGCCCTTACTTCAAGATAAAAATACGATACTTCTGGATGATTTTGACATCACCACTTATGAGGATTATGAACAGGGATTGTTGGAGGCGCAAAACAGTCATATTCAGCCTTTTAATGGAGAGAAGATCATTTTTTGGTCCGAAACATCGGGTACGGCAGGAGTCAGAAAATTTTTTCCCATTACTGCTTCTTTTCAGCTTCAGTTTCAACGGACCATGGCTCCTTATATTTACAATCTAACCCAACTTTTCTCCGGATTTTTTAAAGAGAAAATTTTATATTTGGTTGCGGTAGATGCTAATAAGACTACCCCTGCAGGGACTCCTTCGGGTTGGATTAGCAATTTTAATTATCGTAATTTACCGGCGTTTATTAAACGATTTTACGCCATGCCCGATGAAGTATTCGCCAATACGGAAGTTTATACTCAATGGGCTCCTTTATATGCTTTAGCCACTGATTTAAGTGCATTATTCGCAGTGACTCCTATGGTCATTGAGGCATTTTATGAACGGTGCTCCAATGAATTCTTGCATTATCTGCCTTATTTAACAGGGGAGCAGTCAATACCTTCTGAGCTTCCGCCAGTTAAAATGACCAGGAAGCGTCGACGCTATTTGCAAGGATTAGCTAAAAACTCCAAGCCTGCTTTTAAAGAATTATGGCCCTCATTACAGGTAGCTGGCTGTTGGACTTCCGGACTTTGCGAATATCCTGCTCAGCAATTACAAAAACAGATGGGGGCAGATATTAGTTTGGTCGATGGAACTTATTCGGCAACAGAAGGTTGGCTTACCGTTCCATTGGATACCGGAAAGGGTGGCATTCTTCATCCTGGTGCTCATATTTTTGAATTCATTGAGGAGGGGCAAGCAATTGATAAAGACAACCTGTTGCAATGTTGGGAGTTGGAAGTCGGTAAACGTTATGAGGTTTTTTTGACTACGGCCATGGGATTTGTTCGTTACCGACTTAAAGACATAGTGGAATGTACCGGATTTCTAAATAAGGCTCCAAAACTGGTTTTTTGTTACAAAACGCAATTATTAAAATTAGAAAGTTGCGCTATTACAGGCCAGGAACTGCAGGCGATGTTAAAGGCAGTGCACTTTAATATGGAGCCTTACTGGTATTTTGCCAGAAATAGTTTAGGAAATATGATTGTTTTAGTGACTGACAATACGGTTGAAATACCTGATTCTATGCTGCCCCAAATGCATGAGCAATTGATCCAAATCAGTCCCACGTATGCTCATAGCGTTGACACTGGAGAGGTCCTGCCCATAGTCTTATTACAGGTTCCTAAGGACACTTTATTAGCTGACAGTCATGCGCAAACCAAACCTAAATTGATTTCGCAGCAAGTTATTAGTGAGCGATAAAACATCTAAGCTCTCTCTATTTCTTTTTTAATGATATCTATCTGGTACCCAAAAAAGCGCACTTGTCCGTGTCTTTAAATCCCTGAAAATTCTTTTCCAAACATGGCCAACAGCAAGCCAATTAGTAGATAAAATACACCATCTCTTATAAAAAATTAAAACTAAAAGATTAAGCGGCCCTCCAGAATTATGGGTAAATATACCCATTTACAGCTAAGGTCATTTAACACACAATGATTGATAATTGAACGCATTGTGTCAATTTTATTTTGTGAGAATTGATTTAAGTTTGGAACACCGCTTAGTTCAATTGAAAGTGCAGAATGCTTCGTTCAAGACTCCAGAACTTAGGGGGAGCCCATTAGAACGTAGATTGCTAAAACTTAACGATAAGAGAGAATAGTATGAGATTGAGTGACGATGGTAAAACTCTAGAGTGGGTCGCTCCAAGCGACATTAAAGAGGATGGTTCTTTTGAAATCCCGGCTGGGGTTACCTCTATTGGTAAATCTGCTTTTGAATGGGATCGTAAATTAAAAACCATTACCATTCCTGAAGGGGTTACCTCTATTGATGAATCGGCTTTTCACGGTTGTAGTGGATTGCAAACCATTACTCTTCCTAAAGGGCTCACCTCTATTGGTAAATCAGCCTTTCTCTGTTGTAGTGGATTGCAAACCATTACTCTTCCTAAAGGGCTCACCTCTATTGGTGAATTTGCTTTTCACGGTTGTAGCGGATTGCAAACCATTACCCTTCCTAAAGGGCTCACCTCTATTGGTGAATCGGCTTTTAGCAGTTGTAGCGGATTGCAAACCATTACCATTCCTGACGGGGTCACCTCTATTGGTGAATTGGCTTTTGACGGTTGTAGCGGATTGCAAACCATTACCCTCCCTAAAGGGATCACCTCTATTGGTGAAAGGGTCTTTTACAATTGTAGCGGATTGCAAACGATTACCATTCCTGACGGGGTGACCTCTATTGGTGAATGGGCCTTTTACAATTGTAGCGGATTGCAAACCATTACCATTCCTGACGGGGTGACCTCTATTGGTGAATGGGCCTTTAACGGTTGTAGCGGATTGGAAACCATCACCCTTCCTGAAGGGATCGTCTCTATGGGTTATACAGCATTTTTTGATTGCACCAACGTGAAGAAGATCTTGATTGCTGGCAAGGATAATGCCTCCATACAGCGGATTACTGATTTATTACGCGATGAACTAAAAGACAAAGTTATTTCAAAAGAGGTGGCGGACGCTATTTTTCAAATGCGCAACACTCAACTTTCCAGAGTAGCTGTAATGCCAGAAATAAATCCGCTATACCGCTATTTTCACCATCATACACCGTATATTTCTAAGGTGACAGTAAAGAATGAAGATGGAGAAAGCCTGGAAGAAGAATGCAGCAAGCTTCCAGACGATATTTTTCAGCATATGAACGGTTTTTTACTGAGCGAGAATCATTATTACCAGAAAGCAAAAAATCTCATGAATCGGGTGAGCTGGCCTAAAGATAAAAATGAAATGCTAATCTATGAAAATGAGTTGAAAAATATAGCAGATACAGTCATAAAAAAAGCAAAAGAGGTTAACAAACAAGCACCAACACAAAGCGAAAAGATAAATATTTCAAATACAAAGATGCTTTTTTGGGCAGAACCACATGGCTTTGAAGGTGAATCATTGCTCGATGAAAAGAGGGAAGACATGCAATATAGACCAATATAGATAAGGTTAATCTTTTTTGCCTCAAGCAGGGAATTCTCCAAAAAGCCAACACCAGGCATCAGAACCGCAGAGCCCCATCAGGGCTTTGCTCATTAAGAGTAATTGGTGTGGAAGACTCCATCACAGCATGACACGTAAGTTACTAGTTGGGAGTTTGGCATTTTCCTGGGTGCCTCGAACAAGCCGAGGCACGTAGGTAGTGGGAGCCAGCTGTTAACCCACCTAATAACTCTCTAAAGTCTTTCTTAATCTTTTGCAAATTCCCTGATTTCCTGGCTTATTTGCATGGAGCAAAATTTAGGTCCGCACATAGAACAAAAATGGGCTGTTTTTGCGTTCTCTTGTGGCAAAGATTCATCGTGATAAGCGCGTGCGGTTTCAGGATCCAATGCCAAGTTAAATTGATCTTCCCAACGAAATTCAAAGCGTGCTTTGGAAAGAATATCGTCGTGCATTTGAGCAGCAGGATGACCTTTGGCCAAGTCAGCAGCATGAGCCGCTATTTTGTAGGCAATTAACCCTTGTTTCACATCTTCTTTGTTGGGAAGTCCTAAATGTTCTTTAGGAGTGACGTAACATAATAATGCAACGCCATACCATCCCATCATGGCGGCGCCAATGGCACTGGTAATATGATCATAGCCTGGTGCTATATCAGTGACTAACGGGCCTAAAGTATAAAAAGGCGCTTCATTGCAATAGTGCAATTGCTTATCCATGTTTTCTTGTAATAAATGCATGGGAACATGTCCGGGACCTTCTATCATGACTTGTACGTCCTCTTGCCAGGCCAATTGTGTCAATTCACCTAAAGTTTTTAGTTCTGCAAACTGGGCTGTATCATTCGCATCAGCAATACATCCCGGTCTTAAGCCATCCCCTAAAGAAAAACTGATATCGTAAGTACGCATGATGTCGCATAATTCTTTGAAATGAGTATAAAGAAAATTCTCTTGATGATGAGCCATACACCATTTAGCCATAATCGATCCCCCTCGAGACACAATTCCGGTAACTCGATTGGCAGTCAATTGGATATAAGACAGTAAAACACCTGCATGAAGCGTAAAATAATCAACACCCTGTTCTGCTTGCTCAATTAACGTATCGCGGAACAAGCTCCAACTCAATTCCTCAGCAATACCATTTACTTTTTCTAAAGCCTGATAAAGGGGAACTGTGCCAATGGGTACTGGCGAATTACGGATAATAAAATCGCGGGTAGTGTGGATGTTTTTTCCTGTGGACAAGTCCATCACGGTATCAGCACCATAGCGAATGGCGTAAATCAGTTTCTCTACTTCATCTTCTATCGAAGAACATACAGGCGAGTTGCCAATATTAGCATTTACCTTGACTAAAAAATTGCGACCAATGACCATAGGTTCAAGTTCAGGATGATTAATATTGGCTGGAATAATGGCTCGTCCTTTGGCAATTTCACTGCAGATAAATTGTGGAGTAATCAGTCGATGATTTTTACGGTTTTGATTTTCTCTGATTGCGGCAAATTCCATTTCAGGAGTAATGATTCCTTTTTTAGCGTAGTGCAATTGAGTCACATTAAAACCGCTTTTGGCTCTTCTCGGTTGTCGTTGTAATGTTAGGGCACGTTCTTGTGACTGGTTGTTATCTTTGTAGCCATTGTCCTGAGCAGTTAATGCTCTGGCATTATATTCTTCAGTGTCTTGCCTTAAGTTAATCCAGTGAGACCTGACATTGGGTAATCCTTGATTAATATCTCCTGAATATTTGGGGTCGGTATAGGGGCCAGACGTGTCATAAAGACATAAAGAGCTGGAGTTACTTAAAGAAATCTCTCGCATAGGTACTTGGATATCAGGATAAATAGCTCCTGAAATATAGATTTTTTTTGAAGTGGACTGGGGTAATCGATCATTCATTTGCATGTAAGACTCCTTTTTATAAAAACTTAAGGCGAGCCTATGCAAGGATAAAAAATCAAAAAATAATAATGGCATGATTTCACATTCCCTACGCAGGCCTTAACCTGATCAGGTTCAAAGGGACTCTCTCAACCTTTCGGTACCCCTAGTGAACGAACTTGGAAATTTAATCACAAATTGAATAGAGAAGCTAAAGTTATTTATAATCTTTTTTGCCTAAATTAAATATATGCGAACATTTTATTCGTTCTTAATATTTCGTTAATAAATTGTTAATATTTTGTTAATAATGACTATATATAATCAGCCTCAATACCAAAACTTAAAATAGAAAACGGGGCTTATTATGCAATCCAAAGACGATAAAACAACTACGAAAAGAGGGATCTTTGGTTTTTCACGAGAAGAAATGCACCAGATGGCGTGGGGGTTTTCTAATTTTACTGCTGTTGCTGGGGTAACCAGTGCCAGTATTGTAGCAGTACAGAGTCCAGCAAAAACGATTCTTGTAAATCTCACTAAATATGGAACAGCCATGCCTGTCTACTCTGGCGGGACTATGGGATTCTTTCGGGCGTTCTATGCTGGAACGAGCGCTTCCTTATCGAGCTCAGTAGCAAGAACTGCTTATGTCACCAATGCAAAAAATCATAAGCCTGTTGAAGTAATCTCAGAAGAGATGGCTAGGGAAGAAGGAAAGTTGAGCAGACAAAAAATAGGCTATGTTATGGCTGCCGCGTTCGGTGATATTGTGGTAACCCAAATTCCCGAATCGCTTTCAACGTTGAAAAAAGTACAGGGACTTCTTCCTGAGAATTTTAAATGGCACACACCTTTGAATATGGTGGAGTTAATGAAAGGTGGCTTTGGAGCTAGATATACTTCTGGTATGGTTAACTTTTCAGCCTTATGTGTTGTTGAGGATATGATTGCACAAAAACTGCCCGATAGCAGTGCCAAGCATTTCTACGCTGGTGCTTTAAGTGGGGCTACTGCTGCTGTTATTTCCTATCCTTGCACGGCGCTTAAAGATCTTACTTTGGTTAAATCTACAGTTTCTCCTGAGGGACAGTTATCTGTTCCTTCGACATCCTCAGTGGTGCAAGGGTTAGTAAAGGATTTTAAAGAAAATCCCGCACAAGTAGCAAAGACAGCACTAATTAACTCTGGCAAACAACTCTTGGTTAGAGCTCCTCTTACTGCGACGATCTTTGGGATTATATCTTTTATAGGCGATTCTATGGGACCAGAACCATTAAAAGAGATTGTTCCTGAGCGCTTTCAGCCCTCTACTGCTAAAAACCCACAGGGATTTTTTGGTGGATCTTCGCCACGGGTTGAGATCGTAGAAGAAGCTCCTACTGCTACCACAGAGGCCTCAACTCAATCTAGTCCAAAAGTTGGTTAAACTTGTTTGGCCATAAAAACTTTTCATTTTTAGTCAATTAATGTACAATAACCTCTGTTGTTTGGATGCCTCAACAGAGGTTATTTAAAAAAGTTCAATTAGGAATGGATTATGTTTCGTTTTTTTGCCAAAAAAGTTACTACAAATACCACCGCGGTAGTCGTCTCTACAGGGGTTGCAAATGCCACTTATAATGCGGGCATGTCTGCTTATGATTACACCTCCAATAAATATAAAGAGATGCAACAATCTTTTGCTTTATTTCAGCCACTATCTCAGAGCGAAAGAGAAGAATTCATTTATCATGCGACTACTCAATTCGGCTCCTAATTTCCCCTTTACATTTATTATTTGGATGCTAAAGCACGAGAAGATATTTATTCTTCACCGTTTTACGTCATAACCCATTCGCCTTACAAATTGTTCTTATTTATGAGGCGCATGGGATTTTTATTACTTAATCTATTTCCCTTCATGAAAAGATAATTCCCTATCAAAGTTCATAAAATTTGGCATATACTTTAACACAATGATTCGTTAAATATAAGGATTGTATTATGAACATGAAGCGCTATATTTTATCATTTTCTTTAGTTACCTTAATGAGCCCTTTAGTTTTTGCGACCACCGAGGAGGGGGAGGAGGCATATAATCAGAAGCATTATGAAAAAGCATTTATACTGCTTTCACCTGAAGCCGACAAAGGTGATGCAAAGGCTCAATATTTACTTGGTAAAATGTATTATAACGCTCAGGGTGTTGCATATAATGCTGATAAAACAGAACAGTTATTATTAGCTGCAGCCAATAAGGGGAACGTGGATGCACAAGTACTTTTAGCAGCTTATTATTGGTATCTTAATACTCCAGAAGGTTTCTCTAAAGCTTTTTCCTGGTATCAAAAAGCCGCAAATCAAAACAACCCTGAGGGAGAGTATGGTTTAGGTTATATGTATGATACGGGCACAGGAGTTCCTCAAAATAGTGAAACCGCTATGATTTGGTATAAAAAAGCTGCAGATCAAGGAAATTCAAACGCGGCTTTAGCTATTGGTTATAATTATGACAATGGAATTGGGGTTAAAAAGGATGAAGCCCAAGCCATCCAATGGTATACCAAGGGGGCTGATTTAGGTAATCCCAGCGCGCAATATAATCTGGGCCTCATGTACGAGCAAGGCCAGGGAACGCCAGCGGATGTTAACAAGGCATCGCAATATTTTGAAAAGGCAGCAGAACAAGGGCATGCTAAAGCGCAATTGGAGCTGGGTTATCTATATGACTCTGGGAAAATAGGTAAAACAGATCTTCAAAAAGCAGCTTACTGGTATCAAAAAAGCGCTGATTTAGGTAATGTGAATGCTCAATTTAATTTAGGAGATATGTATTTCTATGGAGACGGAGTGGGTAAAAATCTGGAGCAATCCGTATTATGGATACGAAAGTCTGCTGAGCAAGGTTATGGAAAAGCCCAAAATCAATTAGGTGTTTATTATAGGGATGGGATTGGAGTTACAGCAAATCCGGTAGAGGCTTATGCCTGGTTTAATGCCGCGATGAACCATGGTTTTGATAAAGCCACTGCCAATTTAAATGAATTAGAGAAAACAATGAAACCTGAGGATCTGACTAAGGCAAAAACCTTGGGACAGCAGTATTCAGATCAATATAAAGCAAAAAAATAACTACATTACTAGGTGGGTTGAACATTCTTTTATTGAGTACTATGCGCTCCCGCGATCTGTTCGTGAGATCAAGTCACGAATGATGAGCTATTTCAGATGGGTGATGAATTCCGCGAACAAGCTGCGGGACGTAGGATATACTGAATTGATTGATGCACCAATGTTGAGGATAAAATGAATTGTCAACATATCCCTATTGTTTAAGGAACTTAACATCGTGACAAAACCCACGAAGACTGAAGCAAAAAATAAAAAAGAGTCCTCAAAAAAAAATGAACTGAGTATTTCTACTCTTATTTTTATTGATTTCATTTCAATTGTACTGAGTTTAATGCCTAGCGTCGCAGCCTTTAGTTTAACCGGTTTATTTATTTACCATGGGTATTCGAAAACCTGGTTGGTATTGCCTTTGGCTCCGTTTGTTTTATTCACCGCCTTTATCGTGATTATCGCATTAATCAGAATGTGCTTACCCAAAATTAAACCTGGACGTTACAAGCGGGAATTAAATAAGGCAATGATCTCCTGGTTTTGCCATTTCGCTCTTGCCAGAGCAGCTAAAATTATAGGGCTTACTCCTTTATTACAATCATTTAGTATTACCCGGTTCCTTTATTGGCGGGCCATTGGAGCTAAAGTTTCATTTCAAATCATGAGTTCTTTTGATGTGGATTTTGTTGATTGCCCTCTTATTACCATTGGTAAAAATGTTACTTTAGCCAGCCAGGTCAGCATTAGTTGTCATTCTGATGTGGGTAGCCTTCTTTTTCTGGCCCCTGTAGTTATTGAAGATGATGTTTTTATTTGCATGAATACCGTAATTGGTCCCGGGACTACCATTAAAAAAGGCGCCTGGATAGGTTATGGTAATACTTTGGTGAATCAAGTGATTGAAGAAAATGGTAAACTTGATGGCATTAGAGCTTCAAATGATTAGTTTCGTTCTTCCTATAAGCACACCTTGCCTTCCTTTCCCTGTTAAATGACGCATCTAAAAAAACCAAAACAATTGGCCTTGCGGGTTGGTATTTAAGAAAACCTTAATGTAAATGTTTTAAACTATTAGGCCTAAAATTTAGACAATATTCTGCGCGATAATTAAGGGGTTTTATATGCCTAAGGCGTTTACTCATTTATGTGAAAAAATTAACTTAAGTTTGTATGATAATACTTTGACTGTTTATTCCAAACCCACCAAGTCAAAAGCACCATCTCAAAAAGATACTAAGATGGATCTCTTATTCCTTTTGCTATTTTCTGAGATGGGCTGTGAAAGTGCAGAAGTTGATACGATTAGGATGGTACTAAAAAACGAACTCGGCGTTTATCGTTTTGTACATCGTCAAGATTCTGATCACCATTTATACCATCAAGATAATTTTGATATGAATGTGATGCATTGGCATGCTCAATTTAAGAAAACCATTGATGAAGTTAAATTAGAAGATATCCTGGGTATCCTTGAAAAAAACTCTCTTATTTCAGCTGAGGAACATATTAGTTTCATGAAGGCATACCATGAAGCTAATACGCTACCGCGTAATTTATCACCCCTCGAAACAAAGAGTACTGCTACTTTAGGCGATAAAGAAGAGGCTGAGCTACCCTTCGGAGGCTTTAGAGCAGGCTTTTTAAGTACCTCTGTTAAAAAAGATGAGAAGCCATCTGTTTTAGGAGATGAAAAAGAGGCTAAACAATCCTTCGGAGGCTTTAGAGCGGGCTTTTTAAATATTTCTGTTAAAAAAGATGCCAAGCCATTTGTTTTAGAAGCTAAAGAAAAGCAGGAAGAACCTACTTTCGGAGGGTTTAGAAAGGGATTTTTCAAGGCTTCACCAAAATTTCAACAAGAAACTAATATTGTCTCGAAGGAAGAGATAGAAAATATAACAGTCGGTTCTTGCAATAGTCAAAAATCAATTTTGCTGTGAACGCATTAAACTGATTGGATGTTCGGGGGCTAGTCGCAACAAGGATGTGCGGTTAGGCTCCTGGCAACTGAGCACGCAGTGCAAATCCTAAGAAAAACCCTATAATGGTTATAGGGTTTTTTTATACCTTAATAAGAGAAATTACTTCACTATGGTGAGGTCGGTTCCTGGCTTGCTCCCACCGTACTGGGGAGTTGAGTAACAGAAGGTTTATCAGAGCCTATGCTAAATTTTACAGGAGCATAGGGCAGGTTAACCAGAAATAAGGCAATGATAAAAAATAAAGCAGTACACACATTTCCTATGCGAATCCATTTTTGTTCCATGGGCTCAGATACCAGGGCAGTAATGGCGTAAGTAAAGCCTAATAAAATAACCATGAATAAATAAATTAAGACATTAATATCTAATGAGGCTTCGTGGCCTATTCTATAAGACATCATCAGGATTAGGATAAATAAAACCCCTCTATAGACGCGTAATGACGTTTTTAACCAGATGGGGGTGTCTTTATAGGTTGTTCCATCTTGAAAGTAAGCATTAAAAAATATAATTCCAAGAATAGATAAAGGTAATAAAACGGTTAGAGGATTTATCGATTCTTTTTCAGTAGAGAATAAGTGGCCTAAATAAAGGATAAAATATAAGGTACTGATGACTGCTAAAAACGGGAAGAGATAATACATCATTTTCAAGAGTAAAAAGCGCATGTTGTATATAATCTCTATATTTTGCTGCCCCACTCCCAAGCCAATAAAAAATAAAGTCACGCTCATAATGAATCGAAAATGAGGGTTAATCCAAAATAAATCCCATAAGTAGGAATTACCTACCGTTTTAAAAATAAAAGCGGCTAACATAATAAGCATGTGGCCTAAAAAGGCAAAGACTGAAGCTACAAATAATAATAAAATAGTATTCCATACCGCTGCAAATAAGGTGCTGTAATCAATGTCCCAGGTATTATCATGATGATAAGCATAATGAAAACAGTGTCCGATGTAGACAAATAGCGGAAATGCGATAATAAAACTAATAAAATGCACATCATTAAAGGTCGGACTATTAAAATTGAGGCCGAGCAAGGGTAATGAGAGGAACAAAGCAGCGATAAAACTGGTTCCAATTAAACGGAAAACATTTTTTTCATCATAGGCCAGTACGTATAAATAACTAAAAATACTAACTAAAGTAGGATAAAACAGGGCGACATTCTGATAGCGAGCCCAAAAGTCAATAATAAAACCGAGGAGTAAGCCTATCAAGGCAAAAAGGCAGATACTTTTTTTAAAGGCCATGATTATTCTCCAACCAGATTATAAAATAATAATAGTTTATTTTTAACCAGTTAGCATTGCTTCTTTCGAAGAGGTGTAGGAAACGAGTAGCTACAGCAATTAACGCATTATTTCTCTTTTTCCGGTAAACAATTGGCTTTCTGGGGTGGCATGAAATGATATTTATTCTCCATTTTATGTTAATAAGCAACAAAATGGTTGATTAATTTCTCACATGGTGTAAAAATATACTTCATTTTTAGATGAAGGAACTATTCATGAAGTGTCTTCGCTTATTATCAATTATCAACGGTGTATTTTTATCCAGTAATGTTGCTGCTACTACCTTAGTAACACCAGTGGATAGTTCTTATGTGGACTTTTCTATTAATACCCCCTGGGAACCGCAAACACAGGATATGGAGCCAGCTGATTTGGTTACTCCAGAGCAATCCCAAGAAAATGACCGTGATGCGGGGGAAGATACAATCCAGGATACAAGTAATATACAACAATTTTTACAAGAAATTTATTTGGAAAAAATCCCCTCTGTTTTATGGCAGTTTATTGAAATGCCATCGATGATTGGCGCGAATAATGCAAATAAAGAACAATTCACTTTAAATAATACCGATCAATTAAAACGAGCAAACCCACAAAGTCAATTAGACATATTTGCTATATGAAAAATGGATGGGTTTCTGCTACGAACTCTAAAACCTGCTTCAGATATACCGCCCTTAACTAAGTAAGTTCCTTATTTAATCATTCATGCCTTTCCCGCTAAGGCGGGAATCCATTTCATAACCCTCAGGTTAAGAAGATTTTCCTTATAGCATATCGAGCTATTAAAACTGAGAACCACTGCCTTAATAAACGTCATCCAGAGTGGTTTAACGTCATCCAGAGCGAAGCAAAGGATCTCTCAAATGTGGCTCATGCCTATTTCATGATCCCCCACGTCGCAATATCCTCTGGCTGACATACAGTGTCTGTTATGGATAGGAATGAACTCAAATTCTCTATTGTAAAGAAAAAGACATTTTCATTGCTATATTATTAAATCCGATGATTCAGAATAATAAAAAGTTAAAAAAAATTTAACTTAATGTATATTAAATCATGAGGTTAAGTGATTAGTTTTAAAAATGCGGATTAAATATCCAATCAGGTTATCAGGAATCCTATGCTTGCAAAAAGAGAACGTTTTGGAGAATGGCGTGGTAAAAAGGCTGATGAGGAACAAAACATCTTAGAGTCTGCTCTTCTTGTGAGTGATTATGTTAATTCAGTGAAACAGTTGGATGCCATTAGAGTTGATTTTTTAGACAGTCAATCAGAACAATATGTAGCCTTGAATCGATATGAAAAACGTTCTTACGGGGCTTTATTGTATTGTAAACTTCAAATTGAAGAAGCGCTGGATGAAATACCTGTTACCAGAATCACTGAAAGAGTTTTACTGAGTGACCTAAGCAATATCATTGAAGAGATTTATGATAATCCACGATATAATGCCGCACAAAAAGCCGCTGATTTAATTACAAAAACCAAGAAATTATTAAATCTGAATCCTCGACTCCTTGCGGATAAAAAACTGGCAAAAGCCTTGTGCTTTGATCTTTATACTTTATTAAATATTATGAACTTGTCAATGAGCCAATTCAGTTGGTGGCAGACAATGGCAGTTAATGCCCTCGTAGATTTAAATAAAATAAAAGAAGAAGTAACTATTTTGTTGCGGATGACTGAAGATAAAGTGAAGCAGCTAGATAAGATCCTGGATGAGTCTTCAATGACTCAGGATATTGACGAGAGAGTGACCTCAAGTGAATACGGTGATGAAGGAAAAGAAGAAACTGCTTCTTTGTTAGGGGGGAAAGCAGAACCGCTCATCGACCCTGTAAAAAATACCATACAAGATTATTTTAATGCTGACTTTCTGGCGCTGATAAAGAGTTCTAATACAGAGGATGAAGAATTCATTTTAGTAGAAGATAGAATGAATAAGGTGATAGAAGGGCTTAATCGGTTAATTTCTAAAAGAAATAAAAAAGAGAGCATAAGGTTAAAAATAGAAAAAGTTCAGAGCCTTTTTAATGCTGTTGAAGAAAATGATAAAAAAATCAGAGACAGGCAATATTTTTTAGAGTTAATAAATTCTAATTTTGAATCGTTTAATCTTCTTATGGATAAATGTAAGGGGCTTAAAAAAGAGCAATTAGTAGAAAAAATAGAGCAGCTAAAGAATCCCCTATTATATCAGCAAGTGCTTCGCCGCGTCAGTCAGGCAACATCAACAATAACCCTCTTTTATCGGGTTTGTACACCACAAAAAGTGCAGGATGCCGTTATCTCTCAAATACCTACTTTGGATAGTGAATGTAAAGCCAGATTAAAAGATTTAGCCTGTGCCGGCATATCAACTTTGAATCAGGAGTATTCGGTTACGGATAGGGAAATAGCTATTTTAAATCATCAATTATCTAATGAAAATATAGAGTTGGAGAAGCTGATAGCTCAGGAGTCTACCGATAACCTGATTTTGTTAGTTAAGGCAAATAGTGCAGCGAGGGACGCGTTGCAGCGATACAGAGCGGTTTCTGACTTTTTAACGGGTATGGTTTGGCATCTTAATGTCATCAAAGAATCCACTGGTGTTTTAACTCAGTTTATTCAAACGCATGATGGTTTTTTAGTGAGGCTTTCTAATTTTTTTGCCCAAATATTCTCTCTATTTAAATCCGATACTGCAGTGATGATTGATAGCGCCCGTGAAATGAAAGAGCATTTGGCGCGTTTTGAAGTAGAATATAAAAATGAATTGGCAAAAGAATTGAGTGCTATTGTACATCATCCGGATATAAATCAAGAGATAAAAGACCGGTTACAAGAGAAGATTAGTATAGAAATCACCAGTGAAACACAAATTATACCTTATACATCTCCCAGCAAAGCAGAGGTGAGGTATTTGACGAGAAGCCTGGAAGAATTATTTAATATGAACTCAGCTTCCAGAGTTACTGAGCCGGATGATTCTATTCTGGAACAATCTTTTTCGCCTTCACTATTTTAAGAGTCAGAGCATTGTAGATCGTAATGCAGAATAAAGTAGTGTAATTGAGAGTATTAATAAGGCAGTAATGCTTAAAAGAACATCGCCATATCACTTTTTATTAGCCATAAATATTATAAATGGTACCGTGAACTAAAAGGAGAATTATTCTATCGTGAATATTTTAATTGCAGGAGCTACCGGGTTAATTGGGCAGGAATTAATTAATGGAATGCATAAGGAACACCAGTTTACTGCACTAGGGCGCCATAAAGATTCATTGCGTCAAGTTTTTCATAATGGAACCATTTCTGTTTCTTGGGATGAGTTGGACCATTTAGATGCAAGCCAGTTTGATGCGGTAATTAATTTGTGCGGACTAAATATAGCATCTCGCTGGAGTCCTAAGGTTAAAGAAGAAATTATTCGCTCCCGCATCCAAACAACCGAAATTCTAGTGCAATGGATATTAAAACAAAATGCCAAACCGCATATTTACTGTGCTAATGCTGTGGGGATTTATGGACTTCAACAAAATGGAGATCCTACCGTGTTAGACGAAGATACAGAAATTGATTTTTCTCATCCAAAAGATTTCTTAAGTGAAATAGGCATACGGTGGCAGCAGGCTTTAAAAGAGGCCGAAGATACTGGGATAGCAGTGACCACAACACGTTTTGGGGTGGTTTTAAAAAAGGGGAAAGGTTTTTTAGGTAAATTATACCCTAGTTTTATATGTGGACTAGGTAGCGTTATTGGCGATGGTCGACAAACCTTATCTTGGATTGACAGCAGGGATCTGGTCAATGCCTACCGATTTTTGTTTGCTCATCCTGAGCTCACCGGTCCCGTGAATGTTACTTCTCCTAATCCTTGCATGCAAAAAGAATTTGCCAAAGCGTTTGCTCAATCTCTTCATAGACCTTTATTGCTGACTACCCCTGCTTTTGTAATACGTTTATTGTTAGGTGAAATGGGGGAACATCTCATCAATCACGGACAGAGAGTAGTGCCTAAACGTCTTTTAGAAGCAGGATTTGAATTTCAATGGCCTGATATTAAAATGGCTTTGGCTCATTTGGAATAAAATTTTTCGAGATACTCAGGGTGAAAAAGGTTAATAAGATAGAGGGAAGAGAAGCAATGAGAAAAAGAAAGCATCGATTCAAAACACCAAAAAATTTATATTTGCATTTAATGCGTAACACATTTATTGGTTTTATGTTGATTGCTGTTGCACTTTATATAGGAATGTTCGGTTATCATTTTTTTGAAAGAATGAGTTGGGTGGATTCCTTTTTAAATGCTTCTATGATTCTTTCTGGAATGGGGCCTGCTGCTAATCTTACTACAAACGCAGGAAAAATATTTGCAGGCTTATATGCATTATTTAGTGGCCTGGCTTTTATTGCTATTGTCGTTATTATGCTTTCCCCAATAATCCATAAATTTTTTCGCACCATTCATTTAGAAACTGGGAAAACAGAGAATTGAATTCGGAATTAAGTGGTAAAAACAAAGCCCGTAAATTTAACGGGCTTCATTAAGTTTATTAATGATTTTTTTGGAAGTATTGTTTTAATTTCATAGGTGATATGGATTCATCATCTTGAATTGCAGCGGCAACCACGTTTTGATGACCTGTATCATAAGTACAAACCATAGCGCCACTGTGTTGATCAGGAACTCCAGGAGCACTCATAGTACTTAAAATTTCATTAGCAGCATCCAGAGCAACATCATCCGAATCACCTTCTAAAGGCGCAATAATAAAGCCCCAGTTAGAAGCAGTGTTGTACATGCTGATATTGTAAGTAAGATAGATATTTGGCGCAATTTGTTCAGCCATAGACAGTCCTTCAGCCTTAATATCATTAATATCTGGGCATGGTGCTTGTTGAGTGGAGAACGCTGAACCAGCAAGAATTAAAGCGCCAGCAAAAGCGGCCAATTTTGATTTTAACATCATGTTACCTACTCCTAATTTATTTAAAAATCGGAAAAAGAGTATCACTTGGCTTTAAGATTTACAACTGAAGAGGTTTGATAAATCATGAACTCAATTTATCATGAATTTATTATATTTTTTAAAGGGTTAACATGAGTGTCATTTACTCAAAATAAGCCAAATAGTATCCGTACCTGAATGAAGACAAGTCGAAATCCTGGGATAATGTAACATGCCGAAAGCGTAGGTTAGGCCCATGTCCTGAGGGATAGTTATTTTTTTATTAGGCAATGTCCCTGAAGTTATTTTATACACCACTCATTCTTAGATGATGCACCGATCTCTGAGATTACCTCGCTCCTGGTAGAGAAGTCAGTATTTGAATATCCAGGATTTTCCATTGCCCATTTTCTTGAACTAATCGATAGGCAACAGGGGTTTTTGTACCGTCTTTTGCAGTTAAAACCCCCACCAGACGTCCGGTGGTATTTTCCATTTTCCGTTCACTAAAAGTAGAACTGGCATTATTTATTAATGCAGGGAATTGACTGACGAAATTCTTAAAGCGGTCAATTGAAATGTTTTTTTGGAATTCTGTCGAGGTAAAGGAATATGCTTTTTCAATTTGTCCCTTTTGCAATGCAGTCAGTTGATTATCAACCACGGTAACCAGCGAACTGGTGGCATACATTATTACCGCGGCTACAGAGGACATAAACACGGCAAGCCATGCCATGACTGAGCCTGCAAGGAGCAGCGATTCCTTGGGTTTTGACAAATTATGAGTGAGCTCTATTTGATTTCCCTCTTTGTCCTCAAATTTGTTTTTAATAATTAAAAATAAATCAATAAGCACCCAAACTCCAACCGCTCCTCCAGAAAGCAGCATTAAAATTCCAGTCCACACTTTACCGACATAGAATCGATGGGCACCAAGCATTCCCAAAAAAATACACAAAAGCAGGGTTGTTTTACCCGATTTAGAACTCTTAGGTTCAATGATGGGAGTGGGTTTTTTTACCGTTTGAGATTGAATAGTAGCCGCACCCACTTTAGCTCCGCATTTTGAACAAAATAGAGCGTCAGATTCCAGAGGATTGTTGCATTGCGTGCAAAAATTTTTAGTGTTCATATTCTTCCCTTTCTGGATACTCAATCAACGCGTTAGTAGCCATCGCTACGATTCAACTGTTGACTTCAAGTTTAATAATCACATTCACTATGAGTTGATAATTCATCTTTGTCGCGACGTTTTGCCACTTCCAATAATTGAATGATCAACACGCCCTGATTTTACGCCAATAATGTTTTAAGTATAGAATAAGGCCTTTTATTCGAGTACGAATAAGAGCAATTTTAATAGTTTATCCTATGTAAACTTTGGTTTGAATCCGGTTGAAGCAGTTGATCATCTATAGTTTGCAGCATTAATTTAATTTGTCTTTCATACATAGGTCTATCATATCCTCCTTCTAATCCCCAATATATATTTTCAATACATTCTTTATTTTCTTTATAAAGAGTAAATATACGTTCATAAAAAAAGGTTAAATCTCCATCATTATAACGAGTTCTAGTGGCTTCTGATGAGGTCATCATGCGGTCACTTATAAACTTACCGCAGAACGCAGTCTCATTTTCGTGAGAATCCCAACCGGTTGGTAAATAAATAACTATTTTCTGCTCATTTTCTTTGGCATGAGCCATATGTTCCTTTATTTTATCTAAGGCAAACAGGAGGGCTGGATGTACTGAAACAGAGCTACGGGTGGTTAATTTTAAATCCACGGCAAAATATTCCATTTGATTTTGACGCCAGCTTTTAATCCCTTGCTTTTCTTGATTTCCTTGAGCCTTAAACTCGTAGTCTATAAAAGCATGATCCTGGCAAGGATAGACCCTTGAGTCAAAAATATCGATATGACATATACTCATGTGAGAGAGAGACTCCCTTAAGACATTGCATAATCCATTGTCTCTATTCACATCAGTACCAATAATGACGTATCTGAGAGGTTTCTGGTGCGTCAATTCCGCATGTTTCATTAATATGGCAATCTTATTGAAAATACAAAAACCAGAGCCTTCGCGACTAAATGCGTGATGAGTAGGTAAACCAAAAGAAAAATGGCATTTTGCGGGGTGTTTTAAGGTTGTTGCAATATCTTTTATCAACAGTTCAAAGGTGTTAGGGGAAATGGTAATATCTGCATTTATTTTTTTTACTCCAGTTCGTTGCGCTTCAATGGAGTAGCTGATTATTTTTTCCAAATAATCTATTGGATGCACTGCAAGTATGGATTGAAGAAGAGTATCTTCGGATGCGATGTGACGTAACTGCTGAAATGCTTCTTTTTTCGAGCCCTTATTAATCGCGGCAAATAATTCATTCCAGATTCTCAGATCAACTTGTTCTGTGTTAATTACAGAGAGCAATGTGTGTTTTTCCTGTTCTTTTTTTATGGTTTGAGTCATATGCATTAAGCGTGCAGATTGATCTTCTGCTCCTCCTGCAGGCATACCATTCATTTGTTCTATATCTCCTTCTGAAGGAATTTGAAGTAAGCATTCTGGCAGTTCGGTGTTCATGAGTTCTGAGCTAAGCCATTTTTGTACTTCTTTTTTTAACCCAGCTCTAACATTTTCAAACTCTGTATTCTGTGCATATTTTTCCAGTTCCAAGAGGTACTCTTGGACGGTTTGCCATTCTTCTGGATCTAAACTATTAATGTTGGTAATACAGGATAGAATTTTTTTTTCCAATAATGATAACGGGGTTTCTTTAAAAAATTTTCTTTTCATGGATTGTTCCTAAGAAAATTAGTTCATTCATTAATCAGTGTATCTATTATAATTAGTCTAGGCTATAGGGGGGGGATTTGCCGTCTAATGGGACACTATTAATATTAGTGAATAATCATTTATACTCAGGGTCGTAATGTAATGGAGGAATTCAAATAATGATTAACCATAAGCTAATCCAAATACCTGCAAAACCTTGTGGTGCACATCTTATTACCAATGAAATAAACAAACATTTAGAGCTTAAAGGTACTGGAATTCTGCATCTTTTCATTCAACACACTTCAGCTGCCCTTGCCTTAAATGAAAATGCCTCATCAGATGTTTTGCTGGATGTGCATGATTTCTTTAGCGCCCTTGTACCTGAAAGCAATCGTTACAGACATCAGGAAGAGGGGGATGATGACATGCCAGCCCATATTAAATCTATATTATGCAGCACTTCGTTAACCATTCCTTTTCAAGAGAATCAATTATTATTAGGAGTATGGCAGGGAATATATTTAATGGAATTCAGAAAAAACGCGGGCCCAAGAAGTATTGTCCTAAGCCAGTTTTCATAAAGCACTATAATTTTGAGAATGTTCATGTAACTTAATATCAGATTCTCTCTATTCCTCTTCATCAATTAGAACATTAAAAGAGCTTGCAACAGAGCCGCAAGAGTTTTTTGCTGAAATCTTGAGATCAAAGTTATCTTTGGTTTCTGCATCAATTTTTAGTTCGCCAGTTTTGTTGTTAATCGCCACTTTATTTTTAGATTTAATTTTTTTATAGGTCATCGTATAGGTTAATTTAGAACCACTAAAATAAGGCGCTGTTTTGATGACGGCCACGTTATAGGCAATAATATCCCAATTTTCAATAGGCTTAATCAGCTTTGGTTTTTCACAGGAATTTGTGGCTGCATGCCCTGTCATAGAGATACCGATCAGAAGTGCCATCAAACTTAAAACGTTCATCACCCTCTCCTTGCTTTATATGAAAAAACGAAGTTGTTTTTTAAGCCTTATTTTTGTCTTTTCATGAGGTTTTTGATCTTAATTCACAGTATAGATGATTCGCCTAATCACCGGAAAACGATATTAGTGATGGAGCTTGGAGTCGATGTTGTGGAAGTGATTATCTGACTTTATAATGAATTTCTATGTATTTTAAAGGATGAAATATGAAAGCTATAGGTTATTACCAATCACTTCCCATTGATAACGAGCAAGCCTTGGTTGATTTAGTTTTATCTACTCCTAAAGCTTCAGATCACGATATTCTTGTAGCAGTTAAAGCGGTAGCAGTGAATCCAGTTGATACTAAAATAAGGCGCAATGTTCAACCTGAAGGAAATACCCCCAAGATTTTAGGATGGGATGCCGCGGGTACTGTTATCGAAGTAGGGGCAAACGTTACTTCATTTAAACCAGGCGATGAAGTGTGGTATGCCGGTGATATAACTCGCGCTGGAACTAATAGCGAATTTCATTTGGTTGATGAAAGAATTGTCGCTAAAAAGCCTAAGTCTTTAAGCTTTCAAGAAGCAGCCGCGCTTCCTTTAACCAGTTTAACGGCATGGGAGCTTTTATTCGATCGATTAAAAATAACTCCAACAGAAAAAGGCATCTTATTGATTACGGGGGCTGCTGGTGGTGTTGGTTCTATTTTAGTGCAATTAGCAAGACAGCTAACAAATTTAACTATCATAGGTACGGCCTCACGCCCAGACTCAGTGAAGTGGATTCTTAATCATGGGGCTCATCATGTTATTGATCACCGTAACGATTTGAAATCTCAATTACAGGCTTTACATTATCCAGAGGTAGATTTTGTTATTAGCTTAACTCACAGTGATGAACATGCCAAAGCATTGATTGAGGTATTAAAGCCACAAGGTAAATTTGCTTTGATTGACGATCCGCAACATTTGGATATCAAACTATTCAAACCCAAGAGTATTTCCATTCATTGGGAAATGATGTACACCCGCTCCATGTTTAAAACGCCCGATATGATAAGACAGCATGAAATATTAGCCGAAATGGCAAGTCTGGTGGATCAAGGCAAAATAAAAACGACTGTAGCAGAGTGTATGGGGGCGATTAATGCGGCTAATTTGAAAAAAGCGCATGCTTTGATTGAAAGTGGTCAGGCCAGAGGGAAAATTGTGTTGACTGATTTTTAGACTCAAGGAAATTGTCAGTATTTGGGCAATGTTGTTAAAAAAGAGGATTAACAATATTGCTTAGTTCGGATGAAAAAGAGGCAGATACTGGATTAAAGAAGAATTAATTATTTAAACCATTTCTCGACCTTGTTCCTAACATTGCATTGCTCCCTTATGCTCAACTGTTGGTTCTCTGTGGGTATGGAAAGCAGGGGGGGCTTATTTTGGTGTACCCTTACAAAATTATTTTGGTTGGTTTTTCGTTATTTATATAATTTATCAAAGCTTTGCCTTTTATCTTGCAAAATTTGATCTCGTTGCGCCAGGAAAAATGGCAGCTTTTTCCAGTAAAATATTCTGGCTGGAAGCGGTCGCTATCTATGGGATTCTAGGCTTATCGCAATTAGTAGGGTTTATAGGAGCGACTGATCATAAAGATATTTATGGATCAATGGCAATGATTACTCTATTCACCATGATGTTTGTGACATTAATTTCATATCTTAAAATTAAAGGGTCAAATCAATTGGTATAAGAAACATCCTCCGTCCTCTCTGGCTAACAAAGCAGATTAATAAACCGTCTTTGCGAGGCTCAGCGAAGCAATTGTAAGTTTAAATTGAAATTCCAGCCTGGATTTCACTTCCTACGCAAAGACGATCGTTTTTCGCCTAAGGTCTCTGGAATAATTTTTTTATTGATAGCAGTGGGCACACCTGACTTTAGAGACGAACAGTCAATAGACCTTAATAATCAATTTTTTAAATAGACTCAATATGTTTTATTTTGAGCTATATTAAATTATATGGGGACACTAAGAATATAAAAAAGGACATATCATGAGTCATCTTCTGCTATTGCTTTTAGCAGTAACCTATTCTGGCTTCTCTTTACCTCCTTTTGCATTGGTACAGGAAAAAATAATTAGCGTAGCGAACAATGTCGTTAACGAGATACCCTCAATAACAATGCCATTAAATGAAATCAGTGACATGTTGCATCAACAGGCTCCTCAATTAAATGAACTCGTTATCAATAAAGTGTTAACGACCTTAAGATGCGCCATGGAATATAATGTCGATCGAAATAATATTTTAACGATTATTGATTATTCTCTTCCCTCTAATGAGAAACGTCTGTGGGTATTTGATCTAAAAGAAAAGAAGCTGCTGTTTTATACCTATGTGTCACATGGAATTAAATCTGGAACTTTAGCAACAAATTACTTTTCAAATAAATTCAACAGTAAAGCCAGCAGTATTGGCGTTTATAAGACTGAACAAGCCTATTATGGTCGTGAAGGATTATCTTTACGCTTGGATGGTCTTGATGCGAACTTTAATGATAATGCGTCTAATCGCTCTGTTGTAATGCATGGCGGCTGGTATGTTGAGGAACAGTTCATTAAAAGATATGGAAGACCTGGTCGTAGTTGGGGCTGTCCTGCTCTTCCTTTAGGCCTCTATCAACCTATAATAAATACCATTAAAGATAAATCATTACTGGTAGCTTATTACCCAAGCGATGCCTGGTTTGGAAAATCAAAATTTCTCAATTGCAATAAAATAAAAACAACCTCCACCGCAATTACCCTGCCAAAAGAACCTAAAATAACAGATAACAGCGAGCAACGAGAAGACGTCCTTTTTGCTAGCATCAGTAAAACCATGAAACACGCGGATGATAATCCTATAGTAGCGATGTCAGCAGATAATTATGAACGAATATTTCACGCCAAAGCTCCTTTGGGGCGCATGCTTAGGCGTCAAATTAACAATGCAGAATACATCGCATTGAGTAATGCTGAGTTTCATACCTTGGCGGTTCATAGCAATGAAAAGGATAGGGAAGGTTTAAATGCTATTAATTTTATCGTTCCGGTTATCATAATGGTTAGAGGCTATTATGAAACACAAATGAAGATTTTAGATATGGGAAAAATCAAGGACATTCGATTCAATGCCGATCTGTCAAAGAATGAAACGGTAACCAGTTATTCAGTGAGCTTTGAGAGAAGACCTAGCATAAACTTAAAAGCAACGAACCGATTTATCCGTTGGGTTGGTCTATAATGGTTCTGTATAACCAAGATCAGTCTATCTAGAGTTTGTTAACAATTGATCTTTCGTGTCCCGCGATTTGTTCGCGAATAGGGAGAATATTATGGATGATGCAAAACGAAAAGAAATGCCTTCAAATTTGGCAGAAATTAAAAAAATGGCGAAGCAATCTCTGGAGCAAGGGGCACTGACGCAAGATTATCCTTTGAATTTGGAACAAGTTTATAAACTGCTAAATGATGCTTTAGCAACTGAAATTATGTGTGTTTTACGCTACCGTCATCATCAGGTTATTGCCCAGGGAATAGATAGACCACAGGTCGCCGCAGAATTTTTAGAGCATGCGGATGACGAGCAAAGGCACATGATGATGATCGCTGAGCGAATAAATCAATTAGGTGGAAATCCTGACTTTAACCCCGCGACCATATCCCAACGCACTGCCACAGAATATGGAACAGGGCGGGATTTATTGAAATTAGTAGAAGAAGATCTGATTGCCGAACGGATTGCCATTATGGTTTATCGTGAAATGATTGAGTGGTTTGGTACAGGCGATCCAACCACAAGGCGAATGTTAGAAGAAATATTAAAAGATGAGGAAGATCACGCAGATGATTTATCTGATCTTTTAAAAATTAAAAATAATTAAGTGTCTGAGTTATTATGGATGCCAGTTTATGCCATTTGTAGGACCAGGGGCCCACAGCCGTCATTGCGAATAGAGTAAAGCAATCCAGATCAGATTTTCAACTGGCCTCTTTCTGGATTGTTTGGACAAGGCATGCAAAACGAAAGAGGCATATTCTGTGAACGCCTATTTAAGGAAAGGTATTCTGTTGCTGGGAATCAAGCTCTGCACATTTTAGCTGAATTTGTTCATTATTCACTAAATCAACCAACTTCACATGAAATATATATCTTCCTGACACATTTTCAATGACTCCATTACCAGGACTATCAAAATGCAATATTTTTTTGAAAAAATCATCTCTCAACGCATATTTTTGCTTTTGCGTTTCTTGAGAGTGAATGGTGATTTTTCCATCAGCTGAGGGTCCTGTGATGGTTATGAGATTGATGTCTTGCCCGTGCTCCTTGATTAAAGCATCAAGAGCCTCCATCGTTTTTATCTCTTCTTCTGTTCTGAGGGGCAATAGAGAGAATTTAAGTTGTTCGGGTTGCACGCATGCCCAAGTGTTATGACGCGCATTATCAATACTCCAAAGCGCACCGCCCACCATTTGATCATAACTGCACACAGGAAAAGAGTAGGGCTTTACTGAGTTTATGTAAAAAGTAGTATGTCCTTCACCTACCAATGAAACGAGTAGGCTTTCAGGATGTTTGTCTCTAATTTCATCTGCTTTGAGCTTCCATTCGATATTAACCATTTGTCTTTTTTCAGTAACCACATTACTGTGTGCATCCATAGTCTCTTTATATAATGCTTGGGTATCAATTGCATAAACAGGAATGCCGTTTTCAACCAGGGTTTTTACCAACATATAAAATCCCTGGTCTTCATTAACAATACCATGAGCTTTATCGAGTTTTCTCAGGTATATTTCTAGGATTGGAGATAAAGATTGATGTTCACCACTTTTATCAAGCTCTGTTTGCATCGATTCGCTGCATAGGTGCTCTAGTAAAACAATACCCTTTTTTTGTTTTAATAAGGCAATACTGTCAGGGCTCATGATGGCTAACTTGCCTCGGGGGGACTTATGATTCTCACCTATCACGACATGAGCTACCTCTTCAGGCATTAAATGATACATACTTGCCAAGGTGTTTGAAGTGCCCAACTCAATAACTTGGCTTTCTTTTTCAGACTCGTCAAAATTATATTGCTTTGAAAAGTCTTTAGATCCCGATATGAGTTGTTTCACTTTATTTTCCAAATAAGATCTATAATCTACATTCAGCGATATTTTTACATCCATAGCCAGAGCCCTCTGGGTTTCTTTTGTTCTGACGAGATATCCAATTTCAAAAATATAGGCAATTTCCTGTTCGCTAAATACTTTGAATCTAATGGTTTCTTTTTCATCATCGAACACGATCATATCCTGAGGTATATTCCACGAGGTCATTTTAGCGATGATTTTTTCTTTACACTCGGTGTAGGTGAAATAGTGTGCATCATCATAAAAATTGTAGGTACATGTATAGGAAGGCAATTTATTGCTCTGTTTTGACGAACCAAATAATCCCTCTTGACTGGCAGACATGGCTTACTTCTCCTTATTGGATTTCACAGAGAGGATTCATATCTTTATACTAAGTAATATAAATATAGGTTATTAATTGGCTTTGTACTAGGGAGGGCCTGAATCAGGAGGATTTTGCGTGATACTTTTGACGTAAAGCTAATGCCTGGGGGCTTAAACTCATAAATCCTTGAGCAATAATAAAGACAAGATAATAAAACACAATAGAGCGACGTCAGCGTTTTGCCATAACGCCAGGCAGTGCGAATTAAAGTAAGATAAGGGTTATTCATTATTTACCTTGTTCCGGAAATATTATTGCCTTTAATTCATCCTCAAATCCGAATGATTGCATGTCTTTTAAACGTTGTGGATATAAAATCCCATCAAGATGATCGCATTCATGCTGGACTATTCGTGCATGAAACCCTTGGGCCTCCCGAGTAATTAATGTTCCTTTCAGGTCATACCCGCTGTATTCAATGTGATTATAACGAGGAACCAGGCCTCTTATACCCGGCACGCTTAAACATCCTTCCCAACCGTCAATCATTTCATCAGAAAGAATTTTAATTGTTGGATTAATAAGTACGGTATAAGGAACGGGTTTTTCATTAGGATATCGGGTATTTTTTTCGAAACCGAACATAATGACTCTCTTATTGCATCCTATCTGAGGAGCCGCAATTCCTACGCCCTCCATTTTTTTCATGGTATCTTTCATGTTTTGAATCAGTTCCAGAAAAGCAGGATCAGAGAGCTCAGAATGCTCACTATTTTCTATAGGCAGAGAGGGGGTAGCCAATTGCTTATTTCCCATTTTTACAATCGATTGACTGGGCATCGTTTCTTATCCAGGTGAATTTTAGGCACGCATCCAGATAATAAAGTAATTAAGCTTGCAACGGCAATCAGAATAAATTTTTTGTTGATTTGGGGGGATTTTTAGGCTGTTGTCACCATTTCGACGCTTTCTTTCTTAGAACTATCGGTGTTATCAATCAGTGTTCTGACTTTTCGAGAAATAAAATATAAAAAGAGGGCACCAAGTAAAGCCCAGAGGCTTAACTGTTTAAATACATGAAGAAAATCAGGGTTTGATATTAGTGGGTTCGTGGATTCCGTTTTGACCATAGCATTTGAGAAATAATGGGATAGAGATGCAGCGACCCCCGCAACCAACATCCACGTACCCATTAAAACTCCCTGTAATTGAGGTGGGGCTATTTGTCCTATCATGGCATATCCTATTGGACCAATGAGTAATTCTGCCATGCCTTGCAGGATGATGTAGCCTATCACCCAATAAAGATGGGTATAACCTTCACTATTGGAAAAAATAACTCCGCAAGAGAGGAGGACAAAAGAAAGAGCTAATAAGATGAACGCCCACACAAACTGAAGCGATACAGACGGGTTATATCCTTTGGATTTTAGTTTATTGAGGAGCCCTGTTAAGATTGGTGCTCCTAAAACGATAACCAATGGATTTACATTTTTAATCCACTGAGTTGCGAGTTCAAATCCAAAAAAATTTTTGTCTGCATTATTTTTGATAAAGAGGGTTACGCCTATTGGGCCAGTAAAATAAATCATCCAAAACACCAGGCAACTGACTGCCAAAATTAAATAAGCCATTACTTTTTGTTGGTCAGCTTTAGAACCTTGCTTCATCCCTAAAGTTAGAATGATAAAAAACATAATCAGACTAAGAGTGACTACTACTCCATTACTGAAATGTGCTGAATGAAAACATAAGAGCATTGCTGGAATGAGCAGTAAGCTTATCATTAAGCCAATAAAATTTTTAGATAAAAGATCGGTGTATTTTTTGACTTGTATCAAGGGAGTATTATTATCGAGAAGATGAGACCACGATTTAGCAATGAGGAACAGGGTAATTGCGTTGGTAATCATACAGGCATAAAACAGATATTGATATTGATTGGAATAATCAAAAAATCCACTTGCAATATAACCGGCACAAAAGCCTATGTTCATGGCTCCATAACTTAAGATAAATGCACTATTTCTTCGACTGTCCGATTGATTAAAACGCTGTGTCAGCATGCTGTTGTAACAGGTGGTATTTAGCCCACAACCTACCAGGAAAAAACTTAGGCCTATATAGAGCAAAGAGGTATGACATAGCGCTAAAAATATTAAACCTATACTTTGAATGATAATGGTAATAAAAAACAAAAATCGATTACTAAGATAGCGTCCTCCGATCAGGCCACCTATTAATTGTAAAACATAATTGAAAGCTAAGAATAAGCCAACAATACTATTTGATGATGTATTGGGAGTTTCCAGTTGCTTGGTTAGGTAAAGTGGGAGTGAAGAGTACAAGATGGCAAATGAAAAAGTTGAAAATGCTTGGATGAAATAGAGATCGGTAACTCCATTGGGCATTTTCTGAGTGGTTTTTAACATGGATTGACTCTAATTTTACTTAGAATACAACTTTATCACTCTAAATGGTAAAGGGATAATAATCCTATCCTTTTCTTGCCAAATGTTTGTGGTAATTTTTTATTAATAGTGTATAATGTTCGGCCTTTGAGGCTGGTTTAAGGTCACTAATTTCGCACTGTATTCAAGCGTCAGACAAAAAAGCTGAACTTTTCCCAGGTTTAAAAACCGGGAAGCGATAATTTTCAAGGGAATAATTTTTGAAGGGAGAGATTAGCAAAATATATTGAGGAAAGTAAGATGTATTTATTTTTTGATGCCATTAAAAGCTATATTAGGGGATTTGTTAATTATCTTTGGGAATGCTGCGCCCCTGTACCAAATAATAATGTTCAGATACAAGAAACAGATGAAGAACCTCAATTATCTGTTAATCCTATAGAAAGTAAAGTAGAAAATACAGCGACATTAACTCCCATTAAACGTCAAACCAGACAGAAATCTAATACTCAATCCAAATTAGAACCTGCGATTAAATCCAGGAAAGAGACTCCCGTTAAATCTAAAATAAAAAGTATCACTGCACCCGAAAACGAGATTATGAATACGCCTGAAGTAGCGGTTCAAATGGCACCTAAAAAGTCGCGAACCAAACTTAAAGGGGCTCAAGTGAAACCTGAGGGCCGGATTCAACCTGAAGAAGTGCAGATTCAAGCTAAAGACACGCAAATTAAACCTAAAGAAGCGCAGATCAAACCCAAAGAAGCGCAGATTAAACTCAAAGAAGCGCAGATTAAACTCAAAGAAGCGCAGATTAAATCCAAAGAAGCGCAGATTAAATCGAAAGTGGTTAAACTTGACGGGTCACGGACTAAGGCAGAAGAGTCTCGGAGCAAGACTGCAATAATACATACTCCTATTAAGCCATCTAAGGTAGAGTCTTCGGTTAACTCTGAGGTTAAGAAACCATCATTAAGTTCTTCGGCTTCTGTTTTTTTTCCATCTTATTTATTAACACCTACCGTACCTGTAAAACCCGTTATTAATAGAGATAAATTTCCTCAACAGGTTATTCAATTAATTGACGAGCTAAGAATTAAGTTTCCTGAAGCAAAATTTTATTTTGTAGGTGCTGGCCCGGCCAATATTCTTGATGGTTTAAAGCCCAATGATTATGACATTCTGATAGTTAATGCTGACGTGGGTTTAATTCAAAACCATCTGCAATCCAGGAAAATAAATGCTCAAAAAAGGAGTGGAAAACATCCAGTAATTTTTTGTGATTTTGAAAATGGAGTTTCAATCGATTTTACGGTAAAGACTCAAAAAGAAGTACAACCAAAGAATATCTTGGAAGGGGATTTTAAAAATCGAGATTTTAATTTAAGTGCTTTGTATTGTGAGTTTACTGCAGATAAAGAATTTGAAGTGTTCAGTTTTTCTAACGCATTAAAATTACGTAATGACCGAATTATAGAAGCCATTGGTGATCCTGTTGCTTCACTTGAGCAAGATCCCACTCGTTTATTTCGATTGGCCAAATTGCTCATTACTAATCCAAACTATGTTTTAGGAAAAGAACTTCAACAGGCAATTGATGGATTAAAGGAGGTTAAGGATAAAAAACCAAAATGGTTATTGCTCTTTGAACAATTTATCAAAGCAGAATATGCGAACCATGATAGATTAGATCAAGCGATGAGAAAATTATTTATTCGTTACAGTTACCAGGATATAAATAAGGCTTTTCAAAAACTCGGATTGTTAACAGAGTTTACAGATAACTCTCATACTGCTGCGGATCAAGCTTGTTCTAAAATTCCTGATATAAGTCCTGCTGAGAGGTATATTTATTGGGTATTAGCAAATATATTACAACGCTTTGAAGACGGGAAAGAAAATAGTTTGTCGCCTTTGCATCCCATTCTTAATTTAACTTATGGAGAAATAGACTTACTTGATTTTGTTTATGGCCAGGGCCCCTCAAAAACACCCGAGGTATACGTATATCTATCGCAGGTTCTTACTTTAATTGGTAACTTTAAATTACCTTACAAAAATGAAACCGACCACAGTTTTACCCTTTAATAAGGGAGTAGACCGTCTTAGGGTAGAAATAATCGCATTGCCATTGACCTAAGAAACGTCATTTCAGGAGCTCCCTCTCGGCAAACTCCTCGGGATCTGATATATCTTCGCGAAATGGGTAGACATAGAATCATTTGGGAACTAATTGATACTTAATGCCTACGTGCCGCGCATAAAGAGCGGTACGTAGGTAATATGGATATCTATTTCTTTGATTACTTAATTCTTTGTTTCTTAAGAAAAAAAGTAATTTAGGCCAACTCGTATGGTGTTTTCCGTAAATTTAGCTGATGTATCTACTATTGCCCCAGCAAAAGAAGCCGGAGGAGTCGTCGCTATATTTTGAGTAAGATTCAGATGAGTATGTAGTGGTCCTAATTGATAGTAAATATATTCTACTTTCATACTCCAGCATGGTGAAAATAACAGTTCTGCACCGCCGCCCGCAGCCCATCCCGCTAAAAGTTTACTGGCGTTGAGTTCTTCATAAAAAGACGGGAAAGCAGAATTAGTTTCTGTTACTGAATAACTTGTTTTCAGGGATCCGCCTCCATATGCAAAAGCGCCCGAGCCATAAAGTAAAAATGAAGGCCCAACAAGAACACCCAAGCGGCCTTTAAGAAGACCTACATAGTTTAACTTTTTAGTGTTTACAATATTAGCATTCAACGTGCCTAACAGCGCGGTTGAAACAGAGTTGGTAGTATTGGTGGTACCATTGGATTGGCCAATCGCATCCAAATCAGCATCAATACCTATAACAAGATTCTCGGAAAATTGAGAGTTATAGCCGATTTGTCCGCCTCCTATAAAACCCTTTGAGGAATTAAAGAGGTGCCTGGTTCCCAGATCTGCCAGAGCAAATGACATTGTTCGTGAGTTGGGTGAAAAAAGAGGATTTGCAAAATTAGTTCGGCCATCATTTTTGATTATATTATTTGATGACCATAAATATCCTGCATTTCCTCCGATATAAAAGCCAGTCCAACTTCGGTATTCTTTTGAAAGAACACTACCAAAAGCCGTAGTTCCATATAATGCTAAGGTTAACGAAAAGTAAGTCCATGTTTTATTCATCAATAATGTTCCAATTATATATTATTTAAAAGTGCCAACATTTTTTATTTTGTATCCATCTTGATGGGATTGTTTGAGGGATTGAATTGTTGAGCAATAAGTAACTGTACCTAAAATATATTATAAAATAATTAAGATCAATCGGCCTTGTTCATCTTCATGAACGAAACCAAATAATACAATACTTCTTATTTTTATTTTTTCGTTCCACATTAAATACAGGGTATCATCTCAAGCCGAATAATAAAATTAAATTTTAGGTTCATAAAGAGGATTATCATAAGAGTTCCCCGCTTCATAAAGTGGATTGTCAACAACTTTGGTTATTTTCTTATCAGAATAAAATGAATGAGGGTTAGGTGTCTTTTTCATATCTTTTATATGCAAAGTCTTTTTAACACGCTCAAATAAAGAAGCATTTTTTCGCGCTGTCTCTTTCACTGCTGGATTTGTTTGTTCTTCTTGCAATGCTGTGGATTGATGTGCCAATGTCTCCATTCGCCTACTGGAGTATGCCAAATACAAATTGTATTTATCACCTTGCATGGCATTTCTTTTTTGGATCTCTGTTTTATAGGCCATTAACCATTTTTTACGGAATGCCGGAAGATTTTCAAGCATTTGTTCATTTTCTTTTACCTTGCTTAAATCGTTTTGTGCTTTGGCCAATTCAATTGACTCTTCTAGAATCACCTTTAATGGCTTTATTTTATATTTAACTCCTTTATATTTTATGCTCGCTTCCTGCTCATTTTTGAGCATCGCTAATATAACATCGTTATAAAAGTTTGACTGTGAATAGCGTAGAACGTGGGGTGAAGGGAAAAATAAATAAGTCGCTCTTACTTCACCATATTTGCAGTAAGTAAATTTTTTATCAGGGTAGCGGAGGAAGAGTCTTGATAATAAGGCTTTTAGGTTTCACAAAGAAGATGCAAGAGAATTTTCAATCGCTTTTCTTAAAATGGATCCCGCAATAGTAATACAGTTGCGGGATTTATTGAAATTAATGAAGCCCGGATGCGGATAATTGAAAGTGGGTCTCGTGTTCATCTACAAGATGTGTATTTTGTTCATCAATTAGGGGAGAAGACTTATCTGTTCTGGACGTGGGATTTTTCTCCGCGTAAATGCCCATAGTCTTCAGCAGCGTTACCTGACCGGAGGGGGAATGGATTTTAGCAGGGGTTGAGTGTATCTTTTCTAACCGGTCAACTTGAGCCTCTCCTCGGTTTAGCAATTGCTGATATTGTTTATTGAGGCGTTCATATTGCTCTTTAACAATGGTCAGTTGACGCTCCGCTTCACAAATTCGCTCTGCTATTTGATGAAAACTGGTTTCTTTATTGGTTAAAAATGATTCCAGTTTTTCTCTAAATTTTTCTTGTTGAGTCTCGTTTAAATCAAGTGCGTCTAAAAAGGTTTGAACAGTGCCTTTGAGGGTATCTGTGAGTCCGTTTAATCGTTTAATCTCTTGGCTCATTCCGAGTTTTATTTCATTCAACTCAACGATTTTTTGAGACAAATCGGATTGAGCTTTTTCAAAGTTAAGTTGCACTTGTTTTAATTGTTCTTTGCTCATTTCCAATAATTCTTTATGTTCTTCAACCGAACCCTGAAGTGATTCAGTGAGCTTTTCCAGATCCTTATTGGTTTGACGCAATGCCTGTTCCGTTTCTTTAATCTGTTCATTTTGTTGAGTTAACACTTGGACTTGAGCATTTAGTTCATTTATATTAAGACTTAATCTTTCGTTTTCTTTTTGAATATGTTCTATTTCAATTGCTAGTTGCTCGCGTATTTTATCCAAAGACAAAATAACCAGTCCCAATGTATCCGCTAAACTGTTAATACCTGCTTTTAAATGTTCTGTACGATCTATATTTAGTTGGTGATGATTGTCGAGTAGAAGACTGCTTGCGGTGTAAGTAAACAGAGTAAAGACGCTAAGAGCAAAAATTACAATTACATGCGCCACTATAGAAATAACAAATGTAGGAACTATGAGTACAACTCCAGCAACGATTTTTTGCCAAAGTGGTAATTCACCCCAATAGGCGGCCGCACGCGATAAAAAGCTGGGATTATGAGCCATCGCATCGATCATTCTCATCAGATTTTCTTTGATTCGATTCAGCTCTCCTTGAGTCAGTAAAACCTGCTCAAGATCGTCCTTAATTTTCTTAGACTTATTATTGGGGAGATTTAGTTCTATTGCTTCGTCTTGCAGGGATATCTCTGGGGTATTGGTCATTCCCTTGACTCCTTTAATTGGTGACAACAATTAACCGAACGTGTTTCCTTGTGCGGTTATCCTATAAGAGCTCGTGAAGCTAATTATTTGTATCGAACATAGATTGTTTGTTATAACTTATCACTCCAATTTAATAATGGGTGAGTTAACTATGTCTGAAATATTGATTTTAATGCATAACCCCGTAAATGTAAAAATAGGTAAAAAGGTAGTTGAATTATTTTTAAAAGAATATTCTTTCGACTCTACAATAATTGCTCCGCCTGATTTTGTGATACCTGGAGTGGATCCACACCAAATGCCGGAAAAAATTATGGAGTTAATACCAACGAACAATGAAATTCGAATTATATTTTTTGAAGCTAATCTTGGTTACCCAGGTCAAGAGAATCTTAGGGAACCAACTGTAGAGGTACTCAAGTTTTTAATTAAAAATTGCCCTGAGGCCACATTCATTTTGAAAAGCCAAACAGAGGCGGCTATAAAGAATGCTCAAATTATTTTGCAAGAAGAACAGATCGCTTCCGAACAAATTTTCCCTGATGGGTGGATGCTAAAAATAAACGATGATATAAAACAGGCGATGCGTAATGCGCTGGAAGAGCAAAATTTAAAAATAAAATTTCACTAATAACGATATCCTGGTGAATAGTATTCTTGATAAAATTAAGCACTGCTTGCGATGACCAACGGCTCGTTAGTTAAACAAAATTAAGCCAATGCTTATTAGCAAAATAACAAGAATTATTAATTTCTTATGTTTATGAGGATCTGGCTCCGAAAGCTTATTTTCGTTTACTGAGCTATTTTTTTTAGACTTCATGTAGGCTAAATCCTTATTCTATAGTCTATCTTTTATTTATTATAGTTTATAAAAATCGGTTCTAACCTTAACTCTGTTAAAGCAGGGTGTTCCCTTAAACTGCAGATCCTTTTCAACCTCAACTTGATATTTGCGCCATTTATAAAAAATTAAGAGTAAATAAGTGAGTCTTGTTTTAAAATAAAAAAACATCAAACCAATAACTAAATATTTGTCAATTAAGGTATAAAAATGGATTTATTTGTTATTTATATTGGCGGCACTCATCGGCAGTCGTTAATTGAACTGCACGATATGCGGTTTATAGCAGCGAACAATATTGAAGACACCTATGATGCCTTGCGTCAAGGCTGGTGGGGCGTTCCCTCGAGCTTGCATCTTGATGCATGGGGAATACTGGATTATGCAGATGGTCATAGTATCCATATTTCCGAGTTACCCTCCGAGCAGGTAACTAATAAATTATATTTTGTAAATTTAGGAGGCTATGATCCCTGTCAATTTACCGAGTTACATAAAAATATTTTTGTAGTTGCTCCTGATGAACATCAGGCTAAGCAAAAAGCATTACAACATATAAATGATTGGCACTCTCCGCATCGCGATTATTTACACCAGGTCGACTCTATTCTTGATTTGAATGACTTGGTATCAAGTAATAATCATTACCTTCATCTGACAGAAGAAAAGAACGCTAAACCTTTCGAATTTACGTGTCGTTATATCCCTATTGGTAAAAAAGCAGAATGATCCGCCGGCAATTATAAGTCTTCATCTAATTCTTTTTAGTTAAAGACATATTCAACGAGAAAGTTAAATTGTTTTGAGTAAGTAATGCTAAATTGATAAGCTGAAAAATTCAGTATTTAATCTCAGCAAGAATTTTCCTTATAAAAGGATTTTTTAAAATGAGACAAAAATTATTTGTCTTTTGCTTCATATTGCTTTTCATATTTTCAATCCTAACGCAAATCTGGATGTATCAAGATTGGGATATGCTGTTTTTATTGGAAGGCGGTAAACGTTTATTGGCCGGCGGAACTTATGTAAACGATATGTTTGAGAACAATCCGCCATTAATTTATTATTTTAGTGTCGGTATTAATTTTTTAGCCAAAGCATTTGATGTTAGTAATGTATTTGTCTTCAAGTTGTTTATTTATATTCTTATTTTATATTCTCTTGGTGCCTGTCATTATTTATTAAATTTCAAGCCAGTAAAGTCTATTGGAATTAGTTTTTTATTACTTACCCTGGCTTTTTGCTTATTAATCTTGTCTGTTTGTGTTTTTGGCGAGCGTGAGCATTTAATGCTTATCTTGACTATGCCATATTATTTTTTACTTTATCAGTCTGCTGCAGGCATTAAATTTAACCCCACTTTAAAAATAACCATCAGTTTTCTTGCCGCATTAGGTTTTGCAATTAAACCGTATTTTTTATTTAGCTTTTTATTTTCTGAATTACTCTTTATGTATTGGCAACGAAATTGGAAGGCATTATTTCGTTTGGAAATCCAAATTATCTTTTGGACGCTCATTGCTTATCTCGTTTCTATAACTGTTTTTATGCCGGATTTTTACTCCGATATTCTGCCTTATTTGATCAAATTCTATGTATTCAACACCAGTATTATTGAATTATTGACTAATCCGGCTTTAATTAATGCCGCCTTATTGCTGTTAAGTTCTCTATACTTGTCCGCATTTTTAGGCCGTATAGAAACATTACTGATTGCGGTTAATTCAGGATGTATTCTCTCTTTTATTTTGCAAGGCAAGGGTTGGTATTACCATGCCTTCCCACTCATAACCATGAATTCATTACTTGCAACAATGTTGGTGTTTCATTTACTGACTGCTCGTAAGAGAAATAAAATACATCCTCTTCTTTTAATGGTGATTATTATCGCCCAAATTTTATTCACGTTAATACCGGCCTTTGTTGATGACTATAAGAGGATTAATTACTATAAAAATGACAGCAGTTCTTTTCAGCAATTTATAAAAATCACCAGGAAATTTGCTCACCATAAACCCATATTCTTTTTTTCTACGGATTTGGCCATGACTCTTCCTATAGTCTATTATTCCAATGCTAAACTGGGATCCCGGTTTCCCTCTTTATGGCCACTGGCTGGTATAATAAACAGGCAATATGCCCTACAGCACTGTGATCAAATCTGTCGTGAAGCAAAACAAAAGATACTCCATTATATTATGGAAGATTTTAAGCGTTACCAACCTGAATTAGCTTATGTTGATGTTCACCCCTATAAAACTTTTATAAAACCTCCATTTGAATATTTGAAATTTATGCAACAATCACCTGACTTTCAAATTATATGGCAACAATATTGTTATCTTTTAACGAGTCGTAACTATGCTATTTACCACCGATGTAAGAAGGGGGGGGGGTAAGCTAAAAAGTTAGTGCGGGAAATGAATTATCTACCGCACTATTCAATAAATCTTCGTTTTTATCGCATCTGATCTTGTTGATATCACTCATTTTATTTGTACTTTTCTTTTATGTTATAGTCATCATTGGATAATAAAAAGTTTTGAGAGGTCTTTCATCATGGATAATGAATATGCCGGTGTGATTACTCGTTTTCTTCGCAAGGATGAGCGATTAATTTCGTCAGAAGAAAATGAAATGCCACTAGTACTTGAAGCTAAGGATTCTACCGATCTGCAATTCTTGCAGGAATTCCTCACCTCTAATTCAGCCAAGATTATAGAGGATATAGCAAAATATGGCGCTGTTCTATTAAGAGGATTTGATGTGGCTTCTGAACAGGATTTCGAAAGCACCGTTTTGAAAATCAAGGGCTTTAAAGGGATAAGCGAAGCATTCATGTCGGAAGAAGGCCGAATTCATGCTGGCGATTTAAAGTACGTCTTATATACCAATGCAGTGTATAAGACCGGGGGAACATTATATCTCGGTGGTTTCCATAGTGAAAATTATTACAGCGCCGATGTACCCAGTTATATTTGTTTTTGTTGTCTTCAGCCTTCAGCTCTTGGGGGCGAAACCGGGTTGATTAATATGGAAAAAATTTATCAGCATTTGGATGAGAAGCTAAAAGAAAAATTAGAAAAAAATACTTTTTTTGTGTCCAAATGGTTGGTTTCCGAAGTTGAGAAACGTTATGAGCTGTCTCGAGAAACCATAATTAAGCTATGTAATCATTTCGATCTTCCCATTTTGGGGAAGGGGAACGACCAGTTTATTCTGATGTATAAACCTAATATTTTTGAACATCCACTCACCCAAAAGAAATCGTTACAGATTAATTTATTTGAAATTACTAATCTCAACGAAGAAATGAGAAAATGTTTTATGGATGACTATCAGGGAAATACCTGGTTTTGGCATCGATTTGTCTGGAAGTTGCCGGCATTTGTTTTGAAAATACTTGAATATATTTATCTTATTTTTGCTTCATTATTTTTTTCGCCAAAGAATGCTTTTAGAAATGTATATTCAAAATGGAAGACCTATAAAGCATCCCTTAGTTTGCCTTCATTTAATGATAAAAGAGTAGGCAGCTGTTTTAACGACCAAGACGTTAAAGTACTGGCCAAATTAATCAGAAATTACTATTCATCCTGTCTATGGAAACAGGGAGATATTTTATTGATAGACAATAAAAAAGTGATGCATGCAGGAATGCCAGGTTCAGGACCAAGACAAGTAAGAGCGATGATTTGTAACCCGTTGAATATGAACTATTCTTTTATGGAACCGGGGTCCATAAACTGTAGTGATCGAACTAGCGAAACGATTGGCTATTATATGACATCAGGTACATTGGACGACAATAGGGCGCTGTGATCGCAGTTTATTGGATATAAAACAAATTTGTATTTGGATACACCCCTATCTTTACTGGAGGGAAAAGGGTTTATTTGCTAAAAAAGCTTTTTTTCTTATTCAAGATAATATTTCCTTAAGGCTTATGCTCTATTATTAGAGTATTAATGTTAATAATGATCAGGAAGCTTTAATGGCGTACACACTTACTTTATTGGGGACAGACACTACGTTTGCCGCCACCGAAGGATATGATAAGGCAGAAACCTTAAGTTATATTTCGACTTTAATTCCCGAAATTCCCGACTATTCTGAAGTTGCTTTTCCTACTGACAAAGTAACACAATATAGAAATTCAAAGATAGCTGTTATTGACGGTCCTACTACGTTAGGCGCTGAAGTAGGTGATAGAATTGCGCGCGGCGTTCTGGCCATCCTGGAGGCAATTAGCCGCGGTGAAAAAGACATTAACATTATTGCCCACAGCCGCGGAGCTGTTGAAGCAATTTTGGTGGCTCATGAATTAGAGCGAATCCAGACACTTTTAGCAAAACAGCCCCTTGACCGTAAACTATTAACTCAAAGCGTCTGTAAATACACAACAGATGCAATGAATGGATTACATAAAGAATCTTTTGCAGAATTGGATCTTGAGAAGGTTGCCAATTCTATTGATCAGATCCAATTATCCATGCTGACTATTGATCCTGTTCCTGGCGGTAATTATATGGGAATTACTTGGGCCTCAACCTTGGCATGGAAAGATCCTCGTTTTTATAGAGTTCCTAAAATAGTTAAAGAATACGAGCAATATGTTTATGAAAATGAGAGAACTCGTTGTTTTAAACCTATAGTGCCCAAATGTGATTCGCCAGAAACCACCTCTTTCAAACTGTGCAGTCTGCCCGGACATCATGGGACCGGTTCAGGTAATCTTATGTCTCAACAAAGGCAAAAGGTTCCCGATGGCAAAACAGCAGAGCACGTACAAGAGTTAGTGATAGTAAAAATTATAGATTTTTTAACGCGCAATGGAGTAACCATTACGTCTAAAAAAGAAAACGATCCCTTTGAGGCATTAATTGCTGAACTCATGCCAATTGATGCTACCAAATTAAAAAATTTATATTTGAAGTTATATGAGAAAATTAGAGAAAATAAGGAAGCTTACCAATATTTTAATACAACTTCTTACCCAACGTTGGGGCAAGAGCAGGCATTACTTAGAAAGCTATGGACAATAGTTGATCAGCGTATTGTTCACTATCAAGCGCATAATGACACCTTTTTGCCAACAATAATCCCTCCCGTACCTGGTGGCCATTTTTTAAACTATGAACATGCACGCATTCATTTGAATAATGTTTTATCCTTAAAAGATGACGTGCCCCTTGACCAAACAATTAACAAAGCAATAAAGCGATTACTTAACATATGCAAGCGCGTTGACGAGAAGAAGTCGCTTGAAGTTAATGTTAAAGATATGAGTTCCTCATTAATAATGGTCAGTAAAGTAGCTGATACCTTAGATACTAAGGAGGGGGTTGATCTTCTTTTAGAAGGTCTGGCTATGCTGATTGAAGAAGTAAGACGCCCTTATTTGCAGGATGAGTTTATTGATGAAAGACACCGCACAAAAGTATGGGAAGCTGTAACCAGCGCATTTGTTCTTTTTAATGAATTTTTAAAAGATGAGAAACATGCTCAAAATGAAGTGGCAAAGACTATTTTAAAGACCTTAAATACCAATTTGGCTACTACCTTGGAGACAAAACACCATACCTTGGTGGAACAATACCAGCTACTTTCCTCTAAATTGGAAAGCAATAAACTGTTAATTCCGTTGCAGTATAAAATTCAAGAACTCAGAACAAAGCTGAATGAGTCTACTACTGATGAGGATGATCTTGAGTTAAAAAAAATATTAGACGTTTTTCTAGAACAAGCACCACAATTAGCTCATTCTAAATCAGGTGAAATGAGAGGGTTTATTGATGAGCATCTTAAGAATTTAAGTGTAGCTCAAACCCAGAGTGTATTAGGTAAAAGTACCCTGGAATGGGCTAAATTGCTGTTAGGCGAAGCCTTAGACGACAGTCTAAATTATGCTGGTGAAAATATGATGAAAGAAGTCATTAAAGCACATCAGCAATTAGAAAAGTTTAGAGCAGCGCTCCCTGATTTTAAACAGCTTTACAGTGAGCTGCCCTATGATAAATGGGCTTTCGAATTAAAAGAAAAACGAGATCATATGGTGCATTTAGCTGCCCGATATATAGTCAGAGAGGGATTGGATTTAGGCGACTCATTAATGGAAGAGCTGTTCTTTGATAATGCCGCTCTTTATAAAGAGATCTCAGGTCTTGCCATGGGATTAGGGGCAAAACATCCTCTTGAGGAAATGTCTTTCAGGTTAAGCATCAAATTAAAGACTCAAAAAGAAGAAGCTTCCAAAGTATTGAAAGATACCATCGAGCGCCTGACCCGTGCCCAAGAAGATTTAGGTCAAGAGTTGACTAAAAAGCTGCGCTCCGCAGAAGATAGTTATGGCCAAGAAAAAGAAGAGCTTGGTCAGCAAATTGCAAGTTTGCAAAAGAAACAGGAAGAGTTGCGGGTTACGAGTGAACAAAAGATCAAGGAATTAGAAG
>NZ_JAJKBJ010000014.1 GCF_023618015.1 Legionella maioricensis
GGGATGACGTAGATAAGTTCGGGATGACGTAGATAAGTTCGGGACGATGTAGATAAGTTCGGGACGATGTAGATAAGTTCGGGATGACGTAGGGTGTTCAGGATGAGGTGCTTTGGGCGTTTGAGCTACTTTAAGCGAAAGTGATTTGACTTAGAAAAAAATCGTACATAAACTAAACATATTATCAATACAAAAGTTCATAGGTAATCAGGAAATAAGATCACATGACGCAGTTATTTTATTGTGAGTTAAAACAAAGGACTGCAAAATGTATGTGGCAAAAGAAAATCAAAAAAAAATAATCACAATTTGCATCGTAATTTTTCTTGCTACTGTTTCTATAATCACCGGAAAAACACTTGCAAATACGGTTATTCTAACATTTTATCCTACCTGGATTTTACCCTATTTTTATTTTGCTTTAGCAATATCAACGATGATTACCACCGTAATTTCCAGTAAATACCTGAAAAAATCGGAAAAAAAATTTTCCATCATTTTCAAAATTATTGTTCTTTGTTCATTGCTGGTTTTTATTCCAACCCTGAATAGTGGATGGTTGATAGCGCCTTTTTGTATTTCTATTTTACTATTAACCTATACTTCTGTTATTTCACTCATTGCTTGGAATTATGCTTCAGATATTTTTGATATCCAGGAGTTCAAGAAATTTAGCAAAGCAATGCAGGTATCTTCTACCAGCGGAGCTATTGCGGCGGGATTGTTGGTCGGAACGCTTTCTGAAAAGTACAGCTCGTCTAAACTGTTGGGATTAATTTTTCTCGTTGAATTAATGAGCCTGTTTTTTATAAAGCCACTTGCAAAATATGCTGCTTTACGTGTATCTGCTACTCAAAATAATTTAGTCCTTTCCTCTTCAATTAAACAAAGTTCTATATTTAAATATTTGGCATTAATAACATTTACTTCACTGATTGTTGCCACCCTTATTGATTACAATTTAAAGTTAGAGTTAGTGGCTGATATAGACAAAGAAAAAATCGCCCATATTCTCAGTATTATTTTTGTGATCAGTACAACATGTATATTAATAGTTCAATTCTTTCTCCTGGATTACTTCTTTCGCGTTCTGGGTAGCAAGAAAATCATCATTATTTACCCCATAGCGATATTAATTGCAGCCCTCGTGACGGTGTTTCATTTTAATTTTATCTCTATGGCGGTTTTGTTTATCATCAATGATGTATTTGCATATACCACATCTTCTTTATCTAGAAATCTATATCTTAATGTTTTACCGCAGGCGATGAGACTTCTGGATAGGCTAAAATTGAATGGCACGATTACGCCTTTGGCTATGATGAGTTCGTCGCTCATTGTTTTTTGTATCACTTACCTAAGACATAAATCGATGCTGGCTTTGGTATTGGTTATTCTCATCTGTATCTATTCACTTTTTTTAGCAAGAATTCTAATTAATCAATATCGTATCCAACTAAGTCAATCAGTTTATTTGCGTCGCTTTAATCGTGATTTAATCAATATGTCTCCTGTAGATAATAAAGACATGGACGATTCGATAAAACAGGCATTAAATTACCCGGATCCTGAGGCAGTTCTTTTTGGTTTACAACTGTTGTCTAATTATAATTCCTTAAATTTACCTGATTCGTTAATTGATTTATTAACTGGAGATAATCCTGCCATTGTACGAGAGGTCGCTCGAATATTAGCTAGTCGTAGAAACCAACAGCAATTTAAGAAAGCAGGGCAGATTGCCTTTTTAAAATCACAAGACGAAGAAACAAAATGGTATCTTGCTCTTTATTTAATTGAATCGGATGACGAGTATTTTCTCTTTGACACGATGAATAAAGCAATAAATAACACAGGTGTGTCATTAGCAATATGGTGTTTAATTAATGTTAAGCAAGGCGATCTGGAGCAACAAATTAGGGCTCTGCACTCTCTTTTGCAAATGCTTCACTCTCAAGATATTGAACAAAAGAAATGGTTTTTATATGTATTAAACGAAATTACCATGCTCCAGAAAGAAAAGTATTTAATTCAATTTATTAATCAGGACAGTTCCACTTTACAAATTTTAGCTTTGCAGCAAGTAGGGCCTAATCCAAGTGATAATTTATTAGCGTTCATGGTTGACCATTTGGGAGAGCCTAATATTTCCTATGTGCTGAATGCTTGTTTTATTGAAATTGGCGATAGAGTAATTGACCCAATAGAGAGTAAATTTAAAAAAGCGACCGCTTATACTATTAAAATGTCTTGTGTTAGAGCTTTGAGCAGTTTAACCGGTAGTAAAGCTGAGATTTGTCTCATGAATCTGTTATCTACCAGCCAGGACGTGGTAATTAATACGGTGATAGCAAAATACATTGCGTATCGAGGCGTCAAAATTAAAATTAGCCAAGAATTGATTAATTTTTTAATTGAGAAAATGAAAATCGAAGTAGAGTTCTATTCCCAATTATCGGCACAATTAAGCCGTTATAAAAATCCATTAATTCAAGAGGAAATCAATTCTCGCCGTCTGTTTATTAAGAAAAGAGTACTCTATTATACAGCGGCTGTGATTGGTTCTCTTGATATATTGAATAGTATCCCTTTATTAACTTCATTCCGTCCGGATAAAAATCAACAAGCGATTGCCCTTGAGTTAATTGATTCCACGATTGAAAATAGAAAAATTGTTCTGTTTTTAATGGCATTATTTTTAGAGGATAAAAGAAAAGACTTTACAACAAACCTGCCAATGGATGATCCTTGGTTGAGTAAATACATTCAAGATATTGAGAGTAAGAATATGGATTTAATTTATATGCTCACCAGATTAAGAAAAATTGATTTATTCAAAAATCTGGCTGCTGAAACATTGCAAGTACTGGCCGAATGTTGCTCATCAAAAGATATGGCCAGTGGTGAAATTATTTTCAACGAAGGCGATGCTGGCGATGGATTGTATATTATTGATTCCGGTGAGGTCAGTGTTACCAAAAATGGAGTTTTAATCTCCAAATTATCTGAAGGAGCATATTTCGGTGAATTGGCTTTATTAGCGGATATACCAAGGTTTGCCACAATAACCGCGCTCTCTGAAGGGGGACTCTTTTTTATTAACAAACAAGACTTCGATAAAATCACCGATGAGATACCTGAGATTATGAAAAGCATAAACAAACAGGTGATTAACTACCTTATAGCCAATGCAGAACAAGAAGGGATTTAACAACGGAGTTGTAATCTTTTAGAGCCGGTTATTTATTAAAATAACATATCCCGATATTCGTCCTCGCGAGCGGAGTGAAGCAATTGTACAGAATTCTAATGAAATATCGTTTTGGATTGCTTCGCCAAGGCTCGCTACGACGGAATTGAATACTCCATGAACAGTTGCAGATTTAAGACACTGATCAGGTTTACCCCCAACTTAGCTTGGGTACTGAACGGACATTACTGTCCCTTCAGTACCTTGATTGGAAAAGGGGGTAATTCGGTATGGGTCTTTAAAAAGGCGGTGATTTGATTCACATCATTAACTGTAGTTGAAGAATAAATTTTACTGGTGCATGAAGTTTTATGATGGCTATCTGGGATGATCACATAATTACCCTTGTTTTTCACTAAGGAACAAATACAGGATGCTTTGCTCGGATCATTGGGATTAACCACACAAGGACTGTCTAAACAAAATGCCCAGAATCGATCATTGGCACAACTTTTATAGGCTTTTATGGGGAAGTAGCGAGAGCTAACTACTTGTCCTGCTTTTGTTTTGATGATGCCGGTGCATGGTTTAGTTCCTGCAGAATAGCCCGTTTTGACCTTACAAGCACAGGTTGCAAAGCCTGCTTTGCCTGGTAAGGGCTGGCAAACTGCCGTGGTACATAAGGCATAAGTGCTTCTACATACGGTAAAATCAGATGCTGAGGCATGTGAGTTGAAATGAATGCACAGCAGTAAAAAAGTAATTAGAATTTTTTTCAATTTTGAAACTCCGTGTAATTCTTGATTTTCCGGAAAGTGTAACATACCCAAATAGAGTGTTTTAACTAAAATATTTATACTACCTGGCCTGCAGCCCAACCAGAGGACCACGCCCATTGAAAATTATATCCGCCTAACCAACCGGTAACATCTAAAGCCTCTCCAATAAAAAAAAGTCCGGGTACCTCATTCGCTTCCATGGTCTTTGATGAAATCGCATTGCAATCGACGCCACCTATGGTTACTTCCGCAGTGCGATAGCCTTCAGTCCCATTCGGTTTTACCGCCCAGGCATGCATTTGGTGAGCGATAGTTTCTATATCGCGGTTTGAAATTTCTGCAAGTTTTTTTTCTGCCAGATTTTTGGGAATAAATACTTCTATGACCCGTTTGGGTAAATAGAGGGAGAGGATGGAACTTAATTGTTTTTGAGGCATATCCATACGGGCTTCTTTTAATTCTTGCAGAAGGTTTTGTTCCGGTAAAAAATTAATATTAATTACTTCTCCGGGCTGCCAATACGAGGACAATTGTAAGATTGCCGGACCACTTAACCCCCGATGAGTAAATAATATATTCTCGCGAAATTGGTTTCGTTCATTTTGAACATGGCTATCAATACTAATACCCGACAGTCCGGAAAGTTTTTCTTTTTCAATGACATCTAAAGTCAATGGTACAAGACCTGCTCGGGTTGGCCAGACTTTTATTCCAAATTGTTCGGCTACCTTATAAGCGAAAGGACTGGCCCCCATGGTGGGAATGGACAGACCTCCAGTGGCAATTACCAATGATTTGCAGCGAAACTTGCCTTTGCTGCTGTAAATTTTAAACTGTTGATCCTCAGTGCGTTGAATTTTTTCGATGGAGGTGTTGAGATGAATTAATGCACCTCCTAGATGACATTCGGCAACCAGCATATCCACTATATCTTTTGATTTGTTATCACAAAATAATTGACCTAATGTTTTTTCATGAAATGGAATAGCATATTTTTTTACCAGCTCAATGAAGTCCCATTGAGTATAACGGGTTAACGCTGATTTAAAAAAATGAGGATTATGAGAAAAGTATTTGCTTGGTTCAATGTAATAGTTGGTAAAATTACAGCGACCCCCGCCGGACATAAGAATCTTTTTTCCTACTTTGTTCGCATGATCCAAAATGAGAACTTTACGACGGCGTTTACTGGCCTCAATAGCGCACATCAAACCGGCAGCACCAGCTCCAATAACAATAACATCAATTTGTTCCATATCTCATAAAACTCTTAAAAGGGCTGCAGGAAGCTAGGTTGTAAGGGTAAACTAAAACGATAAAGATTTAAATGGGCCTTCTTTTTGTAGGTTCAGGTTCTTGAGGTATTTCTTATTATATTATTATTAATTCAATAAGTTGATATTATAGCCACTTTGGTTGATTTGTATTGACTTTTATGTAGATAATTTGTACAATTTGTTATTCATTAACAACTTATTGAAGAGTACAAATGACTTATCTTAAGCGTCTTTTTGCGATGTTATTGGGTATTACCGTATTACCTGCTCGAGCAATTTATTACGGTTTAGAGTTTGGAGTCGTTGCACTCTTTACTGGATTTACAATATTGTTCGCAGCACCTGTTGTAGCTGCTTATCTGCTTCATAGCATCGGTATTTCATGGTCTTTGAATCTTTTCCTGAGCCTTTTTTTAGCTATTCCAACTGCGGTTGTCGTGGTTCCTGTCGGTCTTGCTGTTGCTGCATTTTACATGATTGCTACCACCATCGTTGATGTCTTTAAGATGGCCTGGCTTGGTTTAGAAAATGGTTTAGTTGATGGTTTGGACGGTTTTCGGCGCACATGGAATAACCAAAACTCTCCTGTGCAGCGTGTTTCCAGTGCTATTTCCAATGCTGTTAGAGCTTATTCCCATAGAATGGAGAGCGTTGCAGATCAAATGAATAATGAAGATGATTATAATTTAATGGCCTTCGTTGATGTGCCAAAACAACCACATGAAGTTCCTGATATGCAGGAAGAACCAATATCGGATTCAGAGGCAAATTTACTAACCGCTGAGGAAATAAAAGCAGCAGAGGAATTGATTAATGAGTTTTCAACTTTAAATATTGCTTTAGCTCCAAGGCTAAAAGAGCAAGTAAATTTACTTTCGGTGAGAACGGCAAGATATAAGGACTTGTCCAGCCTTTTGGATTCAGTCAAGAAAGCATTAATTGCCAATGATCTATCTGAAGTTGAAGATCAACTCGTATATATGGATGTCACCACTCCTATTCTTTTGGTTAAGCAATATCAAACTCCTGATAACAATTGGCATAGTGTTCCTGCTAATAGTTATGTTGGGGATCACGATAATTTTTATCAGGCAGTAAGAGAAAATGCCAGACATCCGTTGAACAGGGACTATGTGGCCAATCCCACTGCATATGAGGGGCTGCCTACCCGTTATCGATGGCATTACCTTACCGCTAATGCTTGTTCTGCACAAGAATTGCATGAAGGGAGTGAAGAAATTCGTACTTTATTAGAAACCCTGCCTGAGCAATTAACAGCAGCGAAACAAAAAGCCTCTAGCCCAGGCTCTTCTCCTCATGCTCTGTTTAGTACTGTTTCTTTACCACAGGTACCCACGGTTAATGAGGATTTATTCCTTCAACCGCCGCGAGAAGCGAGTCTGTTAGGGTAACTAGATGGATAATGATTTAAATGAGCCCGATTTTTGTAGGTGGATACTCCTGACTCAATTTTTATTTGCGCTGAATAAATAATCAAAAAGTTCAGATAATAAATTGTGGGCTTGATTTATCTTGATTGTTATGCGAATTTTTTGTACAATTAGTTTTCCTAAACTACTTTTTGAAGTGTAGAAATGAATTATCTTAAGCGTCTTTTAGCTATGTTATTGGGTGTTACCGTATTACCTGCCCGAGCAATTTATCACGGTTTTGAGTTCGGAGTCGCGGCACTCGCCATTGGTGCTGCTGCCTTGCTGGGAGTGCCTGTTTTTGTTGCTTATTTTCTTCGCGCAATGAGAGCTGCGTGGCCTCTGAATGTTCTTCTGACCACTTTAGCGATTCCTGCTACGGCTGTAGTGGTTGCTCTTGGTCTTGCTTTTGCTGTACCTTACATCATTTATACCACTGCCGTTGATGTCTTTAAAATGGCGTGGTCGGGTTTAAAGAGCGGTTTTGTTGATGGCTTGGATGGTTTTCGACGCATATGGAATAATCAACGCTCGCCAGTAGAGCGAATTTCCAATTATGTAAGAGCCTATTACAATGGGGTTAGCGTAGAAAATCAAATTAATAATGAGGATGCTTTCAATGCGCTGCAAATGAATCTTGTTGATGTGCCACGCCAGCCACTTGAGGTTCCTGATCTGCAAAGTCCGCTCTTACATCACACAGATTTACTAACTCGCGATGAAATAAACGCAGCCGAACAGCTACTAAAGGATGTTGCAACAATAGGCATTCCTTTATCACCAGACCTAAAAGGAAAAGTACAGCTGTTTTCCACGAAAAAAACAAATTACCAGGACTTGTTAACTCGCATGGAGTTAGTGCAGGACGCCTTACTTAACGATAATCCGTCTGCTATTAATGATGAATTAATGTCGATGGAAATTACTACTCCTCTTATTATCTTTAAGCAATATCAAACTCCTGATAACGTCTGGCATAGTGTGCCTGCAAATAGTTATGTAACGGATAGAGAGAATTTGCTCACTTGGCTAAGAGAAAAATCTACTCATCCTCTTAATAATGATGTCATAATGAGTCCTCCTCCTTATGAAGGAATGCCTACACGTTATAAATGGGATGTACTTACTACTAAAAATTGTTTTTTAGCACTGGAATTACAGGAAGGGGCTGCAACAATTCGCGATCTATTAAGTACTTTACCTGCTCAATTAGTAGCAGCGAAACAAAATCCTTCTAGTCCGGGTTCCACTCCTCAGACGCTTTTCCGAACTGATTCATCAGCGATAGGTCAAAAACCACAAGTTGATGAGCAGCTTAACCCCCTTACTGAGCAAGACGCTCTCGTTTTTTAAGATCTTATTTGTTGATCTTGGCCAACCCAACAGTTGACCAAGATCTTCTTTTAGAGGGCGTCATCTCTTGTTGCAATTTACGGAATGGGGGGGAATGGCTGTACTTGGGGATTCATTGAGAGATTTTTCGGGCTGGCGATAATAGCCATCTTTTGTTTTTTGGAAAGTTTTTTAATCTCTCGTTCTAACTGCATTGCTAATAATTTATCATTCCTGACTAACCAGCATTGGGCCATCGCAAGAGGTTTAAAACTTCGCGTGTATTTGCAACCTCCCGTTCCATTAAGGTGTGAACGATAGCGTTTTTCAAGATTATCAGTATACCCGGTGTAATAGCTTTGGTTTTCACAAAGTAAGATATATACCCAATAATCTTTATTCTTCACAATCAATATCCTTAGGGCTTGTTCCCAATAGTTCATCGGTATTTTATAGTAAAATCAATAGTTCTCCATGGTGAGCCAGTATTTCAACGTATAGGATTGATCTAATTACTTTTTAACCTGTACAGAGAGACGAAATACCCTGCATAATAATTTGATGATAAAGACGTACTCTCTTTAATTGACGATCGTTTTCAGCAAAGACTTTATTTTTAACAATAACCCCAAAAGGATTGGCATGAATATTTCATTTATTGGTCTTGGGAAAATGGGCTCCGCTATGGTTGAGCGACTTCTTTATTCTGGTTATGAAGTGACCGTATTTAATAGGACAGCATCAAAAGCTCAACCTCTTATAAAATTGGGGGCCAGACACGCGGATAAGCTTGTTGAGGCCGTTAAGAATGCCGATGTGATAATGAGCTGTCTATTAAACGATCAGGCAGTACTTGACGTGACTAAAGAAGCGGTTCTTCACATGAAACCCAATGCAATTCATGTGTGTTTATCCACCATTTTGCCAGACACCTCTTTAGTGCTGAAAGAATTGCATGAAGCAAGGAATAGCTGCTTTGTCTCCGCTGTCGTTTTGGGCATACCTAAAGTAGCCGAGGAAGGAGGACTGACTTGTTATTGTGCTGGAACGGAAAAAAATCTGGCGGAGGTTCTCCCTCTCTTAAAATCCTTTTCAAAAGATGTAATTACTCTTGGTGATAATATGAAGGCAGCAAATATTATGAAAATTTGCCTCAATTACAGTTTATTGACCACCATTGAACTTATTAGTGAACTGTATGTATTTGCAGAAAAAAGTGGGCTTGATACTGAATGTGTAAAACAGGCATTGCATCAGATTTATGGCCATCCAGCTTTTAAACGTTATATTGATAAAATTTATGAGCAAAATTTTGATGAGGTTAATTTTGATATGGTGGGGGGAAACAAAGACATTACCGTTTTTCAAGAGGCTTTTGCGCGGGCCGGCGTTGTACCTGAGTTAGGTAATGTCATTAAATCCCGATATATTTCCGCTTTAGCGCATGGAATGGAAAATAAAGACTGGAGCGGTATTTATGAAATGGTGCGAAGGCAATCGGGTTTAGAGGGGTGAGCTCAGTTTTACTCTGAGGAGGCATTTACGCCATCTCGAAGCTTACATCAGGATCGATAAGGCTTCGAGACGGAGCAGAGCTCCTCCTCAGCCCGAGCGGATCGAGATACTGCAAGGAAAAATATTTTTAGCCTGACGGCTATGAGACATAGGCACAAGGTGAGTAAGAGACCGCCGCGATCCGTCAGGATGTCACTCAGTGCTTAAGGCGCGTTATTGAAGATCTGGGTTCCATCCTTATTCACTCTAATAGAGGACCCATCGACATTCGTAATTGTTTTTGAACCATCCGGGTTTGTGGTTATTGAGCTACCGTCTTTATTTTTGATAACCACTCCCCCATTAGGACTGGTTATGACTACTGAACCGTCATTTTTTTGCATAATCTTTGTGCCGTCAGGATTAGTTTGAATCACCGTACCGTCGTTATTCATGATGATTTTTGTACCGTCTGAACGGGTTTGGGTAGTAGTCCCATCTGCATTTTGAATAGTAACGGTGTCGTTATGTGGTGTGTCAGTAGGATTTGACTGTATTGGCAGGTTAGGGGCAGGACTATTGCCAGCAAAGAGTACTGTGCTCAAAGGCAATTCTATCAATAACAGTCCTAAAATTAACAGAAACAATTGGATTTTTGTGGATGAGATGAGTTTGTTCATTTCTTAATTCTCTCCATGTAATTAAAAATGCTAAGGAATCCTTTTTACCTAATCCAAGGTATGTATAAATTATACTCCAATTGGTTATTTAATTCCACCTTGTGTTATTTTTTGTGTTCTTTCCTTGTATTTTTAACAGGTTCAGTTCTATTACTACCCACACGTCATCGAACCCCACATTACCCCGAACCGTTTTTACGTCATCCCGAACGAAGTGAGGGTTCTCCCTCGGTGTGGCATGTACTTAGTCACGATAAGCTGAAAATTTATACGGTAAGGTCCAAGATTTTATCAATGACGCTGTTACGTATCGGAGCTATTTGTAGGAGATCCCTCACTTCGTTCGGGATGACGTAGCGTTGTTTGAGGTGCTGCACCCGCAACCTAACCCAAACAGGTAGTTAAATTGAATGATTCAACTACCGAATTTGATTAAAAAAGAATACTGAGGCTATGACATAAAGAAATTGCAACATAGACAATAATGGGAATGCTTTTAATTATTCTATAATTATTATTCACGGCGCTCTCCAATTCTTGTTTTGGAATAAAATTTATTCAAGAATTGTGCCTGATTTACCAAGTTTTAAATAAAAAAGTGAGGCAAGGTGAGTAACATTAATTATATAAAGAGTTTTTCCGGATGCAAACAAGTGGTAGCACCTAGGGGTTTAAAAGATAGCTAACAGTTCCTGGTTGTTATAAAAATTCTCTAAGAATGATTTTCAGAATAGCAATTAAAATCTAATGCTGCCATAATTTGGCAGCTTGTAGATTAATCATGAGGTATTCCAATTTGTCTCGTACGGAACGTTTGTTTGAGCTGATTCAAATTTTACGACGTCATCGTTATCCCATTAGTGGTGCAAAATTGGCTACGGAACTGCATGTTAGCCTTCGCACGCTTTATCGCGATATAGCCACCTTGCAGTCACAGGGAGCTCAGATAGATGGGGAACCTGGTTTGGGTTATGTGTTACGCCCAGGATTTATGTTACCTCCTTTAATGTTCTCTGAAGAAGAAATTGAGGCTCTGGTGCTTGGCTCGCGTTGGGTTGCCGATCGAGCCGATAGCCAGTTAAAATCTGCAGCCTGTAATGCTCTTGCCAAAATTGCCGCTGTTCTTCCGGCAGATCTTCGTCATCAATTAAATGCCACTGCCTTGTTGGTTGGGCCTGGCCAACCTATAGCTGCTGGTGATGAAGAGATAACGACAATCAGACAAGTGATTCGATCAGAAAAAAAATTATTGATCAGTTATAGTGACGTTAAAGAAAATGAAACACAACGGACCATCTGGCCTTTTGCCATAGGTTTTTTTGAACGAGTACGAATTGTTATTGCCTGGTGTGAGTTACGCCAGGAGTTTCGTCATTTTAGAACAGATAGAATAATAAAATTAACGGTTCTGGAAACTCGTTACCCACAACGTCGGCAAACTTTGTTGAAAAAGTGGCGTGAGATTGAAGGCATTCCTAGTCAATAATTAATCATTCACTACTGACATAATCTGTCAGCAGTGTCGTGTAAACTAGCTAAGTTTTCTTAATAAACCTTCTATAAAATCATAGATTTTGGCAGGTTATTATCTTATGCATGGGAGAGTGGGCATGGGTGGAAATTGGTTGGCAATTGCATCTGCAGAACATGTACGTCATGGTCGTCACTTGGGTATTATGCAGGTATGTCATGGAAAAGCCACGCCTTTGCGTCGCATTAAACCCGGAGATTATGTTATTTATTATTCACCTACAGTTATTTTTCGAGGCAAAGACAAATTTCAATCATTTACTGCAATAGGAACGGTGAAGCACGGAGAACCTTATCAAGTGAATATGGGAGAGGGGTTTAGCCCATTTCGGCGAGATGTAACCTGGTGTGTTGCTAATGAAACCCCGATATCAACGCTTCTTAATGTATTGGACTTCACCCGAGAAAGAAACAACTGGGGATATCAGCTGCGATTTGGACTGCTCCAGATTAGTGAACATGATAGGCGGGTTATTGCTTATGCCATGAATGCTTCGCTAGAAACTCTTTAACTAAATGACTTAGAGGATTACGAAAATGATTTACCCTGAACCCAAACTGATTGAGATCGACAGTTTTACTGTGGCGGGATTAAGTGTACGTACGATTAACAAAGATGAGTTTAACCCTCAAACTGCTAAATTGCCCCAGTTGTGGAATGATTTTTTCTCTACAGGTTTAGCTGAAAAAATACCCAATCGTATACCTCAAACTCCTGTTTTTGGGGTGTATTCCAATTATGCTTTGGATGCCGCAGATTTTTACACCGTTACTGCTGGGGTCCGGGTTAGTTCCGAAGTGACGGATTTGAAATTAAATACGATTACTATTCAGACAGGACATTATCTGGTTTTTAAAGATAAGGGACCCATGCCGCAAGTTATCATTAAAACTTGGGAACGAATTTGGACCTATTTTGAAAGCAATCACCAGCATCAACGCTGTTTTGGCACTGATTTCGAGGTCTATCCCGGTTCAGATGAAATTGCTATCCATATCGGAATAATAAATTAATTCAACGAATTAAACTCAGGCTTTATCCATTTATAGAGTCTGAGATCCTGAAAAAGCAACTCACCAGAGTGCCATTCATAAACAGAACTTTAGTGAAGGATGGGGCCAAAAACTTTCCAGCCAATAATGGCTAATAAAATGAATAACAACAAATGACCGCCAACAAGTCCATAGCTGCCACGTGTAAACTCATTTCTATGCCAATAAACACCAAAAATCAACCAAAAAATCATCAGTACCCAAAATAAAACTCCAATAGGCATTTTGCTCTCCTTAGTCGTTTAGTCAAATCAATCAGGTATGTTGTTTCCCATGAAAAATAGTTTATTAATCAAAGTATAGTGTACGTTGCAATAAAAAAGAGGAAAGCACTCATCAAAGAAGAAGCAAATTAGTTTTCTTATTCATAAACGAAGAGCGATAAAAAATAAAATTAATCTATAATATAAATAGTTAGGCTCTAATTTAGTTGCTGCTCATAGGTACTTCTCAATAGCCTGAGGAAATTATGATGTTAGAAGTTACCTACTTTAATGGAAAAAATGATGAATGAAATGGATATTTTGAGATTATTTTATGATGAGATGACAGCTCACAGTATGACTCGTGATATGGTGTTTTTGAGCATCGAGGAGGATGCTGCTGCCAAACTTTCCCAAAAATTAGGGAGGATAGTTCCTGTCATTGAAGTTCAAAAATTAACAGATATTTGCATCGCCAATGAATGGTTAGAACGGACTACTGCAGATCCAAACTATAAATATTTATCATTAACTGAAAATGGATTACAGGTACTTTTAGCTTATTTATATACATAATTCCTTGATTTGTTAAATTTTATTTAAAGATTGTAAATCAAGGGTATAATCTTTAGGCAAAAATCGGTAAAATACATCACTTTTATTCTTTTTTTTGTTGTCACTATGCCAAAACGAACTGATATTAAATCCATCCTTATCCTTGGCGCAGGCCCTATAGTTATTGGCCAAGCCTGTGAGTTTGATTATTCTGGTACTCAAGCAGTACGTGCTTTAAAAGAAGAAGGCTATCGGGTGATATTAGTCAATTCTAATCCTGCAACCATTATGACGGATCCTGAACTTGCGGATGCTACTTATATAGAGCCCATACAATGGAAAGAAGTCGCACGAATTATCGAAATAGAACGCCCCGATGCTCTTTTGCCTACCATGGGTGGTCAAACTGCCTTAAATTGTGCTTTGGATTTGGTGCGGGAAGGGATTTTGGCCAAGTATTCTGTTGAAATGATAGGTGCAACACGAGAAGCCATTGATAAAGCAGAGGATAGAGAAAAATTTCGCCAATTAATGATTCAAATTGGTCTGGATATGCCGCGCTCAGCTATTGCTCATAGTTTGGAAGAGGCGATTCAGGTTCAGGCACGATTGGGCTACCCTGCAATTATTCGTCCTTCCTTCACTATGGGGGGAAGCGGGGGCGGAATTGCATACAATAGAGAAGAGTTTGAAGAAATTTGTACCAGAGGTTTGGAGTTATCACCAACCCATGAACTTTTAATTGATGAGTCAGTTCTCGGTTGGAAAGAATTTGAAATGGAAGTGGTACGGGATAAAAATGATAATTGCATCATCATTTGCACCATAGAAAATATTGATCCTATGGGGGTGCATACCGGGGATTCCATTACTGTTGCACCAGCGCAAACGTTAACGGATAAAGAATATCAACGGATGCGTGATGCAGCAATTAAGGTATTAAGAGCTGTTGGAGTGGATACAGGCGGCTCTAATGTGCAGTTTGCTGTTAACCCTGAAGATGGCCGGATGCTGGTAGTAGAAATGAATCCGCGGGTTTCTCGAAGTTCTGCTTTAGCTTCAAAGGCTACAGGTTTTCCTATTGCCAAAGTTGCGGCTAAATTAGCAGTAGGTTATACCCTGGATGAATTAAAAAATGAAATTACTGGCGGTAAAACTCCGGCATCTTTCGAGCCCAGTATTGATTATGTAGTGACTAAAATACCGCGATTTAATTTTGATAAATTCCCCCAAACTCCTACTACCCTCACCACTCAGATGAAGTCAGTGGGAGAGGTTATGGCTATAGGTTCTAATTTCCAGGAGTCGTTGCAAAAAGCCATTAGAGGTTTAGAAATTGGCCGCAGTGGTTTACATTCCCTTTTTGAAAAAGGGGATATGGCACGCTTGCGAGGCCATTTGCGTGAACCTACGCCTGATAGATTATGGTATGTAGCCGATGCGTTCCGCCAAAAATTATCCCTTGAGGAAATTCATACTGAAAGTCGTATTGATCCTTGGTTTTTGGCTCAGATAGAAGAGCTGGTTCTTTTAGAGCGGTCTGTATTTGGAAAATCCATTCATGAATTAGATAAAACCACTTTGCGCTTATTAAAACGCAGAGGGTTTGCCGACAGTTATTTGGCCAAGCTCATGTATTGCACTGAAGCTCAAGTGCGTGAAAGACGTTTGGAGTTGGGCATTATCCCCGCTTATAAACGGATTGATTCTTGTGCGGGAGAGTTTCCCAGTGATACTGCTTATTTATACTCTTGCTATGAAGGCAGTTGTGAGGCGCGACCAGAGAAGGATAAGAAAAAAATTATTATTCTTGGAGGCGGGCCTAATCGTATTGGTCAGGGGATTGAATTTGACTATTGTTGCGTTCATGCTGCCATGGCACTAAGAGAGGCTGGTTATCAGACCATTATGGTCAATTGTAATCCCGAAACCGTATCAACAGATTTTGATACTTCCGATCGTCTGTATTTTGAACCAGTTACTTTGGAGGACGTTTTATCCATAACCGATGTAGAGCAGCCAGACGGGGTGATCGTGCATTATGGTGGACAAACCCCTTTAAAATTGTCTCGCGCTTTAGAGGCAAACGGCGTAAAAATAATAGGAACTTCTCCAGATGCTATTGATAGAGCTGAGGATAGAGAGCGATTTCAACAGTTGGTTACTGAATTGAAGTTACACCAACCGGATAACGGCACCGTTAGAAGTGAAGCCGAAGCAATAGAATTAGCTAACCGAATTGGTTATCCCCTGGTAGTTAGACCTTCCTACGTATTAGGGGGGCGAGCTATGGAAATCGTCTATCAGGAAGAGGATCTACGTTATTATCTATCGCATGCGGTCTCTGTTTCCAATGACTCTCCGGTTTTATTGGATAAATTTTTAAACGATGCGATTGAAGTGGATATTGATGCAATTTGTGATGGTAAAGAAGTTTTAATCGGCGGCATCATGGAACATATTGAACAGGCGGGCATTCACTCAGGTGATTCTGCCTGTACGTTACCTCCTTTTAGTTTGAGTGTGGTAGTACAACAGGATTTAATAGAGCAAATCCGCCAAATGGCATTGCAATTAGGGGTAATCGGTTTGATCAATGCCCAATTTGCTATTCAGGCTGATGATATTTATGTGTTGGAAGTCAATCCCCGTGCTTCACGGACTGTGCCCTTTGTTTCTAAGGCTACGGGCTTACCTTTGGCTAAAATTGCAGCCTTGTGCAAAGTCGGTATCAGTTTAAAAGAGCAGGGATTAAGTCAGAACAACCAAAACCATATGCCTTCATTTTATTCTATTAAATTACCGGTATTTCCTTTTATCAAGTTTTCTGGAGTAGACTGCATTCTTGGTCCTGAGATGAAATCTACTGGTGAGGTAATGGGTATTGCCAAGCGGTTCGGACAAGCTTATGCTAAAGCTCAGTTGGGCGCGGGTTGTCATATCGCCAAGCGACGACGGGCTTTTGTTTCTGTTCGTGATGCAGATAAAACACGAGTAGGGGAGATAGCAAAGAGATTAATTGAATTGGGTTTTGAAATTTTTTCAACACGTGGGACGGCTTTGGCATTGCAAGCGGCGGGCGTAGATTGCCGGCGAGTCTTTAAAGTCGCTGAGGGAAGACCACATGTGTTGGATTTCATAAAAAATAATGAAATTGATTTTATTGTGAATACAACTGAGGGCAAGCAAGCTATTGCGGATTCTTTTGCGATGAGGCGCTGTGCCTTACAGCATAAGGTTAGTTATACTACGACATTATCAGGAGCTGAGGCAGCTTGTCTTGCTATGAAATATGAAGATAGGGAAACAGTAACTCGATTACAAGATTTACATTAGAGGTGGATATGAGTAAACATCCGATGACCGTATTGGGTGCAGAAGCACTTAAAGAAGAATTGCAACGCTTAAAATTTGTGGATCGTCCTCGCATTGTTGAGGCTATTGCTGTAGCAAGGGCTCATGGTGACTTGAAAGAAAACGCTGAATATCATGCTGCTCGTGAACAGCAAAGCTTTAATGAAGGGCGCATTCAAGAGCTTGAGGCAAAATTGTCGAACGCACAAATAGTCGACATCAGTAAACTGCCAAACAATGGAAAAGTGGTTTTTGGCGCTATAGTTACCGTATGTCATGTGGCAACTGATGCTGAACTGACTTATCAAATTGTTGGCGAAGATGAAGCCAATATTAAACTGAATAAAATATCATACAGTTCACCTATAGGCCGCGCTCTGATTGGTAAAGAATTAGATGATACGGTCACTGTAACCACGCCAGGTGGTTTAGTGGATTATGAAATTATTGATGTGCAGTATAGTTAATTTAATAGTTGGGCGGTAGAGCCCGGTTGTAGCGAAGCGTAATCCGGGCTCAAGGTTTGAATCAGGTTTCGATCCCGGGTTACGGCTGCGCCTTCACCCGGGCTACATCTTGCATCCCTTAGGGTTGAACAACTTCTTGCTGGATCCCACCGACTACCCATTCTTTATTGGTTCCAAATTGACGGAAATGCCAAATTTCATCTAACTGAATGGCCGGGTCGTCATTTTCTTTAATCGTTCCAGTAAAACGAACACTGGCTATAGTGGAATCGAATTGTTTTGAAACATCGAGTAACTCTGCATTTAAATTAATTACTTCTGTTTTATTAGGTGCATCGCCCCGCTCATCCAGTTGCATTTTGATTTCTCCAAATACTTCGGGAGCAGTAAAAGCAGTTAAATCTTGCAGGTTTTTTTGATCATAAGCGGCTTGAAGGCGGATAAAACATACTTTCGCGTCGCGTAAAAAATTCTCGGGAACAAAGCCTGTTGGATATTCTGAAATATTATTATTGCCATAGCTCCCGCTGCTGTTAGCGAAAGGTTGAGTAAAATTGTTAAATGAATTTTGTCTGAATGCGCTGGCACCCGCTGATTGTATGCCAGGCTGCATTCTTCTACGAAAGAAACTGACAATGAAAAATACTGCTGCTCCAAGGATTAGCCAGGTTATTATTCCAGTGCCTAAGCCATGTCCCATGAACAGACTTGCCAGTAAGCCACCTACTAAGAGTCCGCCTAGCATTCCGCCCCATTTATTTCCAGTCGATCTTTGTCCTAACGATGCAGTATTTTGCGCTTTATTCGATGAAAAAAGACTGCTTTGTGAACGTTGGACACCAAAGCTTCTGCCTCCGCCAAAGCGTTTGGCTGATGCTTCATTGACTACCAAACCGAATGACAGCAATGCTATTAGTAAACATGAAAAAAGATTACGCATTTGACTAGCCCCTTCTTTATTAAGTCTCCATAGTATAACCGAACCAAAACGAAGTTGCTTGCGATCTATTATGAATAAGAATCTATTTATTGTGAAAAGAATCGTCAGCATGGATATATACCCAAGCTTTTAGGCCCGAAGCAAGCTGAACGCTAACCCGTTTGTAATCGGCTACTTCATATTTATCCGCTTCTTTTATCTCCTTTTGACTGACATTAAATACCATACCTTTTACTGTATCAGAGGGGTTGCCAGTATAAGTAATAATAGGGTGGGTACTCTCTCCACTGGTGGCGATAACTTTGGGGTCCTTAATTTCAACCGTAGATAATTCAAATCCAGGCAGGATGTCCTTATTTCCTTCCAATTTACGGCCAAAACTGGCAAGTTGTACGGCCTCATATTGTAAGGTCCCATAAGAAAATAACTTTTCAGTAGTATTCGTATTCATGACTAATTACTCATAAAAATAGAAAAGAATATAGTATTTTAACGGTTTTGTTAGGTGGTGTTAATCAATTCATTTAATGGCGTCAACTTAAAGGAACCACGTCACCAGGGTATGCCCCGGATTACGGATTTAATCAGATTTCGATCCCGGGTTTCGGCTGCGCCTTCACCCAGGCTACACTCTACATTCCTTAAGTTGACGCTATTACGTGGATAAGGCTAATTGAACATCTAAACGTTAAATTTTATTACGTGAAATTACTCCAGATTTGTTATACTTGCCCTACCTCATCCGTGATGAAAATAAATAATGCAGCCAGGTCGTAATATTGTTGCCTGTATCATCGGGAATATTCTGGAATGGTATGAATTCAGTTTATTTGCCTATCTGTCCCCCATTATTGCTCATTTGTTTTTCCCTAGTCAAAATGAAGTAATCAGTTTGTTATCGGCGCTTCTAGTATTCGCTGCCGGATTTGTTATTCGTCCCTTAGGGTCAATTTTTCTAGGGCATCTTGGCGATCGTTTTGGACGTGCAAAGACATTAAAAATAACTATTTTTCTCATGTCTATTTCTTCGGTACTAACGGGATTTTTGCCTACCTATCAACAGATTGGAATAGCAGCACCGATATTACTTATGGTGTGTCGTTTACTGCAGGGGTTTTGCATTGGCGGTGAATTTGCAGGATCGATGATTTATTTATCTGAGTCAGCGCCGGGTAAACACCGCGCGCTGATCAGCAGCATGGCTAATAATGGATCCAACATCGGGGTATTAATTGCCGTAGTTGCCTGTACGATCATGAGTGGTTTGCTGAATAATCATGATTTATCCCTCTTTGGTTGGCGTATCCTGTTTATTTCAGGAGGAATATTAGGAATTATTGGGTTATGGCTAAGGCGGGATCTTGCCGAATCAGAAACCTTCCTCCAATTACAAAAAAATATCAAAGAAGCGTACTTTCCCCTAAAGTATGTATTTCGTCACCAACGTCAGCGCATGGTGCATGTCATCTTATTATTATTTATTAGTGCCTGTGGCAGCTATACTTTAATGGGTTATATTTCTACTTATCTCCATGAGTTTTTGGGTTTGTCTCTTAATCAGGCCTATCAGATGCAGACTTTGTTCATTATTTTATCCTTGTTATTTCTGCCTTTTTTTGCTTATATTTCAGATAGAATAGGCAGGAAACCTGTTTTACTTTTCTCAACGGTTGGTTATTTAATTTTTACACTACCCGTTTTTTGGTTTCTTCAATCAGTTCAGGTTTGGTGGGTATTATTGCCTTTGGTTATTTTTTACAGCGCAGAACAGGCAGTAACTCCTGCGGTTATTGTTGAAATGTTTCCGGGAAAAGGACGTTATACTGGCATCTCAATGGGATATAACATTAGTATGGCGTTGGTGGGAGGATTTTCCCCGGCAGTGAACACTTATTTAATTCATTATTTTAATAACAATATGATGGTTGCTTATTACGTTTTCTTTTGCGCTTTTGTTTCGTTGGTTGTTATCTTAAAAAACTTACCTGAAGAGTATGGGGCAAAGAATAGTTTAACAATGGCGTAAATGACTTAGTTCTATGACGGAGTAGAGCAGATTATTGCCTTAAGAAACGTCATCCAGAGCGAAGCGAAGGATCTCTCAAGTTTGGCACATGCCTATTTCAGGAGATCCTTCGTTGCAAACTCCTCAAGATGACGGAAAGCGGCTTAAGTCAGTGGCAGTGCTTCTCAGGTCCACTGCCACGTCATCCAGAGCGAAGCGAAGGATCTCCCAAGTTTGGCACATGCCTATTTCAGGAGATCCCTCGTTGCAAACTCCTCGGGATGACGGAAAGTGGCTTAAGTCAGTGGCCGTGCTCCTCAGGTCCACTGCCACGTCATCCAGAGCGAAGCGAAGGATCTCTCAAGTTCGGCACATGCCTATTTCAGGAGATCCCTCGTTGCAAACTCCTCGAGATGAGGGAAAGCGCAGTGAAGCAGAGGCTTCGGAGAGCCTCTTGGCGTTGAGATGATAAAAACTAAAGACTTAAATTAAATTTCAAGTCATCATCTTCAGCTTTACTCGCAGACACAACTGATTGGAATAAATTATTATGGGGGCTAAATTTTGAAGCCGTGGGATGATAGCGGAGAGGAAAAGCAAAAAAGCGAGTGATTTCGGCAAACAGTCTTTCGTTAAGTTGTTCATCGGGTTTTAGAGAGAGTAATGGTTTTAATCCCTGGTTTAATTTCACAAGAGCCCGCTCAGAAGAGTTTTCTATCATTGCCTCAAGCTGTAACACTTTGGACTTATCGCCGTTCATTAAAAGTGAGAATGCCATCACAATATTCCCATATAAATTACAGTCTTCAACAAAGTGATCTAACTCGGTTATAACACGACAATAGTTGAGTATGCCCTCCAATTCAGCGATAAACTCTTCCTCTGGCGGATTCTGACTAATAAGTTTCTTCAGTAGCTCTTCATTTGTCTGCATTACTTTGGGGTAATCCTTATGAGGATAAGGATGTTCTGTATCATACAAATGATAATATACCTCTAGTAGGGTCATGAGCAGGCTGAGTTTTTTAGATAAGTCCATAACGGCCTGAACATTGTTCCAATCAAGATTTTTAATTGATTCCTCAATTGCCTGAGGACTGAACGCGGATTGATTTAACACTGGAAAAGCCTTAAATAGAGGATGGGGTTTTTCCTTAAAAGAACTAAAATTAATTAAGAGACTCGCCAGAATATGGTACCTATCAAAATATTCATCGACATCGCTTGGGAACTTTCCGTTAATTGCGTTATCGCATATTCTTTGAGCCCAAGTATTAAATTCCTGGGAAAAATTTTCTTTTAAAGAGAATACCTTGTTTAATTGCAGGTATAATTTACTTATATGTCCCATACACGCATACTGTTGATTAAATGAGCGGGCAAATGAAGGCAATTGCTTCACCCACTGGTCAAATGGCATGTCTGCTTGACGCTTAAGAGCCTCATTCATGTTCCAGAGCAAGGATGCTTTATTGTCTTGAATTGAAGTATTTAAAATATCACTGACATTTCGTTTAAATTCCCTCATTTCCTCACAAAATGAAACGTCTTCTGTCGTCAATTGGATGGGTAATTGATTCAGATACATGTCAAAAAATTTATGCCATGCAAGGGGTAAAGGGTAGAACTCTCTTAAGGGCGTAGTGACTTGCTCGTTGCGAAGCAATAAACGAACACAGGCATTAGTATCGTACTCTCTGAATAAATCAAAACGGATCAAATTGTAAATGTATCTGCTTTTTATTGCGGGACTTTGTTTGGCAGATAGAGTATTAAATCGCTCCATTTCTTCCTTACTTGTCCTAAAGCGTAACTCTCGAAAATGTTTGATCCATTGCCTGAGAGTAGTGCGTTTACTTTGTCCTTCTAGCTCTTTTTGCGCAATGATGGAATCCAGCGGTTGTTCTACCCAATTTTTCAGTTCTTCAGCAGTTACTCCTTGTTTCTTTTCGGGTTGTACTGGTATTGAAGCCGAACTTGTACTATTTGCCGATAGCTCACTGTTGTTTTTTTGAACGTGAATTAATACTTCTTTAAATTCATTTAAGGCCTCCTCACGTGATATTCTTTGTTCTCTATCATCACAGAGCATCCTTTCAATTAAATGGGTCAGTTGCTGCTTGGTCGATGGATCAAAATCCATGCGGTCAAATATACCGGCAAGATTAGGTTTTTTTAAATCGGCTAACATCTCTTTATTATTTAATGAATCTCGCGATGGGGCACCAGCGAGCTCGGCTATTGTCACATATAAAGCATATAAATCAGTTTGAGTATTATAGGTGATGGGAGTATGGCTGAGAGCGGCAAGAAGCATTTTACTGTCCCAGACCAACATGTTTCCGTGGCAATATGAGGTACGATAACTATCGTCTTTCATGGTGGTTTTAGCAAAACCCATATCAACGGCGGTGACCGTCCATTTGTTTTCTTTCCACTCGGCCATAATATTTTGTGATTTCAGGTCACAGTGAACAATGATTTTTCCTTCATGTTTTCCTGAGCGTACGGTTTGATGAATTTGCTGGGGAATGTCTTCTAATAAGGCACAAGCAAGAGACAAAAACTGTTCTCCACTTAGTTTGTTAACATAGATGTGCAGCGGAAAACCAGGCGCGCGATTCATGTGTAAGTAAGAGGCGCGTTCTTCTTTTATTAATCCATAACGCATGCCTAAGGTGGGCAAGTGACTTCCTAGATAATGTTCTCTGTTCGCTGCTCGAACAAACCAGTTGGGTTTGTTGGGTTTATCAGGAAGGCCATTTTGATTTGCATAGATCTCTTTGACGACATAGCCCCCCTTGGGATCAAAGACAGGCTCTCCATGGTTTGAAATAATGGATTTAACAACGGATAAAATACAACCGAATTGCCCTCCATCCTCAGCTGTAGGCTCCACGATGTCCAGGCGATATTCTGGTGACTTTAAATCCGGATCAGAATTATCGATGAATTGAAATACAGGTAGCGTTAATGCAAAGGATGATTCTCCCCCCATGCCATCATCTAAGGTATAGACTTCATAAGCGTGTAATCGGCCGGGGTTTGTACCGTGTTCTGATTTCATCAGGGCGACAACGGTTGGGATATTTTTTGATAATGTTGGGTTTAATAGCTGAACTTTAGGCATAATTCTCACTTATAGCTGTATATAAAAAACAAATAGTGGGCAACATCATACCATGTCTGTTCATTCTAATCGATTTTTTCAAACTGTAATTTGGATAAGGTGAAAAAATTTTACACTTTTTGTCGGTTAAAAAAGATACGGAAATGTTACTTTTTTTATTTATTGCATTTACATTGGCTCTTGATATGATGCTTAAGGGTGTTTAATTAAAGGGACGTAATGTATGAGTAAACTAATAAAAATAGCAGTCTTTTCTTTATCTTCTTCACTTGTTTGTGCCAGTCAAGTTACTTTAAAAGGTGAGGTTGACGTTCATATCACTCCTAATAAGCAAACAGGGGGGGTGCAGCAATTGAAATTCCGCTTACCAAAATACGAGTTATCTGCCAGTGCCAAATCTTATTTGCATGACCAGTTAGCGCAATACCCCAAAAACTCAATCAATTCGGCTGCTTTTTCTTCAGAATTACCGTCAAAAGTTAAAGTAGGCATGCAACTGACTCCCGTGTTGGATCAGGGATATCACGGAAGTTGTGTTACCTTTGCCGTAACTGCTGCGTTAGATGCTGCCTTAGGCGCTGGCGATTATATTAGCCAATTATGTAATCTCGAATTAGGCAGTTATTTAGCAATTCATGACAAAATAAATGCAAGTGGCTGGAATGGTTCTTCCGCGCCCTGGGTTCTGCAACAAATCTCTGATTACGGCATTATCAGTCAGAATTATCAAAAACTGAATGGTTGTGCTGGTGTGAGGCAATATCCGTTACATAATGAGACTGATGAAGGAACGCCTATGGCGGAAAGTGAATTCCTCGCCCACAGTATTCCACTGTCTAATTTAATCAGCTGGGAAGCATTATTATCTGATGAGGAATCTTTATCGTCTCAAGTCAATATGAATCAGGTTATTTACCAAATTAAAGAAGAATTGGCCAAAGGTAATCGTCTGAATGTAGGAATGTTGCTGGATATCAATTACGGTGATGCTGGAGCAGTAGGCACTAATCGGGCATTTAATGACACCTGGATGTTAACCCCCGAAATCGTAACCGATGCAATGAACGGTGACATTTATGCGGGACATGAATTAGTCATCACCGGATACGATGATAATCTGGAAGTGACCGATAATAATGGTCATATTAATCGAGGCGTATTTACCTTGCGTAACTCTTGGTCGAGACTGGCCGGAGATTCTGGGGATTATTATGTTTCTTATGACTATCTGAGATTTTTAGCCTTGGAAGTCATGGCCATTCGGATGAAAGCTAAAGCAGCTTAGTAACTGTCATCACGAGGATAAACGTCATCCTGAGGATGAACGCCATGCGAGCAAAACGTTATCCCGAATGTTACAACGTCATCCCGAACGCAGTGAGGGATCTCCTGGCATGAGCACTGTGCCTGGCATTTGGAGGTCCCTCACTGCGTTCGGGATGACGGAATACCGTTCGGGATGACGGTGTACCGCTCGGGGATGACAGTATACTGTCGAGGTGACGTTTTCTGTTACTGGCTTGATGATTCTCAGGGTAAATAATAATAAGGGTTAGGTAACTTAAATCCTTTTTTGGCGTACCCGCCACGAATATCGCTGCACTGATCACCTATTGATGCAATAATTGTATAGCCTTGCTTGCTTATCATTGCTCGTGCCTGTGATTTAAAAGGAATAATTGATGAGGCCGAATATTTATTAGGGCGCAAATAGAGACCAGTCCAATTTTTGTATCCCGCCCTAGCTAAATTTTTTTCAGTTGCGGCGCGCTCTGATTCGGTTCTTCCGGTGACGAAAAACACCTTGACCCCATGATTTATCGCATCTTGATAAAGCGCTAACATGGGCTTTATTACAGGGGAGTCAGCACCCAGGATTTCTTTATGAATCTCTTCACGTGTGCCGGTAAAATCGTGTTTCACCATTTTATCATAATTGGATAAGCTGGTTTCATCGATATCTAATACCAGTGCCAGTTTTTGCTGTTCTTTTTGTTGGGCATTGAATCGCGCTTCTTGAATAATGTATTGATGGGCCTGTTGAATTTTTTTCGTCAGTTCTTGTTGATACAGTCCTGAGTCGTGATAGCGAATCAGCTCTTTTTTAACTAAAGCAAGATTGGGGGGCTCGGAATATATTGGAGCTGAAAAAACAAGGGAAAGACCGAAGGTCATTAAAACGAAAGGCAATATACTTAATCGGCGTTTCATTAGCCATCCATCAAGAGAAAAGTGGTTGCATTATATAAGGATAAATCTGTTTGTCAATTGCTCATGTTGACTTTAACTATTGCAGAAATTATGAGCACCAAACCCTAAAATAGTCATCCCTCTCTTCCTCAGTTATAATAGGCGATTATTATTCCTATGTCGCCATCAATATGCATCTGAAGCAATTGAAATTAGCTGGTTTTAAATCGTTTGTCGATCCCACCGTGGTTCATTTTCCCAGTCAATTGGTGGCTGTTGTTGGCCCTAATGGTTGTGGCAAATCAAACATTATTGACGCCGTGCGTTGGGTTATGGGGGAAAGTTCCGCTAAAAATTTGCGGGGCGAATCCATGACTGATGTCATTTTCAATGGTTCATCTAATCGTAAACCTGTTGGTCAGGCATCAGTTGAGCTGGTATTTGATAATAGTTTAGGCCGCTTGACGGGGCCTTTTGCCAGTTACGGTGAAATTGCGGTGAAGCGGATTGTCACGCGGGATGGGGATTCTTCCTATTATTTAAATGGCAGTCGATGCAGACGCAGGGATATTACCGATATTTTTTTGGGCACCGGGGCTGGGGCTCGAGGTTATTCAATTATTGGTCAAGGGACTATTTCACGCCTGATTGAAGCCAAGCCTGAAGAATTAAGAGCCTTTCTGGAGGAGGCAGCCGGCGTTTCAAAGTATAAAGAGCGACGTCGTGAAACGCTGCAGCGTATCGACCATACACGTGAAAATTTAACTCGGGTTGCAGACATCAGAGAGGAGCTTGATAAACAATTACAGCGCTTGGAACGCCAGGCAAAATCTGCCGAGCGCTATACTTTGCTTAAAGAAGAGGAAAAAATATGTCGTGCGGAAATTCTTGCCCTTAAATGGCAGGAGTTTACGGCGCAACAATTAGTGAAACAACGTGAATTACAGGATTTGGCGGTACGCCATGAACAGCAACAAAGTTTATTGACGGGCTCGACTAAAGAGCGAACGCTTTTAAATGAAAAACTGCAGGATGCAAACGAGCACTCCCAGCAAATCCAGGCGTCCTTCTATCAGTTAGGTACGGAGATTGCGCGTCTCGAAGAAACAATTCAGCAACAAGAGCGCGAAAAGAAACGATTAGAACATGACAGACAACAAATGCAGGAGGATTGGCAGGTTGCTGAGGAGCAATTAAAGCAAGATAAAGAAGCTTTGCAAAACAGCCAGCAGCAGTCCCAACATTTGGAGGAAGGATTAAAACAATACAGGATGCAATTCAAAGAAAAAGAGTTGCTGTGGCAGGAGACTCAAAAGCAGCAGTTACAATGGGAAAGGCGTTGGCAAGAGGTACAAAGTGCCACCAGTACCGTTAAAAGTGAATATCAAGTTGCTCAGATTAAGGCGCAACATTTAGAACAAAGACATCAGCAAACCGTATTAAGGCTTGAAAAGTTAAGTTTGGAACAAACGGCCATTTCTCTGACAGATTTGCAGCAAACGAAACAGGATTTGGAACAAAAACAAGTTAAATTACAGGAAACGCAACAATTTGATGAGGCCCAGTTAAAGCAAGGTAATGAGAATTCGAATCTATTGCGTACTCAATTGCAGGAAACAGAGCAACAACTGCATCAATTGCAGGATGAGTTTCATCGCTTGAATAGTGAGTATGCTGCATTAACCGCTGCGCAAAAAGCTGCCAGACAAGGGAATGCGTTGAATAAGCAACCGATTAAAGAGTGGGTTGATAAACCGAAACTTATGGATATTTTCCAGGTTGACGCAGAATGGCAATCGGTATGTGAAATGGTACTGAATGATGCATTGCACTCTTATGTTCTGGATGACTTCGAAGAGTTATGGCCTCAATGGTCTGCTTGTGAAAGCCAAGGGCAAAGCATTGTGACGATGCGAGCGTTGCTAGGTAAACAGCAATCATATCCCAGACTTGCTGATAAAATTAAAGGAAGCATTCCTGCTTCAGTACCTAATCTGGAGCATATATATACTGCGGAACATCTTGAGCAAGCAATTAGTTGGTTACCTCATCTGGCAGAACACGAATCTATAGTGACTGCGAATGGTTTTTGGATAGGCAAAGGTTGGGTGAAGCTGGCCAATCCAGGAGAGCAGGATGAGCTTGGTTTATTGAGCCGACAACAAAAAATTGTTGAGTTAGCAGGCGTTGTAAGCGAATTGCAACAAAAAATTGAAGAGGTAAGAACTCAGCGCGATCAATGCCACACCCAATTACAGCAAAGTTTAAGTTATATAGAACTCTTCCAACTCAATCTTACTGCCAGTAATGAGGCGCTAAGAGGCAATATTAATGCACTCAATGTCAATGAGAAATCTATACAACATGCCGAAAGGCTTATCGCAACGATGTCCTCAGAAATTGAGGAATTGCATATTTTGTTGGAAGAAACCACAGCAGAACGATTGGAAATCACCGAAAAACTGGAGCTCTTAGAGAATCGCTCAAAAGAGTACGAGCAGCAGCAAATTCAATTTGTTAAGGAAAAAGAAATTTGGCGCGAGGACTTGGAGACCAAAAATAAAGAGATGGAAGAGACTCGTGTTTTATTACACCAGGCAGAAATGGAGTCAGATAGAGAGATCACTAAAACACAACAGTTAACTGATAGAATTCATAGAGAACAAGAACGATTGGATGTATTGCAAGAACGGTTAGAACATTTGGCTCTTCTCTGTTTACAGTCTGCTACACCGGAAACAACATTGCGTGAGCAACTGGCCGAGCAATTGATGAAGCATAACGAAGTGGAAATGCAATTGACTTTAAGCCGTGAACAATTAACGCAATTAAGGAAAGAACTTGAACATCTTGAGCAATTTACTTTAAACTATGACCTTGAAGTGAAGCGTGTGCAAGAACTTATTGCTCAAACGAGAATGCAGGAACAAGAATTGGCTGTCCGGGCAAGTTCTGTACAAGAGTCCCTTGATGAGTCCGATTTACGTGCGCAGCTTTTGTTGGAACATATTCCTGAGGGCACTACTCAAAGCATGCGCGAAGATGAGTTAATTGTCATTTCTGAGAAAATCAAACGTTTGGGGGCAATTAATCTTGCCGCTATTGAGGAGTTTGCTACCGAACAGCAGCGTAAACTTTATCTTGATGAACAATATGAAGATTTAAGTCAGGCTTTAGCTACTCTAGAAACAGCTATTGAAAAGATGGATAAAGAAACCCGCACACGACTTGAAAATACCTTTGATGAAGTGAATACTTCGTTTAAGGCGCTTTTCCCCCGGCTTTTTGGCGGCGGAAGAGCGCAGCTTGAATTGACTTGTGATAATCTGTTAGAAGCTGGTATTGTAGTAATGGCACAACCCCCCGGAAAACGAAACAGTACTATTCATTTGTTGTCCGGTGGCGAGAAAGCCATGACTGCTGTTGCATTGGTGTTTGCGATTTTTCAGTTAAATCCTTCACCATTTTGCATGTTAGATGAAGTGGATGCTCCTTTAGATGACGTAAATGTGGGACGGTTTTGCGATTTGGTAAAAGAGATGTCACAATTCGTACAATTCCTCTTTATTACTCATAATAAGGTGACTATGGAATTGGCAGATCATTTGATTGGGGTAACCATGCGTGAGCCAGGGGTGTCGCGTTTGGTTGCGGTTGATGTGAAAGAAGCTTTGACTATGGAGTAAATGATGCAGGCAAATTGGAGTTTAATTCTTAATGTCCTGTTGTTAATTGGCGTTATAGTGGCTATTGGGCGCTTAATGAAAGCGAGAAAACAGAGCTTAAATTCAGACCGATATCAGCCATCTCTGGGTCAAAAAGAAAAGAGTTTTGATGCGCAGCCTTATAATGATGATATTATTGCGGTGCGCAAGGTGAACGTAGATAATTTGTTTAATATGGAAACTGAGCCTGAGCCTGAGTCCGAATCTGAATCAAAATTATTCATTAAACCGATAATCACCTCGTCGGAGCCGCAGTTAATGCCGAAAGACGAGTTAGTAACAGAATCGAAAGAAGAGCCAAAAGCAGTAGCTTCGTCTACTTTAATGATGTTTTTGTTAGCAAAAGAAAACAGACAGTTTGCAGGATATGAACTCTTACAAACCGTTCTTGCCGCGGGTTTACGTTTTGGAGAAGGGCACTTATTTCATCGCCACCAATTTGCTAATGGTCAGGGGCCGGTTTTATGTAGTTTGGCTGCAGCGACGTCAACAGGGGTTTTTGATTTGCAAAATATAGGTGCTTTTAGCGTGCGTGGTTTATGCTTATTCATGCAAGCCTCAAAGAATCCCAGTATTGATGAAGAGCGTTTTTCTATAATGTTGGAGACGGGAAGACAATTAAGTGAAGGATTGGACGCTCACTTGCTTGATGATCAACGTAAACCACTGACTGAAGAGCGTATTGCCCGTTATCATCGTTTGCTACAAATTGAGCAAAGAGAGCTGGAATTTGCTACGGCTTAAGTAGTCCATATTTCAGGCAAGCCACTAGGTAGCCTGGGTGTGCTGCAACTGGGATAGGCGTAACTCGGCACCTTATTCATTTATAGAACATCAAAGCTCGGTTGCGTAGAGCCGTCTCGTGATTACCTCCACGCCCCGCGACATGTCCGCGGAACGTAGAGGTAGGGCTGGGATGGATTTTCAGAGATATGTATAAGATTAAGCTGCAAGCAGCCAGGCTACGCTTGACTGATCACCACTTTTCTGAAGACTTGCTCTATAAATTAAATCTTTCTTATAGCGATTCATCTTGAACTATGAGCGCTAGTGTTAGTACACTAGACTTTTAGCCTTATCTTAATACTATGAACCTAAATACCATTGCAGCCCTTCTTTCCCAATCGTGTCAGATAAATACTGATATTACCGGTATTTGTACTGATAGTCGCCAAATCAAACCTGGGAATTTATTTATAGCGATTCCGGGGGAACATTTTGATGGCCATAATTTCGTCAAAGAGGTAGAGGCAAAAGGAGCCTTGGCGGCAGTGGTTAATCATTTTATTGAGGGTGTTCAAATTCCCCAATTTATTGTTGCAGATCCATTACTGGCTTTAGCCAAAATTGCAGCGGCCCATCGGCAAGATATTTCTTGCCCAGTGATTGCTCTAACCGGATCTAACGGCAAGACCACGGTCAAAGAAATGATCGCGGCTATTCTGCCTTCTCCGTCGCACGCCACCAAGGGGAATTTAAATAACCATATTGGTGTGCCTTTAAGCGTGTTGGAATTAAATAATCAGCATCGTTATGCGGTTTTTGAATTAGGAGCTAATCATTTAGGGGAAATTGCTCATACTGTGGCCATAGTACATCCTGATGTTACTTTGATTAATAACATTGCTCCGGCACATGTTGAGGGCTTTGGTTCTATTGATGGTGTTGCACGTGCTAAAGGGGAAATTCATCAGGGCTTATCTTCTACAGGAATTGCGGTAGTTAATGATGATGATGCTTATGCTCATTTTTGGGATGATCTACTTGCAGATAAAAGAGTGCTACGTTTTTCCGCAGTTCATATTGCTGATATTTATGCTCAGGACGCAAGATTAGATTCTCATGGTCGTGGGCAGTTTTCTTTAGTGTTACCCAATGGTCGTGCTGATATTGAATTGCAGGTTCCAGGACTACATAATGTGCGCAATGCGTTAGCTGCAGCAGCTTGTTGTTATGCTGTAGGCATTTCGATTAAAGACATCCAAAGAGGTTTAAGTCATTTTGGTGGCGTAAAAGGACGTATGACCATTTTGACTGGTAAAAATCAGGCAACAATTATTGATGATACATATAACGCGAATTTACGATCTGTCTTAACCGGTCTTGAGGTGTTGGCGGCACGCTCAGGAAAAAAAGTCTTTGTATTCGGCGATATGGGTGAGTTGGGAGCATGGGCTACACAACATCACCAAGAAGTAGGTTTGGCTGCGCGTCAATTGGGAATTGATCGGTTATTAAGTTGTGGTTCATACAGTGCATTAGCCTCTGAAGCATTTGGGGACGGAGGGCATCATTGTTCCAGCCAAGAGGAGCTAGCCCAAATTGTACTCAAAGAGTTGACTTCTGATACTACTGTTTTAGTAAAAGGCTCACGTTCCAGCGCTATGGAAAAAATTGTGCATAAACTGCTTAATTGATGTTGAGTGAGTATGATATGCTTGGTCGCTTTTTGCCCCCATCATGGGGTTGCGCTTAATTTTGTGAATTGACCACAGTCTTTATTAACAAGAGGAACAATTATGCTCTATTGGCTAACGCAGTTATTTCAAGGACAGTATCATGCGTTAAGAGTTTTTCAATATCTGACATTTAGATCCATTTTAGCATCTTTAACTGCTCTTATGGTAGGTTTATTGTGCGGCCCATTGATGATCCGATGGCTGCGTGGGTTACAAATTGGTCAGATGGTTCGAGATGATGGGCCTCAAACCCACTTATCAAAAGCAGGAACTCCTACCATGGGGGGAGTTCTAATTTTATTAGCGATTACCGTCAGTTGTTTGCTTTGGTGTGATTTACAGCAATCAAGTTTATGGCTTGTTCTTTTGGTCACTTTAGGTAATGGCCTGGTTGGATGGGTCGATGATTACCGTAAACTCGTATTAAAAAATAGCAAAGGTTTACCAGGCCGCTGGAAATATTTTTGGCAGTCAGTGATTGCCCTTCTGGCCGTGATTTATCTCTACATGAATGCAAGTTTGCCCGTACATACCCAACTGATTCTTCCTTTTTTTAAAACAATAACCTGGGATCTGGGTCTTTTATTTCCTGTGCTTGCTTATTTTGTTATTGTGGGATCCAGTAATGCGGTGAATCTGACGGATGGATTAGATGGTTTGGCCATTATGCCCATAGTCATGGTCGCGGGTGCCTTAGGTATTTTTGCTTATGCTTCCAGTAATGCGTTATATTCTAATTACCTGGCCATACCTTTTGTTCCCAATACCGGTGAGTTAACTATTTTTTGTTCTTCTATAGTGGGCGCGGGTTTAGGCTTTCTTTGGTATAACAGTTATCCTGCGCAAGTTTTTATGGGGGATGTCGGCTCTTTAGCTCTGGGGGCGGCTCTTGGCATAGTCGCTATAGTCGTCAGACAGGAACTTGTGTTATTAATAATGGGAGGTTTGTTTGTTATCGAAACTATTTCCGTTATTTTGCAGGTAGGTTATTTTAAATATACTCACGGCAAGAGACTGTTTCGTATGGCTCCCTTACATCACCATTTTGAATTGAAGGGATGGTCAGAACCTAAGGTAATCGTCAGATTCTGGATTATTACAGTTGTATTTGTGTTATGCGGATTGGCTACTTTAAAACTTCGATAGGCAAGGTGCATTCATGGATCATTCTTTATATTTAGTTGCGGGTTTAGGTAAGACTGGACTTTCTATAGCGCGTTATCTGCATAGAAATAACAAATCGTTTATAGCATTTGATACACGTAAAGAAGCGCCTGGTTTAGCAGAGTTTAATGCCGAATTTCCCAATGTTCCGGTTTATCTGGGACAAATACCAGCAGATGTATTAAGTAAGTTAACTGATATAATTGCCAGCCCTGGATTATCACTTGATACTCCTTTCCTGAAAGAGGCGCGACAAGCAGGTGTGGCCATCTATGGCGACATCGAGTGTCTGGCTCGAGAGGTCAATGCTCCTATAGTTGCGATTACCGGAACTAATGGCAAGTCGACAGTAACTACCCTGGTGGGGGAGATGGCCAAAGCGGCAGGATTCCGTGTGGCTGTTGCGGGAAATATTGGCACTCCGGTATTGGATCTGTTGGATGATGAGCACCAATATGATTTATGGGTTTTAGAGTTATCCAGCTTCCAGCTCGATTTAACGTTCTCTTTGTCACCGGTCGTTGCAACTATTCTCAACGTAACGCCCGACCATTTAGACAGGCATCATACTTTAGAGGCGTACACACAAGCCAAGCAACAAATTTATCATCAGGCAAAAATCGCATTATTTAATCGTGATGATCCTTACACTACTCCAACCGTTCAAGATAATTCCAACCAGCAGTGCATCTCTTTTGGTAAGAGTCGTCCTGCGACTGGAAACTGGGGGCTGATTGACCAAGAGAATAAAACTTATCTGGCCAAAGGCGATGATTGCCTCTTACCTGTAGAGTCTTTATTAATCAAGGGCGTACATAATTGGCTTAATGCCCTGGCCTCATGTGCTTTAGCTGAAGCAGCCGGGATACCCATTCAGCATATAATTAAGGTTTTAAAAACATTTGGGGGATTACCTCATCGTTGTCAATGGATAAGAACTTTAGACGGTGTCGAGTGGATCAATGATTCAAAAGGGACCAATGTGGGGGCGACCATCTCGGCCATTAATGGAATAGGAGGCTCTATGCAAGGAAAAATTGTTCTTATCGCAGGTGGACAAGGGAAGGGAGCGGATTTTCAGGAGCTTGCGCAACCTATTGCAGATTTTGTTCGTTCTATAGTACTGATTGGGGAAGATGCGGATAAAATGGATGCAGCGCTAGCTCATGTGGTGCCTATAGTGCGCGCCTCTTCGCTGGAAGGAGCTGTCACGATGGCGAGAACTCAGGCTAAACCTGGTGATGTCGTTTTGTTATCTCCTGCCTGTGCGAGCTTGGATATGTTTCGCGACTTTAATCATCGAGGTGATGTGTTTGCGTCCTCCGTTGTCGGATTATAAGTACTATGCGACCGAGACATCTAAATCAGCGAGGTAAACCCGTCAGTAAACCAATTTCACTCTATGACAAATGGTTAATAGGAGCAGTTTTTGGTTTGTTGATTATTGGTTTAATGATGGTAGCCTCTAGCTCGGTTATGATTTCTACAAAATATTTTCATCAACCGTTTCATTTTTTGATTAGGCAGGCCTGTTATTTATTTGCAGGTTTGATGGTTGCTTTAGTTGTTATTCGAACCGACAGTAGTTTCTGGGAAAAAATCAGCATGCCCATGCTGATTGTCTGTTTGTTTATGTTGCTTATTGTCTTAATTCCAGGAATTGGACGAACTGTAAACGGCAGTCGACGGTGGTTGGCGTTTGGACCAATAGGGATTCAAGTCTCTGAAATGGCCAAGTTGACCATGATATTTTATCTTTCTGGTTATTTAGTGCGTCAACAAAAAGCAGTAAGCGAGAGTATTGTGGGTTTTATTAAGCCGATGATGATATTGGGCGTTGTGTCAGTATTATTGCTTCTTGAACCTGATTTTGGTGCCACAGTGGTCATTTCAGGCACGGTAATGGCTTTGCTTTTTTTAGCAGGAGTAAAGTTACGCTATTATATTGGTCTGATGTTATTGGTAATCAGTGCGCTTGCCTTATTAGCGGTCTCTTCTCCTTACCGGGTTGCTCGTTTAACTGCATTTTTAGATCCCTGGGCCGATCAATACAACAGTGGTTATCAGCTCACACAATCTTTGATTGCTTTTGGACGGGGCGGATGGTTTGGTTCTGGTTTGGGCGAGAGCATACAGAAGTTGTTGTATTTGCCTGAAGCACATACTGATTTTTTATTTGCGGTATTAGCTGAGGAGCTGGGGCTCGTTGGAATTTTAGTTGTAATGGCTTTATATAGTATACTAGTTATTAGAGGACTTACAATCGGATATACCGCCCATACCCAAGAACGCTTGTTTGCATCGTTTACTGCTTATGGTCTGACCTTCTGGTTGGCTTTGCAAGCTGCGATCAATATGGGAGTAAATGCTGGTTTGTTACCAACAAAAGGATTAACACTGCCATTACTCAGTTATGGTGGTGCCAGTATGGTAATTAATTGTGTGGTCATCGCATTATTATTGCGTATCGATCACGAAAATCGTTGGCAGTCTCTTGGATTGAGAACGCTGGCAGCATAAGGGGGAATTGTGAATAATTCAGGACAATTTGTATTTCCACGGATGGGACATGTAGAGCAAATTCATTTTGTTGGTATTGGTGGGGTCGGTATGTGTGGTATTGCCGAAGTATTGCATAATCAGGGCTACCGCATTACCGGCTCTGATATTGGCGAAAGCGCTACTGTGCAACGCTTGAGATCCTTGGGAATTCAGGTTTATATCGGACACCGGGTAGAAAATATCAAAGGTGCTGATGTGGTGGTTCGCTCTTCAGCGGTTGATATGAATAATCCTGAAATTTCAGCAGCACGGGAATTAATGATTCCGGTAATCCCAAGAGCTGCGATGCTTGCCGAATTAATGAGATTCCGGCATGGGATTGCTATAGCTGGAACTCATGGTAAAACAACAACTACCAGTCTGGTGAGCAGTCTACTGGCTGAAGGGGGATTAGATCCCAGCTTTGTTATTGGTGGTAAATTAAATAGCTGTGGTACTAATGCTCAATTAGGTAAATCAGCCTATTTTGTTGTTGAGGCTGACGAAAGCGATGCTTCCTTCTTGTTTTTAAAACCCATGATGGCAGTGGTTACTAATATAGATGCTGACCACATGGATACTTATGAAGATAGTTTTGATAAGTTAAGAACAACTTTTGTTGAGTTTCTCCATCATTTGCCTTTTTATGGTTTAGCTGTGGTGTGTATTGAAGATGAAGAGATTTGCCGAATTCTCCCGGCCATTCAAAGACCCACTTTAACTTATGGATTCAAAGAAGAAGCGCATTATCGTGCGGTGGATTGGACCCAAAACGAGATGTTAAGTCAGTTTACAGTCATCAGACCGGCACCTCATTTACCATTAACCATCCAGTTTCAGTATCCTGGCCGTCATAATGTACTAAATGCCTTGGCTTCAATTGCTATTGCTACGGAAGTGGGTGTTGATGATGATTCCATTATACGTGGTCTGAAAAAATTTCAGGGGGTAGGGCGTCGTTTCCAGATGTTGGGTGAAAAACAATTTGAGAACGGTTCTGCTATTGTGGTTGATGATTACGGACATCATCCTCAAGAAATTTTATCCACCATCGATGCCTTCAGACGAGTTTGGCCTAATAAGCGTTTAGTCCATGTGTTTCAACCGCATCGTTATACCCGAACTCAATCGTTGCATAGTCAATTTGTTGACGTGTTGAGTCTCGCTGATGAATTATTATTATTTGACATTTATGCGGCAGGTGAAACCGCCATTCCGGGTATCACGAGCGAAAGCCTGGCGGATAAAATCAGGGCTAATGATAAAAAAGTAACTTTGGTGAATGAACAATCGCTTAAAGCACGGCTGGATGAATATATTAAAGATGGTGATGTTATTCTGATGCAAGGTGCTGGAAGTATCGGTCAAATGGCAGTGAACCTGATGAAAAAAATGTGAGAGTCGGCATGAGCATAATGGAGAAAGGCGACGTTGCTAATTTTATTATCAATCAACACGGTTCTGCATCAGCTGCTGATATTGAAGCATTGATTCATTTGGTGCAAACTAAAGTTCGTGAGCAAACAACTATTGAGATGATTCACGAAGTACATATTATTGGAGACTGTTAATGTCTAAATCGGTCAACCTCGTTTTGCTGTACGGTGGAAAATCTGGAGAGCATGAAGTTTCATTAATTTCAGCAGCATCGGTTCTTGCTCATTTGAATGCTGATAAATACAACATCATTCCAGTGGCCATGGATAAAAATGGTCAATTTCATTTGCACCACTACCATGATTTGCTGGCTTATAAAGAGAAGCTTCCTGTAGTAACCGAACATTCAAAACCTTTGGAAAGTTTGCTTATTAATGGGCGTTTATCTGTTGAGGCTGATGTTGTATTCCCCGTAGTGCATGGGCCTTTATATGAAGATGGCTGTTTGCAAGGATTGCTTGAGTTGGCTGATGTGGCGTATGTAGGCTGCGATGTATTAGCTTCTGCTATTGGTATGGATAAGGATATGGCCAGACGATTAGCCTGTATTAATGGTCTTAAATCAGCAAAATATAAATTACTCTCCTGGCACACTAGCGCGAGTGAAAGACATCAATTTTGCAGTGAAGTCGCAGCTGAATTCGGATGGCCACTATTTGTTAAACCTTGTTCTTTAGGTTCCAGTGTCGGGATTCACAAAGCAAAAAATATGGCCGAATTAGTTGCTGCAGTTGATGATGCTTTACGTTACGACGAAGAAATTTTAATCGAAGAATTTATCCAGGGCCGCGAAATTGAGTTAGCCGTATTAGAAAATACGCTCCCTTCTGCCCAGCCAAGAGTCTCTAATGTGGGTGAAATTCGAGTAAACCATCCTGATGGTTTTTATTCTTACACTGCGAAATATTTAGAAAGTGGTCAAACCGATTTAATTATTCCTGCTTCTTTAAGCAATAAGCTGAATGAACGATTAAAACAGGCCGCAGCAGATATTTTTACTCGTTTAAAATGTAAGGGCATGGCTCGAGTAGATTTCTTTGTCAATGATAAGACAGAAGAGATTTATTTTAATGAACTCAATACCCTGCCGGGCTTTACTTCCATCAGTATGTATCCCAAATTATGGCAGGCAACCGGTTTGGCCTATCCTGATTTGCTTGATGAACTGATTAATATTGCTACAACCCATCATCAATGCCGTCAACATTTAGTGACTAATTACCTGTGAGTGAGCATATTAAAAAAAGAGGGAATAACTCAAGTGGCCTTGGTTACACAGGGGTATTGCTGTTATTGATCGTCAGCGCCTTGTTTTTAGCTGGTCGTTTAGGTTATTTGTATCTAGCAGACTCCGAACGCTTTCCTATCACTACGATTAAAGTGGCTGCAAGTTATCAACATGTGACTCATAAGGAGTTAGAAACGGTATTAGCCAAATATTTGGATGCCAGTTTTTTTTCTTTACCGGTTAGCCGATTACAAAATGAATTAAATGCTATTAATTGGGTTGATACTGCCTATGTAGAGCGTGTATGGCCGGATACCTTAAAAATAAAGCTTGTTGAGAAGACTCCTGTCGCAGTGTGGGGGGATGCTTTAATGACTGAAGATGGCAAATTATTTAATCAAGGGGGAATTCCACCCGATTTGAATATACCCAAATTAAAAGGTCCACCATCTCAGCAGTTAGAAGTCTTACAAGTTTATGAAAAATTGAGTAAGATATTATCAGCGTATGGATTAAAAGCGTCTGGATTGCATTTACGCGACAATCAGACGTGGATATTAATCCTGGGTAGCGACATAAAAATATACTTAGGAAAGAAAGAGTTAGAAGCGCGATTGCAGCGTTTTTGTAAAGCATATCCTGCAGTATTTGCTGAAAAGGCAGATCAGTTGGCTAGCGTGGATTTACGGTATCCACGTGGAATGGCAGTGCAGTGGAAACAACAAACGGGACGATAATGGCTAAAAAATCAGAAAAAAATATTATCACTGGATTGGATATTGGCACTTCAAAAATTATTGCCTTAATTGGTGAAGTAACTACCGATGGAGCCATTGAAATCATTGGAATTGGTCGTCATCCTTCTCGCGGATTAAAACGCGGGGTTGTTGTCGATATAGAAGCCACGGTGAACTCTATCCAACGAGCGGTGCAGGAAGCAGAGCTAATGGCGGGCTGTGAAGTAAGAACGGTGTATGCGGGCATTGCTGGCAGTCATATACGCAGTTTAAATTCACACGGTATTGTCGCCATTCGTGATAAAGAGGTATCTCAAGCTGATGTGGAGCGGGTCATTGATGCCGCGAAAGCGGTGGCCATACCCGCTGATCAAAAAATTCTGCATATACTGCCGCAGGAATTTATCATCGATCATCAGGGAAGTATTCGTGAACCCATAGGCATGGCTGGGGTGCGGCTCGAATCTCGAGTGCATATAGTGACTGGGTCAGTCAGTTCTGCGCAAAATATCGTGAAATGCGTGCGTCGCTGTGGCTTAGAGGTTAATGACATCATTCTTGAGCAATTGGCATCAAGTCATGCGGTGCTTACTGAAGATGAGAAAGATCTGGGGGTGTGCCTCATTGATATCGGTGGTGGCACTACCGATATAGCCATATTTTCCGAAGGAGCGATTCAACACACTTCGGTAATACCCATAGCTGGCGATCAGGTAACCAACGACATCGCCATGGCTTTACGCACCCCAACAAAAGCTGCAGAATCAATTAAGATTACTCATGCCTATGCTTTACCCGAGTTAGCCAATGCGAATCAAATGTTGGAAGTTGCCAGCGTCAACGACAGGCCCGGAAGAAAAATTTCCGCTAAAGCATTGTCTGATGTGGTTGCGGCACGATACGAAGAATTATTTTCTCTGGTACGTAATGAGTTACGTCGCAGCGGGTTTGAGGATCGAATGGCCGCAGGTATTGTTTTAACGGGGGGCGCTTCAAATATAAGAGGTGCCATTGAACTTGCTGAACTTTGTTTTGAGATGCCGGTAAGAAAGGGCTGCGCTCATTATGTATCTGGTTTGGCGGAGGCTACTGAAAATCCTTCTTTTGCTACAGGTGTTGGTTTATTGCTTCATGGATTCCAACAGCAGTATGAAGGAAGTTATAATGTGCCTGCAATGAGCGATAATTCCAAGAGCATGTGGTCGCGAATGAAAGAATGGTTTCAAGGCAATTTTTAACGAATTATCTATATTTTTACCAACAGTTTGAAATATACTCAATCACAATGAGTATAAGATCTGGGGTTGCATCGTTATGCAACAAAAACGTATTAAGCAGAGAAAAAGCAGCACACTAGGGGAGACAGGGGTATGTTTGAATTAATGGAAAGCAGCCAACTAGATAATAATGCCGTAATTAAGGTGGTTGGTGTTGGCGGTGGCGGTGGAAACGCTGTTGAACATATGGTTGCTGAAAATATAGATGGCGTCGAATTTATTTGTGCCAATACTGACGCACAAGCATTAAAGGCATCTAATGCCAAAATCCACATTCAATTAGGTGACGAGCTGACTAAAGGTTTAGGTGCTGGTGCCAATCCACAAATTGGTCGTGAGGCAGCAGAAGAAGACCGAGATCACATTAGAGAAATCTTAAGTGGTGCGGACATGGTCTTTATTACTGCCGGAATGGGGGGCGGTACAGGCACAGGAGCGGCTCCGGTTTTTGCAGAAATAGCAAAAGAACTTGGTATTTTGACCGTTGCTGTAGTAACCAAACCTTTTTCTTTCGAAGGCAAACAACGTGCATTGGCCGCTGAAGAGGGTATTCGTCGTCTGGCAGAACATGTGGATTCACTCATTACTATTCCGAATAACAAGCTCTTAAGTGTTTTGGGTAAAAACATTAGCTTACTCAATGCGTTTAAAGCAGCGAACAATGTTTTACTTGGAGCAGTAAAAGGAATATCTGATTTAATTACTCGTCCAGGTTTGATCAACGTCGATTTTGCTGACGTACGTACTGTGATGTCTGAGATGGGCATGGCAATGATGGGTACTGGTAGTGCGGTAGGTGAGCAACGAGCACGTCAGGCCGCTGAAGCAGCTATCGCATCCCCCTTATTAGAAGACGTCAATTTCTCAGGTGCTCGTGGAATATTAGTCAATATTACCGCAGGCCTTGATATGTCAATCGGTGAATTTGAAGAGGTGGGTGACGTTGTTAAAGAATTTATTTCAGATGATGCGACTGTGGTGGTAGGAACAGTAATTGATCCGGAAATGACAGAGGAAATGCGGGTGACTGTAATTGTAACCGGATTAGGTGACGCAAGACAGCGCCATCAACAGCAGCAGCCTCAGCAGGCACAACAACATCATAGAGCACGTTTGATTGAATCCACAAGAAGCGATGGCTCTTTGGATTATCATCAATTAGACAGGCCTGCCGTTATTCGTAAACAAGCGCAAACGGCAACCACGTCTTCAGCAAGTGCTACACCAAAACAAAATAATGATGGTGTTCCAGATGTTGATTATCTTGATATCCCTGCTTTTTTACGTCGTCAAGAGGAAGTCCAGTAACGAGCTATTTGGTGCAGATCGAGCAACTTAGAGGAACAAAAAAGCAAAACATTTTGAGAGACTCTAGTTGCTCAAGCCGCACCGAACCTGATTGTTGATGAGATTTAATAAGTTTCTGTCGGTTTGAAAAAAAATGTATCTTTGCTGAGTGCTTTATTGATTAGGATAATAATAAGTCAAATATTGTGGAAAAAGATAAAAAAATTAGACTAATCAATAAATTGTTGCTAAGATCAAGAGGTTTTTGCGCGCAAAATAAATACAGAAGAAAGGTGAGCACTGAATGACAAAACAAAGAACTCCTAAAAAGGTGATCCAAGCTACGGGTGTTGGATTGCATTCCGGTGAGAAAGTGCTTTTAACCTTGCGCCCGGCCCCTGTGAATACAGGTATCGTTTTTAGAAGAGTCGATCTGTCACCAGTAGTAGAGATCCCTGCATCTTATGAATATGTTGGTGATACCATGCTATGTACTACGTTACATCATGGAACAGTCAAAATTGCTACAGTAGAACATCTTTTATCTGCGTTGGCAGGTTTGGGTATCGATAATGCCTATATTGATGTCAATGCACCCGAATTACCCATTATGGATGGTAGTGCCGCTCCTTTTGTCTTCCTTATTCAATCTGCAGGTATTAAAGAACAGCATGCGGCTAAGAAATACATTCGAATCCTTAAACCCATTCGGGTTGAGGACAACGGAAAATATGTCCAATTTAAACCCCATAACGGATATAAAATTTCATTCACTATTGATTTTGACCATCCTGTATTTAATGACAAGCCGCAAACAGTCAGTTTTGACTTTTCTGGCACCTCTTATGTGAAAGAAGTCTGCCGAGCAAGAACATTTGGATTCCTTTCCGATTATGAAAAATTACGCGAATGTGATTTGGCTAAAGGTGGCAGTTTGGATAACGCCATAGTTGTTGATGATTATCGCGTTCTTAATGAAGATGGTTTACGTTTTGAATCAGAATTTGTTACTCATAAAGTACTGGATGCTATTGGAGATTTATACCTCTTGGGTTCCAGTTTAATTGGAGCATTCGAAGGCTATAAATCAGGTCACGAGTTGAATAACAGGTTATTACGTGAGTTAATGGTAAGACAGGATGCTTGGGAATATACCTATTTTGATACAGAAAATTATTTATCTATCCCACAACCTGATTTTTATCCTGTTGAGGCCTAGCCAAGATTAGGTTAAGAGAGTTCCTCTTCCTCATTATTGTCAAAGTTTATTTTGCATGACTTAAACTCATTGCATGCCAATGAGTTTGATTTTACTGCGCTACTGCGTTGATTTAAAAATAGGATATACATCATCGCATCGCTAATACCTGAAAAACAGATCTCATGAATTAAGATATACTGTGAAACATATCAAAATTAAATGGTTAATCATCAATTTTAGACGCTACGGAGTTGCCGAATGAAACTTAATATAAGACTTTTAACCCTTAGTTTGATTTGTGGTTCTTCAATCAGTTATGCAAGTCCTGATATTACAAAAACGCAACCCAATGACCCACTTCATCTTGATTGGCTAAATACCAGTGTATCACCCGCACAGGATTTTTATGCTTACGCCAATGGTAACTGGCAAAAGAATCATCCTATTCCGGCCGAGTATTCATCCTGGGGTACGTTTAATCTGGTCAATGAGAAAGTTTTGGATATCATTCACCAAATGCTTATAAAAGCCTCGGAAAATAGCAAAGCCAAACCAGGGAGTATAGAACAGAAAGTAGGTGATTTTTATTATAGTGGTATGGATGAAGCAAGTATTAATCGACTGGGCATTACTCCTTTGCAGGCCGAATTTGCTAAAATCGATGCTATTAAGACTTTATCTGATCTGCAACAGGTGCTTACCCATCTGCATCAGATTGGTGTGGATGCTTTGTACGGTTTTGGCAGTATGCAAGACTTTAAAGACAGCAATTTAATGATTGGCGCTTTGGTGCAAAGTGGTCTGGGACTGCCGGATAGGGATTACTATTTGAAAGATAATCCTAAATTCAAGCAGATACGCGAAGCATATGTTGACCACATTACTAAAATGTTTGAGTTGCTAGGCGATAATCCGGACAAGGCAGCAAGCGAAGCAAAAACAGTAATGGATATAGAAACCAAATTAGCCACTGCTTCTATGTCGCAAATTGATCAACGCGATCCGCATGCAATTTATCATATGATGACCCTCGCCGACTTGGAAAAAACAACTCCTAATTTCTCCTGGCCCCAGTTTTTTAAGGCCGTAGGTCAAGAAAAGAATAAAAATATTAATTTGGCCATGCCAGAATTTTTTAAAGCGGCAAATGAACTCTTAAAAACAATTCCTATTGACCAATGGAAAACCTATTTGCGTTGGCACTTACTCGATAGCTTTGCTGCTTATCTATCAAAGCCATTTGTTGACCAGAACTTTAAGATGGTAAGTGCCTTAAATGGCGCAGAAAAAATATTACCTCGCTGGAAACGGGTGGTTAATGTTGAAAATGCGGCTTTGGGATTTGCCATTGGAAAATTGTATGTCGAAAAATATTTTTCCCCTGCTTCTAAAGAAGCGGTCCTGGAGATGCTTAAGAATATCAGAGCGGTTCTTCGCGAAGACATTAATACTCTAAACTGGATGACACCAGAAACTCGCCAAGCCGCACTTAAAAAATTGGATTTGATGGAAGAGCGTGTCGGATATCCTAGCAAGTGGTGGGATTATACCACTTTAAAAGTGGATAGAGGTCCTTATGTATTAAACGTCATCAGAGCAAATGAATTTTTGATCAAGCGTGATCTGAATAAAATCGGTAAACCTATAGACAGAAGTGAATGGGGAATGACGCCACAAACAATCAATGCTTATTATGATCCCTCCATGAATAATCTGAATATACCGGCAGGAATCTTGCAAACACCATTTTTTGATCCCAATGCCCCTGCAGCGTTGAATTATGGATCTATTGGTTTTGTGATGGGGCACGAAATGACTCATGGTTTTGATGATCAGGGGGCAAAATTTGATGGCCACGGTAATTTAAAAAATTGGTGGACCCCCAGTGATTTAGCCAAATTCAATAAAGCCACGGAATGCATTGTTAATCAATTTTCTGGATATGTAGTTGATGGTGATATGCATGTACAAGGAAAGTTGGTTGTGGGTGAGGCTACGGCCGATTTAGGCGGTATTACCATCGCTTATCGAGCATTTCATCGCTCAAAGGAATATAAAAATGCCAAGACCATTAATGGTATGACCCCTGATCAGCAATTCTTTTTAGGCACAGCGCATGTCTGGGCAACGAATATCAGACCTCAGCAACTGCGCAATCAAGTGACTACTGATCCTCACCCTCCTGCTCAATACAGGGTAAATGGAAGCCTAGCAAATATTCCCCAATTTCAACAGGCCTTTAATATTCCGGATCATAGTCCTATGGTTAACGAGAACCGCTGTGTTATTTGGTAAAGTCGTAGCCCGTATTAGCGCAGCGTAATACGGGAATGTCTTTGGCTCAGTGCAGCGACATCCCTGATTACGCTATGCTAATCCAGGCTACAAACCATGTATACAGTGGCTCGTCAGCAACATTTAAGTAAATAGTGTTTAGCGCAGTTTAGGGGCGCTTTCTTCTACATTCTCAAATCCTTGGCGAAAAGCTACTTTAAGTGCGAACAAGGTAATTTTATCTACTTCTTTAACATTTTCTAGAGAGGCTTTATTAATTATATTTTCTAATTTTGTCGCAACTTGTCCTTTTTTTATAGGTTCAATAGCTGCATTATTTTCTGCATCCTCATAAGAGCTACCTACATCCCAGCGTCCCAACTTGCATTCATAAAATCTCCTTTTTAATGTTGAAATACTAACACCGAGAACTTCAGCTGCTTTATGTTGCCGAAACATCGAGACACGCGCTAAATCTGAGGTTGAAAGATGTATTTTATTTTTTCTCTCGTGAGGCTTTTCTATGCCTACAATAGCGGCACTACTTTTTCTCTTGTCGGTACTTTCTTTAGTATGACCAATATTTTTATTTGTCATTTTAGATTCTCCTCAAAAACACAGATGAATAATATAAATTAATATAAATAAATTCAACAAGTTGGCTTGAATTTGGAACTTTATGAAAAAAATTGGCTCAGTAGCGTAGGGCAGTGTCTTGTCCTAATAATGGATTTTAAAGCATGACTAAATCGTAGGGGCACAAGCCAACTACAATGACCACGCAAGATGATGATAAACTTTGCTATAGTTAAATTATTAACAGATAGAAAAGCCAAACATTCTTGAAAACGGACAAGGAATTTAAAAGAAGGGGCTATTATTATGTGTCGAATTGTTGCGTATTTAGGGCGTCCTGCCGTACTCCAGGATATCTTGGTTACTCCTAAAAATTCCATAGTGATGCAAAGTCTTCATGCACGTGAGACTGATTTACGGGTTAATGGAGATGGTTTTGGATTAGGGTGGTATGTTCCTGCGATTAGTCCTGAGCCTGCTTTATTTACGTCTATTTCTCCGGCCTGGAATGACAGAAACTTACTGAATTTAACGGCAAAAACTCAATCCCCCTGTTTTTTTGCTCATGTACGCTCCGCCAGTTCCGGAGGGGTGACCAAATTTAATTGCCATCCCTTTATTCATGGTGAATGGATGTTTATGCATAATGGGGAAATTAACAATTTTGTTTTAGTAAAACGACACATACGCCATTTATTAGACGATGATATCTATGATTGGATACAAGGAGAGACTGATTCAGAACATCTGTTTGCTTTATTTTTACAACTGGCAAAAGGTCGGGATTTAAATCAATTATCTGTTGTCGGAGATGTGTTACAGGAAACATTGCAAAAAATTGCTGAGGTAATCAAAGAGTTCGGCAAAAAAGGCCCCTCTTATTACAATATTTGCATGACTGATGGACAAAGAATAATCGCGACGCGTTACTGCACCCATGAAAAGAAAAAAAATCTTACCTTTCATTATCTTGAAGGATATATTTTCGCCGAAGAAGGTAAATGGTTAAAAGAAGAGGGACCTCCTTCATTCATTATCGTTTCCTCTGAAAAATTTAATGATTTGGCTGAAGGTTGGGAAGATATACCGCCCCAGCATATGATGCTAGTTGACGAAAACAAAATGATCCAATTGCGTCCTTTATAGACATTAGGTTAGACTAGGCAATTAATAAATTGAAGAGATTATGATGACTCAAGAAGAAATGATATGTCGAATCGTTCGTTATATTACACAAAAACCCAGTGCTAAAAAATCCTGCTGCAGATAATGAATGTGAATTTCCCTGCTCTGCTCCAATATAAAAATGAGCAGGTAGTTACTCATTTTTGTCATTTCCACCCCGCGTTTTCCTTGAGCGAGGCGCAACAGCTATTTGAAGATTTATTGGCTTGGATGGGGCTTAGTTGGCAGCGAACTCTACTGGGTAAAAAGACCTATCTTTTTGGTCCCTTACTGATTATGGATGAAATGTGGCATACGTTCATTTTACATACCCAAGACTATTACCACTTTTCAATGACTTATTTTGGCGAGTATGTTCATCATCATGTCGAACCCATTGGCTTTGAGCATGTCCTGGAAGAAGATGAATTAACTGATTTTCTGCAGGACTGCTTTAACTATCTGGATGCTGCATGGGTTGAGCGGCGTTTTTCAGGCGCGCTCGCCTAGATTATTTAAGTAGATGAAAGCTCCATTCAGCATACTCATGCAGAATATTCTTTATAAACCCATATCCGGAGCCTGGGTTTCTCCTGCATCAAGCTCTTCCTGATTACTGGGCTCTGCTGTCGTTTGCGGCCTAGAGGCGAATAAGCCTAGGGTGGTTAAAGGCGACTGCTGGCGAGAATAATTGCGATACAAATATTCAACGTATTTTTTGGCATCGCCAATGTAAACGTCTTGCCAAATATCGCTGTCCTTGTTATCCAGTTGTTCAAAGTCAATTTCATAATACTCTTGCAACCAGGGGATTATAAAATCAGCTTGGTCTTGCCAAGAGAGTTGTAGATATTCAGCTAGCCACTGAAAGTAACGAACGTTTCGTTCCGGTGTTTCATAGTTATAAAAAATATCCCATTTGTATTCCGAAACGCAGTTTTTTATTTGCGATTTTACTTTATCTCTTATCATTGTCGTGTGTTGATCTTGAGGATGTGCAGTAATCTCTTTAATGGACAAACACTCACACACAACGTAATGATAGTCATATAAGGGCTTTATTGTAACCTCAGTAATATCAACATTTAATTTTTTAACTAATTTAGCAAATAATTCCACATCATCAAAAAGGGTATAAAGGCAAGATACCTTTTTTGCAAAGGCCACCCAATTATTGGGTGACATCTCACCAAAAGAATCATCTATCACTAAAGTGATTGGATAATCATAATTAAACCATTGTGATGCGACGTTTTTGACACGCTCTTCAGGAAAATTTGATGTTTTAGCGAGTTTTAAATAGACTAAAAACTCCTCATTACCAACCTTGCCATCAATGAGTTGTTGTTCCAGCGTATCGACTATCTCCATTAATAACGAAGATTTTTCTGCAAAATAAGTAGGAAGTTTATCTAACAGAGTCTCTAAGGAAATCCATTTTTTGTTCGTCTCTATATTCTCAAGCAATGCAACGACGTTCTGATCGAAAGAGGTGGTCAGATTAAATGTTGTCGCAAATTGATAGAGTCGGTTTACCGAGTCTAACTGGCCATTAGCCGTGATCTCAACAAATTGACGGCTTAACAATTCTAACGCTTTGTTTTCTATGCTTGTGGCTGTTGTCCTATTAAACTGACATAAAATTCGATAACTTATTTTAAATACATTGTTTTGAGCTAAATTAATCATTCTATCCAAATCAGCTGAATTTATCACTATTTCAGCTTGTTTCATTAATTCTTTTGTTAAGTCTTCATCGATAAGATTCTGTTCCAACGCCAATAGAACCTCTTTATAGTTACTATTGGTTATACCGCTATGCAGTGAGGTCATTAATTGTTTAATAAAATTTTTTTTAAAGAGGAGTAATGCATTATCTTTTGCGTTTTCAATAGAAAGCTCAATTTTCTTCTGTAAATCAATAGGATAATTGGAATAGCCAGGCACAAATTGATTCGGGTCTTTTACTTTTTGGCCATATAAGGCATAAATTCCTAATGCATGTGTCGAGATGTGTTTTATATGTTCTACTTTGCCAACCTCTTTTAATTCATTATTGATATAATCAGTACAAAGCGTTGTCCACATTTCAACGAGCTCATCATCGCTGTGCACCGGTTCTTTCTGTTCGGTGTTATGGAGGCATGATATTTGATAAATAGGCAAATCAATTCCGAATTTTAGAAATTCGTTTTTAATAAAAATAGCTTGTAACAAGGGAGATAAAGGATGAATGGGATCAACATTTTTTATAGGATCTAACGTATAATAGATATCATCATAGGCAGTTACATCATAAAGAAGCTCCGTGTGTTTCATCCCATTAATCTCAGGCTCAATACCCATTTTATGCTTTCGGATTAACTCTAAAATTTTTTGTTGTTTCTCATCAGTGGTAAGTGTTTCTAATTCAAGATTACGTTTTTTACCTGTTCCTGTTAACGCATTAGTTTCATAAATGGCTTTGAGATCCTTCCAATTAAAATCAAGAATCCTGCCGCCTGCACTGCCAAACAAATCTCCACCTCTCAGCAGTAAAGAGGTTGAGCGATTCACGTTTCCACGTTTACAATAACCTTTAGACGAACGTGTTAATTTATCCAGCGAACGAGCGGTTTTGCGACATTCAAGTTCAGCTGCTGTTTCTGTTTTTTTCCCTTCTTTATCTACTTTTTTGTTACTGAAATTTAAAGATCTGACTAATGCCCTTCCTTCAAGTGCATCCAATCCGCCTTTTGGGATTTCCTGTTGTAATTGTTCATCTGATAATAAAGTTCCATTTCCATATAAAAATGACAGAATTTTATAATCTTCATCCTCTAAAAAAGTATTGATAACCTTGGTGTATACGTTTTCTGTTTCATAATGGGACTTAATTGCTGCCTTGCCCCTCTTAAAAGAATCACCTTGTTTTTCGATGAGACTTTTTATTTCATTAACCAGGGCTGACATCTCTGCAAAAGCCCTAGGATCAAAAGAGGCAATTTTTTGATAAAAATCCAAATAGGATGAATGAAACGTTTCACGAACACGGGTTACGTCTAAACAATCACAATCATGAATCACGAGCTGTTCTGAACATTTGGATGCAGGAGGGTCTACAGAGCGCCACGATAATTTTTCAGCAGTTACTTCCAAGCGTGAATATTTTTTTTCCGCCGTCATATCTTTATTGGCAACACATTCACATAAAAAACGTGCCAGCTCTTCGTCAATCTCTAATACATTGACTAAATAGGCATAAAGCAATAGAGAACTTTGCTCATCCCACAGATCCTCCCCGTCATACAGGCGTGCTGAATCATGAAACAGCATGCTAATTTGAATCAATTTTAAGAGATCATTGGTAATCTCTGGGCCATTCATCTGGCCGTAACGTCTAAAAAAATTGACCATGATTACAGCATATGCTGCGGTTCTGGAGACATGCAGAATACTATGATGGGATCTGGAAGAGCCATTTGGAAAAGGATGGGAATAAATATGTGTATTGACCCAAACTGCATGCAAACTGATGTCATCTTCAAAGCGAATATCTCGCGCTTTAAACATATCAATATTTAATTTTCTCTCTTTGAGAAGAGCTTGAATTTGCGTGTATTGTTGCTGAGTTAACATGGATTATTCTGAACATTGATTTTGTTATGTACAATTGTAGTATTTGCTGCCTTTATGTTCAAGAAATGGTCAATTCGGGGTGCCCCCGTACTCTAGTGACGATTAGCAATAAACATGCTGGTAAAGGGGATAACAGGATTAAAAGAAAGTGCTGGACCTGGAGCTTAACCTACTCACCTTTGGCTAAATGAAGCAATGCCTTTTGCAGCGGCTGATAGGTGCAATGCTCACTTTCACTGATGATCGTTGCTTTGGCTTTTTCTGATAATTCGTGAGACTTGGGTTGAGCGGTTTTTTGATAGGGGGCGGCAGATTCGCTAATGTTTACTTTTATTGAGGAAAGCTGATACATGCCTGCTTCTTTGCGCAACCTGTCGCGTAGTTCGGGGATGGCGTAGCGTAATTGAGAGGCCCAGGCTGCATTAGTGGTCGTTAGAATCAGGCAACCTTTATTAAAACTGCCAACATGGCATACCGAAGCTAAATTAGCGGGAAGCAATTGAGTGACTTTATTAGATAATTCTTCCAATTGCACCGAGCGTTGGCATAGATCCGCAAGTTGTTTATTCAGGCAGCGACTGATAGCGCGCATTTATCTTTGCCTTTTATTTTTATATGAAGTTTTCATTTACTGGTGACCAAAAGTTTGGAGCTATCGCTAAATAAGCTGTTTTGTGTATAGAATAGCAAATTATTGCTAAGTGCAATATCATATTTTTTTAGAACATCTGAAGGTGAGCAATGACGGTAACTAAAACGGACAATACAATCGACAATAATACGATTTATTTCACCAGGTTACACTGGATTATATTTTTTTGGCCCATAGTGGCTTTATGTTTTGTTTTTGCAATTTATGTCCACATTGTTCAACTTCGACAGGTCAGCATGTTTTTAGCCCTGTTTTGTCTCGTTTGGATAGCAATGACCTGGGTGACTTACTATTTTTCATCAATTACGATAAAAAGAAAACAAGTCATTTTACGGACAGGTCTTATAGTAAGGCAAACGGTTGATATCCCTTTAAGTAAAATTGAAACCATAGACATCCGTCAATCCATTTTAGGCAGCCTGATGCGCTATGGTGCATTAATCATTACTGGAACTGGCGGAACACGTCATTTAATCAATTATATTGATAAACCATTGACCTGCAGACGTTACATCGAACAGATGATGAATGAGCCGCATTAGTCGTAACCGTTCACGATCCGCGTTATCCTGAGGAGTTTACGACGAAGGATCTGCTGAATGAGGCACAATGTTTAAGCAAAATGCTAATGCCACATTCAGGAGATCCTTCGCTTCGCTCTGGATGACGAGTTCGCATTTATGGAATTTATTCTTCAGTAGCAGAGTAACCGCATCCTTCCTGTGGACAAAGAATCTGGCGTCCAAATTTTTTGCTTTCCTTGACCGTTAATATTGGCCATGCACATTTAGGGCAGGGCTTATCAATAGGTTCATTCCATAAGGCATAATCACATTTGGGATAGTCCCCACATGAATAGAAAATTTTTCCTTTTCGGGACTTTCTTTGCAGAATCTTTGCGTGATTGCATTTGGGGCAAATCACGCCAGTATCGGCTGGTTTTTCTAAAGGCTCCATATGTTTGCATTGAGGGTAATTACTGCAGCCAATAAATCGACCATAGCGGCCTGCTTTAATATGCAATACGCTATTGCAAAGAGGACAACTTCTGCCTTCAACTACTTCTGGTTCTGCTTTTTCACTGTCTGGACCACCCATGTCTTGGGTGTAATCACATTCCGGATAGCCTGTACAGCCTATAAAACGGCCTCGTTTCCCAAGTCTGATTGAAAGTGGTTTTTGGCATTTGGGACATTTAGTGTCCAATAGTTCTGTAGTGACGTCTTTACGTTGTACTTGTTCATCAGTATTTTGTATTTGTTGAACAAAAGGCCGCCAAAACTCCTCCAGCACTGGAATCCATTCTTTTTCCCCGCGAGCCACAGCATCAAGTGTATCTTCAAGCCCTGCGGTAAATTTATAATCAACATAGCGAGTAAAATAACTGGTCAAAAAACGATTGACTATACGACCCACATCAGTAGGTAAAAATCTTTTCTTATCGACTACCACGTATTCACGTTGCTGTAGCGTGTGGATGATGGAAGCATAAGTAGATGGGCGACCGATATCGTATTCTTCTAATGCCTTAACCAAGGTTGCTTCTGAATATCTTGGCGGTGGTTCGGTAAAATGTTGATTGGCCAGGATATCCAAGACCTTAACTTTTTCACCCACTGAAAATGCAGGTAAAATGGCTCCATCGCTGTCTTCATCTTTGGAATCGTCACGCCCTTCTTCGTAGACCGCCAGGAATCCAGGGAAGGTGACTGTTGAACCATTAGCACGGAAGAGATTGCCTTCGCCGCAACTAAAATCTACCGCAACGGTATCCATTATGGCATCTGCCATCTGGCACGCCAAAGTACGTTTCCAAATTAAACTGTAGAGCTTATATTGGTCAGTAGTTAGCGCTTCTTGTACCATGTCTGGCGAGCGTTTAATGGATGTAGGTCTTATGGCCTCATGCGCTTCTTGAGCGTTCTTGGATTTTGTTTTGTAAACCCTTGGCGTTTTGGGGCAATTATCTTCACCATAACGCAGAGTAATATACTCTCGTATTTCTTCAACGGCTTCGGTAGCCAAGTGTACCGAATCAGTACGCATGTAACTGATCAGACCCACCGTACCGGTACCTATATCGATACCCTCATACAACTGTTGAGCAACCATCATGGATTTGCGCGCGGTAAAGCCTAGTTTTCTGGCAGCTTCCTGTTGCAGGGTAGAGGTGATAAAAGGTGGAGATGGTTTACGTTTTCGTTGTTTTTTTTCAATTTGGGTAACAGATAAGAAACCTTGAGCTTGTTTAATCAGATGATCTCTTACCTCAAGGGCTTGTTCCTGTTGATTAATAGTGAACTGTTGTAATTTCTCATCTTTATAATGAGTTAATCGTGCTTCGAATGGGGTACTTGTATGCGTGCATTGCGCGAGTATTTTCCAATATTCTTGGGATACAAAACGTTCAATTTCTTCTTCTCGCTCCACAATAAGTCTCAGGGCCGGGCTTTGAACACGTCCGGCTGAAAGTCCGCGTCTGATTTTTTTCCACAGCAATGGAGAGAGATTAAAACCTACCAGATAGTCCAAAGCTCGTCTTGCTTGCTGCGCATTGACTAAATCCATCGATATAGTACGTGGGTTGGTTATGGCATCCTGAATAGCTGCTTTGGTGATTTCATTGAAGAAAATGCGATGCACTGCTTTGTCTTTAATTAGATTGCGTTCTTTCATTAACTCATAAATATGCCAGGAAATAGCTTCGCCTTCTCTATCAGGGTCGGTTGCCAGTAAGAGTGAGTCTGATTTTTTTAGCGCTTTTGCTATGGTTTCAATATGCCTTGCGTTTTTTTCAATAGGCGCATAAGTCATGTGAAAGTGTTCATCGGGATTCACTGAACCTTTCCGCGGGGGCAGATCCCGAACGTGGCCATAGGAGGCAAGGACATCATAATCGCTGCCCAGGTACTTTTGAATTGTTTTCGCTTTTGCGGGTGATTCAACAATCACCAAGTGTTTACTCATATGAAATAAACCTTATCCTGTAATGGTTGTATCGATTCTTTGTCATTTCCAGATTAAAGAGGCGAATCGCTACGTATAGTTATCAATGTATTGCCAGCTCATCTTCTGTTCGGTAAAGCACCAAATCAAGGAAGGCCAATTGCTCTTCATTTAAATCGGTTGCTAAAACATTCCTGATAGTCCATTTAGTTTCCTGTAAGGTTACAATTCGTGATTCTGAAAATTGCAATTGGTTGAGGACCGTTTCAAAGACGTCTATATCAATTATATTCCATAATTTCATGCGCACGAGAAATTGATAACTGGCTTTAGTCAGTTTCATTTGTTCTTCGTAAGTAAATATCCGCACTGATTTTTGCTGTGCCGATCTAACATATAATGATTGATCTTCAGCGGGCAAGATATCTTCTTCATTGGTTTCCGCTGATTCTTTATCAACGGACTGATGGCTTTTTTGAAGTTGCGTCAGACTTTTTTCAAATAAATTTAATAACATTTCAAATAAGTTATCTTTCATATTAACACCTCATATAGCCGCCAGGGACTGACCTGATTGTTCCTAGTAATTCTAATTTCGCAAGCTCGCCAGTGACTTGTTCTACACTGCATCCACTGCGCATTATGATTTGATCGACACTAGTCATTTCAAAGCCAATGAACTTTACTAGGTTTTCGTTCCCGCTGGCAAGGGAAAAAATGGGTTTCTCAGCAGTTAACTGATGATGTTCTATTCTTAGTTCATCAAGAACGTCATTAACTGAAGTCACAAGCTTAGCTCCTTGCTGCAATAAGTGATGACAGCCACGAGCTAATGGATTATGAATCGAGCCTGGAATAGCTAAAACATCTCTATTTTGTTCCAGAGCCATTCTTGCTGTGATTAAAGAACCGCTCTTAATTGCTGCCTCAATAACCAAAATGCACAATGATAAACCGCTTATTATACGATTTCTGCGTGGAAAATGTCCAGCGATTGGGGGACTTTTTAATGGAAATTCCGATATTAGCAGCCCATTGTGGGTAATTTGCTCGGCAAGTTTTATATGGCGACGAGGATAAATGCAATCTATTCCTGTTCCTAAAACTGCTATAGTTTGTCCCAGAGCCTCGAGACAACCTATATGGGCTTGGGCATCAATACCTAATGCCAAACCGCTTACAATGGTAAGTGGATAATGAGCCAGTTCTTTAGCGAACTGTTTTGCGTTTTCACTCCCTGTTACTGACGGATTGCGGCTCCCAACAATAGCTAGTTTGGGGCTATCCAGACACGATAACTTGCCTTTTGCATATAAAACTACGGGTGGATCTGCAATTTCTTTTAACAGGGCTGGATAGTTTTTACAGTTCCAGGTTAATAAATGATGATTCTCTCCTGCTTCCTGCCAGTGAAAATCAGCATCGACCTGTTTTAAATCAAAGCCGGCTATTGTTTGAGCCAACAGTGGTGGTAATCCGGCACTCTCCAATTCATGGGCTGAGAGTTGAAACATTTCATGCAAATCAGGCCAGCGCTTTTCCAGTTTACTCACTGTTCGTGGACCAATTTGTTTCATTCGGTTTAATGCAAGGTAATAGCGTAAATTATTCATGGGTTACTTACCACGTCATATAAGTAAACAGGGCGTGTGGAACGAACAATCAAAGCAAAACTGGTTTTGGTGAATACTCGGAAAATCATTGCTTCGCCAATGCGCTCTGGAGGAAGTACTATAGGGATAAGGTGGTGTTTCGGATCTGGAATGACTCGTTCTTTTTTAAATATTCCGAGCACATCACCAGCCTTTAATCCTGATTCAGCGCCTATACTAATTACTGCAACACTACCAATTGCGGATTGACTGTTGCCATCAGGCATTCCATCAGGCAGTTCAATAATGTAACCGTTAACTTGATTGGCTGGCGTTGCTGGCTCGAAATAAAAGTCAAATTCGGGGCTGTCATTAATCAGTACTTTATCATCTATTTTGATGCCTACTCTAATATTGGTTAATAAAATAGTGGCGGGGTCGCCTCCTGCTATTAACTGACCATAACCAACCAGGGCGGCTTTAAAACCTAATATCTTTTTGGTTATTGGATCAATGTAGTTTTTTCCTCCTCTGAATAAGGAATAGGCAATCGTTCCGCCTTCGGGTAATTCTCTGGAGGGATGTAAGCCCTTAACATACACTTCATCCCCTTGGCTTCCCAGCATGTGTTCTCCCATATAGGCCACGACGTAGGGGGCACGAAAAAGAACATTTTCATCCAGAATTAATGATTCATCCAAAAAAGGTTTTATCTGGTCTAAAGGGATTGGTGGTACAGCCTCTTCAATAGGATGGGGGCGAATATTGGGCGACAATTTAATTGTGCCATTAGATAACACTCTAATGTAAGGCCTGCTTTTATAATAATCCAGAATAAGGATGGCCCCCGGGTACAGGCGATTAGGGTTTTTGATGTTGGGGTTCGCGTGCCATAGTTCTTTCCATTCCCAGGGATTTTTCAGGTAACGACTGGCAATATTCCATAAAGTGTCGCCATGCTGAACTACGTATCTGGAAGGGAAATCTGTTCTAAGACTTAATGCATGGTTGGTAGAAGATAAGATCAGACAGAAAAAGAGAAGAAAAAATCTCATGCACCATTCCTTTGTTAAGCAGTGACATCTTGCAGCATTACTGTATATGAGGGATAATATCATGATTATTATGTGGAGAACCAGATAAGCGATGGCTATTCGTAAGATTCTTTATTTACCCGATGAGCGATTAAGAAAAGTTGCAAAAACAGTCGATACTTTTGATGATAAATTGCAAACTTTGATCGATGACATGTTTGATACCATGTATGATGCAAGGGGAGTGGGACTTGCAGCACCCCAAATCGGCGTGAGTATGCGTTTGTCTGTAATCGATATTATTGGTGATAAATCCGAACAACTGGTGATCATTAACCCGGAAATTATTTCTTCCGCCGGTGAGAAAGAGTTTGATGAAGGCTGTTTATCGGTTCCTGGAGCCTATGATACAGTGACTCGGGCTGAGAAAGTCACGGTTAAAGCTCTGGATCGTTTTGGTAAGCCTTTTGAAATCAGTGCTGAGGGTCTTCTTGCAGAATGTTTGCAGCACGAAATTGATCATTTAAATGGTAAATTATTTGTGGATTTGTTATCTCCTTTAAAAAGAGCCATGGCCCGTAGAAAACTGGATAAATTCAAGCGACATCAAGCCAAATCATGAGTGGTTTGAATCTCGTATTTGCCGGGACCCCGGAATTTGGTTTGCCTTGTCTTGATGCATTACTTCAATCTTCGCATCAAATTAAAGCCATCTATACTCAGCCGGATCGTCCAGCAGGACGCGGCCGCAAATTACAGGCTTCTGCTGTCAAAGAATGGGCTGTAGAGCATGAAATTCCCGTTTATCAGCCCCTTAATTTCAAAAACCCAGAGTCTATTGCAGAGCTTGCTCAGTTAAAACCTGATGTGCTGGTTGTCATTGCTTATGGATTGATTTTACCAAAAGCAGTTCTTGAGATTCCCAGACTAGGCTGTATCAATGTTCATGCCTCTTTACTTCCTCGATGGCGCGGGGCATCTCCTATTCAACATGCGGTTTTATATGGTGACAGTGAGTCAGGCGTCACTATTATGCAAATGGATGTGGGAATGGATACTGGCGATATGCTGGCTAAAGCAGTGTGTCCGATTGGCCCCTCAGATACCGCTGGCAGTTTGCATGATCGCTTAGCCCAAATTTCAGTTAAACCTTTGCTCACGACTTTAGATGCATTAGCCAATAATCAGGCTCAACCCGAAGTGCAAAATAATGATTTGGCAACATATGCCGGTAAAATAAATAAAGAGGATGCGCTTATAAATTGGCAGAATTCTGCAGCGGACATTAATAGGCAGATTCGCGCGTTTAATCCCTGGCCTATTGCTTATACTGTTTTAGGTGAGGAGATACTTCGTATCCATCAAGCCCAGATAATGGAAATTGAATGTTCACAAACACCTGGAACAGTAATCAGTATAGACAAAAAAGGGATGCTAGTCGCTACAGGGAATAAAGGGGTGCTGGTAACCAGGATTCAATTTCCTGGAGCTAAAGCAATTTCCGTCGCAGATTGGTTAAACTCAGGTAAAACTCAGTTGCATGCCGGTTTAATATTGCAATGAAAAATAATGAAAGACTTCATGCTCTAAAAATTCTTACGGCCTTATTAGAAGATAAAGCTTCTTTATCTCAGTTGATGCCAGCATCGGCAGACGTCTCTCCCATGACTAAAGAACTGTGCTTTGGCTTTTGCCGTCATTATTTTCGACTGCAGGCCATAGCGGATTGTCTGGTAGAAAAAAAACCTAAAGAGACAGAGGTTTGGGTCGCTTTATTAATTGGTCTTTATCAATTGCATTACATGAATATCCCTGATTATGCCGTAGTTAAAGAAACGGTCGCAGTCCTTGAAAAAATAAAAAAAGGTTGGGCCAAGGGATTGGTTAATGCTGTTTTAAGGAATTTCTGTCGCAAACAGCATGAGATTTTGGCCGCTTTAGCTAATGATCCTGCCTTTGTCTATGGCCAACCTCAAGTGTTACTTCGCCATTTAAAAAATGATTGGCCCAATGATTGGCAGAAAATTGCTGAAGCGAATGATGCTCATCCCCCTATGACTCTAAGAGTTAATTTACGAAAGAATTCGGTAGCCGAGTATCTGGGGGCGTTAAAAAAGGTGAACATAGACGCTGAGGCACATCCGGTAGCGCCACAAGGCATTACTTTAAAGACTCCCTGTGACGTATACAGCCTTCCTGGCTTTGAGGAAGGGAGGGTATCCGTACAGGATGGAGCGGCACAACTGGCGGTGTCTTTATTGTCGTTAAAGCCCGGCCAGCGTGTATTGGATGCTTGTTGTGCTCCTGGAGGAAAAACCTGCCACATTTTGGAATCTGAACCTAATCTTGGGGCTTGCGTAGCTCTGGATGTTGAACCTAAAAGACTCAAAAGAGTCCGTGACAACCTGGAACGATTGCATTTGACAGCTACCTTATTGCAAGGGGATGCTTTATTTCCTGAGCAATGGTGGGACGGGCAACTTTTTGATCGTATTTTATTAGATGCTCCTTGTTCTGCCACGGGAGTTATCAGACGTCATTCGGATATTAAGTTATTACGTACTGATGAAGAAATTATCGCCGTATCTAAAATCCAGCACGCTATGCTGCGTTCTTTATGGCCCTTACTTGCTCCGGGTGGTTTGATGGTATACGCCACTTGTTCGGTTATTGCCGAAGAAAATGAAAAACAAATCGCCGATTTTGCGGCAACACAATCTGATTGTGCCTTGGTAAAAAATCAGGGAGCGTGGGGACGGGCAACAGGCCATGGTCTGCAGATTTTACCTGGGGAACATGGGATGGATGGTTTTTTCTATAGTGTGTTACTTAAGGAAAAAAAATGATAATCAACTGGCCATTAATTATTGTTTTGTTTGGTTTGTCTATTCCCGGTATCGTTATTGCGATGAGGCGGTTAATTTATTTTTTATTGCCCAATAATACGGATGAATTAAAGAAAAGAATGAGCCGTTTTGCAATACTGCAAACCTTGTTTATGGTATTGGTCATGAGTTTTGCTGGTGCGGTTTTGTCTTCACGCACGGGTTTGCATGATCCTTTACTTGAGGCTCTTTTGCTTGGAAAGGCTGGATTAGGAGCCTTTCAGCATATTTTATTGCCTACTTTTTTATATTCTCTTTTATGTTTGCTGGTGTTTCTGGGGCTTTATTATGGCGTGGTGGGAAGTATTCTCGATGATCACAGCTTCAGGGTGATGGCCAATCTTCGCCGTGCTTTGGGAATGGATGGTTGTGTCCTTTATGGTGGTGTTGTAGAAGAGGTCATTGCGCGATGGGGCTTAATGAATTTAATTGCTTTTTTTGCCATGCTTTTTGCCAAACAGCATAACGAGATAATTATTTGGATTGCTATAGTGCTTAGCGGTTTAATGTTTGGTGTGGGGCAAATTCCAGCTTATCTTGCGGCAGGTTGCTTATCTACACGACGTTTGGTTTATTCCATTTTGTCACTCTGTCTCTGGCAGTCTTTAGTCTTTGGTTATTTATTCTGGCAATATGGACTTCTCTCCGCAATATTTGCTCATATGTTATTTCATTTAGGTTGGTCGTTTTACGATAATCGCTGGAAGTAATAAGTGTAGCCCGGCTGCTTGCAGCCGGGAGTGAGTTGAGCCGTAAATTGACAATCCCCCGGTTGCAAGCAACCAGCCTACAAATCATTTATTTTTTCTTATTTAATTTGCAAAAATTCAAAAAGCAATTATATTCATAACACCCTGTTAAGGAATAACTATTCCAAATCCTTCGCGGAAAGCGCCTAAGCCTTAATGAGCGAAGAGATTTTTGAATGATTGTGGATTGTTGTTTTGAACTTTGAAATCCCGGTAGAAAGGGGATTGATGATGCGTGAATAAATTAAAGAACGTGTCGCTCTCAAAGTGTAAAAAAAGTGTAAATTTGTCTCAACTTAATCGTGCCTTAATTTTAAGTATTTATTCTGTGAATAACGAAAATTATAGTAGAAGGTGGAGATATGCCAGATCCATTAAATTCAAGTCATGAGTTTGCTGCTTTGGTGGCTCAATTACATCAGTCACCTCATGATCATGCATTGAAGCAAGCGATGGTTGACGATTTTCCTAAAATGAAAGCGTCGGCTAAATCTCCTTTAGATTTGTATCGTTTAGCTCAAGCTCATTTTCCTTCATCAACTCAATATAAACAGCTGATGAGACAATCTGCTACCCTGGGTTGTACCAATGCCATGTTGGCTATGGCTGAGATATTAGTCAAGTCGAAAGCACCTGCTGACTTAAAAACGGCAGCCCATTATCTGTCTATGATTGAGCGTACGAAAGAGACTGAAATTACAAAAGACTCTTTTATTATCGAACAGGGTCGAGCTTTATTAAAATCTCACCCACAAGTCGCTGCATTAATGAAAACAGAGTTTAAGAGCGATTCTTATAATACCAATCTTCGCTTCTTTACTCAGCCAGAAAGAAACATTCAAACAGACAGAAGCGTTAGACCCGAAGTTGAAATGCACAGTCAGCTTTCTTGCGGCTAATGTTAAGGCGTCAAAAATAGTCTGGATTGGCTCAGTCTAATCCGGGCTACGATTTATCTGTTTTCATTTTTCGACAGATGTGAAACAATTCTTCGTCTTATTATTGGATGCCCTCTTTCATGCCAACAGAGTTTATTTATTTACCTATTGAACACTTGCAGGCAGGTCAATATCAGCCAAGACAGGATTTTAATTCTGTAGCTTTACAAGAATTAGCGCAATCTATAGCCGCGCAAGGATTAATTGAACCTTTGGTAGTCCGTTCTATTGCCAAACAACGTTATGAAATTATTGCCGGAGAAAGACGCTGGCGAGCTGCTAAACTGGCGGGTTTAAAAGAAATTCCCTGCCTGGTGGGTGAGTATACTGATAAGCAAGCTTGTGCGTTGACTTTAATTGAAAATATTCAGCGTCAGGATCTCAATTTAATTGAGGAGGCCAGTGGTTATCGGCGTCTGATGGATGAATTTCATTATCAACAAGATGAGATTGCCGTATTGGTGGGGAAATCACGCAGTCATATTGCAAATATTTTGCGCTTACTCACCTTGACTGAATCCGTTAAAACATTTATTCGTGACCAAATCCTGTCTTTAGGACATGCTCGAGTTCTTGTTGGCTTAAATCCCGAACAGCAAGAATGGTTTGCTAATCAAACCATAGAAGAACAGTGGTCAGTAAGACAGCTGGAGCAAGCGATAAAGTCCTATAAAAATCAATATCAGGAGGTTCCCAAGAACGCCAAAAAAGACAGGGATATTGAGCGATTACAGACGATATTATCAGAGCAGGTAGGTGCACCTGTCCAAATTGTAAACGATAATGAAGAAGGCGGATGGTTACAAGTAAAATTTTTTAATAATGACACCCTTGCAGGGCTTTTGGAGCGCTTGGGCTTAAGATATGATTAAGTCATTAGAATTTATTGTTTATTTACCGTTTTAAGGAATATACCTTGATGAAAAGGACGTTGACTGGCATGTGTTTGTGGGCGTTAGGGTCGATGTCTTCGTCCGGCGCAAGTATGCAGGTTAGTGTGGACAGACTTATTAATCGTTTAAATCCACACGTTAATCTTGGAATAGTAGTTGTCGATTTATCTTCAGGTCAGACGCTTTATAGCCGGAATGCTGAGCGTTTATATATTCCTGCCAGTAACATGAAACTTTTTTCTGAAGCGGCCACTCTAATGGCTCTTGGCCCAGATTATCGCTTTAAAAATCAGTTGAGTACCAGTGCCAACCAATTACAACAAGGTGTTCTTCACGGGAATCTTTATTTACATCTGAGTGGCGATCCATCCTTTACCCGGAATGATTTAAGAACCTTACTTGCTTCGCTTAAAGAGTGGAAAATCACGGCTATTCAAGGAGATGTCGTTATTGATAGCAGCCTGGCTTCAGTTAACGCCTATCCTCCGGGTTGGCTAACGAGCGATTTATCTTATAGTTATGGCGCCCCTATAGCCCCACTCATGCTGGATTCTAATCGGTTGACCGTTACTGTTAATCCCGGAGCCAAGGCAGGAGATCCCGCTATAGTTGAAGTGGAAGATGATAATGAAGGGGCAATTGTTATCAACAATCAAGCTAAAACCGCAGCCAATGCCAAGGGATGTGGAGTTGGTTTTACCCTGGATCAAGAGAATAAATTAACCGTGCGTGGTTGCGTTGCTCTTGGCCAATGGGCAGTGCAGCAGCGTTTGGCGATAAAAAATCCGTTGATGTACGCCCAAGGAATGATTAAAAATCAATTGGCAAAAGCGAATATTCAGCTTGATGGTCAAGTGCATTTAGGCACAGCTCCATCAGGTTCTCTACTTATTGCTACTGAACATTCCAGACCTATTTCCCAACTTATGGCCGATACGTTAAAACCATCCGATAATTTATACGCGGATAGTTTGTATTTGCACACTGCCGCTAAAATTAATGGCTCTCCTGTCAATTGGAATGAAGCGCAACCCGTGATTAAAAACTTTTTGCAGCAACAAACGGGTATTGATTTGAAGAAATCCATTTTTACGGATGGTTCAGGTTTATCTCGTTATAATCTGGTCACTCCAGAACAAACCATATCACTACTTAAGTTTTTATATCAGCGTTTTCCTTTATCTTATGAATACATAGCCGCATTACCCATATCAGGGCGTGACGGTACCTTACAAAAACGCTTCAAAATCCCAACCCAGCAGGGCTTTGTCCGTGCTAAAACGGGGACTATGACCGGAATGAACAGTCTGTCTGGTTATTTATATACAGCTAACGGCCATACTTTGGCTTTTGCGATGTTCATTAACCGACTCCCAGGGAAGTCAGCAGGTCCTGGTCGTCCATTACTCGATGCCTTATGTACTTATTTTCTGCAACAAAGCCCAGTCTCTAGTCGTCTGGCGCGCGTTTTTGCGCCCCATAGCCGTATTAAATTCCAAACCAATCCCACTCAAGGAGAGGTACAAAGAAGTCATCAAGCCAAATGGCGACGTTTGGAATCGTTAATCAGATTGGCTCTTAAGGGGCAGGCAGTGAACGTAGTGTATCGAGGAAATGAACTGATCGTTACCGATAATCAGTCTGATGCCCGTAAGGTATGGGCGGCTTTGCAATCTGTGGCTAAAAAATATCCTTTTGCTGTTGCCCTGTCTTCTAAAGTGTTATCCATTAGTCCGACTGGTAAGCCGATGATGCTGTGGATGCAAACTCCAACAGTGACGAATCAGGAACAGCGATCCTGGATTATTCGTGAGGCGGTATAAGTGAAGCGGCACAGCCATTGACTTAAGCCGCTTTCCGTCATCCCGAGGGGCTTGCGGCGAGCGATCTCCTGAAATAGGCATGAGCTACATTTTGGAGATCCTTCGCTTCGCTCTGGATGACGTTTCTTAAGTCAATGGCCGTGAAGCTAAGCAGGTAATGGTGCGTACTTAGGGAGTTTAGGTTGATGTAGCCTGGGTGCAGCGTAGCGTAACCCAGGAATTGTTGCAGGAACACCCGGGTTACGCCTGCGGCTGCACCCAGGCTATGTCTTTAATATTTTTCAGAGTCCCGGGGTTTGTTCACGACAGGGGAACTCTCGAGCCCTTGACAGTTGCAGCACGTAGACCCTCTAAAGGTAAATGATAACAGACCCTAGATGATGTTTTGGAAAATAGGAGCGATAATTGAGTTTTATGCTGCAAGTTGTTTTGTTGATCTTGTGTTTGTTTTCATCTGCTTTTGCAAGCCCGATCCGCTTTTTAACCGTTAGTGACATTCATTATGGAAGTGAGAATAGCTCAAAAGAAGGAATGGATACTGGTGATGAATTTTTAGAAATAACCTTGAATGAGTTTAAAAAATTAAGTAACGACGTCGATTTCATTCTCTTTTTAGGGGATATACCAACTCATTCATTATTTGTAACCCCGAAGAAAGAAAAATTTGAGCGAACCGTGTTCCACGGTTTATATGAGGCAGATCAAAGCTCAAAACCGATGTTTTACATTACCGGTAATAATGATTCTTTGTTTGGTAATTACCAGCCTTTTGAGTTAGACGGTAAATCGCCTTTAACTTTTGCAACGGATTGGACGGGGGCATGTATTCATTGTGATGGATTAATTATTGATGACTCGCATATGCGTAGCGATGGATATTATTCCAGTTATGTTATTCCTGACAATAAAGACATCCTATTAATCGCCCTTAATTCGACGCAATGGGCGAAAATGCCTATTCTTTTACCTAAATATCCTAATCAGGACCGAGATGCCTCAGCGCAATTGGTATGGCTAGAGGAACAATTAAAAAACCATCATGCCAAACAATTACTCATTGGCATGCATATTCCTCCAGGCTATTCTTACAATGGAAATTTATTTTTACAAGAACGATATATTCAAAGCTTGATCAATTTATTAGAAAAATATCATTCCTCTTATGATCAAGTGACCCTCCTTACCGGGCATACTCATATGGATGAGTTGCGAAAAATCCATTTAAAAGATAATTCTAATTTATATGTGTATTCAACTCCATCCATTGGCCGTAATCATTATAACAATCCAGGGATGAAAATTTTTACTTTAGATAAACAATTGGCAATCAAAAATTACACCACCTACTATACAACTAATTTACATGGCTGGGGACAAGAGCAGTATCAGGCATTAGGCGCTTCAGAAGCTATTTTTCCCAATTGTTCTGATAAGACTTTATCTCAATGCCTGGATGGTTTAAGTGACCAACAAACCTGTAATTTCTTAGAACAGGACTTATTTTATGGGGTAAAAAGTTCGCATGTACCACTGAATGTGTGTCATACGACTTATAGGGTCAATTAGTAAGCCTTATCGTCTCTTTCCACGTCATCTCGAGCGTTAGCGAGAGATCTCCAGAACAGGCACGGTGCTGCATTCAGGAGATCTCTCGCTAACGCTCGAGATGACGTAAGATGAGGCTCGAGATGACGTAGGATGAGCTCGAGATGACGTAGGCGATGCAAAAAGAGTCTGCATCGTGCAGACTCTTTTAAAATCACTTTAGAGGACTAATGAGGTTGACGTTGTTGGGGTGATGTGTGCATTCAGAGTTTGTTGCAAAACAGCAATGTCATCTTCTGAACGGGTTGTTTTTTTGCCAACGAAGAAGTCATAGATAGGGTTGTGGTGGGTTTTTATTAACGCCATATTTTCTGCATCCATAGTGAAGGCGGAGAGTAATCCGTGGATTGTTTCCAGATTTCCCTTTTGGGATTTAAGTGTAAAAACAAGTTGTTTTAATAACTCTCCTTTTTCGCGTCGGGTCGAACTGCTGGATAGACACATGCTTTTGGCATTGGTATATATTTTATTTAGAACATGCGCTACGTCTTCAGGTAACTGCTGTTTTGGCGTTTTAGGGCACTGTTCCCTGGCGAAGAAGGAGTTTTTTTTCAGTAGTTCACAATCATCCTTAATTAATTTTTTCTCTCGATGCGGAGACATGAACTCATAAACGGTACGATATTGTTCCTTGAATCGTACTGCTAATAAGTTATGCATATCCGCTGTTGGATGGATATCATCCCAAAACATATACCCCTCAGAGGGAGAGATTTTGTCTTTTTCATATTCAGGATTTTCTTGGTTTTTTTTAAACTCATCCGATGAAGTATAAGGGGAGTTGAGTTTGTCTTTCTCAAATCCGTGTTGTTCCGGATGTTTATATATTTGCTCAAATTCAGTAGCTATATCAAAAACAGAAAGATTAACAGGGAGGTGCAGATCGCGGTATTTTTTGTTGAGCTCTGTGCATTTTTCGGCTAATTGCACATTAAAATATTCACAGCATTCTGCGGCATTATCTCGTTCTTTTTTGTTTTTAGCCTGAAATCTGGGGGTGTAGCAGAGATTAGGCAGATTAAATAAAACAAAATTTCTATATCCATTTTGAACTAACTTCTCGATATTTTTAATTCGTTCATTAACCGCATTATCTACTTCTTCATGGGTAGGCTTTTGGTTCAGGGTTATTAAATCATTGGCTCCAGACCATTCAATAACTAAAGTTTCAGATTTTTCTAATGGAGAGACATGATATTTTTTATCATCGGCTAAAAGATCATCGCGTTTTTTTTCCAGTGTGGATAATATCAGTCTTGGGAACTCTATTGTGGGATCTAAAGTAAAGTCTTTAGAATAATCATAAGAGGTTAATCCTCCCTCACAGTAGTACCGGGCAAAGCGCGTTCCTTTAAATAAGACGTGCCGATCATTATTTAAACTAAAGGCTTCTTGATTTTCAATGCGAAGGGCGTCATTTGTTAAAAATTCATCACTGATATCCGCATTGTCTTGAGCCTCATGGCCTAAGTTTAGTTTTTTGCGCACATGGCTTATGGTAAATTCTTCTGCAGTAGCCGCACTGACGTAATCTCCCCAAAGATACCCATTGGTAAATCTGCCTTTAGGCGACTTTCCCTTAAGACCACTGAGGAAATCCAATGGAATAAATCCCAAAAGCTTACGCTTATCAAGAGTTCCTCTATCCGACAAGCTATCCCCGAGTACCACTAATTGACGAATCCGTGTCATATAATTCCCCTCATAATTGAAGACAGTAAAATGAGTATAGATAAGGAATTTATTTTTATGGGGCGAAAAGGGAAAATTTTTAATGACTAACGTCAGTTTAGGATAAGGAACTCGATCCGTTCGGCCTGAAGAGGGCTCTAGCCCATAGCCGTCAAGTTAAGGATTCTTGTTGTTAACTACAAATAAGGTGCATGAAAATGTTTTATCCCCGCGTAGGCGGGGATCTATTTTTGCATTAGCATTGTACTAATAATCATGCGGTATATTATTCAGATGGGGTTTCGTCTTCATTGGGGAGATTGCGGATACGTTGAGCCTCGATAACCAGTACTTTGAAGTAATCATAGGACATATAGAAATTTCCCTTGTCTCCAACTTGTTCACCCCATGAATTACGCAAAGTAAATAAGCCTTTATGCTGTCTGCCTTGATCATCAGTAGCAATGGCATCATCATCATAACCGGTAATAATCATTTCATGTCCGCCGAATAATGGACGTAGATAAATATCGCGAGCAATTTCCGGGGTTAAAACCCAGGTATCAAAATTAGCGTTATGAGTTCCAACAGCACCGGCCATACCCAGATCAAAATCTAAAAGCAGAACTCCAAAAGTGACTCTATCCTTTTCATTCAAGGCCACTTTAATATCATTAATGGTTTTCTCGGTATTTGTTCTGTCTAAGGTTGCTTGAAGAACATCAAGGATAGGAGACCAGGTTACTGTTTTATCACCGAGGTTTTCACTCAGTTGGTGGAATTGTTCTGGTGACATTGCCGTATCTTGAGAAGGCATGTCATTGGTAGGGTACTCGGTAAAACCACCACAGCCTTGGTTTTTTTGTTTTTCTTTACTGACTATGCCAAAGGTTTCCATTTGATTTAAAACAAGCCGACCGTAAGAACCATTCCAGCCACTCAGAGTATAGCCATTTTTTTCTAAATACAGTCCGAGTTGTAATTGACATACCTGACTGATGTAATCTCCTTTATTTAAGGCAGCATCTACGGCAGCAGTGTTTGCAAAAGTAACACAGGAGCCAAAGTTACCCTGATTTAAAACAGGTACATCATTCATTCCTAAATCCAGTTTGCTGGGAAGATTGGCTGAAGTAGCGTGTGTCCCCGCTTTATTGATTGCTGCCGTTGTTCTTTGGGTTAGAGCAAGAAGTGCTGAATTTGATAACTGTATTTTAAGTAACTTAATGTGTTGGATGATTGGTTTGGCATTTAAGGTTTTATTTTGAGGTATTTTAAGCGTTTGTTCTAGGGTTCCAACTACTTTGACATCCTGGGCAAATAAATTAGCACTGAGTGCTAAAGATAATAAAAACAGCTTGGGCATACGCATCTGTAATTCTCCGAAGATAGTACTTTTTTGACTACGGATAGCGATGATACTTCATGATTTAAAATTAATCAATATAGATTCTTTATGATCATTTATGCCCTGAGCTAGTTGACCGGGAAATCAAAATAAGTATGAGGATAGGGTTCATTGTTGAGGGTGTAATGCCACCATTCATATAAATAAGGTTTAAATCCATGACGAATCATTAATTGCTGTAATAACAAACGGTTTTCTTTTTGGGCTTTACTCAAATTGGCGTAATGAATATGAGCGCTTTTATCCATACAATCAAAGCGGGTTCCCGTATCAATGGAGCCATCATTAAGATAGTTGGGTGATCGGTCATAGCAGCGTATTAAATGGGTTTTAGCCGTTTTAGATGGACTATTAGATTTAACCAGCGTTAAATCGACAGTACTGCCTCGAGTATGTCCGGAAGAAAGGGCAATGTAATCATGCTTAAATAAATTTTTTTTATTCTCACGTGGGTAGAAAGTAGCTTTTTGGCGTTGATCCGCTGGATCCTGGCTCCATTGATAAAAATAATTAACGGCCTTTTGCGGTCTATAACAATCATAGACTTTCAGCGTGTATCCTTTGGCTTTAATTTCCTGTTGCGCTTTTTTTAATTGTTCTCCGGCTTGGCGGGTTACGATACACACTCCTTTTTTATATCCTGGAATAGGATTGCCAATAAAATTATTGGCAGTAGCATAACGCATGTCCTGAATAATGTCGGGAGCTACTTCGTGAAGGTAAACAAAGCCTTTGGGTAAGGCATGGCAGGCTACATTACCCAGTGCGAGAAGAATAAGAAGCGGAATTTTTTTCATGGTCTATTTTAACAAGAACAAAACTGCTGTTTAGCATGGAATTACATTCCATGTCCAGATTGAGGGGGGCTTTTGACTTATAAAATTCAGCCACCTCGAGGTGGCTGAATTAGAGGATTAAAACAATTTTATTTATTTATAGTGGCGTGTGGTCGCTCCCCACTTCCTCGTTCACAGTTTGCGTTTTTGTATCAGCATTCACTTTTGTCGCGAATAACCCGCCAGGGCCCGTTGTTTGCAGGCTAGTTGCTATACCTAAACCAGGAGGAGCACTTCTTTCCTGGGAGAGAGCATGTGCATCTTCGTCTTGTGCTACACGGGCACGAGGCGCGTGTTCTTTTCCTTCACTTAATTTAGACATAACCCCGTAACTGCCATTCATTGTTTTGGGCCTGTCTGGATTAGACTCGTTTCGCATCGCAATAATCTCAAGCGTTTTAGACGTTCTTGCCGCATTATCAAATGCGTGGTAACTCAAAACTACTACTGCAATAGGAGCAATGATGATGGCTATTACTCCGCCCACGGTACCCAGAGGGCCTGATTTTAATCGCTCCCACCAGTTTATTGGTAAAAAATCCCATGCTTCTGCCATCATTGTGGTTAGTGATTTATGTGCTTGCATGCTTCCTGCTTTGCTTTGATGAAGGTTATCCATTGCAGAATTTTGTTCTTCAGCATAATTCCTGGATGTCCACCACCAGACGGAACCATTTTTTGCTTCAACTTTTGCAGAGGCGCCTTGGTCTACCAGACTGACAATGGATGCGGCACTTTGTAGACCTATTCTATTGTATTCGGCATCTACAGCATTTTTAAGTGCTTGTGCTGATTGCAGAACAGTATCTCCTCCTGTAGCTAAGGCAGAAAGAGCTTCTATAATCTCTCGCATTTCTGGAGAATCTTTTCCAGCTGATAAACTATCTAATATTGCGATACGGCCATTAATTGCTTGGGCGCGTTCATTACCACTTTTACAGCCGCCAATCGATGCTTCTTCAGAGTAGACTGACAAAGCTTGAAAGAGTTTGGAATATTCATGATCGAAATGTAAATTATGAGCCATTAAATTTTTTAAGCCATTTATTACTTTATCTTGAACACTCGCTACTTCTGGAGTTTCTTTATTTTTCCACTCGGCCTTTAGCTCCGCTATCATTGTTTTAGCTTGTTGTCCTGCTGGAGAGTTGGAAAAATAGGAAGGGCGTTGTGGATTGCGGAGATATTCTTTATATTTATCAAATACCTTTGCTATCTTTTCTTGTTCTTCCCCTGTAGAAGTATCGTAAAGGGTATGTAGTAATGCCATCTCTGTCATTAGAGTCGATTCTTCCCTTAACGGGTTGCCCGTGCCGTAGCCCAAGGTATCCCCAAAACCATTGACAGAAATGTTTTGGACAAAACAAAATACGGGATCAGCCCCATTATCGCGTAATTGTCTTACATTATAACGATGTGCTCCACGTAAAATATGATCCGCGCTTTGGGTTTGTAAATTCCCGTTTATATCCCCCAAAGTATCGTTGATCGCCGTGTAACTATTGTAAACAAAGGCTTTGGGTTTGCGCCCATCACCGGACAGATGTTGGGTTAAATGGTACTCTTCTTTAACAGCGACTAATTTAGTGGCTACATCGTTGATGTAAGCATTATCGTCTGCCAGGCCTTTTTTCAAGACTGGGGAAGGAGTACGTATTTGGATACGGGGGTTTTTATTTGCCTCGATACTGCCATCTGCCTTTAAACTATGAGTAATCAATTGGCGGTGAGCGAATTGCTTTCCTTCAAGGCGATCATGGGCGGTATTTTCTGAGCCTGCAATCAAGGTGGCTAAACCCAGTTCGGAGTCAAGATGCAATACATCATTAGGTGTTGCGGTAGTACCCTCAGCAACGTGTTTTATCGTTTCTTTAGCCCCATCAGGATTGGTAACGCCCTTGAGTTGTTCTTGAGTTAAAATAACGCCTGTATGTCTCACTATTTGTTTCATCATGATGCTGTGAGCTTCGGGTAATATTTCTTTGCGGGCCTTATCTAATGATTTGTTTAATTTGGCCATATCCAAAGTGCCGTTTTTCATCGCTCCTTTGAGGGCTTTGGCGTAGGCGTCCATCACTAATTGATTCACTTCAGCCATCGCGGCCTGATGCGCTGCTTCCATTTTGGCTTTAGGTAAGTTAGGAGCTATTTTTTCATAGACCCGGTTAACCAGCGCCAGATGGAAATGGTATTCCTGTTGCAAGGCAATGAGACTGCTTTTAGGTTTTGTGCCGAGCTGCTCCATTATTGCCGTAGCATTTTGGGGAGACCTGGGATTGCCTGCTTCAATTTTCACTAAAGCATTTTTTAGCTTAGTGTCGAAAATACGTTTTAATTCAGGGGTGGTATTGATATCCAGGCTTACGGTAGTGGTGGGCGTCACTTTTTTGCCCACTGCCTGATCCAAGGTTTTTATTTCGTCGGGAAGCTCTATTTTTTCTTTTATTTTTGCCATTATGGCGTTTATTTGTTCGACACTGGGAGTTATATCGATGAGCACTCGTCCTTGGGGATCGAAGGAAAGGGTGTCCCCTTTTCTTGCAGCTTCTGCAAGGGCTATTTTAGCCAATTCACTCATATATATTGCTTGAGCCTGGGCCTCGCGAGTTGTGAGTGGAGCTACCATGATGTCACCTCAGATGCGGCTTTATATTATCTATATTATAGACTTGGATAGCTTAAGAGCAGATTAAGTAATTGTTAACGTTAAATTAAGTGTTGCAGGTAGGGATTAAGTAAGTGAACATGCCCTAAATAATCCCTGAATTCATTAATAATAATCAATGGTCGTTGTGGTAACATCTAAGGGGCCTGGATAATCTGCACTTAAAATAACGGGTTCCACGACGGGGGCGATAGCTACTGGTGCGACAGTTACTTGTCGGTATTGGACGGTGGTACAACAGCAGCCTGCTGTCAGTAAAACAATCCCTAATATGATTATTCCTTTCATCATAAAACCCCATATTATTATATTTATCCAAAGTGTAGATTATGTGGTCAATTATTGCCAATAAGGATAAAAGAGTTATTCCTCTGGTTTTTGTTCATTGGCATAATAAAGAAAGGCTAATATTTGAGCGACAGCGGTATAGAGGGATTGGGGAATTTCTTCGTTGATGCGCACGGCTGCTAATAAAGCAGTCAGCTCTTCGTTTTGTTCCAGGGGGATGCCGTGTTCTTTTGCGGTGGCAATGATCTGTTCGGCAATAGTGCCTTCCCCTTTGGCGGTAACGTAGGGAACACCTGTCCCATCGTAGCGTAGGGCAATGGCCCTGGTTTTATTTTTTTTCATATCCTTATGTCCAATAATCGTAAGTTGGGTACATCAATATGATTATTTTCCAGACCAAGCTGTAATTTCCAGTGATGCAGGTTAAGTCCTGATTTACTAAGCAGCGCTCCTATTTCTTGTTGATATTCATTAAGTATATCGATGGTATCCGGTTTTTGCGCATTAATTTTAATGTCTACATTGTTGCTATATAGCGCTACAGTAGCTTGCATATCTCCCAGGCGGGACAAACTCAACGCAAAAGAAAGGCACCATTTGGATGGTTGCATGGGTTCTGCCTGATGTTGCTTAATCATTAATGGAATCACATCAATAGAGTCCAAGGTTCTGATGGGCAGATCGAGCATGATAAAATACCCCTCCTTACTGCCCTGGGATAAATGATTGATCTGACTGGCGGTAATTCTTGCAAGCACTTGGGTTAATTGCTCTGCCAAAATAGATTGTAATTCTTCAGGAGATTGTTCCAGCAGATAAAGAACTGAATCTTTAGGCAAGGGCTGTGGAATTGCTCCTGGTAAGGGTAAAGGATCTTGTTCTAATAAGGGGGACTCCCGATTGGGCAATAAGCTGCTGTTTTTTTTATTCACAGCAGGTAAGCTCTTTAACAGCCTAAGACATTGTCCTTTAAAATCAGTCCTCAACAGCCGCGGATTCATGCCTCGTTGCCATTTTAATAAAGCGGATTCAAAAAATAATCCGCTTTGATTGATGGCGTACCCTAATTGTTGGGGTAATTCCGCAATAGAAACGAAGTTATTCAAAATACCGGCAATCTGTTGCTGAATGGACTCCGGTAAGTTCTCAAAATGCGCTAATTGACTCAAGGTATTAATCAGGCTTGTGGGAGGAGCCTGTTTGGGCAAGGTCAGTAAGAGGGTATTTTGCAGTATTGAGGAAGAGAGATGGGGGTGCTGTACCTCAAGAACGGTTTGATCGGCATTGGCGATTACTTTTACCTCTAACAATTCTCCAGGAATAAAATGGTGAGAGGATTGGGCATTGAGGTTTTGGCCATTAATATTGATGAGCACTTGATCGTTGGTTAATGCAGTAACGACTACGGTTTTTAAAATTTGGCCAACATAAAGTTCTGTTGCCGGTTTAGCCAATTTTATTTCTTGTACCGGGGTTAATCGAACACTGGGAGATTTATTCATTTCAATGGCCATACACCATCCTTTCGGTTCATTTTGAATGAGTATATACTTCTCTTCTTTGTTATCGGCAAAGTGATGAATTGCTTTATAATTCACCAGGAAAGGACACCAGGATTTGAGCTGGGAACGTCATCATTTTATTAGTTTATGATTTAAAATCATATGGTTATGAATAAGCTGATTTTTTGAAGATACCCGGAGTTCTTCTGGTCATTGCGCAATCTTAATAGGGTGTAGTGATGTTAGATAGAGCCAGTGTAGTTGATGAGCAGTTTCTTAAGCGGGTACTGCGAGCAGATTTTCCAGAACCAAACAGTAGTATAAGTCCAGCGACAGCAGAATTGGATAAAAAAACTGCCCTGGATCTCTTCGATTCTCAAATTAAGTCACGACTTCTTGATTTAATTGCCAGGCAATTAAAAGAAAAAGGCTTGTCTTTTTATACTATTGGCAGCAGCGGTCATGAAGGTAATGCAGTATTGGGGCAGGTATTCAGAACCACGGATATGGCCTTTTTGCATTATCGCAGCGGAGGATTTTATTTACAGCGCGCCAAGCAATTATCCGGAACTGATGGGGTCAAAGACATCTTGTTGTCCCTCGTTGCCGCCGCCTCTGATCCCATTTCTGGGGGGCGACATAAGGTTTTTGGCAGTGTGCCTTTGCATATTCCTCCCCAAACATCGACCATTGCCTCTCATTTGCCCAAGGCCTTAGGCACGGCATTATCTATCACGCGAGCAAAAGAATTAAACCTCCCCAGTAAGCTCGCCGCAGATTCGGTGATTCTTTGCTCCTTTGGCGATGCGTCAACGAATCATGCTTCGACCCAGACTACTTTGAATGCCTGCTCCTGGATAAGCCAGCAAAATTATCCTTTACCTCTAGTGTTTATTTGTGAGGACAATGGCATTGGCATTTCAGTCCCTACTCCGGCTAACTGGATAAAATCTTCTGTCAGTTCGCGGCCAGGACTACATTATATTGCCTGTGATGGATTAAATATTGCGGATGTTTACGCCAAAGCCCAGGAAGCTGAATATTTAGCGCGCATTAAAAAACAACCGGTTTTTTTACATATGAGTTGTGTGCGTCTGCTGGGACATGCCGGTTCTGATATTGAATCGCAATACAATACTCAAGCTGAAATTGAGCATCGGGAAGCTCAAGATCCTTTATTGCATACTGCTCGTATATTATATAAAGAAGGGTGGATGAGTTTGCAGGCTATGGTCGATTTGTATCAGGATAATCGCGCTTTAATTGAAGCAAAGGCTGTTGAAGCCATTCGAGAACCCAGAATGAGCAGCGCTGATGAGGTCATGGCTTCCTTAATACCTACGATAGAAAAAAAAACAAACCTGCCAGTTCCTGATGAGACACAACGAGCTCAAGTGTTTGCCAGTGCTTATAATCAGTTAGGCCAAAAAAGAAACTTGTGCCAACACATTAACTTTGCGTTGACTGACTTGATGATGCAATACCCTAATATGTTGGTTTTTGGTGAAGATGTTGGTAAGAAGGGCGGGGTGTATCGCGTGACTGCTGACCTGCAGGCGCGCTTTGGCCAACGGCGGGTTTTTGATACGCTGCTCGATGAAACTACTATTTTAGGAACGGCAATTGGATTGGCTCATAATGGATTTATTCCGGTTCCGGAGATTCAGTTCTTAGCCTACCTGCATAATGCTGAAGATCAATTAAGAGGTGAAGCATCCACTTTATCGTTTTTTTCCAGCGGGCAATATCAAAATCCTATGGTACTTAGAATCGCCTCTCTTGCTTATCAAAAGGGATTTGGCGGGCATTTTCATAATGATAACTCCTTCGCGGTGCTTCGTGATTTACCGGGGGTGATTGTTGCTTGTCCCTCTAATGGCCCGGATGCCGCCAAAATGCTTCGTACTTGTATGTGTTTGGCCTATAAGGAAGGGCGAGTGGTGGTTTTTCTAGAGCCTATTGCCTTATATATGACTAAGGATTTGCACCGTCCCGGGGATAACGGATGGCTTTTTGATTATCCAGCTCCGCAAGAAATGATTTCTTTGGGTGAAGTGGGGGTTTACGGTGAAGGCGAGACGGTGATTTTGACCTACGCCAATGGTTATTATTTATCTCGCCAGGCGGCCAAAGTAGTGCAGGAAAAATATGGTATTGAGGTAAAAATCGTTGATTTACGTTGGCTGAGTCCTTTACCTAAAGAAGCGATTTTAAAAGAAGTGGCTACGGCAAAGCGCGTTTTAATTGTTGATGAAGGCAGACAAAGCGGCTCGCTAAGTGAAGGGTTGGTGACCTTTTTAATGGAAGAAGCGTCGTCCAATTTGAAAGTCAAACGAATTACAGGCAAAGATTGTTTTATTCCATTAGGCACTGCTTGGCAATATTTATTACCAAGTCAGGAAAGTATAGTAGAGGCGGTAATCGCATTACAGTCAGACAAAAGGGAGACAGAAAGTGGACGACTTGTTATTTCTTGATGAGCAATTGCACGACGATGAGCGCATGATACGAGACAGTGTAGCGCGCTTTGTCAGCAATGACGTAATGCCTTTAATGGCAGAGTCTTTTGAGCATGCCCATTTTCCTCGTGAGCTCATTCAAAAATCTGCCGATCTGGGATTATTGGGTTTAACGTTACCGACGCAATATGGCGGCGCGGAAGCGTCTTATGTAGCATATGGCCTCGTATGCCAAGAGCTGGAGCGGGGTGATAGTGGTTTACGCAGTTTTGTTTCCGTGCAAAGTTCTTTATGCATGTATCCTATTTTTCGTTTTGGTAATGAAGAGCAAAAAATGCGCTTTTTGCCTGCCATGGCTGCCGGCGAAATCATCGGTTGTTTTGGTTTAACCGAACCTGATTCAGGCTCAGATCCCGGAAGTATGCGTACTAATGCGAAAAAAACAGAGGGTGGCTGGATCTTAAATGGTGCCAAAATGTGGATTACCAATGCCCCTATTGCCGATATTGCCATTGTATGGGCCAAGACCGAACAGGGCATTCGTGGGTTTATTGTTGATACTAAATCCAAGGGAATGAGTTGTCCTGAAATTAAATTAAAAATGTCGTTGCGTGCCTCCATCACCGGTGAATTAGTATTCGATAATGTTTTTGTTCCTGATGAAAACCTTTTGCCGGGGTCTGAGAAGGGGTTGGGAGCTGCTTTAAGTTGCCTGAGCCAGGCGCGTTACGGCATTGCCTGGGGAGCAATGGGGGCTGCTATGGATTGTTTTGATATGGCTCGAGGTTATCTGTTAGAGCGCAAACAATTTGATAAACCTTTGGCTTCTTTTCAGTTAATCCAAAAAGATTTAGCGGATATGTACACGGAAATTATCAAAGCTCAGTGCCTTAATTTACAAATAGGCCGCTTGAAAGATCAGGGGCGAGAAAATCCTACCATGATTTCTCTGGCCAAAGGGAATGCATGTCGTGAGGCATTGAAAATTGCACGAAAATGTAGGAACCTAATGGGCGGGAATGGAATAAGTCTTGAGTATCATGTCATCAGACATATGCTTAATTTGGAATCTGTCTTTACTTATGAAGGTACGGATAACGTTCATACCTTGGTATTAGGAAGGCATATCACTGGAATTAATGCTTTTGGTTAAAAGATTTATTGGCTTTTATCGAGTTGGTTCAGGACTTCACAAGATAGAAAATCTAAAAAGTATTTCCTTGCGAGCCAAGTTTTACCGCTGTTAAGTTAAGAATAATGGTAGGTTGGGTCACGACCCAACAAAAAGCTATTGGATAGACCAGGATTCAATGGATAACAATGACGTAGTCCGGGTGAAAGCGAACGCTGTAACCCAATATTCGGCGACCCATCATCCCGGATTACGACTGCATCTCTCCATCCAGGCTACAATGTTGGGTCTAGACCAACCTACATCATTAAACTGCATTTCCCTGACTTAAATGGGCGTGAAGCTAAGTTCCTGCTGCGGGAGTTTCCCGGATGATTTTTTTGTCCTGGAATAAAGCATAAAGTTATTGATGCATAGAAAGGATTCGACTCCAGATTCACTATTCATTTCATTATTAAAGAATATTTTATTTTAATAACGGTTATCTTAAGACAATACAGGAGTTCATATGAATAACGTGAGTTTAAAAAAGGCCTTAATTCTCAGTTTACCCATATTATCTTTTAACATGCATGCTGATGTTTTAGAAAAAAAAGAGGTATTAGCCCAACAGTGCCAGGATTTATCTGTAACCGTAGCTTCTTTGATTTCAAGCCAGGCAAGAACTACTTGCGCAGAAAGACTGGGTATGGCCTCTGTTTTAATTGAAAAAGCAGGGTATTTGATTCTTGATTATGCCTATTCCAGTGCCCAGAACGAGCTGACCCATGCGGTTTCTTCTTTGCGCTATGCTGAGCTGAACAGTTGTAATCGATACATTCAAATATCGCATTCTAAATTTGAAGCGCAAAAAATTAAAAATTCGTTATAAAGAACAAGAGTTATTACTCGAATTGGGATAAATTTTTTCATTCCCGCGCAGGCGGGAAATTTAACTGAAATCTCCTAATCATCCGCATCCGCCTACAGATATCAAGCCACATGCCCGTGGTTAGCTCAAAAATCTGCTAAAATTAATAAATAAAACAATACTTTTTTAAGGCATTAAAATGGTCGATTTAGGTAAGGAACCGGATACCATCGTATCCCCGATGGATGCCTTAGCTGAAGACATGAAGTTAGAAGGCACCTCAAATGATTTGAATCAGAATCAATTTATGGGCGGCGATATGGCAAACTTACTCGGCGACGGAGTACCTGGATATGAGACAACCGGCGTAGACGGCACAGACGACGACATTGCCGAACAACAAGAAGCCTCTATAATCCCAATGACCCCCAGCCCCAAGTTAATACCCTAAACCCTTGTTATTTTCTCTCGATTTAGATATTATTCGCTACCAGTCGGGGCGTAGCGCAGCCTGGTAGCGTACTAGCATGGGGTGCTAGTGGTCGAAGGTTCAAATCCTTCCGTCCCGACCATCAATTCCCCTTTTAAATCAGTAAGTTGTATCTTTGTAGTAAAACTTCTTAAAAATCAAAAATTCTGCTAGGTGTACTTCTGGGTGTACTTTGGTAGTTAGGGTGCTTATTCTTCTTTACACATCTCTAGTAACAGCTTTTATACCATTTCTAAATTTCTTTTTTCTTTTGCCGATATATTTTTAACAAAAGGATGAAATAGGTTAGCAACAATTAAATTTTTGCTTATGGTATAAACAAAAGGGGGAATTGTGCAAAAATTGAAGATGCAGACTCTAGACATTACAGACGACAACATTGAGAAAATAGCAGCCATATTCCCTAACTGTATAACTGAAACAAAAAAGAATGGTGGAGTGGTTCGCGCTATTGATTTTGATCAATTAAAACAAGAATTATCAAAATCTCCTATTGTTGATGGTATTCAAGAACGTTATCAACTAAATTGGCCTGGCAAGCATGAAGCATTAATTCTTGCAAATATCCCTACTTCTAAAACGCTTAGGCCGTGCCGTGAAGAAAGTGTAGATTTTGATAATACTAAGAATTTATTTATTGAGGGCGATAACCTGGATGCTTTGAAGTTATTGCAAGCGTCATATATTAGTAAAATTAAAATGATCTATATTGATCCACCATATAATACAGGCAAAGATTTTGTTTATGTGGATAATTTTAGTTTAAAAGAAAAAGAATATTGCTTGAACTCGGGCCAAGTGAATGAAATTGGAAGTCGAATGATATTAAATACTGAGACTAATGGTAGGTTTCATTCTGATTGGTTAAGTATGATGTATCCCCGCTTAAAATTGGCTAGAAATTTACTTCGAGATGATGGAGTGATCTTTATTTCTATAGATGATAATGAGGTAAATAATTTAAAAAGCCTTTGTGATGAAATATTTGGAAACGAGAATTTTATTAATCAAATTTCTGTTAAATCTAAACCAACAGCAGGTGCAAGTGGCGGAGGTGAAGATATTAGGTTGAAAAAAAATATTGAATACTTGTTGTGCTATTGCAAATCGAAATTGCAATTTGAAAAATTCAATGATGTTTTTGAGAAAAAGAATTTATTCTCTTATATCAAAGAGTATCAGGAAGAAGAAAAAAGTTGGAAATATACACGAATCCTGCTCTCGTTGGGTGAGAAAGAATTTTTTTCGGAGATTTATGATGGGGCTGGAAAACCTATAAAAATATATAAACATGATGATGTGCAAATTGCTACCATTTCCGATCTTTCTAAAAAAGAAGGACTACCAGAAGAAGATATATATATAAAATATTTCGATAAAATTTTTCGAGATACAAATGCCCAGAGTTCAATCAGAGAGAGAGTAATTAACGCAACAGATAGAAATAATACTTTTTACAGTATTGAGTATATTCCCATCAGTGGCAAGAATAAAAATATTAAGACAACACTTTATTACAGAGGTAAAAATAAAGATTTGATTGCATGGCTTCATGATGTTGCCGAGAAAGAAAATGGCACAATTGTAAAAAAAAATAAAATAGGGACTCTCTGGGATGATTTTAATTGGAATAATGTATCTAAGGAAGGAGATATTCAGTTCCCTAATGGTAAAAAACCAATAGCATTTATCCAAAGAATGTTGACTCTGTGCACTAATCCAGATGAGGAAGAAATCATTCTTGATTTTTTTGCCGGTTCATCCTCAACCGCACATGCTGTTATGCAGCTAAATATGGAGGACGGTGGTAATAGAAAATTTATTATGGTTCAACTTCCTGAAAGATGTAATGAGAAATCAGACTTATTTAAATTAGGGTATACAAATATTGCTGAAATAAGCAGGCAACGCATACGCTCTGCTGGTAAAATAATTCAAAGCGAATATATAGATAAAAAAAAGGGCAGATTAATTGATTTAGGCTTTCGTTCATTAAAAATTAATGACTCCAATCTAAAAGAAGTTTACCACCAACCTATGAAACTAACACAAAGCGAGTTATCTGATCAAATTAATAACATTAAGATAAATAGGACACCAGAGGATTTGTTATTTCAAGTTTTAGTTGATTGGGGTATAGATTTAACTTTGCCTATTATGCAAAAGGTAATTTATAACAAGGAAGTATTTTTTATAGAAACAGGAAATACAAATACTTTGATAGTTTGTGTAGAAACTTGCATTAGTGAGGAGTTGGTAAAATCTTTAGCGGCCTATAAACCTGAAAAAATTGTATTTCGTGATGGAGGATTTAGAACTGATAGTTTTAAAATTAATGTAGAGCAAATCTTTAAACATTTATCACCTGAAACTGAAATTAGAATCTTATGAGGTGTCTAAAATAAAGGATATTGCATGAAATTAAAATTTAAAAAACAAGACTATCAAACAGAATCAGTTACTTCTATCGCTGATTGTTTTTTAGGCCAGCCTTACATAGGAGAAGCACAATATTACATTGAGCCAAATGGACTAACACAATTAAAAAATCTCAATGAGAGTGGATTTTGTAATCAAGAAATAATGTTAACTTCTAATCAATTGTTGAAAAACATACAAGCAGTTCAATCGAGACAATATTTACCAATATCACAAGGTTTAGAGCAGGATAGCCAAACTGGTTTTGTACCGAATTTGGTTATTGAAATGGAAACTGGTACGGGCAAAACTTATTGTTATATAAAAACCATTTTTGAATTAAATCGTAGATATGGATGGAGTAAATTTATTATAGTAGTTCCTAGTATAGCGATACGTGAAGGGGTAGCTAAATCTCTAGAAATAACGGCTGAGCATTTTTTGGAGGATTACCAAAAGAGAGTGAATTTTTTTATATATAATTCCAAAACATTGTCTGATTTAGAGAGTTTTTCATCTAATGCTGGGATTCGTGTAATGATCATTAATGTGCACGCTTTCAATGCAACAGGAAAAGATGCCAGGCGAATTCATGAAGAATTAGATGAATTTCAGTCCAGAAAGCCTATTGATGTGATTAAATTAACACGTCCTATTATGATTTTGGATGAGCCTCAGAAAATGGAGGGTGACAAAACGGTTGAATCTTTGAGGACCTTTAATCCTTTGATGATTTTACGTTATTCGGCAACTCATAAAAAAGAATATAATAAAATTTACCGACTTGATGCGTTAGATGCATATCAAAAAAAGTTAGTTAAAAAAATCTCGGTGTGTGGTATTTCAGTTAGAGGCATTCGAGGTAGTAATTCATATCTGTATCTTGAATCTATAGATATCTCACAAGATAAACCACCAGTTGCAAGAATTGAAATGGTAGTAAAGCATAAGACTCTGAAAAGACTCAATCGATTGATAGGCAAAAATGACAATTTATTCGAAATATCAAAGATGGATGCTTATAAGGGATTCCTTGTTGCGGATATAAATGCTAATACACGGACGCTGCATTTTTCAAATGGAGAAGTAATTAAAGTAGGCGAGGTGATTGGCGATCCAGACGAATCAGTGTTAAGACGCATTCAGATCCAAGAAACAATTAAAGCACATTTTGAAAAGGAACAAGATTTATTCCACAAAGGAATTAAGGTTTTGTCTTTGTTCTTTATTGATGAGGTAGCAAAATACCGTTGCTATGATGCACCAGATGGAGATGATCGAGGTGAATATGCCAAGATCTTTGAAGAAGAATATGATAGATATTTGAATCAAATTTTACAGACGGTGGATGGTGACTATAAGAATTATTTAGAGCGAATTGAGTCCTTTAAAACGCATAACGGTTATTTTTCTAAAGATAAAAAGAGCCAACGATTGGTTGATCCACATCTTTTTAAAAAGACTGGTGAAACTGATGACGTAGATGCTTACGATTTAATTTTAAAGGATAAAGAGCGACTATTATCACTGTCCCCTGAAACGTCTCCAGTACGGTTTATTTTTTCTCATTCTGCATTACGTGAGGGATGGGATAACCCCAATGTTTTTGTCATCTGTACTCTGAAACATAGCGACAGTTCTATTTCTCGTCGCCAAGAAGTAGGGCGTGGGATGCGGCTGGCCGTGAATCAACACGGTGAGCGCATGGATGACCCTACTACAGTACATGAAACAAATGTACTAACGGTTGTAACTAATGAAAGTTATGCCGATTTTGTTACTGCTTTACAAAAAGACATTCGAGAGTCGTTGGCTTCAAGACCAAGGGTTGCCGATACGACCTATTTTTTAGGTAAACAATTGAATACAGAAGATGGTACTATTGAGATGAATCGTCAATTAGCTGTGAAACTGGAGAATTATTTATTTGAGAACGAATATGTAAATGAGAGTAATTATCTAACACCCAATTATGTAAATGCTAAAATCGCACACACGCTTGCTCCGCTACCTGAGGAATTAAAACCATATACAGATCAAATTTGGATGCTTTTAGATACCATTCTGAGTGACGATATCAAGCCAGTAATTGAGGATGAGCGTCTATCTAAATTAAACAAACTAAATGCAAACTTCCACAAGAAAGAGTTTCAGTCTCTCTGGAAAAAAATAAATAGGAAAGCTATTTACACAGTACAATTTAATAGCAATGAATTAATTAAAAAAAGTACTATTGCTTTAAACGAAGGACTCAAAGTTGCGAAAATATCCTATGTTATAGAACGCGGGATTCAAAACAAAGATTTCAATACCGATGATCTTGCTCATGGCAAAGCATTTCAATTAAATCGAACTGAAACACCATACGATGGGGTAGTAGATAGATCAGGAGTAAAATATGATTTAATTGGTAAGTTAACCACTGAAACTAATCTAACACGTAAAACAATAGCCCATATTTTACAAGGGATTGATTCAGCTGTATTCGAGCAATATCAGCAGAACCCTGAAGATTTTATTCTAAAGGCAGCAAAGATAATTCAAGAACAAAAAGCCGCTGTTGTCGTGGAACACTTAACTTATGACGCTTTAGCAGGAACCTATGATTCAACTATTTTTACTCATAAAAAAATACGACAAGATCTAAGCAAGGCTGAACCAGTCAAACATCATATTTATGACTATGTTTTTACTGACTCAGACCAAGAACGTAAATTCGTTAAAGAATTAGATAAAAGTGCAGAGGTCATTGTTTATGCTAAGCTGCCTAGAGATTTTTACATCCCGACTCCCGTAGGAAAATATACTCCTGATTGGGCAATAGCATTTAATGAAGGTTCGGTAAAGCATGTATACTTTATTGCTGAGACAAAAGGCTCTTTGGATACCATGGAATTACGGCGTATTGAAGATTACAAAGTTAAATGTGCGCGTAAGTATTTTAAAAAGCTAACCTCTGATCAAGTGAAATACGATGTTATTAATGATTATGATCAGTTGATGCAGCTAGTTCGTTAAAACCAGTATCCGCGTTAGTTATTAAATTTTTAGATTAACAATTTTCATAATATTTTGCTCTTATAGCCCGAGCCGCTGACATTTCCAGGCCATTTATTTCTGAAAACTCAATAAGATATTCTTCTATAAGATTCAGGATAAGATCAGCCTCTTCGGCAATCCCCTTAATTTTATCGAAGAGACCTTGCAGGCTACGTGCAGAAGAAAAATCATTTTTGCTTTGATACATACATTTATGTATCAACCAATTCCTCTTCGGTAAGAAATTGGCTAAAACTTGTTGCAATGATTCGGGAAATATATTCTCTTGATCAACTATTTTAATAGCTTTTCCGAGAGTATAAGAACGGTATTCATCTAAAATCTTATTACCTTGTTCTAAAGGCAAATTATAAGGCTTCTTAACATGCTTTTTCAAAGTGATTGAATGGCTAAGTACATCTTCTAAATGTTGAATCATCCATACAGCTTCTCCTATTAGACAGTATAGAAGCATTTCATCCTGGCTAACAGGCTTCGTTTTAAATGTTGATGACATAATTGACTATGGGCTGATAGTTTAAAAGTCATGATAATGCCTTTTAATTCGGTTGATGGCTATCATTTTTGAACGATAATTCCGTTGCGTCTTTATCCAAGATAAGTTTTAGTAATGTTCAATCGAGAATGACCAAGTTCACGGCTAATAATGGATCTCGCTCGCCTATCAATTTGCTTCTCTTCATGATTGAGTTCTTTTGTAGGTTTTCCACCCGCTATAGGACAGATTAATCCAATTTTTAAAGAATCAAATTCTTTAGTCAATTCGGTATATCGGCGTTGAGCGTATGCATGACGCAGGCCATGCAATTTACAGACGCCCATTAACTTAGTTTGTTGTTGATAATGACCTAAATTTTGCTTATAAGTTCTTTCCGTAGGAATTAGGGACTCACCCCGTCTTATCTGTTGCCAGACTTTTGATAGCCATTTCATTTGTTCATCATTGGTGATTTTAAGCAATCGACCGATACCGCCTTTTGTCCAACTGGGTTTGATATGCAAACAATCACCATGCCATGCTTCACTGACTACAAATTTCATGGATTCTTCCCTACGTAGACCAAAAAGCATTTGTGCTTCCAGTGAAAGGCGTATGTGCGGATCGGTACATAAGTCTAAATCGATATGGTGGATGGCTTTATTTTGAGTAGGAATATAAGTGCGCTTATCAATTTGATAGGAGTCATTACCAGTTTTAACCAGTTTAGGCTTATCCAGAAAATAAGCGAGTTTACGCAGTTTGGACATGTAATTTTTGATAGTTGCTGGACTCTTGCCTTGTTTTTTCCAATGTTCAACAAGCACATAAATATGTTTGGGCTTTAGGCCATTTAAATGGCTAACTTTAAAACCCAATTCATGCAGATCTTTCATGCAACGATTAATCATATGCTTCATATCCGCCTTACTGGCATAGGAATAACCCTGCATTTGTTTAATTAATTGGTGTACCGAGTAAAGTGCACTGCGCAGTTTATTGCTCATTGAGATAACTCCAAAGTGTGGTACGGGATTTCAGACCCATTTCATCCATGATGAGTAAGGACAAACGGTAATGGGATATTTGAGATGATAGTTGTGAACTTAATTGTTGGGCATAAAGATAACGCCAGCATTTCTTACTGGGTAACTTTGAGGACTTCATCGCTTTTTGCCAGCTAAAACAGATAGCTCTATAACCATGAGTGGTAATAAGACATCCGTTTCCTTGGGTTAATGTATTAAAATCCTGTATAAGCTTTATTTGGGCTTCGGAGCGAATAGGAATCTTCCTATCCTTGCTGTTAAAAGTGATTTCTCGTGTCAGTAGTAATTCATGCTCTTGGATATGTACTCCTGGCAAAATGCGCATGGCTTCGCTCAAGGTCAAGCCAAAATGAATTTGAAAACCTAAAAGGATTTTGGCAATGGGATCATTGATCTTATCAAGCAAATCAGCAGAAGTTTTTCGAGTTTTCTTCTTAATTTTTTTAGTTTGCAAACCAAGACTGTGATTATCAATATTTTCAGCAGTATGACCCACATGGTTTAGAAATTTTCGGATGATGGTCATGTAATTCATAAGGGTCGAAGGTTTAACCTTTTTCTTATGCCAATGTTGAATCAGGTGTTGCAAATGGATGGAAGTCAAACCCGGCCAATTGGATGGCGCAAGGCCAAGAACAAAGAGATCCTCAATCATCCTAAGAATAACAAAGCGACGGTATTTTTTGCCACGAGGGCTACCGCTATTATCATGATCCAGATACTGGCTTGCTATTTGTCTTAAAGAGTGTTTGCGCATAATTTTATTCAATCAATTTATTTGCCCTGTCTTTGGTTTAGTGTTAATCGAGCGATTCACTCAAAGAGGATATCCAGCTTGCGCTGCAAGGCTCGAAATGGTGGGACAAATCAAGGTTAATGATTATTGTGGTACAACGGTTTTTTAGTGGTTTATCTCCTTATTGTTTAAATACAAAAACGCACGGCAATCCAACAGCAGCTGCCGCTGATCCATGGTTAATAAAGAAGTGATTATTAACTTATCTACCCGATGGTAGCCTATCCTAGAACTACAGATTCCCGACTAGACGTCCAGCCACAGGTTAAGGGATGAGAATGGCTTAGCATAAGACCCGAGGGTTTCGCCTGAGTTGCACAGGCTCATCAGTTATGCTTATGAAAAATTTAGCAAAGGTGAGATCTTGGGGCAATAGGTTTAAGAGGAATATTTTGTTCAATCCTGTGGTGTGGGATTGGATTTTATTTGTTAATTGTTTGATTTTAAATTTGAATTTTAAGGAAGTTTGTCTGCGTCACTGCATAAGTGATGCAGTGACGCACAATGAAACCACCTTCAAATATAAGTTAGGTCATTAAACAAATAAAACATTTGTATGTTGAGAAGTTATTCTTAAGGGTTTTATTATGTTGAAAATAGGCATTATAAGGAGGAAATAATAGGTATTTTCATATATAGTTACCTTAAATTGCAGATTAGTTAAATTCGCATTAATGTGCGATTTGATGTCATTTTGTTAATATATAACACTATTTGTATTGCTTATGTATATACAAGGAGCTACAATTAAAGTGAAGCTAAATAATTTAATTATTAGTAATAGGATTTTGCTCAAGCTAAAAAGCAAGCATAATGTTGATGTCAATGAAATTGAGGAATGTTTCTTAAACAGGACAAAAGGTTTGCTTATAGATACTAGACTTAATCATAAGACAACACCGCCAACTTATTGGTTTATCTCAAGTACGAATGTTGGACGAGAACTTAAGATAGTATACATTGAGTTACCGGATGGACGATATGAAATTAAATCAGCTTATGCTCCCAACCCTACAGAGGTGAGAATTTATGCACAATACGCATGATGAAAAATATGAGGCTGCTTGGGAAAATGGTGACTATGGAGCATCAGAGGAGTTTGTCCAAAAAGCAGCAAATGAAATTGAGAGAAATCTTGATGATAAATTAGGATTGCAAATAATTTCTATTAGACTACAAAAAGATTTAATAGAAAAATTAAAAATATTAGCGAAAGAAAGTGGTCTAGGATATCAACCTTTTATTCGATTGTTATTAACTAAATATGTTTGTGAACAATCAGAAAAATCAAATATTTTTTCAGAAATACAAAATGATAAATCGAAAGATATAAATTATATCATTGAAAAATCTAAATTCTAATTCAATTACAACAATACATTTTAGAATATGTGGGGTCTATTTTGACCCTATATATTTATCTTTAGTTATGAGTTTATATTAATAACTTAATGTACTTAGATAATTGAATGCTTTATTAGATTGCTTTTATCTTTTTTCAGCTTTTATTATTTTTGAGTATTGCCAAGCCAATTTTTTTGACCTAACCAACTTGCAGGATAAGGCCAGTAAGCTCCTGACTGATTAGCTTCTGTTAACTGTTTTTGCAGTCTATCCATGATCAGTACAAAAAGGTTCTCATCAGGGTCAATTTGCTGAAATTTCTTCCATGCTTCAGCTTTATAGCTGGGTAGAGGATAGACTTCCCAGAATTGTTCGAATTTTTGGTATAGCTCTTTTAGGTTATTGCCGGGTTTCGGCGTGAAATCTGGTTTTGACAAATAGGCTGGTTTTCCGGTTTTCATTGATTTCAGATTCTCTGGTGGTGCTGACTGGTTCTGTTCTACTTGTGTGGGCGAGCTATTTTCAGGCTGAGATTTAGTTTCAATATCTACAGGTTCATATGGGTTAGCCAGAAGGCATTTCACAATGAGGTTTTTGGTTGTGGAACGAATTTCTATAATGCCTTGACGAGCTAGTGATTTAATTACGCGTTTCATTTGTTGGTGACTAGGGCAGCCTGTTTTTACGCCTTTGATTGGTGCGACATAAAGTGTTTCTCTAAGCGATTGGTAGCTGATTTTTCGTTTAATGCCGACCATGAATGTCTTTCTGTCCATGTAGGGACGGATGCCCATGAGATAGACCACTCTTTGCATGAGAGGGATTTCACTGAGTGCGTCCAGTTCGTAGGTGGTGACGAATAAGAAATCCATTTTTACTCCTGTTTTAACCTTCTATTTTTATTTCAATTGATATCAAACGCTATCAATCGATGACATTTAGATAACCAAGATGCATTAAACTTGATTCATTCTAGGAAATTGGTGGAGAGTGTCAATAGGGGAAATAGGTTTGATAGTAAATGATATTAAATGAACCTTTTATTTTTTTATTGAGAAGTTTTTTGCATTGGTAATTGGTTATTTTTGTTCAAAATTGTTTAAAAATTTTTTACTTCGCGCGCGTAAACACATAAAAAACAGATTTTGGAGTTATGAGGTGGGTCGGCCTGGAGAATTTTGCTTTGTCTGGTTTTTAGATTCGACAGGTTATTTCTCCTTGCTAGTACTGAATCTTCCTATGTCGGGTTTGTGCCGGGTTGATGTGTCGGGTTAAGGTCGGCCTTGTTTTGGACGGATTTAGGCTCATTGATTTTGGGAGTTAAAAAATTGTGGTGAAAGTTTAGTTTAATGGTTATCTATTGATGATGTTTATTTAAATCGGAGTGTTTGTCAAAGGTTTTTTCTACCTGTTATTGATTGAATATATATGAAGTTATTTTCAAACTGTGACAAATTGTCAGGGTTTAATTTAATCAAAATCAGACAAAGTCTTACCATTTATTTAAATTTGGTAAGACTTTGTCTGATTTTGAGATGGAAGATAAATTGTAAATAAATTTTGAGTAGATCGGGGGAACGTTTATGCGCAAAGATTTAATCGAATCGGCTTGGGCTTTTTGCGTTCGGCATTCACAAATACTCTGCTTTTTTTAAAGTTTAAATAGAAATTCTTTCGTTCAGCTTGAGTCTTGGTCTGTGTCTGTTCGATAATGTAAATTCGTAACACTTGTTCGGTATTTTCATTCATGCTGGTTATCTCATCCCCGCATTTTTCCCACTTACTGACCGCGGTATGTGATTCATGAACCACTGTTTTGCCAAATTCTCGTAGGGGCATAGAAAAATAAGAGCGAATGAATTTAACTTGATTGCCAGTTAATCTTTCTTCCTGAATTGCTAATTTTTTTATTAACTCATCAGCAATGTATTGGACATCAATTTTTGGAAGCCATTCTTCATTGAACTTAATCATTTCTACGTTTTCTAATTCGATAAGAAAGCCTAAGCCTTTATATAAAAACAGTGGTTCGATTTTTGTTTTCATCCTTTAGCCTAAGTGAAAGTTCATTATCCTAATAAGTACGGTATAGGTAGTTAGTAACGATTAATCTTATGCTGAATAAAATTTTTTGTAAACTAAGTTTACTTTGGCTGTTATTAAAAATAAGATTGACCTCTTATTAGAGGCTATTAGAGAAGGAAAGTGGTTTTTATTAAATATATTTAAAAATCATATTGTTATATTTAAAAAATCATGGAGCATGTCTTTCTTGTTCTCTTTGGATAATGAAAGGATCTGTCCCTGTCTTTGTAAAGGAAGCCAGTATTTGGATTTAAACGTTATCATATTAGTGTAAAAATTTTATGTGATAGCATGTGCACTCATTTATGGCAAGTAATTGTAGCTAAGGTAGGCGATAAGAAATGAAGAAGATAATAAATTTAAAGACAATGAGTTATGTTGTTTTCACATTTTGCTTTTTAATTTTTTTGTATCAGGTAATAAGTGCTAATTATAAATTTTCCCTAGTCTGGTTTGTCGGAATTCTCACCCTAACGCTATTTCTAATAAGTTCTAACAATGAAAATGAACAAGGAGAGTCACTCATTCGGTTTTTTAAAGCCTTTGGAGTAGTTGCCACTTTTTATCTAGGGGGGCAAGAGTTAGAGCAAATTAGAACTAACGGAAATCAAAGTCTTCAAGCCAACATATTAAATTTGAAGATAACCGAGAGTAAGCTTGAGAATGAAACGTTTGCAGCGATGTTAAATACATTAGCATCACCTCAGCTAGAAGTTAGAGTTGGGGGAATCTATGCTTTAGAAAATTTGGCTCGAACCAATAAAGATTTTTATTGGCCAGTCCTTCATACGTTAATATCATATGTAAAAAACCATCGCTCTATTGATTCTAATGACAAAAGATTGCCATATAATGAAAAGATTCAAACTGATATTCAAGCAATCTTAAATTTTGTAGTCGAAGGAGAATATGACATGCCTCATACCACTTCTGATAGTCTTGATTTATCGCATATTCATTTGGTAAATGTGGACTTATCTAGAGGTAAGTTAGCTTATGTTAATTTTGAGGGCAGTATATTAGAAAATATAGATTTTAATGGAGCTGATCTGACCGAGGCGAATTTTAGAAATTCTAATCTTAGCAATGTGCATTTTTCCAATGCCGATTTAACTCAGTCAAATTTTACTAATGCCAAATTAACTCGAGTAGATTTTCTTGCTGCCAATTTGGAGTCTAGTAAATTTGGGAAGGCTAATTTTATTGATGGAAAGAAAAATTACACTTGGCTTTTTTCTGATGTCAAATTAGCGGGTGCAAATTTTTGTCTTGGGTTTGATACAGAAAAAAGAGATTCGATATTTGAATGTGCCTCAGGACTAAAGTGTAATGATTTTAAACTTTCTAAATTATTTAATACTACTAAGCTTCCGGAGGAGTTAACTTCTTGTAATTTTGTAATAAATCAAGATCCGAATGAGTTAAAAATCCGTGAAGCAATAAAGAGTGGGAATTTAGCTGCTATCCCAAGCTCGATTGGAGGCAGAGTTATTTATAAACGTATTCCTTCTGTATAAAACTTAAAAATGCAATTTATAGAGCTATATTGTATT
>NZ_JAJKBJ010000015.1 GCF_023618015.1 Legionella maioricensis
TACTCTACGTCATCTCGAGTACTCTACGTCATCTCGAGTACTCTACGTCATCTCGAGCATAGCGAGAGATCTCCGAACCAAGCACAGTGCAACTTCGGTGAGATCTCTCGCTATGCTCGAGATGACGTAAAGCGATCGAGTCGCAAGATGCTCGAAGTAACGAAACGACGTGGTTGAAGTATACCTATTGCGGTGGTTTGGCCAGACCAATAAATACCACCATGCCATCTCCCCCCGGATTGAAAACAAAGTCGGTTAAGGGATTAGGTTTCCAATTATTAGCAGCCCAAACATTACCTGCTTGATCAGAAATGGCATGAGTTAGGCGCATGAGAGGATTAAAGCTTGGCGGACCATTAGGACCGTATAAAGGAGTTCCATCATGGAGCAATACTTGACTGCCCCCTGTAGGTAAAGTAAAACCTATCGCTGGTGAAATAGGATCTCCAGTAGACAAACCGGCAGGACAATTAGCCGTATTGCTACCACAAAGCTCCGTTACTGAAAATTTGGCAGGAGCTCCACCTGGTTCAAAATTAGCTACCCATATATTATCGTTTCCATCTACGGTAATCCCCCAAGGACCTGAGACACCACCCCCGGTATAGGAATTGATGGTGTTTCCATCAGGACTGATTTCATAGACAGTTGAATTATTTGTTGAGGCGACCCACGCATTTCCTTGTGAGTCAATACCAATTCCCTTGGGTGATGCGCCGATTGAAAGGTCAAATTGTTGTATCAATTGACCATTTGATATAGCGTATTTAGTCACATGAGAGGATAAAGTATTACTAACCCAAGCAGAGCCGTCTTGGGCAATGGCAATATCAAAAGGTCCACTGTTAGCTGGCTGTGAATAGAAAAATGCCGCGTTAGGATCGCCATTAGGAAATACCACAATATTATTATTGCCGTAGCTGGCAATCCAAATATTATTGCTTTGATCTGAAATAACCCCCTGCGCTCTGTATATAAAGGAGGTATAGCCACTAGAGCCCGATATCGGAATTCCAAATGGAGAAAATTGAGAGACACTTCCTATTGCCGGCAAACATTCTGAGCAACTACCCCAGCCAAAGTTTCCTGTCCAGACGGAGCCTCTGGTATCCACAGTAATTCCAAAGGCAGTCCCTAACAATCCACCGCCAAATACCGGAGAGATAGGTGTGTTATTCACTCCATCAGCAGGTTGGCCATTTGGTTTAAGGGCAATAATACAGTTCGTTGAATTAGGCGTACCCTGAATCACATTATTCGTTATCCAGGCATTACCTTGTGAATCAAATGCCGTTTTTGCCGGACCGCCAAAAGGACAGCTGTCGCTACCGGTATTATTAAATTTGACTGCCAACGTCCAGGCATCTGGAACCTGAAGCGCAGATAAATAGGGTTGATATATCTTTAGCGGATTCGTTAAGGCATAAATCAAAGCCACATTATTGACTGGATTATGGGCAATGCTAAGCAAAGATTGCAAGGTATTGGTCGGAACATCACCATTAACTGTCGTTGCCGCAAAAAGCGCAGCACAGTTACCGTTTTGCACACAAGGGGCAATTAGATTAGATAAGCTACCCAGTGAGCGCATGGTATTTGTTTCATCAGCATTGGGTGAAGAGCTAATAACGGTGGATAAATTACCCAAAACCGGGGAAATTAAATTCGCATTCATGGATGCAGCAATTTTTAATCCTAATGGTTTTCCATAAATCTGGTCATTATGAAAAAATTGAGCCATGGAATAAGCTGCACCTACGGTAGTCATCTCGTTGATGATAATGGCAGGTGAAATAGTTTCACCAATAATGGTGGCTAATTCCAGGTTATTATCTTTTTGGGCAATTGCGTAATAAATAATATAGGGACTCTCCGCTAAACCCAGTTGAGGGATGTAGATATAAAAATTACCCGTACTATTGGTCGTAGCAGTTCCTAGAGGAACAGCAGAGTTTTGGGTTACTCCATAAATGGTCACTAAAGCATTTACAATAGGCGTTGTCGACACATTCCCACCGGATTGCACCCTTCCACTGATAGTAGGTATTAATCCTTGAACATTTAATGGATAGCTCGTTCCAGCACAAGCCGGAACATTGGGACTACAAACAAAGAGATGATTATGAGGGTTAGGATCCGAAGAATTAACCCCTCCAGCTACGGTCAGTTGCAGAGTACAACTTGCGCCTGGTGCGAGGGTAAACGTTTGCCCACAGATATCAGGATAAGCAGTACTCGCTGTGACTTGAGTCACATGAGGGGGAAAATACTTCACGTAGCCATTAGGAAGAGAACGCTTTGTATTATTGGTAACCGTATAAAAAGTAGTCGCTGTATTACCTATAATAATTTGAGTGGGTAAAACGGTACCTGCTTTGGGTATGATAGTATAAGGCAGAGCATAATTAGTACTGCTAATCAAAAATGCAACAATAAATAACAACAAAGACCACGTCCAATTATTCTTCATCATTCTTAATTCCCTAATACATTAAATAAGTTAATTGGACCAAAACCTCTTGAATATAGAGATTTGATTGGGTCAAGGTGCCGGGAAATGGTATTACGTCAAGAAATCCGTATCCCAAATTTGCATCACCTACTCCTGTAAACCGATATCCTGCCCCCAGCCGCCAATTTTTTTTAATATCTATATCCATGCCTGCGCCAATACTGTAAGCAAAAGAGGTAGTGGAATAATTAGTGAATTGAGGGGTAAAGGTGAGAAAAGGTGGTACATAAGCTGAATAGGTATAAGCTTTATTAACGGCAACCCCCAGACCTGCGGACACGTAGGGATGGTAATTATCCTTAATGCTGCCCAACAATTTTCCCTCGCCTAAAAACTGATGGTTCTTCACCTTGTAACTATAAGGAAACAGATCAGATGATTGTTCATCTACTCCTTGAATTAGGATTCCTTCCGCAGAAAAAGCATTAGGCAAGTAAACTCCGAGTCCTAACTGCAATATCCATTGTGGGCATACAGGAATTTCTGTTCCTAAAAAACCGCCCCAGAGCATTTTATTGTAGTACTCATTATTTGCTGCATACTGATATGTTGTGAAATCATTGACCATGGAAAGTGTCTGTGATTGCCCTATCCTGGATGCTGCCAGTCCACTTGAAACAGTTAAAACGGGACGGAACCACTCCCACTTATTTTGAGGTTGCGCGCTCTGCTGAATAGGATTTGAAGAGTCAGGTAAGGTGATAGAGGTTGCCCCAACCTCAGGACTAATAAGTGCGTAGGTAATAAAAACAGTAATTGAAACAACGTAATCCGTCCTTTTATTTTTTGGCATGTGCATCCCTTTCGCTAATTTTTTATTAACTTTTCTCTATTTCCATTACCTGAGCAGATAGTGACGTCAACTTAAGAGATTTAGGATGTAGCCTGGGTGAAGGCGCAGCCGTAACCCGGGATCGAAACCTGATTCAAACCTTGATCCCGGATTACGCTTTGCGCCATCCAGGCGACAATTTGTCCCTTCGACACCATTACCTGAATAGGAACTATCATTTCTGGGAAATGATGAAAATCCAACATAGTCTAATCAATATAAATTGCTGCTGCAAATCAATTTATCCAAGGAGATAATGACTAAAAGTCAGGGAACTATAGCAAGAATGTTTATCTAATTTACACTATAATGTACAAATAACATACAGTTATTGTATAAACTGTTTTAGTGCACTCTTTTTGGAGTTTTCATGGCTAAAAATAAAGAGGATGTTTTACAGGCGATAAAAGAATTAAGGAACGATAAATTCCAACACGTTCCTTATCATGAAGGCCATATATTAGATGATGCTCATAATCACGTTAAGACGGCAATGGCAACCTATTTGCAAGAATTAGAGGATAAATTACGTGCTACTCCTGACACTGATCAACAAGCAATTGATAATATTTCCCGATCCGTTACTCTTTTAAGTCTTACCTCCAGTGGTTTTGCCTTACTAAACTGGGGGTTGAAACTAATGGATAATACAGCGGAATTTATCACGGGAATCCAACGAGCAGATACTGATTTATTAAAACAAATGGGTAACGATGTACTTAATACCGCAAAAGATTTTAATTCGTTACTTGATGCTGAAGAAGTTTCTTTAGGCAGCAAAGTATGGATAACGCTGAAAGCCTTCACTCAAGCGGCTATTGGGGCAATTAAAGGATTATTAAATGGCTTGAAAGAAGGATATGAAAAAGGAGAAGGATTAGAAACAGTAAGTAGTGTGCTCCAAGGGGGAGTCACAGGAGCCATATCTGGATTTTTTAAAAATTTGGCATCTTCTTTCAGTGAATCACTCAAGGACAAAGGGGTAAAAGTGGAAGAGAAACCTTCAGAAGAACATCATACCGAATGTAAAAATGCTGCGGTATCGTTCAGAGATACTATGAGCCATCTGAAAGAGGAGAACAAACTGGCACAAAGCCTACAAAAACAAAGTCAAAGCTCTGTAGAAGATAAGGCCCCCTCCCTTGATAACCTTAGTTCAGATGGTCATCACCCATAAAAGTGTACCATTTAAAGCCGTATATTTTGCCTAATCTTAGCTAAATTGTCCCTTAGGTGAAGAAGAACTTTCTAAAGATATAGTCACATCATTAACGTCCTTCGACTCCACTTGCGGCTTCTTGGTAAATAAGTAAATAGCGCCCACAGCGATAATGACGATAACAATAATGGAAATAATACCGATGTATTCATTTTTAGTATCTCTTTGCTTTTTACTTTCTTTTTTGTCCATGATAATCCCCAATACGTTCCTATCCTATATTATAGTCATGTTCTCTGAATATGCTTGTTCCTGAGCGTGAATCTGATTAACTTCGGCCTTGAGCAACATCGCTTCTAATGTCAATCCAGGTCCGAAAGCACAACTAAATATATTCTTCTCATGGGTATTTTGCTCTAAATTATCCCAAATGTTCTTTAGGACAAATAAAACGGTTGCTGAAGACATGTTGCCAAAATCACGTAACACTTGATAAGAGTATTGGTTATCCTCTGGGGAAATATTTAATGATTCTTCGCATGCTTGCAAGATTTTAAGACCGCCGGGATGAATCGCATAATAATCTATATCGCTTAATGACCAGTTTGATTGTTGAAGAAGTTTTTCTGTAAAAACCGCAATACCAAATTTTATAACTTGGGGCACATAGGAACTAAGGATAATATCAAAACCATAATCACCGATGCTCCAGGCCATTTCTTGTTCGGTTTGAGGCACCAGGTCAGAATGAAATGACTCAATTTTAAACCGTTTTTTCCGTTTCGTGGCGCCTTCAACCAACACAGCGGCAGCCCCATCAGCAAAAATAGCATTTGAAATAACATTTTCTAAAGAAAAGTCATTTTGAAAATGTAAAGTACATAATTCAATGCAAACCATTAATACCTTTGAGTTGGGATCTGCTTTACAAAAAGCGTCAGCAACCTTCAAGCCGTTAAAAGCCCCGTAACACCCCATAAAATTAATCGCGGTACGTTTCGTAGAGGGGTTGAGCTGCAATTGTTGGATGATTTCAATATCAATTCCCGGTGCATACATCCCTGTACAACTGATGGTAATTAAATGAGTAATTTCTTTTTTATCAAAATGATCTAAGCTTTTTAAGCAATTATCGATTGCGGCAATGGCCAAAGGAAGCGCACTCGCTTGGTATAATTTCATGCGTTCTAAAGTGGTGGGAAAATCGTCCACCGAGTTATTAGGAAAAAACTCGAATTCACTGGGGGAGCGACAATAATCTGCTATGACGCTGTGTCTGTATTCAATTCCTGAAGCTTTATAAATTGCTTTTAATACTTTTTTCTGGGAGGGCTTTAAGTAACAGCCTGCAGCAATGAGTTCAGCAATTTCATGTTGGGCTCGTCTATAGAGAGGATTCGCGACTCCTATTGCCGTAATATTTGATTGCATTAATTATCCTTATTAAAAGAGTTCGTCGTTTCCAAGACTACTACTTGCTGTATTTTACCACTTAACTTTGCCCCAAAAGTTAATAGGCCAGGAAAACGTTTAATTAAAAACAGCATGATGGCTTGCGACCAGGGGCGCATTGCAATCAGGGAAAACAAAGCTGCAGCATGAATACGTGTTGCAAAGTGCTTATGCCATTGGTTACTGTATTCTTTACCCGCATCACGAAGTCCTTTTTCAGTTACTATCTCCTTTTGTCGCCTTATTAAGATTTGAGACAGCAACCAGGCAGATTGCATCGCCATACTGATCCCCTCAGCAACAATAGGATGCGCTTCGCCCGCGATGTTTCCGACAAAAAATATCCCCTCATGATAACGTTGACGAATTCCAGGGCGAATAGGACCACAGGCAAGCCAGCTCCCCTCCCGGTGAGCGGAGGTAAGCACTTTACGTACTCCCAGACACTTGGTTTTAATATAGTTTAATGAAGCTTCCCCTGCTGACATTCCTGCATGCTGTTGTCTTATCCCTTGTAACACATCCCGACGAATACAATAAGAGAGCGAGACTCTCCCATTATCGCTATGAACAAGTCCCCCATATCCCCCAGGAAAAGCAATGAGAGGCATCAAATCAGAAGCCAAATCACAATCTCTAAAATGAGCTTTAAAAGCTAAAAGATCTGAAGGCTTATGACTGTTCACTTTTGATGGGATAGGGCTACCCTCCCATGAACCACTAGCCATAATAACCAGACGAGCAGAAATTTTTTCAACTTTATCGCCAATATTCAAAATACATGTGAATAATCCCGCATGACGCTGCACGTTTTGAACCGTTCCTGGTTGCCATACTATAGCACCAAGTTGTGCAGCCCTGTTGAGCAATACCATATCAAGATGCTCTCGTCCTAAGGCTCTGCCCCATTTTTTTGATGCATCATTTAAAGTCGGCATATTGGTTGCCAAAATTGTCTCAGCAGCAAATAAACCAACTCGCTGTATTTCGGGACCACTGGCAGAACAATAATAATCGGCAATTCCCAACTGTTGTAGTAGAGAGCTATTGGTTGCCGACATAAACTCACCACAGACTTTCCGTCTTGGAAAATTTTTCTTCTCAGCAATGCCCACCGACCAGCCTGCCTGGGCGAGCAGTAAACCCGTTGTTGCACCCGCAGGCCCACCTCCAATAATGAGTGCATCAAGTACCTTGTCCATTTTAATTATTTTTCCACACTATAATGCTCCAGCGAAAAGGAAAACACCATTTAAGCTGATAATTACTAATATCAGCTCGTCGCAATAAATAATGTAATTCTTGTTGGGTAAAGCTTCTTTGAATAGAAACCAGACCATCGTGGGTAATTAATCTATTTCGAAAAAGCACAGGACTCAGTAGCTTATAAAACCAATAAGCAATTTTACTTCTATGTAAATCATTAATAATTAAACCAATACGAACTGAATCAACTGCTTTTTTTAAAAAAAGAATTAGTTCCTCATCCTCTAAATGATGGCAAACCAGGTTTAATAAAATGACATCTCTACTGTTTTTCGATAGCTTAAGTTCCATTTCATCTTGCAATTGAAAAGCAACATTGGTGTTTTGATGAATGCTTTTCCATTGATGCAATTCCTGTTGCGCCAATTTTATCGCTTCATCGGAAACATCTATTCCCAGCAAGTGCATATGGGGATAATACTTACTTAGATGTAACAGGAATAATCCGCCGCCACATCCAACATCGGTTATAGAAACATTGGCAGGAAACTGTTTGAGAAGCTTAACAGTATGCTTAAAAATGCCGGATATTTTATTTATTTTAAATAATTTTTTTAAGCATTGTTCGTATTCTTCTTTAGTATAAAACGCGGGACCAAGATCCATTAACTCTTTTTCTTGCGAACGATTCGTTAACATAAATCTGTTCTCACTTAAAATAGGTTCAAATAAACTACAGAATAATAGCTCAGGATAATAATCAGATGATTGAAGAGACTAAAAATAGTCTGTCCGAAGCCTAGGGGAATCTTTCCTGATGGCTATCCTTGCAAACAATAGCAGGTTCACTTTTATCTTACACTTGTATGACCTACAAAAAAACCTCAGTTGAGTAATATAAATACTTCGGGTGTGGTGCTCCATTTTTAGCCACATTCCGGAGCAAACCCTTTTATAGAAATACAACTAAATAAATGGTAGTTTATGAATAACCAAACAAAAGGATCTGTTGATGACGGCGATATTTAAACAAAAAATATTATTTTTAATTATTATTTTATTCACTTCAGCCTTAAATCGACCAGCTATTGCATCTGCTCCCGTATGGACGTATGAAGCGTTGACGACTACTTCTTTTTCATTACCTGTAAATGGTAGCGCCACGATTCAGTATAGAGTAACTAACCAGTCAAGAACGACTCATACTTTAAGTATGAGCCCTGTTATTACAGGTATTACCCCATCAGGGTGTGTTAATCCGCTTGGGTATCATCAATCATGTATACTCACTTTACAAGTTAATGGAAGCTTATTACAAAGTGATGTAATTAGCGGCCCTGTCTTATGCCAGAATGGCAATCCGAATTTGTGTTATCAACCGGAGTTTAAAGAGCAATTAAATATTCATCTGATTCCTTCGCCCCCGACCCCATTCATCCAAGCCGATGTTTCCAGCTTAGGGCTTTCAGTAAATGATATAGCTCACCCAGCACTCACAGGAAACCCACGGGGTATTGTTATTACTAATACAGGAACACTTGCTGCAACTAATGTGATTTATAGCATCACTCCGGCATTGCCAGCAGGGGCGACTATTTCACCGGCAAATTGCGGTACTATTGCTCCGGGAGCATCGTGCGTATTGACGGTAACACCAGGCACTACACCTAGCGCATCGCCAGGAGCAAATCCCAATCCAAGTGTGATTACATTTCAAGGGAGTAATACCAACTCGACCACTGTAGCAGTGAACATAATTACTTATGGCAGTGTGTATCAACAAGGATATGTTTTTTCAGTTGATGATACTCAGGGGTGTAGCTCCACTCCATGCACAGGGAGTGTTGGGGGAACAGTAGCAAGCTTGACTGATCAGGCAGACCTCAATCCCAACGGCGTTGTATGGTCCTCTAATGGTGATGGCAGCTTTAATGGATCCAATGATATTATCCCAGGTATTGACCCGTTCTCTACTACCCTAGTTAGCTCACCAATCTATGCCGTTATGGCAACGAATTTTAGCGCACAATACGGTTCCTTTACCCCACCTCCTCAGTCATTATTTTCTTCATGTAATGGTGGGAGTGATGGTAATTGTAACTCAAACAATATAATGGCTTATTATAATTATATTGTTACAGGCCCTCCTACCCATTATGGTGTAACCACTTTGCAGTTTTATGCTCCTGGAAGATGCCATTTATATACAATAGACTCTAATGGTAATACGCCATGCAGTACAGGAACTTGCTATAGTGGGTGGTATGTGCCAGCAATTTGTGAAATGGGACCCGATTCAGGGAATCTCATTTGTCTTTTGCTCCAACAGAATATGGTTGATAATCTTGGCCTGTTACTTGGTGACCCTGCCAGCCCAAGTCCGTCTACTTCCTGTCCTTTAGGTTCTTCCTGCCTCGCAGGTCGTTACTGGAGTTCCACTGAGTACTCGACATTTCCGTCTAACAGAGCATGGTACCAAGGCTTTGAAATGGGTGGTGCAAGCCTTCAGGCTATTCATCCTAAAAATCAACCTAATGCCGTGCGTTGTGTGCGAGCATTAACTCCTTAAAAGAGGGGGCTACATTGGTAGCCCTTTTTGAGTTCTGTCGCCAAAAATAGTCACTAGAGTAGAATCTGTCTTTTTACGTGGGACCTATCGTTGCCGGCCACAGAAACTACCTCCACGTCACACCACCTAATTAACAATATAGCTCGTTATACCTGGCTGAGTGTTCCAATGATTCGCGTTGAAAATCGCTTAGCTTCTTTACTGTCATTATAATATCTTCTTTCTTTATTAGAGATGGCCTCACCAAGGCAAGCCCTTTTTTCCCATTATGTACTATAATTTAAGGTGACCATACCTCTTCAAGGAAGACATCATGCTTGGCACAGTTTTATTAATTTTATTAATTCTTTTCCTCATTGGCGGATTACCTCATTGGGGGTACAGCAGAGAATGGGGATATGGGCCAAGTGGTATTATCGGACTTATATTGGTGATATATCTGGTACTCGTATTAATAGGTAGAGTTCCAATAGGCTTTTAAATAGGCTGATTTAAATTAAGGCTTAAAGAAACTGATTTATTAATCCGAAGTCATTATGGAAGTGTTGGATAATATCTTTTATTTTTTTGCTCGATATTCTTCGAATTTTTTATGATGTAATTCCTACAGATGCAAAAGCCCTAAATCATGCGTAATGATTTCAATTTGTTTTAAGTATTAACCCAAAAATGAACTATGTTTAAAAGCATCTTACTCGTTAAAAGGAGAGTTAACATGAACAAAGATATTTTTGAAGGTAAATGGGAGGAAGTAAAGAAATTCTAAAAAATGCACAGGGGTTTGATAAAGATAAATGGCCCAATTTTGCCTCTCCTGATTTTACAGGCACTATTAATAAATATTATCAACCTCCTCATAAAACTACCTCAAACACTCACCTTACTACTGAAATCTTTAATGACAAGGCCTCTGCTGAAAGCGCTTATGATTTAGCGATAATCAATATAGAGATAAATCATGAAGAAAATATTTTTAGCCTTAATAGGTAGCGGGTTAATTTTAGGATATGACTACTAGCTGGATTTGTACTACTAATGCAAGCAGTAGCGATGTAGCCGCTGATAAAGCAGCTGATGAAAAAATGAAAACGAATGCAACAGCCCCTGTCTTCTTAATTTGAATTCCATTAACACACTAAGTCTGGTTTATTAAACCTCCTGATCGCTAACGGCTAGATTCATTTTTTCCCTTTTTTTCGCTTGTCGCCCTTCTTGCCAAGTTTGCAACATGACATAAAAAGCAGGAACAAAGACAACCGCAAGGCAAGTTGAAGCCAACATTCCACTGCAAACCGCAATACCAATAGAGCGGCGCGCATTAGCCCCTGCACCTGTAGCAAACACTAGAGGCATTACCCCGAGAATAAAGGCAAAAGACGTCATAATAATAGGTCGAAAACGAGTTTTAGCGCCAAATAATGCAGACTCCATGATGGATTTCTTATGAATTTCCCGGTGTTCACGCGCCACTTCAACGATCAAAATCGCATTTTTGGCAGCCAGGGCTATTAAAAGCAGGATACCAATCTGGGTATACATATTATTTGCGATTCCAAGGATGGCTAGCGCTAAAACCGTTCCTAATAAAGCCAATGGCACACTTAATAATATCGCTCCAGGGGTGACCCAGTTTTCATATTGGCCCGCTAAAATCAAATAGACTAAAATTAGCGATAGAATAAAAATGTAGTAACTCATATTTCCTGCAATCTTCTCTTGATAGGCAGTACTGGTCCATTCGTATGACATACCTGCTGGCAAAACCTGCTGGGCTATTTTCTCTAATGTTTGAATAGCTTGACCTGAGCTATAGCCAGGCGCTGACATGCCATAAATATTGCTTGAAGGATACAGATTATAAAGAGAAACAATAGCTGGACCTACTGCCGGATATATATCAGTCAGGGTTCCAAGCGGCACCATACCACCAGACTTATTTTTTACATAATAATTGCGCACATCCTCTATGGTCATACGTGAACTAGCTTCAGCCTGCACATAGACCTGGAATACTTGGCCAAATTTGGTAAAAAGATTAACATAAGATGAGCCGAGATAAGTTTGTAAGGCATCGGAAGCATCTCCAACAGAAACCCCTAATGATTCGGCTTTGTATCGGTTGATTGGCGCAGAAACCTCAGGAACAGATCCCCTGAATGAAGTCATCAACCGCTTCAGCTCAGGTTGCTGACTTGCGTAATAAATGAGTTGATCCGTAGCGCTTTGTAATTTCTGATAATCAAAAGAACCGTCTTGTAACTCCAATTGCATCTGGAAACCACCAGAAGCTCCCAAGCCTTGAATGGGAGGCGGCACCATTACTAAGACCTTAGCACCCAAAGTATTAGTCGCAATATCATTTAACTTATTATAAAGAGGAAGCAAACCCTCATCTTTTCCTCGCAAACTCCAATCCTTGAGCATTACATAAAGAACTCCCGCATTGGCAAGATTGGCATTGTTATCCAAGAGTGAAATTCCATCAATAGCTATAATATTCTCTACCCCACCGACTTTGGCTACTCGTTTACTGAGATCATCAAGAAGGGCTTCTGTACGCCCCAGACTGGCGCCATCAGGTAATTGAACATTCAGCATGAAATATCCCTGATCCTCAAGAGGAATGAAACCAGTAGGAATTTGACTAATACCAAAAATAGCCAATAAAACCAGGAAAATACCAACTAAGCATACTGTTTTATTTTGATGAATCAGTTTATCTATAAAACCAAGGTATCTATTTTCTATAGAGTAATAAACTGTATCAAATGCACGATAAAAAGCATTTTTGGTTTTGTGAGTATCTACAGGTTTAAGCCATAAGGCACACTGAGTGGGTTTCAAAGTCATTGCATTTATTGCGCTAATAAATGCTGTGGCGGCAATCACCAATGCGAATTGGGCGTACATGGCTCCTGTTAATCCTGGCATAAACCCTGCTGGTACAAATACAGCCATCAGTACCAGAGTGATGCCAATAATCGGACCTAATAATTCACTCATGGCGCTAATTGCAGATTCTTTAGGAGAGGTGCCTCTTTCAATGTGCTGAGTGACCCCTTCAACGATAACAATAGCATCGTCTACCACAATACCTATAGCCAGAACCAAAGCAAACAACGTGAGTAAATTGATAGAGTAACTTAACAAAAGCATGGCAAAGAAGGCGCCAATTATTGTTACAGGCACAGTAGTTGTCGGTACTAAGGTAGCACGAAAGTTTTGTAGAAAGACGAGTATGACCAGCAACACGAGAATACCGGCTTCAAATAAAGTTTTATAAACTTCATTAACGGAGGCTTTTACGAAAATAGTGGTATCAAAAGGAACGGAATATTGCATCCCTGGTGGGAATTTTTTCGCCATTTTTTCTACTGCCTTACGCACTTCATTGGCAACCTGGAGGGCATTGGCCCCTGGAAGTTGGAAAATGCCAATAGCTGCAGTGTCTTTGCCATTCAATTTTGCGAGCTGATTATAGCTTGAAGAACCAAGCTCGACGCGACCTACATCGCGTATTCGTACTATTTGAGCGCTGGTGCTGCTGTTTGCCGATTGATTGGCTTGGGTGGCAGTAGATTTGATAATAATATTAGCAAACTCTTCCTGATCAGCTAATTGCCCCGGTACGTTAACGGTAAATTGATAAGGTTGTTGTCCTGAAGTAGGCGGAGAAGCAATTTGTCCCGCAGAAACGGCCTGATTTTGATGGCTAATAGCATAAAGTACATCGCTTGGATTCAAACCAAAGGCAAGCATTTTCCGAGGATCAAGCCACACACGCATTGCATAGGTTCCTGTTCCAAAAATGATCACATTTCCTACGCCGGGTAAACGCGACAACTCATCTTGCATGTTAATTGCCGCATAATTATTAAGAAATAAACCGTCATATTCGTTATTTTTAGAGGTCAGGGTGACAAATTGTAAAATAGCCGTAGATTTTTGCTGTACCACAACCCCTTGTTTTTGCACCGACTCAGGTAATTGAGCCATAGCAGCCTGTACCCGGTTTTGCACCAGGACCTGGGCAAAATTCAGATCAGTACCAATAGCAAAGGTAACAACCAAATTGTAAGTTCCGTTATTGGTACTGGTAGATTGCATGTACAGCATTTTTTCCACCCCATTGACCTGCTGTTCAATAGGGAGGGCTACTGTATTGATTAGCGTTTTAGCATCGGCACCTGGATAGCTGGTGGTAACCTGAATAGTGGGAGGTACGATAGAAGGATATTGCGTTATAGGTAAAACAGCTATAGCCACTAATCCAAGAAGAACCAGGAGTAATGCAATAACGTTAGCCAAAATAGGCCTTTCAATAAAAAATTTAGAAATCATTCTGCTGTCTTCTCACTTCCTGTTTAAACTCAATCAAGCTATCTATCGCAGATCCCACCTGACATGCCACAACTTGCTCGACGTTATTGCATTAATCAATTTCTTTCTATGTTTCCTACGTTCCACGGCTTGTTCGCGGGCTCTAGAAATACCGCTCGGTGCCTAACTCTCTGGATCCCGCGGACAAGCCGAGGGACGTCTCTACAATCGGAACGACTGGTTAATGTGTTGCTTCTTTTAGCTCTTGAATTTGCACCTTATTGCCAGGAGTTGCATTTTGCAGACCACTAGTAATGACTCTATCCTGAGCATCAAGTCCTTTAGTAATTGCTCTCATACCTTCTTGCACACTACCTAGCGACACACGTTTTAATACAACAATGTTGTTGTTATCTACTGTCAACAAATACGGACCAATTTGATCATAGAGCACCGCGGTCTCTGGTACAGTCAATTGCTTTTCCGGTTCGGTTATGGGAACTCGTACCTGCACGAAAAGGCCGGGAACAAAAATATGATCTTTATTATCTAAAAGAGCACGCAATTCCATAGTTCCTGTGGCTGCATTAAGCCCTGTATTGATGAAGTTAAGCGTAGCCTTGTGATTAAATCCAGTTTCATTTTGCAAGTTGATATCAACAACCACTTTACTAAGATCTTTAGGCTTAAAGCCGCGAGCACGTGCTGCTTTACGTAATTTCAGTAAATCAAGCTCATTAAGATTAAAATAAACATAGAGGGTATCTATCTGTTCGATTGTTGCCAAATCAGTTGCTTTGCCATTACCCACTAAATTACCCACATCAACAAGATGACGGCCAATACGTCCATCAAATGGAGCGGATACATGAGTATAACTGTAATTAATTGCTGCTATTGCCACATCTGCTGCCGCTTTATTTACTTCTGCTTCAGCCTCCTGACTCTTGGCCAACCATTTTTCCACATTATTTAAAGAAGTAGCATTTTCTCTATACATGCGTTTCTGGCGTGCATATTCGGATTTATCGTAGGCAAAAGCCGCTTTATATGCTGCCTCAGTAGCTTGAGCAGCTTTTAATTTTTCCAGATATGGCTCGGGCTGGATAACAAATAATTCAGTCCCTTTTTTGACCATAGTACCATCAGTAAATTCTATTGCCTGAAGGTAACCCTCAATACGAGCTACTAAATTGACTGAATTAAAAGCGACCGTAGTACCTGTTTGGGTGACGTATTCAGCCATTTCAGCCACTACCGGTTTCTTCACAATAACCGCCGGAAGAGGAATAGCTGGCGCGTTACTTTTAGAAAAATGATGCACGACCCAATAAAGAAGAAATAGAACAACAATCGCTATCCCTATTTTGACCTGTTTTGAATTTCTATCAAAGTTCATTCTGTTTACCATTTGGGTAGATAAATTTGTTTAAATTGCTCTTTCTTAGTGACTGGTGGCATATGATTTTCTTGTTTTAACAAGGTTCCCCAGTTACTACGAGCAGCCATTTCCGCTTTTATCTCTGCTGGAACAATATCATTCCCATTCCGAATTTGCCAACCACCACCAAGCGCGCGATAAAGAGCTACTAATGCTTGCGGGATATCCCCCTGTGCATTAACAAGAGAAGTCTGTATACGCAGCTGTTGTTGTTCTGCATTAAGCACGGGAGTAAAGTCCGTTTCACCTTCTTTATAACGAATCATGGTCAATTTTAAGGTTTTTGTTGCCGCTTGATTCGCTTGGGTTAAATAAAGCTCTGCTTTCTTGGCTTCAATATAACCCGTGATGTTGTCTTGAACTTCTTGCTGCGCTTTTAATACCAAATTCAGATAGTTTAATAAAGACTGTTCAAAGACCGCATCCTGCACACGTACGGCATTGGTGATTTGACCATAATTAAGTATGGGCCAGGTAAAATTGGGGCCAGCAGTTATTGCTCGATTTTGCCAATGGAAAATGTCGCTAATAGAACTATTACCAATATTATTCGAAGTAAATACAAAAGTTCCAACTAATGAAAAAGCCGGATAAAGATTAGCTTTAGCCGCTCCTATAGCAGCAGATTGGGCGATGGCCTCCTGACGGGCTTGATAAATATCAGGTCTTCTTGCTAATGCCTCTTTAGGAATGCCAACAGCTACTGTTATTGGTGCTTTAGGAATGCCATGATTCTTATCCAGTAATTTATTGGCACCGTTGGGAATGGTTCCCATTAAAACGGCTAATGCATCTTTCTGGCGCTGCAACTCATTAACGTACGAAGGCAGTTTTGCTTGCGTTTCAGAAAGCTCAGTCTGCGCTTGCTCTACGTCAACCAGGCTGGTTTGGCCATTATTAAATCGAGACTTAGCAATTCTTAATCCCATAGCTTGCACTTGAATATTGGCTTTGGTTACTTTAATTTGCTCTTCAAGGGTGCGAATCTTGATATAAGTACTGGCAACATCAGCAGTAAGGGTAACGAGTGCATTGTCATAAGCGGCAACTGAAGCAAAAAAAGCAGCATCGTTTGCTTGAATCGCCCTTCGATATTTACCCCAAAAATCAATTTCCCAGCTCGCTGAAAAACCCATTAATGCCGTCAGAAAACTTTGAGGTAAAATCCCTTGCAATGAGGTACCCCCAATCCGATTATAAGTATAATTACCAGTCAAAGCTTGTTGTTGCGGATACAGCTGCCCTACAGATTGAGCTAATTGTGCTCTGGCCTGGAGAACTCGGACACCAGCACTTTGGATGGATAAATTATTATGATAACTTTCGTTGATTAACGTGGTTAAAATAGGGTCATGAAATACTTTCCACCAATTCGCATCTTGAGGCGGCGACTCTCTGACGGTTGAGTTTTTTTGCCAATGCTCGGCAACCTGTTTTTTAGGGTCCTTGTAATTAGGTCCGACCATCATACAAGCAGTAAGGAACAAACAAGCTATAAGGGTAAAAGTCTTTAACATATGCGCTAATATTCCCTATTTAAAACTATTTTTCCTGCAGTAGGAATTAAATAGATTTTATCAATCCTTACGATCAACCAAACAGAACCCAAGTTTATTAGGAGATAATTAATAAGACTTTGGAGAGCAATAATCGAATATTGCTTTTTTATTTCAAAAAATGATCAATTATCCGTAAATAAAACTCTTTTATTACAAGACTTTATCACCATTGTGACACGTTTGGTAGATAATACCATTAAAAAATGCCATGAGATTCACCTACAATCCTGAAGAAAATAGCTCCGAATTATCAGTGGTAATAAAGTATCCCGCTGTCGATAACCCAGGCTTCCAATAAAAATGACCATCTCTATATTAGGAATAAGCCTTAGAACTGCCGTGCTGGTTTATTCAGACGTCGATTGAAATAGTTTGATGTACTTGTTGTCTAAAACAGACAACTTTGCGACACTCTTCATTACATTTAATGTGAGATGAATTTTATGATTATTGCAAGTTATTTAAAAGATGGATTAAAACAAACGGAAATTAATGCAACCAATCAAAATTTGTTACACGAATCTCTTTGGATCGATCTCATTAATCCCTCAGAGGAAGAGGAAAACACTGTAGAGCAATACGTGAGATTAAATATTCCGACTCGGGAGGAAATGCGTGAAATTGAATTATCTAGTCGGCTTTATAAAGAAAACGATACCCTTTTTATGACCGCTACAATGATTGCCCAATCAGACTCCATCAATCCGAAACAGGATGCAGTTACTTTTGTTATTACTCCAAAACAATTGATTACTATTCGCTATATTGAGCCCCAATCTTTTAAATTATTTGCATCAAGAATTAATAAAATGCGCATTGACAACTCCATCTCATTACTTACGGAATTATTAGACACCACTGTTGATCGATTAGCAGACATATTAGAGCGGATTAGCCATCTGTTAGAAAGTTATTCAAAAGATATTTTTCAACCTCAGAATTCTCATAACACCAATTATCAGGAGTTTCTACAACAACTTGGTGCCAATGGAGAGCTCAACGCGAAAATTGTTGAAAGCCTGGTATCTTTTAATAGGCTCATTCCTTTTTTTGATCAATCAGCAATTGTAAAAATTGACGACCATATACGACTTCTCACCTTAAGTAAAGATATTAGTTCACTCAATGATCATGCTACATTCCTTTCTAACAAAATTAGTTTTTTATTAGAGGCCACTTTAGGAATGGTGCAAATTGAACAAAATGCCATTATTAAAATATTTTCCGTTGCTGCTGTAATCTTTTTACCTCCTACCTTAATTGCAAGTATTTATGGCATGAATTTTTCTTTTATGCCGGAGCTTTCATGGAAATACGGTTATGTTCTCGCTATAAGTCTCATGTTATTTTCTTCATGGGCGCCCTATAAATATTTTAAATACCGTAAATGGCTATAAGTAACGAATCGTGGCAGGCAGGACATTTAAAGGATAAATTGTCAACAGCCCCTACTTATCGGTTTTAGTGAGGGCATATAATATAGAAAAAGGATAAATGAATATTTTGGAGATGCATTTTGAATATCGTTGTTGTGGGTGGCGGTGCAGGAGGTTTGGAACTGGTGGTCTCCTTAGGGCGGGCCTATCGTCGTCAACAAGATGTTAAAATTACTTTAGTTGATCAATCGCTGACCCATGTGTGGAAACCCTTGTTTCACGAAGTAGCAAGCGGAAGCCTCAATAATGTTTATGATAAAATGGGGTACCTCGCAATTGCTAAAAAAAATGAATTCCATTTTGAATTAGGGCAATTAAAAAAAATTGACCGGCAAAATAAAACGATTTTAATCCATAATCCCACCGAAACGGATAAGCCATGTGAATTAACTTTGGACTACGATTTATTGATTCTGGCGATTGGCAGCGTCACCAATAACTTCCATACCCCGGGAAGTGATGAGTTTTGTTATTATCTGGATTTTGAGTGGCAAGCAAAAAAAATTCATCAAGTTTTATTTGAAAAATTAATTTACAACCATTATGAAAAAAATAGAGGACCAATTCAAGTGGCTATTGTTGGTGGCGGGGCAACCGGTGTTGAACTGGCAGCGGAATTACGTACCTCATTAGCGCAATTAAGCGCCTTGATCTCACAGAAATATGCCCCTAAAGAAATTGCCATAATTACTATTGTTGAGGCAGCTTCCCGTATTTTATCTCCCTTACCGGAGAACATTTCTGTTGTAACCCAAAAACAATTAGCCGAAATGAGTATTGATATTTTAACGAATACTCGAATCGTTGAAGTTAAAAAAAATGGCATACTCACTCATGAAAATATCTTTATTCCCGCTGATATGATCATTTGGGTAGCAGGAATCAAAGGACAGGAAAGTGCGAAGAAGCTTGCAGATTTTGAATTTAATAATGCAGGACAAATTAAAGTAAAACCAACGCTACAAACAACAGTTGATGATACGATTTTTGCATTCGGAGATTGTGCCTGTTGCCTTATGCCGGACGGAAAACAAGTTCCGGCACGCGCCCAGGCAGCACATCAGCAGGCCAGCTTATTAGCCCATTCCATTCAACATATTCTAAAAAAGAAAGCGCTGAAACCTTATCGTTATGTGGATTATGGTTCTTTGGTTTCATTAAGTCACGGCGGTACCCACGGTGCACTTATCGTAGGTAATGAAAAAAGCGTGTTTATTACGGGTTTTTTCGCAAGAATGGTTTATTTGTTATTATATAAATCACATCAAGTTAAAATAATTGGCTATTGGAAAGTCAGCGTGATGACGGCTGCAAATTTTTTAATGCGACGTGTGCGCTCCGCGCTTAAATTGCATTAATAAAAATCACACGTTCACCAGATTACTTATGGAGTAAAAATGAAGCGGACCCCCAATTTAATTTATTTCCTGATCCTAATGATTGTTCACTCAGCAAGCTCAGCTACTGCCTTGCAATCCATGACCAAAGAACAAGTGAGAAAGGCTTTTATTAAGAAAACGTTGATCTCTATTCCTACCGATAATCTTAATGGAAAAACCATTAATAATACCTTCACCATGTACATGGATGGTAATGGGACTATTTATGGAAAAATGTCACTTAAACCACATAACGAACCTCAAACAGATAAAGGGATTTATAGTTTGGAAAATAACGGCACGGTTGCTATAACCTGGGACCACTGGGACAGAAAGGAAAAGTTATATGCTCAATTTTTTGAAACTAAAAATGCCTATTTAGCTATAGGAGTTGATAGAGTTTTTCATACTGTGTTTATGAAAGAAAACATTTTAAACGGGAACAAAATAAATTTTTCTGCTCAATAATTTAGAGCGTGTTGATAATCTATCCCCTCCCCTGCATGCCGCAGCTTATTCGGCGTTGTTGCTACAACGCGGCTGCTCATGCAAAGATTTCCCCTAAACTTTCATGGGAAATCCCTATTCTGTTATAATTAAGGTAACTCGCATTGTCTAATTAATATAGAGTATCACCTTAATGAATTCTTCTATTGTTAGTGAATCACAAAGACTTATAACTCAAGCCAATCAATTATTAGCTGACTCACAAGCATTATTGATTGATTTAGGGGATGATTCTGAATCGTCAGATGCTGCGTCATTTGATATTAATGTCAAGATAATACAGTTGCTATTGGAGTACAGGCTAAGCAGTCAAGATGCGTTGTCAAAAGTACTTAGCCTTGACCATAACTTAATTGCTTTATTAGGCATAGAACCCAAACACGCTGCCAGTACCAATCTTGATAGGCTTACTTATGCCTTGGGAAGTGAGGATTTAAGACAAATTTTACATGCCCTTAGCCAACTGGTAGATTATTTGCTGAAAGTCGTCCATTCCTATCAAAAAAATCAGCAACAGTTAAACAGATACAATCATATGCATAAGGAAAGCAAACCGTCCAAATTATTAATGGGAATGCAAAAGCTGGTCATGCAACAAAAAAAACTGCTTTCCTTACTTGATGAGATGGGAAAAAATCTCGAGCAAATAACTCAAGTAGAGGCAATAGGCCCCTTATATGACCATATTGCCGCCTTGAGAGGACCTATTTCACAGTTTTTTCAGGCCATTCAGCATGGAATCGGTCTGGCACATGAGCTGTACCAAAAAACCAATAAGGAGGTTCCTTTAGAACATTCATTGGCCCATGTGTTGCAACAAATAGAAGAGGTACTGGAACAAATGCCCTCAATCTATAAACCTCATCCGCACTACCAAGCGCCTCCCCCTGCATTAGAAACCGTAGAGCGTTTGGAGCAAAGGGCCTCAACTAAACGGCTCAGTCCTTTTTTTAATCATTAAATTCTGTAGGTGCGGCTATCTATGAAAATGAAGATTCCTCAAACCAACTTAATCTATTTTATTTTAACAATTTAAATAGGCTGATTAATCCATTTTTCTTGTAAGGATGTCTCCTCGCTGATCTTATTTTCCTGATAAAACATTGCGCTTATTAAAGAAATCCCTATGCCAATTAAGGGATAGACCGTTACAGCTAATGGATTGGCAAATACTTTAATAAGTAAGGTCACAAAAAATTGGGCAAAAGATCCAAATAACAATACCGAAACGTTAACACCGAGTGATAAACAAGTTGAGCGAATATTAAAAGAAAATAACTCGGTTATTGCAGCTTGAATTGCACCATAATAGATAGATAGTGAAAAGCAAATAATACATTGAATAATGACAAGTCGTTGAAATGAAGGGGCTGCATTAAGCCATAAAAAACAAGGATAGATTTCAATAAAACAGCACACCATAGAAAGTAATAAAAGATTTTTTCTTCCCATTTTGTCGGATAACCAACCAAAGCAGGGAATCAATACAATCATCAGGCCTACCCCCATTAAGGTAGAAGCGTAAGCATCAGAAACATTAAGATGTAAATACATAGACACATAGGTGGGCATGTAGGATAAAAGGACATACATCGCCACACTTCCACCACTAACTAACCCGATGACTATAAATAAATTTTGTATGTTGTGTCGTACCGCATATAACAATGAACTGGGTACTTTTGGGGAAACAATCAAAATGGGATCTTTTAAGTATTGTCGAATATAGACGCCAATAGGAATGATTACTAAACCAATAAGAAATGGAAGACGCCATCCCCAATCTTCAATTTGAGATGCTGATAAACTTTTTGCTAATGAAATACCCACAATTAAGCTAGCCAGTACGGCAATCATCTGACTAAAGGTATGCATAGAGCAATAAAAGCCCCTTTTGTCAGGCGGTGCAGACTCGAATAAAATAACAGGTGAAATACCACACTCCCCACCAGCAGAAAATCCCTGGATAAGTCTGGCAAATAAAATAATCAATGGAGCAATAATCCCTACTTGATTGTAGGTTGGTGCAAAAGAAATCAAAGTCAACGCAATGATCATTAATGCAATAGACCAATTCATTGCTCTAATCCGACCATATTTATCCGCAACCACACCTAAAACAATACCGCCCAAAGGACGCATCAAAAATGCTACTCCAAAAGTCGCGGTTATCGCTAACAGGGAATTTAAATCGTTTGTGCTGGGAAAAAATATCTTGGCTAAGTACACACTTAAAAAGGAATAAACAAAATAATCATACCATTCAATTGCATTACCCATAATAATCGCTGTAATTTTTTTAAATGATAAAGTGTGACTCATAAACTGATTTCTTCTAAAAGGGATGATACATTTCAGGCAGGGCGACACAGGCAGTTAAGCAAATAGATCACCCAGCATATCAGGCACTATTTTAGCATATTTAATTGTTTGGGTTAATTCCATGCTGTTTATCTATAATTCGAATAAACCAGCCTCTATGAAATTAACCCTTAGGGCCTAGACGGTAACGACGATTTTACCAATCTGTTCGTTTGACTCCATATAGCGATGTGCGTCTACAATGTGATCCAATTCAAAAGTGCGCGCAATTTTAGGTTTAAATACCCCCTTTTGCAAACGATCAAAAACGTATTTTTCAGCTTGTGCGCGTGATTGTGGATTAGCGACTAATTCAAACAAGGTATAACCTCGAATAGTAAGTCCTTTAGACAATGCAATAGACAATGGGAATGGAGTTGGCTCAGGTGCCAAAGCGCCATATTCAAAAATAATCCCTTCTTGGGCAGCTGCTTCTGCAAGTTTATTTAATCCTTGCCCCCCAATAGGATCAAAAATAATTCTTGCCCCCTTCCCTCCAGTAATTTTATTTACTTGAGCCACTAAGTCCTCATCATCAGTTGCAATCACATGATTGGCGCCCAAAGACAGTAATTCTTCCTTTTTGCTCCTCCGACGTGTAACTGCAATGCTGACTGCGCCCTGATCTCGGACAATGTCAATGGCTGCGATGCCCACACTACTGCTTGCTGCCGTAATTAGAACATAATCTTCTTTGGTCATTTTGCCAAAATGAATTAATGCGCCGTAAGCTGTAAGATATTGCATCCAAATTGACGTGGCTTCGCTAAACGACAATTTCTCCGGATAGGCAGCCAAAGCATAAGCCGGAACGATCGCGACTTCACCATAAACACCATATTTACCCACGTCAAAGCAGGGAACAGTACTGAATTTATGCCCAATTATGTTTTTATCCACATCCGTACCAACGGCTTCGACAATACCCGATGCTTCATAACCAATATTCGAGGGTAAATGAGGCTGCACCAGATAATTTCCACGGCGAAACATGACTTCTGCGCGATTTAAACCAATTGCTTTAACTCTTAATCTTACTTCACCTTTCTTAGGCTCTGGCAAGGACATTTCATCCAATTGCAATACCTCAGGCCCGCCTACTTCATGAAAACGAACTATTTTAACCTTGGAATCTAACATAACATTTCCTTGTCTATTAAATTGAGCGGGACTAAGAATATAACTTAAAATCCATAGTTTTTAATAGACTTTAATTCAACAGATACAGTTATAGAAAAGAAATTTTTCGCATCCAAGAGAAAAGGTCGACAAAAATTACGTCGCGCTAAAAATGCAGAGGCTCAACTACCTTAGGAACGTTTAAATCCTAAGTAAGTTAGCAGTGCTCCAAGAAGAAAATCAAAACTAGCGCTTGCGTAAGCAAAATTCAGATGATGCACAAAGCTCAGAGACAGATGATCAATGAACTCTGGAAAAAAGATAATGCTTGCGCCTTTGAACAAAGTCAGCCAGGCAATAATCGTGATAATCAATCGCCAGTGCAGCTCCCAAACATTATGACTTACTACCATTAATAACCCGAGAATCAGCGTAAAAAAGCCTGTAACAAACATTAATGGGGCATCATTAACCAGCTTATAAACATAACGCGTAAACTGATGCATATCCACAAACATGGCAACACCTATAATGAGCAGATAGAGTCCAAGCACTTTGCTTAAGAATTTAGAGGTATCCATATTAGTGCTCCCTAAAAATTTTTAATAACAATCAAACAAGTAATACGCTGTTTTAAAAGAATTATTAACTTTATCATCCATCTATAAAGTATAGAATAAACTACAGGGAAAGGTAAAAGTGGCTAATTTATAATCAGGGCAGGCGAGCCTTCCTCCACGCGTCCGTCATCTCGAGCTTTAGCGAGAGATCTCCTGAATGCGGTATGTGCTATATCCAGGAGATCTCTCGCTAAAGCTCGAGATGACGTGAGGTGGCTCAAGGCAACGTGAGGTGGCTCGAGGCAACATGAGGTGGCTCAAGGCAACATGAGGTGGCTCGAGGCAACATGAGGTGGCTCAAGGCAACATGAGGTAGCTCAAGGCAACATGAGGTAGCTCAAAGGCAACGTGAGGTGGCTCGAGGCAACGTGGAAAATACCGATGATGAAAGAGAAACCTTTTCATTATTTCTTTGTCGGTGTAGAAGGCAACAAATAAAGGGTCAGATAAGTCAATAACTGGAATCCGCCCTGAACCATATGATTTTCTTCCAAATCAAATTTCATTACCAGTTGATCAGCCAGGAAGAAAGCAAGCCAGTAGCCAAGAGAAACAATAAAAGCTATATCAGCCCGACGCATCCAGATTTTAGAGTCTTTATTCAAACCAACACAGGCCCAACAAAAAACGACAGTAGAAAGCAAAGACCAAAGCAATATACCTATAAAAAGCAACGGGGGACCCCATTCTGGCAGAGGATACATTTTTAATGAGTTGAGTAAAAAAGGATAATTGGTATCCGGCGCCCAGCTTTTTATCAGCCAACCAAAGTGAGCCAGACTCCCAACTATATCTGTCCATAAGGCAGTAAGCCACCATAATGCCCAAAAAATAATGATCATTTTTTTAAAGGCTTCTTTATTGTCTTGTAACATAAAGTATCAATATGTCCTTACAGCGAAATGACTCATTAATTTAGCAAACTTTTCTGGAATGAAATAGGTTATATTAATAATTTGTTCAAAGGCGCAATTTTACTCTCATCATCCGAAATATTTTCCCTCTCATCTCAAGCCCCTGGATAGGTCTATTGTTCGCTAATTGACAAGTGTCATTGTTCCACTTAGAGTCTAAACATCTCTTTGAAGGATTTAAAACATGAAGTTGATAGTATTTATTATCTTATTTATAAGCAATATTTTTGCTTATGGCCAATCACTTAAGGTCGGAGTATTACAATTTGCCCCACCTTTTTCATCAAAATCGGATACTACCAATCATTATTATGGTTTTGTAGTCGACCTGATGAATGTTATTTGCCAGCGACTTAACTATAAATGCGAGTTCGTCCCCATCCCCGCAAGCGGTGAGTTTGATGCACTAGATAAAGGTGTTTTGGATGTTACATTCACACCAAGCCCGATTACTGCCTCATTATTATCGGATAAATATATATTTAGCTTACCTTATTTAGCCAGCCATGGGCAATTTTTAGCCTTAGAATCTGACCCCGTCCATAGCACGGCCGATATTCATGATAAAAAAATTGGTTTTTTTAAATTCAATTTCGCTGAGTCAGAGATATTGAATAAATACAGCACTAATAACAAGTTTGTAGAGTTCACCGATCCTGCTGAATTATTAAATGCCCTCCTGGCAAAAAACATCGATCTTATTTTGATCAATCATTATGCAGCTAAATATATGGTAAACATTAGCGAATCCAAGGTAAAACTGGTTGGCGATAAAATTCCTATAGGAAGCGGATACGGAATCATTACTCTTAAACGTAATATTGTATTAATTAATAAAATAAATAATATCCTGCTCGATATGGAAAAAGATGGCAGTTATTTGAAAGTTTTTAATGAATATTTTGGTTCTAATTCAAAGCTGCAGTAATAAAGATCTATTACCAAGGTATGAGTATTATTAATATGACTGACTAATGTCCATCTTAAGCTTCTCTTAATAATTTACGAGTAGAATTTTAAGATTGTCTTACAGGTAGTAGAGAGATTTATGTTAGAGGTTAATATTTGGTTTTCCACACCCTACCGTTTTGGTAAAAGAATTAAACATGGAGTTTTTGGTCCCTTCTTCGCCTCCGAAGAAAAAGGTGAAAATGTTGGCCATGCTAATTTTGTATTATCAGTTGATGAGCGTTCAAAAATCTATGAAAGATTAGCAGCCAATCCCTGTGGCCTCCAGGTAACTCATAGCCTGGAAATTATTCCTGAAATTAGAGATGGGGAAACAAGGCGATACTACGCTCCAAAAACTGTTAAGAGTCTTCAAATAGACCATAGCTTCTGGCCCGTTTCGGTGCCTCCTAACAGCAGTATATTAAAAGATATCCTGCATCTTATGCATCTGGGAAAAGGTAGTAAAGGAGTTGCACCAGTATTGGGTACGCATGCTTTCGATATGCAAAGAGAAGATAGAGGAACCAAAACCTCCAAAATTGAACGGCGAGATTCGCAGTACGCAATAGATAAGGCGGCTTTGGTTAAAGAGCAGCAGGAAAATATCGCCTTGGCATTTGAAATTAGTAACTTAAGAACCCAGCTAGACAATAAGCTTGCATGGGAAGGTACTTTGAAAGAAGTCATTGTGAAGAAATCGGCACTGAAAACAGAACAGGAAAAACTATTTAAAACTTATCCGTTAGATGTCGCTGAGTTAAAAAAACAAATCACTCAAACCAGTAATAAGCTCAATGAAAACAAAAAGAAAATAGGCTTTCTTGACAAAAAATTAAGTTATTCAACCAGTCTCTCTACACCTGATAGTGAAACAATTAAAGAATCCAGCAGTGGAAAAGAACAGTTGTTAAATCTGGAAAAGGAACAACAACAACTGAAGTTACTATTAAATGAATTGAAAAAAAAATTAGTACAAGTACAACGAGAATATGCAGATAAGAAAAATGCCGTTCAAAAAGAATTAAATCACGTTCATGACACGATCACTTGTTTACAAAAATGGATTCAGGGCAGTGTTGAAAAAGTAAAAAATAGAGATGAACAAACTCTGAAATTGCTAGAGGAACACTATCAGCAACAAGAAGAGATGACGAAACGAAAAGAAACTGTTTTCAATAGAACCTATGAGACCATCGGTCTTCATCCGGATCATTCAATTAATTTACCTACCAGCGAAAGCGGCTTAAATTTTTATATTAATGAAGAGGCAGTTACAGCTGCTATGCAAAAAGAAACCGGCAGAAATTATTCTCTTGTTCGCAACAACTGCGTTTCAAGTGCAAAACGATGTTTATTGGCAGGTATTGAGCATCTAAAAGATGACTTGCAAGAAAACGGTGTACCAGAAAGCTTTTTTAAAATGAAGGCTGTGGAGACCTGTAAAGGATTTAGAACCTGGGTGAAACAATTAGAAAAAGAACTGATAAAACTTAATTCTTCTGTCGAAATAAGCCACTGCCCCCCCCAACCAATGGTGTAATCAAATCGAGACGTATTGCTTATCCTCATCACATTCATTAAGATGCCATAGGCCGGGCCCCCGGCCTAATGATTTATATAAAAAATTTACCTTTTTAATAAACTCTCAATTTAAATTCTCATAGGAATTAACGATGTACGTGCTCTGTTTTCATGTTCCAGAAACTCATCTTGAAATCGTTAAGAATGCTATTTTTAATGCTGGTGCAGGAAAAATGGAGCAATACAGTCATTGTTGTTGGCAAGTGCTAGGCGAAGGACAATTTATGCCATTAACTGGAAGCGAGGCATTCATTGGAAAAGTGAATCAATTAGAAAAAGTTGCCGAATATAAGGTCGAAACGGTATGTGACAAAACCTGTATTCGTGAAGTAATTGCTGCATTAAAGCTCGCCCATCCCTATGAAGTACCCTCTTATCAGGTCTGGTCATTAGAAGATTTTTAAAGGATATCAGCAACTTTTCCTTGGAGATTCTTATTTGATGCGTTTTGGCAAGACACCATATAATTGCCGTAATTTGGAAAGAGGCTTTTCCGCCACACTCCAAATATTCCAGTTAGAAGCAAATAAGTTCATTTGCATTTAACTAGCCCAAAAAGAGCTTTTTGGGCTAGTTAACCAGGAACTATAGATTACTTTCTATTATTCCTTAAGCTTGACCCATTATAAGATTATTACTTGGTGTAGTTTTGTCTTCCAGATCCTCTTTTAGCCAATTCAGTTTTTGTGCTGATTGAGTTTTCAAAGAGAAAACGCCCAGAACAAGAAGAGGGATAGAAATAGGAAGAGTCAGCAGTACCAGAATTAAAGAAGCCACTCGTTTTGCCAATTCTCTATGAGTTTCTAAAACAGGACGAGCCAGCTGAGCGGCATCGAGACATCTCTGTTTGAACATAACTTTTTTGTCTTCAATACTCATGCCTTCAGTCAAAATAAACTCGGCTTTGGCTAGCTTTAATTCCCTGATTAACGTTTTGGTCGCATTTACTGCCGAATCATAACGATAATTCCTTCTGGCCTTTTGTTCCATTTCTTTAAGTTTCTCTTGGAACGAAGCAATATGGGCGTCAACGTCAAAGAATTGTTCCATTGCTTTATGCCCAGCAAGGCATTGCTCCATTTGTCCATTGGCGAGCAATAATTCATTTATCGCATCAGGCTGTTCACACATCGCATACGACAATACATTCTCATAAGCACCATTCTCAATATTGCTTAAACATGATTTTTGCTTTTCCAATGTTAGCGTATTAGCTTTTAAAAGTAAGGGGACGATTAATTTGGAATCTTGTTTTTGTATTGCAACATCAAGAGGATTATCACCAGCATGGTTTCTGGCATTTATATCAGCTCCGTGCGCCAACAAAGTAGCGACCACCTGACCGCCATTAGGAACTGCAACATGAAGAACGGTATTACCTTGTGCATCTGGATGGGTAAGTAATTCAGCTCTTTCTTCCTCTAAGGCTTTAGTTAACACCAGCTCAACGACATTGTTATGGGCGCTACTAGCAGCCTCATGTAATACTGATGAACTTAGATGTGTAGAATATTCTTTAATATCGGCACCCATTTCGAGCAAATTCTGAACTGATTTGATCCGACCCAATCCCGCAGCCAGCATTAATAGCGTTTTACCCTCACTATTTCTCGAACCTAAAATGGATAGAATTGTATCCTCAGACTGCTTCTTTAGTTCTTCAACCAAATCATCCAAGAGCAGGGGATGAAACACAGCAGCATACAGCAATACATTGTCATAAGTACCTCCCTCAATCCTTGATAGGCAGTTTTTTTGTTGCTTTGCGTTTAAAGTAATACCTTTGAAAAGTAATGGCTCCATTAATTCAGGATGATGCCTTAGTGCCAGATCAAACGCATTTTGAAAAATTTCATCCTTATGCCAAAAATAGAGATGAAGAAGTGAAGAGTCGACTTTGTTTCTAATCATCACATCAGCGCCATTTTTAAGTAAAGTGGCCACTACGTTGGCATGCCCCTTAGTAATGGCTAAGTGAAGAGGCGTATTTTTTTCATGGTCAGTTTCGGCGTCAACTTCAGCTCCATGTTGTAATAACAACTCAACAACGTCATTATGCCCATTAATTGCTGCCCAGTGTAAAGCCCTTTTCTTATCCTCGCCAAATGCCTCTATCTCAGCATCTGCTCCTAATAATAATTCAACCGACTCCTTCCCTCCGGCTTTTGCTGCAATGATCAATGCTGTGTCATCATCACGGGTTCGTGCGGTAACTAACTCATTCACCCGAGTATCATCCAAGAGATCAAAATATTGAGGCAGAGCTAATGGTTCGTATTCTAAAGCATAATACAACGCACTTTCGTGGAAAGTATGTTTAAAAATTTCTTTTTGTTGCGATTCATCTAATACAAAAATGTAGGGTAGAACTTGGGGTTGCTTCACCGTGTTACGATTGACTTTTACTGTATAATCAGTGCTTTTCATCGCCTCTTTAATTGCCTTTTTTTGCTCACTGATTTGTTCTTTAAGTTGACTCAGCTCCCCTTCCTCACGTTGAATTTTACTTACAATGGGACTAATGAAATTTCCTTCAATTATCTCGACACAAAACCTTGTATCTTGATACATTGCATCTTTAGGCCGCATTAAACGTCCTAAGGCCTCTTCCAGTGATGGATTGGTGTAATATTCCAAAGCCCATTTTTTTTTCTCTTGGGGATAGTTTTCCCAGAACTCTGTAAATTTTAAAATCCCTACGTTTGCCGCAGCACCTGAATCTTCATCTTGACCACCTTGGTGCATACCGCCCGCTCTTAAGGCGCGGGCTAATTTATCTAATTCAACGCCTAAATTAGAATCATGAAGTCTCTTCTTATTATAACCCTCGATTAAGTTATAATATTCTATAACCATAGGAGAATGTTGGGCAATTCGCGCGATCTCGCTTGCTGTTAACAAAGGAGGAAATAGTGGCACCCCAGGCTTCATCATCAAGTGCCTCATTTCACCTGTTTCAGATTCGTAAGCGCGCTTTAAACAAGCCATTATAGGAATGAATAATTTCCCATCGTCCGACAAGATAAATTCATGTAATTTTAATTGATGGATATTCACTCCATAAAGTGTCTCATGTACCACCAAGCTGGGCATTAATAAGAAATAAGGTCCTTCCCCCATTTTTAATTCATCATATTTTTGGGGATCCGCAGGCAGTGGAGAAAGAATGTTTGCCAATTCCACGCACAATAAATTTACTTTATTTAATGGTTGTTGCGTGTAAGAAGCGGAGGAATTACCAATCCTTTCCCAACGTGTTGCAAGAAATTCAGCTGCTTTTTTATTAAACTCTTCTGGTTTCGCTCTAAGACACTCCTCCAACTCATCCAAAGCCAATTGGTTTTCAAATTTAACCAGCGCGTCGGTATTATTAGTGGGGTCCAGTTGCTCTAAGGAATCGCGAATCTTCTTTATTTTTTCAATGAAATCAGGGAGGTTACGAATTGGAGAAGACATAGTAAATCTCTTAATAAAAAACATTGTGCTACATTTTAACTCATTATTCTTAAGAGTTCCTTAAGAACTCCTTAAGAGTTTCATATTATTGAAAATAATCAGGGGCGATTTTCACCAAGTTTAAAATCCCTCCACTTTTCTTAAACTTTAGTGAAATCGCCATAGAAGATGAAGCAGCTACGTCATCCAGAGCGAAGCGAAGAATCTCCAAAATGTAGATCGTGCCTATTTCAGAGAGCCCTCATCGCAACTCCTCAGGATGACGGAAAACGGCGTTTCAACGTATGTTGTTACTCTTTCAAAATTTTTTGCAGCAGCGACTTTTTAAGGTATTTTTCACAATGTTCTGCCGTCAAAGGGCGAGAAAAATAAAATCCCTGGATGCCATCAATATTTTGTCTTTGTAATAGCTTAAGCTGCGCTGAGTTTTCAACACCTTCGGCAATGACTTTAATATTTAACTTATGAGCAATGGTTGTAATGGCATTGATAATTGTTTGATCCAAGTAATCATTGTGGCAATTATTAATGAACGCTTTATCTATTTTTATTTTATATACTGGTAAATGCTTTAAATAAGATAAGCTGGAGTATCCTGTACCAAAATCATCAATCACTAATTTAATGCCCATTTCTTTTAGAGAGTCCATTTCTTTATAGAACCGTTCATTATATTCAATGAAGCTTGTTTCTGTAATTTCTAATTCAATACACGATGGACTTAATTGAGTATCAGTCAGAACTTCTGCAACGACTCTGCTTAGTGAATGTCGGATAAACTGTATTGTTGAGACGTTTATAGCCACAGAGCCGGTTAATATTTTTTTATCGTGCCATATTTTTGCTTGTTGGCAAACCGTTTTGATACCCCATTCACTTACCGGAATAATCAATTGGGATTGTTCCAGAGTATGAATAAAATCCCCGGCGGCTAATATCCCTTTTTCTGGATGATTCCAACGTAATAAAGCTTCCAGTCCAATTATCTCTCCAGTCATAGCATGATGAACTGGTTGATACATTAAAAAAAACTCTTGCTGATCATAAGCTCGTTGTAACTCTTTATCTAAACCGTGAGTGTGTTGATATTCTTCATAGAGTTCTGTTGAATAGTAATGAAATTGATTTCTGCCCTTTTCTTTTGCTTGATAAAGTGCGGTATCTGCTAATTTCAACAGGGTTTGGATATCATGCCCATCTGTTGGAAAAAGACTAATTCCCATACTCGAAGTAATTTGAATCAAATGACCGTCAATCGGGACTGGTTTGGACAGTTCATTAAGTAATCGCTCCACTATTATGGTGACTTGATCGTTAGAAAGAATATTAGTCAGTATTACTGTAAACTCATCCCCTCCTATTCGAGCGGCGACATCACCCTCACGCAAAATTGAGCTTAATATATTTGCAACATGAACCAGTAATTTATCTCCATTATCATGTCCCAAAGTATCATTAATCACTTTAAAATAATCAATATCTAAAAATAATAAAGCCAATTTTTCTTGAGTGCGCCCTATCTGTCGGGTGGCTTGTTGGAATAACTCATATAATAAACTTCGATTTGCCAACCCCGTTAAAGGATCATGAGTAGCCTGATAATAAAGATTAGCATTTTCCAGAGATGTCATTGCTTGAGAAGCCAACAGCTGTAAACTATCCAGATGATTAGACGTAAAGGTATAACTATTACTATTATTTTCTAAATATAATATTCGACGTAACTGACCATTATAAAATAAAGGCATCATCAAAAGTGAGCGAGGATTTTCCTGTTGTACATAAGCATCCTGAAAAGTCAGCTCCGATTGAATTGCATCATTTAAGATAATCGGCTTTTGAGTGTGCTGAACATAATTCAAAAGAGAAATCGGATAGGTAGGCGAAGCGTCTGATTCGCTTATTGGCTTATTAAGATAAATGACTTGTTGTTCCAGATTTCCTTCTGCTTCCATTACCCACTGCTCATTAACCTTCGCCAAAATGATACTGCGTTGTGCCCCTGCATTCTCCAAAACAATCATCAGAAATTTTTGCAGTAATTTATCCAGACGAATTTCACTTGATATAAGTTGGGTAAATTTAAAGAGAGCCAACATATCCAGGCTTTTCGTATTCGTTTTGGATTGAGGAAGATTGGATAATGCCACATTATAATTTGAGGTATTGTACTTAAATGTTAATGTTGGGTATTTTTGTTCTAATAATTGAACCTTGGTTAAAGCTCCCCACTCATTGAAATATCGATGGGCACTGTGTAAATATAAATTCGCAATTCTGTCAATCTGGAACGTCATACAATAATGACCGGCCCTTTCACACGCAATAGCAGCAATGAGTCCCAGGCCATTTGTAAGAGCCATTTCTATTGCCTGCTCGTACAATGCAAGAACATGCTCTTGATTATGCTCCAGACAGGCAAATTCGCTTTCCATTAATAACGCATAAACTTTATAATTTTCAGGACACCAAGCCGCATATTTGGCTATAAAAAAATTTAATTGCTTTAATCTTTTCAAAGTGGAGCGACGTTCTTTTTTAGCCAAGGCAGGTAAGTGATAAAATAAAGCCTGTGCAAAGAAAAATTTCCCCTCTAAATGACTAAGCAATCCTTTATCATAATCTGAGTAAAGCTCATGATTTTTACCTGCTTTAATCGCTTCTTCAAAATTTCCCAATAAAAAATATAATCGGGTTAAGGAACTGTAAAAGAAACTTAATTCTGTTTTATTTTTTCCTTGCAAAATCTGCCCTTCAAAAACACCTGCTTCTTCAACCTTGGACAATTCATTGTTTTCTAAACATTGGGTAAGATAGTCCCAAAATTTCGCCACATTAATAAAATCAGAAATAGTCACACGCGACATAAATGACAAAGCAGAATGAATATTCTTTTTTACTTCATTCAGGTTTTTTCCTCGGGTAAGCGAATGAATCACTAATAATAAATTACTGTAGTTACTGTATACTAAATCTCCTGCTTCACAACACAGGCTAAATGCTTTAAGAATGGTGTTATTACACATTTTAATTGATTTTTGATACGGCTCAATAAAGGTTGCTAATACCAATTGATTTTTGCCTTCAAAATTTGATGCCCCATATTCCTTTTTCAGACGGTTGTAGAGTGATACAAATGAAATGGCGTCATCATAAAAATCCAGAGAATGCATGATAATAAAGGCGTAGCCAGGCAGAGACAGGGAGGTGCTGTCCGTATATCCGTACTTTAAACTCAAACTGATGTTTTTGCACGTGAGTAAAACAAATAGCGGTTGATTGATGATAAAGGCGCTATTAAATAATTGAGTTATTAAATCAACGATTGCTCTTTGTTTTAAACTTTTCATGGGAGGTAAATTAACATTTTCAATTTTGGTCTTTCTTAATTGAAATTTAATTTTATAAATTGCAATTAAAATATGAATTAAATGAGGTTTTTCAGGTATTTTTACCCCAAAGCGTCGTAAAGCATCTATTCCCATTTGCAATGCTTCAGTATGTTTGCCCAAAGTAGAAAACATCTCTATTTTAAGTTTATAGATTTCAAGGCTATCGAGTGCATTTTTTGCATGGTTTAGCAGTTCGGAAAAATACTGATCTGCGGCGCTAAAGTCTCCAATCAAATATTTGCAAACGGCTGATTCCTTATAAAGCTGAAATGCCAGATCATAGTTATTATTCCAATTTTCTATTCCTAGTAATTCAACTCCGGCTGATAAGTATTCATTGGCGACATCATAAGCTGTTGCTGATTTTGCTCTTTGACCGGCCCAAAAATTATATTTTGCTAACAACAGCCTTTCATCCATATTATCAATTAAAAAGATACTTTGATTAAAGTGCTTCATCACATCAAATAAGCGTTCATCATCTTCTTCAAGTGATTTTTCTTTTAATAACAGTCTGCCTATCCTAAGGTGAATTCTGGGTCTATCTTTTTGTTCAATGAGTTCGTAGGTTGCTTGCTGAATCCTGTCATGAGCAAATTGATAATGTAATGTATTGGTGAGAGACGTAACCTTGTCGTTTATTCCCACCAACCCCAGTGTTTTATAAGTTTCATCAAGAGGATAAATTAAATTGGTTTCAATCGCTTGCCCTAATTGCTCTGCTGTTTGGCTGGTAGTTTGATTGTTAATAATAGACAAAGTTTTAAAATCAAATTGGTGCCCTAAACAGGAACATAGTTTTAAAGTTTCTTGGGTGGCAAGGGGAAGTAAATTAATTTTAGCGGTAAGTAGATTAACCACGTTATCAGTAGCGCTTTGTTGTTGAATCCTGGTTAAGTCCCATTCCCAGGAACCCCGTTCATAAGAGAAAAACAATATTTTTTCCTGATGAATGATTTTAAGAAATTCATTAATAAAAAATGGATTGCCTTGGGTTTTATCGAAAATGCTTTTAACAAGACTTTGCATTTTTTCCGAGGTTCCAGATAAAGTATCTTGCAAAAGTTGTTGAATATTGTTCAATTGTAATGGTTGTAAAATTAATGTAGTAAATTCAATGTTATTCTTTTTTAAATTATTAATGGTTAACTGTAACGAATGTTTCTCATTAATTTCATTATCGCGATAAGCCCCAATAATCAATAAATAGTTCGTTTCATGATCTTGTAATAAATTTTCAATAAAATTAAGAGAGGAGTTATCTGCCCATTGCAAATCATCAAGGAACATCACTAATGGATGCTCACTCTGAGCAAAAACCCGCACAAAATTTTGGAACACCAGATTGAACCGAATTTGCGCATCGGCTGGATTGAGTAAGGGTACAGGCGGTTGCTCACCTATAATTAACTCTACTTCTGGAATCACATCAATCACCACTTGTCCAATATGACCAAGAGCAAAAACCAGCTGTTCTTTAAGTTTTTTCAATCGATATTCACTTTCAGAAAGTACTTGTTTCACCAGATTTTTAAAGGCGGTAACAATGGCGCTATAAGGGATACTTCGCCGTAATTGATCAAATTTACCCTGAATATAATAACCTTTATGTTGTACTATAGGCTTATGCACTTCTTTAACGAGGGATGATTTACCAATTCCAGAATAACCGCCAATGAATACAATTTCCTTGGCGCCTTGACTTATCCGATTAAATGCCTCAAGTAAATGATGTACCTGTGATTCTCGACCATACAAATTTCGGGAAATGCTTAAGTGATCTCTTATATCATTTAATCCTAAGGTGAATTTACTGTTAATCCCTGATTGTTGCCATTGTTTAAGACATTCAAGAATATCTGCTTTTAGTCCAGTAATACTGGAATAACGTTTTTCAGGCATTTTTTCTAATAATTTATCGATTATTGCTGCGATCATTTTAGGTGTATCAGATCGAATATCTGATACATTAGGCGGTTTTTTTGCGATGTGGCAATGAACTAACTCAAGCGCGTCAGTAGTTTGAAATGGTAATTGATTAGTCAACATTTCATAAAGTGTTACGCCCAGTGAATAAAAATCGGTACGGTAATCCACAGGACGGTTGATGCGCCCTGTTTGTTCAGGAGAAATATAAGCCAACCCATCTTGAAGCTCATCTAAACTTAGATAATCAAAAGTTTCTTCAGATAGTTTAATAGAAGCACTTAAATCAATCAGTTTAAGATTTAATTTTTCAGGATCTATAACCAGATTAGAAGGCTTAATTTGTTTGTGAATAATCTTTCGTTGATGCAGTTCTCCTATGATATCAACCAGTTGTATGGCCAGATTAAAAAAATCACTTAATTCTAATTGGTTCATCACACAATAAGAAGTTAATAGCTGCCCCTCTACACCCTCAAGGATTAATACAGGAACCGGAGTATTTTGAAGAAAATCATGAGCCTTTATAACAGTAGGCGCTTCAATCATCTTCAATAACTGGAATTCATGTTGCAATATTGCGAAATGTTCGGAAGATGAACAATCAGTATTAGGAGTTTTTAATAAGACTTTACACTTATCTTTGAGTCTGATGGCATAATAAGTATCAATATTATGATTTTGCCGCATTTTTTCTTGTAAGATGTATCCTGCTATGGAAATCATTTAAAGCCTTGTTTTTTCATTTAAATAATTCGCTGATGAGGAAGAAAATGGCTCACCTCATGCGGATCAACTTAGAGTGAAGGATACTTGGGATGCTTCCACTTCTCCTTTTAATATTAGTTCTATTTTTGACCATTTTCCAGGTTAAAAAATGACCATGAGGTAGAAAAAATAATGTTCCCACGTCATCAGAACAAGTCCGGATTTTTCTAAGGCTATGAGTTTAGTTCCTGTCTTCAAAACTGACTGGTATAACGTATAAAACCTTTTCTCCTCAGTTGTTATTTATTAGTCTTTTGTTTATTATCAGTTCATCAATACTAAAATGATGGGCCTTGAGGCGCAGTGTTCTATTCATCCTGACAGATACCGTGCTGTTTCCAGATGATCTCTCGCTAAGGCTCGAGATGACGGGGAAGCTCCCGGAGCAGACCGCACTTCAGACGGTTAATGACGAATTGCCACGAATAAATGGTCTAAATTCAATGGATTATCGAATACTCTATACGTTCAGGCGCTGTCCTTATGCTATCAGAGCAAGAATGGCACTGGCCTATTCCAAGATTGATGTGCATCAACACGAGGTTGATCTTAAAAATAAGCCTCCGGAATTACTCAAAGCATCTGCTAAAGGTACTGTGCCAGTGTTACTGTTAGAAGATGGTCGTGTCCTTGAGCAGAGCATGGATATTATCATCTGGGCATTAACCCAATCGGATCCTGATGGCTGGTTAAGTACGGAACTGAAAGAGCAGGGCGATGATTTAATTTATTATAATGACATTAAATTTAAACCCCTTTTAGATAATTACAAATACCCCAAAAATTCTGAGAAGAATGATCCAGCCTATTACCGGGATAAAGCCAGAATTTATCTCAATCAGTTAAATTCATTGTTAAAGAGTAACCGTTACCTGTTAACTGACCACATTAGTTTTGCAGACGTCGCAATATTTCCGTTCATCAGACAATTTTATATGGTTGACACGCAATGGTTCGAGCAGAGTGAATATAAATACCTTCAAACCTGGTTGTCCTCTTTTTTAAACTCAGAACTATTTATTAAGGTCATGAAAAAAATTCCATAACTATTTTAGAACTGTATTACGTTCTGGAGATCTCTCGCTAACGCTCGAGATGACGAAGGAAGGTCAAGATGACAAAGGAAGGTCGAAACGACAAAGGGAGATCGTGATAACTCTCATCCCTGCCCGTTTATACATCCTGGCTACAGAATGATAGCATGTTACAGTATGCCATAAGCAGTCGGATTATAAGATTACGGTCGTATTTTAAATGTTTCCAATGGATTGGCGCGCTTTTGTCTGCCCTTAATTGCATCAGGATCTTTAACCGAAAGAAAGGAAGAAAAAATCCGACAGTCATGACTGATTTTAACTTCAGATGAATAAAGGGCACTTTTTTGGGTATTAATTTTTATTACCGCAATAAGATCACTGTCCTTCTCATAGATTTTTTCCATTGCCATACGACAAAAATCCTCTGCGACAGCATGAGTTGGATGAATGACTGAAAACAGTAAAATCACTGCATAATTAAGTATTTTATCCATCCGCGACTTCTTTAATTAATCCCGCTAATTTAATAATTATGAACCACATGGAGGCATTTAAGTAAAAAAGATTAAATCTTGAGGCAACTGTGGAAACGCATTTCTATGTGTGCAAATATAGAATAGCTAAATCAATCCTCAAGGAGACAACAATGAATGTTGGAGCAGTAAGGAAAATTGTAGAAGCATTTAAGGTAGAGATTGAGAAAACTGCAAATAAAGAATCACGAAAATTAAGTCAACAATTAGATGATTTATTTGATGATTTGAATGATAACGATCTGATTGACGCCCTCCTTGGTAATCAAGTTAAACGTATTATTATGCTGTTCTGGGAACAAGCAAGCCAGTGGCCGATAACTGAGGATTGGGCTACCAATGCCCCAGTTTCCGCCTGGCTTAAACTTCAAGATGATTTGCGGGAAACCAAGTGGGAAATCCAGACAGCCCATCATGGTTATTTTTATCATTGTTTGGAATGGCAGTATGACCAAAATGGTGATGGCGTACTCGCGGCCAATCAATTAATGCCTGTGCTCATAAGATGTTGCCGTATGCTTGGCTACGCTGAAAAACAAGAAGAGAACTACCCCTTTTCTCGTTTAACGTCAAAGATAGATCTAGTTGAAAACTTAAAAAAATCCTTTTTAATTGATGGGGTTAAATCCATAGTGACTTCCCTTGCGGTACTTTTCTATCTGCATTATCACCATTGTTCTCCTGCCCAATTGGCAATTTTACCGCATTTAATAAAATACCGTATCAATACAACAGATGAAGAAAGACGCTCCGAAACAGCCGTAGTTACCGCGTTAGGACATGCGCCTCAAAAAGCCCTTATTTTCTTCAAACAAATGGCCATCTATATCGAGGGTAAGGAATTTTTTACCAATCCGAGTCTGAAGAGTCTACCCAATTTAATTCCTAACTCCAAAAAAAAACTGCTTGAAGAGATTAATGACAAGCAGTGGTATTACTTAATTACTCACGCCATTCGTACTGAAGAACAGTCTCATTTAGTGGATCCCTTGATTAAAATACTTGGAGAGGATTTTGTTCAACAAAAAGATCAATCTTACCCAGCATCCTTATCATTTGCCGAAAAAGTGATTCAGCAATTCACCGATATATCACCATTGATTCAGAAAAGATTGGTTTCTGCATTGCATTATTTCTGTCTTGAGCGGTACACGGTCCTATGTAATAGCAAGGCAGCGAAAAACCCGCTTTTGTGGTTCTCTCCTGCGACAAAATCCGGTGCTGCCCTAAAATTACAACAACGAGAAAGAGGCATTTCTACTCATTTAAGTCTTGTTGAATGGGCAGCCACGCTGGAGGGGCGCTTAAATAATTTGATCACCTTGTTTGACGAATATAAAAAAGACATTGAGACTCATATAAACTAAAAACATGGTATATAACACAACAATCCCTTGTTTATAATCAGTTCATTGATAAATACCGTAGATGGCATGTGGTTTCTGTTTATGATAAGCCCAATAGCGATCACCATAGGACCAATGCCAATATTCCGTGGGATAATTAACAAAACCCACTGCGTCTAAAACCGTACTCATTATTTTTCTATTTTGCTTCGCTTCTTCAGAAATAATTTTAGCAGCAGTCAACGAAACAGAACCGTCCATATCCTCCATCCAGTCTTTTGGATGAATTCCCATGTTGATAGCGTCTCCTTGATCATCGATTAAATACACATCAATGGCCCCACCAGTGGAATGAGGAGGAATATTATGCGAACCATCCAGATTAATTAATGGTGAAACAAGCTTAATTGTTTCAGTAAACAGTTGCTCTGGCGACCAGCCAGGGTGTTGATATTTAACCTTAGCAAATCGCGTATCAAATAATGTTCTTTGCAATTCCAAACTTCTAAAGCCTTCATAGAGACAAAAGCGTAATCCCTCTGGTAATAAAGATTGAGCGCGCTTTAATTTTTCATAAACTGTGGCGCGCAGTTTAGTGTAATCTGAATTATTGGGGATTTCCGGGGAAGGTCCAAAAAGAATCTCTTGCTGATTTATTAAATCAACCATAATTTCTTTATTATCAATAGTAGGAACAGCCAACACTTCAGGATCAGCAATCAATAAAAACCCATATTGTTCAGCATGATGAGACATCATTCCTCCATAACATACGTATTTTACTCCTCGATACCATTAAATAACCAACTCACTAAACCGCAGGAAATTCGTCACTTTGTTCGGGATGACGTTCAATTAACCCCTGGAAACTTAACCTGATCAGAGAAACATTCAATCTCTTCCGTTTCAGTTGCATCGACTGTTTTTTCAGAAAAAAAGCGTGGATACTGATTAGAAGAATTATGGCTCAAAAGAATATTAACCAGTTCTCCGATCATAGTGCTCAGCTCATTGCCCCAACCCAAATCTTGTTCGAGTATTGGTATACCTTTCTCTATAGCATCCTTAGCAATTAAGAAAAAAGCTCCTAGAATATTTGGCAGAGATAAATAAAACACGTGATCTCTGTAATCTTGCAATATATCTAATAACTCTTCTGCTGTTTGTTTTGCTTTAGGGTGGTGAGTTGCAATCGATTCAATATCTTGCTGAAACTCGTCCAGAATCTTATTAACCCGATCAAGCAATTCCTGAAATGCTTCTTCATTGAGTTCATTAATTGCTTTTTCAAACTTAATAGTGGCTTTCTTATACCCATACTCGCCCCAACCCAAATTTTTTTCCAGACCTGGCATTGCTTTATTTATTTCTTTCTTAGCAACATGAACAAATTCTTTCATGGCGTCTTTATAAGAGCAATGGAAAATTTGATTTCTATAATCTTCCAACCCCCCTAATAACTCTGTTGCGGTTTGTTTTGCCTCAGGGTGGCGAGTTTCATCAACCGAGTCAATCTTTACTCTAAATTCTCCTAAAATCTTATTGACCGCATCAAGCTGAGGCTCGAATGATTTACTACGTCTGATTGCTTTTTCAACCCTAACAATGGCTTCCCTATATCCAGGAGGAAGAAGAGTTGAATAACTACCCAAAGGATCCCAATTTTTAATGGTAAAAAAAGAGTCTTCCAAGGCAATGGGCCTTTTTAGTTTATTCAATAAATCCTCCAGCTGCGATTTATCAAACGTTCTTTCTTCAACCTGATGAATTGTGGTTTGCAAATGGCTAAAACGCCTGACCAATTCTAACTTTACCTTACTAATTTTACGTTTGCCCTCTTTATAGTTGCTCATCAAAATACCTCATTGATAAAATTTACACCAAATCAAATAATATACTTATTCAATAAAAATTCTTCCAGTTTAAACACGTATAAAATTTTTGTTAAGGAGGCTTGCTGTAGAAATAAAAAAACGCAAATTAATGAATTATTCGTCACAATGGTTTATCTACTGTGATGGTACCTCTTCCCAAAGGCTTAATTTAATATTTCGTTAATAAATTATTTGTATAATTATTACCCATTAATAAATGAATTAATACTTCATGCCTCATTTCCTTAAAAATAATCCAAATTTTGTATTACTCGATGTCCAACGCGGCAAAAGATATGTGGGTGATCCCCTGGTTCGTCTTCCTCAAGCAGCGCAAAAAGGAAATTCATGTGCATTATACGCCTTTAATCCATTACGTTTTCGTTTCGGTAAGAAATATCAAGCAAACAGCAAAGAACGATATATTGAACTGATTTTTTCCGACTATCGTCGAGGGATCAATGAAATTGATGCTAACGTAACTGGCATTTACAAACTCATTTCAGAAGAAATATCCGAGTTTTTGCAAGAACCAATAACAGCAGAAGGTATAAAAAAATATTTGGTAGAGTTAGAAAACAATTTAAAAACAATTAAAAGACTCTCTACAAATACCTCAGAACTAGAAAGTCAAATTGTAAAATACCAACAACTATGTAATGACTTTCTAAGTCACAAAGAAGAATATGGGGACTTTGATGAATTCATTCTTCAACAAGAATACGTCAATTGGATAAACCTTGCCCAAAAAACCATGAAGCGTTTAAGTCCTTTTACGCACCTTCAAGCCGATGAAGTTCTGGAAAATCACATAAATACCACCCTAAAATCAGTAGTTAATTCAAAAGATGGCTATAGTGAACTATTAAATTTAACTAGGGATAACCCTCAATTTATGGCACCAATTTATCATCAAGCCATAGTGAACCTCGCCGCCTCCTGTTATGAATTAGAAGGATCAAATTGGGAGCCTACTATGCCGCTAGAAGCACTTATGGAAACACTTAGACAATGTGGCCCTCAGATTATTTACACCGAACCCTGCGTGTTATTCAATAAAACGAGTTGTCAAATAGAAACAGCTACTGAAGCTTATCAAATTTACTCAAAAAAAGAAGACGATTCAGAAGAAGCAACAAATGGGTGTCATTCCCTGCTTATTATTGGTGCTGAAATGTCCGATAAAGGCAGTTTCGTTTATCTCATAGATCCTAATCTTCCTGATCCATTAACAGGCCCCAGGCCAATATATAAAATATCTTATGATGAATTATTAAGCAAAATACTTAATATTTATGGCGTATCATTAAATGAAGATGCTGAAAAGGTTACTGGACCTTTTGCCTTTCAAGCCCCAAAGGGTCATTTTGATAAACTATATGATTTTGTTACTGGTACCTCTCTTGATACTTATCCAAAAAATGAAAACGATGAAACAGATATAGATCATAAGAGGTGCCCAAGTTTAAGCCAGGAGACCACTAAGCGTATTAAATTAGAATAATTAATTTTTATGACGTTACTGCTTCATCGTTCCACAAAACATTATTTGCTAATCCTGGTTGGAGTATGACTATAATAACTAATATCAATTAGTAGTGCTGAGCTCGTTTTCAAATTTTTGGCAATATAACTTTTGAGCTAGGATAGCTGATGACTCGTGATCTAATAGGATATGGACCTGATTCAATCATTAATGAATGGCCAAACAAAGCTAAAATCGCCATTAATTTCGTTATCAATTACGAAGAAGGTGGCGAATTAAGCCCGATAAACGGAGATCCACAGGCAGAAGTCTATGGCAGTAGTTTTCCCTTTAGTGCCAAACCCCCAGGTATACGCAATTACAGTATTGAATCGTTCTATGAGTATGGAAGTCGCGTTGGGATATGGCGTCTGTTAAGGCTTTTTGACCAGAAAAATATCTCTCTTACTTTTTTCATTACTGGCTATGCCTTAATTCTTAATCCCTTATTCTCCAGTTATTTGGCAAGCAGTAATCATGAAGTAGCGGGGCACGGTTGGCGCTGGATCGATTACTCTAAAGAGTCCAGGGCTACAGAAAAAAAGCATATTTATCGCTGCATAGAAACCCTGGAACAATTAACAGGTCAAAGACCCCTCGGCTGGTATACGGGCAGACGCAGTGAACACACGCGTGATTTGTTGATGGAAATCGGTGGTTTTATTTATGATTCTGACAGTTATGCTGATGATCTACCTTATAAAATAAATAATCACTTAATTATTCCCTATTCATTGGATACTAATGATTTTCGATTCACGACTTCGCCTGGCTTTTCAATTGCCAATAATTTTTATGATCAATTAAAAAATACTTTTGACTATCTTTATCAAGAAAACAGACCCGCCATAATGACGGTAGGCTTACACCCGCGCTTAAGTGGAAAACCAGGACTGTGCAGCGCGGTAAAGCTATTTTTGGATTATATTTTACAATTCCAGGATATTTGGATAGCCAAACGAATAGAAATAGCCCAATATTGGTTAGCAAAAAGTTAAACTTTTAATTCCTTTAATGCTTTCCCTAAGGTTTCACAATCACGCCCGTAAGGGGTCAACAATTCCACAGATTTGGATTTAGACAGCGGGGAACGATTATATTTAACAAAAGTTGCCAACGTTCCAGACGGTCCTACATCAACATACACGGGAGCGGTTAATTTATTTTCCAGATAGTTAATCGTCTCCTGAAAACGAATCATTTCACGGGCAGCAAGCCAAAAATGCTCCGGTTGCAAAGTAGCTACTTCTTTCCCGTACACACAAGAAAGAAGAGGGATTTTCGGTTGGGCTAGATGTATGTGTTGGATTCGCTCTTTAAATTGAATCTCGGCTTTATCAATATAAGATGAATGAAAAGCTTGGGCTATTGGCAGGACCTGATAAATAAGTTGCCTGGATTTTAACTCCGCTTCAATCGAAGACAAGTTTTGACTCGAACAGGAAATAACAAAATGAGAAGAAAAATTAACGGAGGCCAGCTCGCTCTGATTATAAAGATAGGGCTGAGTATGGTAGAGGCTGTGGTCAGCCAAAATCGCAATCATGTTACCACTATCACAATGCTCCAAGACACTTGCCTGATTGAGCACCATATTTAAAGCGGTTTCAAAGTCAAGGCAGCCCGCTGTAACCGCGGCAGCGAACTCTCCTAAACTGGTACCAAGAACCATATCCGGTACAATATCTAACTCACGTAACAAATGGGTAAGCCCACACTCCAGTAAGAAAATTGCTGGATGGCTGTAGGTTGTCTGGGTAAAGGGCATCCCCTTGGACGTCTTATCGGAGTATAGGTAATCAAGCAAAGACTCCTTAGCAAGTCTTTGGTAAACGCGATCGGCAGATAACATTCCTTCTCTAAACAGGCGATTTTTTTCAAACAGCTCCTTACCCATATGATAGTAATGAGAACCCTGGCCAGAATACATAAAAATAATAGGTTGCCTATTCACTGTCTCTCTTTTCCTTGAACCTTGTTGCGTTGAATACTCACTTCAGAACAGTAAAAATTAAATGCTAGAGCATTAATAAAAAGACACTACTTTTATTTTAGCATTTTCATCAGTCTGCAGTGGAGAAAATTGCAATAATACATTTCTATGCATAACCTTATAATAAACAAGAGACATGGAGCTAAATATGTTTATCGTTTTATCTCTAGTAATAGTAGCGTTAATCATCTGGTCCATTTTTATTTATAATGGCTTAATCCGGTTAAAAAATCAGGTTGATGAAGCATGGAGCGACATCAACGTACAGTTAAAACGTCGCTATGACTTGATACCTAATTTACTGGAAACTGTTAAAGGGTATAAAGAATATGAGAGCGAGACCTTCCAAAAGATCACTCAATTACGTCAACAGGCTATGACAGCCCAATCGATAGAAGATAAAGGCAAGGCAGAAACAGCTCTGACTTTGGGGTTAAGTAAATTATTTGCCGTTGCAGAAAATTATCCCGAACTAAAAGCAAATAATAGCTTCTTAGATTTACAAAAAAATCTGACCGATACCGAAAATCAGATCGAAAAAGCGCGCCGTTATTACAATGGCACAACGCGTGAATACAATATTAGAATCCAGTCAGTTCCCGATAATATTTTTGCTAATCTATTACATTTTACTAAAAGAGATTTTTTCGCCCTGGAATCAGATGTGGAAAAACAAGTACCCAAGGTCGCTTTTTAGAGACTATGACTATGCTTAAGTCCCTTTTAATTGCAGGTTTTTGGACCAGTTTTTTCTGTTCTTTTTCTTTGTGGGCAGTACCTGTAATTAATGCCTATGACAGTTTTATTACGGTGAAGCCAGACAGCACTTTAGTAGTTGAAGAAAAAATTAATATCACCACAGAAGGCAACGTGATTCAGCATGGCATCTATCGTGATTTCCCTACCAGGTATCAAACGCCCAACGGTGTAGTGACCATTCAGTTTCAAGTAAAGAGTGCTGAGTTAGATGGTTTATCCACTCCTTATGTGGTTAAAGATCTCTCCAATGGTGTACGCGTGTACCTCGGAGATAAGCAGCGTTATCTTGCTCCAGGGACTTATACTTTTTCTTTAACTTACACCGCTGTTGGAGAATTAGGCTATTTTAACGATCATGATGAATTGTACTGGAATGTAACTGGTAATGGTTGGAGTTACCCTATTCTAAAAGTGACAGCTGTGGTAACACTGCCCAATGGCGCCTTTGAACATATTACCGGATATACCGCCTATACCGGTTATCCAGGAAGTCGAGAAGGCGACTATCAAGCAACAAAAGATCCCAAAGAGCAAACTGTAACCTTTACTACTACACGTGCTTTAGCGGCCAACCAAGGATTAACTTTTGTTCTGGGTTGGAAAAAAGGATTTGTAAAAGAGCGTCCGGTTTTTATGGACCCGAATTATTTCCTGTTATTGATCCAGTTTCTGGGATTACTCCTTCTCCTGCTTTATTATTATTGGACATGGCATCAATATGGTAAAGATGGCCTCGCTCGAGTGATCATCCCCGAATATGAACCACCACCAGGATATACTCCTGCAGCATTACGTTATATTTTAAAGATGGGATATGATAAAAAAGTATTGGCCTCTGCGGTATTGAATCTGGCGGTTAAAGGTTATTTAAAAATAAATGAAACCAAACACTTATTCTCTAAAACCTATACATTGATAAAACAACCCGACTTCAATAAAACCTTGCCTTCTGAAGAACAAGTTTTGGCAACTGCTTTTTTTTCCGATGGGGATACATTGGAACTAAAACACCAAACCAAGCTGGAGGAAATGCAAGATGATTTTGCCAGCGACTTGGAAAAGAAGTATGAGGATAAATATTTTGTGAGTAATGTCCTCTATACCGTGATAGGGATGAGCATTAGTTTAGTGATCTTCGCTTTAATGGCCCTATTGAATCATAACTTATGGGTATGTTTTTGGATGCTCCCATTCTTATTGGTTATTCCCTTATTCATAGGCCCCTTGGATAGTTATTCGCTTTGGAGAAGAATCAAAATTATCCTCAGATTGCTGATTTATCTTGGTGTATTCATTGGGGCGGCTGCGCTAATTAGCGAACCGGTGTTTGGAACAAAAACCTGGATTTATTGCTCGCTGTTTTTAATGATTATTCTTACCAATCTTATCTTTGCCTACTTATTGAAACGCCCGACCTCCATAGGACAAAGGGTCATTGAGCATACCAAAGGATTTAAGCTTTTTTTGAATGCCACAGAAAAAGACCGATTAAATTTCCACAACCCACCAGACCGCACCCCTGAACTGTTTGAACAGTACTTGCCTTATGCTCTTGCCTTGGGTGTGGAACAAAAGTGGGCAGAACAATTTTCTACCATTCTGGCAAAAACGAATTATCAACCTAAATGGTACATAGGCGCAGGAGTCCCCTTCTTTAATTCAACGGATTTTACCTCATCAATCAGTAACTCCCTGTCAAATGCCATTAGTTCTTCTACTACAGCTCCTGGTAGCAGCTCTGGATTTGGCAGTGGGGGTGGTTCCGGAGGTGGCGGAGGAGGTGGTGGCGGTGGAGGCTGGTAGTTGTGTAAACTATAGAAATGTTGAGACGAGGGTCAACGGAATGAAATATGATGACTTTAACTTCTATTACTTCTAACTCCAAGTGGCTGTCCTGTATGGCATTTTTGGCATTGCTTGCCATCGCCATTCATCTTTTTATGCGTCTATTAAATATTCCATTAGCCGATATTCCCTTAATGATTCCCATAGTCATCGGTGGGATACCGTTATTCTTACAGATTTTATTTAAATTATTTAAAGGCAATTTAGGGGCAGATACATTAGCAGCCCTTTCATTGCTAACCGGTGTTATTTTGCATCAATATCTGGCAGTTACATTAATCGTCCTGATGCTAGCTAGTGGCCAAACATTAGAATACTACGCCCGACGTAAAGCATCGTCTGTTTTACTCGCCTTGGCAGCACGAATGCCTTCCATTGTTCATCGAAAAGTAGAGACGCATATCGAAGATATCCCGCTAGAAAACATTCATCTGGAGGATGAGCTGGTCATTTACCCTCATGAGACCTGTCCCGTCGATGGCATTGTTTTTGAAGGGCACGGCTCCATGGATGAATCCTATTTGACTGGTGAACCGTATCAAATATCTAAGGCCCCGGGTGCGGCCGTCTTGTCTGGAGCGATTAATGGAGAATCTTTATTAGTTATAAAAACAACCAGGCTTCCCTCTGATTCGCGTTATGCAGCTATTGTCAAAGTATTGGAAGAAGCAGAACAAAAACGACCTTCAATAAGACGTTTAGGAGATCAGGTTGGAGCAATTTTTGCGCCCATTGCCCTCATCTTTGCGTGTGCCGCCTGGTATTTTACTGGGGATGCCCTGCGCTTTCTTTCTGTGCTGGTTATTGCAACGCCCTGCCCACTATTAATAGCTATTCCGATTACTTTAATCAGTGCCATTTCAAGAGCAGCAAAGCAGGCGATTATTATCAAAGATCCAACTGTTCTTGAACGATTACCCACCTGTGAAACAGCCATTTTTGATAAAACCGGTACGCTTACTTATGGTAAACCTGCCCTGACAGAAATTATAACTGCTCCAAATTATCAGACAGAAAGTATATTACAATATGTGGCCAGCCTGGAGCGATATTCAAAGCATCCCCTTTCAAGTGCTGTTTTAAATGCCGCAAAAAAACAAAATATCATCTTGCTCGAATCATCCAATGTATCTGAAAAACCAGGGCAAGGATTACATGGCATCATCAACAAACATTCCATTTACATTACCAGTCGAAAAAAATTATTAGAAACCAGCCCTCAATATGCCAGTTTACTCCCCCCCGTATCCCCTGGACTTGAATGTATTGTCTTATTGGATAACGAATATGCGGCCTCCTTACACTTTCATGATGCACCACGTGCAGAAAGTAAATCGTTTATCAGCCATTTAAGGCCATCTCATCAATTTAAAAAAATTATGCTCGTCTCAGGTGATCGCGAATCAGAGGTTAACTATTTGGGAAGTTTATTAAATTTAACAGAAATTCATGCTTCTCAAAGTCCGGAACAAAAACTGGCTATTGTTCGTCAGGAGCGATTAAAAGCACCAACCGTCTTCATGGGCGATGGGATCAATGATGCCCCTGCATTGACTGCAGCAACAGTGGGCATTGCTTTTGGACAATACAGTACCGTAACGGCTGAGGCAGCAGGGGCAGTCATCATGGAAAACACCTTGAACAAAGTCGATGAATTAATTCATTTGAGTTTAAATACGCGAAAGATTGCATTACAGAGTGCTATTGGAGGAATGGTGCTCAGTATTATCGGTATGGGATTTGCCGCAGTCGGGCTAATAAACCCGGTGGCAGGTGCAATACTTCAAGAATTCATTGATATTCTTGCTATTGCTAATGCGTTGAGATTGGCCTGGGGAACAAAAATTAAAATTGATTTGCCCGATTATTAAATGAAACAGGTTAATTTAATTTCATTACCTAGTTGTAATTTAGTAGAAGTTCCAAAAGGTATTGGCATATTATTACGTCCATGGCCTATTCCCTTTATTTGCACCACAGGAACAGTACAGCGTTCGGCAAAACGACTTAACACCGGATGAATCAATGAAGAATTGTCTGGTTCCTTACCTTCAAGAAAATCTCCTAATAAAATTGCAGCAGCATGTTGCAAAATATTGGCCTGAAATAAATGCTCCAACAGGCGATCAACACGATAGCCCCGTTCTCCTATGTCTTCTAATAAAATAATTTTATCGCGTGCATCAATAGACCAGCGTGTACCTATTCCTGCTTGAATTATTGATAAATTCCCTCCTGTCAGAGTGGAATTAATAATTCGGTTTGTTTGCGCATATTGGTTAAGGGGCATTAATCCAGGAAATTCAATGTGTTTTACCGCTCCAAACACGAGCGATTTTAAAGAAGCGATGGATTCTGGAGAAAATCGATCGGGTGCAGCAGCCCCATGGATTATTGGCCATCCCCATTGTTGCTGCAAATAAAGTTGCAAGGCGGTAATGTCACTCATGCCTACCAATATTTTTGGTGAAACCGGCTTATCAATCTGCGTTAATTTTGGAATCAAACGCATGGAACCATAGCCGCCCCTTGCACAAAAAATTGCTTTTGATTCTGCGTTTTGTAATGCATGCGCCAAATGCTTAAAACGTGCCTCATCGGTATTAGCACATAATAAGTCCGAACCAAAAATATCCTGTTTGACGATACAGTTTAATTGCCATGATTCGAGTAATTCCTTCATTTCACTGAGCTGTTGATCGGAACAACGTGAAGCTGGGGCAATAATTTCAACTGTATCACCGCATTTTAATACAGGCATTTTTTCCATTTGTTTGTTAACTCCAATAGTCACATTTAGTCGTGATTTCAAGCACTATTCCGTTATCTCGTGCCTACCACGTCATCTCGAGCCTACCACGTCATCTCGAGCCACCCGCCGTCTCAAGCCCACCACGTCATCTCAAACCTACCACGTCATCTCGAGCGGTAGCGAGAGATCTCCTCGAACTGGCACCGTACCAACATCAGAAGATCCTTCACTGCGTTCAGGATGACGTTCCCCGGTGTTACTATGTTAATCTCGAGCCACCCGCCGTCTCAAGCCTACCACGTCATCTCGAGCCTACCACGTCATCTCGAGCGGTAGCGAGAGATCTCCTCGAACTGGCCCGTACCAACATCAGAAGATCCTTCACTGCGTTCAGGATGACGTTCCCCGGTGTTACTATGTTAATCTCGAGCCACCCGCCGTCTCAAGCCTACCACGTCATCTCGAGCCCACCACGTCATCTCGAGCCCACCACGTCATCTCAAACCTACCACGTCATCTCGAGCCTACCACGTCATCTCGAGCCTACCACGTCATCTCGAGCCTACCACGTCATCTCGAGCCTACCACGTCATCTCAAACCTACCACGTCATCTCGAGCGGTAGCGAGAGATCTCCTCGAACTGGCACCGTACCAACATCAGAAGATCCTTCACTGCGTTCAGGATGACGTTCCCTTTAAGCCTCTTTTGAATATAAAGCAATAGCATTACCTTCTGAATCAAGAATAATAGCTCTATGTCCATAAGGTCCCATTTGCTCTTTAGCACTTAATATTTTACTTCCTTGCTTCTTTGCGCCTTCAATAGCTTGGTCCAATCGTCCTTCCACATTCAAATACACCAAAGAGCCGTCTTGAGATGGTTTTCTATTCTCCATGACACTAAGACAACCTGAAACGTTATCTTGGGTATGAGGCAAGAGACCAAATTCAAAGCCATGTTCGGATATTTTTTGTACTGGAGCATCTAAAACCATTGTATAAAATTGAATTGCCCTATCCAGTTCGATAACAGGAATATCTACCCAACAAAATGTATTCATTTGACTCATTATAATTCCTTAGTATTCATATTTAGAGCTGTATTATTATTTAGCATATAAAAAACAATGGCGATGATAGCTTATTATTTATAAAATGAAACATGATGTAACATTTTTCTTGCTACGACTTAAAGGAACTCTACTCATTCAGGATGAAAAAATCATGGCCAATAATCAAATCGAGCTGTTTCTGCAATCCTCAGCTTTTGCTGTTGTGGGGGCGTCCTCTAACAGAGCTAAATACGGCAATAAAGTGTTACGCTGTTATCTCCAACACGGTAAAACCGTTTATCCAATCAATCCTCAAGAAGAACTCATTGAAGGATTGCCAGTTCTACACTCCATAAGTGATTTACCAAATAATGTAGCCAGTATTTCCATTATTACCCCACCTTCAGTCACGGAAAAAATTGTAACTGAGGCAATTAAAAAAGGGATCAAAAACATTTGGATGCAACCAGGAGCAGAAAGCGATGCAGCAATTCAAAATGGCAAAAACCATGGCCTTAATATCATTGCCGGTGGTCCCTGTATTTTAGTATTGATGGGTTATCATGAATCATGAGTTCTTTTGTTAACCCCCATCCTTTAGTAAATGAAGAAATTCATTAATTATTTCCTGAGAGGCTTTTTTATAAATCCCTCGACGACTAATAAAATCGCCCGTGAGCTCTTGGAGATTTCGTGCCATCTCAGTGGCTTTTACGCAGACGGCTATACCGTTAACGACGATTGCGTCATCAATTAGAAAGTTTTTTTGGCGAGCAAATAAGAGCATTGGAAGCCCGCCCGCTAAAACGACTACTTCAACACCTTGCGCAATCATGGGTTTTATTTGTTGAGTAAAATCGTCAAGCATTTTTTGATAGACCGAAGCATCAGAAAAAGCAAGTTCAAAGTCTTTAACTTGTGCAGTCACCGCACGTACGGCAATAATTCTTTGTTGCAGACCATAATGACGAATCTGATTTTCATGCCAGGGAATAAACAAAGGATTAATGGTTACAAGACCAATTTTATAACCGAGATTGCAGGCGTGAAGCATATTGGATTCACCTAAACCAATTACTGGAATATCTAAAATTGCTTTTATTTCATTAATTCCCGGTTCTTGGAAATGGCCAACAACAAAAGCATCATATCCCTGTTTTTCGGCTTGAATTGCATTACGGATAGTTTGTGTTGCACAACGAAACTCGGTGAGAGGATGCAGATTTTTATCAGGAGGGGTTAAACCATGTACTTCAAATTGAAACCCTGGATTCGCATAATGATCCAAACAATTTTGCAAATGCTTTATGTAATTTATTTGTTCCGCTGGATCCACGAAACTTTGATACCAAATCCGTTTAGTGGCTTTCAATGTACTATTCCCTTGTCATTTAATTAAATGAATAATAATAGATTAAGACTAAATTTTCAGCCAGTTCATTCGTAAATGCAAACGAGTGGGAATAAATTATCCGATGAGGTACAGGAAGAGTTACTTAACAATCTCGCGAGCGGATTGGGTTCATCAATCCACCGCGAGAACTCTTCTTTCTTACATACTTAATGCAGATTGCTGCTCTTCTTTTTCACAGTAAACCTTTGCTTCTCTAAGCGCATTTTGAGAATCATTTTTAACTTGCGCTAATACACCAGCGTCAGCCAGGTTTAAAAAGAACCCTACCTGATATCGCATCTCTGATGGCAGTATATCTATATCACTCAAGGCTGCTACCGCAACTTCACTGGAGATATTACGACCAGTATAAGTGACGGTTTTTTTGTGATTCAGCATCAGGGCATATAATTCATTAATACTTTCTTTACTCCAATAATAGATCGTGTGATATTTATGGACTTCGTCCTTCACACCAGCTTTAGCCAGCTCTATCACTCTTTGCTTACAAGGGTGATCCGTGTCTGTCGTTATTGAAGAAGTTCCAAAGATAAATTCTTGCGTCGAAGGGCCCAAGTTCTTCTTCTGAAATATTGCCGGTATTATATAGCATGATGGTCCATGCATGGTTATGGAGTACCCTTCGCTACTCTTTTCAACGCCCCAGCGCATAGGGTTTTCGGGACATTCATTATCCGAGTCACCGTATACCGTATTTAGAAACTCAGTGATTTCTTCCAAATTGTGCTTGTTTAATTCTTTTTTTAAATTGCATACTACGCGGTATTTGCCTGGATTTAGTCTGGAGGGAAATACATTAAAATCAAGATTAAGTCCTATCGTTTCCTTTTTGGCCGCAATTCTAGCCATTGCATTGTTAACTTGCTTTTCGTCTAATAATGACGATGTTACAAATTGTGCTTTAACATCATCCATATTACTAGCGTCTCGCTCTTCCCATTCAGTATCAACAAATATTTGTTTAAGATAAATTTGTAAGGATTTTCTCATTTTTAATCTCTCTGGTTAATATGAAAAATGGGCCATTTTTAGCCCATGAAGCTCCATAGTACAACAGAGTAATCAATGTTAAAACAAAAAAACGAATTAGAAAAACAAATCCATTCTAATTCCCTGTTTTATTTCATTTTTTACACAGATTAATTACGAATAAATAAACATTTACAAGGGCCCTTATTCTGCAGAGTGCTATTTTTGTTGCACTTTCCAATAAGAGCTGTTGATCTTTAATTTTTTTAATGATGCGATTTTGCTATGGATATAACGGGTTCTGAATTCATTACCGCTCACATCCAAAATATCCGTACCAATACGTACAAAAGAGACATTCCCAATACTGGAATAATGACAAATCCCAAGAAAAGATGGATCTGAATTCTATTTTCAGCAGAAGCTTTGTAAAACTTTTTAAATTTTTTAAGAATGGACATAAAATGGAACCCCTTACTCTCAAATATCTCTCAAACATAGTACCCTAATCTCGCAGGCCCTTCCTCTTTTATTATTCTTTACCCTTTAATAGTTTATTAATAATTACTCATCTGTATAGAATGGAAGTGAGGCAAATATTTAATTTGGATATAACATTTTATGTCTATTACTAAAAGCAGTACTCTTTTTTTCGAAAAAATGGAACATACTTATAAGAATGCAGTGTTTTCCGTTAAGCAATTAATAGAACAAGGGGAACTTACTCAAACTTCTTATTTAGAAGTCAATTTTGTATTAAAACTCATTGCCAAATTACAACTCGGTTTTGGAAAAAACAGTATTGTTACGGCGGAAATATTAGAGGAAATGCTCCAGGGTGCGTATCTTAAGTTTGAAGATAATGGTTCACTCTACAATGAGCTGATTGCAATCTTTCACTTAAATCTACGAAAACGATCCTCATCTCATGCTTCATGTGTTCAGCAATATTCTTTTTCTGGGCCGGTTGTTAAAGAAATATTGTTTGGAGTTTCTGAAAATAAAACAGGAACTAACACAACATGGGTACAATTTGAAAAGCACAATACCAACACCCCCATCAACTTAATTTTACATCTATTTGATTATGTCATGCATCAATGGACAGGAAAGAACATTGGTCCTTATGGTTCCTCGAACTATACTGAAAGCAATCCACTTATTGTTAACACGGTGTAAAAGTCATAAGCATTGATAAAATCACCGTTCTATACATGAACTTTGACAGAGTATGCACAGACATATCCACAGAAAATGTGGATAACTAAATAGAGCAATGAAAAATAAAGAAGCGCTTTAGGCCTGACAAGACAAGGGTTTTTATGAAAATTGCAAAAATATTTAAGAATGAATGAGGTATAGTTCAAAAAGATATCCACAAGGAAGGGTTTGAAAAAATGGATATCAGAAGCGCTATCTTAACAAAAAAATAATAAAAAAACAGTCTTGACTTGCATTATTTTTTACTTATTTTTAAACCAATTCTTTATTAGCAATCAAATTGCTAAAACACACTCGTAAGCGTTGACGTCCTTGACGTGTTCACAGTGTATGTTAACTTCATTGATTGAAAGTGTCGATGTCTCGGCAGCCAGATTTATTGCATCAATCAAGTTTGTTTCCCCTCCTAAGTCCCACGGCTTGTCCACAGGTTCTAGGGATCTCACTCTGTGCCAGGCCTGGATCCCGCGGACAAGTCGCGGGACGTTGACTTTTTGAGTCAAAAAATAATGAAAAAACTGACGATACCTCAAACTTTACTGGCTGGCCTATGCTTCTTCAAACATGTTTCAATTGTTCATCAACAGCGTCTGTTACGTCCTCTATTGTTCTTGTCCTACCATCTGTTGTGAAAAATTTATTTCCATTGTCTCCAAACTTCATATTCTCATGGAAAAGAACAAAAGGTTTCGGCTTGGCCTCTACAATATGTAGAATCTTCTGCTCCATAATAGAAGATAATTCAGGAAATGTTTCTTTAACTGAATTTAGACCATTAATAAGCTGTTCTTCAAAAAGCCCCTCTTTTTTAGGATACAAAATACGTTCCATAACATAGTGTTGATCTTTTTGGTAATTTTCAGTTTTTTCTGTTCCACTTTTAAAACGTTGGAGCTGTACTGTGCGTAATGTGGCAACAATAATCTTAAAAAAAGCATCTTGATGTGACGCAAAAGGCTCTTCAATATGTTGTCCGGAAAGTTCATCTAATTGTTCAACGCATTTTTTTGCTGCCTGTTCCAGCTCGGTAGTCAGCTTGGTATTGGTAAGTAGTTCTTTTGTAAAGTCATTAAGCCAAAACTCATACCAAAAAGTTTTGCGGCGATTTTCTGCATCAAGGTATTGAAAACTACTCTTAAACTGAGCAATAACATCCTTTAATAAAGGCATTTTGTTCTCTAAAGAATTTAGGTGGCCAATGATATCACCAACACATTCAAAAAAAGAGCTTTTCTCATGATTAGAAGTAATAGAATATTGGATACGAAAACAAGCCAATTTCGTTATTTTGATACCCTATTTTATTACACCATCGTACCATCAGCGTGTGATCCAATCGCGGCTATAATAGCCTCCATCATAACCGCCAAATCCATAATCATTCATTACGTAACCAAGTCGTCCATAGCCAAGGTTATAACTTGCATCACTCAGACCATCTGCATGTATGTCACGATATCGGTTATGGATATAATTATTATTAGAAGAATAACCGGTACCAGTAATACACCCGGTGAGAAACAGTGGGGATATCCCTATTAATAGAAACATCATTGTTTTTTTCATGAACACATCCTGCGACATGATTGTATCTTAAGTATACTTCATTGCGCTCAAGATGATGTGCTGATCACAAAATTGTTGAATTATTTACTATAGCGAAGGGTTTAGCGTAGCCCACCTTCAAACTACGCATGCTGTTCTGTTGCTTCTTTTATGGGAATTCAAATCCCGACTCTCATTATAAGGCCTTCTCATTATGAGTATTTTCTTGAAAATTTCTATAAGCCTCTTCCGCTTCTTTTTGCTTTTCAACAAGAAGGCAATCCTTTTGACGCTCCACCGGATCAGCAATGTTCTCGCATCCTTTTGAAAAAATTGAAGGGGCTTTTGGTTTTGTAGTATTGTCAGCAAATCCAACCAATGGAAGAAAGGCAAAAATAAGAGCAATTTTTTTCATAATTTATATAAGGCCTTATATTAATAGTGAATTAATCATACTTGATTTAATGAATAAATAACATGAAGAGATGAATTAAGAGCGTCATTTGGGAGCGGTGTCTGCAATAGTCAATCTCGTAGGGCTGCCCTAAACAACGTTAACAGCCCTGCTCCCATCATGACCAATTGGTTATCGGTTATATATTGTAACACTCTTGTTCCATCGGCCCCCGTCATACCATCCCTCAACTCCATTATGCCGTCGGGTAGTACTAGCATTCCATTTATCAACCACGACATGTCGCCATGTAACGCTTTTTGAAACCCAGGTCCTAGTATAGGTCTGTCCAACATGATGATAGTCATTATAATCAAGAGATTTATTTTCACCACTTCCATAGGCTAAATTATAATTGTAATTGGTATTTCCATAATCATGCGCATAATCACAATTTCCATAATTGCAATTCGCGTAATCGCCGTTCCCATAATCACCAGGCCCGTAATTAAGGCCATAGCCCTTGCCAAAATCAAGCCCATAACTAACCGGCCCAGAGTTACCATAGGAACGGCTTGCTTTTTTATAAGAATAATCAGTATTATAGCCGTAGGAATAGGAGCTTCTCTGAGTAACACAGCCAATCATAAATGTTGCAGGCACCAAGATTAACACAGCTATAATTGTTTTTCTCATGATTACGTCCTTGCACATTAATGTATACTAATTATACTATACGAACAATAATTAATCACCTTTAACCATCCTGATTCTATTTCCTTGCTTCATAAAAAATAATTTATCTGTATGATTCTAATTGGAAAATGGAACATCAAATGGAGAACAGACCATGGGCTATCAACGGATTATGGTAGCGGTTGATGGGAGCGATACGTCAAGGCTGGCAGTGCAAGAAGCCATTCAAATGGCTAAAAGCATGCGTTCAAACCTTCAGATTATTAATGTGGTTGATGAAAATTTTATCAGCTACTGTGATATTTTTACTGTGTACGATCAATTGATTTCCTCCTGTAAGGAGCAGGGACAAAATATTTTAAACACCATGGGAGAGTTAGTTCGCAAATCAAAAATAACTTGTGAATGCCGTCTGATTGAGCTTAAATTATATGAAGGAAGAATTGCAGAAAAAATTGCAGCTGAAGCAGAAGCATGGCCTGCTGACTTATTAATTATAGGAACGCATGGAAGACGTGGATTTAGTCATTTATTTTTAGGCAGTGTAGCCGAGGATATTATCCGTATTGCTTCAATGCCGGTGCTGCTTGTGCGTGGTAAATAAAACTTAAAATAAGTTTTACTTAGTACCCCCTGTAATGGGCAGAAGCTCATTCGCTCGATATCCACCCGCTAGCTCCTGGTATAGGCTTACAACGGTGAGTAATTGCCGTAATTTATCCTCATTGAGATTAATATTAATCCTGTCTAGAATAATTTTAGTTTTTAACATATCCACATAATTTTGAATCCCTCGCTTATACAGACGGCGATTAAGCTCATAAGACTTTGCCAAGTATCGCTGTGCCTCTTGAGTTTGCTTCAATTTGTTAGTAAATCGCTCATTTGCCGACAGTGCATTCGTGGTATCACGTAAAGCCTTTTGCAAGGTATCTACATAATTAAAATAAGAAACTCTATCCAGCCCTCGGGCATTAGCAATTTCGCCCAACACGGACATCTTCAGAAGGGGGGTTCTTAATAACTGATCATTAAAATAAACATTTTTTCTAGGCCAGTTATACTTGCTGTCACCAGCCGCTTTACCGCCGATCAAATCTAGAGTGATGGTAGGCAAAAAGTTAGAAGCGGCTAATCCAATCGCTTCATTGGAAGCACGCAAACGATTTTCTGCCATTTGCAAATCGGGTCGATTTTCAAGAACAGTTAAGGGTAAAGCGCCGGGGATTAATTGCTTATTATTGAGGTCCAAAAATTTCACCGTGGTCTTGATATCCCCAGGATTGAGATTAATCAGATAACGAATCGCATTTCGACTGATGATAATATTTTTCTCAATCACTTCTTGTTCACCACGAATGACTTTGGCCTGGCTAAATAATTCTTGCTGCTCAATATCGGAAGTTAATCCTCCTTTATATACTTGTCTTGAAATCTCAGCAAGTTGCATTAAATCATTAGCTAATATCTTTAATAATTGCTTCCGTTCCCTTTCAGCCTGGTAAGTAAAATAGCTCGCTGTAATTTCAGCAATAATGGTTAATTTGAGCGCGTCATCCTCAGCCTTTATCTGAGCCAGAGTATATTTGGCTTTTTTCTGCTCTTTGATTTGATGAAATATATTGATGATGTAACTGGGTATAATTACTCCCAGAACACCAGGGAACCCGGTAGCTGGATTTCTGGAATAACCAAACATGACATCGGCAGTAGGAATCCACTGATAGCGAATTTTTTTAAGCTCCCCTTCCGCAGCTTCTATGCTTCCGCGAGACATATTAAGGCTTGTATTACAACGAAGTCCTCTTTTTATAAGTCTGTTTAAAGTTGGATCATTAAAGCCTTGCCACCAGGCCATGTAAGGAATATTCTTTTCATCACTAGTACTGATGTTTCTATCGGCAACAGTCCACTTATTCACTACCTTCACATCAGGTTTATGATAAGTATTTTTCTGCAGACACCCTGCCAATATTAAGGGCAGCAGCACACAGTTAATTAGGCGCCACATTCAGCTCTCCAGAGTTATGATCACCAATTTGCATCTCTTTAAGCATTATTTTTAAGTATTTCAAGTCGGTATGCACTTTTTCGAGCAGTCGATTAAAGTCATATTTTCGACGCTTTTTAGTATAGGTAGCTAAATATAAAGCCTTAATATTAATAAAGATACGGTTGGTGAGTACTAAAAATTGATTAAACTCTTCACGAACAATCCCTTGTGAGCTGATTATAAACTGAGAATTTCTCGCCAATTTCTCCATTTCAAATAAACTGTCTGTAAAAGTAATACAGGCCTCAAACCAATCGGAACGACGAATTTTATCTTGATTCAATAAATGAATTAAGCGGTACAGCTTCCTAATCACATCCGTTTGAGTGTCTTTAATAAATAAATCCATCAACCGATAGCGACTAAACCAAAAATACTCAAATACCAAAATAATTGCAAAAGCAATTACAGTACAAATTAAATAATCGATTAAAAAATTAGTCACATTGAAAGAAGAACCTGAGGTGTCAAAGTATCCAGTGCCAATAACTGAGGTATTGACAGTAAATACCGTAGGTACGCTGTATGCCTGCCCCGCTAAAAAATAAGCAAAATAAATAGTGATGGGGATGATAAGGATTAACAGACGGTAATCGACATGTCCCAGGAACCACAAGAGATAACCGCTAAATAAGCCTAAAAGCATCCCTAAAAATCGGTGGTAGGCGCGTAATATAGTAGTTCCATTATCAAACCCCGCATAAATCATCATCACAGCAAAACCAGTCCATCCCGCACGAGGATAATGAAACAATTGCTGAATTATAATTGTAAAAAAGAATACCGTGCTGATTTGTATCCCGCGTAAGGAACGATAACTGAGCTTTCCCAGGTTTAGAGATCGGCGCATACATAATTCCAGCTTAAAATTAATCGATACAGGACTCTTAACTCATGGGTTTCATTAAAGAGAGCTAACTCTTGCGGCTTAAGCACAATTTTCTCTTTTTTTAAACACGCATTACGTAAAATAATTAGATAGTGATGAAATATCTTAATATATTGAATTTTAATTTTTTTTTGAAAGGAAGCCAAATAAGAAATTGACATAATAAGCTCAAAAGCCAGTAACGTTATTTTTATTATGCTGTAATATTTAATTTTTTTTGACAGCATTTTAGAATAGCGTTCCATAACGATAATGCCAGAAAATATCGGTATGGTTTTGACTTCTTCCTCACAAATCTTTTTAGAAAGCGTCTCTAAATTGACCACCACTTGATAAAAGGCCCTGCGCCAAATTGAAAGATAATACGTTTTAGGAAAAATAAATAAGCCTAGAAAAATTACCAGCATCGCAACAATGATTTGCAGTACATGATTTAAGGCTATGTAAAAGTTATTATCTGAATTGACATAAATTAAAGAGTAAACTGCCAGACTTAAAATGACAGGAACCAAGGGAAGCATTCTTTTTAGTTTATGAATGACAATGTAATAAAGCAGTGCCGAATAAAAAAAAACAAAAAAAGCAAAAAATGTTTTATAGACGGATAATACCCCAAATAAAAAGATAGAAAGAGCAGTGCCCATAATGGTAAAAAATAAAAACAAATACTTTTCTTCCAGAGTGTTACCGATTAATTCAGCAGTGAACGCGGTTATGGGGACGTAGAAAAAATAAAAATAGGGATTATTCACTGTATAAATAAAATTAAAGAAGAAGAGCAGCTCTAATACAAACAGGGCTTTTAACCCATTGATCCGATGCTCGCCAAATTTGTCATAAGCAACAATTTTATCTTTTAGTTGAGATATAAACATAAGCACTCGCCCCCGGATTTAGCGGGTAGTTAGGATCGGGATCTAATATTTTGATTTGCAAAGGAAATCGTTGAGGCAATAACAACCATTCATTTTCATTGGAAACGAGTTGAATTTTACTGTTTGGCGCGGTCACTTGACGTTCTGCTGCCCATAAAGAATTGACCACTTCCCCATGAAATATTTTATCAAAATAATACATGCGCAAAATAATATAAGCTTTGTCCTTTATTCGTACCCTGCGTAAATCCGTCTCGTTAAAATTAGCCTGAATGTAATAATTAGAAGTATCTATAAATGAAAATACGGGCTCATGAATTTTAATCGGGGTGTTTGGTGATACATACATATTGTCAATAACACCGTCACTTGGCGCTCTTACTACCGTGAGATCTAAATTAATTTTGGCATTATCTCTTTTGGCTTTGAGACTCTGAATGGTGTGTTTTTGCTGTTCAATTTCCGCCAGTAAGACCTCCACTTCTTGCTGCAAGGCAATGCGTTTGTGTTTTAATGTATCCGCATCATAAGCTAGTTTTTTCACCTCGAGGGTAGAAACTGCCTGAGCGACGTATTTACTTTTTTTAAGGCCCAGTTCGTAATTCACTTTCGCCAATTCAGCATCTGTTGATTTAATTAGCGCATTAGCTCGTTTAATTTGCTTTTCAAACACGGCAATCTTTTTTATTCCTTCCTGATAATCCGCCTCGGCTTGCTGGTATGCCAATTGGTAAGGAACCTGATACACGGTAAAAATGGGTTGATTTTTTTTTACCCGCTGGCCATTTTTGACATGAATTTCGGTAATAAATCCCGATACATCAGCTGCTACTGGAGTCACATTAGTGACCACAAAAGCATTGTCAGTAAATGGAATCATATAGGAAAACAGATGAAAGATTCCTATTGCCAGAGCCAAGATCACAACGATCATAGGAAAACTAATCTTTTTTTTCAAATACCTAGTAAATTTAGACATTAATCCAACCAAAAAGTAGCGTAATTTTATTCATGACCTTCATCCACTGCTCTGCAGAGTCAGTCAATTTCATACCTTTTTTAATTTGCGAAGCAATTTAGAACGATTATTCGGGGATTCATATAAACGACTTTTCCCATCTTTAGGCAAAAAACCCCATTGTGATTCCTCAGCCAATATAGCCTGGGCATCCTTATAACCATTTTCTATTCGCTTATTAATGATCACCTGCCCAAAGTTATAATCCTTTGAGGCTGCTTTAACAATTCTGGAGCTGTACATCAAATGGACTAAGGTACAATGATGAGGCACACCAATGTCTAATAAATCAGCATACTGTGTTCTTTGTTCTTCAGTCAAAATCTTCTTTAACTCTAACATGGAATTTCTCATCTTTTGCCGTTGCAGATAGTTATAAATAGTACGTTGAGCATGGGTACCATAACTTATATCTTTCCTTCGCTCTTCTATCTCATTCATTGTCTGGGGTGTGTACGATGGCCCGCCAAAGCAATCAATAAGAAAGCACAAGGTATTCTCCGCGGGAATGGCCTCCAAAATACCTTCTAGTGGTGAGTTTGAGTGTACCCCCCCATCCCAATATAATTCTCCATCAATATTAATTGCAGGAAAACCTGGGGGTAAGGCAGCGCTGGCCAGAATATGATCGACCTCTATACGATAATTAATATTATTAAAATAAATTAAATGGCCTGTACTGATTTGAACGGCCCCCAGACTTAAGCGTATAGGACATGAATTAAGCAAATCAAAATCAATCAATTCAAGAAGTGTTTTTCTAAGAGGCGACGTGTCATAGTAACTTAGAACAGTTGGATCGCCACAGACAGGCCATGTTCCCGAAATCCATCGGGGAGAGAAAAAATGAGGCTGCCCCCATAATAAAGCCTGGGCAGCACCAATCTTATTATAAATATCCAACGTTGCTGGCGACTCCCCCAAGTAGTCAAAAACAGAAGGAGGCGCAACACTTTGCCAAAATTGCTCCAGCCTTTCAATACGTTTTTCAGGGGGGTTACCCACAATAATTGCAGCTTGAATGGCGCCAATTGAAGTTGCAGCAATCCAATCAGGCTCATATCCGGCCTCAAGTAAGCCTTTCACGACCCCGAATTGATAAGCACCCAGCGAACCACCACCTTGTAATACATAAGCAACACGAGGAAAACGATTTTTTTCTTTAGGAGGTAAATTATCAAAGCGATCGGAAAGAGGATTATTACCATGTGGCTTAGATACAACTTGCTCCTTTTTCGCTGCCATAAAATTTCCTTTTATTTTGCCTTGAAGCATCAAGAACTTTAATTCTTTGCTTCAATACCATCATAAGGTATCATCTGATTGGATCACTTTCAAATATTGGCTATCCTTCATTATATTAAATAATCTTGTATAGCCCATTGTACCTTTTCCATTTGATGACGGATGTTCTCTTAGCGATTCATCGGTATAATGTGCCTTCAAATCGACCAATAAGTAAAAAGAATGACTTTCAAAGAATGGTGTTTTACTAAATACGGCATTATGGAAATGAGTGAAGGAAAGATTTTAAGCCAGAAATTCTTGCCACTCACCAATAATCCTTTTTTAATCCATTTCCATTCCTTTCTAATCACGTCATATGGCGGTATTCCGGTTAGAAAAGAAGGGCAACTCAATGGTTACATACTACCAGAATATGCTTGCCGCCATTTTGCACGCTATTTGCAAATGAATTATCAGTTATTTTTGCACAATGAAGAATATAAAGTGCAAGCTCCTTTTAATTTTAAAATTTCCCCATCCAAAAAACAGGAGTTCTTACAACACTTTGGTAACTATTTTCCCTTCGTGGAAGAGTTTGAGCAATTAAAAGGAGAATACCGCATCAAACTCCCTCCTTATATCCTGGATGTTTTATATAGAAATTATTACCGGCAAAATAAAGTCATCATCAACGTTACCAATTTAAAATCAAAATTAAATACTCTTAAATTAATAAGGGAACGTATTATAGAAAATGGTTTATCTCATTCTTTGGATAAAGCGCATATTTTATCATTAGACTACAGTAATTCAAAAGCTGTAGGATGTACTATTCATCAAGCCAGTAGTGCTTATGCCATGTCATTGCATCTCTTTGCCGAGCTTCATAAAGAAGGGCTATCCTCACAGGACTATCTAGCTTTGAAGCATGTTACAGAGATACTCGCCTCTTATGATCAAAACGGAAATTTACAGCAAGGATTAAAATCAGACTCTATTTTTATCCATTATCTGCTCCATAAACTCACCCCTCCCAGACCAATAAAGGCAGATGGCTCGCTGTCCACTATTGCAGAATTACCCGATAGACTAACTATAAGAAAAACGATAAACCAAAATACTTATGATCTTCTACACGGCAGAATATATAAATCACTTCGCATGAGACGTTTTCTTCCAGATGTCATTATGAGATCTGAAACAAATGAAATTATTCTCCAGACAGGAGGAATGATTAATCACTCTGCCATGGCCCGAATTATCAAAGTGGGTATGTTAAAAAATGGGACTCGAGCTCTCCCTGGAATGACACCGCATTATTTTAATTATTTTAAAGTTGAAACGGATCTTGGTGCAGGCTGTCATGATCCGGAATGGACATATCAAACCTGTACAGGCACTTATATTACCCAACTTCACCCGACTACTACGGAAAAAAATGGTCAAATACGTAGTTCATGGGTTAATCGCGTCACCCACCCGCTTGCATACCAACGTTCAATGGAAAATACCTTAACCGAACTCATTAAAACAGAGCGAGAATTATGCTTTTATCGTCAACCCCAAGAGGGACCTAATGAAGAAGGGATGTCACCGGTTAATAGTGCCGAAGCTGATGAATGGAGGAGATTACACGCCCGAAAAATTCTATTAAGTGGTACATCAATTTTACATCCCATAACATTCCAATCAGTTGCCTTTGATGGGAAGGAAGTAACTTGTGTGATCCAAAATCAAAAAGGATATATGCAAGAAGGGGGAAGCTGCCCCATTTTTTCTATCAAACAGCTGGTAACCAGTGTTATTGGAAGTGAATTAACCTCACTCCATAGTCAATTTTTACAAACTCATAATGGCGCTCAGCATCTACAAATTATTGAAGGTAAAATAAATGAAATAAACCATTGTATTAGATCTACTATAGTACACGATGTAAACAACTATTTACACTATATGGAGGTTCACCAGAGGGTCCTCCAAAGTCCGACTTTTTGTTCAACCCCCGTCAGTCCTCTTCCTCTCCTGATTCCAGAGAACCTTATAGACAATTTGAGTGATTTTCCCGATTTATACGGCTTATGTATTGTATCTACCGGTATTTTTATACATCGGTGCGCTGCTATGATGAGCTATACGGTAAAAAATGGAGTGGAAAGTACTACTTTATTTAATTATTTTTCCAAGCTCTATAACTCCATTCCTGCAGAATTTAAGGCCCATTATAAGGCGGACTACGAAAAAATTAAGCGAATGCACGAACGCCATATTGCTCTGGATAAAATAATAGAACCTGGCACTCACTCACACCAAGAACATAATATTTTGTGGTGCGCTTTAGAGAATAAGGAAGAGAAATTATCTCCTAGCGTGATCAAAGACTTAAAAATTATAAGGAAATTTTATAATGATAAATTAACTGAAGCAGATAATAATCGCTGTGGCAATGCCTATAAATCGTCTCTGCATCAATTTTATAAAAAAGCAGTTGATATACGTTTAGCTGATTTGTCCCCCCCAGAACAGGTGAAACTAATAATGAATACCGCGTCCGATGTATTTAAGAATAGACATAATACACCTCGCCTGATTACCGATGTCAAGTGGATGACTGGAGCCTTGTTTGGGGGACTAGGCCTTATAATAGGTATAGAAAGAAAAATGAACGGCCATACTTTCTGGAGCCATGAACCAACAGTCAGAAACTCGGAATTTACGATGCTCTCGCAATCCCATAGTAAGTCTAATACTCTGTTATCCTAGCATATCGGCCAGCCCTAAATAAAAGAGCTAGCGCGAAGTCTTAGGTTCGACCATGCATCAGTAATTATGGATCTTATAAGAATCTCAATGCCCACCTGCGCCACCGTGTCCGCCTCCACCATGGCCGCCACCTTCGCCTCCATAGCCTTTCTCCACTTCTGGAACAGGAGCATTGGGAGTGTTACATGAACTGAGTAATTGTGTGCCACAAATGATGCCAATTAGGACACTCATCGTTCTAAATAGTTTATGAAATGACATTTTGAAAATTCCTTGTAAATAATACATCCAGCCTAAACATCATATTAGATTTTGAATTACAATCAATAGTACATTCAATCTCGAAAAACTATGAGGGATCAAGAGATCGCCACAAGTACCAGGCTGCAGCAGTTCGGAAAGGATGCCAACGTTCTCCATATTTTTCGAGTTCTTTGGGGGGGGGCATGTCAGGCTGATGATACACCTTCATGAAGCCTTTGCGTACTCCAAAATCATGAATCGGCAATACATCAAGTCTGCCTAAAGTAAAAATGAGAAACATTTCCACTGTCCAGCGCCCAATCCCTCTCACCTGACAAAATGCTTCGATAAGCTCAGCGTCACTTATTTGATGTGAACGCTCACGATCAGGGATCACATTTAATAAAGTCTTTTCAGCAAGATCTTTTATTGCTTTTGCTTTTGCACGGGAGAGCCCTACTGTCATCAGATGCTCTTCGGAAACAGCGCCAATTTGTTCAGGCCTGGGAAAATCAATTTCACTGCCAAAGAGTATTTTTAAACGCTCCAGGATTTTTGCGGCGGCTTTGCCGTGAAGCTGCTGATATAAAATGGACGTGCCAAGCGATTCAAATACGGTTTCCTGGGGATCCAGTTGAACCGTCATTGGGCCAATTTTTTCAATTACTTCCTTAAGCTGGGGGTCAACCTCTGCAAGAAAAGCCATGGCTTCCTGGGTCTTTGAAATAGTAATGAGTTGATGAGATGGATGATGAATTCTGGGCATTGTTTATTTTATACTCTAGATGATCTGATAGACTGAGTTAGTTTCATTATTTAATTAATCCTTAGCTCAATGACAGTGAACTTTAGGTGTCTCCCTAAAATAATAATTTTATTATAACAAGTCATCACTGAGTTGCTAAGTTTTCGGGAATGATAATTTACAAAGATTTTCAAATAAAAACCTTATCTTCGATGAGGTCAAGATACGAACTCCCTCTTTTCTAGAGTTAAGGCGAAAATTCACTATTAATTTCCTGTCCTTCTTTTTTGCTCTCCATGGATTGGGGAGTGGAAAACTGAGTACCGACTCTTACCTGAGCCCCAGAATCAGGAGTCATCAAAACATTCTTTTGGGGATTTATTTTTAAAATCGATCGCACAAGTTCTGGAGATTGATTTTCCATAAGATACACATTTTTGGGTTCCCAGTGCTTGCGACATAGATTGGTATGAATAGAAATATTGGGATCCAAAAATTGGATATTTTCTAAAATGATATTAACTAAAGGACGATTCTTTATTCCAATCCAATAAATATCAGTCAGAACATTAGAAGAATAAACAAACGTATTACTAATTCCTAGATTAGAAATATGCTCTTTAATTTTTTTAAAAGTTTCCCTGTCCGCGAAAGAATTTTTAATAAGAACCGTATGAGTTATAATCTCGCTCACATAATCATAACCATACATAGTTATTAATTCGCCAAAAAATACCAATGGATCAGGATTGGGTTTGGGTTCACAATCAGTACAGGTACACGCGTATTGTTGGATGTTCCTATATTGCCCCGCTGCATCCTTTAAGAAATGATCCAGATTTGCGAGAAAAGCTGTTGCGGTAGTACTTTTATCCGCGCATTCTTTAAGCATTTTCCAAACTACATGTACTTGTTTACTAATATCCACAATGAAAACTCTTGGCATTGTGCTTTTATCTTTCTCACCCAATTTACAAGCCAACTGAAGAGCGCGAAAACCAGAAACCGCAACTAAAGCAACCCCGCCTTGATTAGGCACATAGCGATCAGGAACGTTTACAAGGGGATCATTACCCAACAGAAACGCTTGATAACTAACCATACTTTCTTCTGGTAAAGAAGTGAATTTATACTTCTTTTGTATCTCGTAGCGTCTGATAAGACTTTGAATTAAAATAGTAGACTCTATAAATTCTTTTTTTTCATTCATTTTGGTTACCCAATCATCAATATTGGGTTTATTATACAACAAAACGACTAAAATCAGACCTGGTTGAGGCGAATAAATTACTCTAGCCCTAAATATTGCAATCAGTTGGCATAACGACCAAATCCCGAATACAAATGTGTTGAGGCAGTTTCCAACAAAAGAAAATGATATCTGCTAACTCTTCGGATTTAATAAACGTTGGATTACCTAATAATTCACAATAGGCTTCAAAACTAATTCCCATATTGGCATGGATGTTGGTTTTGATTAATCCAGGAGCAATATTCATGATTCGTACGTTATTTTTTGCTTCAGCCATTTGCAGACTTTCGGAGATGCTGCGCACTGCGTGTTTACTCGCATGATATGCTACACCAAGAGGACCAGGCTTCCTGTCGCCGATGGAACTGATATTGATTATGGTGCCCGTTTTTTCGGCAGACATGTCTGGTAAAACAATCTTTATTCCATTGACTACCCCTTTGATAAGCACATCCATTTCATAATGACATTGTTCAATGGGTATGTCTTGAAAAGCTCCGACACGGATCAATCCTGCATTATTTATTATACAAACCGTCTTACCGTATTTAGCTTCTGCCTCACGGACCGCGTTTTCAAAATCAGCATAATTAATCACATCAAGCTGGGCATACATTATTTCTTTATTTTTTAATTCAGAAAATGGAGTGATATGTCGGCTAACCAATAAACAAGGGTGATTCTCAGCAGCAAACTTCAGCGCTAACGCTTTACCTATTCCTGTGCTTGCTCCAGTGATGACAATTAATCCTTTATTTTTCATTTTATTTCACCCCAATTGAAGTTAAATATTCTGTAAAAAACTGACAAAATGCAATTTCAATCCACTATGTCAATATCATCTTCCAACATTAGATTAGCACTTTATAATAGCAGTTTATGGTCGATAAAAACCATTTCCAATTATAGGCAAGGATAATAACTGGACTTTGGCCTTTTTTTCAAAGCTAATTAGTAAACCGTCTTTGCGAGCGTTAGCGAAGCAAAGACGACCGTTTTTCGTCAATTTTCCAAAAAGGCCAAAGTTGAGAATAAACGCTTTTTAACAAAACTGACTCCTTAAATTGTTAATCTTTCTATTGCTCTTCCAATCCCTTTTCCTATACCCTCATACAAAAAGGGATAAGACTTTATGAAGGTATTCGACAGCCATTTTCATATTATTGACACCCGCTTTCCATTGATTGCTAATTCGGGCTATTTACCCCAACCCTTTACTACGGAAGATTATTTAAAAAAGGTTAACGATCTTCATGTCTTGGGCGGCGCCGTAGTCTCCGGATCATTTCAAGCCTTTGACCAAAATTATTTAATCGCTGCGCTAAAAACATTGGGCTCCCATTTTGTTGGGGTAACGCAAATTCCAACTAATGTGAGTGACCAAAGCATTATCGATCTGCATCAGGCTGGCGTTAGGGCGGTACGATTTAATATTAAACGTGGTGGCTCAGCAAGTATCGAAGACATCCAATCTTTAGCACTACGTTGCTATGCATTAGTCAAGTGGCATAGTGAGTTTTATCTTGATGCCATCAATTTACCTGATATTTATGACATATTGCTAAAACTTCCAGCGGTAAGCATTGATCATTTAGGATTAAGCAAAGAAGGGTTTCCCCATTTATTAAAAATGGTTGAGCACGGCGCTCATGTGAAAGCCACAGGCTTTGGTCGAGTTAACTTTGATGTTATAGAAATGATGAAAAAAATCACTGCGGTTAATCCTGATTGCTTAATGTTTGGCACTGATCTGCCATCGACACGTGCCCCCAGACCTTTTACTACCACAGATCTGTCTTTAATTATTAATCATTTTAATGCCCTTCAGGCAGAAAAAATTCTCTTTTCTAATGCAGTAGACTTCTATGGCGTGACTAATCTGAAAATGTAACCCATAACTATTTGATTTAGCACACCATTCGATGCAAACCCTATAAATCAGTACCATTTAGTTTTTTGCATCAACCAAGATCCCTAATAATAATTGATGTAAAAAAGACTCGTCCTTATTTAGCGGTTGAAGAACATCAATAACAACATCAATTACGTCATCAGCCTTTTTCATAAAAATCCATAAATTAGAGAGTATTAACAAAAAGTCGAGGCTCTTTTATACCTTTATTTTTTTTCCAACAGGGTTAATTTGTTGTTCATTAAGTAAGGAAATTTGGCGTAAATCGAGCCTGGCAATAATTCTCATCATGGTCGTGTTATTGATCTTCCTTTGTTTTCTAAGCGAACGTAATTCTTGGTGCGCTCTTTCCAACGCAGCAAAGCGTAACTGTCTTTCGAGGGTTAAAGCCTTTATGCTTTCCAATTTTTCTTTTTCAGGCCCAATATTCGATGCAATGAATTGATTAAACGTAGCCATCAGTTTATTGGCAACCTGCACGCAAAGAGCAGTGTCCTCCTCATTGGCGTCAGCGCATAAAATATTCATCTGTGTTTTAATCGCTTCAATTGCTGCTTGAGCCAAGGCAATAACCGCTTCATTTTCTTCATCATGAACCGTTTTTTTAATTAAGGTCTGCAAACCAGGGGTAATTAAAGGTAAAGCAATACTGCTAATTAATAGTGAGCAAAGAACAACTCCTACTACAAGAATAATCAAAAGGTTGCGAGCAGGAAAAGGAGTTCCTTCCTGCATCAGGGTCGGTAAAGACAAAATGGCAGCTAACGCAATAGCCCCTCGGACTCCACCTAAAGAAATTGCAGCAACTATTTTTAAATTAGGCAAATGCCAGGAGGTATGACAACGCTTTGCAATTAAAGCCTCAAAAGGTAACGTTAAATAAATCCACGCGGTGCGTAGAATAATTAAAGTAAGGGTAATAAGAACCACAATCCCCCCGCACTCTGTCAAACTGTAGCCAGTATCGCCGAGAAATTGGATCGCATTGGGTAAGTATAATCCTAGAAGGATAAAGATAATGCCATTTAAAATGATGTCCAACATGCCCCAAAAAAAATGTCCCTCAATCCGCATGGTGGCCATAGTTCTATCCAAAAAACCGGCTTTATCAATAGTAAACCCCGCTGAAACGGCGGCCAGGATCCCGGAAAACTCTAATTTTTCTGCAACAAAATAAACGGTAAAAGGCAGAAGCAATAACAATAAATTTTCAGTTGTTGTCTCCCGCCCCTCGTTACTGGTTAATCGCCCTAAAAGTGAGATAAAAACATAAGTTAGAATAACACCAACAGTTATACCGCCAAGGCCAACGAATAGAAGACTGAACACTGCACTTTTCAATGAAAAAACACCGGTGAGCATCGCAGCGACTGCTAATTTAAACGAAACCAGCCCCGATGCATCGTTTAGTAGCGCCTCTCCCTGTAGGATATGCATCATTCGCTCAGGCATCCTCAGTCTGGAAGTCATTGATTTTAACGCGACAGCATCGGTTGGAGAAAGGGCTGCGGCCAAAGCAAAAGCAGCCGGTAAAGGGACTATAGGAATTAACCAATGAACTAAATAACCTATCCCCGCTACCGTAAAAAAAACCAACCCTATCGATAACATCACAATAGGTCTGGTATACAATAAAAATTCCCGTTTAGGAAAATGCCAGCTGTCGCTAAACAATAAAGGCGGGATAAATAACAACATAAAAAGTTCAGGATTAAATCCTACCTGAAAAGCAGGGAAAAAAACTGCCAATAGCATTCCCAAAGTAATTTGCACTATTGGAGTAGGCACAAACGATAAAAAACGGGTAATAACGCCTGATATCACCATTAAAAAGAGAAGAATTAAACAGACTAAAACACTTTCCATAGCAATTATCACTCCATTGCAAAAACGACTTATTATTGATACTAAAATAAATCATCGGCGATGCAAAGGATAGATTTCTTGAGGCATGCCTCATCCCGTTTGTGCGGAATGACGCCACTTAGCAATACTCTCTTATATTGGGTCCATTGATGGAACTAACTGCGGCTCATCATGCAGCTCATCAAGAGATGCTTGCCGCTCAAACTCTTTATAGGTTTGCGCAAATTTATTTTCTTCTTTATAAAATCCATGCAATTTACGTGCAGTGAATAAAGCACTTACAGCAAACAACCCCGCAGCTAAAGGTGGTGTCACCAATAAGGCGGCTACTGAAAGGGCCATAGCCAACATCCCTAGCAGCACATCACAGAAGAGAATGCTTTCATAAGCCTTAAGCAAGAAAGAATAATTCAGTTTATCCATGTTCATTGCCATGCGAGCCATGTCGAAGACCTGTTCTGTCCTTAACAACTTCTCGTTAAAAAAAGCAGGAATTTGATTCTCGTGAGCATTACTAAAGAGGAATGAAAGATTATGTACTCGTTTAAGCTGTATCTTTAATTGATTAAGCTGTACCGTTAATTGGTACACATGTTCTTGATTCGACTCTAGTTCTTCTTCTATTTCACTTATTCTGTGGCGTAATAAGTCTTCCATAGAGTGAATGCGGAACATCACATCGGTTAACATACCATGTGTAGGATCCATTGGGTTCTCTTCCAATGCCTCATGTTCGGTAGCCTGAATAGAGGTTCCCCAAAATAAAGAATTAGTTCCCCACTCCCGATTATAATAAACGGTACCCGTACTTTCGGAGACAGTGGGTTGGGGCTTACCAGTACTGATTAAGCGTATTGGAGGTAAGGAAATTGCAGAGAAGCGAGGAAATGCCGTTGTTGCCCGGTTACTAATCAGTTGATTTCTTATTTCCTCGGGGATAATTTGATTTCGCGTTAGCAATTCCAGAGAGTGGTCTTTACATGTATAAGACTCACTACTATCGAGTCCATTCATTGTCAGTTTCATGGTAAAATGGAAAGGCTTTAATCGAGGCATTCTTCCTTCAGTTGCCGCCTTTGCTTTCTCTGCGACATAGCGAGTATGACCATTGGGCTCAATACCTTGGCTGGATAACTCCAAATTGAGCTCATTAATCACTTCTTCTTCCGTTTTCATCATTTGTTGATAATCATCACGTATCTTGGCAAATTGCTCAGGAGTGACCGGAAAACTAATACCATGTAACCCATTTCCATCAAGATGACGCATCGCTTCTTGTCTTAAAATTCCATGTCCATCTTGTAAATCAACTTTGAAACCAAGAGCCTGTTTTAAGCCTTTCAAAAAAGGATTGGTCGTTGTACTGGGTTGACTGTAAAACCCTACGCTGTCCATTACTTCAACAGGAGATGCTTCATTCTCTTGTTGGGAAAAAATCAGACAGGAATGACCAAACGGATTGGCGCCTGCCTCAGTATCCATGACACAGTAAGTTACATAATATTTTGGAAAACTCATACCTACCTCATTTTTTTACTGCCCATGTTTACAACAGCGTGTGACAAACAATGACTAATGTGCAGCATTATAAGACAATATTATGTCCTTATACAACCGATTAATGAAAATGAGGGGAGATTAAAAAACAAGACAGAATGTAAAAAATTGAGTTAGATTACTCGCAACAATCTCTTTTATATTTAGTACCGCAATTAATGATACTTCGAGTAATAGAATCCACTGGCTAAAGGCGCAATGCCAAATCCCATCGATGTCCATCTACTGTATAAATCTGCAATTGATAGGATCCTGACAGGAGCTTATTTTCCGCTGAAACGGGTAAATAAATCTCTGCTTTTGCACTCTCAGGAGCAACCAGACCGTACATCCCAACCTTAACTTGATTGTATGCATATACATTATGAATGGCTGTCTGCGGTAGGGTACGAAGTTGGGACGCAGCCCAAGACTCAACAATATTTTGGGCAGTATCAAGCAATTCAATACGCATTATATAGATAGGAACCACGCTAGGCCCCCCATCTACATACATTTTAAAACGCACCGAACCCTTTGCGTCTAATTGCCCATCACTTAAAGAAAGATGAAACACGTCTGGGTTCACTGGGCCGGCATGATAAGGAGAAAAAACGGACCCGCGATAATAGTCATAGGTTCCTACGGTAAAAAGGACGGTGAAGATAAAACATCCGAGTGCCGCTCGTTGTATTGTCCTCAAAGTCCATGGACCGCTTCCCAAAAGCAAAAACCAACGTTTGTGTAACAACCCAGGGTAACGCTGCGTCATCCAACTATCGAGAGAATAAACCGATCCCCCGGTTAAGAATAAAGTCAGCCCCATAGACAAATTGGAAACTGCCATAGTCCATTCATCCAAACAGGTTGCCCCCTGCCAACCAAACAAGATCATCAAAACCACACTGATTAATACGGTTACCATTGCGGCTGCACGAGTAAAAAATCCAAAAATCAATCCCAAACCGCTTAGCAACTCCACTGCACTGAATACAATAATTGCGATATACAATAAGATAAAATGCTGCAACAAAAAACTAACTAAATGCCCTACATCAAACAACATTCCTGGCATGGTACTTTGTAATTTATTAGCCATCCATTGTGGTGCATAAGGATCAAGCTTTTGCGGATCATAAATAAAACGTCTTGATCCACCCCCCCAAAAAATCCATCCTTGTACAAATCGAATGCATAGGATCCCCCATCCAAGGATTTGCCAATTTAATAAATCAGAAGAATGAGTTTTATGATTTCGCATTGTCTGTCTGTAATGAAGAGGTCTCAATATTATGATGCCCTAATCAGAAAAAAAAGGTAAGTATTGGATGAAAACCACACGCACCTACCCTATTAAACCCTATAAAGAATCAATTTTGCAGTTAACTTCTCTTCTTTGACAAAGAACAGAAAATGCTCTATTTATTTACAATGAGAACAAAATAGAGCTTAATGTGACATTTCATTCGCGCTTTTTTGTGCCAACCATTGATTTGAAAGAAAAAATCAAGGAAAAAGCAACGCTTCAACAAGCGGATTTCACCATTTTATCCCATTTGATCTCTCAGGATCTTGAGCAGGATTTAATTCTTTTACAAAAATGCATCACTGCATTTCCTAAAGAATTCGTGAGGAATTTAGTTTGTATTCATCCTAAAAGACTCATTGAACACGAGATTCTCGCCCAATTACAGGCAAATATAAAATTGGATAAATCGGTTGACGATGAGGCAGACAGCTTTGGTTATGCCTTCAATCTGGTTCAAGAGCATCTTGTCTCTGAGCAGGAGCTTCTCGAAGAAAGTTGTTTACACTTATACGATGATACAAAAGAGGCGGTTTATAATTTTTTTGTTGCGTTAGTTGAGGAAGAAGAATTCGCAGAAATCACTTTATCATCCAAAGAAATGCTGCAATTAACTCAATTCTATAAAGAGCTTTCAGTAAAAGAACCTTGGAAAAGTAATACCGAATTACTTCAGGAAATTTGTATACAACGAGGAATGGCTCTCATTTATACCCAGCGAGCGCAGGAAATCATCGGAAAGACTGTTAAAAAACATATAGATGAGCTTTGTGAGGGGAAATTACAAAAACTAGACCCTGTTGACAAAAAAGATGGGGTAGCGATTTTCACTACCGGGGGTGTTGCCTCCGGAAAAGGAAGCTGCTTGCAAAATATAGCAGACTCTTTAAATGAGCGCCTCCCTAAGGCGATTCAATGGAATGAAATAGTTCACCATAATGCTGATAGACTTAAACCCTTCCTGTTAGACCCCAAAAAAGATCCGCTGAAATATTCTCAATTTACTTATGAAGAAGCATTGCTGATCAAAGAAAGAATAATGAAGATTATTGAACAACAGGGCACACAATCAGGGCATTATCCCCATTTCTTACATGATCAAACAAAACTGAAAGCAGATGAACTTAAAGAGGCCAGTAAACGATATGGAGAAATAATTATCACTGCTGTATCGACTGATGCTGCCTCAGCCATAGAACGGGCTTTTTCACGTGGAGAGAAAACAACAAGATATGAACATACCGAAGGTCTTTTAGGATCTCATCAAGCAGTTCCTGGAGAATTGATAAAATCTTTAGCGCATGAAGAATTAATTGGCCAAGGAACTATTAGCGTGGCTATGTATGATAATAACAGCCCTTCCAGAATATTAAATATGTTTGCTTCCATTGATATGCAAAAAAAAGAAATTATCATTTATGATAATGTGGCCATGCAAAACTGGATTAAAAAGGAAAATATTAATCCTAAAGCCCAATCAGAAGAGGAACTGTACGTCAATAAGCCTGTACGAAAAACTGAGGAATATTTTACCCCATTGCTTGAAAAAGGCTTTGCCCTTAAACTTGAAGTAGCGTCAGAGAAAGAAGAGGTGATAGATGAAGTAATTGGTACGCCACCACCAAGTAATCCCATGAGCGTTTAAAGGAGTGAATTCATAATGAAAAACTTACCCCCCTCCAACAGGCCACAAGCGAAAAAGAAATGGTCCTTTATAGAAACGTCTCAAAAAAATATTAAGAACCAAGAAAAAAAACCATCTTCTACAGAAAATGATAACGAGAGAATAAATCAGGCTGATAATTTAAGCGAAGGAGAGCCTGAGTCAAAAGACCTTTGGGAAAATATTAGTTCTCCTAAAAAACTATAATGAAACACGATTCAAATAGCCCGCAGGAAGCAGTGCTGCTCCCATGCTCTAATCTTTCTGCTTTAACGGGTGAGGATTCTTATCACTTGAGTGAAGAGTGACCTAATTTATTCATTCCCAAGCCCCCTAAAACGGGATAGTTCCTCACGTGCGCCTTCTATTTTAGACAACACACCGTCTATGCCTTTCTCTGAAGCCTCCAAAAGTAACGTCGATATATCGGCCTTTTTTAACAAAAGAATATTTTGGGCGACCTCTCTTTGGACAGCAGCCTTCTCTCGTGATTCGATCTGCTCTACTCTGCTGAGAAAATCCTGAGTTTCATGATTTAAATTAATGCATTTTATGCCTTGTTGAATAAGACTAGGGATCATCATCGTTAGTGTCTTATATTTCATCGCGTCTTTATAATCTGAATCAGCTGTTGTCTTTCCACAACTTCGTAATAATGCCAATAAATTATTCGCAGTCAGACTAATGTCTTCTTCAATAAATGTTACAACGATTGCATCGATATCGTTACATAAAGTAGTAATGCCCTTTAAAATAGCAATATTTTCAGGTTTGTTAAAATCAGCCCACTTCATAAAACTTCCCATCTGGTTATGGATGGTATTGTGAACGTTCTCTATCCATTTTAACTCATAAGCGTCAATTTCCTTCTGAGCACCTGTTTCATCAATGGTTAATAATACCTTACTATGAGGTCGCTGATGCTCCCTACCCACTCCCTTTATAGAAGTTTCTCTCTGAGAAATATTGATGCTATTGTCATCCTGATTTTTGCTATATCGTTCATGTACCACATTTTTATTTGCAACTACATCAATAAATAGTCCATAGTCACTAAAAAGTTTTTTTTGCAATTTTTTAGCGAAACCGACTCCTTCACATACGCACATCACCAGAGTCAGACGTGGTTTCACATGGGGATCTTTAAAAACAAGGCTTTCCAATGCCCGTCCAAAATAAGCGGCTACCTCATTTAAATCATATACGGTAACGTCTCCTGAACGTTTATTCAGTACCCGGTTATCTAATTCTTCTCTTCCATGCGCTGAGAAATATACTTTAGAACGGTTGGTAATATTTCTAGGAAATTGGCTAGGATCAGTTAACTCTTGAAGTTTTTGTCCATCCAATATTTTTATAAGTTCGACAGGGCTATCATGGACCTGAAGAGAATCAACGGTAGCGATTACTTGATCTTGCGTCAGATTGATATAAACGATTTTATCGTACTTAGCATACACGGAATAACTCCATTTATTGCCTCTAACTGTAGTATAGTACTTTTCCTCTAAACTCGGGTTTTCAGCTAATCAAAGAGTCTCAACGCTTAAATTAATTAATTGAACGCTTAACTCACCTCGAGTAAAATCCCCCCATGAAATTTAGAGCAGTAGTAATCTTATTATCTAATTCAAGCTAAGGACGATGATATATCATGAAAAAATATCAGGATTTTCCTCTTCTAGTAATGGTGGCCCTGATGTTTACAACCATCTGTATGGAAACAGATATTTATGTTCCAGCTTTCCCTGATATGAAACTCTTTTTCGCCACCACAGCGGAAGCAATCCAAAAGATTTTAAGTGTTAATTTTGTAGGAATATGTTTGGGAAGCCTCTTGTTAGGACCTTTATCTGACTCTTTTGGAAGAAAAAGAGTACTCCAGGCAGGGCTAGTTCTTTTTACTCTGGCAAGCTGGGGATGCCTTCTTATTAAAAACTTTGAGCTGTTTTTATTATGTAGATTTATTCAAGGCATAGGTGCTGCTGCACCAATGGTCATTTCTTTTGCCATCATTTTAGAAAAATACGAACCCAAAAAAGTAGCTCAACTATGTGGCGGCCTCAACCTTTTTATTACTGGAGTTATGGCTGTGGCCCCCATTCTCGGCTCCTATTTAAATATTTATTTCGGGTGGCAAGCCAATTTCCTGCTTATTGCCGTTCTTGCAACTTGTTCTTTTTTAGGCAGTTTATTGTTTATTCCTGAAACGCTTCTCCCCCAAAACCGCACTCCATTTTCCTTGCCAATGATGGTTAAAAATTATGGGATCGTTTCAAGCAGTTTCCCTTTTATGGCCGCTTCCTTTATCTGTTATCTGCTGTTTTCAGGTCTTGTAGTATTTGTTGCAAACCTGTCATTAATCTTTGTTGATTACCTTGGCATGCCCAAAGCAAGTTATGGCTTTTATCAAGCCTCAGCTCCTGCTGCCTTTGCTTTATTTTCTTTGCTCAGCATTTGGATTATTGAGTATTTCGGCACAGAAAAAACAAAATATGCAGGGCTAATTACCGCATTATTGGGTGCTCTGTTCATCCTGTTTACTGCCTCTATTCAACCTAACCCTTTATTGATTTGTATCGCCATGGTCCTGTTTACCGCGGGCGTCACCCTTGCCGCGCCCATCTATGGGATGGAAGCTGCAAATGTATATCCTGAAATGCGCGGTATTGCTACAGGAATGAGCAACGCCCTGCGTCATGTGATTGTCGCAGGCATCGTTGCTTTAGGAAGTTACGCCTTTGACGGCTCCATTAAACCTGTGGCCATACTAATCTTTGCGTCAACAGCAATTACAGTATCATTGGCATTAGCTTTAATTAGACGAAATAAACCAGCCAACGTGGCCAGTATCAGCGCGGCATAATACTTGAAGCCAAGTTTTAAGCTCAAATTATCTCGACCATCAAGCATAAGCTGGGCAGTAAAGCCTGAGAGATCGTCAGTTTTTGGTATCATCCCCTAGCCCACCGAAGAAGTCGGAGACATTGCCATTAAATTAAGCCTTTGTAGCCTGGATTAGCGCGCAGCGTAATCCAGGATTTCGGTGCCAGATAACAAGGGATTTCAGCGAATGGTCAAGGTAGAATCAACTGAAGAATTGGGCGTGGATGAAAGTCGTACCTGATTAAAAAAGGTCTCTACCTGGCCTATAGAAAAAACAGAAGTAGCATGATTATTTGAATCATTTTGGAGAGTATTTTCTTTTTCTACATATCGGGATAACTCCTGAGCCTTTTCAATTCCTACACTTATACCCTGTACTTTTGAAGGATAATTATTTAGCACATAGGTATCTCTGCCATTTAGCCCTTTTCCCATTTTAGCTTCTGCATCCATTAGAGATTTATTAAAAACTTCTTTCTTCTCTTGAAGATGAATAATCAGTTCCTCTAGAAAAAGACCGATAGGTATCTCAATAGATTTTAAGTTTGGCAACTCATCCGGAGTTACCGCGCCCAAAGCACGATAAATCTCCATTGCCTCTGAATTCATAGCGGTTAGCCGGTTTCTGTATTCAACCTCAAGATGAAACTCTGTAGTTCCTTTTTCACTTTGATGATTAATCTGTTTTTTTATCCCAATACAAGAAAGGGCTATTTTTAAGATATCGTGTTCTTCTAATTTGAAAACCTCTTTGGCCACAGGAGAAACATGATGGCCGTAACATTCACGGGTTCCAACATTCACCGTTGGAAGGTATTTTTTAATAAGGAAACTGAGTTGTGTTGAAATGGTTTCAGAGGCATTACATCCTGCTATCCGCAGCATGATATTGTTGTCAGCCATTTCCAAAGCAGGAAATAAACACATTACCCCGGGCTTCATAAGTATTTTATTGGGCTCAGCTAAGCGCAAAACAGAACCTGAATGCCTATAACCCACGTAATTTTCACTTACATTCATTAAAATTTTATCCAAATCATCCAGAGAAATATAAAATTCATATTTGATAAGTTCCGTTGCACTGGCAGGAGTCCTGCTACTGGCAAACTCTGTTCGTCCTGGCAGAGGTGATATATTATATTGCCTGCAAAGATCAGGAAAAATATCCATAAGTTGTTGGAAAATAATATTTTCCCTATCTGTCTTTTGACAAGTAATACAAAAGCCCCCTCGGTAGATTGTAGCAACCGGATACCCCTCTGCCTCTGCAATTCCTTTACTAATTGCTTTTAATAATGCAAAGTCCAAAATTTTATCAACATTAAATTGCATGTAATTGCCTCACCAAAAAAACTGCGCAATATTGTAGCAATTAGTTCATTTGAAGGCAAATAAATATAGACGTTGTAAAGACGCTCGATGGCATAGCTACGGAAATGGCAATTTTTCCGGACTTACTTCATCTCGCATATGAGGGGTAAGGAATATTCATGGATTAAAATGAACATCCCCAGAGATAATTACATCAGGTCTTGATCAATAATTGAGTGATATCTCAACTCATGCCAAATATTATTATATTAATTTGATAATCGATAATCCTTAAACCAACCACGATATAAAAAAGATCTTCTTAAATCAGCTATTCGAGCTTTCGTTTTATTAATTAGACACGCTTTGTATACATCATCATAATATTGACCACCATGAACTTTACTAGCCATATAATCACAATCAGCTTCTTTAAATTGAATCCATAAAGTCTCTATTTTTTTTAACTTCTTATGAGGAGTACTCTTGGAAAAACTCCTATACAAATCATTTAATTCTTTATCGTAAGACGCCAATTCTTCATCCAAACACTTTTCAAAATTATTTTGATAAATCTTAGATGTACAATGCCCCTTATACTCATAGTTTCTAGCATTTCCATGAACCGAAATAAAAAAAAGGACTATTAATAAACAGATTTTATAAAATTTCATTTCAACAATCTCTCTCGTCTTAATAAATCAGCTTCTCGATTAACTCTATCCCTATACCACTCCTCTTTAACATTATAATTTCTCAAATGGCTTTCAGCTCTTTTCCAATCATTAGCTAACGCGGAACGATAGAATTTTTGAGAAATGGTCAGTTTCGGCATAC
>NZ_JAJKBJ010000016.1 GCF_023618015.1 Legionella maioricensis
AAATTAATCAACAAAATGGGTGTGTTGTATATGTTTTTCAACAATAGTGTTTATGTTAAAAAGCCAGAATTGAAAATTGATGCCATGAAGTACTTTCTATCAGATATTTTAAAAGTTTATGTAACTGATCAAAAAATTATTGATCAATATACTAATCGTGGAGATAAGTTAAATACAGTTTCAGATTATGCTTTACTTGTGCGATTCTTAATAACTGATCAATTTTCTTCTCGTGCTAAGATAGCGAAAGGCATAGAAATTGCCAAATTGCTTTCGATGTATGATATCAAACAGGGTGGTATGGCGTTCTATTTGCTGGCAATTCATGTTATTGGGCGAGATGATGTATCCCAACATGACATTGATTTTGCTAAAGAATTAGTTAAGAAATCGATTGAAATTTGCTCGGATCTGAAAAGTGATTGTGATATTGTTGAGCAAATGATTAGTCAAACAAAAGCAAAAATATAATAACTTTCAGTAGCTGAACAACCGAATGAGGCAGGCTTGTAGCCTGCTCATGCAATATGGCAGTGTTAGCAAGAGTAGGCTGGGCTGAAAAGCCCAGCAGCATATTGAATATCATTGAAAAACCAGTTATAAAAAGCCAAAATGGAATTATAGAAGACCAACCTGATGCGTTACCGTAGAGTACTGGTGTCCAACGCCACTTATTTTTTTACAGTAAATCTGCAAAATAGAAAAAGTAATTTGCTCGTTCGCAGAATAGATGCTTTAAGATTCGCTTTTAGAAAAATTCAACAGAGACATCCCTTTTATATAGACGCAATTGTCATTCTACCTGATCATTTCCATATGATTATGACCTTACCTGAAGGCGACTTGAATTACTCTACTCGTGTAAGTTTAATAAAAGCTACATTTTCCAGGCAAATTAATTCTGTTGAAACAATATCTCCATCTCGGAAAAATAAACGTGAACGTGGAGGTACTGGGAGCACATCATCAGAAACTCAACAGATTATGAACGTCATGTCGATTATATCCATTTCAACCCAGTCAAGCATGGTTATGCGCTTAACCCTTGTGATTGGAAATACTCGAGTATTCATCGTTTTATCAATCAGGATATTATAAAAAGAGATTGGGGCTGTAATGATGCTTTTGGATTATTGAGATTTGGGGAATAAGGGACGCTGGGCTTTACAGCCCAGCCTACGGTTGCTAATCCTCTCTTATAAAGGATTAAGGTTGTGCGCTGTCTATGTCTAATGGAACAGTGGGTGGGGTTCGTTTATTCTCTTCTTCATCAGCACCACCAAAAAACGTTACTTTACTGGCAAAGTGAATTTTTTTTACCTTGGCTACTTCATTAAAATTCGCTTCATCCAGTGTATCAATATCTTTAGACCATACTTGAATGTTTTTAATTGTCAAAAATTCTGGAGGAATTTTATCAGCTAATTGACTAAGTTTTTCATAGACTGGAGGGCTAATACTGTTGCTTTCCATTAACTCATTTAAAAGTTGCAGATTAACCTCTTTAAATAGCCCTGGAATGTCTTGTGTGAAGAGTGTATTTTTATCAGTGTTACTATCTACTTCACGATATTCTATATTTAAATAGCTGGCTACTTTAGCTGTTTCTTCAATAGTGAGCGTATTGAAAAAACTAATTGCTTCGTCAGTATGGTAATGAGCAGGCAAGTTACTAACAATTTCCCTAACTTCTAGATTTGCTATTTTATTTAACTGTTCGTCCATTTCGAAAGAAATCAATTCCCCAGATTTCAGTGATCTAAAAGAATATTCATCTAATTCACACATTCTTTTTAGTTTATTTGTAAAACTTTGAACTTCTTTTTGTAAACTACTGCGAAACCAATTGGATTCTGCAGATATTTCTCTATCAATTCGCTCCAAAGTGGCAATTGATTGGAGAAGTTTTTCAAGAACTTCATTTTTAGACTTGCTGTTTAAAAGAGAATTAATTTCTTGAGCGACTTTTACTAACTCATCGCATTGGGTGATTCGCAGATCATTTCGAGAGCCTTTGTACCACTGCCAGGATCGCTGGGCATTATAAATATTCACCGTTTGCAATAAACCATCGGCAACTTTATTTAATTCCAATTCCAGAAGTGGTTTATCAGAGTGTTTTGACCAGGTAATAGCACTTAAATGTTCTCTATTTACATTACTACGAGAGAGAAGTTTTATAAGATCTTCTTGCTCTTCGGGTAAGATACTGGCTGACATTGATATTTCGGCTGCAATATTTGGCCAGTTACGATTATAGGAAATATAGGTTTGCGTTTCGAGAGAAAGCATGGAATAGTTGGGCGTGCCGCTAGAGGATTTTTCTATTAAATAAGCTACTAACTCTTTTGGTTTATTCTCCGAGAGTAACTTCATCACTTCTTCTCGAAATTTCCCTATTCTTTCATATCCTTCGCTAACGATTTCATTTATGTGGTTTAACCGAGTGGGGTTTTCGCTTTTCAGCGCTTCTGAATACGTTTCAAAATCACCTAAGGAGTACTTTCCACGAGTTTGTAACTTAAAGAAATCTAAAAAATGACAAGAGATTCTTGAAAGATGAGAAAAAACATTTCCTTTAATACCTGTATCCATAACAAGAAACTCGTCAAAATGCGGAGATTCTTTAATAACAGTATAGTGTTGGGTAAATTTATCAGTAATTTCGGCCTGTTGGGTCTCGCTTAATGGCGCTTGCAGTCCAAGATCCCTGTGGTGCTGGTTGACATAGTTATAAACAATCTGCTCTATATTCGGTGCATTAGCGACAATGCCTTGTTTGACTAGGTTACCAATTTCAGTAGCGTAGGGATCTTTATCAAAAAAACGACCAAAATTATTTTTTGATAAGTCGTATTTTCTGCAGTAAATATTGATTTCAGCCAATAAATACTGAACCCTTATTGCCATTCTTTGTGCTAATTGCTCTCGACTGGTTACTTTATCTGATGAATCATAAAAAACGCTAGTATTAGTTTCACCCAAGAATTTCTGTTGAATGGCTGGATTATCCCAAATACCTTCTTGCACCTTGCTTACAATTAGAGTATTAATCCAATCTTTGATGGATGCATCTTTATCAATACCCATACTTTCTAAATAATTTAAATCAATATCGAAACCGTAATGATCTTTATCCATTGATTCTATTGTTTCGTCAACTTTTCTAATTTCCTTGAGAATGAGTTTTTTTAATTGGTCCAATCTTAGTGCCTGTTCTTCCGGTGGCACATTCATGTCTTTGTGTTCAAAAGCATTCATTACTGTTTCTATAATCTGTTCTTTAGCTGATTTTCTATCACTCAAAAGCGAGGTACCATCTTCTGGGAGAAACGCTGATCGTAAACGAGTTCCCAAGCCACTCGAAAGCACAGCAGATCCGAACAGATTAAATGCAGATCTGTTTCTTTTGATACTAAATATGGGATCTTCAAGACGAGTAAAAGGATCAGGGGTCAGAGGGGCAAGTCTCACGGCAAAAGCATTTTTCGCAGATTTAATTATTTTATGGATACTTGAGGGCAACTCTGGGATTCCGCTGTCTTGTAACTGGGAAATATCTCTGTCGTAGTTATTTTTTACTTCCCCAATTAGAACAATATATTTGTTGATTTGTTCAAGTCTTTGTATTTTCTCTTTCATTAGATCATGATATGCATAGCGGGAAATACCTTTTTGCTTCTTGATGTCTGCTATGTCATCTTCTAAATATTTTTTATAATCGAGAAGTTGATCTTCAGCGGACTTATCAGCCTGGTAACCGTGAAAAAATATTTTTAATTCCATTGATGCCATACAGGTATTATCCAGGCCAATCTCTTCTCCACCAACAATAGGTAACATCAAATGAATTTTGTTATTTTTATCGATATAAAGATAATCGAATCGTGCTGGTTCTTTGAAAGCGATAGTTTTAGTCATTTTAATAACCAATGTTGAATCACCTATAACAAGTTTAATATAAAAAGATCTAAATGGTCAATAAATTAACATCTTGTTGCTAATTATTATCTTGGTAATTGAATTAATATTCTGTTTTCGAGTTAATAAAACTTCTGGGCAATGCTTAATATTGGGCGCTGGGCTTTACAGCCCAGCCTACGGGTGCTGGATCCCCGCGGCTTTATGGGCTGTATATTCCCTCTCGCAATATAATACAGATATAAAAATTCGCGAATATAATAAACACAGAAAATAGCAAGCGTAGGCTGGGCTGAAAAGCCCAGCAAATCATCTGATGAATGGTTAATAGTTGAATTAAGATTCTGTTTTCGAGTTAATAAAATTTCTAGGCATGCTTAAGATTGGACGCTGGGCTTTACAGCCCAGCCTACGCTTGCTACGCTTGTTATAAATCAGTCAGTGAAAATTAATGACTATTAATCACAAGGGTGTAAATGTTAGCTAATCCTATTATCTGTGGAAGATACAGGCATTATAAAAACGAAAAATTATATGAAGTCATTGGCCAAGCGCGTCATAGTGAAACAGATGAAGAGATGATAGTGTATAGAGCACTTTATCATTGTGATCAATTTGGGGATAATCAACTTTGGGTTCGTCCTATGCGAATGTTTTTTGAGAATGTCCTTCATCATGGAAAAACAGTTCCTCGATTTCAACGGATAGAATAGAAATAAATGGCAAAGATTGTTTCTTATTACTTAGATATTCGTCTCTTAAAACGGAAACAGGCTGATTGCCTTTCTAATCAAGAATGCAAAACCTGAAACGTTAATTTATAGTTTTCAAGACTCCTAAATCGGTAAACATGCGTTGTATAACAAACATCAAATGAATACAATGAGATGAAAATATATTAATGATAGAGTTCAAATGCGTTTACTTTTGGCTATATTCTTGCCGTTTTCAGTATTTTTCACCATTGGTCGCCCAATAGCTGGAATTTTTTGTTTGATATTACAAATAACTCTTATTGGCTGGATCCCCGCGGCTTTATGGGCTGTATATTCCCTCTCGCAATATAATACAGATATAAAAATTCGCGAATATAATAAACACAGAAAATAGCAAGTGTAGGCTGGGCTGAAAAGCCCAGCAAATCATCTGATGAATGATTAATAGTTGAATTAAGATTCTGTTTTCGAGTTAATAAAATTTCTGGGCAATGCTTAAGGCTGGATGCTGGGCTTTACAGCCCAGCCTACGGGTGCTGGATTCCCGCGGCTTTATGGGCTGTATATTCTCTCTCGCAATATAATACAGATATAAAAATACGTGAATATAATAAATACAGAAATAGCAAGCGTAGGCTGGGCTGAAAAGACCAGCAAATCATCTGATGAATGATTAATAGTTGAATTAAGATTCTGTTTTCGAGTTAATAAAATTTCTGGGCAATGCTTAAGGCTGGACGCTGGGCTTTACAGCCCAGCCTACGGGTGCCACTCTTCATCGTTAATACTAATAAAATCAATTGGTTACAATATGTTCCTTTTTCAAAAACAGGAGCTTTACCTGATTTATCATCAGCAATACCGCACTCTTTAAGTATTGTCTATATTTCAGAGCCTCAAGTTATGAAACAAGAAGAATTAAAAATGCATGGCTCAATTTTTTTATTTTTAAATAAGTTCATTGAAAATAAATACGGCTCTGCAGGCTGGTTAAAATTATGCAAAACGGCTGATATACTCAATCCCTCTTATGAAATGCCCGAAAAAAATGACGAGAGAGTACAAATAAGAGTGGAATTTAAGTAATTACCCCCAAATATAAGCCGCGTCTTACAACTCATTATCACCTATTGAAGATGAAGTGTCGGGCCAAGGTCACACATAAGTCTTTTTAAATACGGCACGCCTGGTTGCTTTTATCTCATTTGTGTTTATGTTCCGTGGCTTGTCTGCGGGGGCTGTTTTTGTGTCGATCTTCTGGATCCCGCGGCCGCGGGGCGTCGGAGGAGCCGGGCCGGGTTTTCAGAAATATGTTTAAGATTCAGTTGCTTGCAACCAGGTTACCCCTGCTGTGTTGTCTTGAATATAGTTTTTTTAAAAGCCCCATACTAAATTTTCTAAATCCTTCAAGCTTCTTACTCTATCCTGCCAATTGGGAATTCTTATCTGCACGTTCAAATTACTGTATTGATGGAGCAGCATTAATGCCGTTAATTGATGACTCAACTTGTTGGTCAACTCTTGTGGCAGATAACCATATGCCAGTAAAAATGTATGCAGCAATTGTTTGTCGCCTTGGATCAGAAAAGCACCGGGGCCAAGCAAATCATATTGTGGCAAACCGAGCATTGCATCGCCAAAATCAATCAATCCACTGATATGCCACACACCATCTACTTGCTTAACTAAAAAATTCATAGGGGTATATTCTCCCGTTAAGAGAACAGTTTTTTTTATCTCTGGTAATATCTCTCTTATTGAATCAAGGTAAGCCGGAAGCTGCTGTAGTAAGGCCGTTGCGAGTTCTTTCTTTTGATGATTTTCTATGCAATACGCTATTTGTTTCTCAATAAATTGTGGCCAATAACAATCAATAGCCTCAAGTCCATTTGTCGGTAAGGTCTGTACTTCTCGAATAAGCGCTCCTAACTCACGAAGAATGACCATTTTATTGTTGTGTGCCATGGTTTCCCAAAGGACCTCTAAAAGTGTTCCTTCAAGTTTACTGATGATAAGATAGGGCCAACCAAATATCTCTCCCTCATACTCAAGCGCAGGAGTTTTTATCGAAAGCTTTCCCTCCACATGCTTTAATACTAATCGCTCATTTTCAAATTGGTTTTGATGAAATGGTGGAAAAATTTTAATGACTTTACTATCCCCATATGAAAAGACTATATTTGTCCCTTCGGAGAAAAGCATTAATGAGGCTTCTGGTAATTGGTGCTTACGAATAATTGCTTTAGCCAGATCTTCTTCAATACGCTGTTTATGTTGTTCATAGTTTTCGAAGGTATGAATAGTTGAGAGAGTTTGCTTTAAAGTGGTGTTATTCATCAATTTAATTCTGATATCTAATGTTAATTTATTTTACTATTTTTGGGGACAGCCGTGAAATTTTTATTGAAGCATTCGGGGGTTAATTAAATTACTTGCTTTATCTATTAGGTAATGGTGGAACTCCTGGTTGTAAGCAACCAGGTTTCTCGTTTATTTAAATCTATTGTTGGGTCTAGCGACTTATCTACTTCAGGCCCCAAAAAAATCATTGGCATCTATTTATAATTCTGGTTCAAATCTAATACTTCCTTCTGTTTCACTTTTTTTTAAGGTAGTCGCCTTGAATTTATCGATATGCTTATTTTTTCCATCAAACCATATACAGTTGATTGCATTACCTTCAATAGATTCTACCGTCATCAAATCGCCGCCGGATTTAAGCTCGACCTGATCTCCTACGCTAAATTGCTCTTCCATGGATTTCTTTCCTCATAAGATAAGCCTTTTGAATTATAGTAGAATAATGGCAATTTTAGGCTGTTGGAATAATAAAGCTCGTTCACGGGTGTAATTTCTTCACTGGGTAGATAGTTTCACACTAAACTTTTAGGAATATATGAAGATAAAAAATATTATGGTTATCGTTCTTATTATATTTAATTGGGGGTGTGCCCCTGGAGGGGAAAATCACAATAAAGCTTCATCGGTAACCGGATTTGAAGAATATAAGAATGTTGATTTTTCCAATTTATGGGAAAAAGATCGCTCATTTCAAGCTTTAGAAAGAGGCATTAGCGCTATTCTGGATGGAATATTGAGTTCATCGACTAATGAGAGGCATTTAAGTAAAAAACAGGCGAAACTTCTGGAAGAGTATGTGCGTCAAAATAGATTATTTTGTCAAAAAGGTTTTGACCATCTGTGGATGAGGCAATTGAAGAGGAATTTGGATTTGTTAGAAAAAACTGAAAATAACCGGATCGCATTTACGGTAAGTAAAAAAATGCAGGAATTATTTTCCGGGCGTCGATGCTAAGCATTAAACACGTTGAAATAACACATCATTTATAAATAATTCCATGAATTTATATTCAAGCAGCGGTAACAGTAACCGCAACAAAGAGAACATATATTTTTTTTATCAAGGAGGTATAAACATCGTTTTTTACCCATCATGGTGATTATAATGACAGTATTGGCTTTTTGTGGACCTATAGGGAGTGATTTGAAAGCGATTAGCGAACAATGTTTTTCCTTATTAACTAAAGAATGTACCTTGCTTGATAGTTCTGAACATACTTCAGGGGCACTATTATTCGCTATTGAGAGCGCTCCTGGTGATGTTATTGTTTTTGGACCAGAGATTTTCTTGGATGAAAAGCTACGTTTAAAATGTGATATCAAGGTGTTTCTGGAGCTGGATGCTGATTTGTGCTTGAGTAAACATTTGAGATTAGTTCAGGCCAATAAACTGAATGTTAATGAACATATTGAATATTATTTGAATAATATTCAGCCTTTGAATGATGAAATAAGAGTATCTGCCCAATTTGCCGATTTGCGGCGTCCCCAAGCGAGCTCAAATGAGGCATTAGTTGGTTTGCTTATTAATGCGCAAGAAAAAACCATCAGTGAACTCAAAAAAAATTGTAATGAATTTTTGCCTCGAGATGTGTTCTGGAATTCTGCAAATCATCAGCAAAAAACTGGCTCTGGCAAATCCAGCACTGTCTCCCCTGGTTCTACTCAAGTACTATTTGTATAGTTGGGTGGTAATCTATTCAGGTAAGAAACGTCGGGCCATGGGCCCGACTTACTAAAATGCAAGGCAATGAGCCTGGCATGTAGTCGTCAGACTAATCTGGGGAGTTAGATAGAGGGACTTTTAGCGTTTTCCATTTCGCTATCACTATCATTTTTTACGTCAAGCTTTGTTTTCTTTATTCTTGCTGCGGGAATTACTTTATCATCTATAAACAACGTACGACCAATCCAACCTCTCTGAGCTTTTTCATTCTCGTTAAGATCCCAGTGAAAAAAGCAGTTAGAAGAAACCTGTGGGCGATCTGCTGATTTTGGGGAGGGCTTTACTTCTGTTTTTCCATTTTTGTTAAGATCCCAGTGAAAAATGGAGTTAGAAGAAGTCAGTGGCCTGGTTGATGAGTCTTTCGAGGGCTTTACTTTTGTTTGAGTTTGATTGGAAGAAGATGAAGCCGGTGCTAATTCGTTTTCTCTTTTTCTTTTCTTATGCTCAGAATCATCACTTGCTAATCCACTATTGGATGGTGATGAATTTTCTTGTTTTATCGCTAATGGTCCCAGTAAGTCACTATAATCCAGTAGAAGGTCAAGGGGAGAATTAGTGTCGAGCTGACTAAATGCTTGATCGATTTCACAAAATTGGGCAGGGGTCATAAAAATGTACTCTCAAAAAAAATGCAAAGACTTAACTTTGCATTAATAAATGCTGCATTGTAGCTTAAAGATTAAATTTGATCTACAAGTGGCCAGTTGATTTTAAGGAAAAGAAGATTCAGTTTACACAAGGAGGCTTAAGGGTTAAATCCATGTAATTATTAAATGTAGGTTGGGCCGTTGAGTCTTGGGCCCAACCTACAATGATTTAGAAATCAAATCCAGGTATTCATCAGATTGCGGCTGTCGTGTCACTTCGGCGCGTTGCTACTTGAGACATGCGTGACAGTTCTGATAAGGACTGATCTATGGTTTCAATGATGAAATTAATTTCTTCCCGATTGATTGTCAAAGGTGGGGCTATACGGAAGACGTTACCCCACTGTCCTCCTTTGCCAACCAACAGTCCTTTGTCTTTACAAAGATCCATTAATTGAAATGCTTCATCAGAGGCCGGTGTTTTGGTTTGTTGATTTTTTACTAATTCAATGCCTAAAAGCAAACCACGACCGCGAACATCGCCGATGAGGGGATATTTCTTTTGCAGCTGTTGCAAACCATCTTTTAGTAGCTCTCCCATGATTCGCGCATTTTCAACAAGTTGTTCTTCTTTAATAATTTCCAGAGTCAGCTTGGCCTGGATCATTTGTAGTGGATCACCAGCAAAAGTATTAAAATACGTTTTGCCGGCCATTGTTTCGGCGATGTCATTTTTCATCAATACCGCCCCAACTGGAGCGCCGTTACCAAAGCCTTTAGCCATGGTTACCATGTCTGCATCGATGTTCAGGGTTTTGGTGAGTAAGAGATCACCGCCGCCACGTCCGGCTCCGGTTTGTACTTCGTCACTGATGTATTTACCGCCGTAATTATGAACAATATGAGCGACCTCATCGAAATAGGCATCGGGAGGGGTAATAAAACCGCCAACACCCATCACCGGTTCCAGTATAAAAGCCGCTATTTTGCCATGGGTCGAATTTTGAATGGTTGTTTCGACATTTTTTGCGCATTCCAGATCGCAGCTTTCAGGTTTTTGTTTAAATGGGCAGCGGTAGCAGTAGGGTTCAAGGGCAGAGGTTACCCCTGTAACTGGCTGACCTTTGAATCGCCAGATCGAGTGGCCGCATGAGGCCAGAGCAGCAGAAGTACCACCATGGTAGGAGTGACGTACATTCACCACCATAGTTTCTCCAGTCGCGTGACGGGCTGCCATTATGGCCAGTTCGTTGGCCTCAGAACCGGAATTAGTAAAGGAGACTCTGTTCATATTATTAGGAGCTTCTTCAAGCAGCTGCTCTGCCGTATCGATGGGGGCCTGATTCAAATAAAGAAGACTTGTATGTTGGATTACATCCTTTTCTATCGCTTCAATAAGCGCTTTTTTGATTTTAGGATGATTGTGTCCGGCCGAGATGCAAACAATTCCGCCTATGGCATCAAAGTAACGTTTTCCTTCAGAGTCCCATACATAAGTGCCTTGAGCCTTGGTCAGTTGAATGGGTTCTTTATGATAAAATCCAGCGGTGGGTAAAAAGTGTTTCTTTCTGAAATTAATAAGCTCTTCGTTGGAGCGTGGTTGTACTTGATCGTGGTTCTCATTCATGAGGGTTTTTTCCTTTTATGTTGATGTAGATTTGAGCTTGTAAATAAAGTACTTTTAAAGGCTCTGTTTGCTTTAAATCCTTGTTGATTTCCTGTGAGCCTTGCATTTTTTTTCAATGTATCTCGAATACCATATTCATTAGAATTCATCTCTTTATTATTCTCCTATTTTTTTATTGTCCTAAAACTGCATTGGAGAGACGCATCTAAGAAAGTATGGACGCCATAGTCTTTAACGAACTGACATAAACTTTCAAATATTCTATTAAAAGGTCGGTATAATCTTGAATAGGTAAGATGAATACATCCTATGTATTTCTTGGAAATGATGTACGGGGTGTTAATACATAGAATAATTTTTGGAGGCCCCGGCTTATAGCTTTCGCTCTCACCCGGGCTACTTATTCTGTTCTTATCCTTCATCCATTCTATTATTCGACAGAGTAAATAACCCCGTTTTGTGCTCCTTCGACACTTTTACTATAAGCCCGGGCGACACGACTGGCTGGCACTGCTTCAAAGCCACGGAAATAAGGGCCATAGTCAGCTAATGATTCCAATAGAACCGTAGGGCTTACCGCGTTAATTCGAATATTGTCAGGCATTTCAATAGCGGCACTTTTTACAAAAGAATCAATAGCGCCATTGACCATGGAGGCAGAGGAGCCATAGCGGATTGGGTCATGGCTTAAAATCCCGCTGGTTAAGGTAAATGAACCGCCTTTATTGATATAGTTCAGGCCAAGTAACACCAAATTAACTTGTCCCATGAGTTTGCTGTTCAGACCGATTTGATATTGCTCTGGTGTAAATTCATTCAAGGCTCCGAAATGGACTGTGCCTGTTGCTGAGACCAGTGCGTCGAATGAGCCAATCTCACGGTAGAGTGTTTCAATTGAATCGCGATTGGTAATATCTACTTGAAAATCGCCACTGGTGTTTCCCACCAAAATAAGGGTATGACGCGGTGCTAACTCCTTAGCAATGGCCTTTCCTATTGTTCCTGTGCCACCAACGAGAATAATCTTCATGTTCATTTCCTTTTGTCAGAGATTTCGTCTTTAAATTAGTAAAAAAATATACCTTAAAATTAATAATATAAAAAGGACGTTACTATCTACAAAGAAAGCCTGGAATGAGAAAACACTCATTTACAGACGCTAATCTGTGATTATTGCGCCAAAAAAATTTCGACGTTATTAACGTTCGGCTATCACCTTTGATCTGAATTAAATTAAATCACCATGTGTTTTATTTGCTATCATTAAGGCAATGAACATTGAAATTATCCTAAATTCCAGAGGAGAAGTTCATGTTAAAAATATATCTCTCAATATTCATCCTAATTTTAGCGGGATGCACTACTACTCAAGCTAAAAAAGAGGCAGAGCCCATTTGTTTTAAACCATCCTGTGCAACAAAAGCGGAAGACTTTTTTCCTCCAATTTATATTTCAACTCAAAATAAAGTTTTTCAGGAGATGAATTAAAAACGAGATTCAGGGCTTCTTCACTTGCAAAGGATAATGAGCAGGGACAATAAATCTTTTTCAGTTATTCAGTTTGGAGGGGGTTAATCCTGAAAAAGTTTTAAATTCATGAATAAGATGAGCTTGATCATAATAATTGCTGCTTTCCATAACCGCTTCCCAACCCATCCCTTTTCTTAAGTGCATTAAAGTATTCTGAAATCGCTTGATGAGCAGAAATTTTTTCGGGCTGAGACCAACAAGATCCTTAAAGCGTCTTTCCAGTGTTCTATCCGTGTATCCTAAATCTTTTGCCAGATGATGAACGCTGTCAGGAGCACTGAGATCCATTATTCGTTTCATCTGGGTAATAAAGCATTTATCAAAGCTTTTAGCTGTATTGGTAACTAAACCACTAAAGAACATTTCAAGCGTAGGTACAATTTCTGCCTGGGTATGAACGGATAAAAGGCGTTCCTCAAGCATGTTTTGAAGGCTTTGGCCAAAAATATCAGACAAATTGAGTGATTGATTAGTAAACGAGCTGGCAGATTCATTAAACAGAAGAGGAATGGCCCAAGGATAAAATTTGATTAAAAGGGTTCTCGTATTAGCGGTTGAACATTGGAACTCTTTATATGTGGTTTGCAGTCCACTAATACCACAACGAGCTAATTTTATTTGTTCACTCTTCTGGAGTAGTGATAAAGAACCCGAATATTGAAAACCCATGACCACATAAAAATCAGGCATTACTCTATAGGGTTGGATGCTTTTTTGTTCCTCTTTAGTGTCAATCTCAATGCTCTTTATAAGCGAAGACAATACAGGATTTAAAATTTCGGATAAAGATAATAATTGCATCAGAGATTCTTCAATTAAACATAATCTATAGAGAAAATTTTCATACGCATTATAGTATACAGGACGGTCAATAAATTGGCCAATTAAGACCTATTTAGCATCCCTTTAATTCAAGGTCTATGCCGGAATCTCCAACGCAAGGATTCTTACTTCTGTCTCCGTTTCATTGTCGTATTTTTACAATACGATTCATGAAAATTATCGCATTATTGATTTCTGATTTAAATTTCTAAACACGATGGAGAAATGACGTGAAGCAAAGTAATCAATTCATAAGTGCCAGTTACCCCTTTCAATCTCAGTTTGTTAAGGTTAAGGGCGCTAATTTACATTACATTGAAGAGGGGACAGGTAAGCCCATTCTTTTCATTCATGGTATGCCCTCTTCATCCTACATATGGCGAAATATTATTCCACACCTGAGTTCCTATGGGCGATGTATTGCACTTGATCTCATTGGTCATGGAAAATCGGACTCGCCCGACATAGAGTTTCGTGTTGAGGAGCATTTGGCGTATTTGACCGAGTTTATTGAGCGACTTAATTTAAAGGATATTTTAATTGTGGGCCACAGCTGGGGGGCCTCACTGGGCATCGCTTATGCAAAAGAGCATGAAAAGAACATTAGAGGTTTATGTTATTTAGAACCCATGTTAGGGGCATGGAAACATTGGGAGGATTTTAATCCAAATGCGTCTGAAGCTCAGGAAGTATTTAAGAAATTTCGTTCAGCTGAAGGATGGGATCTCATTGTTAATCAGAATATGTTTATGGAACAAATTTTTGTTAATGCATCAATGCGGCAACTTTCTCCGGAAGAGAAAGCAAACTATATCAATCCATTTAGCTCAATTGAAAGACGAAGAGCTGCCTGGAAAGCCCCTCAGGAATTACCTATAGAAAATACTCCAGCAGACGTTGTCTCTCTTATTGATGATAGTTTTTCCTGGCTGAAAAAAACGACTATCCCGCAACTATTTTTTTATACTGAGCCAGCGGCATTTTTCACCAAAGAAACTGTTGAAAAATACGTGCAGCAAGCGCGATCTGTAACACCCTATTGCTTGGGTAAAGGGGTTTATAATCACGCTGAAGATTATCCTCATGAGATTGGTTCCATTCTCGCCGCATGGCTTATTAATAATTATTCTTTAGGAGCAGATACACCGAAATTCAGTTTTTACACGACCATCCATAAGGCCATTAGAAAAGTCTTGTTTGATACATGTTTTATGGCTGGACAGACCGATTTTTCTGATAAGAATGAGGCAATCACATTTAGCGAAAAATTTTCTGGATTAATGAGTTTACTAAATAATCATGCGTTGCATGAAGAAACTTATATTCATCCCCTCCTGGATGAAAAAGAGATATTTACTTCGGTTGATGAGGAGCATGCTCAATTAGAGGAAGAGCTCCAAAGGCTGGAGCAAATGTTACGAATAGCGTGTGAAAATGAAGATCAGTCTGTTTGTTATGAATTGGGCAATCATTTTTATCTTGCATTCAATGAGTTTGTTCATCGCTATTTACATCATTTGTTCGAGGAGGAAACAAAAATTATGCCTGCTTTGCGAGAGGCCTATCCTCTTTCCACCTTGCTGTCTGTTATGGATAAATTTAAAAAATCACAGTCGGCAGAGGAGGTGATCCAATCAATGGGTTTAATTTTTGCTGCGATCAATATGAAAGAGGCTCTATTTATGTTGAATAGTATTCGGCAATCAGCACCTCAAGAAGTATTTGCAAAAATCCATGCACTTTTGAAACAAGTGATGCCCCAAATGAGATGGCAGCAACTTGAGACGCAACTTAGCAGTATTTCTTCTTAGGGATTGTAAGAACATCAGAACGTTGGGATTATCAGGAATTGCTGGGCAGGTTTACTAATGCCTGTTGGGAGCAAAACCCTGCTGCGGATTTTCGCGGCAGGGCTGCTCCACATGGCTAAGAAATCACGCAGGCGGTCTATAATCTTCCTTTTGGCTTTGAATCGGGCTGTTCAAGCGCTTTACAAGATCGGGAAGGTCGATATTTGTTCTTACGTTATGAAGGGTAGTTAACGCTCGTAAATCGTGCTCCGCGACCGAGCTCCCCACGAACTTGTTCCCCGCACCACCGAGGGGCCCACTAGAAATAGCACATTTCGAACCCAAGTCAACTACCGTGTCATCCCACACTTGTTTTTCATTTTTAGCTACGTCATTAAACACCAGGGTGCGTGTTAGCTTTGCCTTGGTAAAGTTGGGGTTATTCCAAAACGATTCTTCCGGGTCGCAATAATGATGACGAAAATGAGCGGTCAAGAGATTTTGGAGAAGTCCTACATCCTTGCACCAATGAAACTCCCGTTCTTTCCATGCCCAGCTTTCATAGTTTGTAACATACTGACTTAATCCGCCCATAAGCGATTGCACGCTAAACTGTTTTTCAAAATGTAGCTTACCATCTACTTCATAAACAACCCCGTGCTCCATCAGCTCTTTGTATTGGCGCTGCAATTCGGCTCTTATCTTTTCCCCTTCTTCGTTTTCGGGAAGACAATCAAGCATCATGTTGCACATGTAGAACACATCACCTGCCCATACTGCATGTTGAAATACGGTGATGCCCTTGCAGTCTCCTTTATTAATAGCGGGGCAAACATTAGAAATGTCTTTTAATGGGGCGTAGGTATAAAAAAATTCAGGATAGCTTTCTAATATAAGCTTCATCTTGTCTTGTTCACCAAATCCGGCCAATTTAAAGAGTGCATGTTGTACCAAAGGCTGAATAGCGGAGCGTAAATCAGGACGTATAGCCAGTAGCTTGACCAACATCTCAAGCTTACCTGTCGCCATGTATTGTACCAATTTAGTTTTTATGCGGTTATCTTGAATTTCACCAAGGCCAAACATGCGACTACTCAAAGCAAAACTGCTGCGCGATGGTTCCTCGTTTATATAGTTGGAAATTTCAGCCTTAGTATCTGGAGCTAAATCTTTTATACTATAATCTATCTTCTCTTGTGTCATAGCTTAATCTCAATATAGTTAGGTGCAATATTATACGTAATATATAATAATCGATCAATAATCGTTAGGCATGATCCACATTTTGAAGCTCCTTCGTTTTACTCTGAATGACGTTTTTAATAGCAGGAGGGCTGAGGAGAGGTGTGACTAAAACTTCTAAGCATGGCTATGAGTCTTCACCCGGGCAACAATTATAAATATTGGGTAAAGTCTGGGGTTTGTCAGTAAGATGATTGTTCCGTTTAAAGAGCGATCACATCGGTTTGCGATGGGATCGAATAGATGCCCATGGTATTGGTATCATTTGATAAAGTAACCGTCATCCCCAGATTATTAGCAGGCAAGCCATTTAACAGAACATTAAATGCACCGGTTAAGGGGGTGACTAAAAGCATGAAGGTTCCGGAGATAACTCCCCCCATAGTACCGGCCTGATCTCCATTGGATTCGGGAATAATAGTTCCTGTATTACAACTGGGGGATGAATTGATTAATACATCGACAACAAAGTCTACACACATCAACCAGGTCCCAATATTCATAAAAGGATTCGGCACTCCTCGAGGGGGCATCTTACAAATATCAATAGGTCCAGGAGTTAATACCTCCCCACCGGTCATGCATGCCATGGTCATCGTTATTTACCCCAGTTGAATTTGTTTTGCGGCAATCTTGGCATCACCTTCTGCATAAATTTCAATTTCATCGCAGTCTATGCGGTAATGATGTTTTACTATCGTTCTTAAGCGTCCGAGCAATTGATGTTCTAATTCTTCTATCCATTGATAGACACGTATTGCCTGAGTATTAATTGTATCGCTAAAGGTTTGTATGCGGTGACATATCATTTGCAGTGATTGATATGAGAACTTTAATTCATCGCCGCTAAATTGAGCATTTTTTATTGCAAAGATCCCTTGTTCTCCATCAATATGGTGGGAGGGGGCATCTGAATGAATGGTATCATCGGCTATCAGTCGGATAGTCTGAGCATTCACTTTTAAACAATTATTTTCACTCACCAGACTAACATTTTGGCCTAATTTAATAGAGAGCTCCGCTGTTTTATGGCGGTGAATAATCGATAAAATATAATAATCATTTACTTCTTTAAAGAGTAATACTTCATCATCCACTATGGGGGTGAGCAAACAGGAAAAAGCCAGTTGTGCTTTTATCAGTTGACCTTGAAAAATAAGGTGATAATGATGGTCAGAAATGAACTTGATTTTCCCTTTTAACAACTCTCCTTTATTCGATGTCATGGTAACGTCCGGCTCAAGCATCATGTACTCCTTCTTTGTATGACCATTGTTCCGCTTGCAATAATTCTATATTTGTTTTCAATGCCTTATCAAGATCGACCTGATCCCAGTTGACTCGAACTTCAGTCACGTGATGCAGCGAAGCGAGATTTAATAAGGCATGGGTAAAATTGCAATCGGTTAAATAACTGTTATTGAATTTTGCATAACTCAGGTTTGTTTTAATTAGTGAGCTTTTATTTATTTCCGACTCTTCAAATAATGCCTGGGTTAAATTTGCAAAATCAAAAAGACAATTTATTATTTTTGACTGGCTAAAATTAGATTGCGCTAAATGACAATGAGAAAAATCAATGCTGTCTAGGTGGGTGTTCTGAAGAACCGCTGGAGAGAAATCCATGCCTTTAAACGTGCTTTGTTTTATTATGGCTTTGAATAAATTAATGTGTTTTATTTCTGCTGCTACAGAAAAATCGACGTCTTGAATTTTTGTCTGAATAAATAAACTTCTGTGCAGGTTACAATGGGTAAATTGAATGTTACGGAATTCGCTGGAGTCAAAATTCGCAGCGGTCAAGTTAACCTTTTCAAAGAACACAGAAAAAAAAGTGCTGTTTTTTGCGGTTATTTTTTCCATATTACTATTAATAAAGAGGCTGTCTGATAAATCACATTTGGACAGATTCACTCGAGTAAGATTGCAGTTTCTGAACTCACTTTTTTTAAGATCATGACCCAGTAATTTGCTGTTTGAGAAACTCGACTCTGTCGCGTGGATTTGGATGGTTCCTTTATTAGAATTTAAAACAGCAGCAGTCCAATTGGTCTTATGGCTTATTAATTGAGTTATCGTGTTGGAAATGAACGTGCATAACCGCATGGTGCATGATTCAAAAGTCACTTGATCCAAGCGACATTGTTCAAAAACACTGGCTGTTAAGGTGACATTTTTGAAGACAACGTTTTTAAATTCGACTTCTAAAAACGCAGCACGCAAAAATTGCACATTTTCAATGGTGATGGACTCCAGGCAAACCTGCTTAATTTGCTCTCTGCGTGACAGTTTTGTGATTAACTCTTCAACATTCATGATGTTTCTTCCTGATTTAGCGCAATGTTTTTCGTCAGGCAATCTATTATTTTTTCATTCTCCCTCAGGCAGTTTGTGAAGGGGATACTGTATAAATTACAATGATTAAATTCGTTGTTTTTAAAAGCAGTTCCGTAAAAAATTCCTTGGAAAAAATTGATATCCTGAAAGAGGCAGGAGTCTATTTTGCAGGTGACAAAGCGGAGTTTTTTAGCGTTGCATTGACTGAAAATGGATTGGCTCCAGGTGCAATTAATAATCTGAGAGGCCTCCATTTCAGAATGGTTAATCGTTATTTGTTTATAATGGCCGCCCAATAGCGCTAAATTGCTCAGATTACAAGACTCAAAATGGGTGGCTGATATATTGGTCTGCTCATTGCCGCGCAATTTTATTATCCTGCATTTGATAAACTTGCTTTCGGTTACATTGGCATTGAGGAGATTTAAACCGGGCAGGGAGCAGTTGTTAAAAGTACAATCAGCAAGATTAGCTCCTTTACAGCTTAATCGGTCAAAATTGCTATCAGACACCGTTAAATGATCAAGAATACATTGGTTTAGGGAAAGATTAGGTGCGACTAGGTTGTTACCCGTTATGACGGATAATCGGGTGGAGTCAAAGCGGGTGTGGGATAAATCGGCTTTTGCCCAATTTATATTACTCCAACTCCCATGAAGCACAGTGGCAAATTGCAATCTGGCATCAGAGAAATTACACGAGTCGAAGGTACTTTCGCTAATGTTAAGAAAATTAGCTTTGAGTGCCATAAACACGCTTTCAATCAATTGACAGTTTTTAATTTGGGCGTAGTTTAAAAAGGTTTTTGAAAAATTACATTGACTGCCGGAGCATCCATCAAATACCACGTAATGGGCATGACATTCTTTAAAATCAGTTTGATTTAATGATGAGTTTTTTATTAAGGCATTGGATAAATTGGCCTGCTCCAACAGGGTTTCTGATAAATTGGTATGAATAAATGTGGCCGTTGATAAATCGGCATGGTTTAATCGGGTACGAGATAAATTGCACTCACTTAAATTGCAGCCTGACAGATTTATTCCCGATAAGTCTAAATCGGATAGATCGAGTCCCGCCAAATTCTCATTGGCAAAATGTTTCCCCTGTTGATAACCATTTAAAATGTCTTCTCGTGAAAATTTTGAAGGTTCCGCTGCTCTTTTACGAAACTGATATCGACGGCTTTCTTGATCCAACTGATCTAATTTTTGTTTCAGTTGATCTAATTTATTTAATTTCGTGGATTTTTCGGATTCAGAGTGAGAGCCATTGATAATTTGTTCTTTAAGAAAATCCAATTGTGGCAGATGATTAGGGGGTGTATTTTTAGGTGGATAAGATTCATTGGCCAACACGTTAAGACCACTGGGTGAGGGCATCGCTTGATTGTGCTTTTCATAATGTTTCGCTACGTCCAGCAATGTTTCCTCTGGCGTTTTTCCTTTGAATTGTTTTTGTGCTTCGAGCTGTTCAGGATCTTGAGTCGGGTGAAAAGATTTCACAATGTCATGAAACATGGTATCGATATTTATCTTTGTTCCAGTATTTGTTTCTGTTCCCGCTTTAGTTTTGAACGCAGCTTCTGCTTTGATTGCCTCTTCTTTTTTCCTGCTCTCCTCAACCTTGTTTTCTGGGGGAGTGCGCATTTTAATGTAATAGGTTAAGTCTTTTTTTGTTTCCGCTAGAGGTTCACTCACGCTATAGATAAAATCAATGTCTTTTGCGCTGATGTCTTGGGTATCGATTAGGCCATGCCAGATAAGAATTCCTTTTTCTTCCTCTGGAAGTAACCATACAGTATCCAAGTTCAAAGCTAACTCGTTCAGACTCTCAGTACTGGTAACGCGTTTAAAAAAACAGCGCACCCGTATACCAGGAAGCTGGCCCTGGATAATGGGTTTGACAGGATGCATGTTGGTACAGGAAAATCCTTCATCGCCATTAAAATAGTGTTCTCTTTGCTGATCACTTTCGGCAAGGTTAAAATAAAGCCAATTAATATCTGCTGGATAATAAGGGCTTTCATTTAAGAGCCAATCATTGTCAAAAGTTCCCAATTTATCGAGTTGATACTTGCAGGTAGGCGAATGGGGTAACAATAAAGCGGGAGGAGGGACATCTGTGGGTTGTCTCATCAGCTGCGTTGGTAATTCAATGTTAGGTACTTTTAATTCGCTGAAGATACCGCTTGCTGTAAATCCCTGCCCGTCTGGATTGATAGCATGTGTTTTCCCCCCATAAGCCTTATTTAAAGTAATGGGGATGTTGCTAAAACAACTGGGGCGGGATAATTGATAGCCTGAGCCAACTTCTGACCAAACCCGGTCTCCATAGACATTCAGTTGTTTTTGCATGCCATCAAGGGTCACTTTGACCATACTTTGACTGGTTGTGCCGTCGTAACTGTAACAGGAACCTTTGACAAAAAATTCCGCCCTTTTTTTGGGCATGTATAAGTCAATAAAGTCCCCTTGATTAGAGTCAAAGTTCTTTTTAGCAACCCGCCAAAACTCAGCATAGCTTAAGAATTCCTCTTTTTTTGCAAAAGAGAACATCGTCATGATGGTAATGGCTAATTGAGATTGGCCTTGATGGTGGTAGTTAAACGTGATGACCGAGTGGGTTTTATCTCTAAATATCTTCATCTTTGAAGAATAGTCCTAATGCTGCCAATTAACTTACACAGTTGTTGGCAATATGATACATGTTGAAATTGATGTCAATCGTATCTGCTTGCCTCGATTATTATCGTCTAATGACTTAGGACATGGGGATAAACTTCCTTGACAGAAACAAGAGTCTTTCGTTATTGTCTTGATTATTATTAATTTATATTCAAGCACTTCCCCTTCAAAAAAATTTCAAGGCAACAGGAGTCTTAATGAAAACTCAGATATTGATGCCCAAGCTGCAGGTTTCAGGAGTAGACAAATCACAAATAATTGTATTGGAATTTAAGGGTAAGCAAGCTATTTCTGAGTTATATCACTTTAATATTGAGTTTGTGAGTAAAACGTCCATCTCGGCATCGCAAGTCATTAATCAAAAAGCGCAATTAATTTTTGCTAAAAAAGGAGGGGGCACTACTCCATTGAATGGAGAGGTCGTATCCTTTGCGCAGCTTGATGATTTTGATGATTATCATCGATACAAAATTCTGCTGATGCCAAAAGTTCATCGCCTGCAACACATCCGAAAGACTGAGGTGTTCCTTGATAAGTCCGTTCCTCAGGTTATTAAAAAAAAATTAAATGATAATGGAATTACTCAAGTAGAATTGGATTTAATAACCGAGCACAAACCTAAAGAGTTTATTTTTCAATACAATGAGATAGATTGGAATTTTATTACGCGCTGGATGGAATTTGAAGGCTTGTTTTACTATTTTAGTCAGGATGAAAATGGCGAAAAACTGGTAATTACTGATAACAATTCAACTCTGAAAAACAATCAGGATATCAATGAGATTTATTATCAGTCTTATAAAATGGGCAGTGAGTCTAGTTCTACTGCAAATTTGGTTTATAATTTTGAGTTGACTACGGAGACCCTCCCCAAGCAAGTCATAGTAAAGTCCTATTATTATGAACAATCTTCAAAACCCTATACCTCTAAAATGAAAATTGATGAAACCGGCCACGGGGACGTCATGTTTTGGGCTGAAAATATTAAAAGTAGCAAAGAGAATCAGCAGCTCGCAAAATACATTAGTGAGAGTTATAAGTGTAAAAAGGAAATTTTAAGCGGTATTTCTTCTGGTTCGCTCATCATTCCGGGAACCATAATTAATCACAAAAATTTTAAAATATCCTCGCTAAATACCTCCATGCTCATTATTGAAAGTACTTACAGCGGCTCGCAAAAAAACTCTTATGCATCCCTTCATTCAGGAGAGGAACATTCCCCTGCGGACCACTTTAAATGCGAATATCGGGCAATTAATAAATCAACAGCCTACAGGCGCCCTATCCAGAATAACATTCCTCGTATTCCCGGGATGTTACCGGGTTTTATCGATCATGAGGGTGATGATAATCAGGTACAAATTAATAAAAAAGGATTGTATAAATTCCGCATAGCCATTAGTGAGGATAAACCAGGAAAAGGGTCGGGGTGGGTGCGAAAAATGGAGTCCTATCTTGGCGATCGCTATTCCTTTGCTTTGCCCCTTCGTAAAGGGGATGAGGTTTTAATCGGCTTCCAATTTGGTAATCCCGATCTACCCATTATAGTCGGTTCAGTTAATAACTCGACGCATCGTAGTGTTCTGACCTCTCAAAATCAAAATTATATGGGGCTGTATACCAAAGAACACAATATGTTTTTTATGAACGAACAGGAAGGTGAAACTCAAGGCATTCAATGTTCAACACCTAACAAAAATACTATGTTAACCTTGGGTACGGATGATATATTTAAGTCCCAATTAGACGCAGGTTATTTTCTTACTACAGACGGCAATGTGTATGAGCGTATTGGGAAAAGTCGTATTACCAATATATCGGATAATAGAGTACTTAGTATTGATGGCAATGAGACTAAAGAGGTTTGGGGTATTTCTGATTTTGCCTGTAAGCAAGCTGCTTATTACTCTTATTTGGGGGCTCACTCCGTATCTGTTTCGGGATTGGATTTCATGTCTAGGATGGGGGCCTCGATCACTGCTACATCCGGTTTTCAAGTCAATTTAACCAGCGGCTGGCGCTATGACGAAGATAAATCAACGAGTTTGAAAACAGCCCCGGTTATTTTGCAGGAGGCTGAAACATCCATTTCACTCAAAGTAGGCACTTCGGCAATTATCATCACTGAGGCTGGAATTACTATTGATGCACCAACTCTTGAAATTACCTCGCCCAGTATCACTATGTCTACTATGAGTATGAATGTTGCTCCGGGCAATGTGAATATCGCCGGTGTCGTCGCTGCGGGGAATCTGGTAGAACTGGGGCCTGGAGTGGCGGATGAAGCAATTGCAGCTGCAGAAATAGCTAATGTAATTGGTGAAGCCGAACTCGTTGCTGCCAGCGGCAGCATGGCCATAGTAAAAGCGGCCGCAAACGCGGCATGGGTATCAGTAAGCGACGCCACCAGTGAAGTACTGTCTAACGCGAATAAAATCCTGTTTGAACCTGTAATGACCAAAGCAGGATCTCTTATAATAAAAGCAGATGAATACCACATATTACATCCGGGGCTTGAACTTCCCCTCCATTTTAATAATGAGGAAGGAGGCTCTGAACTTCAAAGCACTTTGGCAGAGGCGCGAAAGGAGGCCGAAGAGGGTATATAAGAAAATTAGACGCCATTTTTCTTTTTTACTATGATCAAGAGAGAACAATTAATTTCATAATTATAAAAATTTATGCTAGCTTGTTACTATTACAGGATTTATAAATTATATTTGTAGTGCACAACCTGTTTATAAGGAATATAAAAATGACTAACAAGGAACAATCTGTTGCGCCAAAAGAACGGATTAATATTGTCTATAAAGCACTGATCGACGGAGTTGAGGAGGAGATTGAGCTTCCTTTACGCCAGCTGGTACTTGGAGAGTTCTTCAACGCTCCAACTAATATTCCTTTAGAAAAACGTCAAACAGTTAACGTCAATAAAGATAATTTTAATCAGGTATTAAAAGAACACAATATTAAATTATCTATTCGTATACCTAATCGTCTAAGTAAAAATAAAGATGAGACGATGAGTGTTGATTTGAAATTTGAAACAATGAGAGATTTTGATCCTGACGGGATCTTGCATCAGGTTCCGCAATTACAGAAATTGTTTGAAGTAAGGGAAGCCTTAAAGTCTCTTAAGGGGCCGTTAGGAAATATTCCAGAGTTTCGACGCAGATTGGACGCTATTGTTAAAGACTCCACGGCACGCGAAGAGCTGATTAAAGAAATGAAAGAAAAAAAATAAACAGAATAAATAGGATAGAATCGCGGAATCAAGGAGACTCCCATGGCTGATGCAAAGAAGACGGTTGAAACCCCACATGCTAAAAAGCTATTTGCCGGAACCAATCTCACTAACGATGAGGAGCAATTTGGCCTGACCCAAAAGGGTCTTATTGCATTTATAGATAATATTGTCGAAAGTAAACGCACTGAAGAAACGGTGACCCCTTCTTTAGTAGATGACATTATTGCACGTCTGGACAGGCAGTTATCTGCACAGATGGATGAGATTCTTCATTGTCCGGAATTTCAAAAGCTCGAATCGGCATGGCGAAGTCTGAAATATTTAGTGGATAAAACTGACTTTCGCGAAAATAGCTTGGTTGAGTTCATCAATGTATCAAAAGAAGAACTTTTTGACGACTTTATTGATGCTCCTGAAATTCCCAAGTCAGGCTTATTCAAGCAAGTATATACTACTGAATACGGACAATTTGGGGGCCGACCCTATGGCAGTATCATTGCCAATTATACTTTTGGACCAAGTTATAAAGATGTGACCTTGCTTCGTAATATAGCTGCTGTTTGCGCCATGGCTCATGTACCCTTTATTGCCGCAGCGGGTCCTGAGTTTTTCAACATCAAATCGTTGACAGATATGCCCCATTTGAATGACATTGAAGCGATCTTTGAAAGCCCTGTTTATATTTCCTGGCATAGCTTACGTGAATCCGAAGATGCGCGATATATTGGTTTAGTCTTGCCTCGTTTTATGCTGCGTATGCCTTATGGTGAAAATACTTATGGTGTGCGGTCATTCAATTATGAGGAAGATGTTAGCTCAAGTGAGAATGCCTTTTTATGGGGTAATAGTGCTTTTGCCTTTGCTGGCTGTTTATCCGAGAGCTTTGCCAGATATCGTTGGTGCGTCAATATTATTGGCCCACAAGGAGGCGGTGCAGTTGAAAATTTACCCTCTTATTTTTTTGATGCGTTGAATGATATTCAAACTAAAATTCCCACTGAATTGTTAATTTCAGAACGACGTGAATACGAGCTATCCGAACAAGGATTTATTCCTCTCACCATGCGAAAAGGCTCAGATAATGCAGCGTTCTTCTCAGCTAATTCAATCCAAAAATCAAAGCATTTTCCAGATACTCCAGAAGGAAAGGAAGCTCAAACCAATTATAAATTGGGAACCCAATTCCCTTACATGTTTATTATTTGCAGACTTGCTCATTATTTGAAAGTGATGCAACGTGAAAAAATTGGTCTGGCCAAAGAGCGCGATGACATAGAGCGTGAATTGAACACCTGGATTAATTCCTATGTGGTTGATATGGATAACCCAGTTCCTGAAGTCAGAGCAAAAAAACCTTTAAGGTATGCCAAAGTTTCTGTCGAGAATGTTCCGGGTGAGCCAGGGTGGTATAAGTGCGTATTAATTGTTCGGCCTCATTTCAAATTTATGGGGGCTTATATCACATTACAATTAACTGGCAGTCTAGATCTTACTAAAGGAGAATAAAAGTGGCTTCAAAAGAAAATGAAGGAAACCACCCAACTATATTGCCTATGCTTCCAGATGGCGATATTGCCCGTACCCAGTATAAATTGATGGCAAAGATTACAACCCAGGCATCAGGTTTGGTGAAAGGAAGCAGTACGGTAAAAGGATATGAAGGATGGGTATCCCTGCTGGATTTTAAACAACGAGTAACAAGAGCCTTTGATGCACAGGATCAATTAATTGGCGTTCCAGATTGTAAATACTTCCGTTTGACCGGGTTATGGGATCAGGCAGGGGTTGTGCCTCACACACAAAGCATTTTTACTGGGGAAAATATAAATTCTGCGGTGATTCATTGTCTTCGTTCTGGGGCTCAAGGTGAGGTTGAAGTGGCGGTTGAAATCACTTTAGAAGATGCCAAGGTATTGGAAATAGACTATGCCTATTCGCATCCTGCGGGGCCTTTGTTTATTGTGGATATGCGTCCTACAGTTTATAAAGTGATGGATAAGAAAAATAATCAAGAGTTTGGCTGGAACCTGACTAAATTGATGAGGGTTGGTTGATGCATGAGGAACGTCTGACCGAGCGAATCCGTCGTTATGCTCGTCATGGTTCTCCTTTATCAACAAAATTGGATTCCTCAGTATTAATTGAGTCGATTCGCAGTCATATTGAAAAAATCTTATCAACGAGGCAGGGCAGCGTAAAAATTGATAAAGATTATGGATTATCTGAATTAACAGCTCTTGTTGAAGATTATTCGTTTGCTTATCAAGAGGAGCTGAGAAATCACATCCAGGAAACCATTCTTCGTTATGAACCACGTCTGGATTCTATTGAGGTGTCTGAAATCCATATAAATTCAGGTAATCAAACCATTACCTGCAGTATTCTGGCGCAATTAAATAAATCATTTGAGAGTATTAAGGTTTATTTTACTACGGTTTTAACAAGTAAAGGCCGGGTACTCGTTAAGTTATAAATACTCTGAAGTCAAGGCAGAGGCATGATAATTGATTACTATCAAAATGAACTGAATAAAATAAGAAAATTAGCCAGAGAATATGCTGAGCAATATCCGGCAATCGCCCCATTATTAAGAGAGCAGAGCACTGATCCTGATGTGGAGCGTTTGTTGGAAGGGGTCGCCTTTCTAACGAGCCAGGTTCAGATGGTGATTGATGAAAAATTACCTGAGATGGTCGATGACTTAACCCAGCTGTTTTTTTCTCAATATTCAAAACCCATACCCAGTACCTCGGTGATCCAGTTCATTCCCAAGGATAATCTGGGCGAGGCGCTGTTCATTTCCAAAGGAACGGAACTAGCCTCGATTCCTATTAATGAAATTAAATGCCAATTTCGTACGACTATCCCCATCACCGTAGAACCGGTGGTTATTTCCAGTATTGATTTTCAGGATTCCGTAAGTGGCATTAGCCAGATTGAAATCAATTGCCGGCTTTGTGGTATTACGTTAGGTAATTGGCAGGCTTCTTCACTACGATTTTTTATTAATCAAAATTGGCAAGAGGCCAGCAATACCTTTTATTTACTGCAACGATATGTCAGTAGAATTACTGTTGAGGCAACGGGAGCCGATAAATTAGTTTTATCACCTGACCATTTACAACCATGTGCTTTTGATAATGAAGAGACTTTATATCCTGAGCCTTCCAATATTCATCATCCACATAGAGTTTTATATGAATATATTAATCAACCTTATAAATTTTTATTTCTACGTTTAACCGGGTTAGAAAAGTGGCAAAAAAATACTGATGAGCTTGATTTTAAAATCACCTTTGAATTAAAAGAAGTACCGAAATGGGTGTCCAATCTGGATGATTTTCAATTGGTATTGAATGCAGTACCTATAATTAACTTGTTTGATCATCATGCAGAACCTATTTTCCTAAATCATAAACAGCCGGATTATCGAATTGTTCCTAACAATGATTTTGATGAAAATTATTCGGTATATGAAGTGAAGAAGGTTACTGGGTATCGCCAGCAGGAAAGGAAACGTATCGAATACGATCATTTATTGAATTTCAACCAGGAGTTGAGTCTTAATTATAAATATACCTATCATCAACGTCCTTCAGTCACTGGGCCTGGTCGAACTACTCATATTAGTTTTTATTATGATTTTGATAATGAGTTGCCGGTCGATGAAACGATATCCGTCGAATTGGTTTGTAGTAACGGCCCGCTAACCAGGTTGTTGGATAAAGATGATATTACTTTGCCTACTGACAGTTCCCCTGAGAATTTAACTTATACTAATCTTATTCCACCTTCATCTTTTTTAATTCCGGTTTACGATCAGAGTCTGATCTGGAATTTTCAATCCTTGTTAGCCCTTAATTTGCTTCAGTTATTAGATAAAAACCATCTGCGGCATGTTTTTAATCTGTATATTTATGAAAAAGGTGAAAATTATCAGCTTAATATGAGCCGGATAAAAGGCATTGAAAGTATTATTGTTGATAAAGCGCGCCGTCTTTATTACGGCGAAATGATCGCGGGATCCCATATTACTTTGATTTGTGATCCGGATTGCTTTAGATGTATTGGGGATATGTATTTATTTGGTTGCGTGATGGATGTTTTTTTTGGCTTAAATGCACCAATTAATACCTTCACTCTATTACATTTGGAAAATGCAAGAACTAAAGAGGTATGGAAATGGTTACCGCGGCTGAACAACCCGAGCTTAGCATCTTAGATAAATTATTAACGCAACCCAAAAGCTTTAATTTTTATCAAGCCATTCGCTTAATTGGCCATCTATTAAAATATGAAGAAAAAAAAGGATTAAAAGGAACTTTATCCATCATTCCTTTATTAAGTTTAGCCTTTCCAGATGCGGATATTCGGGATATCAAACGGGACGAGGATAATCGCTTTACGTTAACGGCTACTTTTTTTAGTTTGTACGGAACAACCTCTCCGTTGCCTACTTTCTACACGGAACAATTAATCCAGGATGACGACTTTGATTCGGATGAAGTCAAATGTCTGTTGGATATTTTTCATAAACGTTTGTACAGCTTATTATTTAACGCCTGGTCTAAAAACAGGATATTTGAACAGTTTGCTGAATATGATGATGATCTTTATAAAGATGCTCTCTATGGGTTTATAGGATTAGCTGTTAAAGAGGTGCGTGAAAAAATACCCAATCACCGCTATTTATTGCGTTATGCTACTCACTGGGTATCTGATACCAAATCCATTTGGAGTTTAAAAAAATTTTTAACTGATTATTTCAAAGTACCTTTTAATGTATTTTCTTTTTTTCCTGCCATCCAAGATATACCGCAAGAACAATATTGTCTTTTGGGCGAGGCGAATCATCATTTAAGTGAAACTGCTTACTTAGGCAGCCAGTTTAAATCCAACAGTAACAGCTTATTGATTTCTATAGGCCCTTTAAATGCTGATGTATTCCCCTCATTTTTAGCTAATACAGAACACATCAACCGATTAAAATTGTTATTGCAATTATATATAAAGGAGCCTTTTTCCTATTTCATTGAAGTGATTCTTGATAAAGGTTCCTTTAAACCCATACGGTTGGCTTGTGAAATGACCAGTACCTTGGGGGTTGCAAGTTGGTTGGCACCTCAAAAGGATATTGATATGTTCAAAGTTCGCTATTGGTTAAAATAAGTGAAGCAATCAGGCTTAGTGGCTCCGTCATCCCGAGGAGTTTGCGACAAGGGGATCTCCTGAAATAGGCATGAGCTACATTTGGGAGATCCTTCGCTTCGCTTTGGATGACGTTTCTTACGCCAACTTATTGTTTTCCATATGCATTCTGATACCATGATAAGATTAGGTTTATTCTAAAAGGTTGCTGCTCATCAGAGCCTTTATATTAGGGATAATAAAAATAAATAGAATGTTGAAAATAATATTTTATCTCATCTTGCTAATTTTGGTTGGGTGTGGCGGAAAGAATAAAGAGCCCCAATTAGCAAGCAGCTATCAAGATAATGCAATCCTTATTCGGGCGCAGGCCAGCAAGGACTTGAATCAATACGACCATCGAAAACATACTTTAAAACTGGGCATAATACAGATAGAGAAAGTAGAAGACATCCAAAATCAGATTATTACCTCGGAAGGGATTAGCGAATTACTGGATGGGGATACCGAGGCGGATGGCTCATCGCCAAAAAATAGTAAAGTACATTTACAAACCTTTTTTGTTGCACCAGGAACGACCCAAACCTTCACTATGGCCCGGATGGCAGGTGCCAAAACTATTGTAGTTATTGCGGGGTATTATAATCTAACCCCTGCAGGAGTAGTGCGTATTTATGAAATACCGGTGTTTAAGAATTGGAAACCTATTACTTTTTGGGAAGAAACGCGTCGCATGGGACGAATTGCTATTTTTCTGGATCTAGGAGCACAGGCAATTAATTATACTGAAACCACTTCAAAAGTGACAAAACCATTGCCAAAAACAAAGAATCTTGTGACCTATAAATAATTGTTAGGGTAAATAAATATGATTTGGAATACGCCGATTGATTGGGAACATGGTCTTTTTTTGCAGCCCCAACATTTTCAATATACTGAACTGAATCAGCATTATATTCATTCTCAATTTTTGCGTTATGTAACTCCCTTTTTTTGGGGATTTACCGAGCTGGTTATTAACGAAAAATCATTAAAGAGCGGCGTTTTTGATGTAGAAAAAATGGCGTTTTTTTTACCTAGTGGCGAATTTATAGAAGTGGATGTTAATGCCAAATTTTTACCTCGTTCGTTTATTGCTGACTGGCCAGTGAATGCTAATTCGCTAAAAGTATATATAGGGGTGAAACAGCTTTCGAAAAATGTAGGTAATGTCACCGTTGTTGATGATATGGAAAAATTAGCGGGGGTAAGCACTCGCTATATCAGTTGGAATGCTGGAGATGAATTACCTGACTATTATCACCAGGGTGCCCAGGCTCACCTGCGCTCCTTATATTATGTGGTCAAGTTGTTTTGGGAAAGTGAAATTGAAAATACTCATAATTATTCCATTATCCAAGCCGCCGAACTCAAACGGATTAATAATGAAATATTTTTTGAATCCAGTTTTTATCCTTCCTGTGTCAGCATCGTAGCCCATAAAAATTTACATGAATTAATGAATCAAATACTGAATGATTTAGTGAAGGTAACGAGTAAGTTAGAACAATTCAAACAACCCATCGACTCTTACAGCTCCCAAATTGATAATAGCAATTTTGGACGGTTATTTTCATTACGCTCATTATTACGCAACGTTCCTTTTATGAAACATTTACTCAGCGCGAAAGACATTCATCCCTGGCAAATATATGGCCTCTTGCAACAAATCATTGGTGAATTAAGTTTTTATTCAACAGATGTTAATTTTTTTGAAGGAGGCATTGGGAGCATTTCGGCGTTGCCTGTCTATGATCATAGTGATTTGAGTAAAAGTTTTAATTTAATTGCCTCAATGATGACCAAACTATTATTCACTATTATGGCTGATCCTGATCGAATCCGCCGTCTGGTTAAAGAAAAAAATCATTATTTTGCTGATCTGGGAACTCATTTTATCCAACAAGGCCGAAATTATTTCCTGGTTATTTATGCCCAAAATGATCAAGAAGAAATTGCCGAAATGATAAAAGATTTTGGTAAATTATGTTCTTATACCGAGATCGAAAATTATATTGATTTTGCCTTACCAGGTGCCCCTGTTTCCAGACTGCTTTCCGCTCCGGATGGAGTGCCTAAAGGAGCTAATTGCCTTTATTATAAAATTGACCATAAATCATCGATGTGGTCCAAAGTAGAGAGGGAATGCAAAGTTGCATTTTACGTTGGAAAAGCTCCCGTAGATATAATAATCGATATCGTAGCGGTAGGAGGATAAAGTGACTCTTCAAGCTCTCTTTTATGATCTATTTAAGTACGTATGGGACTTAAAGGGTAATGAGTTCGCCTCGGTCACTTATAGTGACTTTCGGGGGCGGGTAGTCTCTTTAATTACCACCATTAAACTTAAAGGGCGTGAGGTAGATCAGGATAATTTGAATTCTGCTTTATTTGCTGTTTGTGCCTGGATTGATGAATTAGTGCAAAAATCCCCATGGGTCGGCGTTGCTGAGTGGCAAGATAAGTTGTTACAGGCTGAGTATTTTAATACAACTGCTGCCGGGGAAGAGTTTTTTAGTCGTCTGAGTAAGATTCCGAGTAAACAAGAAGATCTGGTGAGAATTTACTATCGCTGTTTGGTTTTAGGTTTTAAGGGCGTGTATCATAAACCGGTGGATAAGCCCGATTTGCTTAAATATAAAAATTTTGCGCTGGAGCAGTTGAGTGACGGGTTTAATATGGCGCATTATCCATCGGAGTTTATTGCGTTTCCTTTAGCTTATAAGAATGACGCTTTAAAGATTATTCCTTCAAATATAAATCAACGAAAAAGTTTGTTATGGTGGTTGTTACCAATACCGGTCATCTTAATAATTTATTTCTTTTTTTATTTTGTAATTAATAGCACTGTTACTAATTATTTACAGTTAATTAAATAAATACTAGAGAGGCAAAATGGGACGACTAGGACATATCATTTTTTGGATCGTGATTGTCGCTATTTTGGGCGTTTACGCTGCCTTTATAACGTTTAATCGAGATTATCCTATTTGGATAGGCATATTGATTTTTCTCGCATTGATTCTGGCTTTTTTAATATTTGACGGCATTACCTGGGCTATCAGAAGGTGGTATAAAAAGAGAAAGAATGTAAAGGCGCTGGCGGCTGGTGAAAAGATTGAAACCGCTGGTTTATATTTAACCTTAAATAATGCTCTTGACTATATCCAGACAAATCACATCGCAGGTGGTACAAAACGTTTTTGGCAAATGCCATGGATTATTTTTTTTGGTAAAACGACTATTCTTATTTCTAATGGCTTGAAGCTCCATACTCATTTTATGGTGGGCGATGCTGAGGATGAAGCACTGCAACGCAACCAGGTTTATGTACTGGATAATTTTGCAATATGGTGTGTTGATAGTGAGTTGCTCGAAGCAAATACCTCAAAAACAGTAGAAAAACAATGGCTTGATTTTCTTAAACACATTAAAAGTCAAAATAAAATAAAGCCGCCGATTGATCAGATCGTCATTGAGCTGCCAGCTTCCCGACTTTTAAATGGCGATAAATCAGATATAGCTTTTAACGCTCGTACATTGAAAGACAGGGTGGATCAGGTCAGTCAGTTAACTGGCTATCGTCAGCAAGTATTATTCTGTATTACCCAATGCAATAATTTAGCGGGCTTCCAAGAATATGTTGAACTATTGCCTGAGAATTTATTGACTCAGGCAATAGGATATATCGTTGCCGACCCCTTAAAACAGTCAACATCCACCGAGCCACTTAACTATATAAGTAACCGTGCTGATAAAGTGATAGATATTGTTTTATTGGAGAACGAAAAACCAATTAATGCGGAAGTATTTAATTTTCCCTTGGCATTGAATGAGTTAAAAGAGAATTACTCTCGCTTCACCAGCGTGTTTTTTGCTTCTTCAGCCTATACGGAACCCTCCGTTTTGCATGGCGTATTTTTGTTGGGTGAATATACTCGCAATGGAAAAGAAGATAGTGTTTTTTATTACGATTTTATTGATCAAATCCAACTTTCATTAATCCGACCGATGTCGTTATTAAGTTCTGAAATCAAGCAAAGAGATAAGCGAGCGTGGGAGTATCTGGGGATTTGGTATCTGGCTACTGCCGTTGCAGCAGGCTATCTGATTTATGTTTATAATGCGACCTCCAATCGTCTGATTGAGTTAATCAAGCCCTTGCCCAAAAAAGAAGTATTCTCCGATCAATTTGAGCAAAATTTATTGCAGTTTAGTGATTACCATACGGTGATGAATCAACTCGATGCCTTTAAGAGCCAATTGCAAATTAAAGTATTGCCCTATAAAGGGGGCTTGGAACGACTGTATGCTTACTACAGCAAACAATACATTATTAACTTTAAAAAACACATTTTGAATCTTCTTGATAATCGAATGGTACAAATGTTTCACAGAGGAGGTCTTACTGATACCGAACAAGCCTATTTAGTGCAGAATATGGTGAGTCGGATCAATTTACTCCAGGCAAAAGTAACCAGTAGGGCCAATAGCGACACGATAATGCAAATGCCCAGCCCACGTATTAACTATTTGGGTTATAACAAACTGCCTGATCGCGTTCTGAATACTTTTGGCTTGTTGTATAAAGATTATGTGATTTGGAATCCCAATTTAGAGGAGTTGCGAGGCGAGTCAGGCAAATTGATTTTATGGCTTGATCAATCAGGTATCTTAGCCTCTGATTTGCATTGGCTCGTTCAGTGGGGAAATACCCAAGAGGATGCATCAGAAATTGGATTGAATAGTTTCTGGATAGGCTCTAATGTCATTAGAGAGTATGTCATTGCCCCTGCCTATACTACTGAAGGGATAGCAGCAATTCAGTCATTGATCATTCAAATTGAATATGCTTTACCGGTTTATATGGATATAAGCCGGCAAAAAAATAATTTTATGCTTTGGTTTGCTGAGGCACGCCTGGGAGAGTGGAAGCGTTTTTCCCTTAATTTCTATAAGGGTACTAAAACCTTGGCCTTTCAATACGAATGGGATCAAACCTTCGATGACATGCTGCAATCCAGCAGTCCCTATAATGGCTTGTTACATCAATTGGCGTCCGAATTTCAGAATAAACTACCCTTAACGCCCCCTCATTGGGTTCAGCTCGTTCAGCAATTCTCCGATTTGATGGTTTACAGCCATGACAGCGATAATGGAATAGAGTTTAAACAACTTTCTAATCTGGTTTCTGATTGGATGAATAAGCTTAAAGAAAGGCCTTCTCAGTGGGACGGCGGAGGCATAAATCCCTATAAGAGACCTCCATCTGTCGCCAATAAATTGAATTTTAATGCCCAAGTCAATGCAGTAAAAGCGTATATGCGATATAGAGATTTGCTAAAGAAACTCTATAAAGAGCCTTATGTCCAATCCATTAAAGCCTATACCAACGCCAAGAACTTGTATGCAAGTCAAATTGAGGCAGACAGGCAATCGTCCAAAGTGATGCAGGCTTACCAGGCTTTAGTTGATATGAGACGAGCTCTTGATCATTATGATCAATTGGATGGTTCCAATCCTTTTTGGATGCTGATGCGTGGCCCTTTAGACTATTACATAGATTATACCAATCGCTTTGCGTCCTGTTACATCCAACAGAAATGGCTGGATGAAGTGTATCTTAAAACCACTTCTTTAAGTGGCATTGAATTAAATCAGACTCTATTTGGTAAAGGAGGGTTGGTTTGGATTTTTAATGATAAATACACTTTACCTTTCATCAAGCAGATAGGGGACAACTTTGTCCCCAGATTTGTTCTAAATCATGAGTTTCCCTTCAAAAGTCAGTATTATCGATTATTACTGTCCGGTACAAGAATGAATGGTGATTTAGAAGCATTAAGTCATCTAAAGCAAAAACCGGAGGAACGTCCACCGGTCAATTTGACTATTCACGCGCAACCGACGAATCTTGATGTAAAAGCAACGGCGCTTCCGTATAAAACAATTTTGCGCGTTAAGTGCAAAGAGAAAGAGTATGTTTTAGAAAACTATAATTATCCCTCTCACCAAAGAATTACTAATTGGCAATTAGAGAGTTGCGGACCAACCGACATTTCTCTTTATTTCCCGGGCGCCACCTTAGTGATGGAGTATCCTGGAAATGAAGGGTTTTTACGATTTTTACAAGCGTTTGATGGAGGGATAAAAGAGTTCCATCCCAGTCAGTTTCCAGATCATATAAAGTATTTAAGAGCTCATAACATTGATAGCATACGGCTTACTTATAAGGTAACTGGGGGCCATGACATTGTTTGGCAAATTGGCAAGTACTTTGCTGCCCTAAGAGAAAATGAGTTGGCTGAAAAAAATCTGTCGCGAGTGATTAAAGTTCCAAGAGCGATAACTGAATGTTGGGCTCAAGGCGAATATGATGTCTAAACTTGATGCTATTAGTGCCCTTGGCGCAAAACCATTATCAGGTTCCAATCAGGCGGGGCAGGAATGTTATGAGCTGCCTGAATATATAGCTTTACATACTGAAATTCAAAAATTATCGAGAGTGGGGCAATCTTCAAGTGTTAATTGGACAACGATTATTGAAAACTCAGTTACCTTGTTAACCAATCATACTAAAGACATCCAAATTGCATCATATTTATCTTATAGTTTGTTTCGCCAATATCGGTTTCAGGGATTGGCGGTCGGGTTAAAATTTCTTGTGGATTTTATTCGAAATTTTTGGGATGTAGCTTATCCTCAAGGGCGTGAAAAAGTAAAAATTGAATTTCTAAACTGGTATGCTGCACAATCTATTAACTATTTAATGCAAATCCAATTAATTAAAGAAGACGGCGAGTTTCAAAAATCCATACTCAATTCGATTAAAAAACTGGAAAATGAACTATTAGCTCATGGAGCAAATATTGATTTTTTTTCGAGTTTAAGAAAAAAAATAGAATTAATTGAGGCCTTTTCAAATCTTCCTGAACCTGAAAAAACAGAAGAAAAGCAATCAGCCAAGCTGAATGAGACAACGCAGTATCCATCTAAAGAATCAAAAATAAATTTGGAATCCGCATTATTGATTTTAACCCAATCGGCGCGGGAATTAATGGGCAAAGAGCCATCCAATGCCTATTCTTATTATTTAAATCGCATTGCGGCCTGGAGCGGTATAGAAGAAGCTCCGTTGAGTGAAGACGGGGTAACTTTAGTCAAATCGCCAGAGTATTTCAATCACGAGCGGATAAAAAAAGCTCAGGAAGCGGGTTACCCTACAGAACTTGCTGCAATTGCAGAGGAAATGATCCCCCAAGAACCCTTTTGGCTGGATTTACATTTTATTAGCCTTAATGCCTTAAGAAAACTGGATGGTTCATTTAATCCGGTAATCGAAATGATAAAACGTGAGTTTGTTAATTTTCTGGCTCGATTTCCATCTATTGAACAATTGAAATTTAGCGACGGGGTGCCTTTTCTAAGTGAACAATATAAAGAGCAGTTTGCCACTTTTTCAAAAGAGAAACTGCCAAATCTTGCAAGTCACATTACTGCATTATCGGCGATTGAACAAAAACAATTAAAACAAATGAAAGAAGTTCTTACTGAGAAGAATCAGCGTGGAGATCTTGCATCACTGGAGTTATTGAACAAGAACTCCATTAGTGGGAAGGTAAAGCTGTTGTCTTATATGGCAATCTGCGATTCATTGCTTAACCGTAATGAACAAGTCGTTTTAAAGCCTAATCTTACTTTTATTATTGAATTGGTTGAGCGCCATCAATTAATCACTTGGGAGCCCAGCCTGGCCTTAGAAGCACTTATTTTGGTTTATCGGTGCATGAAATTTTTAAAGAATAATATCCCTCCCCATCAAATGGAGCACGTTTTTTCTTTAATCACTCAAATTGATATGAAGACAGCAATAGAATTGTCTCAATTGCAATAAATCGGTATCCGTATCCTATGGACCGGGTAACCAACTACCTCTACCCCTTAATAGTGCTAAGACAGACAACTAACTTTCTTCCATGCGGCTCGAAAGGCTTCGAGATAGCGCTAAAGTGCCCTCATTGTCATTAGAAAAACGCCATCCCGAGCGTAGCGTGGGATCTACTCGATAGCGGGAGATCCTTCGTCGCAAGCTCCTCAGGATGACGAAAAAAGTTTTTTAACTTAATGGCATTGAAGCGCTCCCTCAGTCCGAGGATAGACGCCGCTAAAACCCCTTGGCTTGACAGCCAAGGGACATCATATGGCCCATTGTGCTTCTATACCTGGCATGCTCTATCGTTGGTGTTGGAAAAATAAGTTTTTATCGCCGTAATGTGAAGCCAATAAATAACTTTCTAACATGAGTGTTCCTATATGGTACTCCGCACCTTGGTATTCGCCATACACTTCATAGATAGGGCCAAAAGGCACTTGTAAAAATGATGTTCTGAAGTCTTCACGGGAATTTTCAGGAATTAAATCCTTTACCAGGTTGCTTGACCTGAAATATATCCGCTCTGGAAATATGGGAATGCCATTGTATTTACCTTCACTGGTCCATACAGCCAAATGCCACAAAGGCAGATCATTGGCAGGAGCACGTGTCCATTCAAATATTTTCTCAATGGCTTTCAACGTCCAGCTCGTTGGGTGAGGGATCTGATTGGAAAAATCTTTTGCAAAATAATTCCAATTCTCTTTTTGTCCCTCAAGCAAATTCATCACTTGCAAATTCAAAGAAGGATTTTTGGAAATTAAGATTTTAATAGCCATGCCAGGGATATAGTTTTCATTGGTTGGAGGGGTTGCCAGAGAAAGACGTGCCAAACCAATGCCGCCGGTTTGATAAATACCAGTAAACGGGTGGTTTGCAGCAGGAATAAATGCAATTTTGCCTACCGAACCATTGGCATGAATAATTTTCATTCGTCCCTCAGGTAATTCGTCGCTGGAATAGTCGAAAGTAGGTTTTAAGTTAAACAATCCTTTTAGTTTTTGGAGGACTTCTTTAAAACTGTTGCCACTGAATGGTGGTAAAGGCTCTTCTTCATGACTTTGGGTAATTTCACTCCATAATAAATCCCGCTTTTCTTCAGCCGCTAAGTCTTGGTAATTGCTCGGTAATTGAGCATATAAACCCGTGTTTAGGAAAGAATAGAGCAGTCCACTAATAATCAAAGTCCGACAACGATGCATCAAACGCTCCTTGTTATCAAAATTTATTTTTCTGACAGGGTATATGAAATGGAAAATCTTTTCTAATATTTTGTGGCAAATCTCTTTCCCTGCGGTATATTGAAGTTTCAATGGATTACTTTTTCAAAATTTATAGAGGGTTAAATGAAATCAATTGGTGTTTATTTGGGTGCTAAGTTTGGTAATGATAGTGAGTTTTGTGAAGCTGCAATTTTACTGGGTAAGCAAATTGCCAGGATGAATTTAACTCTAATATACGGTGCTTCGAGCACAGGTATGATGGGACTTTTAGCTACCACGGTGAAAGAGCATGGCGGTACGGTCATAGGAGTTACGACCAATCACCTGATAGAAAAGGAAAAACCGTTGACTATATTAGATGAATTACATGTAGTTGATTCGATGCAGGAACGAAAGAAAATGATGGCAAAGTTGGCCGATGCATTTATTGTGATGCCAGGTGGTCTTGGGACGTTTGAAGAAGCGTTTGAAACATGGAATGCAATAAAAATCGGGGTGCTGCAAAAACAGATTGGCTTCCTTAATATAAATGGTTATTTTGACGGACTATTCTCCTTTATTGGAACGTGCGTACAAAGCGGTTTTTTATCAAAAAAAGATGAACATATCCCTGTAATTCAATCCAATGTGAATTCACTGCTGGTAGAGATGCTGCAATTGTCGATTCCAGCTACTGAGGTCTTGGGATAGATCGCCCCCAAACAGGGTACTTTTCAAAGTACCCTGTTTGGGGGCATTACTTCAGATTATATCCTCATCAGGCCTCAGTCTGTTTTAACTGCTTGGCTCTTGGAGTAAGTACTGCCAGAATGATTGCACATAAAAGGAGTGCCGGTACATCTCCCAGCAGATGTCCCATATGTTCACGATAATAAAATGCCTGCACAGCCATGATACCGCCATGAACGATACTTGACCAAACCGTAAACCAGATAAGGCTCAGATTCTCTAAAGGATTAAAAGCTGCCAGGATTAAAAACACCCCAAGGGTTGCATAGATTCCAAGTATCATCTGCAGATAGGGTGAAACACCTGCTGCGTGCCAAGCCCAACCTGCTGGCCAAAAAACGGTTAAGGGATAAATGCCAAAAATAAACATTAAACCGATAAGGATCAAAACAACTCTTAAAATCCTGACTCTTTGAACTAGCTCCATGTTTTTTCTCTATTGAAAGTGACTGTTATTGGGAATATCCATATTGCTAAGATAAGTATAGCAATAAAATGTTAGTGTCAAAGCAGACCAGTCTTCATCGGGTATTATCGATTCAGAACAGAGGCAGTCATTCTGGAAATACAGGTCTTTTTACCGGCTTCATTAAAAATATCAATTTGCCAAATTTGAGTGGTACGTCCCAGATGAATAGGCGAAGTGACCGCTCTAACCAGGCCTTCTCTAACTGAACGAATGTGATTGGCATTAATTTCCAGGCCAACACAATAAAATTGATTGGGATCAATGACTGCATTTGCCGCCATACTGGCAACTGTTTCGGCCAGGGCCATGTTGGCTCCGCCATGAAGAATACCTATCGGTTGTTTGGTTCGGTCATTTACAGGCATCGTGGCTGATAAAAAATCCTCGCCCACTTCGGTAAATTGAATACCAAGAAATTCAACCATGGTATTTTTGCCAATCCGATTTAACTCTTCTATAGAAATTTCTCTGAACCATATAGCCATTTTTATCTCCATGTAACAAGGTTAATTATAGTAAGTCTCTCCCTAAAATGATCTTGGTATCAGCTATTTATCATTTAATACTTTTAAAGTGTAAGAAGGCAGCTTAGTATATTTTATAGATGAGTGGGTGCGGTAGAATAAATTAATCATAAATAGAAATGGAGAAATAAATTATGGACTTGCAGCTCAATGGTAAAACAGCTCTGGTAACAGGCTCTACTGCTGGAATTGGCTTTGCCATTGTAGAAGTATTAGCTCGTGAAGGGGCGGCGGTAGTAATCAATGGCCGTTCCGAAGAGCGGATTAAGCAGGCAATCCAAAAAATAAAAGCCAGCGTTCCCTCTGCTCAATTGATTGCAGCACCGGCTGATATAAGTAACCCAAAAGAGATAGAAGCTTTAATTCATCAAGTGCCCACGGTGGATATTCTGGTCAATAATGCAGGTATTTACGAAGTAAAACCCTTTATCAATATTTCAGATGAAGAGTGGTTGCGTATGTTTAATACTAATGTGATGAGTGGGGTTCGTTTAAGCCGCCATTATCTTGCATCCATGCTGAAGCAAAACTGGGGAAGGATTATTTTTATTTCCAGCGAATCAGGATTACAAATTCCCGCAGAGATGGTCCATTATGGCATGAGTAAGACCGCTCAATTAGCGATTGCTCGCGGCATTGCTGAAACAACCGCAGGTACTCAGGTTACTGTTAATTCCATTCTTCCAGGCCCTACGAGTAGCGAAGGTATAGTCCAGTTTGTCAAAAGTATTGGAAAAGAACAAAGCAAATCGCCAGAACAAGTTGAAAAAGATGTATTCACTACAATGAGACCTTCCTCATTAATCAAACGTTTTGCTGCTCCTGAAGAAATTGCCAATATGGTTGCGTTTATATGCAGTCCGTTATCCGCAGCGACCAATGGGGCGTCTGTTCGAGTGGATGGTGGTATTTTGCGTTCTATCGCATAATACTAAAAGGGTAGCCTGATTGTTGAAAGTTAATTCTGGAAAATACATTAAATGCTCTTGAGACTTGTCAATCATGTAAGGAGAGACCGTGATATATAAGCATATTATGATAGCGGTTGATGGAAGCGACACTTCCGCTTTAGCCATGCAGGAAGCCATTAGAATGACTAAAGACCAAAAGGCTACTTTACGCATTGTCTATATAGTGGATGAAAGTTTTGTTCATGATGGTGAAGCCGTCATTGATTATGATGTTCTTTGGGAGTCCGCAAGAAAAGACGGACAAAAAATTTTAAATGAAATGGAAGAGATTGCTCGTCAAGCCAAAATTAAATTTGAAAGTCAGCTTATTGAGCTCAAAGCGTTTCAAGGCAACATTGCTGAGAAAATTAACGAAGCCACCGAAAGTCAACCTACAGATCTATTAGTTATTGGAACTCATGGTCGTCGTGGTTTTAATAGGTTACTTTTGGGCAGTGTAGCCGAGAACGTCGTTAGAATCGCCACCAAACCAGTGTTGCTTATTCGAGGAGAATAACCTGTTTTTTTCATTTGATGGTGCAGTTGCGTCTTTCTTCTCATGCCTACGTGTCGTAGGAAAACAGATAAAACCTGTTATAAAATCAGCTCAGTGCCCTCCTTAGTCGGACGGCTATGGATTGGTATAGTTGTATGGTGGCGATAAGATAAGATGATAAGGATTGATAATACGATGTGTTTGCTGCAGGTATCAACGCATGACCGTTGAAAAAAAATGGGAACATTTTATCCACGAAGCAGATATAGGAGTCAGGGGTGTGGGTCCTACTTTACCTGATGCCTTTGAAATGGGCGCGTTAGCTTTAACCAATGTGATTACGAACTCCGACGCCGTTAAGCCGGTCAAATCAGTGCATGTCTCTTGTGAGGCACCTAATCAGGAAATTTTATTCACCGATTGGTTAAATGCCATTATTTATAATATGGCCATCCACAACATGCTATTTTCTGAATTTCACATAACCATAGAAAATGGAACATTAGAGGCTATTATTAAGGGAGAGGCAGTTGATCGAAAGCGTCATCAGCCGATTGTAGAAATTAAAGGGGCTACGTATACCGAGCTAAAAGTAGTCAAAAAAGATGAGATATGGATAGCTCAGTGTATTGTGGATGTCTAATTATTTAATGTATTGATTAAGAGAGGAATATAATGGATTTAACCCTCTTGGAAAAAATAAACGACTTTGAATGGCAAATTCCCAGGCATGGAACTATGCAAGTCCCGGGAGTCATTTTTGCATCAGAGCAGTTAGTTACTGACATGGATATGAAAGTTTATGAACAATTATCCAATGTAGCCACATTACCGGGAATCGTTCAGGGAGCTTACGCCATGCCCGATGCTCATTGGGGATATGGTTTCCCTATTGGTGGGGTTGCCGCTTTTGATCCGGAACGAGGCGGGGTTGTGTGTGCCGGAGGGGTAGGATTTGATATTTCTTGCGGAGTAAGGCTCTTATCCACCGGTTTAAAACGCTCTGAACTGGAACCCTTCAAAGAACCAATGGCGGATGCCTTATTTGCTCATATCCCTGCGGGTGTTGGCAGTAAAAGCCGTATTCATTTAACCATAAAAAAGTTGGATGACATGTTACGGGGGGGAGCTCAGTGGGCAGTCAAGCAAGGATATGGTGAACGCGATGATCTAGAACGCATCGAGGATCATGGCTGTGTCGAAGGGGCTCTTCCTGAATATGTTTCTGAGCAGGCCAAAAAACGCCAAAAGAATGAAATGGGCACTTTAGGTTCGGGCAATCACTATCTGGAGATTCAGGAAGTTAACCAAATTTATTGTCCGCAATCGGCGGCGGCCTTTGGTTTGAACGAAGGCGATATTGTGGTGAGCATCCATTGCGGTTCACGCGGATTAGGACATCAAATTGGAACAGATTATTTACGTTCCATGTTAATCAATGCGCAACGAGAGGGCTTTAAGCTGATCGACAGAGAACTGGCGTGCGCCCCTATTTACTCTGCAAGCGGTGAACGCTATTTAGGAGCCATGCGTGCAGCTATTAATTGCGCCTTGGCCAATCGTGAAATAATTACTCATTTTATGCGTGAGGTGTTTCAAGACGTGCTACCCGGCACCAGGATAGAGCTGATTTATGATGTCTCTCACAATACCTGTAAAGAAGAATACCATGAGGTTGATGGCAAGTTCTTGCGCTTATTTGTCCATCGTAAGGGGGCAACCCACGCATTAGGACCAGGTCACCCCAAATTACCTAAAGTGTTCACCCATGTTGGGCAACCAGTCATCATTGGGGGCAGCATGGGAACCGCTTCTTATGTTTTAGTTGGTACAAAAATGTCGGAAAATAAATCATTCGGCTCCGCCTGTCATGGTGCCGGCCGTGCAATGAGTCGGCATCAAGCCATGAAAAAATGGAGTGGGAGTGAAATCATCCGCCAGCTTGCTGAGCAAGGTATTTTGATTCGCAGTGGTTCCTACCGCGGAGTAGCAGAAGAAGCGCCCCAGGCTTATAAAAATGTTGATTTAGTCGTTAATTCCGCTCAGGAGTCCGGTTTAGCAAAGAAGGTGGCCAAGCTCACTCCGGTGATTTGTGTTAAGGGGTAGGTTGGAAATGAATCACTGAGGTTGCATCATAAAAAAAGAGCCTATATCATTCTTCTGTAGTTCAGAGTACCCAAATTAATTGGGTAAATCAGTGACTTAGGGATAAGGAATTGTAATGGGCCTCCATGAAAAAAGCACCCCGCTAAATAATGAATTAGGCATTTCGAAGGGGGCAGTTGCCCAAAGACGTGCAGAATTGATTGCCGCGAAATTTTCAGGTTACGCAGGAATAATGCCGAATAAGGTCCCCGTTGTTAAACCTTTGGCTGGTACGCCAATAGAATCCGGAAAAGCACTCAGTCACCCTACCCGATCAAGACCAGTTTTTTCTCATAGACCGCCTTCTCGTCGAAAGGATACAAGAGTTCATTTTTTTGCAGAAAAAGTGGAAAACAGTAATGAGTTAACCAGCCCGCCTTTGGCGGCTAATCTGGCCGGCTTACTTAAAAAAGCGATATCCGATGCTGAACGTTGCTATCGAGAACACTATCAAAACGGTAGTTGCTCGAGACAGCCCAACGGGTGGTTCAGTTGGTGGCGCCATGGCGCGGCCGGACAAGAAAAAGCTGGGGAGGTTTGTGTAACTGCTCAGGAAGAAGATACTTGTGATTCATTATTAGATAAAATGCGCCTTTTTTTCGATAGTCCAGAAACACGGTATAATAATCATTCTTTTGCTTCCTATTTATTAGATGAACTGGATAAATTGCTGCATCATTTTTCATTACCTGGCTGTAAAGTGGAAGAGGGAGCTTATGACAAAGATTCATGGTTTGCTGTTGCTGTACAATTAGGAAAAATAGTCCCTGTAGCGGAAAATGGTGATGCTCTGGTGATGAGTTAGACCGTAATAGAGAATGTCAACAATCTACTGCCACGATTTCAGATGATGTCCCCACATCCTCAACCTCTTCGTCGTCCTGAGCATCCCCACGTCGTCCTGAGCGCCTTTACATCATCCCGAGCACCTTTACGTCATCCCGAGTGAAGCGAGGGATCTCCTGAATGTGGCACACGACTTAACATAGACTCTGATATAAATCGTCCCAATTTGGATTCAAAGTATTAATAAGATCATTCTTCTTTTTTCGAGACCATCCCTTGATTTGTTTCTCTCTAGCAATAGCGCTCATAATATCACCGCATACCTCATAATAGACGAGGCGATCTATATTGTACTTCTGAGTAAAACCTTTTTGCATTTTATGTTTATGTTCATAAATACGTCGTATCAAATCACTGGTTACTCCCGTGTATAACACTTTATTGTATTTATTCGTTATAAGGTAAACATACGATTCAACATGCATGGAGACTCCTTGTTGGTATGGACTAGTTCCCTGTTAGCATCCATCAGGGAAAAGATAGAATAGCAGAAAAAAATATTTTGAGCGTTGTTTGCTAATTCATGCCACCTTCAGGAGATCCCTCGCTTCGCTCGGGATGACGTAAAGGCGCTCGGGATGATGTAAAGGTGCTCAGGATGGCGTAGGATTGTTCTGGATGATGCGGGATTGTTCGTGGTGATGTTGGGATGACGTAAAGGCGTTCAGGACGACGTGGGGCTATTCGGGATGGCGGGGATTTAAGGTCCCGCGAATGTGTCGTGGGACCTTGATTTATTATGAGTACTTAGCTTTTTTACTTAGCAGCTAATTCTATCGCAAAGGCTAAAGCTAATTTGGAGAAATTAGTTATATGATCCAGGTTCAACAAATCCATAGTATCTGACGGAGTGCCGATATTAGGATTAAAGTTTTCGAAGATTGATTCACTTGAGAAAGCCGCTGGAATGTCTTCTTCATTCCAGGAAACATGATCACTACAACTCGTGCCACAACGTGAGTAATTAACGGGAACACGAATGTAAGTGGTAATTAATTTGGTGATATAGTCATTTAAATCCTTGTTGGTATTATCAGTAAACACCCACATAGTAGGATCATCATGAACACGGTACCCTGTTTGGTCTAACTGAAGTGCTGCCTTAACCCGAATGGAGTGCTCATCGAAATAGCGCACTACATATTGAGAGCCTGCCAACTCTCTGTTTTTTGCTGCATACCAAATAATATAAATTGGGTGTTTTAATTCTGTTTTAGAAGCTAATAAAACACGAGCTGTTTCCATAATAGCTGCTGCGCCGCTTCCCTCATCAGCACCAGGCATGCGACCATCAAGAGTATCCATATGAGCGCCGATTACCACACCTGGAGCTTTAATGTCTTTACCAATGACGGTTACTAATGAAGGTTGATTATACCAGCCTGTTTTTACAAAAAATGTTTTAGTATCGGTACGACCGTATTCAACGGCCATGGTTTCAAATTTATCTTTCAACCAATGCGCAGCAGCAACACCGGTATCTTTAGTGGCAGAACGATTCGTGTAGGCTGTTAAATGGTTTAATGTTTGCCAAATATTATCCGCTACTACCGCTTTCAAAGCAGTATTCACTTCAGTTTGATGTTTCACTACATAGAGGTCATTATTTTTTATGGCTGACGTTACGGCGCTTTTTTGTAACAGGCTCTGTGCTGACTGTTTCTTGGCTGTGGTTAATTGATCACTGACATTAACCACATCACCGCATTGAACTTGATCCGCTAACAGGATAAGTTGTTTCACATCACTGTTCGCTACATCAATAATTTTGAATTGAGGGTTTTCTGCTAATACCTCATGGCCAATAGTAATTTGAGTCGCAAGGCATTGTGGTACCTTCAATTGTTCATGAGCTGGCGAAATGACTCCAAAAATAGAATGACTTGCCAGGGAAATACCCGCGGTAATCCATGTTAAATATTCAAGCATTTTCTCTCCCAATTTATTTTAGTCAATGTGGATATGGACCGTACAAGCAAAAGAAAAACATGGATCACCAATGGATGGTTTTTTAACTCAAATGTCCATTAATGATTATTTTTTATTTGTTGCCAAGATTTAGCTTTAAATATAAGTGGGCAAATATACTACAGCAAAGGCAAAAAATAAACCCATTGTGCCTAAAAAAAATCCTTTTTCTCTTTTTTCATAGTGAAGTTGGCGAAGGGGGAGGCAATTAAGGCTGGTGTCATGTTGAGCCTGAATTCATTACCGGTTGTGATTGCAACATCTCACGAAGCTGCGTTATTATTCATCATGCGCAAAAAATAGCTCTCATTATGCCTCATTTAACATTGGAATATAGCAATAATCTTAGGGTAACAGATCGTTTTAACCAGTTGTTCGATGAGTTGCATCGTTTGTTAGCTGAAGAGCTCCCTACTCAATTATCCAGCTGTAAAAGCAGATGCATCGTACATCCACTATTTTTTATAGGCGATCAGGACGAAAAAAATGCCTTTGTTCATTTAACGATAAAAATGCTTCCGGGAAGAGCTGACGCTAAGAAAAAGCGGTTAGGTGAGATCATATTAAATATATTGCGCGTCTTTTTTAAATCAGAATCAACTCAATTGAATCTCAGTTTATCTGTTGAAATTTTGGATTTAGATAATAATTATTATAAATGTTGATCCATTGGATCAATAGGTAAGCGAAACTTACTGTTAGGTATTGGAGCTACGAACAATTAACACAGGCATAGTAGCGATACGCACAATGTGCTCTGCCACGCTACCCAAGAAAAAGTGACCAAAGCCTTGTCGACCATGCGAGCCAATAACCAATAAATCAGCAGACCATTTTTTCGCTTCTTCAACAATCACATCTGCAATTTTTCCCTTAAATAGTTTCCGTTCAAGGAGACACTTTTCAATCTTTATGGAGGTCTGCTTTTCAATTATTTTTACCGCATTATCTAAAATTTCTTTTCCTTCCTCTTTCAGGCTATTAATTAATAACGCATAATCAAAACCTGGCCCGCCATAATAGACCATATTTTCATCGACTACGTGAATAATACGTAAATGAATTTTTTCACCCTTTGTGAGTTTAATTATTTCTTCAACCGCTGCATTTGATACGTTACTTCCATCAATTGCCAGCAAAATATTCCTATAAATCATTAATAACTCCAACGCTTCCATTGTCTGTGATGACAGACTGTTCTTTATCCTTATAGTTTAATTATAGATTATGTTGTTGATTCATTGATTTTTTATTAAGGTTTACTGGAATTTTAAACTAAATTCGGGCACTCTTAATTGGTAAAATCAGGCTATAATAAAACATAATTTCTTTCAGTCACGGAGACATAGATGAAAAGCTCGCCCATTGAAAACGAAAAAAAAACAGTGGATATAATGGATGCTATATATAACCGCCGAGCAGTTCGTAACTATCTTCCTACCCAAGTTAACTCCGATTTAATCCATATTTTGTTAGATGCCGCTATGCAAGCACCTACAGCCTTGCATGAAGAACCAAGGGCATTTGCTGTAATCCAAAATAAAGAACTATTGAATCGCTTATCAGACAGTTGCAAAGCCGAGTTGCTCAATGAAACAGATAAATTGGCGTCCGAACAAAGAAAGCGTGTTCTTGGTGTGGTAAAACAAAAAGACTTTAATGTTTTTTATAATGCGGGTACCTTAATTGTTATTTACAGCACTTATCCAGGTCCGTTTGTAACTGCGGAATGTTGGCTGGCTGCAGAAAACTTAATGCTTGCGGCCTATGGTAAAGGACTTGGTTCTTGCGTGATCGGTTTTTCTCTTGCCGCTTTAAATTTGCCTGAGTGGAAGCAAGAATTAGGTGTTCCTGCTGATATGATTCCTCAGGCAGCTATAATTATTGGATGGCCTGCAGAAAAACCCTTGGCTCCTTCACATAATTCGCCAACCATTCTTTCATGGAAATAATCTGCGGGATCTGATCTATCCCCATGAATTTTTGGGCTCTTTTGCCTACGTACCGCGCTTTATGCGCGGTATCCGTATATGCCGTCTCAGAGGAAGGATTCCAGAATTTAAAAATTGGGGTGAATCGTTTGATTAACATGGATAAGTCCGAATAATTTCATCTTTTAATTGAATTGCTACGTGTTCAATTGCCTGTTCTACAGGATGAGAAAGAGTGGATTCGAAGACAATAAGATCAATTTCTATTCCGTATAATATAATGTTGTCTGGCAAGTCATTAAGAGCACTGCCCAATTGCAGTGCTTGAGCAATCCCCATATCATGAGTTGATAATCTGTTTTCTGATTTAATAATATCATCATTCTTAAAGCGATGAACGGTTCCTGGTTCACTGCCTGATTTTACTGCATCAATAATAAAAACAGTACGGGCGCCGCTCATCAACTCGATTAATCGTGCTCCTGGACGATCATGGCTTTCTATACTCACCCATTGAGTGATATTGGGGTGCATTGCGAGGTGCTGTTTTAACGCATCAGCTACCTTCCAGCCTGCCTGATCATCTCCAAAAGGGGAGCCAATGCCCAATACTTTGATACGATTCATTCGCGATTCACTTTGATGTTTAGAAAATGGGTTGAACAAGAAATACAGGGATCATAATTACGGATGATCATCTCACTACAGAGGCGTAGGGAATCCTCCGCTTTATCTAAACCAAAATGACTCAAAGAAATACGCAAATCCTCTTCAATTCGAGCTTGATTTTGACTGGTGGGTGGCACGATACGCGCTGAAGTCACCTGGCCTTTTTCATCAAATTCATAACGCTGCCATAACATGCCTCTGGGGGCTTCCGTGCAGCCAATGCCTATCCCTGTCTGGGGAGTGACTTCCGGATGAGGCTTATCCACTATTTTATATTGTTCTAAAATACGAATGGATTCTAAAACACAATAATAAATTTCTACCGCTCTGGCAATGATGCTGGAGTACATATTGGCGGAAGGGAAGTTAATTTTTAAACTTTGTAAAAGAAGATGGATGGGAGTAGGCAAATGGCCAAAACAATTATTGACTCGCGCAAGGGGCCCTACCAAATAAGGTTTATTCTGTAACAAACAGTGCAAAGCATTAGAGTATGGGACTTGATGCTCTTTAAAATAAGCATCAAACTCATCAATACTAATATTCAATCCGCGATCGGATACTAATCTCCCCTCATTTAGAGGATATTCTGTAGGATGATAAAGAGAAACACTGGTAAATTCATGGGAATTATCAGGCAATGAGAGCCCTGAAAGCCAGCGAATTAATGCCTCACAATCTTCAATCAGGTCTTTTGCCTTTTCTAAGAGTCTATTGGTATCGGCATCATTGGGCGCTTTATAAAAACCACCAACACAAGCTCCCACCGGATGAACCGAGCGGGCTCCAAGCAGTTTAATCAAGTCATTGCCGAATGCTTGCAGACGCATTCCACGTCGCACCTCAAGCGGATAGTCTTTTGCCATTTCTGGTACTGACTTAAATCCGAGAAAATCAGGCAGGGCCAAAAAATGAATGTGCATGCTATGACTTTCCAGCCATTCACCGCAATAAAATAAGCGGCGCATGGTTCGCACCCAAGGACTTGGTTGAATGCCAAAACAATGTTCAATAGCCTGGGTAGCGCTCATTTGATAGGCCACGGGACAAATACCGCAGATTCGCGCCACAAAATCTAAAACATCGGTGTAGCTTCGTCCTTCCAAAAATTTTTCGAATAATCGCGGCGGTTCATAAATTTTTAATTTTAATGTTTTAATGGCGCTATCGCGAATATGAAGCTCAAGAGCTCCTTCACCTTCTACACGCGCCAGAATGGGGACATTAATGGAGATATTTTTACTCATTACTGATTTTAATTCCCTTAAAATAGTTTCCTGCTTTATTAAAAGCAGGTGCTTGATTATTGATATGCAAAAACTTTTGGGCAATGGCTTCTGGGCTTAATCCAAGTTGTTTGAACCAATGTCCCAAAGATTGGGTATTCGGATTTTGTTTAGGACCATAACAGGCATAGCATCCCCGTCCTACCGATGGACAAAGGGAGCCGCAGCCGGTTTGGGTTACAGGTCCCATGCAAGGGTCTTTTTTGGTAACCAACACGCAAACATTCCCTTTGCGTTTGCACTCCATACACTCAGAATCTCGTTTGATGCGTGGGGTTGCATTGGATAATAAAAAACGAATGGCTTCTAAAACCTGATTGCCATTAACCGGACATCCCCATAATTCCCAATCGACTTTAACATGATGAGCAATAGCTGTTGAGGTGTTTAAGCTCTTGATATAGTCTGGTGTGGCATAAACATCGGCTACCCACTCTTTGGAATCTGCGACGTTGCGTAAGGCCTGAATTCCTCCTGCGGTTGCACAAGAGCCTATGGTAATAAGGTATTTGCTGTTTTGGCGAATTTTTTTGATGCGCACTTCTTCGTCTGGGGTTGAGATGCTGCCTTCAACAAAAGCGATGTCTACCTGAGCTTCAAGGTCTATGGATCCGGCTTCAGCAAAATGGACCATCTCAACCAGTTCAGATAAGGTCAATAAGGCTTCACCTGCATTCAAAAATGCCAATTGGCATCCATCGCAAGAGGTAAATTTATGCACCGCCAAACGTGGCTTCATGGTCATTAAAATCCTGGTTCATGGAATAATTCTTTAATTTCCGAGTATGCAAATACAGGGCCATCCTTACAGATAAAAAAACCACCATATTGACAATGGCCGCATTGTCCTATGCCGCATTCCATATTTCGTTCCATGCTCAGATAAATATGCTCTTCAGAAACTCCTTTCTTATTGAGCACCTTAATTGCGGTATTCATCATCATTTCAGGGCCACACATCATCGCAATAGTATTTGCGGGATCCAGTTTAATTTTATCGATCATATCGGTGACATAGCCCACACTCCATGGCCATTTGGGCCCGGCTTGATCTGCTGCAATGTGAATTTCAGTATGAGGTGATTTTTTCCATAATTCATACTGTTTTTTAAAAATAAAATCCTCGCTGTGTTTCACTCCTTGCAGAATACTTAAATGCCCATATTGAGCCCTTCTTTCTAGAATATAGTTAATGATAGAAATGGAGGGAGCACAGCCAAGTCCCCCGGTGACGACAACAATGTCTTTGCCTTTTGCTTGTTTCAGTGGCCATCCTCGACCATAAGGCCCACGAATTCCAATTCTATCTCCAGGGTGTAATTTTTGTAATGCTTTAGTCACTCGTCCTACAGCTCGAATGGTATGACTGAGAATATTCTTTTTCTTCGGATCAGAAACTATAGAGATGGCCACTTCCCCGACACCATAAAGATAAAGCATATTAAATTGACCTGGATAAAAGATAAACCGTTCGTGATGCTCCGGATCAATAAAGCGCAGATGGAGGGTGAAAATAGTCGCCGACTCTTGGACTCGTTCCGCAATCTCCGCTTCAAAAGGAAGATAAGGGTCAAAATGGGGTTTAAACACTCTCTTTTATCCTCACATTCGATTCACCTGAAATAGCAGCTAACTCTTCAGTAATATCAATTCCAACCGGACACCACGTGGCGCAACGTCCGCATCCCACACATCCGCTAGTACCAAATTGATCAAACCAGCTTCCTACTTTATGAGTCAACCATTGGCGGTATTGTTTGCGCGTGTCATCACGAACTATGGTTCCGTTTAAATAACTATGGCCTGTAGTAAAACAAGAGTCCCATTCGCGCTGATGTTCACTGCTGGTAGCATCCAACGCTGGTTTTTCCACTTCACTATGACAAAAACATGTAGGGCATACTGAGGTGCAATTGCCGCAGGATAAACACCGTTCGGCCACTTCCTCCCAACGGGCGTGATTTAAATTGGCAAATAATAAATCTCGTAAAGCCCGTTGATTATCTAAAGGTATCCTTTTGCTTTGCATGGCTCCTGCTTGATCGACATTGTTTATTGCATCTTGGCATTGAGTCGTTTTAGCCTCCGCTAAATTTAAAGGTCCAATAATTGCCTGGCCTCGCTCGCTGCCTGTTTTGACTACAAAGCCCTCATCTACTTCAGTCATCAGGATGTCAAAAGGATGGCTTACTGCAGGACCTGTTCCCGCTGAAACACAGAAACAATTTTCTGAAGAGTAAGTACAATTTACCGCAATGACAAAGAGATGCTCGCGCCGACTCTTATAACGCGGATCAGGATGGTTATTTTCAATAAACACTTTATCCTGAATACTCATTGCTGCCAGATCACAAGAGCGCGCACCAATAATAGCCACGGGTCTTTCACTGGGCTGATGGGGTTGGAAGATTAGTTTCCCTTCGCTATTGCGAATTACTTTCCATACCGTTTCCTGGGGTTTAAATAAAATGGGTTTTATTGCTTGAGGGCCATTTGCAAAAGCGAATGCCTTGTGTTCAGGGATCTTTTCTAATCGATAGTTCCCCGGCGTTTGGTGATCACGGATGCCCCAGGGTAATTGCTCTGCATGATGAAGCACATCATAAACAATAGCGCCGTCACGTACTTGCGGACCAACGCAGGAAAATCCTGCATTGTGTAACGCATCAAGCAGGTTTTGTAATTGCTTATGAGGTAAAAAATAGCTTGGTTTATCCACAATCATAGTCATCCTTTTAACAAATTCTTGGCAATTGCTCTCCCGCCAACCAATCCATAATCCTCATCCCACCCAATTTTGTTTTCAGCTGTACAAAATGACGCGCATCTTCGATGACTTCGCCAATGACTTCAGCATGCAGTCCAAGAGGATGGGCGCGCATAACTGGTAACAATCGCTCCGTATCATGGGGAGGACAAATCGCAATTAACTTTCCTTCATTAGCTACATATAAAGCATCAAGTCCTAATAATTCACAGGCACTGGCGACCTCAGTACGAATAGGAATGTTACGTTCATTAATCATTAATCCCACCTTGGACTGCTGGGCCAACTCATTTAATGTCGTTGCCAGACCACCACGAGTAGGATCACGCAAACAGTGGATGGTAGGCACAGCACGTATCATGCAAGCCACCAGATCATGTAATGATGCGGTATCGGATTGAATGGTGGTTTGAAATTGCAAATTATTGCGATGAGCCATAATAGCAATCCCGTGATCACCGATATATCCGCTTACAATCACCTGATCACCTGGTTTTGCTCGATTACCTGAAATATGAATTCCTTCAGGTACTACTCCCACACCCGTAGTGGTGATGAACACTCCATCTCCCTTACCGCGTTCAACTACTTTGGTATCGCCGGTGATAATAGCGACGTCGGCCTGTTGAGCAGCCTGCGCCATCGAGGTCACAATTTTTTGCAAATCTGCAAGAGGAAAGCCTTCCTCTAAAATGAAACTGGCTGATAAGTACAATGGTTTTGCGCCAGACATGGCAATATCGTTAATCGTTCCATGGACAGATAAAGAACCAATATCACCGCCGGGAAAAAATAAAGGTGAAATCACATGAGCATCAGTTGCCATGACCATACGACCGGATGAGACGGAAAAACAGGCTTGATCGTTTTTTTGAGCTAACCATTGATTATCAAAAGCAGCTAAAAATAATTGATCAATCAATAGAGCCATAACTCGCCCGCCACTACCGTGACTTAGATTGATTAATCCTTCTTTAAAATTCAGTTTCGGCCCTTTAAATTTTTTATTTATTACTTCAGTCATTGTTTACACCCGTCCATAAGCATACACGGCAGCGCATGCCCCTTCAGAGGAGACCATGCAGGAACCTAAAGGATTTTCAGGAACACATACTGTGGCAAATAATTTACACTCCATCGGTTTTTTTACACCGCGAAGCACCGCGCCACAAAGACATTGCTTGTGTTCCTGGGCACCAAAATCAGGTAATTCAAATCGTTGTTCTGCATCAAATTCAGCATACTCTGCTTTTATTTTTAAAGCACTGTGAGGAATAAAACCTAGACCACGCCATTCAAATTGGTCGCGTAACTCTAAAACTTCGGCCATTATTTGTTGTGACATCACATTCCCCAAACGATTGACCGCACGAGTGTATTGAATTTCTACCTCACAGCGGTTTTCATTGATTTGGTGGATTAACATCAAAATAGAATGCAATAGATCCAAAGGTTCAAAGCCTGAAATCACAATAGGTTTTTGATATCTTTGACACACTGCCTCATAGGGACGGCTCCCAATGACAATGCTGACATGAGCGGGGCCAACGAATCCGTCTAAAGTGACCTCATTCGATTGCAGCAAGCTGTCCATCGCAACAGGGGTTAAAACATGATTACAAAAAACACTAAAGTTAGTGAGTTTTAATTTTCTGGCTTGTTGGATCACCAAGGCGGTTGGTGGGGTGGTAGTTTCAAAACCAATAGCAAAAAAAACAACTTCTTTTTGCAGGTTTTCCTGGGCAATTTTTAACGCATCATCTGCGGAATAAATCATGCGCACATCCGCACCGGATGCCTTAGCATGCAATAGACTTTTTTGTCCAGTGCCTGGTACTCGTAACATATCAGCATAACTACAAAGAATAACATGTGGTAAAGAGGCCAAGGCAATGGCTTTATCCGTCCTTGCCATAGGGAGTACGCATACAGGACACCCTGGACCATGAATCATTTCTACATTGTCAGGAAGTAAGCTTGGAATTCCATAGCGATGGATAGCATGGGTATGCCCGCCGCAAAACTCCATAAATTGATAGTGTCGCCTCGGATCCACCTGGTCAGCAATTTTCTGAGCCAGTACTTTTGCATAAGCTTCATTGCGAAAGTCTTCTATGTATTTCATTCCGGGGTATCCTCTAGCATTTGAGCAAATAAACTTAAGGTTTTTTGCGCCTCTTGTTCATCTAACCGTGTTAAAGCATATCCGACATGAATAATGACATAATCACCTTCAGTGACTTCATCTAATAAGGCAATGGAGATTTCTTTGGTGATGCCGCCTAAATTGATTATGGCTCGGGCATTGTCAATAATTTGGGTGATTTGTACGGGCATAGCTAAACACATAGACTATCCTTGCAGAATACTTGTTCCAGTAATCCATGCCTGTCCCAGGGAAATTCCCCCATCATTGGGCGGAAGGGCTCGCGGTAATAAAGGCTGGATACCCAATTCTTTTAATGCCTTGGTTAATCCTTCTGCCAGTATTTGATTCAAAAAACAACCGCCACTTAACAATATCATATCTATCCCTTTTTCTCGACACATTTGGTTAATCCAGGCAGCGAGGCCTGCAATGAGGGTTCCGTGAAAAAGATTGGCTCCTGCAACGGGATCTCCCAGGTCTGATAGCAAAGCCAGGGTGGGCAACAGATTAAAGTGATTGTCTTTTATTTGCCATCCGTTGGGTACTACTGACAATTCAGTAACCAGACTTTCCAGGCGCATCGCCGCTTGCCCTTCATACTGCGACATCAGTTTAATCCCTAACAAAGCACTCGCCGCATCAAATACACGTCCACAACTTGTGGTGGCGGGACTGTTTATTTTTTTATCCAGAAGATGAACAATGGCCTGGGCTTGAGGGCAGCTGGAAAAGCGTTTACTGATTTCGCTTCCTCGGCCTAAACAATGTAAAATGCTTGCTGCCATCCGCCACGGTTCACGTGCGACGATTTCTCCTCCGGGCTGCAACAGCGGATAAAAAGACCCCAGCGGTTCAAAAGTGGCGTTTTCGAATAAAAAAAACTCTCCGCCCCGGGCTTCTCCAAGTAAACCGTATCCATATCCATCAAGGGCCAATCCTAAAATACGGTGTTGAATACCGTGCTCTGCTGCAACAGAAGCCAAGTGAGCATGGTGATGTTGAATAGCCAATGCAGGGATACCATAATGTTGAGCAAGGCGGGTGGTATAAAAATCGGGATGTAAATCATGGGCAATTCGCTCAGGTATTACATCCAGAAAATTTAATAAATGATTTAATGATTCATGAAAGAAATCAATGGTCGCTTTATTAGTTAGACTACCGATATGCTGTGAAACAAAAGCCTCATCACCACGGGTAATACAAAACGTATTTTTAAGATGCCCTCCAACTGCCAAAGTTGGAGGGATAGCATATGGCAGTTGAATTGGTGTTGGGACAAATCCACGAGAACGCCGAATAAACATCGGGGCCTCATTGATAATACGCAAGACGGAATCATCTTCACGGGTAATAATTTGGCGATTATAGGAAACAATTTTATCTGCTATGGTTTGCAGTTCCAGTTCCGCATGATGATCATCAATAACCAGCGGTTCGCCTCCTGAGTTTGCGCTGGTTACTACTAGTGTCATTGCCTGATATTCATTTAACCAAGCACAACCGTTTGGATTTCCCGCAAAGGCATTAAAGAGTAAATAATGCAGGGGGGTGTAGGGAAGCATGATGCCAAGGTGGTTTAAACCGGGAGCTATTTCATCCGGTAATGATTTTTCTTTTTTTCGGAGCAATACTATGGGGCGGGCAGCGCTCTCCAATAAGATTCGAGCTTGCTCATTGATTTCAACAGTTCGCTCTGCACTTTCAATATTAGCAACCATCAGCGCTAATGGTTTTGTTTCACGATTTTTTCTTTCCCGCAGTTTTAATAAGGCATTCTCATTTCGCGCATCACAAATAATTTGATAGCCTCCCAATCCTTTTATCGCGATGAGTTGGCCTTGCAAAATGCGTTGTGCCATTTCTGCAACGGATAATGAAAGTTGTGGGCCGCAATGGACGCAGGCTGTAGGCTGGGCATGATAGCGTCTATTGTCAGGATTAATGTAATCTGTTTGGCAACTCGGACAAAGAGGGAATGCGGCCATTGACGTATGACAACGATCATAGGGAAGCGTTTGAGTGATAGAGAATCTGGGGCCACAGTGAGTACAATTTAAAAAAGGATAACGAAAATAGCGACTTTGAGGATCAAAGAGTTCTTGCAAACATTCAGAACAAATACAGGTATCAGGAGAGATGAGGGTATTGGCTTTGCCTTTTTCGCTTGCAATGATTTCAAAACGAGCTTCATTTATTTTTAAAGGAATAGACTTTAGTTGGATGTTATTTATTTTGGCAAGTGGTGGTAAGTTAGCGGTTAAATGGGTAACAAAATCATTAGCCAAAGCTCCTTGAACTTCAATTAAAACCCCCGAGGCATTATTTTGTATCCAGCCACTGAGGTGAAGACGCTTTGCCACTCGATAAACACAGGGTCTAAAGCCAACTCCTTGAACCTGCCCCTGGATGAGAAGCTGTAATCGTTCAAGTTTCATTTCAGGAACGCTTGTGCTTTAGCCATTCATACCACTGATTTAAACCCTCCTCATTAACTGTCGAAAGAGTCAAAATTTCAATATTGGGATTAATCTGACGTGCGTAGTCCATGCATTGATTCAGATCAAATGGTACATAAGGCAGTAAATCCATTTTAGTAATCAGCATTAAATCGGCGCAACGAAACATATCGGGGTATTTAAGGGGTTTGTTATCTCCTTCAGTAACGGAAAGGATAACTACTTTATAGTGTTCGCCTAAATTAAATAATGCGGGGCAGACAAGATTACCTACATTTTCAATAAACAAGAGCGATTTTTCTTTTAAAGAAAGTCCTTCTAATGCATGACCCACCATATGGGCATCTAAATGACAGGTCTTTCCAGTATTAACTTGTACGGCATGACCGCCGCTTGATTTAATTAACTCCGCATCATAATTTGTTTGTTGATCACCAACAATCACCGCGATGTCCAGTTCATTTTTTAAATCTGAAATTGTTTTTGCCAAAAGGGTGGTTTTGCCAGAGCCCGGACTAGACATGATATTGAGCGCCAAAATATTTTTATTGGCTAAATAGTTTTTATTATGAAGGGCAAATTGTTGATTCTTGGCCAAAATATTTTGTTCCACGTGAATTAAATGCTCATCATGTGAATGATGTTCATGTTCATGTTCATGTTCATGTTCATGTTCATGAGTCATATTTATTTCTTCAGAGCAGCCGCATATTCCGCACATTATTCCATCACCATTGATTTTACTCGTAATTCTTCACCCTGTGTGACTTTTAATGAATGACTGCCGCATGCTGGACACTCATCATAATACTGTCGCAAAGGAACCATTTTTTGGCACGATTCACACTGTGCTTTTCCTGGGATATCAATAATGCTGAGTTCCGCATTCTCAGCCAAAGTTCCCCTGGCAATCACATTAAAACTAAAAATTAAAGAATTTTTTTCTACTGCAGCCAGCTGACCAATCTCTAAAACTATTTTTTTTACGCGCGTACCTTTTTTGGCAATGACATTCTGCTTAATAATTTCGAGAATACTTTTACATAACCATAATTCATGCATCACAAGACTCAATGTTTTATCATTAAAACTCTTCAGGATGATCTTTCGATTACCTTGATGGCCTCATTACCAAATGGTCATCATGAGGCTGATTGTTCTTTAATTCAATATATTCTGTATCTTCTTTTTTTGAAATTTTTATTACGACAAAATTATACTTTTTTAAGCCTAAGCTATAATTAAAATACAAGGCATTCTACAGAGTTTAACTATGAAAGCAGCCACGGAACAACACACCTATGAAGCAAAAATCAAAATAGGAGATGAGGTTATTTCCAAAACTACAGGAGACAGTATTAGCGACTTGCAAGTATTTTTAATTGGGCAGTGTGAAATGGAAAAATCAGGTGCTGAAGGGGAAATTGTAGAGATTGGTACCGGAGAAGTCGTTTATCGCTGTCGTAAGCAATATGAGTAATATCAATTGCATTTTAATTCGCGTTAGCCTTGTATCTTTACCCAATCCTCATAGGTTAGAGCATAGCGAACATGGTCGCTCCAGATGCCGTTTATCTTTAAATATCGTGGTGAAAAACCTTCTTTGATAAAACCATTTCGGGTAACTAATTGAATAGAAGGGGTATTGTTTGGCTGAATATTTGCTTCAATGCGATGCAATTTTAATTCTGTAAAAATTTCTTTCAAAACCAGCTTAAGTCCCTGGCTCATTAAACCTTTGCCTGTATAATCCACCGATGCATAATAACCAAGATAGCCACTTTGAAAAAAACCGCGAATAATTTCGTTGATGTTAAATACGCCCACAATATGATTTTTCTGATTGAGTACTAAATAACCTTTTTGATTCTCTTGTTGCGACCTTAAAAAGTAGCTATGAAATGCTTCCTTGGTTTGAGGCGGGCTGGTAAACGGTTGATGAAAGTCATGGCTTTTTTTCATCGTTTGAATGAAGAGCTCTTCATCGTGCTGGCAGATTTCTCTTAAATACAATGTATTGGATAAAGTCATGAGTTCTAAGCTGCTTATAGAAGATGTTGCTCTCGGTAAAAAGATAGTATTATTTTCATTTCTCGATATCAAGTAACTGGGTAAAAGGTATGTATATAGAAAAACTTAAAGAAATGTTCAACGAAATGGTTATTCCCAAAAACGCGTCTTTGATCCCGGACTATTATCATAAAGAATTTCTTTTATATACTAATGATCAAGTTACCCATTATGATGATTTTTTAACGTCCCATCAAAAATATTACGCAACCGAACTTCAATATCAAATTGAATACGACGATGAGACGTTTCTCGAACAAGGTGAAAAATTAGCGGGACGCGTATTCATTACTACAAGCCGACCTAATGAGTCTCCCAAAAGAATTGAAGTTATTTTAATCGCTCAATATAAGGATGAAAAAATTTACAGGCTGTGGGAGTTAACTTATCCGGATTGGTCAAAACTTCCTTCTTTTCAAGAATAAAAAAGCGAGGCTTAATTCTCAAGGGGCAATTATTCCGTCTTTGCTTCACTGCGTTCGCAAAGACGGAAGTGCCATTAGTTGTACGCAACGAACTACGCTGGATTATTTGTAAAATGATTAAATCAATAAGGATAAATAATTAAAATGTATCTTGAATCCAGTGAATTAGTTTTTTCCCCATCAGACTTAACCCAGTTTATGGATAGTCCTTTTGCTTCGTGGATGGAGCATCTTGCTCTGACTCATCCCGATTCTTTACCAATTTCAGATAAAAATGATGAGTTAATGGATGTCCTGCAAAGTATGGGGAATCAACATGAATCAGCAGTATTGGCTTCTTTTGAAGAACAGGGCTTATCAATAGCTAATCTTAAAAGGGAAGAGGATCCTCTTGGGGCAACTCTTCGTGCCATGCAAAATGGGGTGGATGTTATTTATCAGGCAGGTCTTGCGTTGCTGCCCTTTCGCGGATATGCAGATTTTCTCATTAAAGTAGAAGGAAAAAGTCGCTTTGGTGATTATTACTATGAAGTATGGGACAGTAAGCTTGCTAAATCAGTGAAACCTTATTTTGTAATTCAATTATGTTGTTATGCCGAAATGCTTGAAATAATTCAAGGAAAGCGACCTGAATACATCACGGTAATCCTGGGCAATAATGAACATAAACGATTTAGAACGGATGATTATTATTATTTTTATCGCAACTTGAAACACCATTTTTTAGAAACTCATCAGCATTTCACTCCCATACGCTGTCCTGATCCTGCCGTATCTAAAAGTTGGGGAAGATGGAGTAATTATGCGGAAGAGTTATTAAAAAAGACCGATCACTTAGTGCAAGTAGCTACGATTACAACAAGCCAAATTAAGAAATTGAACAAGGCAGGTATCACCAGCATGACTGCTTTGGCAGATGAAGATAGATCTCAGATCAGAGGCCTAAAACCTGAAGTATTGAAGCGGTTGAAAGCACAAGCCAAAATGCAGCAGGAAAGTGTGGGCAAAGAGATCCCAGCATATCAATTCATGCCCCATGAGCCTGGCAAAAAACTGGGTTTAGCCTTGCTTCCGCCTTCATCTTCGCAAGATATCTTCTTTGATATAGAAGGTTTTCCTCTTGAGGAAGGCGGTTTGGAGTACTTGTGGGGCGCTGCCTATTTTGATGAGGATGGGGAACGCCGCTATAAGGATTTTTGGGCTCATGATCAGGAACAGGAAAAAGAGAGTTTTAAGGCTTTTATCCGATGGGCCTATGATCGTTGGCAAGAAGAGCCAGGAATGCATATTTATCATTATGCAAGCTATGAAATTTCTGCTTGTCGTAAATTAATGGGCAGATATGGTGTTTGTGAATATGAAGTAGATCAGTTACTGCGTAACGAGGTTTTTGTTGATTTATATAAGATTGTCAAAGGTTCGTTACTTATTGGGGAACCACGGTACTCCATTAAAAATGTGGAGCATTTATATCGCACCAAACGAAATACGGAGGTGGGATCGGGGGGCGACTCCGTCGTTGTTTATGAACGCTGGCGAGAAAATCCCGATGGCGATACCTGGCAAACATCCAAAATATTGAAAGATATTCGGGATTATAATATTGATGATTGCAATTCAACCCAGGAGTTGGTGGTTTGGTTAAGAGCAAAGCAGAAAGAACACGCGATTGCTTATCTTGGTAAAACGGAAGTCATTGAGTCAGAAGCGCAGGAAGAATTGGGGGAGCGTATTAAACTCCGCAATAGATTATTGGCTAAAGCAGAGCAATTCAAAAGCGAAGGCAATCAATCCCTTGCCAAAATCAATGGTGTTTTTGCCTGGTCTATTGAGTTTCATCGACGTGAGGCAAAACCGGTGTTTTGGCGTATGTTTGATCGTTTGGGTTTAAGTGATGACGAGTTACTGGATGATATTGATTGTCTGGCTTATTGTCAGCGCACCGAGAAAGCACCCTATAAACCAACCCCCCAAGCGCGTAATCTCGTCTATGAATATGCCTTTGATCCCGATCAGGAGTTTAAGGGGAGTGCAAAAAAGTATTTTATTTTGGGGCAGGAAACCGAGGATGGAAAGAGCATTAAAGCCACTTATCATCCGCCAGGCAGTGATCTGGAACATGGCTTAATTGCATTACAAATAAAAAAGGAACCGGGAGATTTGATTACCTTAATTCCTGATGAGTATGTGGATCCCAATCCCATTCCAGAAGCTTTGGCCAAACAAGCCGAAGCCTTTGAACAAGGGATGCTTGATAAAACAGCAATTTTGGATTTTTTAGGTAAATCCATTCCTCGCATAAACAACCACAAGGCCGGAGAACCAATAGCTCCCAGCCATGATCCTAAACAACGATTACAAGAAATCATCCATGCGGTTCTTAATTTAAATGACAGCTATCTTACGATTCAAGGTCCACCGGGAGCAGGTAAAACCTATACGGGGAAACATCTGATTGCAGAACTGCTTAAACGAGGAAAAAAGATAGGAATATCGTCTAACAGTCATAAAGCCATCAATAATTTACTGATTAGTACTGCCGAGTATTGTCAGAAAGAAGGAATAACCGGTCATTTTGCTTGTGCCCGTAACACGGAGGCATCAATTGATGAACTGAATATAACCGTGTTAGATAATAAAAACATCCTTGAGTTTGCTCAAGAGGCTTGTGTTATAGGAACCACTGCATGGGGTTTTGCCAGAGAGGAACTTGAAAATACTTTTGATTACCTTTTTATTGATGAAGCAGGTCAAGTGAGCGTCGCTAATTTGATTGCAATGAGCAGAGCTACCCGCAATATCATTTTAATGGGCGATCAGATGCAACTGGGACAGCCATCTCAGGGCAGTCATCCTGAGGACAGTGGCTTATCTATCCTTGATTATTTGCTGCATGACACGCCAACTATCCCTGATTTTATGGGGGTATTTCTTGGCACCACCTATCGTATGCATTCAGCCGTGAATCAGTTTATTAGCGATGCTATTTATGAGGGAAAACTGGAAACAGTTCCTGAAAATGATCGTCAATCCATCAGCATTCCAGATGGCTATCAAGGCAAGTTAAACAAAGAAGCCGGAGTTATTGTCATCCCAGTAATGCATGAAGGAAACACCCAGGCCAGTGATGAGGAAGTGGAGCAGATTTGTTCTTTAAGCAAAGAGTTATTGGGCCGAATTTTTAGGGCAAAAGACGGTACTCAGCGATTGATTAGCTGGGATGACATGCTCTTTGTTGCACCATACAATCATCAGGTTAATAAATTAAAAACAGCATTGGGCGAGCAGGCTAAAGTAGGCAGCGTGGATAAATTTCAGGGGCAAGAAGCCCCCATAGTCTTTTTAAGTATGTGTGCGAGCAGTGCTAATGAATCTCCGCGCGGCATCAGTTTTCTGTTTGACAAAAATCGTATCAATGTCGCCATCTCCCGAGCTCAATGCCTGGCTATTGTTGTTTACAGTCCGACGTTACTTGATACTAAAGTAAGTACTATCCAGCAAGTGGCAGAACTTAATGTATTTTGCCAGTTAATCAATTCAGGAAGTACGGCTTAAGAGAACATGGTAGCCTGGATGGAGCGAAAGCGTAATCCGGGATTGAAACCTGATCCTAGCCTGTTCCCGGATTGCGCTTCGCTCCAGGCTACGTCCCTTTGTTGCATAATCTCCCTGGAAATGGATTGATGCAATAAAACTGACTTGTTTGCGGGATCCAGTTAGGACTCTTTGTGAACAAGCTCCCGGTTTTTCACTAGATTTTTGGAAGAGTTTAATCAAATTATTGATGACCCCTTCTTTATGCAAAAAAAATACTATTTGTTGAAAAATGCTAATATTAGAGAGCGTGACCTTGTTTTTAAATAATAAATAAGGATATTTTATGAAAAAACTATTGACTGTTTTATGCGCATTATCGCTTTTTTTGGGGATGGGAACTAATGCATTTGCTTGGCGCGGGGGCGGTCATCACGGTTATCATCACGGCTGGCATAAGGGCGGGCATCATAAGGGTAATCCACGGGGTTGGCATCATGGTAACAAAGCAGGTTGGCATGGAAGAGGAATGCCGCCAGGACGAGTTAAAAAAGGATATTGGTAAGGTATCCGTTATTTTAGTTGTCCTATAGCTTAATGAAGCAACTTAGGTGGACTAACAGCTAGGGTAGAACTTCTTTAATTATCAAGACTACTTTAGCTGTTTTATTTTCTCGAAACAGGTTTGAATGATGAATACGATACGTGCGTTTTTCGCAATTATGCCACCCCAATCAATGCATGATCCTCTCGAAAACATTTTAAAAACATTAAAACACGCTACTCCAGAACACTCCATAAAATGGATTAATATTAAAAACTTACATATTACTTTGCAATTTTTAAAAAAAGTGCAGACAGAGGATGTCAATCCATTAATTGAACAAGTTCGCGCTGAATTAAAAAATACCAAGTCATTTCAACTTGAATTGAATCACTTAGAGTGGTTTCCAGGACCAAGACATCCTAAAATTCTCTCTTTAGCCGTTGGGCCACAAGACATTTTAGCCGCTCTGTCAGCAACAATTGCTCGGGCAATAACCGCTTTAAATTATCCAGTAGAGTTGCGGCCTTTTCGCGGGCATATATCAATTGGGCGCGTTCCTCATCGCCGTCCGCAGCCTACATTATTAACCACAATAAAGCTTCCTGCTCTTCCTCCGGTTTTTATCAATGAGCTTTATCTTATTGAAAGCAAACCTGACAATGGAAGAACGAGTTACCTTCCTTTAGCTCAATTTAGTTTAAGCGACAGCTGATTGCAAACCTGAATTCCCTTCGCTATTCTTGGCTAAATCGGTTCGGGCTTATCAGGCCAGGATTTTAGGGTCTTCTGCAGAACCAGAGCATGGTTGTGTTGGGTATCTTTTGCGGCATAAAATAAAGTGATCGGTGATTGTTTTGCTTTTTCTCTTATTTGTTCGATTAACTCCCCTTTGCCTTGTAATTCCTGCACATAACGTTCGGCAAAATCAAGCCATTTGTCCGGTTCGTGATTAAACCATTTGCGTAAAGCAGGACTGGGAGCAATTTCCTTTAACCACGGGTCAAAGGCAATACTTTCTTTTTTAATACCTCGCGGCCATAACCTATCTACCAGGATCCAAACTCCTTCTTTGTGATGTGGCGGAGTATACACCCTGCAAAGAGTAATCTTGGAATGAGCCATTATTTCTACCTCCTTTTACTGGATTTTTTGTGCCAGTAAATGTCCAAATAATCCTTGAAGCGGTCGACCGAACTCATCCAATTTATGGAGTAGTCCGGCTGTTTCTTTATATTCAAGTATTGACCAACCATTGTCCTGATAAAAATGATACAGCTCTTCTTGCTCAGGTAAAAAAGTAAATGAAGCAGGTAAGGTATAGTGCTCTGTTTTTATTGGAAATACTAAAAAATGAAGTCCTTTAATGGTCGTCGCTTGATATAACTCATGTAGCAAAGAAGGAATACGTTCCGCTTTTAAGAATTGCAAACTCACCGTGGAAAACACAAAGTTGTAGCTTTCTTTCTTGAGGTTTAATGGTTGATTAAGATCATGGGTTATTGTTTGAACATGGGGCATATTCTCTTTCTGAGTGATCTCTGAAATTTGTTTTATTGCGGACTCATTGATATCCATACCCGTTACTGGATTGCCGGTTAAACCAAGAAACAGAAGATTTCTTCCTGAGCCACATCCTACATCAAGAGCAGTAACTTTTCCTTGCTGATGTAGATAAGTATGATAAATAGAGAGCAGATCACTATGAACTTGACCTAAACCGTATTTTTTATTGAAATAGCGGTTTGGCTTACAATAGAATTCAAGTTGGGCCTGAAAATTCTCACTAAGGGGTATAATTTTATGCCATGCGGCAGGGGGAATAAGCAGTTGAGGATTTTTTTTTATCGACTCGGACGCGAGAAAGTTCTTGGCCGCCACCATTCAGGAAAATAAAATCAATTTCTCCTTCTTGCAGATGTAAACATCCCCAAGTGCCTTCTTTAGTGCTATGTTTTTCAAGAAAAAACTTGAGTTTGCCATGACTGTCTATTGAGGTTTGTTTGTAGCAAACCAGATCACCATAATCCGTTAACATAAGCCATCCTGATTTTTTTATTAAAAATCATTATATCCCCCAGGAGATTTTAATTCCAAGGAGCATCTTTGGTGCAATTGAATTCTCAAATGGTAATGACTGCTGCCCCCGAAAAACGCCCATGACGCAGATCATCAAGCGCTTCATTTACCTCCGTTAAGGGATAAGTATGAATTTCGGTTTTAATGGGAATTTTAGGCGCTAATGATAAAAATTCTTCTCCATCTTTTCTGGTTAAATTGGCCACAGAAGTTAACGTTCGTTCATTCCAAAGAAGGTCATAGGAAAAACTGGGAATGTTACTCATATGAATGCCGGCACAAACGACTATACCTCCCTTAATCGTATTACGAAGCGCTAGCGGCACTAAAGAGCCTACTGGAGCAAAAATGATTGCTGCGTCAAGAAGATGAGGGGTTGGCTTATCAGAGTCACCAGCCCAGGTTGCGCCTAACTGATAAGCAAAGTCTTGAGCTTTTCGGTCACCAGGGCTGGTTAAGGCATATACTTTTCGACCTTGTTTACATGCAGTTTGAATCAGGATATGGGCTGCAGCGCCGAAACCATAGAGGCCTAAATGTTCTGCATCGCCTGTTTTTAATAGGGCGCGATACCCTATTAATCCGGCGCAAAACAAAGGAGCTGCCTGATAGTCTGAATAACCTTCAGGTATAGGGAAACAAAAGCGATGATTTGCTACACAATATTGGGCAAAGCCTCCATCAATTTGATAGCCTGTGAAGCGGGCTTGATCACAAAGATTTTCACGTCCGGTTAAACAAAACTGACAGGTCTCACAACTGGAGCCTAGCCAAGGAACACCGACTCGTTGTCCCATTTTAAATAAGGTGACTGCTGTGCCCAGTTTTTCAATTGTTCCTACGATTTGGTGTCCAGGAATAAGAGGAAGTTTAGGATTTGGTAGCTCACCATCAAGAACATGTAAATCAGTTCTACAAATGCCGCAAGCACTTACTTTGATTAAAACCTCATTGGGTTGGGGTTGAGGTTTTTCCACTTGAGTGTATGTTAATTTTTGCCCTGATTGCTCCATAAGCATCGCATGCATATTAATTACTCCGTGTTCTATCACCAATCAGACTAATCATGTCGATATTTCATTCAATTCCAGTACCCCTACGTCCCTCGGACAAGCCGCGGGACGTAGGGTAAACCTTCTCTAAACTGTAGCATTTTTTTGAGTTTTTGGCTCAATTACATGTCGTTATCTCTGGTGATTTAGCGTCATCTCGAACGCTTTAGTGTCATCTTGAATAACTAAACGTCCTCCTGAACGACTAAACGTCATCCCGAACGAAGTGAGGGATCTCCTCTCCGTGGCACTATCCAGGAGATCCCTCACTTCGTTCGGGATGACGTCCAACTGTTCGGGACGTTGGGTTGTTCGGGATGATGAATTGCTCAGGATTGTGCTGGGTTGTTCATTCACGTGGGACTGGGAATGACGTACGAAATATTTAGTGGGTATATTTTAAATAAGATAATTACTCTTCCAAAAACATTTTCATAACTTCCTTGCGTATTCGTTAATTTCAAACCACACTCTCAAAAAGGTAAGTATAATTTATAAATAGTCAGGTAATTATCTAAGGAAGGGATGGATCATGTACAAACATATTTTAGTTGCAGTGGACGAGAGCGATACAGCAAAACAAGCCTTACGTGAGGCGATTAATCTTAGCCAGGATCATAAGGCTAAATTACGTTTGGTACATGTAGTGAATGAATTTTATTCCGGTTATCTTGTGGCTGGTGTGGATTATGAGCAAATTGAGTTAGCGTTTAAGCAAGGAGCACAAAAATTACTGGATGAAATGGAGGCAATGGTACGCAAAGAACATATGGAGTGTGATAGTCAATTGATTGAGATAAAAACTCAAGAGCGGATTTCAGAAAAAATTGTTGAGGCAGCAAAAGATTGGCCTGCTGATTTACTGGTGGTAGGGACTCATGGTCGTCGCGGTTTTCAGCACTTTATCTTAGGCAGTGTGGCAGAGGGAGTCATTCGCAGAGCCTCCATTCCTGTCCTGCTGGTTCGAGGAAAATAAACTAAAATCATTACCAGGTCTTTTTTCGTCACAGTTCACAAAATGAGGTCAACTTAAGTTTTTTGGTAACGTAGGTCGGTCCCTTTGGGCCGACCCACTTCTTAAAATTACCTGTTGCCAAAGGGCTCGAAAGTACATCAGCCTGACAGACTACGGGTCTTGCTCCCGCCTCTTTAGCACTTTGTTCCCCCTCCAAATTGTATAAAATTTTTCCTAATCAGGCATATACTTATAATAGTGGCATGGAGGAAAGGAACCGATGGATAAATACATTGATAGACAACATGCAGGAAAAATCCTCTCTACTCATCTTAAAAAGTATGCAAATAAAGAAGACGTTATCGTGTTGGCTTTGCCTCGGGGTGGGGTGCCCGTGGCCTATGAAATTGCGAAGTCTCTTTCGGTTCCGCTTGATGTGTTTATAGTGCGAAAACTGGGGGTTCCAGGACATAAGGAACTGGCTATGGGAGCCCTTGCTTCAGGGGGAGTTATTCTCCTTAATGATGAGCTTATAGGTTATCTTCATATATCGAAATCCTCTATAGACGAAGTGATTAAATCCGAAGAAAAAGAATTATCTCGGCGTGAATCTTTATATCATGTGAATGAAGAAGTTCCTGTTTTAAAAGACAAAACAATCCTGCTTGTTGATGATGGTATAGCCACAGGTTCGACCATGCACGCTGCAATTATGGCTTTACGACAGCAAAAACCAGCCCAAATCATTGTAGCAGTACCTGTTGCGGCACAAGATACTTACCATGAGATGACTAAACTTGTTGATAAAATAATTTGCCCCCTAACCCCTGTAAATTTTTATGCAGTGGGGTTGTGGTATCAGAATTTCTCTCAAACAAGCGATAGTGAAGTCTGTGAATTATTAAAAAGAGCGCGTCAGGAAAAGAGGAGCGCTAATTAATTATCTTCATTTAGGATGCTCCAAAAAAGGATATTTTATGAAAAACTATGCTGTAGATACAGAACATACTGTGGTTATTCCAAGTAGTAAGTCTCATCTTAATGGACTTCTCTATATACCTAAAGGCACTGAAAGTATGGTGCTCTTTGTGCATGGAAGCGGAAGCAGTCGCTTAAGTACCCGTAACCAATACGTGGCAAAGGCATTAAATACTGGCAATCACGCCACCTTATTGTTTGATTTATTAACCCCTGCAGAAGAGGTCATTGACAATCTTACTCGCGAGCTTCGTTTTGATATTAACTTGTTAGCCACACGTCTCATCGATGTTACCCATTGGTGTATCAAAGAATTTCCCCAGTTGGCTATAGGTTATTTTGGGGCAAGCACTGGAGGAGGGGCTGCTCTTGTTGCTGCAGCGCAGACACCAGCAATAGTAAAAGCGGTGGTGTCTCGTGGGGGGCGGCCTGATTTAGCCAAAGAGTATTTATCTCGGGTAAAGGCGCCGACCTTGCTGATTGTTGGTGGTCATGATGAGGTAGTGATTGAACTAAACCAAATGGCCATGTCAAAAATGACCTGTGTTACCCAATTGGATATAGTTCCTGGCGCGACGCATTTGTTTGAAGAGCCTGGAACGTTGGAGGAAGTGGCAGATCTGGCAAAAATATGGTTTGACCATTATTTAGTTGCAGGAGGCATGGAGCATGAGTAAGGATGCTATGTACAAATTAATTGAGGTCATTACTGAGTCTGCTCTACCACTTCAGGAACAGAATGAAACTTATGATGCGCTTTTGGACAAGATTGGTAATGCTCGTTTTGTGATGATTGGCGAAGCTTCTCATGGAACGCATGAGTTTTATCAAGCACGGATCAAGATTACCCAACGACTTATTAAAGAACGTGGTTTTATGGCGGTAGCCATAGAAGGGGATTGGCCTGATGCCTATCATGTTCATCGTTATTTGCAAGGTAAAGGAGGAAGTAACGATGCCGAGCGTGCGCTTGAACAATTTAAACGCTTTCCGACCTGGATGTGGCGTAATACCACCATGCCCCCCTTTCTTTGCTGGTTACGAACCTATAATGATCAAGTTACTCCACCTTCCCAAAAAATAGGCTTTTATGGTCTGGATTTATATAGTTTAAATGCGTCAATAGAAGCCGTGATTCATTTTTTAATGAAAATAGATCCAGAGGCTGCGCGTCGTGCACAACAGCGCTACTCTTGTTTTGATCATGTCAATATCGAACCGCAAATGTATGGTTATTTAATTAATGCCGGGATAAAAAAATCATGCATCAATGAGGCCATTGCTGAATTAATTGAATTACAGCATCGAGCATTTGAATATCTTCGTCATGATGGAATAGCCGCTGAAGACGAGTATTTTTTCGCAACTCAAAATGCGCGGTTGGTTAAAAATGCAGAAAACTATTATCGTTCCATGCTGGAAGGACAGGTCACTTCATGGAATATTCGCGACAGGCACATGGCAGAGACCCTGAATGTGTTGGTTGATCATTTGGAAACACGCTGGAATAAACCGGCTAAAATTATTATCTGGGCTCATAATTCGCATGTTGGAGATGCAAGAGCTACCGAAATGAGTGAGCGAGGAGAAGTGAATATTGGTCAGCTAGTTCGAGAACAATATGACACTCATTCCTACTCAATTGGTTTTTCGACTTACGAAGGATTTGTCTCTGCGGCCTCTGATTGGGATGAGCCCGTACAACGAAAGAAAGTGATGCCTGGCTTGCCGGGAAGCTATGAAGAATTATTTCATCATATCCAATATAAAAATTTTCTCTTGAATTTAATAGGTAATCAGCAGCTGGAGCATTTTCTGCAACTGTCGCGGTTACAGCGTGCCATTGGGGTTATTTATCGCCCAGATACAGAGCGTTTCAGTCATTATTTTTTTACTCACTTACCTTATCAGTTTGACAGTCTTATTCATTTTGATAAAACCAATGCGGTGCAGCCTTTGGGAGGCTAGATATACAGGGAGTGGGCTCGTCAAGAGACCCCCAAAATGTGGCACTGTGCTTCATCCAGGAGCTCTCTTGTTTACTCTCAAGATGGCGCAGGTTGCTTTATGATCAATAGTTTGACAAATTGAGCAGATTGGTCAAAAATTAAAGAACAATTCATGAATGGAGATCTATGATGAGTTCACTACTAAAATGGAAGAAAGCATCACCTATTACAATCGAGCACGCTCGAAATCCCTTTTTTAATTTTCAACAAGAGATCGATAAAGCCATTGGCGACTTTTATGATGCATTCGCATCCGGTCAAGGCGGTTTAGAGCGTTTTGAAACGATGGACATTACCCCTTCAATGGATATTGTTGAAGACGATAAGCAATTTAACGTTCAAGTTGAAATGCCTGGTATGGGGGAAGAAGATATTAAAGTCTCTTTCTCTGATAATCTGCTTACAATCTTTGGTGAGAAAACAACATCCAAGAAAAATAAAAATAAAAAATATGTTTCTCGTGAAATTAGTTACGGGAAATATGAGCGGGTTATTTCGTTGCCTACCAATGTTGATATAGAAAAAGCCACTGCTTCGTTTAAAAAAGGAATGCTTTGGGTTTCACTACCTAAAAAATTGGAGTCCAAGAAAAATGCACGAGATATTAAAGTAGAACAAGCTTAAGTTTGTTAAGCAGCTGATTCAAGGCAGGCCCGGCTTAAATGGTTTGAGCTCCAATAAAACAAAAGGAGTTTTAAATGAAAAAGACCCCCTATCCTTTATCTGAGGTGTATCGTTTATTGGAGTCAGGCCCCGTTGTGCTTCTTACCACTGTTTTTGCTGACAAAACGAATATTATGACTCTGTCATGGCATACCATGATGGAGTTTGAACCACCCATTGTTGGCTGCATCGTTAGTGAAAATGATTATTCATTCAACTTCCTGAAAACTACTAAAGAATGTGTTGTTAATATACCGACATTGAATTTAGCTGAGAAAGTGGTGGGGTGTGGAAACACCTCTGGGCGGACTATAGATAAGTTTACGGCCTTTCAACTTACCCCAGCTGCTGCTTCGATGGTAGCCGCGCCTCTTATTGAGGAGTGCTATGCTAATCTTGAGTGTAAAGTGATCGATATGAAGATGGTGAGTCAATATAATTTCTTTATTCTTGAGGTAGTGAACGCGTGGATTGACCCTGCAGAAAAACAGCCACAAACACTCCATCATTTGGGGAATGGGGTATTTATGGTAGCCGGTAAAATAATTCAATTGCCCTCTAAGATGAAATAGATCGGATTGTTTTTTATAGCTCCATCCAATAAACAATGCCGCCACTGCACAACATACCAACTAACAAGAGTGATGCTTGAAAAGCGAATCTTGGCGGAGTTAAAGCCCATAATAGAGTAATTTTTGAGATAAAACTGGCGAATATGGCAATGTATAACACTAATCTGGCATCATTTATAATGAGTTGATTCTCAAAATAAAGTAACGCCGTTGCTAACGAAATACCGTGAATTTCAACCAGCCCCCCCAGAAATGAAATCAATAAAATACCCTTCATGGAAATGAAGCGTTTTGCGATAGCAATTAGAATAAGCATGAACCCTATAAAAATGGAGCTGCGCAGTATAGAGAGTAAATTGAGTGGTCTTGAGTGTAAGAGGAGCTCCTGGCTTGGTGTCTTTTGATAATGTAATAAAATAAGAATAAAGATAATTCCGCTGCAGATCATAGAAATTATTGGCCAGATAATATAAGCAAGTAAGGTGGGGGAGGCTACAAAGATGATGAGGATTACGTCAACTGCCATTGCAATAGTAGCAAGCAGACAAGAGCTTAAAGTAGCCAACCAAAATTGCGGATGTTTTACCAGGATATCAGGGAGTTGAGTAAAAAATGCGGTGCTCGATATTAGGCCGCCTAATAACCCGGTGAATGGAATACCTAAGCGTTCTCCAAACAACTGAATGGCGACATAACTTCCGAATTGAATGGCTGCAATGGTGGCAAGCAATAAACCGAAAACTCTCGGATTAAAAAAATGCCAGGGGTCTATGGTTCGATCCGGAAGAATAGGTAATATCCCTAGTGTAAAAATAACTAAAATAATTGCAGTTTCTATTTCATGGGGTTTAAATTTCTTTCGTGCCAGAGTATGCAAGCGTTGGCGTTCAAGAAGAACGAGTACGATAATCGCGCTAAGGGTAATGGCAACCAGGGGAGAGCCAGGAACCATATATCCCAGGCAGAAAATGATACTGGCGGTAATTTCGGTTAAAATATCAATGGTTGCGTGTTTTTTATCCTTAGCAGTGGAGCGAAAATAATTTAGCAGGAGTATGCCGAATAGAAAAGAGCTCGTAGTCAGGGTGAGAATGGCTTGATTCAGCGTAGCGACCAGTGTGCCAAGAATAGAGATGATCGTAAAAGTCCGTACTCCGATGAATTGAGAGCCTTCTGGATGACTGCGTTCTCTTTCAATGCCAATGAGTAATCCAATAAGCAGCGATATAGTAAATGAAAGTAACGTTTCTAACATAATTCAACAATTCCCTTTGCGATAATGTCTGAAATATCTATTTTGTTGGTTGAATGTGGAATTGTATTGCAGGTAATAATTTGTTTTGCCCCGGCAATGGTGAGTTTGTTTTCTGTTTCCTTATCAAATAAGGCATGTACGCCAATACAGACTGAATTTTTAAAACCACGTGATGTCAGTTGTTTCAAGGTTTCCAGCATGCTCACCCCGGTGGATATCACATCGTCGACAAGAATAGGAACATGATTCAGGTTTTTTATTTCTGGCAGGGAAATCATCACTTGCCTGTCACCGAGACGTTTTTTCTGACCGATCACAAAGGGAAGATTGTTAAAGTCTGCGATCTCTGCGATCCATTGCTTACTTTCTTCATCAGGCCCGATTAAAATCGGGTCTTTCATGTGATGCTGAATCCAGTCAGCAATTTTTTTTGTGGCATGTAAGGTTAATAGACAGGGAATAGTATAAATTTCAGAGAGCTTATGAATTCGATGTAAGTGAGGATCTATCGTAATCAGGCTATCTATCAAACTTGAAAGTAATTGAGCAAAAAATAGAGAGGAAATTGCCTCACCAGGATGAAAACTTTTATCTTGTCTCATATAGGGAAGATAAGGCGCGATCAGACAAATTCTTTTGGCGCCAAGATCATTAAGGGTACGTGCCATAAAGAGGAGGGGCAGAATTTTGGAGTTAGGGTGATCGAGAGTACAAACTAAAATAACGGTTTTATTTTTTACATCCGAATCAACACGAATATAGGATTCCCCATCAGGAAATTCGCGGATTTCTGCTTTACCCATTTCAATAGCCAGTTTATTGGCCAAGGCCTGGGTCAATTTTATGTTTCCTGGTAATGAAAAAATAATGGTTTTTTTCATATTATTGGCCTTATGTTTCTTGGGATATGATTTTAATAATGTTTGGCATGGATAAAGCATAGTTTCGTGAATAATCCAGAGCTCCTTTTGATTCCGCATGAATCCGATATAAGGTTTGACCTTTTTCAACATTCATCCCTAATTTGGCGAAAAATTCCATACCTGCGGCCTGGTCATGTGGTGCTCCGGCTAATTTGGCTACTTGAGCCAGATTGCGATTATCAATTTCAGTAATAAGTCCACTGTGTTTTGCCACAACATCATAAGTTAGCGATTTGCTTGGCGGCTCTTTAAAACCACCTTGAGCCTCGCAAATGGCTAAAAATTTTTTTAGGGCGGTGCCATTTTCTAATAATTGGGTTGCTCGATCTTTCCCTTGACCAGCGGGTACCTTTTTGCCAAATTCAAGCAACGTTGCCGCTATTAAAAGGGCTTTATTTTTTAAATCAGTTGGTGCTTCCTTGTCGTTGCGCAATACAGCCAGAATATCTTTTGCTTCTAATGCGGGTCCAATGCCCTTACCCAGCGGCTGATCACCATAAGTTTTTAAAGTATAAACCTGTAAGCCAAGCGCTTTGCCTACCGAAGAGAAATAGCTTTGATATTTAGCAAAAGCAAGATCGGAGCGAATTTTTGCTGTAGGGCCAACGGGTATATCTATAAGCACGTGGGTCGCACCCACGGCAATTTTTTTTGAAAGCACAGACGCGATCATTTGCCCCATGGGATCCAGATCCAAAACGCGTTCGACGCGAATGAGCAGATCATCTGAAGGACTTAAACCTAATGAGCCCCCCCAGACCATGCATCCGCCTTCACGCGCAACAACTTTTTGAATTTGTGGGATCGTGAGAGTCACTGGAGTCATGGTTTCTATGGTATCTACGGTACCTGCAGGAGAAGTAATTGCCCGTGAGGATGTTTTGGGAATTATAAGTCCTGCTGCCGCTACAATAGCAACCACGATAGGCGTGGTTCTATTTCCGGGAATCCCTCCAACACTGTGTTTATCAATAACTATAGGGTAATCCCAATGTAATTGTTCTCCAGTGATAACCATTGCCTGGGTCAGGTAGGTAATTTCTTGAGTGCTAAGATTGTTATTACCGCACGCGGTGATAAAACTGGATAAATGAATGTTTGCATATTTGCCAGCTACAATATCACTGATAATGGCCTTAAATTCCTGAGCGTTTAGTTCTTTTCCATATATTTTGGACCGTACGTAACCCATAGAGGCTATAGGGGGGAGATGAGATAAATAAATGGAATCACCAGTATGAGCATTAAGTCGCTCCCATGCGCTTTCTGACAAGCTTGCTTCACAATCTTGCAAGATATTCGAATTAACAATATTCAATGTTGCGATTATAGAGTTGCCATTTAGGGTAACGACAATTCGTCCTTGTGCTTCAAATCCCTCTGATTTACAAATAAAGCAATCGGAACGCATAAAAACAATAAATTCTTGACCGGTGTCTATACCTAGTTTGATTAGTTTTAAGCTATTGGATTCACTATTCAAGGCCTTATCCATGCGATACCTCGCCCATTTGTTTCATGTTTATTTTTTTAAAATAATGAGTTGATTTGAGTAGCCCCCAGGTTGAATCTAATCTGACTTTTTATTTCTGGGTATCTTAGTTAACAGTATAGTTAAAGAAACAGAAAAAAGGTTTTTTTACTGGTGGAGATAGTAGTGTAAGCGAGAGATCTTCGAAATGCACATTGTGCTACATCAAGGAGATCTCTCGCTGGCGCTCGAGATGACGTGGCATTGCTTGAGATGACGTGGCATTGCTTGAGATGACGTGGCATTGCTTGAGATGACGTGGCATTGCTCGAGATGACGTGGCATTGCTCGAGATGACGTGGTATTGCTTGAGATGACGTGGCATTGCTTGAGATGACGTGGCATTGCTTGAGATGACGTGGCATTGCTTGAGATGACGTGGCATTGCTTGAGATGACGTGGCATTGCTTGAGATGACGTGGTATTGCTTGAGATGACGTGGTATTGCTCGAGGTGACGTGGCATTGCTCGAGATGACGTGGTATTGCTTGAGATGACGTTTGGTCAGAGGGAGGGTTTTGTGTCCGTCGCCGTCAAGTTAAGGATAGCTACAAATAATTTGCATGAATACGCTGGGCTTATCAGCCCAGCCTACGTTGCTACGTTGTGCTATTTGCTTATGTTTTTTTTTACAGCTAAGCATCGCATAATGCCTATGTGCGGGCTTGTTCGCGGCATCCAGCAATGGTGTAGCAGACTGGATCCTGCGGACAAGCCGCAGG
>NZ_JAJKBJ010000017.1 GCF_023618015.1 Legionella maioricensis
GCCGCGGGACGTAGGTTTTGGATTCAACTACTAACAAACCTTAGTGAGGATTCAATACATCAAATTAAAACTGAAAAAGATCCTGTAACGCCATTTTTAGCCAATTTCATTTTTAAATTATCAGCCATGTGTTTGTCACCAAATGGTCCCACTCTAACAACATAGTGTTGCTTGTAATGTTCGATAAATACTGGTGATGGACTGATATGGACTAACTTTTCTTTTAAGCGCCTTGCTAAAACCTCTGAGGAAAAAGCTCCTGCTTGCAGATAATAATGGGCTTGACCTGCTGGCCCCATTAACGTTTCTATTTCCACCGGAGCAGTTCCCTTTGGAAATACGCCCAGTTTTAAAGCAGCAGCATACGATAAATCAATTACTCTATCCGCGTGAAATGGCCCCCTATCATTCACCTTAACCACCGCAACGCGCCCATTATTTAAGTTTTTGACTTTTACATAGGTTGGTAAGGGTAAAGTCTTATGCGCCGCGGTCATGACATACATATCATAGGGTTCGCCACTAGATGTTCGCTGCTTGTGAAATTTTGTTCCATACCAGGATGCGATACCTCTTGTCTTATAACCAGTAGAACTTTTCAGCACTTCGTAAGTGCGTCCATCTACATAATATTCAGTTGGATTCCCATATCTGCTTAATGGCTCCTTTGTCGGGACAGGCTCCTTGAAAGTTATCGCTTTCTTTTTTGTGGGTGCGCCATCTTGTTGAATGGTGTAGCGATGGGTTTTATTTCTGTAGCGATCGTATATTGAATTTTTGGAGTGGGCTGGAGATTTTGCACCAGTTGTTGAAATGGGAGGATTATTATTGGTTGTTTGACAGCCCGAGATAAGTACTGTGATTATTATTAATATTTTTCTCATATTTTCTAATTTATAATTATTATTTTATCTAACTATACCGAAAAAGAGATACTTTTCGAAGTTTTGAGTCCAAATAATTTAAAACCGACAAAAAAAATCAATATTTTCATTCTGCTATTTGGCCGGTTGCGGCAGGCTGTGATAATATAACAACATTTTGTAACTACATCAGGAATTACATGACTAAAGCCACGTCTTTTTTATTGACGACATTATTTTTTATTACCCTATTTGTGCAGTCAACCAATTCAACTGCGGAAGGATCTTTACCTACGGATTTACAGAAGCCGTCGCCTTCAATTACAAACAAACCTTTAGTTACTCCTGCTGCCCCAGCATTGAATGCCAAGGCCTACATACTTATTGATGTAAACAGTGGAAAAATTATTGCAGAAAAAAATAGTGAAGAGCGTTTGCCACCGGCGAGCTTGACTAAAATGATGACTTTATATGTTGTCTCAAATGCATTACATCATGAGCAAATTCATTTAACCGATAGCGTAAGAGTGAGCCGCGATGCCTGGAAAATTGGTGGTTCACGCATGTTTATCAAGGAAGGACAGCAAGTTTCAGTGGAAGACTTGTTAAAAGGTATTATCGTTGACTCCGGCAATGATGCCTGTGTGGCTATGGCTGAGCATGTTGGTGGAACTGAAAATGCCTTTACTGATATCATGAACCAACAAGCCCAAAATCTTGGAATGACCAATAGTCATTTTACCGACAGTACTGGTTTACCGGATCCCAACTTATATACTACAGCTAAAGATTTGGCTATTTTAGGCAGAGCGTTAGTTACTGATTTCCCTCAATATTATAGTTGGTATAAACAAAAATGGTTTACCTATAACGGCATACGTCAACCTAATAGAAATCGATTATTATGGCGCGATAACCAAGTTGACGGCCTTAAAACAGGGCATACTGCCGAAGCAGGTTTTTGTCTGGTTTCTTCTGCAAAACGTGACAACATGCGTTTATTAGCAGTTGTACTTGGTGAGCCCAATGACTCCTCACGAGCAGATGATAGTGAAAAACTACTCAATTATGGTTTTAGGTTCTTTGAAACGCATCAATTATATAAGTCAGGTCAGTCTATTACCGAGATGCCTCTCTATAAAGGTGCGGTAGATAAAGTAACTGTCGGATTAACTGATGACCAATTTATTACTATACCAGCGGGTCAATATCAAAGACTTAATATTTCAACTAAAATTCCTTCCTATTTGCAGGCTCCAATCAAAAAAGGAGATAAAGTAGGCGATTTAGTAGTCCAATTTGATAATAATATTGTGTCAACTCGTCCCTTATATGCCCTTCAAACAGTTGATTCAGGTGGCTTTTACACCAGGACAAAAGACTCCATTCGCTTGGCATTCAAACGTTGGTTTGGATCTTAAGGTTAATTCACGGATGAAGACAACATTTGTTAATGGCGAGTATCTCGACCCTAGCGACGCTAAAATTTCAATATTTGACCGTGGTTTTTTATTTGGGGATGCTGTTTATGAAGTTCTGCCCGTATACAACGGGCAGCCTTTTTTTGTTGAAAGGCATATAGAGCGCCTTAACTCTAATTTGAAAAAAATTAAAATCGAAGCGCCTCCATATGATTGGTATGAAATAATTCACCGCCTGGTTACTGAAAATAATGGTGGTAGTTTACAAATTTATATTCAGGTCACACGGGGCAATCAAGGGGTAAGAAAACACGATATTCCCTCATCTATTAGCCCTTCTGTTATTGCATTTACAATGCATAATCCTTTCCCATCTGACCTTGATAAGGAAAAGGGACTTGTTGCAAAATTGATTGAAGACATTCGCTGGTCAAGATGTGATATTAAAACAACTTCCTTAATTGCTAATATATTACTAAACGATGAGGCAGTATCATCCGGATACCAAACCTCAATCTTGGTTCGGGATGGGATAATCAATGAGGGTAGCACCTCTAACGTATTTTTAGTTTCTCAAGAGGATGTGATTAAAACCTCGCCCTTAACCAATTTGTGTTTACCTGGTATTACACGCCAGGTAGCTATTGAATTAATATCGCAGCTAAATTGGGATTTCAGAGAGGAAGATATAAATGTCAGTGATCTTTTTAGTGCAAAAGAGGTTTGGATAACCAGTACCACCAAAGAAATTATGCCAGTTACCCAGATTAATGATTTTCTTATTAACAAAGGTAATGTTGGAAAATACTGGCGGATTATTAACAAATCGTATCAACAATTATTAAGTTAAATTATGACTAAACCTACATTAATGGAGTTTCCCTGCCATTTCCCTATAAAAGTTATTGGTATTAACTCTCAAGTTTTATTAGATGAAATTAAGGAAATTACCATAAAACATTTTGTTGATTTCGAGGAGGAGCATCTGACCCACAAAGTGAGTCAGAAAAGTAATTATCTGGCAATTACAATAACGGTATTTGCAAAAAATCAAGAGATGCTGGATGCATTATATCAAGAACTAACCAAGCATCCCGATGTAAAAATGGTTTTATAATGAAAATTCATCATTTAGGTATTCAAGATTACGATAACGTATGGGTACAAATGAAAGCGTTTACCATCAATCGTGACAGCCACACTCCAGACGAGCTTTGGCTTTTAGAACATTACCCAGTGTATACACAGGGCCAGGCAGGTAAACCAGAACACATTCTGAATAATAACTCCATCAAAATTGTTCAATCCGATCGAGGTGGTCAAGTTACCTATCATGGCCCAGGCCAGTTAGTCGCTTATGTGTTAATGGATATACGCAGACGTAACCTTGGAATACGCACATTAGTTTCTCAATTAGAACAGGTATTACTTTCTGTACTTGCACAATATAAAATAGTAGCGAATACTCGTTGTGGTGCTCCTGGAGTATACGTAGGTGAAAAAAAAATAGCTTCGATTGGTCTTCGCGTTAAAAATGGTTGTACTTATCACGGAATAGCTCTGAATGTTGACATGGATTTAAACCCATTTTTGGGAATTAACCCTTGTGGCTTCGCTAAAATGGAAATGACTCAAATAAGTCATTTTCAATCTATTATTAATGTAGAAGAAGTAAGTCAGCATTTTGTGCGAGATTTTTTAAATCAATTTAAATAACGAGAAACTATGAATTTGTTCGCAGATTATGTTCAACCGCTTACTGATTGGCTGCAAACAAACCCTCGATGGTCTTTATTTATTACTTTTTTTATCGCTTTAACTGAATCATTAGCTATTATTGGCAGTATTATCCCTGGCTCGGTAACTATGACAGCAATAGGAATACTTGCTGGGTCAGGGATTATGCGTCTGGATTTGACTTTATTAGCCGCTACATTAGGAGCAATCTGCGGTGATAGCCTTAGTTATGCCTTAGGTTATTTTTATAGCGAACGATTAATTGAGGTCTGGCCATTTAAAAAATACCCTCACTGGTTAAAGTATGGTGAAGAATTTTTTGCACGACATGGTGGAAAAAGCGTTTTGCTTGGTCGTTTTATAGGTCCATTAAGATCATTAATTCCAGTTATTGCCGGAATATTACGCATGAAACAATGGCGATTTTTATTGGCGAACGTTTTATCTGCAATAGGTTGGTCTTTATTATATGTCATGCCTGGCGCTCTAATAGGCGCGGCCAGCCATGGGCTTTCAGCCGAAAGTGCCACACGCCTGTTTCTGCTAATACTCATTATACTTGCAGTGATTTGGTTAATTTCTTTGTTTTTGAAATGGCTATTTCTTAAATTAAGCTCCTTCTTTAAAAATAATTTACATCACTTTTGGTTGAGTTTGAAACATCATCCCTTGTTAGGTAAGCTCTATAATGCAATTACACCAGAAGAGGAACCAAATCATTTCCCAACCGCCGCATTGTTATTGTTATGCCTGCTTAGCTCGCTTTTTTTTATAATATTAGCTGTATTAAGTAGTAAAACCCAATGGCTTAACTGTTTTAACATACCGGTTCACCTGATAGTACAGAGCTTCCATACCCCATTATTAGAAGCATTTTTTATTATTTGTACTCAATTAACAAGTACCTTCACTATCACCAGTCTTTATATCATCTGTTGTCTTTGGTTCCTCTATCATAAACATCTAAAAGTTATCCCTTATTTGACCAGTTTAATTATTTCCAGTTATTTTATTGCCTTTTTATTAGCTTTCTTTATCAATAGCCCAAGACCCCAAGGCCTACAAGTCACTATGTCTGGCTCCTCCTTCGCAAGCAATCTCGAAATTGGCACCGCTTTTTATATATTTATCTTATTTTATATTAATAATAAATATACATTACTAACTAACTCGCTTAGAACCTTTATTCTGGTTGTGCTGGGTCTAAGCGGGGTTGGAACAGTATATCTTGGAGATGTTTGGCCCACAGATATTTTAATCGCTTATTTTGCGGGAGTAACTGTATGCCTGATTCATTATTTGATATACAGAAAATCTAATCTTAACTACTTAAAAACGACTCAATCAGCAACGATACTTCTTTCGCTACTTGCCGGCATATTATTTTCTACGGCTCTATCGACTTATCTGAATTTTAAAGCGTTGTCTTATAATCATACCCCCTACCGCAAAGAATATACCCTTAGTGAGTCAGTATGGTGGAACCAACAAAAACCGCTTTTGCCTATATATCGGTTGAACCGTATTGGTAACAGAATGAGTCTGTTAAATATACAGTACGTTGGAGAACTTGATGTATTGCAAAGCAGCCTGGAACAGAATGGCTGGGAAACACACGCAGAGTCATTTGTTACAAAATTACTGATGAAGATGAATACTAGCTCTAATAAAATTACGTTTCCCTTATTGGCTCAGTTGTATGAAAACAAACCTCCTGAATTAATTATGACTTATAAAGACAGTCATTCCCCATTAATTTTAGAACTGTATATTTGGGAATCGAATTATAATATTGTCGAATTAAATAAACCCCTCTTAATTGGCGCTCTTCATTCAAACAGGCACGAGAATGGCAAAAAAGACCATCAGCCTTCTTCTCAGTTAATTAATCCTTTGACTTATATTATGCCGGCTTTAAGTCAGTTTACTTTAAGACGAGTAGAACTGCCTAAAAGCATGATAAATTCAACCTTATTCCCCACTACCCCAATGATCTTGTTAATAAAAGATCCGGAAACGAAAAATTAGGCAGGCCAGCAGGGACAAGTGCCGGGCGAACTTTAATAATTCATTTCGTCTTAGCGTGCGTTAACGAAGCAATCCGGACCAATGTTCAATAGTAATCCTGATCTGGATTGCTCATTGTGTTCGCAAAGACTAGATACGATTGTTTTTGCATGCACACGTTCTTGTCCGGACAGGCTAGCCATGTCGTTGAATTGCTGATATATATATAGCACTATTGAAGAATGGAACTTCTCATTTCAAGGGTTGGACCAATGCATACCTTAGCTAAAGTTATCCACTGCCTCTTTCCATTAATTGCTTTAATACTTTTAATTATTGGAGTAAAAAGAAATACTATTTATTATGTAATTTCTTCCTTATGGTTAAGTCTCATCGCTCTGCTAATCCATTATCAATCATCAGGTGGCCAAATTTTTGGCAGTTATTTTAATTTTCTTAATGCAGCTATCTATACGGTTAATTTAGTCATATTGTTCATTTCGTTAATCCGAATCATTTCTCATTTAAGTGGCAACAGTACTGTTTTCAAATATACAAGCAGTTTAATTAAATCTTTTATCGTCATAGGTAGTTTATTAGTTATTACCAATCTTTGGATTAATGCATATTTCATTGAGAATCGAATGGTTGGAACGCCAATCATGCAGGTAGCTTTAGCCAAGAAGGCAACTTATTGTAATTATAGATATGTATTTTATAAGGTGGCCGCTGATGGTTCCGTTTTATACTTATGCCCCAATCATTTCGGCCTAATACCAGCCATTGGCCGTTTGTCCATTAACCCTGACTTCATTGCGACACAGCTGCCTATGCCAAGTAAAAAGCAGATGTTGTTGCAACAACATAAGGGCTAAGAGAGGCTAGTGACAAAATTGTTCTTAAGATTATAATTTGATATTATGCTTATAAATCACCAAATTAATGTTTATATGAAACGTTTCATTCCTTTATTTTTAGTGTTTTTCTGTCTTAATGGTTATGCCATGGCACCGAAACTCAACTGGGATAATGCGATTGATCGTGCAGTTAAACGGTATGGATTACGTGTAGAACCCCAACTGATTTCTTTTTTTTCCAAAGCTGGAGTAAGTTATCCTCCTCGTGAAATAGCACTGCTTGCTTTCAAGTCTGAACGAAAAGTTGAGCTATGGGCAAAAAACCCAAATCAACCATGGAGACATATTCATAATTATCCTTTAACCGGATTTAGTGGACGATTAGGACCTAAGCTAAGAGTCAACGATAAGCAAATACCTGAAGGTGTATACAAGCTCGTTAATTTTAATCCATTCAGTAGTATGCACTTATCAATGATGATTAATTACCCTAATAGTTTTGACAGAGAAAAAGGTTATTTGGATGGGCGAAGAGACTTGGGAAATAATATTTTTATTCATGGTAAGAGCTTATCTGTAGGATGTCTTGCTGTTGGAGATCTTGCTATAGATCAGCTGTTTATTTTAGCCAGACGTGTTGGTCTTCAGAATATTCAGGTCATTATTGCTCCCAATGACATGCGCCATAAAAAGCCATCCACCTCTACATTTGCGCAACCCCGGTGGCTTCCAGAACTTTATAAACAGATCGCGGAGTCACTTAAACCGTTTAGTAAATCTAAATATACTGTTTAACCTTAAAAAATAGTAATTTAAATTAATTTTAAGTATATACTTAGATAAAACTATAAATTATGGATGATATGGTTACCTTAAGAAAGCAATCGTGGTCTCACGTAGATTTAGGTGAAACTGCCGAAAATGATTCTCTTTTGGCCTGTCTTGTTTTATTGACAAGATATTATCAGAATCCTTTTTCTCCCCTTTCTCTTATCGCTCGCCTGCCCTTAGTCAATAATAAACTAACCGTGGAACTGTTCGTCAGATCTGCTGCGAGGGCTTCTCTGGATGCAGAAGTACAAACATTAAAATTAGATCAAATTGAAGATGCGAATATTCCCGCAGTTTTAATGAAGAAAGATGGAAATGCTGTTTTGTTGATTTTAGATGACGACGGGAAAAGAGTTGTCCTTGACCCTAAACAGCCCGATATGACATTAGATATCAAGGAAATTGCCCCCGAGTTAACTCAACAAGTTATTTTTGTTGATTTACAATTTAAACATACGGAAAGATCGCAGGAAACATTAGCCCAGCAACCTAAAAATTGGTTTTGGAAAGTGATGCTTAAATCCTGGCCTCTTTACTCTGAGGTTCTCATCGCCTCACTTCTGGTCAATATTTTTGCGTTAGTCATACCTCTATTTACCATGAATGTTTATGATAGAGTCGTTCCCAATCATGCAACGGACACCATGTGGGTATTAGCCAGTGGCGTAGCTCTTGTCTTTATTTTTGATACCCTACTCAAAACCTTAAGATCTTATTTTATTGATGTTGCTAACAAGCATACAGACCTTGAGTTATCGGCAACTATATTTCAACAAGTCCTGGGCTTAAAGATGGAAACCCGACCTAAATCCGTAGGTTCGCTGGCGAATACCGTCCAATCATTTGAATTATTTCGTGATTTTATTACCTCCAGTACAATGACTGTTCTTGTCGATCTGCCTTTTGCATTTATATTTCTATTTGTTATTTATTTAATTGGCGGTAATTTATTTTGGATCCCATTCATTGTTGTTCCTATAATATTTCTAATCGGCCTTATACTTCAGTGGCCTTTGATAAGGCTTACCAGGAAGGCATATCAATACTCAGCAGAAAAACAGGCCACTTTATTTGAGTCTTTAGCTGCTATCGAAACAGTGAAGACAACTGGAGCTGAATCTATACTGCAGTCTCGTTGGGAAAAAATAATTGATGAATCCTCAAAAAACTCAATGCACTTACGATTTGTTTCAAATAGCAGTATGAATCTCACTAATCTTGCTCAACAAATTGCAACCATAGCAATTGTTATTGCAGGAGTATACATGATTTCTAATAATGAATTGACAACAGGTGCATTGATCGCCTGCACTATTTTGACTGGCAGAGCTATGGCTCCTATGGCAGTAGTTTCCTCCCTATTCACTCGTTACTTTCAATCAGTCAATGCCCTGCAATCATTAAATAAAATTATGCAACTTGATACCGATATTAATGAAAATACCAAATTTCTCCATCGACCTGCACTTAAAGGGGATATTGAGTTTAGACAGGTTTTTTTTCATTATCCTGGCGACGAAATTAATGCATTAAGTAATCTTAATTTTAAAATTAAAGTTGGAGACCGCATAGCTATTATTGGCCGTGTTGGCTCTGGAAAATCTACACTAGGGAAGTTGCTATTAAAATTATTTCTCCCTAGTGAGGGAACAATATTGATGGATGGAACTGATTACAAGCAAATTAATCCCGATGATTTACGTCAACAAATTGGTTATGTGCCACAGGATGTGGTTCTATTGTATGGTAGCGTAAGGGATAATATCTGTGTTGGTGCCCCCTTTATTCGTGATAGTGAGCTTATCAAAGCTGCAGAAATTGCTGGGGTTACCTCTTTCACAAACAATCATCCCAAGGGATTTGATAGACAAGTTGGTGAAAAAGGTGCCGAATTATCAGGCGGTCAAAGACAAGCAGTTGCAATGGCACGCGCCTTAATTATGAATCCTAATGTATTACTTTTGGATGAACCTACGTCATCAATGGATGATAATAGTGAGAGACAAATAAAAGCTCGTCTCAATCAGTATTTGACGAATGAGCATACTTTAATTTTAATCACCCACAAAATATCAATGCTTGAATTAGTTAATAGAATCATCGTCTTAGAAGATGGTAAAATTATTGCAGACGGCTCCAAAGAGGCCGTTATTAATGCACTTAAATCAGGTAGCGTGAGGAAATAACAAAATGAGCAAAACGCACAAGTCCAGAGCCTTTACCCATATTATTTTATGGACTTCTGCTCTTTTTATAATCGCCGCAATAACGTGGGCTCACTATGCAATACTTGACGAAGTAACTACGGGTCAAGGAAAAGTAATTCCTTCAAGTGAAGTACAAATCATTCAAAATCTTGAAGGAGGGATTATTAAGAATATCTTTGTGAAAGAAGGGGAAATAGTAAAAAAAGATCAGATATTGATGCAGATTGACAATACCCGATTTATGTCAAGTTATGACGAATCTGAAAGAAAAAAAGATGCATTACAATTAGAAATTATACGTATTAATGCTGAAATAAATAAAACCCCACCTGTATTTCCTGACGAGCTTAAAAAATCTCAGCCTGACTTAGTAAAAGATCAACAATCTTTATATGAGTCGCGATTAAGAGAATTAAACCAATTACAAGTATCTTTGGAGCTAGCTCAAAAAGAATTAGATATGACGCGACCTCTATTAAAAACGGGATCAGTTTCTCCAGTGGAAGTGATCCGCTTAGAAAGATCAGTAAACGAAATAAAAGGAAGTATCGATAAGTTCAAGTCAGATGAATTGGATAAATTAAATAAAGCAAGAGGTGATTTATCCGCACTTATTGAAGCGAACAAAGCAGACAAAGATCGCTTGACTCGTACCACGGTAAGATCGCCTGTATATGGGATTATTAAACAGATCAAAACAACGACTATCGGTGGAGTAGTTCAGCCCGGAAGTGATATTATTGAAATTGTTCCACTTGATGATACCTTATTAATTGAAGCAAAAATTCGCCCTGCCGATATTGGTTTTATTCATCCAGGACAAAAGGCAATGGTTAAAATCACAGCCTATGACTTTTCAATTTATGGTGGCCTTGAAGGATCAGTAGAGCAAATTAGTGCGGATACTATAATTGACGAAACTGATAAAAAAAATGAAAGTTATTATATGATTAGAGTTCGCACCGCACAAAATCATCTGGGAACAGATAAAAAACCATTACCTATTATTCCTGGAATGTTGGCAACAGTTGATATTTTAACAGGTGAAAAATCAGTTCTCTCTTACATCCTGAAACCCATATTAAAAGCGAAACAATCTGCGCTGAGAGAACGTTAATGAATTTAGGAGTAAGTAGCAATTATTTCCCCAATAATTGCTACTTACTCCTATTTCGTGCTGATACATCAGTTCCAGACGACGTTATGTGCTAAGTAATATTCATTCGTGATCGGGATGAACGACAAAAATTCCTGGGGCATTACGAAGATATTCGTGATAATCCATTCCGTAGCCAAAAATATAATGATCTTCGACCTCTAAGCCCACAAAGTCGGCCTTTTGGAGGCCATTAGGTACTCTTTTACGATATTTATCTACCAGAACAGCACTATAAACTTCTGCGGCTCCTAGGGCTTGTATTTCAGCAATAATTGCTGCCAACGTGACACCTCCATCAAGAATATCATCAACTACTAAAACAGTTCTTCCCTCTAAATTGGCTGAAGGTCTTACCTTCCAATGTATCTCGCCTCCCGTAATATCCCCTCTATATCGGGTCGCATGAACGTAATCGACCTCCAAGGGAAAATCCAGACGATGTAATAGATTACCTAAAGGGACTAACCCACCAATCATGACACAAATAATTACAGGGTTTTTGTCTTGCAATTTCTCATGGATTTTAATTGCCATTCTATCCAGAGCTGCTTCTACTTCGTTAGTAGTAAAAAGACAGCTTGATTTTTCATAGACTGACTTGATTTTATGAGGGATAGTCATTTATTTTTCCTTGAATAGTGATGATAATCTTTTACCCTACCAACCCCAAAAGAGCTAATTTAAAAATGGCAGGTAACAAGATTAGGAGTATTGTCATTTATAAGAAACTAATCTTTTATCTTTCCTGTTCCTGGAAAAGGGCTGACTTTATTACCGTAGCCAATGTTATCCTTTACTTTTGCTGTACCTTGCTTTGCTACTTCATCTATACGAAAAACAGAATGCATAGGAATAAAAGTACGCTTAACGTCGCTGAATTCCATTTTAAGTTTTTCTTCAGAAGGATCCACTACTAGAGCGGTTTGTTCACCAAATACCAGTTCTTCAATTTCCAAAAAACCAAACATCTCACTTTCTTTGATAGAACGTGCGTATATCTCATAAATTGCCTCTTGATTGGCAAAAGTGATTCGGAATAATGTTTTTTTAGTCATTAAATAAACCTGTTTATAAATCAAAGTGAAGTATACAAAAATAAAGGGGTAGTGTTCAAATATTTATAGTTAATTTGTTGCAGGTTGCAAAGGAGACTTATATTTTTTACTTGCAGGCTGCTCTATAGGTGCGGTAATTAACGAAGGAGATATTGCTTCGAATTTTTGAGCAATATAACAATAAAAGCCCGAAGGAAATGGCCACAACATTTTACCTACCTCATCAAAAAAAGTTAATTTTTTAATTAATGACTTGCTGTTAACCGGTGGGATATAGCAAAAATTACTTAAAGCACATTGTCTATACCCTCTTTGTAAAAATACCCTGTTCACGTGGAATGGTGTGCGCATTTTAATCGCCCGGTCATTGTAACAATGCAATAATCCACATTTCATTGCCCCTCCCCATAAACTCCATGGATTAATACTTAATAAAATAATAAAACCCATCGGTTTTAGAATTCGGTCGATCTCATCTATTAAACTTAAACTGTTTCCGTAAGGTTCTAAGGTTAATGGCGCCAATACGCAATCTAAACTGTTTCTATTTAAAGGGATTTGATTAAAAGAACATTCCAGATGAATTTTATTATTTAAAGCAAAAGGGGAGGCTATCCATTTTCGATTAAAATTGAGCATATTCAGCCAGGGATTATCGCCACAATTGCCTAATTGCAGCAGTGTTTCCCCTCTTAAATAATCATTTACAGATTTTAACTGTTCACTAAATTCATTAGCTACAGATAAACCCAAAGACAAATTAAACCATTCATTGAGAGCGCGATATTGTTTTATTTGCTGTTCAATCAACAAAATAATGCCTTTTAAAATAGTTAATCCTGAATTAAACTACAATACAACGAGTTTCACATCCAAACAAATTTATTTTTCTTTCCTAAGGATAAGCTTAATCATCCCCTGTCACTATATCTTAATTAAAAATTACTAAACTCGTATAATTAAAACAACTTTAATAAAACCAAGTATATACTTAACCAAAAGAATAAATATTAAAATTTAGTTAAAGAGAGTTAATATTATTGAATATATTAACTATAGTTATAAATAATAAACAAATTGACCGATAAAGACATGGCCTTAGCAACGGATGAACATAGATTACAGGGAATTGGGCAGTTACTAGTCCTCGAAAACCTTTTGGATAAAGCAAAGGCTGCTGCGTTTTATAAACTCGCAGCAGAAGAAAAAATTTCTTTGCTTCAATATCTGGTTCAAAATAATATTTTATCTGCTGAACAAATAGCTCTTACTGCAGCTCAAAGTTTTGGCGTACCTTTGATGGATATCAATTGCATCGATATTGAAAGTATTCCTGTTAATCTGGTTAATGAAAAACTTATTCGTCGCCATACTATGCTCCCATTATTTAGCCGTGGCAATAATCTATATCTGGCTACCGATGATCCCAGTAAACAAGCTTCTTTAAAGGAAATTCAATTTCATACCGGCCTCAATACTAATGCAATAGTAGTTGAAACGGATAAACTAAATGCACTAATTGATCATTTATTATCAGCTAAAGAAAATCAGGGACTCGCAGATTACGGTGATGATAATGATTTAGAAGGCTTGGAAATTAGTTCAGATGATGAAGAGCCTGACATGGAGAGCGTTGCATCGGTTACCGAAGACGCGCCTATTGTTAAATTTGTTAATAAGATTTTACTCGAAGCAATTAAAGAAGGGGCTTCGGATATTCATTTTGAGCCCTATGAAAGAGAGTATCGTATTCGCTACCGACTAGATGGTATTTTGCATGAAGTGGCAACTCCCCCTTCAAGCTTATCATCAAGAATTACTGCTCGTATTAAAGTAATGTCCAATTTAGACATTTCTGAAAGACGAACCCCTCAAGATGGGGGGTTTAAGATGAAAATATCCAAAAATCGTTCAATAGATTTCAGAGTGAGCACCTGCCCCACTACCGGTGGTGAGAAAGTGGTCATGCGGATTCTTGATCCCAGTTCAGCCAAGCTGGGAATAGAAGCTTTAGGTTTTAGCCCAGCCCAAAAAGCGCTCTTTGTTAAAGCAATTGAACGCCCTCAAGGCATGATTCTGGTCACTGGCCCCACCGGTAGCGGGAAAACAGTGACTTTATATACTGCATTAAACATCCTTAATACCAAGGAAGTTAATATTTCTACAGCTGAAGATCCTGTTGAAATTAAAGTACCCGGAATTAATCAGGTTAATATTAACATTAAGGCTGGGTTAACTTTCTCAGGGGCATTACGCTCATTTTTACGCCAAGATCCTGATATTATTATGGTTGGGGAGATTCGAGATTTAGAAACAGCTGAAATTGCTGTTAAAGCAGCTCAAACAGGACACTTAGTTCTTTCTACACTGCATACTAACAGTGCGGCAGAAACATTAAACAGACTGGTCAATATGGGAATACCGACATTTAATATAGTCAGTTCAGTTACACTCATAATAGCGCAACGATTAGCAAGAAAATTGTGTGACTCTTGTAAAGCGATAAGAGATGACTTCACTAACTCAGGTTTGATAGAGATTGGTTTCAATGAAACAGATCTGGTAGATATTAAATTATATAAAGCTGTAGGTTGTAATCAATGTACTAATGGTTACAGAGGACGAGTAGGATTATTTGAAGTGTTACCTATGACAAAAGCTCTTGGTCTGTTGATCATGTCTGGTGGAAACTCCCTTGATATTTTAAAACTTGCGCAATCAGAGGGAATGTTAACAATATTCCAATCTGGGCTAGAAAAAGTAAAAGAGGGCGTTACTACCATAGAGGAGGTCAATCGGGTAACCGTTGAATAAGCTCATGGCAAAAAATAAGGACATGGTTTTAACTTTTCATTATGAAGGAATTAATAAATCCGGCCAAAAAATGATTGGTGATATTCAAGCTAAAAGTCTGGCTATAGCTAAAGCAGATCTACGTAAACAAGGAATCATTCCTAATAAGGTAGTTAAAAAACGAAAACCCTTTTTTGATAGAAAAAATAAAAAAATCACTGCTGGCGATATTACGGTGTTCAGTCGTCAACTCGCTACTATGATTGAATCAGGAATCCCTCTTGTACAGGCTTTTGACATTGTAGCCAAAGGGCAGACTAACAAAAGATTAAAAGACTTAATAGAAACGATTAAAAATGATGTTGAAACCGGATTAACCCTTGCTGAATCGTTAATTAAACATCCAGCTTATTTTAATGAGTTATTTTGTAATTTGGTTGATGCCGGTGAAAAATCAGGTTCTCTCGATATAATGTTAGCTAAAGTAGCAACTTATAAAGAGAAAATTGAAACGATAAAAAAGAAAATTAAAAAAGCATTAACCTACCCAATCGCTGTAATGGTAGTCGCTCTTATTGTCACTGCCGGGCTGTTAATTTTTGTTGTCCCCCAGTTTGAGTCTTTATTTAAAGGATTTGGAGCCGACTTACCTGCTTTGACTCAGGGAGTCGTTACTATGTCTAAATTTTTTCAATCCTACTGGTATTTTATTTTTGGTTCTCTTGGCGGTGCGGTTTATGCCTTTGTCTATGCCAAAAATCATTCGTTAAATTTTGCAGAAAATCTGGATAGAGTCTTGTTAAAATTTCCCGTTATTGGACCTATTTTACAAAAAGCATCGATTGCTCGCTTTACGAGAACTTTATCGATTACATTTGCCGCAGGATTACCGCTGGTTGAGGCGTTAAAATCTGTAGCTGGGGCTACAGGTAATATTATTTATTCCAATGCAACAGATATTATTAGAGAAGAAGTGGCTACCGGGCAACAAATGAATATAGCTATGGAACATACCCATTTATTTCCTAATATGGTGATCCAGATGGTAGCAATAGGAGAAGAATCAGGCGCCTTAGAGAAGATGTTGAGTAAAGTCGCTGATTTTTACGAAGAGGACGTTGATAATGCCGTGGATGCTCTTAGCAGTTTATTAGAACCAATAATTATGTCAATATTAGGTATCTTGGTAGGTGGATTAGTTATTGCGATGTATTTACCTATCTTTAAACTTGGATCCGCAGTTTAAACGGATTTAGCGTAACCTAATAAAGGCATGTCCATTAAATGATACAAGAGCTTATCGCAAATACTCCCTGGTTTATTTATCTGACTATCGCTTTTCTGTCACTATGTGTTGGTAGTTTATTAAACGTAGTTATTTATCGCTTGCCCATCATGTTACATGATGAATGGAAACAGCAATGTTGTGAGTTATTATCAATAAAAGATGAAGAGAAAAAAAAAACTATCAACCTTTTTTTCCCAAGATCGTTTTGCCCTCACTGCAAAAGCTTAGTTAAAGCATGGCAAAACATTCCTTTGATAAGTTATATCTTTTTAAGAGGACGTTGTTATCAGTGCAAAGCGCCTATTTCAATAAGATATCCTCTTATCGAACTTTTAACCTTGCTGTTGTCATTATATGCCACGTGGCACTTTGGATTTACGTTACAATTACCTTTTATTTTAATAGCGATCTGGCTTTTAATTTGTTTAATTTTTATCGATTTAGATCATCAACTACTACCAGACACGATTACTTTAAGTTTGCTCTGGATAGGTCTTATTGCCAATACTCAAAATTTATTCACCAATCTTCCTGTTGCGGTATTAAGTGCAGCCGGTGCCTATATCTGTCTGTGGATTGTTATTAAATTATTTTACTTAATGACGGGTAAAATTGGTATGGGTCATGGTGATTTTAAATTATTCGCGGCATTTGGTGCCTGGTTTGGTTGGGTATTTTTACCGTTAATTCTTTTACTTTCATCAATTGTTGGCGCGGTGATTGGATTGATTTACTTGCGAATGAGTAAAAAATCGCGCGATACAGCAATTCCTTTTGGTCCCTTTCTGTGTATGGCTGGCTTAATTTCTATGTTTTGGGGACATGCGATAATTCACTGGTATATGAACTTCTGGTTCTAAATATAAAATATATGTTAAAAATTAGTATGAAATTATTTTATTTAAATATCATTAAGTTGTATGAGAAAAAATGGAATACTCCCCTTTTGATTTGATTTTTTAAATCCAGAGACTATATTTAAAATGTTGTTTTAATTAACTATAAATAAGGGAATATATAATGAATAAGGATAATTTAAAAGCTCAAGAGCGTAATAATAAAAATAGCCAAGGCCATGTTCAACAAGAACGTCCTCATCATTCAGATCCTAAACGCGATCAGCAACGCCCTCACGATGCGAATCAAAGAAATGCACCACAAGGACGTAATTCCAGAGCGCGATAAGAAAATAGAGTAAACCAGTCAAACCGATAACTCGTTCGATTGACTGGTTTCAAATGGTTAAATAGCTTATATTTGATTTTGTTATAAGTTAATTTTTAAAAGGAGCTTTAAAATGGATAACTTAAATAAAAGACCTAACGCCAGTCAAAAATCCCATGTTGCTGATGCAGCTTCCGAACTTTTAAATGAAGGAAAGAAATTTGCTAATGAGTTATATGAAGAAGGCTTACATAAAGTTAATGAAGCAGAAGATAGCGTTAAAAAATATTCAGATGAATTATTGAAAAAAGTACAGGAGAATCCATTGACTTCAATACTGATAGCAGGAGGAGTAGGATTCTTACTATCTAAGTTATTGAGAAAATGATAAAAATCCTGGAGCAAATAGAAGGCCTTGTTTCTAGTAAATTCGAAACGTTTAGAACAATACTTTCTATTTTTAAGCTGGAAGCAAAATTGGCTGGGCTTAGTGTTTATCCCCTATTACTGAATACGTGCATGATATTTGTTGTATTAATTACAGTGTGGTTATCAGCTATGTTTTTGATCGGCTATTTTGCCGTACTCTATTGGGGAACTCTTCTTTTAGCCATTTCTGCGATCTTATTTTTTAATCTAATTTTGCTTTTGGGCCTACTCAAATATCTTATATATAATTTAAGAAGTATGAGTTTTGAAAAAACCAGGGCATATCTATCCCCCCAAGAGAGCAGTGAAGATGGCAAACTCCAGAAAACAATTAATCGTAGAAATTACAAGGCTGGAAAAAACATTACAGTACCAGCAAAGCCAAACGGCGAAGCATAAAAAATACCTTATGGGTGTGATCGATGACTATAAGGTTATATTTTTTGCCATACTTTTGCCTTCATTTTTCATAGGATGGAAAGTTGGCAGAGGAAAGTGGTTGGGTCAAATAGTCAAGCAACTCATTGAAGTGGGAATGCTTGCGGTGGTGTCCCATTCTAAAAAACAATTACTCAGTGCTTTTAGATAGTAAGTCTAGCACGAATTATTTTACAAGCCCCAGGTTCCTAATTCTTTCAAGAAGCTCATCATCAACTTCTTCTGTTTCTTCTTCAACAACCACTATTTGTTCAGTAAAATCAAGAACTCCGCCCATGTCTTCTCTAATATGTGTAATATATTCAAAGTATAATCAGCCGAGCATTTGGTGTGAATTTGCAACACAATGAGCAACTACGCACCTTCGTTTGTTATGATTTGGAGTTTCACATTTTCAAATAAGCTATATAATAGCCGAACTTTGTTATTAAAACTCAAATAGCACCACAAACAATTAGCTCTATAACTTATGCATTTTACTCAAAGTAAATTACGGATGAAATATCGTCCAGATATTGATGGCTTACGGGCCATTGCCATTCTATTTGTGTTATTTTTTCACGGCGGACTAAAATTATTCCCTTCTGGTTTTATCGGCGTGGATATTTTTTTCGTTATTTCCGGGTTTTTGATTACTGGTATTATTCATGAATCCTTGGAAAATAATCATTTCTCTTTTAGTGAATTTTATAGCCGAAGATTATGGCGGCTCCAACCAGTATTTATTTGCCTGATGCTGATTACCTCCCTTTTGACTTTGTCGTTCTATTTGCCTGATGATTTGATCCAATATTTCAAGAGTGCACGTAAGACCTCTCTTTTTATTTCAAATACCTTCTTTGAACGAGTAACTACGGGTTATTTTTCGCCCAACAATAATCAATTGCCTTTATTGCATACTTGGTCACTATCCATTGAGTGGCAATGCTATTTGATCTTGCCTATAGTGATTTACGGTCTCTATCGTGCTTTAGGTAAACACCATATTACAAAGATAATTTATTTACTCACTTTACTTTTTTTTGCTTTGTCTTTGTATTTTTCGTTAAATTATCCCACAAAAACCTATTATCAATTGTTGAGTCGCATTTTTGAATTTTTAATCGGCTCTTGTGTGGCATTAAGCCATAATCGTTTTTCATTTAATAAATATGTATTGGATCTGATAAGTGCAGTAGCCCTTCTCGCTTTATTTTATATAGCCACTCGTCACAACATCAATACAGGATTTCCTAATTGGTACGCCTTTGTTTTATGTGTTGCAACTGGAGTACTTCTTGCTATAGGTAAAGATCACCCTAAACTCATTCTGACTCAATTTCTTTCTGTGAGACCTATAGTATTCATAGGCTTAATCTCATATTCATTATATATCTGGCACTGGCCTGTATTTGCGCTCATTCGATATTTAGGCCTTGAAGAAACCCCGGCCATTTTATTATTAGCTTTTGGTTTCGTCTTTATGACGGCTTACATTTCCTGGCGATTCATTGAAAAACCGGCACGTAAATTTAAGAACATTAAATTGAGTTATAGCCTCATCTATTTGTTGATCCTACCTATCCTAATAATGCATCTTGGTGACTATGTAATTAAAAATCATGAAGGATACCCTCAACGCTTTGAAGAAGCTGCAAGAGTTTATGCTCAGTTACAACAATACGCCAATCCGCAAAGACCATTATGTCTTCAGGAAAAAAATGTTGAAATAGATAGTAATTGTCTGCTTGGCGCAAAAAATTCAAATAGCAAAACAGGCTTTATGATAGGCGACTCCTATTCAAATCATTATTGGGGATTTATGGATATTCTTGGTCAGAAAGCCAATATATCTATACTGGCCCATGCGACTGCTGCTTGCCTTTCTTTACCTGGAATATCCCAGTATGATTGGAATACTAAAGTCTATAAAGCCTGTCAGGAACAGACAACACGTTACTATAATATGATTAAGACAAATCATTATGATTACGTCATCATAGGTCAAAACTGGAACGGCTATTTAAATAATAAACTAATTCCCCAAAGTGACAGTTCAGAGCAGGTCAAAGAGCATATTGAAAAAGCCTTGGATGAAGCCCTACAAATTATTATTGCATCCGGTTCTAAGCCCGTATTAATAAAATCAATTGAACTGGGGGATAATACTCGTGATTGTTTTTTTGATCACATAAAGAGACGAAGTGAATATAATCCTGAACGCTGCAATTTTAATATCGCGCTTAACGAGCAACAGTGGCAAAATGCTCTTTTTTCACGCATGAAAAATAAATATGCTCAATTAATAATTATTGATCCTAAAACCGTGCAATGCCCTGAAGGTCGATGCAAAGCGGATATTAATGGAGTTCCGGTATTTCGTGATGCGGGGCATATCACTGATTATGCATCTTACCACTTGGGAAACATTTATTTACAACACTATAAAAATCCTTTGGTAGTTTAAAAACAGGGACTAAAGGAACTAAACTGCTGCTGGCGCATTCAGTAAATATTTAAACTCGGTTAGATACTCATCTATCTGATGAGTATCATTGCTATATATGCTATCTAGCAGAGAAGGCTTCTAATATTATCTTAATAAATTTCTGATAAATTGTGGCAACTTAATTATTGCCTTGGTATAGAGATGACATTGTTATGAGAAAATCAAAAATTAATCTCATAAAACAGGGTTTTTTTAATAGATCAATCAAGGAAAAGAATGACTTTTCCTTTGTTGAAGAGGATTTTGATTTAAATCTCATTCAATTTGAGTTTTCTTCTCTCTGGCAATTATTTATTGCTAATAAGCAACTTTGGCTAAAGAACAGAGCTGTAGTTTCTTATATGTACTACCTGTGTAATTTAATGATTCTCTATTATCAATATGATTATGTCAGAGCCGATTTAGAGAAATTAAAGCAAAAAAGACAGGCAATAGAACTATTTATTAGTGAAAACTTCCCCATGGAGGAGCAGGAATTAATTAATAAATTCTCTAATGAGTTAAAAACCAGTATTCGTAATGACACGCCTGCTGTTCTTAGCATTTCTAAAATACGTGGGCATATTTCTATTTTAAATGCCAATCGCTCGCATTGGGGATATAGTCGCGCCCTGGCAAATCATGCAATTATTTATCTTCAAAAAAACTGTAGGTCCAGCTTGACTAACGAGGCTTATGAAGTCATAGGTTCTCAATGTGTTTCTACTGAAATTATAGAGTTGTTAAATAAATCTCGAGAACCATTGGTGGTAATGGGCATTATCCTTTACGAACTTCGTTTTTTCATTAATTTAGTGCTCATAATGAAGCATCTTGTTCAAGCGGCAATAAATAAAGAATTATCAGCAAAGAAAGTATTAAAGCAAGAAATAGAAAAGCGTGGTTTTACTATGATTAGCGATATGACCTGGGGGATAGTTAATTTATTGACTACGTATAATAATTTTTTTCACATCTCAGCATTGGCTGTCCCCCCAATCATTGTCAGTTTTTTAGCTTTTGATGCTGTAATATTTATAGCTCAATGGGCTACAGATACAGCTAAATATAATAAACAGTTGCAGGAGTTAGTGGCGCAAAAAAATGAGGCTACAGCCTTTGAACAAGTCATTATCAATCGACAAATTGATTTATTAAATGATGAATGGGAGGCACAAAACGCTTATTATCTCATCAATTTTTTTGCTGCCAGTATATTGGTGATTAGCTTTGGATTCAGCATGGTTTGTTCAGGACCTCTGGTTTTAGCTGGTCTGGCATTTTTCAGCATGATGGGTAATGCGCTATATAATGCTTCAGAAGAATATAAAAAATACCAACAATCCAGAATTGCGATAAGACGTGAGCTATCTAACGGCATCATCCTGAATGATGATCATCACCACAAACTAATGGCAAAACTAAATGAAGAAAGCGGTCAAACCTCCACTGATTTTTGGAAAGCCTTAATCTACAATATAGGAGGAACTGCTTTTATAATTACTGCAGCTGTAATTTCTTGGCCTATAGCCTTGAGTATTACTCTTACCTATATGGCTTATCGACTCAATAATGCTTATCAAAAAAAGTCAAATGCCCCAGGTACAGAGCAAGAAGTATCTCCTAATATTTATCGTCTATTTTATTTTGTGCAGTCTGAAAGCCCGATTTTAAGCGCCGCTGATAAGCATCAAACGCTCTCAAGTAGAAATGATTTAAATGAATGGTAGTAATGGTTTTTAAGCTATAAAATAGCACACTTTAGCATACACTATGCTCTTTTTTTAAAGAGTTTCTCGGAAACTAAGGGCGATACTTGTTTTTTTTACACCAACCACACAGAGAAGAATGAAACGATGGGCTTTTGCAGACATGCTGGCTGTAGACCGCACGCTCCTTGCAAAAATTCACAAACAAAAGCGCTTTGCCAGTCCCAATAACAATGTCCATTTTATGGCGTTTGAGATGGATGATTGGCTAGTTAAGGGCATTCTCCGCCGGATCAGCAATTACTTGCAATATATGCCTGATGCACAATCCTTACCCGCCATGCAAAGGCTGCATCCAAATTTATTGGGAGTTGACGTTCTGCAATCCGTTGCCACTGATAAGGAGTATTATTCTTATGACAAATATTATCCGAAAAACGCCATCAAGAGCGCAGCCAAAAGTGTCCTTATGATGGAGACCTGTGCTTGATTCGTGAGATCCTTCGCTGCGCTCTGGATGACGGTGATCGGCTCTTGGGGGCTGTGGTTTATACAAAATCATTACGCGACAGCGACCAAGTATTCATTACTAACAAGTCGGTGTTGTTGTTTATATCAATTTGATTCATGATAAGGTCCTTAATCTAACTCATTGACTTAAGAGACTAATTTCGATGCGATTATTCAGAGCTGCTTTTAACGGTATTGGTTCTGCTGCTGGTGTTGCATGGCCGTCATTTGGTATTATTTTTAGTGTTTTGGGTGGTTCCATAGGCAGTATGCTGCCGTTAACGCTTGGTGCTTTTTCAATAGGTTTATTTGTTTCCATCGGCATATCTATTTTTTATTTGTCCTATGCGGAAATGAAGAATAACGCCCGCCAATTTGAAGAACAATTGAAAAAAAATCAGAATAAATTGTGGGCCGATATCAATAATTACGTAAACAGCATTTATGAGCATTTTTTAAATCAGCAGGATAAGCATGATTTTATTAACTATTTTAAAAAAATGATTGATCACGATCTGCAAGAAATAGGCAGGACTGATATAAATTCACCTTTATACCAAATATTGCTTATTATTAAGAAGCGAAATGACGAACAACAATTTATTATTACTACTGATAAAAGAATAATCTTTGCAGAAATAGCCCAACAGACGTCACAAAAATCCATCCCCTACTCTAAATTGATAGCGCCTTCTTTATTTGGTTTTGTAGGTACTTTTGGTTCCATCGCTGGATGTAGTGCTGGTATTTCAGGACTATTAACAGGCATGGGGTTATTTACCAGTTTTACTGCATTTCCTTTATTAGGGTGGGGCATTATAGGAGTAGCCCTAATTTGTGGGGCAATTATGGCCTATAATGCAACCATTGAAGTCCAGGACGAGTTGCAGAACAATGAACTGAATCAACTGACCAAAAAGATGCATCAACAATTGAGTAAAGCAGTTCTTGAGCGTAATGTAGATACAGCACTTCATCATACCACATCTGCTCTGGCCGTTAATCCGGAAAAAAAGAAGGAGTTATTCGACCAGATTAACAAACCGATTTTATCTGTATTACATCATAAAAAAATAAATAGCAATGAATCCGGATTACACTTTATTTCCTTTTTTAATTCTAATAAAACGAGTGAATACGGTAAGAATTCTGAATTAGAAACATCTGTCTTGACCCTATAATAGTATTTAATTCATATATTAACAGACATGCTCTCTCATACCACATAATGCTCCCTTAATGTTCTATGTGTATCATAGATACTATAATATATGTAACCCTATCACTGTTTCGACATGAGCTTCCTTCATAAGTCAGTTCATGATTGATATCAGTGTAAAAGCTCGGAAAAAACCGAATACAGTGAGAGCATTTATGCCAAAATATCAATTACCACCACTTGTCTTTTATGAGACTCATGCAGATAACTCAGTATCTACTTTTATAATTGACAATCTGGATTATTTTCAAAAGGTCGGATACAAAACAATTTGTGTTGAATTAGAAGTGGGACAAACTCTCGATGATACAATACAACAGATTAGTGGGATGCTTCCAAAGTTTGTTCAACAATTTAATCATATGAATTCTAAAGATCCGAAATATCAAACAATGCTAGCTCAAATGAGAACAGTTAGTGGAAAACAATTGTTCTTCCTCTCCCTTAGGGATAGTCATTTCATTTTTAGAGGAATTGACATGCCTGTGCCCGACCAGATAAAACATGGACTCAACTCGCCTCAAAGAAATTCGCTGCTTACAGCCAATATTATCAAAAATGCAAAAGAGTTTGATGGGGCTATCATAGTAATTACTGGTTTGGGGCATTACAGCCTTCAACAACTTATAAAGAAAGATGATCCTGAGAATGCAGAACAATACCTTTGGGTTCATCTGCACAACCCAACCTATGCAACTGACGCTCGCCAAGCGTTAGTAAGTACCTATGAAAGAGAGGGATATGATAAATATTTTCCCTTAGGACTTTCTATTTTTCAAAGCTCAAACGAGCAATTGTCTAGTGAAATAAAGAAGGCCATTAGTAAAAAATGTTATACTTATGAAGATGAAGACTTAGATACATCTACAGCTAGAATACTTAAATCAGTAATTGGGAGCGACGTGTCTGCTCATTTTCGAGCTGATGGAGAAAAGTATGTCGACGCCCTCATACCTCTTAAAAAAGCTGCTGAAAATCATCATCAAGAGCCGGAGCAATTTTTAACCAATTTAACCACGACATTAAAAAACGTTCGCTATGAAGTTCAGGGATTAAGTAGCGCCTCACATTCGAAAAAAGAAAGCTATGTTATTATCAGAGAAATTAATACAAGAGAAGTCGCTGAAAGTATTACTGAACTTAAAACTTCATTAAAGCCTCCCGCAATGAACTGATGTGTGTCGGTTACCCCCCATAATCAATCAGGGGCCTTATTGTTCAGGTTGGAATAAGAAATCTTATGCCCGGTCTATACTATCGCTAACCGGGCATTATTCCCCTCTTATCTATAATTCACGTTAATCTATTGAAAATTAAATGATTGCTCCATAGTTTTTGTATCAGGCGAGGACTTATCTTTGTCGCTCAAAACAAAAAATCTGCCATTAAAACTATATTTGCATTGAGATTTGCTCTGAGGCATAGCCGATTCCGATTCACAAGACGTTTCCTCTGTATTTTTCCGTTTATTTTCATTTGTCGAAACAATCTGCCCCTGTCTATTGTAAGCCCTAAGAAATAAAAATTGATCTCCAAATAACTGTACGGCATCTTTAAATGACTGTTCAGCCTCTTTGCCAATATCATTCATTTGCTCAATAATCTCATCCAGATACTTAAGACTCAATGGATTAGGGTCCAGGCGACGAAAATAGCGAAAACCATTTTGTCTGCGCCGCACTCTTGTTACTGTTTCGGAGCTTTCAATAGATGGAGTTATTTGTTTCAATAATCGGTTAAGGTCACCTGGCACTCCATTGGGAAAAGACATACAACGTAGCGAACCATGCCCATTTAAAATTGATGCAGCAGCTGTAGGAGTACCGACAGTATAGAGAGTTACTCCATTATTTTTTAGTATGGTTTCAGTAGCAGCTATCAAGGGTTTAAGATTCTCATTTGCGGAGGATAAAACAATTAAAAAATTGCCTGATTTAGATTGTCCGGCGATCCCATTTACCAAATTTAAAACAATGCGTGGATTATCATCAAGTTCACTCTCTTCAAAAAGATCTTCATTTGTTACATATTGATAGGCTAATGCCGGAATTGATACCACCTTAAAACCATTTGACTCAAGGGTTTTCATAAGTAATGAGATAAAATCACCTAGAGTATGTTGAAGTTTATGGTTTTGATATAACACACTATCCAAATACGCTTCTTTTTTTCTTAACTCTAAATTACTGGGATCAGACTTCAGTTGAACTCGCAACTTTTTCAGAATTGGTTCCAGAGTGTCCTCTACTAATTGAAAATCATGTAACAAAATGGTGCCATCAGGTCCTTGAGTCATGATCATATCAATATGGAACAAGGGATTAGGTAAAATAAGCAATTGTGAGGGATGAATGTTAGACTCTTCCACAATGGCAAACTTTGCTTCTTCCAGGTCATACCATTGAATTGGATTATTATTTTTTTGAAGATTTAAATAGAACTCATTTTTAGGCATTGGACACTTCTTCAATTGCTCTATTAGTCCTGGATCTTGGTATTGATGCTGCATGCGATAGGCAGCAGTTAGAACAAGACTATTTTCACCTAACACAACAAATAACTCTCCATTTGTATTGGTCAGACAATAAGTATTTCCTCCTTCAAGAAGAACTTTACTGCTTTTAATATCGATCTTTGCCTGTTCAAATAGTTTTTTTGCTTGAAGTTTATGCGGTTCCATTCCCACTGATAATTGCGATCCATAACTGCCTTCGGTTTCAAAACCGAAAACCATCGCCTCGTCATCTTCATTATTGCCGACGGATTTAGTAAATGCATTTTTTCCACTTCGAGGGTTCAAGGCAATGGCGCTATCTGCTATGGCAAAATATTTTTCGGATAAGCCCTTCTCATTAAACAATAAAGCGCCATTACCCAGTCGTCTGAACACATCACGAAGCCATTGCCATTCTTCAACCTCAACGGCAGCAGTAGCATTGTTCTTCACCTTGGTTTCTAAAGGAAGAAACGAAACAGGAACGTCAAGCCATTTACACACCCCAGATAATTCATCTTTTATTTCTTCAGTTCCAAAAGTGGAAATAGTAAATGAATCACCAGGTCGTACGTCATCTATTTTGGGGCCACAAAAATAATTATAAACCCTAAAATTCCGCTCTTTTTGAGAGACGTGATGTAAGTTAGCATGTTCCAAATGGCTGAATGCATCTCTGAAAGGCAAGTCTTGCGGGAAACTCATATCTGAAAAATCAGACTCTTGTACAGTAGCACGTCGCATATATAATTTTTTCAATGGAAGTATTATGTTTTTTCCCTCACTTTTTACTTCAGGATAACAATCCACAAATTCCAACTGGAATAAAAGTTTGTTTTTATACTCGTAATTAATTACATAACCCTGATAGGGTTTATTAATTTGATTTGCTGTGACCATAAAATGATTTGTTTTAAATGGAGTATGGAGTAACTGATTGATACTAGTACGTAATGACATAAATTCCCGAGGTTGATAATTTAATAGCCTATTGTGCTGATTTTTAAATAAACGCGATTATCCAAGCCTGCTCAATAAATGTCAATTTTAAAATCAAATCGACCTATAATACATCTTTTCTTTAAATACATAAGTTTGTTTTTCCAGTTTGTATTTGCCCCTATTCAGTAATTTAAACCTATACTCAACCCTAATTCTTTGCAATTAATGATTTGGAATACTATAATTCCTACCATTAGGAAGGAACTTCCTGCCATTGGTCAGTTTGAAGGAAAGTGAGTGACAAGATTAGGCGGCACTAAAATACGAGCATTGGATGAAGCGAGAAAACTTCTACAGGAAGTAGGCTATAATGGTTTTAGCTTCCAGCACTTGGCAGATGCATTGCAAATTAAAAAACAAAGCCTTTATGTTCATTTCAAATCTAAAGAAGACCTGGGTATATCCCTTATTGATGAGCATCGCTTATCCTTTGCTGAATGGACAAAAGCAATTAGCGTCTTTACTCCAGACGAACAGATTCGCGCTGTATTTGAGATTTGTTATGAGTTTTCTGTTGATGCCAGAAAGATATGTCCCTTATCAGCCGTTGCAGCTGATTTAAATTCATTACCCAAAGGCATGCAATCCGCCTTAGCCAACTTATATGACGCGCGTTATGCATGGCTTAAAAGTATTATTGAAAAAGGTCAGAATAATCATACGTTTAGAAAAGATAAATCAAGCGATGAAATTACTAAATTTGTATTCGCTACGCTATTGGGGGCACAACTTTTTGCACGAATTTCTGGAAATCCGGCTCAAATTAGAGATATTAAACAACAAACTTTAGATTTTTTGATTGAGTCTCGATAAATCTGAGGCTTCACGAGGTAATCACAAATGAATTCATTTAAAAAACGCGTCGTTATTACTGGTATTGGTGCCATCACCCCTATTGGAATCACTCTTGAGGAGATTGAGAAATCACTCAGAGAATCTTTGAGTGGTATTAAATTAATTACTCACTTCGATACTGAAAAAATTCCAGTAAAGTTTGCCGGTGAAGCATCTCAATTTAAACCGGAAATGTTTCTGGAAGCTAAAGAAATTCGCAGAAATGATCGTTTTATTCACATGTGTTTAGCTGCATCTGATATGGCTGTCTATGACTCAGGTATTTCATCTGAACGTTTGCATGATGCCGGCGTTGCTATTGGGGTGGGCCTCGGTGGCCTCTATACCATTGAAGAGGCAACGTTAGAAATGAATCATTCAGGTGCGAAACGAGTCAGTCCGTTTTTGATCCCTTCCATTTTAGCTAATCTTGCGAGTGGTCAAGTGAGTATTCGCTATCGAACTAAGGGGGCTAATTATGCTATTTCATCCGCATGTGCCAGCGGCTCACAAGCGATTGGACAAGCATATAGGGAAATACAATCAGGACGGCGTGATATATGGATTGCTGGCGGCTCAGAGGCCCCTATTACACCGCTTAGTATTGCAGGCTTTTCTGCGGCAAGGGCCCTATCTCGGCGCAATGAAGAACCTGTTTTAGCTTCAAGACCTTTTGATGAGGACCGTGAGGGATTCGTGCTTGGTGAAGGCGCGGCTGTCTTTATTCTTGAATCACTAGATTCTGCGCAACAGCGTAATGCTAAAATTTATGCTGAAATAGTTGGATTTGGTATTGCCTCAGATGGTTATCATGTCACAGAACCTGAGCCTAATGGTGAAGGTGCGTACCTTGCTATGAAAGAGGCTCTTGTGGATTCCTCGCTCGATGTAGCACAAATTGATTACGTTAATGCGCATGCGACAAGTACCATGCTTGGAGATAAAATTGAAGCAATTGCGATGGAGCGTATTTTTGGAGAGCAGATGGCTTCAACTTTTGTATCAAGTACTAAGAGCCTCACAGGACATGCTTGCGGCGCTGCTGGTGCACTTGAAACTGCATTTTGCTCTCTAATGTTGGTCAAAGACTTTTTACCACCCGCATTTAATCTTGATAAAATATCTCCAGAGTTTCGATTTAAATCCCCTGGTCAAACAGAATTAAACTTTCACCCCAATATTATTATGAATAACAGTTTTGGTTTCGGTGGGGTCAATACATCAATGCTATTAAAACGAATGGAGTCATAAGAGCGGTACACGTAAACTTAAAAATTAGGATGAATTATCGTAAAAGTAAGGAGGGCTGACATGAGGTTCAATGAGAATACAGTATTAATTACAGGCGGGAGCAGTGGAATAGGTTTTGCTACTGCAAAACGCATTATTGATGAAGGCGGAAATGTCATTATTACCGGACGCAATCAAAAAAATCTGGATACCGCAGTCAAAAATCTTGGGAAAAAAGCCCGATCTTTTGCTTCAGATGCGAGCCGAGTAAGTGAAATTGAAGCGCTTTACTCATTCATTGGAAAAGAAGTCGGCAAGATTAATGGCCTTTTTGCTAATGCAGGAGCGGCTGTATTTAAACCAGTTGAGGCAGTAACTGAAGAAGACTTCGATATGCTAATGAATGTCAACGTTAAAAGTGTCTTTTTTACGCTTCAAAAAGCAATTCCCTATTTAACTGATGGAGCATCAATAGTACTCAACGCCTCTGTTGCTGGGAGTAGAGGCTCCCCTGTCGGTTCAGTTTATGGGGCGTCAAAAGCAGCAGTAAGATCGATGGCTCGCACTTTTGCCTCAAGTCTAATTGAGCGTAGAATACGTGTTAACGCTGTGAGTCCAGGCCCAATTGAAACACCTCTATGGTATAAAGATGAAATGGTTTCCAGCGTTATGGAGGACATCAAGATGTCGAATCCTATGAAACGTTTTGGAACGGCTGAAGAAGCTGCAGCCGCGGTTTTATTCCTTCTTGCCTCTGAATCATCTTATATCACTGGCAGTGAACTTTTTGTTGATGGTGGATTAACGCAGCTTTAATGCGTTAACTTCACTCCCGATGAGACACTGCATTAAGTTAATGCCTTTTTAGCCTGCGTAACCCAGGATTTCGGTGTCATTTTCCAGATTACGCTGCACTAATCCAGACTACATTTGACACGTTATATGACCCTAAATCCCTTAACTTAAGAGCAGTGCCCCAATGAAGGAGACAAACTTAAGCTTCGGATTCATCGCGCATAGCTTGCAATCGATTAATCATTTCATCCAGTGCTTCAGATTTTTTTCTATAAATGTCTTCATAAGAAACATGAAAAGTATTGAAATCATCTTCACACTCCACTTTATCTTCTAATAACTCAGTTATTGTTTGTTTGGATAATAAATAGAAATCATCTTCGACTTCAAAACTTATAATCCATATCTGGTCGCCTATTTTAAAATCAGTCATCATTACCTGCTCTGTTTAAAGTAATTTTTTTAGCGCAGATGACTATATACCTGGAAAAATTAAGAGTCCAGTATTGATTATTTAGCCCGACCAAAATCTTATCATTAACTACCAAGAAATTGTGAAGGCTGTTCATCTGAGCAGTATCCTGTGCTTGCACACCCACTATTTGGAAAAAACATTTCTGACGAAGGTGTGTTTTTTTTGTTCTCAAATAAACTATAGGTATATTTTGTAGATTCAACATCAATAATTTTATTATCTATATAACAAGTCCAATCTGAACGTATGCCAAAATACTCATCTAATTTTAAGCCCGCATATTGGCTTGTAGCTAAATCACCTACAAAATTGTTCCAGGGATCGCACACTATATTATTAATAAGAAGAAACGCATGGTTTGAATAGGTACATATTGAAATGGGGATACACATGTCATATGTTGATAAATTGGTGGCAATAAACTCTTTGAGAAGAGCATCAAATGCAACAAATGATTGCTGCATGCAATTACCCGCCTTTAAACTTTCCACCTCTTTGGCACAGAGCTGGATTCGCTTCAAAAGACTGTAGTCAGTTCTGCAAAGAATCTCATCACACTTCTGTTGACAGTAGTAGACAAGTGGGGCAAAAAAATTATTATCCTTTTTTTTACCATGGATATTACATGCTTTGATACTAGTATGTATTAGCTGAGTGATGTGTCGTATCAGAGCAGTAACTGCGCTCATAAAGTTACCCTCTTGAGAAATTAAAGCCACAAGTCCTATTTTAACACTTTCTAATCTTTAGATCTGTGAAAATGATGAACTTAATCTCTTTTTGGCCTATAAATGAACTTTATTTAATATTTGGTTAATAGTAAGCCCGTATAATCGCTGCTATTACCTTTGTAAATTTGAGAAACATAATGATTAAAAAAAACTGCAAGTTACAGTATACGCCAGTAAGTGAGGATAAGAAGAAGGCGTTTTTGGAAGATTTTTTATCTAGCTTTCAGGCTTTAAAGTCCAGTGTGGAGCAACAAGAGTCTGAAAATAAGAAACGCTTTTTTGAAGATGTTAAAAAAAACAAGGCCAATGCTAATAAAGAGTCTTTAATCACTCATGAGACAGTAAAAAAAGTAAAAAAACTTGCAACAGAGATAACCGCTCAAAGTAGCTTCGATCAGTCGGCATGGGAACTAATTTTTGCCATCAATCAATTAGCTAAGAGCATCCGCTCCTGTGACTTGCCTTCAGACTGTGAAGACGATTCGCTATTAGTAAAATTGACTCAGAATTTTGCTGACAAAACCTTAAATGATAATGACAAGTCTTGGCTACAGAAAATTCTTGAGATTGCTTTATATACAAAAAAAACAGGTTTTGGTAATTGTCAGGAAAAAGCATTTTTTGCCTTTTCTGTATTATTACTTGAATCAAAAAAAATTTTTAGTCCAATATCTTCCCTTAGATTAGCAACCTTTAATAACCATTTCATAGTCATTGTAAATGAACAATTCGTAATGGACCCTTGGTTAAATATTGCCTTTCCCTTAGACTCTAAAGCTCCTAATAAAAATATAGATATTGTATTCGACGAATTTGGAAAGTTAGTTGATTATTTTTCTATTAATGAACAAGGTTACTGTTACACACATAAAGTTACCGTAGGTAGAACGTCTCAATCAGACCAATGTTCAGAGTCTGATAAATACTCAGACAAAGAAATGATAAACTGTATTCAAATGCTACAAAAAAATCGTGAATATTTTGATTTATCCGGAAAGGAAAAAAACAAAAGAAAGATAAAAACGCTGGAAAATACTACGAAAGAAGAAGTAATTAAGTACTCAGAAAAAATGGAGTGGACTGTAGGTAATTCAACCCCAAACGATATAACAGATTCTGAGGATGAACATCATGAACCTGTTGCACCTACCCCCGCTAAAAGGAAAAAGGTAGAGGAAGAGATAGAGGAAGATCTCGAGGGAGGAGTTGAAGAAGAAACTACAGTCTCTGCCTCTTCAATCGAACAAAAGCCACTAGTAACTTCTTACAATTTCTTTTCTGTTCCGTTTGTCTTCTCCCAGACTGGCAGTCATGGTATTGAGTCAAAAGAGCATCAGTTTATTTAAGAAGATGAGAGCGGATTATTGCCCAACAGAATAACCATTAAGGTGATTTATACTATTGGCAGCAATTATTTGCTCTTTTTGGTTTATTTTTGGTAAAATCCTTCCTCATCTATTTTAGATAAGGTTCAACATGTGCATTAATAACCCTAACTGTTCGTGCCACCATTTGGAAATGGCTATTAAGCGAGATAAGACAAAAGAGTTAAAAGCAGTTTTTAATAGTTATTATATTGGAGACCAGTATAATTTCTTATTGGATGCCTATCAATTGCTCGAAATACAGGATGGTCATAAATTTGCAACTGGAATGAATAAATTAGTAGAAAACTATCTTTTAGAAAACTCTGCAGAGGCAATTAATGTCAAGAATGAGCATATAAAAATGGACTTTATGAGTCTATACGATGAACATATTGACGATCTTGGCTCCGCAAGATCCTCGCTTAATGAAAGGCTGCTTCTGTTAACACAAGACGTTCAGTTTCTAGTCTATCAAAATCTCTCTGGTATGGCCCCCTTTGATAATTGCCTCGCAAAAGCCAATGAAGAAAGTATGGGTGATATGAAAAATGTAAAATCTCACAAACGGAGTGGATGTAATATTTTCTAAGAAGGGTTGTAAGCCCCCTTCTGCTCCTCATTTAAATTCCTGATGATAAATATAATAAAAATTCTTTTCCTTTTTCATGGAGAAGATTTTTAAGCGGTAAAAATAAATTATCAGGAATAAAATCGATGTCGAACCACTCCCACGAGATAATCTTGTCTTGCTCCGGACTATTTATTATTTGTCCTTTTGGATATTTGGCACGTAAAAAAATAGACACATAATGTTTATTATCTTCGTTGAAGATATCATTTGTGATTGCAACAACAACCGGCTTGTAAATGAGGTTCGACCGGGATCCTGACGAAAAGGACCGTTACCTGTTTATGTTTAACTCAATTTAAATTCAACCCTCAGTTTTTCTCTATCTCCTGTTAGAGGGAATTCAGTATAATGCACTAAATGCCTGCATCTTGAATTTTAATTTAACTTGAACTGGTTGATCCAAATCCCAAGAAGCTTCATCCATAATGAATTAAACCCTAAAAAGCAATGCTTTGGGTGATAATGACAACTACATCAAGCAAATGGGGAACTAATGTTGACTGAAAACACGGTCTACGTACACACTAGGCCTTATCCAATGAAAAAATCAATTTATTGGCTACAGCCTAGACTGGTAAAGGATTATAAGGGTGTTCTGGGAAACTTCGTACCTTCCTGGGGTTCTGTGGAAGAACCCCTAGTATGACGTTCATTACTCAGCAATGACAACAATGTACCTGTTTGGTTTATTATTTTGTATCTGTTGCCTTGCCACGATATTGAACGCCTAGAGCGATGATATAATTTCTATTTCCTAAACCGGCGGACCCTCTTGGCAAGTATTCTCGAGCTCCAGTACTATTATCAATAATTTCAGTCTTAGCCATAGTATTGGGGAAATAGCCTAGCGAACCTTCTGCGAACAATTTTATTTGTGGCTTTATAAAATAGCCTGCATTGAGCACTACATTATAGTATTTGGATTGACTACTCTGCTCATGAAAGGTCAGATTACGTAAATAATGCTGATCAACGTCTTTTGCATTTACTCTGTTACTAAACTTGAACATCCCATTAAACTCAAAGGATTTAACCAGATATTTTCCAGCAAGACCAATATAAGGAGATTCATAGACCTGCTTATATCCAATTACGCTTTCGCCAGGAATAAAACAGCCAATATTTTCTCCATTATTATAGGTAAAGCAACCGCCTTTGCCTAGAAAACTAAAAAGGGTGCGTTGATAGCCGGCTATTCCAGCCACTTGATAAGATGTTTGTTGAATAAACCATGATCTTAAATTCAAATCAAACTCGTTCGCTTGACGTAACTTCGTATCCTCATGATGTGACCAATGAGTCCAAGAAATTTGATTAGGGTTTAACCAGTCATAATCATCCATTACCGCTCGGCCCTGCTGTAAATTTATCCATCCTTGTGCATTAAAATCAAGCCATTGGAACAGATGAAAATTAGCTTCTCCACGGATTATGGACTCCCCACTAATTTTCCAGTCTAACTCACTAATTTTTCGTCCTGTTGGCGCATCATAAACCAATTCTTTTGATTTTCCCGATAAATAGCCGACTGATACGTCTAAAGAAAATCCGTCAATGTCATGGTAGCCAGGTCGATCTGGATTGGCTTGGAAGACAGAGGGAATACAAAGCAAGGTGAATAGAGTTAATCCAGCGAATCCAGATGTATTCATTTTGATTTAAATCCTTTTGTAGGTGAGCAATATGATGTAGAAAAAGTTGATATTATGTCAATGATTCGAATAAACAATTATATTCGGTCGATAATTAAGTCCCGCTGTCTACTTGATTCTGCTTGTTCTTAAACAAATAGACTGGGCATTTTGACCAAGGGGAATGTATCTATAAAAAGCAGAAAACGTGCAGTAGGTTTTGTAGAGCGCATCTCGACAGTCCATTATTTGATCGGAGTTAGACTAAATTATAAACTATGATTCGTTTTTGCAACGGAGCTAAAATTATCCCTTTCTCCGTTGCATGATCGCAGCAAAAAACTCAGGTTTGTTTAATCCAATAGCTGCAAAAATTTGAGGAACTTTATCCCAACTTCCTTCTTGTTCTATGCTCGCAACAACAAGCTCAAATCCAGCATTTTTATCCTCAACAACACCCCAGCCATTGATAAAACAAAGCCCTCTTAATCTTTTAGCGGCAATATGGCCGAGTTTTTCAGCGGCTAATAAATGGACAAGAGCTTCCTCAAACAATTGTTGAGTCCGCTTAAGATTAGCATCACTGCTAAAAACATCTTCATTTTGTAAATTTTGTCGGTACTTAGCCTCTTCAAGAAAAGTTTGTCCTAATTGGTAGTGGGCTGAGGAATCATCGAGGTTAGCAGCGGCCCTGTAACACTCTACAATCATCACATCAGCATAGGGATATTTCTTGTTATTTTTTAGTTTTTTATAAAGTGTAGCCAATTCAAAATAATATAAAATTTCCCTTTTAAGCAGTTCATCACCAGGCTGGTTGTTTACGCGATTAAACTGCATCGATTTTATTTTTTTAACAATTCTATTTATTTTCCATTTAGTTAAATTGAACATAAAAACTCCCATTTTGACTAGGCTGTTAATCGAATAAATGCCTGTAAAAATATAACAATAACGACTATAACAACCATTAATAAAATAATTTTCAATCCTAAACCGGCAGACTCTCTTATCTGCTTGGAAATTTCCCCGGAAACCGGCATTTTTGTTTCATATTTTTTTGGAAGCTCAGATTTATAAATCTCGCTATCAATGCGATTCGAAACATAATAAGCAAAAAATCCCGTAATTAAACTGGGAACAAAAAAAATCAGCCAAACTATTAACTTACTCGATACAATACCATACTCATATTTATACTCAAACAGCGTAATTAAAGTGGTAATCAAATCCGGAACATCATAGTCTAATTGCCAAAGCAGAAATGGAACTATATACAAACTAAAGGAAAATAATGATAAAGCAATGACCAGGCAAATAATACCTGATATATACAATTTGTGGTTGGTTTTATATCGATCCGGCTCCATAGCACCCATTCCGCCAATATGTTCGGCTTTTAAAATCAAAGACATAAATAATAAGTAAAAGATAGCAGATAGGTACAAATAAGTACATCACTGGTTATATTTCAAAATTCGTTTAAAATGATTGATTAATAACTTATTTTTGAAGGTAAGTCATGAAACGACATGTTTTTATGCTTTCTGACGGTACAGGTATTACTGCTGAAACTTTAGGCCACAGTCTAATTACTCAATTTGAAAATATAGAATTTGAAAAACTGACTATCCCCTACATTGATTCTATTGAAAAGGCTGAGAGCGTGGTGTCGCGTATCAATCAATCTTTTGAAGAACTAGGAAACAAACCACTGGTTTTTATGACGCTAGTCGATCCGGAAATCAGACAATATTTCAAAAAAGCAAACGCTTGCGTGTTTGACTTGTTCAGTACGTTCATAGGACCGCTGGAAAATGAGCTTCTTGAAAAATCCTCCTATACCGTTGGCCGAACTCACGGTGTTGCAAATGACAAATCTTATTCACATCGAATAGAAGCCGTGGATTTTGCCTTATCACATGACGATGGGATTAAAACACGAGGTTATGAGAAAGCTGATATTATATTAATAGGTGTTTCCCGATGCGGTAAAACACCTAGTTGTTTATATATGGCATTACAATATGGGATTTTAGCGGCAAACTATCCATTTACTGAAGACGACCTCGTTGGCTTTCATTTACCCGATGTGCTGCGCCCTTATAAACAAAAGCTGTTTGGATTGACAATTGATACCCAGCGCTTACAGCACATCAGATCAGAACGCAGGCCTAACAGCAAGTATGCTTCAGCAGAACAATGCCGCTTAGAAGTAACTGAAGTAGAAGCAATGTATCAAAAGGAAAAAATCCCCTACATTAATTCAACCAAATATTCTATCGAAGAAATAGCTACTAAAATCCTGGCTGCAGCTGGTTTGCAACGAAAAATATAACTTACTTAAAAGAAGAACACCGCTGAGGCCATTAGCTAATAGCCTCAGCACCATCAAACTCAGAATCACTAGATGGTGTTGTTAATCGTTTAAAATGCCATGAAAAATAGAGGGCACCAACACCTGTAGCGATTAAACCTATCGGTAGCGCATTAAGATTGATCATTAACAAATACCCAACTAACATGGATAAGAGAGAGGAGCCAAACATGCGTAGAGTGTTGATAAGAGCCAATGCAGCACCAGTATTCTCTTTAAAATCAGTCAACACTAATGACATGGTAGGCGGCGCACTGATACTTATTCCCAAGTTGGCAATTAATGCAAAGGATAAAGCCGATAAGCTAAAACCATACAGAGTTGAGGTTATTAACATTGCTAGCCCCCCAACAATGATAAACCAGTTCCCCAAATAAATGGTTAATGTCATGCTGAGGCGATCTCGGAGCCAAATACCTAAATAGTTTCCTAAAATAATGTTCAAGCCATTAAACACAAAGATAATACCGAAACCCAGTGGGGAGAATCCCAGTTGATCGATGACTAGATAAGAGGAGTTAATGACGGTGAGCATGACCGCGGCAAAACTAAACATCATAATCATAGAACCACACCACAAAGTAGATGAAGATAAAATGTCTTTATAAGCATTTAATGCATCTTGCATCTTAAAAGAATGTGTTGGTGGGGTCCAATATGGAGACTCAAACAAAGCCCTACGAGATTGCATAAATAAAACAATAGCGATCCCGGCCATCAGAATAAAATTGGATTGCCAGCCCATATAAACAAAAATAAGAGAACCCAGTACTGGCGCCAATATTGGCGAGACGGCAATTATCATGGAGATGTAGGAAAGTACTTTTGCTCGTTCCACAGGATCTTCATTATCACGCGATGTCGAGTAAGCAATTAAATTGGAACAACATAATGCAAAGCCTTGCAGTGCCCGCCCTATTATTAATAGAGTAATATTCGGCGCAAAGACACAAATAAGACTGGCAACTACAGCTAATATGAGACTTCCTGGTAATAGACGACGTCGACCAAAATGGTCAATCAATGGTCCCCATATTAATTGAGTAATCCCAAAAACAAATAAATAAATACTTAGTGTTAATTGGCTTAAACTGTGTGTTGTCCCAAAATAATTGGTGATATAAGGTAAAGACGGCTGATAAAGATCGAAGGTTAATAAAGAAAAGGCTGACAACAACCCGATCAAAATGATGGAGGTTTGTGATTTTTTCATAATAATCATCTAATTAAATGCAATGTGGAATAGTATCAAATTCTGTTTAAAATTTGAATAAATTATTGCATTTCCTGATTTTCCTTCATCTACATCTGCCTTCGGAATTAAATTTTGCGACAACAATACTAATTGGCTGTTTTCATAAGAGGAATCATAAAGATAATTGTATTGCATCGTGAGATGTAGCCTGGGTGAAGGCGCAGCCGTAACCCGGGATCAAACCTGATTCATGCTTTGAGCCCGGATTACGCTTCGCGCCATCCCCTAGTACTATTTTCAGGTCGTAATAATTTAAACTATCCACATAGCCATAAAGTCATCTACTTTCATTGCGGCAAGACTGTTTGTATCACTCATGCTCTGAATAATCTTCTCAGCGCGCTCGGCGGTAAATCGGGTATGAAGATTACTCTTAAATTTAGACATCAAAACTGGAATACCTTCTTCACGTCTTCGCTTATGACCAATGGGATATTCAATGGTAATTAACTCACTTTCAGTACCGTCTTTAAAGATTAATTTAATGCTGTTGGCTATAGAGCGTTTTTCTGGATCATGGTATTCGCGAGAAAAGCGTTCATTTTCTGTAACATGCATTTTTTCTCGTAATGCATCTATTCTGGGATCAGCAGCAACATCATTTTCATAATGCTCAGCCTTTAAATCACCAAATAATAATCCAATTGCTACCATATATTGCAAGCAATGATCTCTATCGGCTGGATTATGTAACGCCCCTTGTTTACTAATGATTCGTATCGCGGATTCATGGGTCACAAGCTCTATTCTGGCAATTTCATCAAAACGTTTTTTAACTACAGGATGCAATTTCACTGCACACTCAACCGCTGTTTGCGCATGAAACTCGGCTGGATAAGAAAGTTTAAATAGAACGTTTTCCATTACATAACTGCCATATGGGCGTTGGAATTTGAACGGTTTCTTTCCAAACAATACATCATAAAAGCCCCAGGTAGGCGCACTTAATGCACTGGGATAACCCATCTCACCTGTTTTGGCAATTAAAGCTAATCGAACCGCCCTGGACGTAGCATCTCCTGCTGCCCAAGATTTTCTGGAACCGGCGTTGGGAGCATGTCTATAAGTTCTAAGGCTTTGTCCATCAACAAAAACTTGAGATAAAGTTCGCAACATCATGTCTCTATCAGCGCCAAATAAAGAAGCAGCAACGGCCGCACTGGCTACCTTTACTAAAAATACATGATCCAGTCCCACGCGATTAAAACTGTTTTCAAGCGCCAAACACCCCTGAATTTCATGTGCCTTAATCATTGCTGTAAGAACATCCTGCATTAAAACAGGCGAACGTCCTTTAGAACAATTCTCTCGACACAAATAATCAGCAACAGCCAATATTGCGCCCAAGTTATCAGAAGGATGTCCCCATTCTGCAGCAAGCCAAGTATCATTAAAATCCAGCCAGCGAATCATAGTACCAATATTGAAAGCAGCTTGTACTGGATCTAATTCATAACTGGTTCCTGGAACACGAGCTCCGCCTTGAAGCGTAGCGCCTGGAACAATAGGTCCCATTAGCTTGGTGCACTCAGAAAAATTGAGTGCCAGCATGCCACATCCTAAGGTATCCATTAAACATAGCCTAGCTGTTTCATAGGCTAAAACACTATCAATTTTCTTATTCAGGACATAATCAGCAATGTCTACTATAACTTGATCGTAGTCTGGTTTGACATTATCTTCTACATAACTGTGCATATTAACCTCTTGTCTCAATTGCAGGGAACGCTCTGGGATCTGGTCCTATATATTCTGAGGTTGGTCTGATTAACTTATTATTCTCTCTTTGTTCAAATACGTGAGCCGACCATCCAGTAATACGCGACATGACAAAAATTGGCGTGAATAAAGGAGTAGGTATACCGCAATAATGGTAAGCTGATGCACTATAGAAATCGAGATTAGGAAATAGTTTCTTTTCACTCCACATGACTTCTTCAATGCGCTCGGAAATATGATATAAAAGTAGATCGCCTTTTGCTTCGCCTAATCTAAACGACCATTTCTTGATGATATCTGAACGTGGATCACAAGTAGTATAAACTCTATGGCCAAAGCCCATTATCTTGTCTTTATTGGCAAGCATTCTTTTCAGTTCTGTTTCTGCTTCATCGGGGCTTTTGAAGCGCTCAATTAACTCCATTGCCGCTTCATTTGCGCCACCATGCAACGGTCCACGTAGTGTGCCAATAGCACTTGTTATTGCAGAGTAAAAATCAGAAAGAGTTGCCGCGGTCACTCGGGCCGCAAAAGTTGACGCATTGAACTCATGCTCCGCATAGAGAATCAATGATACATTCATCATATCTGCTTCAAGTTTACTGGGTTTTTTATCGTGCAATAATGCAAGAAAATGTCCACCAACAGTTTGTTCATCAGTAAGACCAGATATTTCTTTATTTTTAAAATGATAGGCATACCAGTAGCACATCATTCCAGGAAATAAAGCCAACAAACGATCCGCAATTTCATATTGTTGTGAAAAATTGACTTCAGGCTCAATATTCCCTAAAAAAGAGCATCCTGTTCTTAATACATCCATTGGGTGTGTATTTTTGGGAATTAACTTTAAAACAGTTTTTAAAGATTCAGGTAACTTCCTGAGACTGATCAACTTTTTAGTATATTCGTTAAGCTCCTTCTGTGTCGGAAGCTTGCCAAAATGTAATAAGTAAGCTACTTCTTCAAAACTTGCATATGCGGCTAAATCATCAATTGAGTATCCTCTATAATTTAAGCCCTTACCTGCTAGCCCAACAGTAGCAATTGCTGATTGCCCCGCAACTACACCAGCTAAACCTCCACTCTTACTACTCATTTTCATCCTCCATCAGTTGGTCTAGTTTTTGTTCATATCTGTTATAATCAAGAATCTCATATAACTCATTACGAGTTTGCATTTTATCCAATACTGATTGCTGCGTACCTTTTTGAATAATGGTTTGATAAGTATTTAAAGCAGCTTGAGACATCGCTCTAAAAGCGCTCAATGGATATAAAATTAAAGAAACCCCTGCTTTATCAAGTTCTTCTCGAGTAAATAATGGAGTTTTGCCAAACTCTGTAATATTAGCGAGTACTGGTGCATTAATATTTCTGGTAAAAAGTTGATACTCGTCTAAAGTGGTCATCGCTTCAGGAAAAATCATGTCTGCGCCAAGCTCAATGCACAAAGCTGCTCTTTCTATGGCAGCATTCATTCCTTCAACTGCATAGGCATCAGTCCTGGCCATGATTACAAAATCCGAATCGTGACGGGCATCTACTGCCGCTTTAATTCTGTCGCCCATTTCCTTAATTGAAACAATAGCTTTATTAGGTCTGTGACCGCATCGTTTAGCCATTATTTGATCTTCAATATGAATAGCAGCAACCCCTGTTTTTTCCATGAGTTTAACTGTTCTTGCAATATTAAAAGCATGTCCCCATCCTGTATCGACATCAACTAAAAGGGGCAAAGAACTTGCCTCGGTAATGCGACGTGCATCTTCCAGTACTTCGGATAGATTGGTCATGCCAAGGTCGGGTAGGCCATAAGAAGCATTAGCAACTCCTGCTCCGGATAAATAAATTGCTTTACAACCAGCAGATTCAGCGAGCATTGCAGTATAGGCATTGATAGTACCCAGAACTTGCAGAGGTTTATTTTCCTTTATTAAATTTTTGAAAATCTTGCCCATAGAACTGGCCATTCATCTACTCCGTGATCCCTAGAGGGTTATTATTATGCTCCAATGAGAAACGCATCTCAATTTATTTTTTATAATAAAAAGGGAACAGCATCCAAGTCCCTGCTATGATGATTACAGTTCTTTAAATCCGCGCGTTATATTACGACGTAAGAATCGAGAAGGGGATAGTGCGTGTATCAGATTTCTTGGTAAGCTACTGATTTCATTGTTTATTAATCCGGCAAGCCATTCCGCACAAAGAGGAACCGTAGTTAATCCACGAGACCCAAATCCTGCACAGATGTAAAGGCCTGGATAATAAGAGCCTGCTTTAGCTATCCATCGTTTTGAATTACTTTCCAAACCAGCAAATAAGGAGATAAACTCCTCCATTTTAGGAGCCATCCCTACTAAAGGTAAATAATCAGGAGTTGCAGCCCTTAGCCCCGCCCAATGCGCCACAACTTTTTTAGACCACAGCTCTTCATCCGTAATTTGATTTAGACGCATCATATTTTTTTCATCATCAGTAGCGTATATCGGCGCAGTTGTCATTCCAGGCTCATAAGTTGCTCCAAAGTGATGAGCTCCATTTAGTTCAGGAAGAACATGGCCCTCGGCACAAAGAGGGATTATTAATTGATTACTACTGGCTGTGGATTGAATTGCCGTCATTTGCCCGCGAATGGTTTTTACGGGTAAATGTGATGTCTCTTTGAACGAATTAACTCGAGGACCATTAGCTAAAATTAACACAGGCGCCTCAATATCATGAATCACCCATTGATGATTATCAAAAACCAATGAACTCACACTATAGTTGGTTAATAAATTGATTCTATCGCTCTTGACTAACTCCTGGCATAAAGCAGGAGAATTAATCCATCCAGACAAAGGAATAAATAACCCTGTTTTATCTAAAGATATTCCAGCTAACTCGGAAGCACGTTGTTCATTGACTAACTCTCCCAATTCGGGATAGTGAAGAAGCCAATCCTCTAAACTACGCTGTGCTTTTTTTTCCTTGTCATTATGAGCAAGTAATAAAGAGCCCTTTAATTCGCCTAATTTTAGCTGATTTAATATTTGCGTATAAACTTGATTGGCATATAAAAAGGCAGATAACATAAATTGAGTTAAAGGGGATTTATATGCAGACACTTTAGGAAATAATATAGCCTGTTGGTTTGCTGAACCACCCTGTCCTGCTGCGTCTAACTCATCAATAATGGTCACCTGCCAACCCCGCTTAGCAAGTGAATAAGCGGTATAAGATCCAGCCAGACCTGCTCCTATTATAAGTGCTGTTTTTTTTTGTTGTCTCGCAGAAGCACCTACATGCCAAGGAGTATGCCGCGTCTTTAATCTAAGTGGAGCATTTTTTTTAAAATAACCGCTAATCATATGGCGCTTTTGGCCAAACCCTTTCTTTTTTTCTACTCTAAATCCCACTTCATTCACTATAGATTTAACCGAGGCCGCCGCCGTATAGGTGGCTAAGGTAGTCCCTTCTCTTGAAAGCATAGCAATAACTTTTAGTAATGAATCGGACCAAATACTTTCATTTTTCTTCGGGGAAAAACCGTCTAAATACCAAGCATCAATAAAGGTAGTTCGTAAATCAGACTCTAATATTGATTCACCGCAAATTAGTAATTGTTCATAACTCTCGAATGCCTCCCCAAGCATCAACGTTAAGATCACGCGGCTATTGCTAAACGATAAATGGTGATATCCGGGTGTCAAGACAGGATAATTGTCTATCAATTGATTGGCTTGCTCAGCAAGTTCTGGCCATAGATTTAAGCACCTTTTCAAGTCGGCAATCGTTAATGGGTTTTTTTCACAGGAAATAAAATGTAACCGAGCTGATGGTGGTGCGTATCGCTCCCACAGCTGCCAGGTGAGAAGGAAATTTAAGCCAATACCGAAACCTGTTTCTGCAATATTGAAAACAATGGGGACATCATTAGGCAGGTTTAACCAACGATTAATTAAATCGTTGCCGTCAATAAATACATGACGACTTTGCTTAACTCCACTTTCAGCAGAGAAATAAATATCATCATATAAAATGGAAAACGGCAAACCATCTCGCCACTCAAGATCAGCCGTTTTAATAGGTATAAAAGGACTACTCACATAAAACTACTCGTTTCGTAGCGGTTAAATCGGATTCTCTAGTAGTGTCCAGTTTTTTTTCCCGCATCAATGTTCTCAATTTAGAAACCAAAATAAAAAGAATAAATGAGGAGCCAATCGCAAATAAGCCCAACATTAGAAATACCTGGCTATAACCCGCATTAGTTAGTATGGCAGAGCTATTTTCAGAGCCTGTTATCATTAAATTAGAACTATAACTTGATAATGTAGCGCCAACACCCGTATTGAGCATCCACATCCCCATCATAATGCCCTGCATTGATGCCGGTGCCAAAAAACCAATCATAGCATAACCGATTGGAGATATTAAAAGCTCTCCGATACTCTGTAAAATATAACTAATGACTATCCAGCCTGGATTAACCAAGCCCTCTGAATTAGCATAGGCTATACCTATAGGTAGTATAACAAAAGCAAGACCAATAAAAAGCAAGGCCATAGCAAACTGGGAAGGAATATTAATTTGAATCCCTTTTCGCCTCATTTTATTAAACAAGAATCCTAGCAATGGTCCTCCAACCACTATAGATAGGGTATTGATATTCTGGAACCATTGCGGGGGAATAATCCAATCGGCATATTCTCGTCTCACATTATGATCAATAAAAACAGTGAGTCCCATGGGACCAATTTGATATAACATCCAGAAAACTGTTCCAAAAATCATGAGAACAGCAAAAGCATTGATTTTATCCTTTGCTTCTTTAGTAGGTTGCTGACGCGCAATAAACAAAATAAGTAATAGCATCACCAGGGCAGTTACAATGATTAATTTATTGGCCCAGTCCGCGTATTGCAAGAGTTGGCTTAGTAAAAAAGGGAGTATCAAAATTGCTCCTACTCCCCAAAAAGTGGCTTTTTTTTGTAGCGATTTTTCTTTTCTGGAATATGCGGTATCTCGATCAGACAATTGATGCCAACAATAAAGACAAATAATCAACGCAATTAAATTACCTAAACTACTGAGAAGAAAAAGTCGCTGATAGTTTTGGGTTAATTGAAACATCCCGCTCAGCGTAAACCCTATGAAGAAACCAATATTCATTCCTGCATAGTTCCATAAAAATGCCATCTCGCGACGGGTATCGTCGGGAGCAAATCGTTGAGTGAGCATGCAGTTCAAGCAGGTTACATTTAAACCGGATCCTGTTAAAAATGCAGCTAAACCATAATACAAAAAAGTGAGATCGCCAGCCGACAGTAGAACACAACCTGTAACCTGGGCAATCATTCCCGTACAAAATAAGGAGCGATTGGATAATAACCGTCCGCCCCAAAAGCCACCCAGTAAATGCAGGGCAAAATTAAAGGCAATGAATACTCCCATAATGCTGTTCGCGGTACTAACAGGCAAACCCAATTTACCTTTCATGTACAAAACCAATGTCGAATAGAGAACGCTAAAACTTAAGGTAGAAAAGACTTGTATGAAAAAAAGGGCCGCAGTTCCTTCCGGCATTGAATACCAAAACTCTTTTTTGCTACTCAATCTCGACATATTATGCCTTCCTTTGCTAGCGTCGTTCTTTTTGAATATGACATGGGGAAAAATTGCTGTCTAGTATTTTATTTTTAAATTTTTAAGGTCTATCAATAGCTTTGATAAAGCCTGCCCACCACAATTAAATTAAGTTTAGGGTAACATAAAGTGTCAAACATAGCCTGGATGAGCGTGGCGTAATCCGGTAAATGCATTGTTCCGATGCACTGAAATCCCAGATTACGACTACGTCTTCATCCAGGAAACAAATGCTTAACTCATGTGAGCTACGGTGGACCATATAGCTCACTCAGCTTTATATCAAGGTCTGTCTTGCTTTAATTGAGTCAGTACTTTCTCTGCAGCTTCTTCAGTTTTCTTGATTTCAACCTCACCATGAGCACTGGATACAAATCCTGCTTCATACATAGATGGAGCAAAATAAACGCCCTGCTCTAACATTCCGTGATAGAATTTTTTAAACAAAATTTCATCTGAAGAGGCGATTTCCGCATAGTTGCTAACCGATTGCTTATCAGTAAAGCAAAAGCCAAACATACCCCCCATGGATGCCGTAAAAAGTGGAATATTCAAGGTTTCGGCAACAGCAGCTAAAGCCTGAGTTAAAGAGTGAGTAGTTTTACTTAAGTCAGCAAAAAACTCGTCTTTCTCAATTTCCTGTAAAGTTGCTAAACCTGCTGCCATAGCTAATGGATTTCCCGATAGAGTTCCGGCTTGATATACAGGACCTTCGGGAGCTAAGAACGACATTATCTCAGCTTTTCCTCCCAAAGCCCCCACTGGCATTCCGCCGCCAATTACTTTACCTAGAGTAGTCAGATCGGGAGTAATCTCAAAAATACCTTGTGCCCCACTAAGCCCCACTCTAAATCCTGTCATCACTTCATCAAAAATTAATAAAGCACCGTATTGATCACATAATTGCCGTAAACCTTTTAAAAACCCAGGCTTAGGTAGTATAAACCCCATATTTCCTGCTACTGGCTCTACAATAATTGTAGCTATATCATCAGGATATTTTTCAAAAAGTTGAGCCACTTGATCCAGGTCATTAAAATCCGCGGTTAAAGTATGTTCAGTAATGCTGTTTGGTATGCCTGGAGTAGATGGAATCCCTAAGGTTAGAAGACCGGAACCGGCTTTTACCAATAAGCTATCGCTATGGCCGTGATAGCATCCGTTAAATTTAATAAATTTATTTCTCTTGGTAAAGCCACGTGCCAATCTAATTGCTGTCATGGTTGCTTCTGTACCCGAATTTACCATGCGCACTTTTTCAATAGATGGAACCAAGGAAATAATTTTTTGAGCAAGCTGAACTTCAAGTTCCGTTGGGGCCCCAAAACTCATACCGCTATGAAGAACTTTATCCACAGCATCTATAACAGCAGGATAACAATGTCCAAGAATTAAGGGTCCCCAGGAACCAACATAATCAATGTATACATTATTATCCACATCAGTAAGATAGGCACCCTTACCTTGTTTAAAAAAAATAGGAGATCCACCTACACCTTTAAAAGCACGTACAGGTGAATTAACGCCTCCGGGTATTACTGTTAGGGCATGATGAAATAAATCTGCAGATCGAGTCATAAAAAATCCATTCCTAGTTAATACGCAATAATTCAGTAATAATCAGCTAACATTTTCAAGATTCCTGGGATCTCCGGATATTTCCCATAATCGTCAGAATGAGAAAGAAATACCTTCTTATCAGCTTATTTAAGACTATTTTTAACCGACAATGGTAACCGCCTTTGTTTTATTTAGCAAAAATAAATGACTATAATTGAGTTTTAACTTTACATAATGTCTTCCAGTAGATAAATTACCCCTTTTTGGGAAACGAGTTCTAGTTATGCAAGAATATAAAAAGTTCATTTGTGTTATTTGCGGCTTTATTTATGATGAAGCAGAAGGATGGCCGGAAGATGGAATTGAACCAGGTACACTCTGGGCTGATGTACCTGAAAACTGGTTTTGTCCTGATTGTGGTGCTGGTAAGGAAGATTTTGATATGGTTGAAATGGATTAGAATCAAAACGGCTTAACAACAACTAATAATACGATGCCCACAAGCAATAAAGTGGGCATTTCATTAAAGAAACGAAAGAACCGAGTGGATTTGACGTTTTTATCTGAAGAAAATAATTTAAGGTAATGACCGCAAGATAAATGGTAAACCCATACTAAAAGCACCAGGCTCAATTTGGCATGCATCCAGGGCGCTTTTAAATAATAAGCAGGATTATAGCAGATTAACCATATCCCGAATAAAGTGGTGGCTACAGCTGCAGGCCAGGTAATTCCATAATAGAGTCGTCTTTCCATCACCTTAAATCGTTCAACACTAATGGTATCCTTGGTGTCCGCATGATATACAAATAATCGAGGCAAATAAAACAAACCAGCAAACCATGCTACAAGTGCAATAATATGAAATGATTTAACAAACAACATAGCTACTTCCTCAAGTTATTTTGACGTTCTTTTCGTGCCTTCTTGATTAAATTTAAAGACTCAACCCCTAAAGAAAATCCCATGGCAAAATATAAATATCCTCTGGGGACATGAAACGAGAAACCGTCTGCAACTAACACCGTACCGATTAAAATTAAATAACTAAGCGCCAGCATTTTTATAGTTGGATGTTTGCTTATAAACGCACTTACCGGCTCACTGGCATAAATCATAATAAGGATCGCACAAGTAATCGCTAAGGCCATTACCCAAAATTGGGTGGTTAAACCCACTGCAGTCAACACGCTATCTAAAGAAAATATAACATCCAGTAAGGCTACTTGAAGGACAACACTTCTAAAAGTAGCAGCAGAACGCAGTTTCGTGGATACGGGGGTTGCAGGGGGTTCATCCATCACATCCTGATGGATTTCATCTGTTGCCTTCCAAATTAAGAAGGCACCACCAAGAAGTAAAAATATATCCCGAGCCGAGAAGGAAAAACTGCCAATAGTCATAAGGGGCTTCACTAATTTGACCATATACACGGCTGAGCCCAATAATATTAGTCGAGTTACCCAGGCAAAAGTAAGCCCCCATCTGCGCGCTTTTTTTCTTTTTTCTTTGGGAAGTTTTTCAGTCAAAATGGATAAGATAACCAAATTATCTATCCCTAAAACAATTTCAAGAATAATTAAAGCAACTAAACTCAAACCAATATCAATAAAATCCATGTATCATCCTAAGATAAGGCGTAAATATTCATTCTCTCTAAAATATTTGTAAAGGTAAATGATTCACTTTATTCGTTTGCTTCGTTATAATTATTTCTGTCTAATTTATCAAGTGAGAAACGACAATCATCAAATTTATCAAAAAGCTGTTAAAAAAAAATAGAGGACCTAAACTTCCTGTTGATTCAGCTTATATAATCCCTAGAAATAAACATTCCATATCTAAAGCGGACATTAGCAACAATGCCATTAAAGTGCTTAATCGCTTAATAAGTGGTGGCTTTCAAGCCTATCTTGTCGGAGGGAGTGTTCGTGACTTATTGCTTCATAAAGCACCTAAAGATTTTGATGTTGCAACTAATGCTACGCCAAATGAAATTAAAAATTTATTTCGCAATGGCAGAATCATTGGTCGTCGATTCAAACTGGTTCACATTTTATTTCACAGAGAAATTATCGAAGTAGCCACTTTTCGTGGACATGATGCCGTGGATTCGAGCCAACAAACCAATGAACGCGGCATGCTAGTCCGGGATAACGTTTATGGTTCTCTTGATGAAGATGCATGGCGCCGGGATTTTACTGTTAATTCTCTTTACTACAATATTGGTGACTCCTCCATAATTGACTTTACTGGCGGCGTTAAAGACGTCCAGAAAAAGCTAATTCGAATGATAGGAGATCCGGTTACCCGTTATAAAGAAGATCCAGTACGTATGTTACGGGCGGTAAGATTTAGCGCTAAATTACATTTTAAACTTGCTCCTGAGACTGAGGCGCCCTTCCCTCAAATCAGTTCCCTGATCACCCACGTCTCTAACTCACGCTTATTTGATGAAATAACAAAATTATATCAATGTGGTGAGGCAGAAACAGTTCAAAGACTTTTGATCCAATATGGATTGTTTCATCACTTGTGTCCCCAGACCACCTCTTTATTGGAGAGCGAATATCCTGTTAATGCCTTAATTGGTATTGCGCTAGAAAATACAGATACGCGAATTCGTGATGGTAAACCAGTTACCCCTGCGTTTTTATTTGCAGTACTGCTATGGTTTCCTATGATAGAACTATCTAAAAAATTACAAAGCTCTGGATTAGATCCATTGCCCGCTATAGAAAAGGCCATGTCTTTAGTTATTGCAGAGCAAAATAAGATTATTTCCATTCCCAAGCGTTATACTCAAGTTGTAAGAGAGATCTGGTTATTGCAATACCGTTTTAGCAAAAGACTTGGAGGCAGAGCATACAACTTGCTTCAACATCCTCGTTTTAGAGCTGCTTTTGATTTTATGGCCTTGAGAGCTCTGTCTGGAGACGAATCCATGGAGCTTGCCCAGTGGTGGACAACATTTCAAGAGGTCGATGAAACGGAACAAGCTAATATGATTGCTCTAATTACCCCGGCTGCTCCTGCAAAACCCAGACGTAGACGAAAACCCAAAGTTGTAAAATGAATGTATGCTATCTAGGCTTGGGATCTAATCAAAAATTTCCTGAACGTCAAATCAGGCAAGCCATAGAGTCCATTAGCAATATTCCGTCTACTTCTGTGATTAAAACCTCAAGTTTATATTGGAATCAGGCTTGGGGACTCCAGGTGCAGCAAGATTTTTGTAATGCAATAGTAGAGATTACAACTCTTTTGCCCCCTTTATTGCTATTAAAGCATTGTAAAAAAATAGAACACAAACAGGGGCGAATAAGAAAGAAACGGTGGGGACCAAGAACTCTTGATATTGATATTATCTTATATGGTAATCGAAGGGTAAACACTAAGAAACTTACGATTCCGCATCCTTATATGCAGTCAAGAGACTTTGTTCTTCTTCCTCTTTTAGAAATAAATCCAAATATTCAGTTACTCTAATCAAAGGATCTACTACACTATAACTTAATGATTCTATTTAAGAAGAGGTCTTTATGTATTCTAATATTTTATTTGCTACAGACTTACTCAGTGAACACAGTCATCTCACTAAAAAAGCAGCCGCAATTGCAAAGCAATTTCATGCAACCCTCTTTCTTTTACATGTTATTGAGTTACCTGCAAGCATTCAGCTGGCTCAAGGACTTGGCTTCACAGAGTTAGCAAATCCGGCTAAAGATGATGCACAAACCGTTTTATCGCTTATTGGCGAAACACTTAATATACCAGTTAAACAACAATTTGTAGAAATTGGCTCCGTTAAAGAGCACATCTTTAATAAAGTTAAAGAGTTACGTTGTGAGCTTATAATTATTGGTAGCCATGCATCCACAGGGCTACACTCTTTTCTAGGAAGTACAGCAAATGCTGCAGTAAATCATGCGCCTTGTGACGTATTAACATTAAGAGTGTAACTTATTAACGACTTTAATAAGATAGGTATCCAACCTAAGTACATGTAGCCTGGTTGCTTGCAACCGGGATCAAAATGTGAGTCAATTTCTTGAGAGCCAGATAAGAAACAGTCGCCATTACGAACAAAGTGAAGGAATCTAGAGCGGATTTTCAACAAAGCATCGCTCTTGATTGCTTCGCCAAGCTCGCAACAACGCGATAGGCTCACTATTTTTTACTTTTAACTCGCTTCATTAATCTTCTTTTTTTATTTACTTGTCTTTGAGATAGTTTATTTTTTTTCTCTGCAAAAGGATTGTCCCCCCCCTTAAATTCGATTTTTAAAGGAGTACCTACTAATTCTAAATGCTTAATAAACTCATTATTTAAGTAACGCTTATAACTTTCCGGTAGTTCGTTTAATTGGTTGCCATGAATTACAATTACTGGTGGATTATGCCCACCAATATGAGCGTACCTTAACTTAATTCGACGACCATTAACACAAGGAGGAGTATGTTTTGTGCTAATATCTTGCAATAACCTGGTTAATCTTGGCGTAGAAAAAGACTGGGTGGCTGAAGCATAGGCCTCGTTTATATCTTTAAATAATCCGCCCACACCACTGCCGTGCAAGGCCGATATAAATCTTATTTTGGCAAAATTAGCAAAATGTAATCGCCTAGAGAGTTCATCCTTTACCCTTTCTTTATGTTCTTCATCCAAACCATCCCACTTATTAATTGCAATAACCAAAGCTTTACCAGATTCGATAATGAAACCAAGTAAATTCATATCTTGATCAGTGATCCCTTCATTAGCATCAAGAAGTTGCAGACAAACATTAGATTCTTTTATAGCTTGTAATGTTTTTATTACAGAGAATTTTTCAATTTTCTCGTCGACCCTGGATCTTCTCCGCACTCCGGCTGTATCTATAAGGATATAATGTTGGTTATCTCTTTCAAAGGGAATCGAAATACTGTCACGGGTTGTCCCTGGCATATCATAAACAACAACTCGTTCTTCACCCAAAATACGATTAATCAGTGTTGACTTGCCAACGTTGGGACGACCTGCAAAAGCTATTTTAATTGCATGATCATTCGTTAGCTCTTCAACTTCAGAATTAAAAGGAGTTAAAACCTCTTCAAGTAAACCACTAATACCGCTACCATGTGATGCTGAAATGGAGTGTACATCCACTATGCCTAAAGATTGAAAGTCAGAGCAGGCTATATCATCATCCAATCCCTCAGTTTTATTTACAACCAAGTGAATTTTTTTATTAAGCTTTCTTAAATTAGCAGCAATATTTTCATCTATACCCGTTAATCCGGATCGTCCATCAACGATAAAGAGAACAACATCGGCCTCATTTAGAGCAATTGCTGACTGTTTTGACATTAAATTATCAACAGCAATATCCTCAACTCCAATACCACCAGTATCAACTACAATAAAAGGCCTGTCGTTGTATAGAGCTTGTCCATACTGCCTGTCACGGGTCAATCCAGGAAAATCAGCAACAAGAGCATCCTGTGTTTTAGTTAGTCTATTGAATAGTGTCGATTTTCCGACATTTGGGCGCCCAACAAGGGCAATAACAGGGATCATTAATTAACTCACAGATAATTGATTGAGCATTCCATTGTCGGTTAATACATACAGTTTTTTTCCAACTACATTTGGAGATATAGTTACTCCACCAGATAATTGCGAACGTGCCAATAACTCTCCCGTTTGCGATCCGATAAAATGTAAGTACCCTGTTTTATCCCCAACAACCAGATCATGGCCGATGAGAACAGGTTCTGTAAGACCTCTTGCTTTTAATGCGGTTTGTTTCCAGTTAACATGGCCTGTACGTCTATCTAAAGACCAAATAACATCATTGCTATCCGTCAAATATAGAGTATTAGCGCTTAACACCATATTCTTATACACAGAGCCCGGCTTGCGCCAGATAAATTGACCATCAGTAAGCGATAAAGCACCGATGTATCCCTGATAACTGGCTAAGTAGGCCACTTTATCTTTTACTATAGGATCAGAATCGATATCTACCAAACGTTCCACATCACTTGCTCCTGTAGCATAAGCAATACTACGCTGCCAGACTACACGGCCAGTTTGCAGCTCCAGAGCATCTAATTGGCCGTCAGAAAAGCCAATAAGAACTAAATTATCCACAATAATTGGAGAAGAGCTCGCTTTTAGCACCAGACTCGGGGAGCCATGCTCGGCTGTCCATAATTGTTTCCCATTTACTGCATCAAAGGCAAATACTTTACCATCGATAGTTTTTGCAATTACTTTTTGATGAGCTAATGCCGGCGGCGATAAGACCTCACCTGAAACTTTATTCTGCCACAACTCTCTACCATCTGCCTGGTTTAACAAGGCCACAGTAGATGCATTAGTTCCAACTGCGATAAATCCTTCTGATATACTTGGCCCACTGACAATGCCATGCTTCAACTGGGTAGACCATTTGATTTTACCATCACTTTTATTAACTGCCTGGATTAAGCCGCTAACATCAGCTGTATAAATGATATCGCCACGAATTACTGGCTTAAGTTTTAAGTATTCCTTGGTTTTATGTGCTTTTCCAACAGGTGAACTCCAATTCTGTGATACTTTAATTTGGGGCTCAATTTGTTTTAAATCTTTTGGCTTAGGAGTGTTATCCTTGCCCAGCATGTAATCATCAACTTGGGAACATCCCTGAGCCAGAGAACATATCAATAAAACTAATAATCGAATTTTCATAAAACTAAAACCTTATTATTATCAATAAAAATTAAGTAGATTGCACTTTTTTATCATCAGAAATCATGGATTGAGTTTTCACGGCTAATTCATTGGTTTTCATTTCTAAAAATAAATTACCCATCCCATTCGTTTTTACCTCATCTATGGCTAAGCGATAAGCTGCGATTGCTTCCTGGTATTGCCCCGTTGCTCCATAAATATCACCTTTTAATTCATTGATGACGGGCAAGTAGGTTTCATCTTCGATCGTACTCAATTCACTTAATGCATTTGCATAGGATTTCTTTGCCGCCAATATGCGTGCAATACGAATCTTTGCTATTTGTTTTAAGGCGGCCATATTACTCTTATTGGCTACAATCGATAATTCATCTTTAGCCTGATCGAGCTTATTTTTAGAAACATAAATTTTTGCAAGCGTCATGTGAGCTACATCTGCATATACAGAATGATCATAATCTTTAATTAATTCATTAGCATAGGATCTTACGGATTTTATATTCTGATTTGACAAGGCAATCATCATATTTTCATAAGTAACGGATGCCTGCTGCGTTAATTTGTCATGATGCCAGTTCATATACCTATATCCAGCGATACAAAGGAGGATCAGTGACAAAAAAACAGTTACAATGTTCCCGTAACGTTTCCACCATTTTTTCATTACTTCTAATTGTTCATCTTCCGTCATATACACTGACATAATCCGCTCCCGCAATTATCCTAAATAATCGTGTAAAAATTGATTGATATTACTCTGTTCAACAGTTATTTGCTCTGCTTCTTTGCGCAGATCTTTAATACTAACTCGTTGATTCGCAATTTCATCTTCGCCTAAAATCAAAGCCAGTCTGGCTCCACTTTTATCCGCTTTTTTAAACTGGCTTTTAAAACTACCCCCAGCTGTATTGGTTATTATTTCCATGGTTGGGTAGGTATTGCGAATTGTTTCCGCGATAACTAATCCCTTTAACACCGCTTGGGCATTTGTAGCGATAATAAATAAGGACTCTTTACTAGTACTTTTTTCTGATAAATTTAATGTTTCCATCAAGAGAAGAATTCTTTCTATACCCAAAGCAAAACCGGCCGCAGGTGTAGAGGTTCCCCCAAGTTGCTCAACCAATACGTCATACCGGCCCCCCGCACACACAGTGGCCTGACTACCTAATTTATCAGTAACCCATTCAAAAACAGTATGCCCATAATAATCAAGACCTCTAACTAAAAATGGATTAATGGTATAAGGTATTTCTAATGCGTTCAGACCATCACAAAATGATTGGAAGTGCGCGCGACTTTTTTCGTCTAAAACATCAATTAATTTGGGAGCTTTGGCTATCAGTTGCTGTAAATCAGGATTCTTGCTATCAAGAATACGCAAGGGATTTCTCTCCAATCGTTTCTTACTGTCCTCATCCAGCTCATCATAGTGATCACGCAAATACTCTACTAATACCTTTTTATAGCGCTGTCTTTCAGATAATTCGCCTAAAGTATTAATCTGTAACTCAACGTCATTAGCAAAACCCAGCTGTGTCCATAATCTGCGACAGATTGATATCAATTCCAGTTCTATAGTTGAATCAGCCATTCCAAAAGCTTCAACGCCAAACTGAGTAAATTGGCGATATCTCCCTTTTTGGGGTCGCTCATGGCGAAACATTGGTCCCATATACCATAGTTTTTGCTGTTGATTGTGTAACAAGCCATTTTCCAGACAGGCTCGAACACATCCGGCAGTCCCTTCGGGTCTGAGAGTTAAGCTATCCCCATTGAGATCATTGAACGTATACATTTCCTTTTCTACTATATCAGTGACCTCACCGATAGTTCGTTTGAATAATTGCGTACTTTCAATAATGGGAAAACGTATTTCCTGATAACCATATCGTGAAAGACAATCAACAAAATTTTGCTCAATATACCGCCACATAGACGTTCTATCTGGCAATACATCATTCATTCCTCGGATTGCTTGAATTCGTTCAGACACCTTTTTTCTCCAATGGTGACATCTGAGCGCTAGGAGCCAACAAAGATTTCATCTTGGATAAATCGGTTAATTTTAGCTCATTAGTCGTTTGATTCAGAGATAAATCGCTTACAGTCTTTTTAGCTGAATAAACAGGTTGATTGTCTCTATTTTTTTGCCACCAAACACCCACTGCGACCATAACTCCCACAGCAAATACTATAGTAAACCAACGAATGACGTGTTCAGCTTTATGCGACTCTCGCTTGCTTTGCCATAGAGCACGCTCTGGTTTTTTTTCAAATACGTATTGGGTATCAAATACAGCAAGAAAAGGATCAGGAGAAACACCTAATAGTTTAGAATAGGCGCGCAAATACCCTTTCACAAAAACAGGCTCCGGTAATAAATTAAACTCACCAGTTTCAATTAACTCAATAATACGTGTTCTTAAGTGCAGTTTACTCGCTACATATTCGATAGAATAACCTTTTTGTTGACGTATACTTGAAAGCTGTACTCCTGGATTATTAATCTCAGGATTATTTATTTCATCCATTGACGGCGTTGTATTCATTATTTACTCCACTATTATCAGTATGCGGATCCATTTTTTTTAAGTTATTTTCATATTCTGCTGCTATTTCATACTTCCCTGCTTTGTTAGCAATATCCTTAGCTAAAGATAAAAAAATCATGTCATTTAAAACCAAATCAGGATGTTTTTGCATCATTTCCAGAGCTTCGCTGTCATGCCCCTCTTTACTTTCTATCTTAACCAGTTCATAAAGAGATACCCGCCGAGATGGATCTTGATTTAACGCACTCGTAAAGTATAACTTGGCTTTGTCGAGATCTGGAATAGCCTGAGCACAAAGGCCTGCATTTTCATATGCTCCAGCAGTATGGACATACTGCTCGTCTTTAACAGCTTTTAAAAAATATGTTTCAGCTTTTTTGTACTGTCCTTGACGGCACAAAAAAGTTCCATAGTTATTAAGTTGAGCCCCACCATTGGAAGATAAGGAAATAGCTTTTAAATAGTATTTTTTGGCCTGCTCTAACTCATTGGTTTGCTCAAAATAATATGCGATTGAAGCATTAACATCCGGTGAGTTTGGCTCTTGCTCCAAGGCAGTAAGAAACTTCTTTTTTGCCCTTGGTCTATCACCTTGTTTTAAATAACCTAAACCTAATTGCACGTTAAACGATGCTGCCTTGCTCAGATCAGGTTTTTTACTGTTTTCTACTGGATTCGTTTTGGTATGATGACAAGCCAGCAAAAACAGGCAAGCCATTATTATCAAGAACCGTAAAGCTTTTAGCACAATTACCACTTGAGATTAGAAATGATTTTGCATTATAACCGCTAACTGAGAAATTAAAAATGATTTGTCATCGCATTTCTAAACTAATTAATCAACGGGAATCGTAATATTATCTGTTTGATTGGTTTTAGGGATAAAATGAAGCTTTTGCCATCTTTGAGAGCGGCTTGTTCTGTCTTTAACTTCCCCTGCTAATTGCCCACAGGCCGCATCAATATCATCCCCTCGCGTTTTGCGTGTAATAGTGTTAATGCCATTGCTAATTAATCGATCTCTAAAAGCGTCAATAGCGGCTTGCGATGAGCGTTGATATTGCGTCATCGGAAAAGGATTAAACGGAATTAAATTTACTTTTGCAGGGACATCCCGAAGTAGTTTTATCAACTGAGTCGCATGCTCTGGTTGATCATTAACTCCTTTTAACATGACATACTCAAAGGTTACTTTTCTGCGAGGCTCATCTTTAAAATATGTTTTACAAAGTGCCATTAGTTGTTTTAGCGGATATTTTTTATTTATTGGTACTAATTCGTTGCGTAACTCATCATTAGGAGCATGAAGCGACACGGCTAAAGCTACAGGACTGACCGTTCTTAAACGCTCTAAATCAGGAAGTACCCCTGATGTGCTTAAAGTCACTCGGCGCTTTGATAGTCCATAGCCAAAATCGTCCATCATAATGTTCATCGCAGAGACTACATTGTCAAAATTAAGCAAAGGCTCCCCCATGCCCATCATCACAACATTTGTTACTCGTTTGTCATGTGCGCCTTGGCTAAGTGATAGCTCTCTGACCGCCAGCCAAACTTGACCAATAATTTCTGCAGTGGATAAATTACGGTTAAAGCCTTGTTTTGCAGTAGAACAAAAAGAACAATTGAGAGCACAACCTACTTGAGATGAAACACAAAGCGTACCGCGGTTGGCCTCAGGGATAAATACAGTTTCTATGCAATTGCCACACTCCAGCTTTAATAACCATTTATGGGTACCATCCGCTGATTTTTGACAAGTTATGATTTCAGGTAATCCTATAAAGGATAAGCGGGAAAGCTTTTCTCTTAAAGCTTTCCCTAAATTTGTCATTTGAGTGAATTCGGTCAAACCAGCCTGGTGAATCCATTGAATTAACTGCTGTGCTCTAAAGGGTTTTTCCCCCCACAACGTCAGTAATTCGCGTAGCTGTTGATAATTATAATTCAACAGATTAACTTTTTGATCCGCCATGCTCACTCCAAACAATCTTATCTAGCGCAAACTTCATGAGGCTCAAAGAAAAAGGCAATTTCACGAGCAGCATTTTCTAAACTATCAGAACCATGTACCGCATTTGCGTCAATACTATCAGCGAAATCAGCACGTATTGTTCCAGCTGCGGCCTCTTTAGGATTAGTTGCACCCATAATGTCTCTATTCTTGGTAACGGCATTTTCACCTTGTAATACCTGAATCATTACTGGGCCAGAAATCATAAAAGTAACTAAATCTTTGAAAAAAGGACGCTCTTTGTGAATTTCATAAAAACTTTCTGCCTGCTCTTTTGATAATTGAGCCATTTTTGCGGCAACTATAGTTAAGCCGGCATTTTCAAAACGACTGTAGATTTGGCCAATAACAGATTTAGCTACAGCATCAGGTTTAATAATAGACAGAGTTAATTCTTTTGCCATCATGTGCTCCAAGGAGGGGTTAGTATAAAGGGCGTCATTATACATTAAAAAATAGGTATCTGGCTAATATAAATTCATGATGATGACTATAACAATATAAATCTAGGCTTCGCCAATCGTCTTATCAAAATATAATGGTTCCCTATTAATTGCATCTTGAACCGGGTCAATCTTATATTCGGGCAAGAGCTTGAATAACTCAGTAATGCGAATAATCGTGTCAAAAAACTGTGTGCGGTAAGAGCGGGCTTGTTCACTCATTTCTACTGCACGTTCAAAAAACTCACTGACTTTACTGTTAAAGCTCATTGTAATGTTGAGCAGTTCTGAAAAATTATTAAGCAGTCGCTCTTTCAATTCCTGCGTCAGCTCAGCCTTTATTATTTCATTCATTTTTTCTATAAAAAGATATTTATTGTCTAAAGATTGAGAACTAATCAGATCGCAATGAATTAAAGCATGTGTCACCCCTCGTCTAATTAAACTTTTTTTGACCTCAATATTGGTCTTCGCTAAGGTGTTATTGGCTTGCTTCAGTCCTGATTCCAGGGCAACGCCCCACTCTTTAGCTATTTTTCTTAGGACAGATTGACTGCTAGCTATTAATGCATCGTGTGCTAATTGTTTATGATGAAACTCATCACCTAAAGTGACTAATTGGGTTCGTTCATTTTCCAGGGACTCTCGAGTCAGGGCACCCTGGGCCTCTTCTCCTTTAGAGGTTTCACCAGATAATAAATAGTCAATAAAGAGTTTCTGGGCATAAACATGGTAATCATTGGCTTGTTGAAGCACAATTCCATTAAGCACATTTCTTAAAGGTACTTGTAATATCTGATGATAGAAACTAAAAGGGCTTTTGATCGCCACCAAAAGCTCTGACTGGGGTATAATAATTTGATACGTACCTAATATACGCTCAGCTGTAATCACACCGTATGTTGAAAACCACTGGTTTAATTCATCGTCTATTTGCTTGTCTTCCATTGTTCATCCAATTTAATTTTTTCAAAGTCTGTGATATAAGACAATTTATTTGAAAGTATAGTGTATTTTTCTGATGGTAAAACGATTAGATGTAGATTTACAGATGTTACATGATTTTCTGCAAATAAAAACCCCGGAGCCCTGGTTAAATTATGCAGCAACTCATCTCCCACTACTATTATTGGATCATGCTCACTGCGAGCGAAAAGCAGCAGCAACTGCGATTAATTTTATTAGTAAATATCCAGAACGAAAAGAATTAGTAGAGGTTATGTCGCCCTTAGCACGAGAAGAGTTACTTCATTTTGAAAAAGTAATTAACATTATGATTCAAAAAGGAATCTCTTATGGTCCATTGCAACCCTCAGAATATGCCACAACGCTTCATAAACAAGTAACCAAAAGAGATGGCCTTGAACGATTATGTGATCAATTAATTATAGGTGCCATTATAGAAGCCCGTTCCTGTGAGCGTTTTAATGCCATAATACCGTACATAGAAGATGAGGCTTTAGCAAAATTCTATAGTACCTTAATTAAATCAGAAGCCAGGCATTTTGAAGATTATTTGAGCCTAGCTAAATTGTATGGTGGTGACATTAAGCAACGATTAGCTCTTTTTTTATCTATAGAAAATAGTTTTGTTGGAGCTACAGACACCGTCTTTCGTTTTCATAGCGGAATACCGGATCCCATACTGCTGAATGATAAAAATGCCATTTTGAACAAGGAAGAAATCACGTAAAGTGGACAATTGTAGCCTGGATGGAACGAGGCGTAATCAAGGCTCAAGACTAGAATCAGGCTTCGAACCCGGGTTACGGCTGCGCCTTCACCCAGGCTACATCCTGGCCCGCTTAAGTTAGCACCATTGAATGTTCACGGAGTATGAGGTCTGCCTCGTCATTGCGAGCCTAGGCGAAGCAATCCAGGACGATGCTTCGCTGAAAATCTCAATGGCGATGGGTTAAAGATGGAAACACGTCTTATGGACGAGCAGTAAAAGTTAAATCAGATGATTCACTTAAAAACTCAGTAAATCGGTCTTTCATATCATCAAAGTCATCTTTAGTTAATTGTCTTCCATGGGCATCAAGAAGTTTCGTCTTATCGGCCGGATCCGGAGTATAACCCTCATCCTCAAGCCATTTGTAGACACCCTTCTCAAACAACTGATCAAGTTTTCCCATTTCACCAGCATTATCAGAGCGAACCAATTTGTCAATGTTCAGTTTATTATCATCTGTAAACGTTACATTATGGGCCAAAGAAGGTAAATCGATTGGTTTATCACCACAAACCAGGTGTCTTACTCCGTTTACAGCTCCTTTAAGTCCTTTATCATAAACCACACCAAGAAGAAATTGGTCAACAAGCACCCCTTTTAGTGGCTGTCTAACACTAACACTTAATGAGGCATCCATTGCTTTAACTAAAGTCGAAAACATTTGTATCAGGCTCAGCATTGCATTTCGCCAATCATTTACAGTCGTGGTCTCTTTATTAATGGCTTGTTCTGCTTGATGCATGGCATCATCCCAAATAGGAACTTTCTCGCCTTTTTTGCCTGGACGAAATTGCTTTGCCCTCGCTTCGTCCATCTCGGCTGCACGATTGGCCAGTCTATCATTCATTACTTTCGTTCTATACGCCGCAGTTTTATTAGCTTCTTCTTGTTCACGAATCCGTTTCAGCTCTTCCTGCATTTCAGTATCTTTAGCCATTACTCAACTCCTCAAATCTGTGCTGGGCGAAATAAATCCCCTTTGTATTATCATAACACAATAGTTGTGGATTGTCATCCCAATCGCTTAGTACGTATCGCCTAAATTCAGGAGAATAATTGCTATAAAGGATTAGGCCCGGCTTATGCGTATGTCCATGAATTAACGTGGTTATTTTGTATTGGGAGAGGTGTTTGATAATTGCCTCTTCTACTACATCCATCTCTTCAACAGTTTTAGTGTGATTGCTTTGGCTAATTACTCGAACTTTCCCAACCAAACGTTCACGATATTTTAATGGTAAACTCAAAAACAAAAGAGAAAATAATTTGTTTCTGGTTAACAATCTGAATCGTTGATGCCCCTTATCTTTAGTACAATAACGATCGCCATGCGCCAACATGACTTTTTCTTTTCCCAAAGTAATGAATGCTGGTTCGGCTAAAATCTTCCATCCGGCATGATGTGCAAAAACATCGCCTAACAAAAAATCACGATTGCCGTGCATATAAAATAAAGAGATACCTGCAGCCGTTAAAGAATGAAGTTGTTTTGCAATCCCCATACTCCATTCATCTATAGAGTCATCACCAGCCCAGGCATGAAAAAAATCACCAAGGATATAAATATTTTTTACTGAGCTCTTGGCCCAAATAATGAAAGCATCAAAACGAGATTTAATATCCTTATCTTCAGGATGCAAATGCAGATCTGAAATAAAAACCACATCAATCATAAAGACTCAATAACAATATGCTCATTTGATAAGTAAATCTGGCATGGGCCATTTACCGGTTCAATGGCATCGCTTAAGCGATAAAACCCGGCAATGGATACCAATTCTGCTTCAAGGGAATGGCAATAAATTCGCGCTTCCACATCACCTGATATTCCGGCGAGCGCCCGCCCTCTTAAAGCGCCATAGACATGAATATTCCCATCAGCCAATAACTCAGCACCGTGACTCACCGAAGCAGTTACTATTAGATCCGATCCTTTTGCCACTACCTGTTGGCCAGAACGAACAGGTGTCGTTAGCAATTTTGTTTTTGCTGCTTCAGTAATTGAACTATTTTCTATTCCTTGCTCAATTATGGGTTTATCTTGCGATGTGGAGGCATTTAATACAGCTAACCCCTGACATTGAGCCAAAGTATTCTGTAAGGTATTTCCTCCTTGAACCGCAACAGGTATCATCCCATGCTCACGAGCAATTTGACATAAGCCCTGCAGATCAAACTCCAGGTGGTTTACAAATGATAAATCAAAAACCACTGGCGTTCTTTCAAATAATTTAGGTGCTTTAACTACTGTTTCCGCAAATTGCTGAGAAAAAATATCTTTATCAGTATTTAATATTTGTAAAACAGTAAAAGTATAAAGTCGGCCTTTTAACTTAAATGCTTGAGTTTTTGTTATATTTTCACTCATTTGGATGATATCCATAACTGATATTTTTGTTTATACTAGCATGTGGGAAACAATAACAGAAGGATTACAAAGTGGATAAGCGATGGTTTGAACAATATCAAAATAACGTGCCACATGAAATCGACCCCAACCAATACTTATCCTTGGTCTCCTTATTTCAAGAGTCATGTAGCCATTATGCAAAAAGAGTTGCTTACTCAAATTTGGGAACTGAGATTACCTATGCTGAATTAAATCATTTAAGCAGGGATTTTGCTGCCTACTTGCAACAGCTAGGTTTGGAAAAAGGCGCCCGGGTAGCGATCATGATGCCTAATCTGTTGCAATACCCAGTTGCGTTATTTGCTATCTTACGTGCCGGATATACTGTTGTTAATACCAATCCATTGTATACCAGTGATGAAGTCGTGCATCAAATGAACGACTCTGGTGCTGAAGTGATTATTGTCCTTGCCAATTTTGCCAAAACCTTAGAAAAAGCATTACCCTCTCTGAGAACCATAAAGCACGTAATTATTACTGAAATTGGTGACTTATTTCCCACGCTAAAACGAATAGCGGTTAACTTTGTAGTTAAATACATAAAAAAACTCGTACCTTCTTATACTATCCCGCATGCAGTCACCTTTAGGTATGCTCTGCTGGAAGGAAAGCAATCGCCCTTGCATCACGTAGAACTAAATCACAATGACATTGCCTTTTTGCAATATACTGGGGGTACAACCGGGGTAGCAAAAGGAGCCATGTTAACCCACGGCAATTTAATAGCAAACGTGTTACAGGCTTATACGTGGATATCACCGCTTGGCATAAGCGACCAGGATATTATTGTAACAGCACTTCCTCTTTATCATATTTTTTCACTTACTGCGAACTGCCTCACCTTTTTAAAGATTGGAGCAAAAAACATACTGATAACTAATCCACGTGATATGGGGCATTTTATTGATGAAATTAAAAATAGTGGATTTACTGCAATTACGGGGGTAAATACCTTATATAATGCGTTGTTAAATCACCCTAAATTTAAGGACATTGACTTCAGTAAATTAAAACTAGCTCTTTCTGGCGGTATGGCTCTGCAAAAAAGCGTTTCACTACGATGGACTGAAATGACTAAAACACGCGTATTAGAGGCCTATGGACTAACGGAAACAAGTCCAGCTGCTACTATAAATCCCATGTATCTTGAAGGATATAATGGCAGTATTGGTTTACCCCTTTCATCAACTGACGCGTCTATCCGTGATGATAATGGGAATGAAATGCCCATTGGTACTAGTGGTGAATTATGTATTAAGGGTCCGCAAGTCATGGCCGGATATTGGAATCGTCCCGATGAAACTGCATTAGTATTTACTAAGGATGGTTTTTTAAAGACTGGAGATATTGCCAGAATGGATGAGGAAGGCTTTATTTATTTAGTTGACAGAAAAAAAGACATGATTGTTGTATCAGGATTTAATGTTTATCCCAATGAAGTAGAGCAAGTCATAGGAATGCATCCCGGTGTTTTAGAAGTCGGTGTTGTTGGTGTTATGGATGAAGAGTCTGGTGAACGTGTTAAAGCCTGTATTGTCAAAAAAGATCCTGAGCTCACCGTGGAGCAAGTTATTGCTCATTGCAGAGAACATTTAACTGCTTATAAGGTTCCCAAGATTGTAGAATTTTTTGATGAGTTGCCTAAAACTAATGTCGGTAAAATCCTGAGGCGCTCCCTGAAAGAAACAGAAGCAACAACCAAAAATGAGCCCAATGAAAATACGGTAGCTACTGCATAACTCCGTTAAGATAAAAAGTAGGTTGGGCTGAGCTCCGCGAAGCCCAACAATGAAATTAGAATCATGGTATTATCTCTATATGCCCAGCTGTTAGACTTCGCGGAGCTCAGAACCAACCTACTCATTAATTAGTCCATCTTACGCTTCTTATTAAAAATATTGGGAATAAATCCTCAGAAACGTCCCATCCTCTTCCATTTCCAGAATGGTGCGGTTAATTTTTTCTTTCAAATTTTGTTGGCCTAAATTAAGCATGATTGCATACCCCTCTCCTATGGGTAGCTTTTTCCCGACTAATTTATATATTCCTGCATTGAGAGCAGCCCAGTTTTTTGCTGTCTCATAATCCATAATACACACATCTACCTTATTTTCCTTTAAGGCAAGAAACATATCCTCAATAGAGTCATAAAAAACAATGGTATTATCCCTCGTAACAATTTTAGCTAACTGGCCATAAGGCGTTCCCAGTCTTGCGCCTACTTTTTTGTCATGAATATCCATCATTTTCGCAATAGGTGAATTTGCACTAGCTATGTATTGGGCATTACTTTCTAAATAAGGAAGACTAAAAGCAAAGTGCATTTTTCTGGAGTCAGTTACAATAATAGAGGAAATCACTAAATCAACTTTATGCTCTTTTAAAACCGTAAATAGCTCATCAAAGCCATAGGCTTTAAATTCACATGCATAATCTAATCTTCGACAAATTTCACGCATAAAATCTATATCATATCCATATGCATAATGTAGATTTTCTTTATTAACCCATGATTCAAAAGGAGGATTATATTTTGAAGAGCCAATGACCAAGGTTTGGGAATAAGATATAGAGGAACAGATTATATAGATAAAAATTGCCAATAATTTCATAAATCCGATCCTGGAAAAAAGAAATTTTGTCTCATACAAGCATGGTACATAATCATAGGTTTGTAAAATTTAAACAGTTAATTGCTTCATTATTCGTGCCGTAGCGCCCCAGACCAGTTCATCATTGGGAATAAACTCACAACTTTTAAATCGTAAGCCGTCTCTTTCCACAACTATTTCTCTATAGTTTTGCGGATTGATAACTAAAGACATCGGTATAAAAATTAATGTGGCCACTTCCTGAGGATTCTGATGATAAGGTCTAATTGAGTCAATGCTAGCCAACCACGGATGAATAGTTGTTCCTAACAAAGTTCGTTCAATTTGTAATTTTCTAATTGGCATAATTCGAGCAGCTGTTATACCTAGCTCCTCATAGAGTTCTCTTAGTGCTGTAGCGTATAAACTTTCATCTCCCGTCTCTTGCTTGCCTCCGGGAAAACAAATTTCGCCAGGATGATGGCGTAATTCATTACTGCGTTTCGTCAGAATTAAAGAGTCTGTAGCTAACTCATGCAGTACCATTACGGCGGATTGAAGTGGCTCACCATCCAATAGTTTATTTAAGTCCATTAATAATCGCTGCTATTTTAGTATAGCATTCACGATATTCATCTTCGCAATTAGAGTCAATAACTATTCCCCCTCCAGCGGCTAAATGTAAAATATTATCTTTTGCTGTGACAGTGCGTATCGCAATATTAGTATCAAAACGGCCATGTTGAGAAAAATAGCCAATACTTCCACAATAGATACCTCTACCATAACGCTCTTGTTCGTTAATGATTTTCATTGATTCTAATTTGGGCGCTCCTGTAATAGATCCACCTGGAAAACAAGAAATAAATGCGTCAAATGGATGAAGTGCATCAAGACATTGTGCCTTAATATCACTCACCAGATGATGTAGGGAATTATAACTTTGGATGCCGCACAGATTAGAAACCTGGACCGTTCCGGGAACCGAAATTTTACCTAAGTCATTCCTTAACAAATCAACTATCATCACGTTTTCTGCACGATTTTTGTCGCATAAAGTCAGTTGATTTTTTAATTGTTCATCTTCAACCGGATTGTTTGAGCGACCAATAGTTCCCTTTATAGGAGATGTTAATAATTCACCCTGGTCATATAATAAAAATCGTTCGGGAGAAAAACTAAGAATATCCGCCTCTTTGGTTTTCAAAAATGCGGAAAAAGGCACTGGGTTTTTAGAGCATATTTTCTTATACATTTCCCAAGCATCCCCTTCATACTCAGCATGAAAAGGTTGCGTCAAATTAACCTGATAACTTCTCCCCTCTTTTAATGATTGATGTATGGCCAGGAATGACTCGCGATAAGCATCTTTTGATATAAGCGGTATAAAACCAGTCTTAACTGCAAATCGATTGTTGCCAGTGGGCGGTGCATGCCAAAGCTCAATGACCTCTCGCGTAATATCAGAAGTAGATAAATGGTTATTAGCAGCAAACAGGACTACTTTTTTTAAATAGTGATCCACAATAATTGCCCAGTCATATAAGCCAAGATCTAATAATGGCATATCCTGAAGAGTTAGCTGCGCACTTGAATTTATACCTAGTAATCGAGCTCCTAAATCATAAGAAATATAGCCAATGGCTCCGCCTTGAAATGGCAGATCATTTTCAGACGGTTGCAAAGATAATTTTTTTTTCAAATGTTCGAATACTGAAGATTTATTGGGAGTATTTTCAGTGATAACGATTCGCTCATGAGGATAAGCACTTAAAATATCATAGCGTCCGCGCATGCAGTCTCTGCTTTCAAGGAGTACAAAACCTGGCAAATGCGATAACTTTTGGTATGACTCTTGTAAAAAAGGATGGTAAGCCAGTAATACCGACTCTTTATTATTCAATAAAACCACTTAATGACTCATAGTTGGTTAATTTTTGTTTACTATAGTGTAGATTAATTATACGATATCGCCCTCTTAAAACCTATAGTTGTACACATCATGCTTATTTATTTTCAAACGTTCACCTATCAAGATCATCAAGAACAGTCTCACCCTTTGTTATGGGAGTATTCACCGACAGAAAATATAGCGAAATGCATTTATCAAGTAGTAGGTAATAGTACTAAAGTTGATCCTGAAGTCGTTAATGAATCTCTGAAGAAAATAAACGGAATAAAAATTTCAGATGGTGTGGCCATTCTTGTTGATTGTTCGCTTTTGGAAAAGGAAATATGCGCTTATGTAGAGCCTTCAAAGCCAACATTGCGAGGAGTATTGCTTTCTCCTGCATTTTTTACTCCTGCCCCCAATTCTAATTTTTCTGCAAAGCTATTATCTTTTGACTCTTTGCTTTCAGGGTCTGAAGGTAGCACATTGTGTTATGAAGTCATTTTAAGGAACAATAATGATGCAAATCTGGCCAAGCTTACCGCTTTAAAAATTCATTCACAGACCTCAGCTAACCTTGCAATCCAGGTAATAAAAAATATAGATTTCTATTATCTGCGTCAGATACAAATTAAATTAGTAAGGCACTTGTATGAAGACATCTTCGCTTCATCCCTATCTGCTGTTAGACCGGAAGAAGTTCCTTCTAAGGCCGTCGATTATTTCAGACAAGCAATTATTGCTATTATGGAAAATACAAAGTACAACTCTATAGATACTGCCTTTGAAAAAGCACAAGCTGAAGATAAAGAACCTATACCGATTGAGGATAATTACAAAATCAGGGTTATTTATGCACGACGTATGCTGGCTGCTTTTTTATTTTTTATAGAAGATACTGTGCCGCCCGTTAAAATACCAACTAGTGCTGAGGAAGCAGATGAGTTACGCAAATTAAAAATATGGTTGCCTGTTTTTAAAGATCATATTCAAAAACATAAAGAAAAACTTGCTCTTCTATTAAATGATCTGGAGCAATTAATTATTTGTACTGGCCTCATGCAACATGACAATAGTCAACTTACTTTTGATGCACTGCTTCATAATGGAAACTTAGATTTTAGTTTACTCACTACCAAGCTGAAAGCATTGCAAGTGGACATGGAACGCAGCACTATGGCTGTCGCAGTGAAAAAACTGAATTCTGCACATAAAATTCCTTCTGATTTAATTTCTGCTCCTGAAAAAATATATTCACTTAAATCTCTGGTTCATGATTGGTTTAAAAAGGCCTTGCACGAAGACATTCAGTCAGAGTTTAAAGAGTCTGAAATAAATGCCCATGTAGAAAATATTGTGCAACAATTAGTAACTGAAATATGCGGTTGTACTAAAGGGTTTTCTCGTTCAGAGGAAGCAAAGTGGATATCACATACAATGACTAGCAGTGATACGGATGTCTATGTAACTCGCGAATGGGAGATGAATTTAGAGGCAGAGTTTTCAAAATTGAAAACAAAGCTCACTATAACTAAAAGTAAACATGCCTCTCACTTGGAGGCCGATATAGTGAAATTTGTCACCAGTTTCATTCATCAACAGTTGGAACAGTTAAAACACCAAAACCAAACGACAGACGCTCCTAAAACTACTGAGATGACTCTATAATTTCAGCCTGTCTAGACTGGTTTTTAAATTAATTTGTGAGTATCCTATGCCAACGTGTTGTTGACAAGGAGCCAGGTAATGACAACAGTTGCTCAGTTTGATGTTGCATTCTCACAATTTTTGAATGAGGAAGGTAAATTGGTTGGCACATTGCCAGCTATTGCCAAAAATCATTCAGCATTAAAGGAACTGTACAAAGTAATGGTACTTACCCGTACCTTTGATAAAAAGGCGATTGCTTTGCAAAGAACGGGTAAAATGGGAACCTATGCGCCGATCAATGGTCAGGAAGCCATTTCCACGGCAATAGGCCATGCGATGCGCCCGGAAGATGTCTTTGTCCCTTATTATCGCGATTATGCTGCCCAATTACAGCGTGGTGTTAAAATGTCTGAAATCCTGGCTTACTGGGGTGGTGACGAACGGGGCAGTCAATTTGCCTGTGACTCTCAGGATTTACCCATTTGCGTTCCCATTGCTTCTCAGTGTTTGCACGCAACAGGGGTCGCCTTTGCCTTTCAGTACAGAAATGAAGCACGTGTTGCCGTAGTCTGTATTGGGGAAGGAGGAACCTCCGAGGGTGATTTTTATGAGGCTATGAATGTGGCTGGTACCTGGAACTTGCCTGTAGTCTTCGTTGTTAATAACAACCAATGGGCTATTTCCGTACCCCGAGACAAACAAACAGGAACACAAACCATTGCTCAAAAAGCCATAGCTGCGGGATTTAAAGGCATGCAAGTTGATGGCAATGATATTTTAGCTTCAAGGCAAGCTATAGGTGATGCTATTGATAAAGCCCGTCGTGGAGAAGGACCGACTTTAATTGAAGCAATAACCTACCGTCTATGTGATCATACTACAGCAGATGACGCAACTCGCTACCAACCCTCAGAAGAAGTTGAAATGGCGCGCCCTAAAGAACCCATAGCCCGATTCAAATATTTTCTCACTGAAAATAAAATTTGGACCGCTCAAGAAGAAGAGCAACTGGTTATAGACTGCGCTCAAAAAGTAGAACAGGCAGTTGAAGAATATTTGAGTAGAAAACCACAACCGGTCAGTAGTATTTTTGATTATCACTATGCTGAATTACCAGAGTATCTGGTGGAACAACGTGCAATAGCCATGGAGGAAGAGGAACATGCCTGATATTACTTTGATTGAAGCAGTAACTCAGGCCTTGGCTTATGAGTTAAACCAAGATGAAAATGTTGTGGTCTTTGGTGAAGACGTGGGCAAAAATGGAGGCGTCTTTCGAGCTACTGTTGGATTACAAGAGCGCTTTGGTGAAAAAAGAGTCTTCGATACGCCTTTAGCAGAATCAATGATTGCTGGATTAGCAATTGGTATGTCACTTCAAGGGTTAAAACCGGTTGCCGAATTCCAGTTTATGGGATTTATTTACCCCGCAATGAACCAAATTATATGTCACGCAGCGCGAATGCGTAATAGAACTCGAGGAAGACTTCACTGTCCTCTGGTTTTTCGTGCACCCTTTGGCGGTGGCATCAGAGCACCAGAACATCACTCCGAGAGCACCGAAGCCTTGTTTGCTCATATTCCAGGATTACAAGTAGTCATCCCCTCTTCGCCCAAGAGAGCTTATGGCCTGCTCTTGGCAGCAATGCGGAATCCTGATCCGGTCATTTTCCTTGAACCTAAGCGAATTTATCGTCTTGTAAAACAACCTGTAGCGGATGATGGACAAGCTTTACCTTTAGGCAAATGCTTTACCCTGCAACAAGGAGATGATGTAACCCTTATTAGTTGGGGTGCCAGCATGCATGAAACATTGCAGGCAGCTAAACAGCTAGGTGATGAAGGTATCTCTTGTGAAATAATTGATGTAGCCACAATTAAACCTTTAGATATTGAAACGATTCTAGCCTCTGTTGAAAAAACAGGACGCTGTGTCATTATCCATGAAGGAGCAAAGACTTGTGGTGTTGGCGCTGAAATCTCGGCTCTCATTATGGAAAACTCGATGACTGACTTAATGGCGCCAGTTCAACGTGTTACTGGTTACGATACGGTAATGCCCTATTTTCAGCTAGAAAAACAATACATACCTAGTGTTTCCCGTATTAAAAACAGTGTTATGAGCATAATGGAGTGATGATGAATATTTTTAATTTACCTGACTTAGGTGAAGGATTACCTGATGCTGAAATTCATGAATGGTTTGTAAAAGAAGGCGATACTGTTAAGACAGATCAGCCTCTTGTGTCTATGGAAACTGCAAAAGCAGTAGTAGACGTTCCTTGCCCTCAAGGTGGAACTATAGCCAAGTTATTTGGTAAGCCAGGTGATGTAATTAAAACTGGTGAGCCATTAGTTGCTTTCGTAGCCACTAGCGGAAAACCAGCTGATAAAGGCACCGTTGTTGGCAATCTTGAAGAAAGTACCGAGATCACAGAGGATAATTTTACTTTTGGCGTACAACACACAGACAGGCAACGTATTAAAGCAACGCCCGCAGTAAAAATGTTAGCTAAAAAATTGGGCGTTGATTTGCACGCACTTAAAGGCTCTGGTGAACATGGCGTTATCACTCGTCAAGATGTTCAAGCTTATGCAGATAAGAGCGCACAACCCCCTGTTGGTTATGAGCCTTTGCGTGGAGTTAGACGTGCAATGCTAAATAGCATGGTTCATTCTCATGCAGAAGTAGTTCCTGTCAGTATTTTTGATGAAGCAGATATTAATAGCTGGAAACCTGGAACTGATATTACGGTTCGCTTAATTAAAGCAATTGTTCATGCTACAAAGCTTGAACCGGCTTTAAATGCATGGTTCGATACCAAACACAGTGCTCGTCAATGTTTTGATGAGGTTCATCTTGGATTGGCAATGGATAATGATGAGGGCCTGTTTGTACCAGTAATCCATAATGCAGCCCAGCACTCAGATAGCGAACTGCGCCAGCTTATTAATGAGTTAAAACAATCAGTAAGCAATCGGGCAGTTACCGCAGACAAATTAAAAGGAGCAACCATTACCCTGTCGAACTTCGGGAAATTTGCGGGTCGATTTGCAAGCCCTATCATAGTTCCACCAATGGTTTCTATTTTAGCAGTAGGCAGGCTCTATCAAGCCCCGATAGCAACTCCAGAAGGTAAAGTTGAAGTCCATAAGATGCTGCCCTTATCACTAAGTTTTGATCATAGAGCAGTGACCGGTGGCGAAGCCACTCGCTTTTTAGGCGCGGTAATGGACTCATTACAAAAAGCCTGACAAAATCTTCCCATTATCCCGGTATTTAATACCGGGATTTTTTTAAGATACATTCCCATGCAAAGTTAAAAAGTAAGACAGCAAGCTATATTTTAGCTACATGATAAAAAATCAATTTTCAGCCAATCCTGATATTTTAAGCATCATCTTTTTGTTGTTTGTAACCCAGTCAATTTAAGGAAAAATTGTAGCATGAATGGGGTGCAGCGTAATCCGGGATCAAGGCTCTAATCAGTTTCTATCCCGGGTTGCGGCTGCGCCTTCACCCAGGCTACATCTTACATGCGAAAGCATGCTGGCATGCATTCTCAGGAGATCTCTCGCTAATGCTCGAGATGACGTA